>CASFFZ010000001.1 GCA_949294095.1 uncultured bacterium
AAAAACTCATTAACAGTCCATTTGTATGTTAAGAAAAGTGACGTCCATAAATATACTCCCAAAGAAGGTGATTTTATAGAGGGAATTTTGTGGATGTTTGGCACAACCCACTTTATGACCGGTGCTTTTCCAACAAGCAATGACATCGTGGAGTAAATATATTAAGGTAAAATTTATTGGCGGCCATTGTGAAAGGCACGGACGGGGTTCCTATTAGGCACCGAAGAATAAGGTAGAATTTAGAGTTTTGAATATATGTTTGTGTTGTCTAAGTTCCTATTAGGCACCGAAGAATAAGGTAGAATTTATTTTATTAGATATTTTATAGGGTTTGACCCGTTCCTATTAGGCACCGAAGAATAAGGTAGAATTTAACAGACTTTTGAATATATTTTCTTATGTTAGTTCCTATTAGGCACCGAAGAATAAGGTAGAATTTATATGCGGCGCATTGGCGGGGCCATTGCAGAGTTCCTATTAGGCACCGAAGAATAAGGTAGAATTTAAGCAGTCCTGCCAGAACTGGGACGAGGCGGGTTCCTATTAGGCACCGAAGAATAAGGTAGAATTTATGTTTAAACGGCTTATCCCAGTCTTTGCGGGTTCCTATTAGGCACCGAAGAATAAGGTAGAATTTAGGAAGAAGAATGGCTAAAGCTGTCTGTCAAGTTCCTATTAGGCACCGAAGAATAAGGTAGAATTTATATCCGAGTAAAATGCTCCTGTATCCGAGTGTTCCTATTAGGCACCGAAGAATAAGGTAGAATTTAGCGCGCTTTTGCGAGAAGTGCAGAGCCGAAGTTCCTATTAGGCACCGAAGAATAAGGTAGAATTTATTTTTACCCAGTTGTAAAAGTCGGGGTACAGTTCCTATTAGGCACCGAAGAATAAGGTAGAATTTAGAGCGAAAAAATGGCAGGAACACCGAGCAAGTTCCTATTAGGCACCGAAGAATAAGGTAGAATTTATGGGCTTATTGAGTGGGTCAAAAATTTTGTTGTTCCTATTAGGCACCGAAGAATAAGGTAGAATTTATTCTTTTACAACATGAAGCCTTGCACGAAATGTTCCTATTAGGCACCGAAGAATAAGGTAGAATTTATTATCGGCGATTTGGTGCGTTGTTTGCCGAGTTCCTATTAGGCACCGAAGAATAAGGTAGAATTTATAACAGCACAGGAGTTATACAATGAGCAACAGTTCCTATTAGGCACCGAAGAATAAGGTAGAATTTAAAAATTTATCTTTTTGCCGCGTCAGCGGGGTTCCTATTAGGCACCGAAGAATAAGGTAGAATTTATGTTAACAAAGTTAATAACTTCTGACCGCCAGTTCCTATTAGGCACCGAAGAATAAGGTAGAATTTATAAACCTGCGGCCTTTTAATACCGCGAGTGAGTTCCTATTAGGCACCGAAGAATAAGGTAGAATTTATAGGCATTACAAAAAATTGCTAAAAAATAAACATTTTTGGTAGAATAATTACAGAAACCTTATTCTTTTTGTGCCTCAGCTTAGGTAACAAGGGCATTAAAGCCCGCAAAGGGGTTTACCCCCACTTACAACTTTATAAATCCTCAAACAGTATGAGTTGATCATACGGTTTGGGGATTTTTGTTTGCTGCAAGGCAGGCCCGTAGAAATTTTTGATTAAGCTATATTGTTTGTCCGTAATAAACAAAAAAGCACACTTGCCCTGGGGCGGGGTTTGCTCGCCCATTTGTTTTACCAGCGCCTGCGCTTGGTGCATAGTGGGCAGGTGGCGCACATATACCGAAAACTGCAACATACTAAAGCCGTTGCGCAGCAACAACTTGCGAAATCCGGCGTACCGTTTGCGCTGGATTTTGGTATGCGTTGGCAAATCAAACACCGCAACCACCCACATAATGCGCCAGCTATTGGGTTTCATCGGAAAACGAGTCGGCCTGCCACAGCACAGCGGAAGGCATTTTGCCCGGGCGGGCGGGTTGATTGGGCAGAATTAATTTGCGGCGGGGGTCTTCTAGGCTTAAGCAAAAGCTGTTTACCGCAAAGTCTACGCCGTGGAATAAACGGTAATTTTTTCCGGCGAGGGGCACTTCGCTGGCCAGCAAGGAAGACAACAGTTGTTTTTTTACTTCTTTATCAAACCTTTCCAACGGGCTATCCTGCGCCAAGCGCCAAACAATCACGTCCGCCAAAAAACGGAAAGGTTCTATAAAATCATCCGCCAAATTGAAGGGATTATCTTTGCGGTAGTGCCCCACACCAAAATTCAGGCACAGCCCGGCGCAAGCCAAACTGCGGGCTATCATCGCCCGCAAAATCGCATAGCCGTAATTCAGGGCGATATTGGCAGGGTCTGTGGCGCCTTGTTTATCCCTAAAATCTATGGGGTTGCAAATCGCCGCAAAGAAGGCGGGCCAATAGGCTTGAGCGGCTTGTGCTTCCCGCGCGGAAGAATCGCCCGGTTCCACGTGGGCGGCCAACAGCCGCAGGCGTTGCGCTAGGGCTACATCAAAATGTTCCGCCACAAAGGCTTGGCCCCGGATTTTGGCCGCTACCAACTGTTGCCACCATTGCTGGGAGGCTGCCGCATTTAAGTGTTTGGCTTGCAGGAAGGAACGCTTGGCCCCTTCCAAATTGCTCCCCAGCGGCAGGGCCATACTGCACGGCATGTATTTTTCCCCCGCGCATACCACCACGGCACCTTGCCGCGCCAATTCCTGAAACACCGCCAAAGACACCCGAATACACGGATGAGCCAGCACCAGCACCGCAATATCGCAGGCGGCTATAAAATGCGTTTCTTGCGTTTTGGCAAAAGAAATTTTAAGCCGCCCCGTATCCACGGAAAGCGAGGCTTCCCGCTCTATACTGATCAGATGTTGTATGCTCATTCGCGTTTTAATTTTGAGATGTCTTGGCGCGAAGATACCACCTTATAATTTTTTAATTTTGAAATCACAAAGGTTTTTCCTGTGGTTTCCGTAGTAGAGAGGAGCAAAATTCCATCTCTGGCGCTAAATTGTTTTATCCGATAAAACTGTTTGGTAACGGTATCAAACAGCGTATCCCCGATAAACACGCGCGTCACGCCTTCCGGTACGGTTTTGCAGGAAGCATACTTCCATATCGGTATCAACGCCACGCGCTTGCCGGTTTTGGCGTCAAAATCCATACAGGCATATCCATAGTTTTGGTAGGCTTTCTGGTGTGTTTTTCCGCCCTGGTCGGCCGTAGTGATTTTTTTGTCGGCATTCGGGTCAAATTCCCGAATTCCGCGGCCCACCAAATACATATACTTCACCTGTTTTACTTTATGGCCGCGGTAATAAATGCCGTCCTGCGGGTCGTTTTTGCGGCCGCAAAGGGCTTCTTCCGCCGTCATTCCCTGGTCCAAGCGCTGCTGGAATTGTTCCAATATCACTTGTTTAATCGTATCGGAAAATAACAGTTTATCCAAATTGGCCTTGGTCTTTTGCGCATCGCCTTTGAGAAAACTGCTTAAAGGCGCACGCTTTACAAAACGTTCCGTGCCGTCTTTTTGCTGCACATTGTAGGCAGTTTCGTCAAAGAATTTACCGGCGGGCAAACGATCCGGCTTGTGCCACACCACATAATCCGTCAGTCGTTTTTTTACTTCCTCCCAAATGGCCGCATACTGGGGGATGTTTTCCGGCATAAAGCCGAGGATGTCTTTGGTTTTATCGTGTGTGCCGTCGGCATTTATCCACTCTATGGTATGCAGAGTACCGTATTTAGCATTGTGCCGGGCAGCCCGCTGCACCAGGGACAAGTTGCACAACCCAATCACAGCCGCATCCACCGCGTGGTGGCGGTGGTCGCAACGTTTGTTAAATTGCAGCTGGGTGCGTTGCTCGCGGCAAAAGGCTGCAAAGCATTTTTGTTTGTCCTTGGGCGTCAGCGGCGGCGTGGGCAGAGAAGCGCAAAATTTTCCAAAATCTTCCTGCAAGGCCGGGGCCTGGTCGTACGGAACGGCATGGGCGGCATAAAGCTCCTGCCATTTGGCGGGGTCTATTTCGTTGTCGTCTTTATCATACAGCGGCTTATGTTCCGCTATCCGCACCAGCGGCAAAATGCGGTCAAAGTGCAACTGGGAGCGCATATACGCCGTCAAGCCGCCGTAGGAAGGGGTGACTTTCGGGCAGATGTCCTTGCACCAATCCAACACGATTTTGCCAATCCAGGCAGTTTCCTGGTTTTGGCGGTTGGAAAAATCCTGCTTTACTTGGGCGGGCGTAGCCAGCAAGTTATTAATTTTGCGCAAAATCCGCGCGCCCTTTTGCGTGGGCTTGCGTTTGTGTTCCCGCGCAGAATAGTAGCCGCCTTTTTCTTTATTGTACAGCATCCATAAATGCGAAACGAAATTAATCAGCGGGCTGTGGTTGCCAAAGGAGCCGCCGGCGTCTTCGCCTTTTTTGCGTTTGGCCTTTTTGTCTTTTTGGAACGCCAAATAGTCTTCTACATCCTGCCGAAATCTCCATTCGTAGGGCAAGCGGTTGGATTTATCTTTGTTCTCCTGCGTGAGTGCCAAGACTTTATTTTCAAATACGTTTGGCCCCGGGATTTCCCCCCGCTGCGGAATGATGTGGTCCACTTGCGTTTGCCGTTCGTCAAACGCCTGCGCGAACGAAATTGGCTGGCCGCTGTATGGGCACAGGTGGTTTTGCTCCTCCCAGAGCAGGTATTTTTCTATATTGCGCGGGCTGACCAACACGTGGCCTTGCTGCAGCGCGGCGATGGCTTTTTTGCGTTCGTCGGCCTGCAGCCTGTTTTGGCCTTCCAGCCACTGGCGGCGGCGCAGGGAATTTTTGATTTCCCGCGAAAGTTCTACCACGATTTCGTCCGGTTGAGCGTACTTGTGGACGATGTAATTCAGCACGCGGTAAAATTCGGCTAGGGCACGGCTCATTACCGGGTCATTGATAGATTCCTGCTTTTTAATAGCCTCTACCGATCGCAACTTGCCCCGCAAAGCCGCTTGCGGCGGCTGGATACGGGCCAGCAAATCGGTTTCGTCCTGCCCTTGCAAGATGCCGTCAGTCAGCAAACGCAAAGCTTTTACGCTGTAAGAAGCCCGGCCCTTTTCCAACGTGAAGGACAAAAAGACTTGCTTCTTTTTCAATGCGCAAATAAAGTCTATCCCGCGCTGTCGCTCGGATGCGTCGGCCGAGATATTGCGGGTTAACTCCACAAAACTTTGGCCGATATATTCGTCCGTATTGTCCTCAATATCCGAAAACGTGGTAATGTTGGCCAAAAATTCGATCACCAACTCCTGCACTTTATCCGTCAAGTTTGCCCACTCGTTCAGCACGCCGGCCTGTTCAAAAGCAAACAGTGTGGTGTTGCCTTTTAACCCTTGTTTGGTGCCGTTTTTGCGGTCAATGGTAAACGAAACATCAGAGGGCAGCGACAAGGCTTGATAAATTTTGGCAAACGGGATCATCGCACTGTCCGCCGTATAATCGCCGGTGGAACTGTCTACATAGTTAAAAAGCTGCGTTTGCTGGGCCAAGGTAAGCGGATAGGATTCCTTTTCGCCTTTTTTGGCAAGCCGCAAGTTGGCAATATCTTTGGCCAACCGGTAATGCTGATAGGCTACCTGGGCGCAGGCAGCGCGCTTTTCCTGCGGGAAGAGCGGACAGGCGCCTACATTTTCCAGCTCCCATTTAATGGGGCGTTGGTAAAACAGGGCGGAGTGGAAGGCGTCTTTAAGCGGAATTTCTTTTTGGCCGGGGAAATCGGGGAACATATTTCCCCCCCACACGGCGTAAGTACCGCGCAGCTGCGGGTGGTAAGAGCTTTGTTTGTCGTAAATGCGGTTAAATTCTTCTTCCACCATTTGGCGGTAAATAAATGTGCCGTCTTCTTCTATTTTGCGCCAAGGGTTCCCTGCGCTGGCTTGTTTACGCTCATAGAGCAACTGCCCCAACGTTTTGCCGTTGGCCAGCTGGGACGACGTTTGGCTTAATTTTTTGCCGATGGCGCCCCGCTCCTCCGCGCTTAACGTGCCTTTGTAGCCGCGGTTTTTAACGATATGGCAAAACACTTTAATCAGCTGCGGCAAGCTGAGTTCGTCTTCCACCGCTTTGGCACGCAAGGCAATTACATCCTCTTTATCCGCCAATAAATCATCCCGCGTAACACCCAACGACTCGGCCATATATTTGATTTTGCGCAAGCGGGCCGCTTTACGCTCAATTTGCTTGCGCATGAGACGTGCAGCGCGGCGGGCCGTATTAAGGGTAACCATTTCTTTGGGCGCAATGGGTTCGCCAAAGATATAACTATCTAAATGAAGTAAACGCGTGATATTTTTATCTTCGTCCAATTCATATACGGCCGTACCAATGGAAGATGTTCCCAAATCTATACCTAAGCGGTAGGATTTTCCCGCCAGACTTTTGCTGATTGCCATAATTCAATTCCCCCTATAAATAGCCATAAAATAATATTTATTTTATATTAGCATAATTTAGCTTGATAACTTGCTTGTGTCATACAGCACCTAATTTAATATTTTTTACTATTCGCCATTTTCTACTCATTAAGTTAAATACACGATTCATTCCCTGCTATTCTAGAAAAATTCCCTGTTATTTATTTTAGGGAATTGAAGGGGTTGGAAAGGATTTTTTAGACGAAAGGTTAATAACCGAAAAGCATTAAAATCCGTAAAATCAGCTTAAAATGAGGCAAAATTCCCTGTATTTTTCCTGATAAACAGGGATTTTACTTTCCCCTCTTACAGGGTTGGGCAGTCTGCACGCCATGCCCAACCATTTAAAAAGACACCTTTTGCAAGGTGTCTTTTTTGTTAGTGATATTGAAATTTTCTTCCCGATATTTTTAGTTACCGGTTTATTTAATTTGTACGGTTAACTCAGCCGGGATATGCAAGACTTCCGGAAGAGCAGACCTGACCTGAAACACGGAAGAGGATTTTGTTTTTAACTCCTTCGCTTCTTCCGCATCAACGGGAACTTGCAAGAAAAAGCCATTTTCTTCTTCAAAAAAACCTCTGACCGGCAATCCCGACAAAACCACTTCTCCGTTCTGTATGATATCCACC
Source organism: uncultured bacterium (assembly GCA_949294095.1). Lineage (GTDB taxonomy): Bacteria > Elusimicrobiota > Elusimicrobia > Elusimicrobiales > Elusimicrobiaceae > Avelusimicrobium. Next base: position 7,082 of record CASFFZ010000001.1, read on the forward strand.
GCGACCGCAAAACGTACCCAAAAAGGCATGTGATCTCCGGGTACTTGAAGCATTAAATCGGTATCACGCAAGTATTCTTTGTCATGCGTCAGCGGCGTTTGACGGCCCCAATATAATTGCGACACCTGTAAAGGCAGCCAAGCCGGATTGCCTGCGGTATCCGTAAGCGTAAGCGGCCGCAAAGGCCCGCCCTGTAAATGCATTTTTAAAAAGGCAATTATATCCTGTTGGATCGGCTCGTGCTCGGTTTTCGGATACGTATGCGTCTGCACATTAGGGGCTAATTGCGCCAGCAAAGAGCGGGCGGTTTCCCACCGGGTTTGCAATGTTCCCCGTCCAAATACGTAAATAACCAAATCGCCGTCTTCCTGGCCGAACAGAGAATTTAAAGGATCGTTGTAATCATAAGCGCCGTTCGTCAGCAGAATGGGAATCCGGCGCCACGCTTTTTCATTAAAATCCCGTCCGGTTATTTCTTTCACGTCGCCTACCCCTACCGGAAACAGCAATTTTTTCCCCTTGAAAACTTTTACCGGCAAAGCCGGATACATTTCTCCCCCCACGGCCACAGCCAAGATTTTTTTAGGATGCAGCAAAGCCAATTTCCAGCCGAACGCTCCCGCGGAAGAAAACCCCGCCGCCAAAAATTTCTTTTGGGTGCGTATTCCTTCTTTTTTTAGTTGTTTGCGCGCATCCTCCAGCATAGCAATTACCTGCTTGTCCAATCGCTTATAAGGGCCTTGCTGTACTAAAAAAGCCGCCCGGTTTAAATCGTGGGCATCGATCTTTCCTTTTTCCCGCAGAACCAGCGGCAATACCATAGGAACGCCTACTTCATAGGCTATATAATCTTCGTTTCCGCGTCCGAAACGTTCCCGGGTGGCCTGTTCCAGTTCCGCCACGGATTCAAAAATTCCGCTATCGTTCATGGTAAACAAAATGGGCAGCTTTTTAGTTTTATCAACCGTGTCAGGAATATACAGCAAATACCCCCAAGAAAACCCCGCTTTGGGGTTGGCCGCAATCGTATACGTTTTCCCGGACGGCTGCGCCCAAACGGAAACAAAAGAGAACCATAAAAACAAACCAATTACCAGATATTTTTTCATCATTTACTCCTTGATCAGCGTAATTTCTTGGAAAGGCACTCCGTGGCAATCTTTCCATAAGTTTTGCGGCGGGAGCCGGCGGCCGTCTATCACCTGGGGATCCCCCAGTATTTTTTCCAACGCCAACACCAAATCCATATAATGCCCGGCGCCCATTTCCGCAAACACCACATCATATTGGTTCAGCGCCGCCGCAATGTTTTGCAGCATGAACCGGCTCCGTGCCAGCCCGGCAGCATTATTCAAGCGGTAAAAAGGCGTTTTAGTTACCCACTTTTCGGGATAAATGTTCATGAGGTCTTGGTAGAGGCGGATGAAATCGGTTTCAGCAAAATTTTGTTTGTAATACTTTTTAAAATAAGCATTCAGACGTTTTTCGGTAAACAGTTCGCCCCACGCGGCATGGTGATCCCGCTTGGCATACGAAGCAATTGCTTCCTCGGGCGTAAACGGCTGACCGGTTTCCCGGGCGCGGCCATATCCATCGCGAATCATCCACAGCATTTGCCAATCCTCGTACGAAAATCCGTTTTCTTTGGCAAATTGCCATTGTTTTTCTTGTGACAGATCGGCCCGCACCAGCGGGATTTGCCGTTTGCCGCAGAGCGCGGCGGTATAGCTGTCCTCCGCTTCCGTGCACGGGCCGCCAAACGCTTCTGCGGGCTCCCGCTCCACCAAAGCCACCTGTGGGGCATACACGTCAAACGCATATTGCACGGACGGCAAAGACTCCGCCCCATGCCGCGCCGCCAACAAGACTAATTTTTTATTTCCCTTCGTGTATACCGTCAGATAAGGCGGCGTCGGAAATTTTTCATATTGTTCTTGGTAAGAAGTCCGGCATTCGGAAAGAGCGAAAAAATCCGCCGTAAACGGCTGCGCCGCCGCGTGGCTGCACAAAAAAAGACTGCAAATTCCCCAAATAAATATATGAATGTTGAACATACTCCAAATTTAGCAATCCTGCCCCAACATGTCAACCAACGGCTCTTTTTGCTACACTATGCATTATGAAATTAAAAATCAAAAATTCTACCCTCGCGGCCGCTTCCCCGCTCTACATTTTTGTCTATATTCTCCTCGCGCTCATTGCGTTGTTTGTATTGCAGTGGCTGCTTTCCCACCTGCAGCCCGTAACTGCCGTGTGGAAGGATCTGCTGGCCTATGCACGTGAGAAAAGCCTGCTTTCTTATGCGTTTATTTACATTTTTCCGTGGTTGGTAGGGCTGTGGGTGGTGCTCTTTTTCTGCTCCCGCGCGAACCGCTGGAACAAAGCCCGCAAAACAAACCCCATTGTCTGTTTGTCTTTTGAAGAAAGAGGTGTTTTGTTGGGCCATAAAAACCCGCGGGCCGACCGTTACCTACCCTACGCCGAAACGGATTTATCCGTTTGCCTGCCGGTACTCGTTACCTATAATAAATACGGCCAAGCATTCGCGCACCTGGCCGAGCTGGAAATAGCCTTTTCTCACACGGGTAAAACCTATTCCGTCCGCCATAAGGGCAAACTGCCGTTTGTGCAAACCTTGCTGGACGAAGGCAAAAAATTCCGCACCGCTTCCGCCACGGTTCGGCGCTTGGAAACCGATAAATTGCCCAGCCAAAGCGAAACAAATTTCATTCATTTCTTGGAAGAACAGCTGGAAAACCACCGCCGCTACGGGCAGATGCTTCCGGAATATCCGGCCCCGCGGGCCGCTTGGCTGGTGTTGGGGCTGATGTGCCTAGCCGTGATAGAATGGGGGGTAGGAATGGTGTTGTCCGTTTTTCTCAAAACAAACGCAAGCCCGGTACTACTGGCGCTCCTGTGTATATTTGCGGCGGGGCCGCTGGTTTGGGCGGTGTGGAATATCCAAAGATACCGCGCGTTCCGCGCGGCAAGCCAAAAACTGCAAACGCTAAAAAAAGCCTCTTCCGCGGCAGAAGGCGCCACCGCAACGCGCTTTTAATGGCCGCCGCCTCTAAGGGCGCAGGCGGCGGAGCGGGCAAAATTTACGCTTGTATTTTAAGTCCAATTCTTACATAATATATAAAGTTATTTTACGCGGGGTTTTATGACTTCTGACCTTTACAAAAACATCCTGCCCGCCGCCAAGGGCGAAACCGTCTGGCAGGGCAAATGCTATCTGGCCCGTCGGCTGGCGGCGTTTTTCGGCCGCAAGTAGCCTCCGGCAGCCGGGCGGCCTGTTCTACTGCATCCGGATTATAACCCTTTTTAATCGCACCCGGGGCTTTCCTGCGGGTGCATTTTTTTATAATATAGGAAAAGAAACACCGCCGTTTGGCGCCGCCGCAGCAGGCGGCAGGAGGGGGATTATGGATATCACGACACTTAACAAACAAGTCCAGCAGGAAAGCATTTTTTTGCAAGATTTAAAAAGAGAAGTAGGCAAAGTAATTGTGGGGCAGGAAGCCCTGTTGGAGAAAATGCTGGTGGCCTTGCTGGCGGACGGACATATTTTAATTGAAGGCGTGCCGGGCCTGGCAAAGACCTTGGCGGTCAAAACGCTGGCCCAAGCCATTCACGCCCAATTTCAGCGCATCCAGTTCACGCCCGATCTGCTCCCCGCCGATATTACCGGTACGCTTATTTTTAATCCCAAGGACGGTTTATTTTACCCCAAACGCGGCCCGGTGTTTTCCAACTTTGTTCTGGCCGACGAAATCAACCGTTCCCCGGCCAAAGTACAAAGCGCCCTGTTGGAAGCCATGCAGGAACGCCAGGTAACCATTGGCGAGCAAACCTACAAACTGCCTTCCCCCTTTATGGTCATGGCCACGCAAAACCCGGTGGAACAGGAAGGAACGTATCCGCTGCCGGAAGCGCAGGTAGACCGTTTTATGCTCAAGGTGCTGGTAACCTATCCGACCAAAGAAGAAGAAAAAATGATTTTGGAACGCATGGCCTCGCACCAAACCATTGAAGTAAACACCAACGTAACGCCGGAAATGATTTTGAAAGCCCGCGCGGTAACGGACAGCATTTACGTGGACGATAAAATCAAAAATTATATTGTGGAGCTTGTCTTCGCCACGCGCGACCCCAAGGCCGCCGGCTTGGAAAAACTGGCCTCTTTTATCGCCTACGGCGCCAGCCCGCGTGCCACCATTTTCCTTACGCAGGCCGCCAAAGCCTACGCTTTCTTAAACGGCCGCGGCTACGTAACGCCGGAAGACATCAAAGCCGTCGGCTTAGACGTGCTGCGCCACCGCGTGCTTTTGTCTTACGAAGCCGAGGCGGAAAACATTTCTTCCGACCAAATCGTCAAACAAATTTTTGACGCCGTGGACGTACCGTAGTCCGCCCAAGGGGGTAGCCGTGGATACTGCGGAAATTTTAAAAAAAGTACGCCAAATTGAAATCCAGACGAACAAATTGGTGTCGGAAACGTTCGCCGGGGAGTATTTAAGCGCGTTTAAAGGGCAGGGCATTGAATTTGCCGAAGTGCGCGAATACACGCCGGGGGACGACGTCCGCTCCATTGACTGGAACGTTACCGCACGCACCGGCGTACCTTATATTAAAAAGTATAACGAAGAGCGCGAGCTGACGCTGATGATTGCGTGTGACGTGTCCGGCTCCCAAAAATTCGGCTCTTCCGGCAAACTCAAGCTGGAAATCGCCGCCGAACTAGCCGCGCTGTTTGCCTTTTCCGCCATTCAAAACAGCGATAAAGTAGGCCTCATGCTGTTTTCGGACAAAGTGGAACTGTTTGTTCCCCCCCGCAAAGGCAAAAAACACGTGCTGCGCCTCATCCGCGAGTTGGTGGCTTTTGAACCGCAGGACACCGGCACCGACATCGGCCTTTGTTTGGAAACGCTGTCCAAAGTCATCAAACGCCAGGGGATTTTGATTTTGATCTCGGACTTTTTGGCGCCGGTATCGTCGTTTTCCAAACCGTTCAAACTGGCGGCGCGCAAGTTTGATTTGATTCCCGTCATTGTACACGATAAGCTGGAAACCCGCCTGCCGCCCTTAAGCGCCTGTGTGGAAGTAACCGACCCGGAAACGGGGGAAGAGGATTTTTTGTGTCTGTCCTCCGGCGAGATCAATACCGCACTGGACGACTACGCCCGCACCCAACATTTAAATTTGCAGGCTTTGTTTAATCCGTATAAAATTGAACCCATCCGCGTAGATACGGCCCTGCCGCCGGCGGATCCGGTCATTGCGTTTTTTAAACAACGCGCCAAAAAAATCAGGAGATAGCGTGAAAAAAACCGTCTTGTTTTTACTTATTTTCTTATTGGCGCCGCTTGCCCGGGCGCAGCAAATCAGCGTAGTGGAAGCCCGCGCCGCCGAGTCGGTGCCGTTTGCCCAGCCGTTTGCCCTGCAGTTTGTGCTTTCACACACGCCGGGATATCAGGTAACCGTGCAGGAGGAGTCGCTCTCCCCCCAGTTTGAAATTACCCAAGTTTCTTCGGCCGATAATTCCCCCGGCACGGTAACGTATGATTTTACGGCCCTTCCGTTCGCCTTGGGCAAAACCACCTTTACCGTTACGTTTGAACTGTCGCAAGACGGCAAACCGTTGGCGCAAGCCCAAAAGGAAGTGTTTATTGACGTTCCCCGCGCCCAAACATTCGACGACCCCAACCTGCGGGAAATCCGCCCGCCGCACATTCCTTCGGGATGGCTGACGTGGCTGGTGGCCCTGCTGTTGCTGGGCGCGCTGGTATACGTGTGGCGCTATTGGTACAAAAAACTGCACGCCCGCCCGCACGCCGTACTGCAAGCGCAGGACAACCGCCCCGGCAACGTAATTGCACTCTCTAAGATAGACGCACTGCTGGACAGCGGCCTGTGGGAAAACCAGCAGTACAAATTGTTCTACATCACCCTTTCCGATATTCTGCGCGAATACCTGTGGAGGCAGTTTCATATAGACGCCTCCGCCGACACGACGGCAGAACTCTTGCGCCGGGTCAAAAATATGCCCCAAATGGCGCCGCTTATGCACCAACTGCGGGACTTTTTAACCTCCGGCGACTTGGTAAAATTCGCAAAAGCCGTCCCCAGCCTGCAACTGCGGGACAAAGACATACGGCTGCTGCGGGAGATTATTGTGGAAACCGCCCCGAAAGAACTGGCCCCCGGGGCTCCGAAGGAGGGCGCATGATGGCTTTTTTTCTGGCCAGCGTACTGTTTTTATTGCTGGCGCTGGCAGGCAATTTGTTTATCAAACGGGCGCCTAAAGCAAGGGCGGTGGTGTTGGCGGCGGCCGCCGCGCTGATGTTGGTGAGCTTAGCCGGTTTGCTGTTTATGCGCTGGGCGGGCGGACATGCGGAATTTCTGCGCCCGTGGGCGTTTCTCTTTTTACTGGTGCCGTTTGCGGTGCTGATGGCGCAGACGGTTTTCCGCGGCGCGTTTACCCGCCGCATCGCCTACCCGATGACGCACCTGAAAGTAGAGCAAGCGTCGCTTCGCGTATTGTTTACCAAATGGCTGCCGCTGGGGCTGTACACGCTTTCTTTGCTGTTGATGACCGTGGCCCTTGCCCGGCCGGTGCGGGTGGACAGAACCGTCCTGCCGCCGACGGAAGGGATTGACATTATTTTATTGATGGACGTTTCGGCCTCCATGCAAAAACAGGATTTTTATCCCAACCGTTTCATTGCCGCCCAGCAAACGGCTTCCCGCTTTATTTCCAAACGCTTTAACGACCGCATCGGGCTGGTGGCTTTTGCCAAAGAAGCCATGCTTCAAGCCCCCTTAACCCTAGACCACGAAGCCCTGCAGGAATATCTTTCCACCTTATACCTGGGCATTGTAGACCCGAACTATACCGCCATCGGAGATGCCTTGGGCGTGGCGGCCAATCACCTAAAAGACAGCAAAGCCAAAAGCAAGGTAATTATTTTGCTGACGGACGGCGACTCCAACGCCGGCACCATTGCCCCGCAAATGGCCGCCCAAGCGGCGGCGGCGTACGGCATACGCGTCTATACCATCGGCACCGCCAGCGCACCGGGGGAAAGCCTCTATTCCAGCGCGGAGGACGAAATCAACGAAGGGCTGATGATGGAAATCGCCAACACCACGGGCGGCAAATTCTACCGCGCCAAAAACGAGGCGGAACTGACCCAAATTTACGACACGATTAACGAACTGGAAAAAACGGAATTCGCCCCCAGCTCCACCATTAACCGCAGCGACGTTTACCAGCCGTTCTTGCTCTTGGCGCTGGCGTGCGTGTTTGCCGCTTTTATTTTAGAAAAATTGTTTTTTATCAAGGTGCCTTAATATGGAATTATTTGCAAAACCGATTTTTTTACTGTATTTGATTCCTGCCCTGCTGGCGGCCGGGCTGGCGGCTTGGCTGGGGCTTAAACTTAAAAACCGCCTGATCCACGCCTTGTTCGGCCCGCAGGCGTATGCCAAATTAACCGCCGGGCTGCGCCCGGCAACGCGCTGGCGCGGGGTGTTGTTGTTTCTGGCGTTGTTTTTCTTGTTTGTGGCGCTGGCCGGCCCCCAGTGGGGAACGGAAGTGATAGAAGCGCAGGGCACTTTTGCCCAGGCGGTCATCGCGGTGGACGTTTCGGCCTCCATGCGGGCGCAGGACTTAAAGCCCGACCGGCTGGACAACGCCAAAAATATGCTTCGCATGCTGGTAAGCAATTTGAAAGACGAACGCATCGGCGTTTTGGCGTTTACCTCCCAAGCCTACATCCAATGCCCCATCACCACGGACGCCGACGCCCTGACCTATTTCATCAGCTCTCTGCAGCCGGACATGCTGCCCGTGCCGGGCACGTCTTTAGCCGCGCCGGTACAGCTGGCGGCGCGGATGCTTTCCAAATATCCGGGCCAAAAAGCGCTTATTTTATTAACCGACGGGGAAGACCACTCCCCCGATGAACTGAAAGCCGCTCAGGAAACCGCCTTAAAAAACGGCATCCGCATTATTGCCATCGGCATCGGTACCAAAGAGGGCACCCTCATTCCCAGCCGCACCGATTCCTCCGGCCGCGTGTTGGAATACAAAAAAGACAAAGAAGGCAAAACCGTGGTTTCCAAACTGGACGAAAATACCTTGCTGGAATTAGCCAAGGCAACGGGCGGGGTCTATATCCCTTACACAACGCCCGCTCAAGTGGCCGCCAAGGTGGAGGCTGCCGTTAAGGGGCTGGATCGTTCCGTTTCGCGCACGGCGGCCCGGGCCGCGTACAAAAACCGCTATGCCTTCCCGCTGATTGCCGCCATGCTGTGCTTGGCCGGCTATCTGCTTTGGCCCCGCGGGCGCAAACCGGCGGAACCCAAAGAAGAAAAAGAGTCTCAAAAAAGGTAAAATATGTATATGAAGAAATTTGCCTGTCTTATCCTGCTATTGGCCGTTAACTCCGCCTACGCCGGCGTGCGGGCCGATTTGCGCCAGGGAGGCAAATTGTATGAGAATAAAAAATACGGCCAGGCGCTTTCCAAATACAATGAAATCCTGCAGGAAAACCCCAAAAATGAAGACGCCTCCTTCGGGGCCGGTGCGGCCGCCTATTATTTGAAAGATTACCAAGCCGCCGAAAAATCGTTTGAGCAAACCGTCCAACAACAAGGCGAGCGGGAACAAGACGCCCTCTTTAACCTGGGCAACGCCTACTACCGGGCCGGCAATGTAAAAGAAGCCGAAAAGGCATACCGCCAGGCCATCGTCAAAAATCCGAAAGACAAAGAAGCCGTTCACAATTTGCAGCTTTTGCTCCAACAACAGCAAAATCAACAAAATCAAAACAACCAAAACCAACAAAACCAGGATCCCGACTCCTCCAATCAAAACCAGCAAAACCAAGCCAGCCAGGGCGCCTCTGAAGACCAGCAGGATCAGCCCTCTCCGGCCGATTTGCAGGATCAAATGGATAAGGCCGATGCAGACCGCGTGATGCAAATGGCCCGGGAAAACGAATACAAAAAACCCACCCAGCCGGGCGCGGCGCAGGGAAGCAACGTGGAAAAAGATTGGTAAGGATATGAAAAAAGTTTGCTTATTTGTTTTATTTTCCTTCTGGGCCGTATATGCGGCGGCGCAGGTTTCCATTACCGCGCGCGTGGACAAAACCGCCCTTGCCCTGGATGACGAATTGACCCTTTCCGTAGAAGTCAACGGCGCGGCGGGCAATATGCTCATGCCGCAGCTGCCCAGCCTGCCCGCGTTTAACGTGTATTCCCGCGAAGTACAGCAAAACACCATCAACGGCAAAACAACCACTTTCTTCCGCTATGTCATGCTGCCGCGTTTTGTGGGAAAGGCCACCATTGGCGCCATCCGTTTTACCTATAACGGCAAAACCTATACGACAGACCCCATTACCGTAAACATCTACCGCCATGCGCAGGGCGTACAGAAAGCCCAACCGGCTTCCTCCTCCGCCCGCGTGACTTCTTCCGGCAATTATGATTCCGCCGCCGTCAAACGCCCGGTGGAAAAAGCCGACCCGAATTTGCCGCCTTTGGAAAGAGATCTGGCCAATCAGGCCTATGCCCGCGGAAATGAAAACTATTTTTTAATTGCCGCCGTCAGCGACGAAACCCCCTATGTAAATGAAGCGGTTACGCTGGCCGTGCGCTTTTATTACAGCCGCCCGTTTTACGACGCTCCCTATCAGAAGCCGACCGTATCCAACATTTTTATGGAAGATTTGGGGTCTTCCCAAGGCACGCAAAGCATTGGCGGCGTTTTGTACCGCTATGAAGAACAACGCTACCAGCTGACGGCTGCTTCGGCCGGAAAAGCCACCATCGGCCCGGCGTCCGTGCGCTATATGACGGGCTCCTCCCCCCTCTCCGCTTTAGACCGCCTGTTTGGCGGCTCGGCGGTCAGCGCCGAAGAAACCGCCCAGTCCGCCCCGATTACGCTTCAGGTGCGGGCCGTGCCGGCAGATGGAAAGCCCAAATCGTTTTACGGCGCGGTAGGCTCCGGCTACACTATCTCCGCCCAAACAGACCGCACCCAAGTGGAAGCGGGCGAAGCCGTCAATTTAACCATTACCGTCCAAGGCCCCGGAAACTTAAAATCTACGGCGGATTTGGAACTTCCGTCCTTAGACGGTTTTAAAACCTATCCCGCCCAATCCGTCTCCGACACTTCTTTTGCAGGCGGCAGCTTAAAAAGCTACAAAATTTTTAAAGCGGTTCTCGTGCCGGCGGCCTCCGAGGTATATACCATTCCCTCCGTCAAATGGTCTTATTTCAACCCGGCTACCGCCTCTTATAAAACCATTCATACCGAACCGATTACCCTGCAGGTCTCCCCCTCCACCAAGACAGACCGCGGTTTTGACTTTGGCGCCGCCGCACCTACGGGAAGCGGGTTTCAGGCGCTGGGGCAAGATATTGCGTATTTGAAAACTTCTTACGCGCCGGAAGATTCTTTTCTGGAAAAAATCAGTATTTGGCATACGCTCAACTGGGTTATGCTGGCCCTGCTGGCGGGCAGCGTGCTGTTTGCCTCTATCGGGCGCAAGTCGCTTGCGCAGAAGCGGGCCTACGGCGTAGCCAAAAACCAGCTTAAAAAAGCCCTGTCGGACGAAGCCGTAGCAGACGCCGTGGCAGACTATTTGCAGCAAAAACTTAAAATCAGCACCGGCAGCCTGCCGCTGCGTTCTATGGTTGCATCCCTGCAGCAGCGCGGCATCACGCCGGCTACGGCGGAGGCGTTCTCCCTGCTGTGGCAGCGGCTGGAAACCGCCCGCTTTGCCCCCGGCACGCCAGACGCCCAAAGCGCGCAGGATTTGGCCCGTCAGGCGTTGGATATTTTAAAACTGATGGAGGGGGAAGCCAAATGAAACGTCTCTTCGTTTTTGCCTTGTTCCTGCTGGGTTTTGCATCCGCCGCATGGGCCCAAACGGCCTTAGAGCAGGCCGAAGATTTTTACCGCCAAGGCAAGTTCTCCGCCGCCTTAGGTATTTATGAAAGCGAATTAAAAAAAGTGCCTAACGACCCCTATCTTTACTACAATATAGGTAACTGCTATTTTAAGATGGGCAGCAAAGGCTTGGCCATTGCCAATTATTACCGGGCTTTCCGCTTGGCCCCGCGCGACGCCGACATCCGCCACAACCTCACGTTGGGGCTAAGCTCGGTGGGCGAGCGGTTGGTGCCTTCCGGCGTGCCGGTGGTTTTGCACCAAGCGTTTTACAGCCTGTCTTATACGGAGCTGAAAGGACTGCTGTTTGTACTGCTTTGGCTGTTTTGTGCATTAGCCAGCCTGTGGCTGTTAAAACGCAAATGGGGGCGGATGCTGGCGGCAAGCGCCGTGATTTTGCTTTTGTGCGCCGGGTGGTTTTATCTACGCCACACCCTGCAGGTGGAGCACTTGGCGGTAATTGCGTCGCCGGTGGCCGAAATCCGCAGCGGGCCGGGCACCAATTTTCCGGCCAGCGCCTCTTTGGCCCAAGGCCACCTGATTACCGTGGAAGACGCCAAGGACGAATGGTACGAAGTCATCGTCAAATCCCAGGGGCTGAAAGGCTGGGTGGAAAAAAGCGCCGTGGAACAGATTTAACGCGAGGTGTTTATGTTTGTCAAACAACAAGCCGACGAGCTGATTCAAGCCGTTACCTATGTGAAGGAAAACCTGGCAGATAAAGTGGAAGAACTGGCTGCCAAAGTGGTGGAAGCCTTTAAAAGAGGCAATAAAGTGATTTTGATGGGCAACGGCGGCAGCGCGGCGGACGCGCAGCACATTGCGGCCGAATTTGTGGGCCGTTTTAAAAAAGAGCGTCCTTCGCTGCCGGCTTTGGCGCTAAACACCAATTCCTCCACGCTTACCGCTATTGGCAACGACTATTCGTACGATGTGGTTTTTTCCCGCCAGATTGACGGATTTGCCAAAGAAGGGGACGTCGTCATCGGCATTTCCACCTCCGGCAACAGCAAAAACGTGTATTTGGCGTTGGGAATGGCCAAACGCAAAGGCTGTTTTACCGCCGCTTTTTTGGGCAAGGACGGCGGCACCATTAAAGATATCTGCGATTTACCGCTTATTGTAAACGTAAAAGATACGCCCCATATTCAGGCCTGCCATATTTTTATGGCGCATTGTATGTGCGACTTGGTAGACCAGGCCTACTGATTTATGAAAATAGCAATTGGTTGCGATCACGCGGGATTCCCGCTAAAAGAAACCGTGAAAGAGACGGTTACCCGCCTTGGACACGAAGTGATAGACTGCGGTACTTTCAGTACCGAACGCGCCGACTACCCCGACTATGCCGACAAAGTGGCCAAGCTGGTAGCCTCCGGCCAGGCCGACCGCGGCATTTTGCTGTGCGGCAGCGGCGTAGGCGTGTGCATCACGGCCAACAAAACAAAAGGTGTGCGGGCCTGCGTCTGCCACGACGCATACAGCGCCAAACAGGCGGTAGAGCACGATGCGTTAAACGTGCTGTGCCTGGGCGCGCGCATTATCGGGCCGGCATTGGCCGAAGAACTTACCCAACAGTTTTTAAACGCCTCCTTTCTGACGGGTTCCCGCCACGAGGGCAGGCTAAATAAAGTAAAAGCGATTGAAAACGCAAATTTTAAATAAGGCTGCAAAGTCTTAAAACAAGAAAGGATGATGAAACTTATGAACACACAAGCAAACCCCATGGCCGAAGGAATTATCAGAGAAGGCGAAATCAAGCTGGAAGGGCTGGATTTCAACACCAAATTCTGGGCCAAGGATCCCACTCTTTGGAAACACGACAAAGAGCATATGGAATTTATCGTTAAATTCTTAGGCTGGCAGAAAGTGTACGACTGGACACTGGAACGAATAGACGAAGTGCTGGCTTTTGCAAATGACGTAAAACAAAATTTCAAACACTGCGTGATTATGGGTATGGGCGGCTCGTCCCTGGCGCCGGAAGTGTTCCGCACGGTTTTCGGCAAGCAGGACGGCTGGCCGGAACTCATCGTTCTGGATACCACCAACCCGGACTGGATCGGCGCGGCCCGCGCCCGCATCAACCCGGCGCAGACGCTGTTCATTTTCGCCAGCAAATCCGGCGGCACGGTGGAACCCTCCTCCCAATTTGCCTACTTCTTAGATGAAGTGAAAAAAGCCGGCGTCAAAGAACCCGGCCAAAACTTCGCCGCCATTACCGACCCGGGCACCGGGCTGGTGGCTTTGGCCAAAAAACACAATTTCCGCAAAGTATTTTTGAACCCGGCCGACATCGGCGGTCGTTTTTCTGCGCTGTCTATGTTTGGCATTGTGCCGGCCGCCATTATGGGCGTAGACGTCAAACGCCTGCTTACCGTGGCCAAAGAAGAAGCCGCCACATTTGGCCCCGACGCCCCGGCAAAAGACAACGCCGCCGTGAAATTGGGCGCGTTTATGGGTGCGTGCAACGTCAACCGCAGCCAAGACAAACTGACGCTGCTGACCCCGAAAGATTTTGCCACCTTCGGCTTGTGGGCCGAACAGCTGGTGGCGGAATCTACCGGCAAAGAAGGGAAAGGCATCGTACCGGTGGCGGGCGAAACCCTGACGCCAAACTTTGACTACCGGGAAGACCGCCTGTTTGTGCACCTTTCCACCGGCAGCGAAGACGACAAGCGCGTCAGCGCCATCGCCAAAGATTTAGCCGAACGCGGATATCCGATTTTGACCATTTTCATGAAAGATATCTACCAGCTGGGCGCGATGTTCCTCTTGTGGGAAATCGCCACCGCCGCGGCGGGCGCCATTTTGGGCATTGACCCGTTTGACCAGCCCAACGTGCAGGAAGCCAAAACCTTAACCAAAAACATCTTGGCCAAGCTGGAAGCGGGCGACATCCCGGCCGAAGTATCCGCGCCGATTTTGGTTTCCGCCGACATCGCCGACGAAGTGAAGTTGGATACGCTCTCCCAAGATCTTTACTCGCTCTTGGAAAGCAACGACTATGTGGCCATTTTGCCTTATGTCTACCCGTCTGAAGACGTGGAAAAAGCCCTGTTGGCCCTGCGCGATAAAATTATGGCCCGCACCAAACGCGCCGTACTGTTTGGCTTCGGCCCGCGCTACCTGCACTCCACCGGCCAGCTGCACAAAGGCGGCGGCAACAACGGCGTGTTTTTAATTCTCTCCGCCGATCCGGCCAAAGACATCAAAATCCCCGGCCAGCACTACACGTTCGGCCAGCTCTGCAATGCGCAGGCGTTGGGCGATTTTCAGGCCCTGCAAGCCAAAGGCAGACGGGTTATTAAGCTGCACCTAACCCAACCGCTGTTGGAAAGCATCAACAAAATCAGCAACTTGTTCTAATCTTACCACGCAAGCAAGGCGGTCTTTTGTAAGGCCGCCTTGTGTTTTGGAAACGTATGAACAAAGTATTTATCCAAACATACGGCTGCCAAATGAACGTGGCCGACTCGGACGAAATGTTTGCGCATTTAGCGGCGCGCGGCGCCGTGCTGACCGACAAACTGGACGAGGCCGACACCGTGCTAATCAACACCTGCACCGTGCGCGACCATGCCGAACACCGTGCGGTGTCTTTCTTGGGGCGGCTGGCGGCGTGGAAAAAAGAAAAACCGGGCCGCGTGATTATTTTTGCCGGCTGCGCCGCCCAGCGTTTGGGAAGCGCGCTGCAAAAGAAATATCCGTTTTTGGATATCCTCTCCGGCGCCAAAAACATTGAACATTTTTCCGATACGCTGGATAAAAGCGGCCTTTTTGGCGCGCCGTCTGCGGCCGGGGCGCTTCCGACGCCGGGGCTGACCGGCTACGTAACCATTATGCGCGGGTGCAATTTTGCCTGCACCTATTGCATTGTGCCCAGCGTGCGCGGGCCAATTAAATGTTTGCCCGTACAGGATATTTTACAGGAAGTCGCCCGCAAAACGGCGGCCGGCGCCAAAGAAATTATGCTCTTGGGCCAAACGGTAAACGCCTATGAAGACGGCGCCGTTTCGTTTGCGGATTTGTTAAACCGCGTCAGCGAAGTGCCCGGCGTAGAACGCGTGCGCTTTACGAGCCCGCACCCCATTTATTTTACGCCCGCTTTTTTAAACGCCGTCAAAGCCAATCCCAAAATTGCCCGGCATGTGCATTTGCCGGTGCAAAGCGGATCCACGAAAGTGCTTCAGGAAATGAAACGCGGCTACACACGGGAATTATTTTTAGAAAAAATCCGCGCCCTAAAAGCCTGCGGTTTTAACATTTCTACGGACATTATCGTCGGGTTTCCCACCGAAACGGAGGCCGATTTTCACCAAACGCTTACTTTGGTAGACGAGGTGCAGTTTTTTATCGCCTATTGCTATAAATACTCCCCCCGCCAAGGCACGCCGGCCGCCCAAATGAAACTTCTTCCCGAAAATGTACTGGAAGAAAGACTTGATATTTTGTTAAATAAAGTAAGAGGACTTTCGGACGCGGCCTACCAAAAGCAAGTAGGCTCCGTGCAGGAAGTACTTATGGAAACGGAAGACAAAGGCCGTTCTTCCGAAAATTTTTGGGTAAAGACAAGACAAAAACACCCGGTAGGGTCGCTGGTTCGCGCTGAAATTGAGCGGGCCGACGGGACTTTATTATTTGCGAGGGACTGAGTATGACAAAAAATTTCTCCGAAAAACGCAGACATCCGCGTATGCCGGTTATCAGCAATCTGATTGAACCGGTCAACCTGCATTATAAAACCGAAGACGGAAAAGAAACTTCTTTAGTCGCCATCCTGGCGGACTTATCCGCTTCCGGTATGCGCATGATCAGCTTTTTAGGCGCGCCGCTGGCCGATCGCTTTTCCATCAGCCTGCAGCTGCCCGGCACCGGCAAAATGGAAGTGGAAGCCAAGCTGGCGTGGGTCAAACAGCGCGAAAAC
This sequence comes from uncultured bacterium, assembly GCA_949294095.1. GTDB lineage: Bacteria > Elusimicrobiota > Elusimicrobia > Elusimicrobiales > Elusimicrobiaceae > Avelusimicrobium. Next base: position 22,975 of record CASFFZ010000001.1, read on the forward strand.
GTGTACACCATCGGGATTGAGTTTATCAAAATGGCGGATAAGGACGCCAAAGTCATCAGCGAAATGGCCGACGACTTTAACGACTGCGACACCCGCATTTTGCTGAAACTGCCCGAAGTGTGCGTAGCCGGCTGCAAGTGCCACAAAATCTGCAACAAAATTCAAAAAGACGAAAGCCTTTTTGAAGGCAAATAATTCCCCAAACTTCGCAAATAGAAATGAAAAGCCCCGGGTTTACGCCCGGGGCCTTTTTGTAAAGCAAGTTTAATATACGTCGTACCCGTCCTTTTCCAACCCTCTGCAAATCTTCTTACCCAAGTCTGTAAAACCGCCGCAATTTTTATTTGTGTCATTTACTACTTCTTCCCAAGAAAATCCGGCCGAGCAAATGGTATAGTCCCCCCGGTTTTGGTCAGCACATACCTCCATATCAAAATCATATGTATAGTGTTTGGTTTTATAATTAATAGGCCCATCCCACTCACCTCCTTGCAACTCCAAATAGTCTTGCACTTGATACATACATTCGTTATCTCCGCCACATTCCAAATAGCGCACCTTCATTGCATTATGAACATATTTCATTACAGTCTGCGCCTCCACCAAGCGGGATTTTTCCACCGCCAGCGTATACTGCGGCAGAGCGACAGCCGATAAAATACCAATGATTAATACCACTACCAACAGCTCTATTAACGTAAATCCAAGACTTTTATTCATGGGATATATCCCCCTATTTATATAAGTTGATATCCCCAATTTATCAAAAAAAAAACACAATACAAGCCCCCTTACAAAAGCCCAAAAATCACCCTCCCAGCTTCTCCGCGCATAAATTTAATAAAATAAATAGATGAAACCCATTGTACTCTGCGGCCCGACCGCCTCCGGCAAAACAGAACTGGCGCTGGAACTGGCCCGCCAAACGGGGGGGATGATTGTGTCGGCCGATTCCCGCCAAGTATACATGCGCTTAACGGCCGGCACCGCCAAACCGCGGGGGCAGTGGCGCAATGGATATTATCAAGTGGAAGGCGTTCCCTACTGCTTGGTGGATTTTTTGCCCGTTACGGAAACATTCAACGCAGGCGCGTTTAGCAGGCACGCCGCCGAAATAGCCGCCCAACACCCGGACAGACAACTTATTTTTGCCGGCGGAACGGGAATGTATTTACACGCTTATTTTGTAGGAATGGACGAACTGCCCGCCTCTACGCCTAAAACGCGGGAATATCTGTCGGCCTTTTTAAAAGAGAAAGGCAAGCAGGGCCTGCATGCGGAGCTGGAAAAGAAAGACCCCGCATCCGCCGCCCAAATTCCGGCGGGAAACGTCCAGCGCACGATGCGCGCGTTGGAACTTTTTTTGCTGACGGGACGGCCGGCCAGCGAACTCAAAAGCGGCCACTTTTTTAAATTGCCCGATCCAAAAACTTCGTTTTGGGTATGCTTGGATTGGGAGAAAGAAATTTTAAACGAGCGGATTGCCCGCCGCACCGAATCTATTTTTGACCCGATGTGCCAAGAAACCGGCCAACTGCTCCAAGAAGGCTTTGCCGCGGATATACCGGCTTTAAAGAGTTTGGGCTATCCGCAGGCGGTACAATATCTGTCCGGCCGGATTTCCCGGCAAGCGGCCATTGAACAGATTGCACTTCTTACCCGTCAGTACGCCAAACGCCAGCGCACCTGGTTTAACCGCTACACCAACGCCCTTCGCCTGCAGCTCCGCGCGCCGGCCGATTTTCAGCCCCGGCTGCTGGCCCGGCAAATTCTAGTGCAGCTTGCCGCTTCGCAGCAGGCAGGATGAGCATGGAACGCGTTATTTTAGTAAGCGTTTGTTTAAAAAGCCAGACGTTTAACGAAGAATCGCTGGAAGAACTGCGCCGCCTGGCCCACACGGCGGGAGCGGAAGTGGCGGAGACTTTCCGCGTGCGCGTGCAGGCCTTCGGGGCCGCGGCGCTGATCGGCCGCGGAAAAGCCGAAGAAATCGCCCAAGCCGTACGGCTTAACGAAGCGCAGGCCGTTATTTTTGACGACGAAATCTCCCCCGCCCAACAAAACAATCTAGAAGAAATCATCCCCGCCAAAGTGATAGACCGCACCCGCCTGATTTTAGACATTTTCGCCCAGCGCGCCCGCACCCAGGAAGGAAAACTGCAGGTGGAGCTGGCCCAGCTAAAATACCTTCTGCCGCGCTTAGGCGGCAAAGGAACGGCCCTGATGCAGCAAAAAGGCGGCATCGGCCTGCGCGGGCCGGGCGAAACCAAATTAGAATACGACAAACGCCGCCTGCGCTTGCGCATCAGCAAATTGGAAAAAGAAATAGAGCAAGTAAAAAAAGAACGCTCCCTGCGCCGCCAGCGGCGCGGGCAAATTCCGTTGCCGCAAATTGCCATTGTGGGCTACACCAATGCCGGCAAAAGTACGCTCTTAAACGCGCTGACGCGCCAAAAGGCCGTTTATGCAGACGATAAACTTTTTGCCACGTTAGATCCTACCACCCGCCGCGTCGCTATGCCGGTCGGCGGAGAAATGCTGTTTACGGATACGGTGGGATTTATTCAGAAACTGCCGCATAGTTTGGTCAGCTCCTTTCGGGCCACGCTGGAAGAAACCACCTTTGCAGACGTTATCCTGCACGTGCAGGACGCCTCCTCCCTCCACCGGGCCGAGCAGGCGGCCACCGTGCGCAAAATCCTGACGGATTTGGGCGCCCAGAAAACCCCGCTTATTGAAGTGTTTAACAAAGCGGATTTACTCTCCCCCGCCCGCCGGGCGCTCCTGCAGGCACAATTTCCGCAGGCGCTTTTTGTCAGCGCCGAAAAAGGCACCCACTTGCGCCAGCTTTTGGAACAAGTGGAAGAGGCCGCCGCCTACCGTTGGAAACTGCACCGGCTGGTGCTGCAGCCGCAAGGGTTTGGATTGCTGGGAAAAATATACGAAAAAGCCCTGGTAACCGGACGCAAAGAAAAGCCGTCCGGCGCCGTGGAACTGACCCTCATGGCAACGGACGGCAATTATGCCAGCCTGCAAAAATTATTAAAAACGAAGTGAAGCCGCCTGTTCGGCCTTTACGATGGCATCAAACTTCTTGTCGGAAGGGGTGGCAAACTCGGGGATAACCCCCACCGTCCGCAAATTGGGAACTTTGTTGCGGATAAAATTGAGGGTAGAGCCGTTAAACCCGGTAAAGAAGAAAAAATTTCGCGCGTTGCGCAAGGTAAGCAAGGTTTTGCCCTCGGCATCGTGGAAAGAGGCGCTTCCGTCCGGCGCATAGAGCAAGGAAGAAACCAACCCCACCAAATCGCCGGATCGCGTAAACACGCCGCCGCCCGAATTACCTTGCCGCACGCCAAACCCCGGCGAGATAAAATGCTGCAGCTCGTTTACAAAATAAACTTCCGGCGAATTGCCCGGCAAATACGAAATAACGCCCGCCGTCGTTTTGGGCACCACAATTTGCGGTTTTAATTTAGCCGTCCCCACATTGGAAACGTTCAACAACCGCACCCCCGACGCATTTAATTGCAGCTGGGCTTCTTTGTCAAAACGAAGTCTTTTTTCAAATTCGGTGCGCGTTAAGGCCTGTCCGTCCGTCAGGCTAATATAGGAATATTCCGCTTGCTGCGGCTTAAAAGAAATCAACGCCGCGTCCATCCCGCTAATGCGGTTCTGCCCCGGAAAAAAGCCCGGATAAATGTACACACTGGGCGAAACGGTGCTGTGCTTTACCCGCACCCGCGCCAGCAAATCCGGCGATTCCGCCAAGGTAATTTCCACCGTACATGGCCGCGTGGCGCAGGAGGAATAGACGCAATGGGCCGATGTTAAAAACCAATTGGGGTGCAGGCGCACCGCCTGGCAATGATATACCGGCACTTGCGTATTGAAAGTTTGATCGGTGGGCCAGGAAGCAATTTCTTTCTGGACTAAAAACGCATTTTCATTTATCGGCGCAGGGGGCTGCTCCAACGCCTGCAGCATCGGAGTAAAACAGAGCGAAAAAAGAAATATCCAAAGTAGTCTCATATTTACAAGTCTACATAAAAAACAGCCAAATTTCCATGTTAAACGCCAGATACACGCTTTGCAGACCGTTTAAATTTAATATAATGGTTATATGATTACGACTGTTACCATTCTCGTTTTATTTAGTTATTTACTCGGGTCCGTCCCGACCGGTTATCTGATTGCCAAACGCGCTATGGGCATTGACATCCGCGAATACGGCTCCGGCAATCCCGGTGCGGCCAATGTGTACCGTACCGTGGGCAAATGGGCGGGCATTGCTACATTTTTAATTGACGGTTTGAAAGGGTTTATTCCGGTATGTCTGGCGCGCCATTATTGCCCGGAAAGCTACTGGGTGGCCATTGCCTGCGGCGTGATTGCCATTTTGGGCCACATGTGGACGATTTACCTCAAATTCCGCGGCGGAAAAGGCGTGGCTACTTCGGCCGGCGTTTTTGCCGCCATGCTGCCCATTCCCACCGCCATCGCTTTTGCCTCGTTTGTGGTGTGTGTGGCCCTGTGGGGGCGCATTTCCATCGGTTCTATCTGCGCGTGCATTGTGCTGCCCATTGCCAGTTTTCTAATTGGAAACCATCCGCTTTCCGTCAATTTAATGGTAACGGCTGTGGGCTTGCTGGTCATTTACAAACATATCCCCAACATCAAACGCCTGCTTGCACAAAAAGAACTTAAATTTGAAGACGGCGCCAAAAAGAGAAAAGAACATGAAAATAAATAAAATTACCGTTTTAGGGGCCGGTATTTGGGGCAGCGTAATCGCCCAGCATTTGGCCAAAAAAGGCTATAATGTGGCGCTGTGGGAATACAACGAGCACCTGCTCAATGTGCTTAAAACCATGGGGCGCCATCCGAACATCCCCAATTTTAAAATTCACGACAATATCCGCCTTACCGGCGACGTGGCAGAAGCCGTGCAGGATACCGATTTGATTATTTTCGTCATTTCCTCCAAAGCCATCCGTTCTTTCTGCCGCCAACAGCTAAAGCCGCTTTTAAACGGGCGGGCGGTTCCGGTGGTCAGCGCCTCTAAAGGCATTGAAGACAAAACGTTTAAAACCATTTGCGAACTGATTGAAGAAGAACTGCCCCAGCTAAAGGACAAAGCCTTGGCCTTTTCCGGCCCCAGCTTTGCGCTGGAAGTAGCGCAGGATGTGCCCACCAAAATCATGCTGGCCGGGAAAGATCCGGCGTTGGTGGACGAAATCCGCGACGTCATGAGCGGAGACCCTATCATTGTCGTTCCCTCTTCCGACCGGCGCGGCGTGGAGTACGGCGGCGGCATTAAAAATGTGCTGGCCATCGGCTGTGGGGTAATAGACGGCATTGGCGACGGGGCCAACTCCAAGGCGGCGCTGATTACGCAGGCCATGCAGGAAATGAATGATATTATCGTCAGCCAAGGGGGCCAGCCGGGCACCGTGTACAGCTTGGCCGGTTTTGGCGATGCGATTTTAACCGGTATGTCCGCCATTTCCCGCAACCGCCGCTTGGGCGAAAAACTGGGCTCGGGCCTTTCGCTGGAAGAGGCCAAAAAAGAAGTAGGCACCATTGCCGAAGGCGTAAATTCCGTGCAAAGCGTATGCGACATTGCACGCAAAAACAATTTAAAAACCCCGATTTTGGACGCTATTTGGCAGATTGTCTGCCAAGGCAAAAAACCCTGGGTGCTGCTGCACGCCATGGGGTTTACCAACCGGGGAAACAAATAATTTAAAATGCGTCTTTCGGGCCCGGCCCGGAAGCGATAAGGAAAGGAAAAATGAATAAGGACGACGTAATCCGCCATTTAACCCGGCACGTGTTGGACAAAAAGCAGGCTAAAATGTCGGTAGATAAAGTTTTTGAAATCATTAAACACGGTTTAAAAAGAGACGGCAAAGTGGTCATCAGCAATTTTGGCTCTTTTCACTTAAAGACCGCCCGCCCCGTTACGCGCCGCAACCCCAAAACGGGCGCCAAAGTGCAGGTTCCTGCCAAGCAGAAGGTGCGATTTAAACCGTCGGAAAATTTGTTAAAAAAATAATTCGCTCAGCCGACAAAAAACCCCGCCGTCAGGCGGGGTTTTTTATGCCTAAACAAATCTAGAGCACTTGTTTCAGTTCAATCGGCAAATCCGTTTTATCCATGCGCACGGCGCTGTGCGTATTGGTTTTCTGATCCAGCCCAAAGATGTTTACCCGGTAAATAACAAGCATTTTGCCGTCATTTTTCTGCACGTCTTGGATTTCAAACACTTTGTCGGGTAAATTGCTGGTAGATTCCAACACCACCACATAATCTTTGGCAAAATCAGCTTCCGGATATTTGCCGCGGGCCGTGCGTTTGAATTTTTTATATTCATCCAACGTCTTAATCACGCGGGCCTGCACGGGGGCTTCTATCATCGAAATTTTGCTGTCGTCCTCATTCTTCGGGGAGACGAGGGCCAAGCCGGATTGGATCCGCGTCCGGTCTACATCGCCCAGCATCACCGCACCGTCATCTTGCGAAGCGGCGTCAATGGAATCGCCCGTTCGGGAAACCACCCGCTCTATGCCCTGCACCTTGATTTTAGACAACTGCGACGGTATTTGCGCATCATCCACATACGTCGGTTCCGCCACGGCCACCACCCCTTCGGGCTCGTCGGCCTCCTGCATATCCACCACCAGCAGGGAATCGCTCCCCGCCGGCGTTTCGGTGTTTTGCGCAAGCCCCTGCGCCGCAGAGGAGCCCCACATCCGCGCCGAAAACCACCCCGCCGCAAACACCAGCACCAAAGCGCCTATCCATATCCAATTTTTTTTATTCATTATTTTTTCTCGTATTTTGCCGTAATGACCGAGCGCAGCCCGCCGCGCGGCGTAAACACGCCGGTTACCACCGCCCTTTTGGGCTTGCACGCTTTTACCACGTCATCCAAAATTTTATTGGCGATGTTTTCCATAAATATACCCATGTCGCGGTATTCCAGCAAGTAGTATTTCAGCGATTTCAGTTCCAAACACAGCTCATCGGGCACATATTCAATAGTAATCACGCCAAAATCCGGCAGGCCCGTTTTGGGGCAGACGGACGTAAATTCCGGCAATTCAATCTTAATGTCATAATCCCGTTTATATTGGTTAGGCCAGCATTGAATATCCGGCAGTACCGCGTCCGCATTTTTACGGGCATGATCCGAAGTATAACCAAAGTCAATATCGTGCATATGATTCATTTTACCTTTAACATCCTCGCAGAATTTAACAAAACAATTAACACCGCCGCCAGGCTTCCGCCCACCAACAGCGCCCAGCCGGAAGATTGCGGCATGCGCCACACCAGCCACGCCGCCAACAAACCATTAAGCAGTACGGCCAGCAGCACATTTACCCCTACCACCCGGCGAAGTTTCTTATTTATTGTAAATAAATAGGAAATGGGAAACAAGTCCCTCCGTTTAACAATAATATCCACCCAATTGTTGTACACATTGCGCCCGGATGAAAATACGATTCCGGCGTCGGCCTTGAGCAACGCGATAATATCGTTAAACCCGTCTCCCACCATGACCACTTTTTTCCCCAACCCGCGCAAATTGGACACAATTTCCGCCTTGGTTTTGGGCAGTACATTAAAATTCATTTTTTCAATTCCCGCTTCTTGCGCAATGACGCCTACGGAAACTTCATTGTCGCCTGAAATTAAAATTACGTCCTTTCCAAGAGCCTTAAGCAACGCCACCGTTTCCTTGGCGCCGGGGCGCAGTTCGTCCGACAGGGTCAAAAAACCCAAAAATTTCCCGTTCCGGGCCACGCATACCACCGCCTCCGCCGCCGTGGCGATTTTGGCGGAAGTTTTAATGCCCTGTTCTTCCAGCCATTGGGTGCGCCCGGCCAAGATTTTATCTTCCCCGCAGGTGGCCTGTACGCCTAATCCGGGCAACACGTCAAAGCACAACACCCGCTGTGTTTTTACTTTATGCTCTTTGGCATACAAATTGATGGCATCTGCAAACGGGCCGTCCACCAATTGTTCGGCCGAAGCAATCGCTTCCAGCAGCTGCCGCTCCGATATTTTTTTGGCCGGATACACGCCCGACACCCGCAATTCGCCATACGTCAGCGTGCCGGTTTTATCAAAAAACACCGTATCGGCTTGGGCCAACTCTTCCAGGGCGTACACATTTTGAATTTTAATTTTGCGGGCCCGTGCGCCGGAACGCGTAAAAAAGGAAGGAAACACCGCCGCAAACACAAGCGCGGCCGGGCAGCCCGCCGCTAAAATAAAAAGGAAAATACCCGAATAGTGAAACCATTGCCCGGCGCCGTGCGTGTAGAGCAAAAACCCATATACTCCCCCCGCCGCCAGCATCAGCAGCAGCAACACCCACCCGGAAAAAGAATCCAAAGCGCTTTTAAATTTACTGCGCAGCAATTCCCCCTTTTTAATGGCGTCAATCACGCTCATCAGCGCCGAAGACGCCAGCACTTCCGTTACTTCCACATATATTTCCGCCGATTTGTTCAGCGTTCCCGCATACACCCGGCTGCCTTCCGTTTTGGAGGTCGGCAGCATATTGCCGGTAATCAGCTGTTCGTCAATGGAGGTTTTCCCCTGGCGGACAATTCCGTCCGCCGCCAGCCGTTCCCCCGGTTTTACAAAAATCAAATCGCCTTTTTTCAGCTCGCCGGCAAATACTTTTCTGAATTGTCTTCCCACGCACAAACGGCCGGATTTGGGCAAAAAATCATCTATTTTTTTAATAAAAACGCGGGCCTTTTCTTTCTCACGGCTCAGGCGGCGTTCCGCCCACAGGCCCAGCGTAATCAACAGCCCGGAATACAAAAATAAATCCACAGACGGGCCGAAGAGTTGAACGGTAAGAAACGTATTAAAAGACGCATACAAGAACCCGGCCCCCGCGCACACGCTGACTAAAACGGCAAAACTAAAACGCCCTGCCCAAATGTCTTTGCCGGCCGAACGCACCAGCACATCGGCGCAAAAGAGAAAATTCATCAGTCCTAAAATAAAAATTCCCACCCCGGAATGGCGGAAGGTAAGCGAAAAAAGCACCAGCACCAAAAAACAGGAGGAAAGAAAAAAACGGTATGTAAACGCCCGGGACGGCACAGAAAGTGCGGCCGGCTCCGGGCGGGAAATAGCAGTAGTTGTTTCTGACATAATTAATTAGGGAAAAAGCGCTCCGCCAATACGCGTTGGCGGCCTTCTTCCGTACGCATTAAGCTGATTTTGCGGTCATACTTGGCGGCATGGGCCGGATCCAGCTTTTTGGCTACCATATAGTTTGCCGTGGCCGCTACGGGATCTTCCACCGAAAGCATATCCCCCATTAAATCATACGTGGGCACATACTGGCTGGCAAGCTCCTTGGATTTTACCAAAAGCCCCAAGGCATAGTCCGTCTCGCCGCGGCGGAACATTAAGTCTCCCATATAATAATAGGCCAACGCATAGGTAGGTTTAATGGAGACGGCCTCCTCCAAATCCGCATACGCCTGCGCCGGATAGCCCGCTTTAATAAAAGCTCTGGCGCGTTCCAAATACGGGCGGGCGTCATTGGGCGTGAGGGAAATCAGGTAGGTATAATCATCCAGCGCCAATTCGTATTGGCCGGCGGCAAAGTACGCTAATCCGCGGTTTAAGTACAGCAGCGGTTCGTCCTGCCGGATGCGAAACGCCCGGTTAAAATCCGCCAACGCATCCATCACCCGGCCCTGATGAACGTAGGCAATGGCGCGGTTCATCAATGCCGTAAAATATTGGGGATCCTGGTTAATGGCATCGGTCAAATAATAAACGGCCGGCACATAGCGGCCCATATCAATATACAAAGCGCCCAAATTGTTATATATCTGCGGGATATTGGGGTTGGCCTCAATGGCTTTTAAATAATCCTGCTCCGCATATGCACGGTTTTTGGCGCGTTCTTTTTCATTTTCAAACGGAAGGCGTTCCCATAAAATACCGCGGTTGGCCAGGGCAGAAGCATTTTTGGGATCTTGCTTAAGGAGCCGCGAATACAACTGCATGGCTTGGGTATAATTTCCCTTAGAGGTTGCCAACTGGGCCTGTTTAAAAAGGCGTTCGTTTCCGTCTCCGCACGCCGCCAACAGCAAAACGGCCGCGGCACAGCCTAAGATTTTTTTCATTGTCCCTCCCGTTTTTTTCTGCGGTGCATGAATAAGGAAAGCACAAACATACAACCGCCCACCGTGATAAAAGAATCAGCTACATTAAATACGGGCCAAACCCGAAAATCCAAAAAATCCACAACAAATCCTAACAGTATTCTATCATAAAGATTGCCCAATGCACCCGCCAAAATAAATACGGCGCCCCATTTTACCAGGCTTCCGTAGGAACATAATTCCCGCCAGCTGATAATAATATAGGCGATAATAGCCAGCATAATAAAAATCAGCAGGAAATTGCCGTTTTGCATCAGACCGAAGGCGGCCCCCGTATTTTCCACATAGGTTAAATGGAAAAACGGAAGCACCTCCACCGAGTGATCGGGCAAATAGAAAAAAGCGGCCACCTTGGTGATATGATCCAGCAGGAAAATCCCCGCCACCACGCTTAAGAGCATGTTGTTTTCTTTCATCCAGGCAAACGCTCTTGTCCAGAGATTACGCACGGACTTGTTCCTCTTCCTCTACTTTAATTCCCTCTTTTTCCAGCACGTCCGCACACCGGGCGCACAAATCCGCATGGCCGGGCACGGAACCCACTTCGCGTTTCCACTGCCAGCAACGGGCGCATTTTTGGCCGGCGGCGTGCTCCGCCGTTACTTCCAATTCTTCTTTTCCGTCCGCAATTTCCACTTCGGACACGATGGCAATTTCCGGCCACAGGGCTTTTGTATCTTCTAAAAACGCCTTCATTTCCGGATTGGAAGTTTTAAAAGTTACCTTAGCTTCCAGCGAAGAACCAATTACCCCTTTCTGGCGGGTTTCTTCCAACACCTTCTGCACGGTTTCGCGCACACGGCGGATTTTGTTCCACTTTTCTTCCAGTTTCACGTCCGGAATCATGGAAGCGTTGGCCGGCATGTTGGAAAGGAAAATGCTCTGCGGCAAGTCGCGCCCCAAGGCGGTTTTGCGCAGTTCCTGCCAGGCTTCTTCGGCGGTGAACGAAAGCACCGGCGCCATGAGCTGCAGCAGCGTAACGGCAATTTCGGCCAGAGCCGTCTGGGCGCTGCGGCGCGCCGCAGACGAAGCCCCCAGCGTGTACAGGCGGTCTTTGGAAGCGTCCAGCATAAACGAAGACAGATCCAAAATACAAAAATCCGTAATCGCGCGGATGGCGCGGCGGAAGTTAAACTCGCTGTAGCCGGCATGCACTTCCTGGATTAACTCGTTCAGCCGGCCCAGCATATATTGATCCATCTCCGCCAATTCTTTGGCGGGCACGCGGTGCAGGGCCGGGTCATAATCGGACAGGTTGCCCAAGGCATAGCGCACCGTGTTGCGGATTTTGCGGTAGGTGTCCACCGGGCCGCCTAAAATCTCGTCGGAAATGCGCACGTCGCCCTGATAGTCGGAGAAGGCCACCCACAGGCGCAAAATGTCAGCGCCGTATTTGTTGATGACGTCCTCGGGGTCTACGCTGTTGCCCAGCGATTTGTGCATCGGGCGGCCTTGCTGATCCAGCACCATGCCGTGCGTTAAAATCGTTTTGAAAGGCGCCGTTCCTTCCAATGTGAAGGAAGGAATATACGAACTTTGGAACCAGCCGCGGTGCTGGTCGGAGCCTTCGGAATAGACGTCCGCCGGGAAGGACATGCCGCGGTCTTTCACCACGGCCGCCCACGATACGCCCGAATCCAGCCATACGTCCAAGATGTCGGTTTCTTTGCGAAATTCCCCGCATCCGCATTCACAGTGATATCCTTGCGGCATCAGTTTTTCCACCGGGTCAATAAACCAAAAATCAGAGCCTTCTTTCATCGCGCGTTCTTTAATAAATGCAAACAGCTCGTGGTTTACCTGCGGCTTGCCGCATTTTTTGCAGTACAGCACCGTTACCGGGGTGCCCCAAAAGCGCTGGCGCGAAAGACACCAATCCGGCCGCAGCGCAATCATGGAGCGCATCCGCTCTTCGCCGCCGGCGGGATAGAATTTGACGTTGGACAGATTATCCATTAATTTCTGGCGCAGGCCGTCTTTGTCAATGCTCATAAACCACTGTTCCGTGGCGCGGAAAATAATGGGGTTGTGGCAGCGCCAGCAATGCGGGTAGCTGTGGGTGATTTCCTGCTCTTTAATAAGCGCTCCCAGTTCGTCTAGCTTTTTCACCATCAGCGGGTTGGCGTCAAACACGTGCATGCCTTCAAACACGCCCGCGTCTTTGGTGTAGCAGCCTTTTTCGTCCACGGGGCAGAAGGTTTCCAAGCCCCATTGTTTGCCGGCGCGGAAGTCGTCCTCGCCGTGGCCGGGCGCGATGTGCACGATACCCACCCCGGCGTCCATCGTTACAAAGTCCGTCCAGATGACGGGGTTTTCTTTATGCGTCAGCGGATGATAGTATTTTAATCCCACCAAGTCCGCTCCGGCCACTTTGCCGGCTTGCGTGCAATCCAACCCGGTATTTTTCAAAAATTCTTCGGCCAATTTTTCGGCCACAATGTAGTATTCGCCGGTTTTTTCGTCTTTTAAAACGGCGTAATCTTCGGTATTGGACACGGCGGCCGCCATGTTGGAAGGGATCGTCCACGGGGTGGTCGTCCAGACCGCCAGGCTGACGGGTTTGGTGTAATCCAAATCGCCAAAGATTTCTTTTTTGGGATCTACCAATTTAAAACGCAAATAAATGGAAGAAGATTTAACGTCTTTGTATTCCGTTTCGGCGTCGGCCAAGGCCGTTTCGCAGTGGGAACACCACGTAATGGTTTTTTGCCCTTTATACACGTAGCCTTTTTCGATCAAATCCAAAAATACGCCGATCGTAATGCCTTCGTAGCGAGGGGACATGGTAAGATACGGGTTGTCCCAATCGCCCTGCACGCCCAAGCGTTTAAAGCCTTGGCGCTGCAAATCAATAAATTTAGCGGCAAAGGCGCGGGCTTTTTTGCGGAAGGCCGGCACATCGGTGATGTGCTTTTTGTCTTGTTTCAATTCTTTTAAAAGCGCCTGTTCAATGGGCAGGCCATGGCAGTCCCACCCCGGGACGTAGGGCGTATAATACCCCGTCATTGCGCGGCTTTTAATAATAATATCCTTAATGGTTTTATCCAGAGCGTGCCCGATGTGAATTTTCCCGTTGGCATAGGGCGGGCCGTCGTGCAAAACAAAATGTTTGCCGGCTTCGTTCTTTTTAAGCATTGCTTCATAGAGATGGATGGACTGCCAGAACTCCAAGATTTTGGGTTCTTTCTGCGCAAGACCTGCGCGCATCGGGAAATCCGTTTTGGGCAGCAAAACGGTATGGGAATACTTATTTTTTGCCATGATAGTCGTTCACTCCGTATATATTAAGGATATTTACATTATAGAAAATTTAAGGGCTTTTTTCGCGCGGGAGCCCGGGCTTATGCCCCCCTTTCGCAAATACGCCGGCAAAAGCGGCTCAAGCGCGGCATCCCTTCCGTCCGGCGGGAAAGGTTATTTTTCGCCGGTCTGTTTGCGCAGGTAGTCGTGCAGTTTTTCCAGAGTTTCGCGGCTGACGGCGTGCTCCATTTTGCAGGCGTCCATATCGGCAATTTTGGGGCTCACACCGATGACCTGGGTAAGAAAGCGGCTTAAAATGGCGTGGCGTTTTTTTACGTCTTCGGCGGCGCGGCGGCCTTTTACGGTCAGTTCAATGCCGCTGTAGGGCTGGTGGCGCACGTATCCCCCTTGCGCCAGCGCTTTCATGGCCCCGGTTACGCTGGGCGTTTTGACGCCCAACATATCGCGGATATCACTCACCCGGGCCACGCCTTCGCTGTTGGCGCACAGCGAAACGGCTTCCAAATAGTCTTCCATATTGGGGGATAATTTCATATCTTGCTCCTCAGGCCCCGGGGGCGGTTTATGTGTGTATATCTTATCATATTTCATACCGAAAATCCCCCTTGCTTTCCCCCAAAGATATGTTTATAATGGGGGTAGCAATACCCAAAAGGAGAGGCTATGGATACCAATACTTACACCGAGCAGTTCCTGGCGGCACTAACCAAAAGAGACCCCGCCCAAAAAGTTTTTCATCAGGCCGTATTTGAAGTCGTCAGCACGTTAAAACCCGTGCTGGAGCAAAAACCAATCTATATAAAAGAACGTATTTTGGAACGCATTGTGGAACCGGAACGCACCATTATCTTCCGCGTGCCGTGGCAGGATGACAAAGGCGAAATTCACGTCAACCGCGGGTTCCGCGTGCAATACAACAGCGCTTTGGGGCCCTACAAAGGCGGTATGCGCTTTCACGAAACGGTTACGCAGGACGTACTAAAATTTTTAGGTTTTGAACAAGTATTTAAAAACAGTTTAACCACCCTTCCCTTGGGCGGCGGCAAAGGCGGCAGCGATTTTGACACGCGCGGCAAGTCCGACAGTGAAGTCATGCGTTTTTGCCATTCGTTTATCAACGAACTGTACCACCACATCGGCTACCATACCGACATCCCCGCCGGGGACTTAGGCTGCGGGGCGCGCGAAATCGGGTACATGTTCGGGCAGTACAAAAAGCTGACCAACGATTTTACCGGCGCATTCACCGGCAAAAAGCCCAACTGGGGCGGCAGCTTGCTGCGGCCGGAAGCCACCGGCTACGGCGTGGCGTATTTTGCGCAGAATATGCTGGCCACCAAAGGCGACAGCCTGCAGCACAAAACGTGCATCGTGTCCGGTACGGGAAACGTGGGCATTTACGCCATTGAAAAATTGACCCAGCTGGGAGGGAAAGTGGTCGGATTTATGGACTACGACGGCAGCATTTACGACGAAAACGGCGTGGACGCCGAAAAGTTGGCTTTTCTGAAAGATTTGGTCTTCGTCCGCCGCGGCAGTTTAAAAGAGTACGACAAAAAATTCAAAGGTGCGCATTTCCGCCCCGGCACTAAAACGTGGGACATTCCGTGCGACGTGGCCTGCCCCACCGCCTGCGAAAACGAACTGCACACCGAAGACGCAAAACTGCTTTTGAAAAACGGCTGCAAATGCATTTGCGAAGGTTCCAATATGCCCTGCACACCGGGCGCGATTGAAGCCTTCCAAAAGGCGGGCATTTTGTATTCGCCCGGCAAAGCCTCCAACGCGGGCGGCGTGGCCGTATCGGGCCTGGAGATGACGCAAAACAGCATGCGCGTATATTGGACGCGCGAAGAAGTAGACCAATACCTCCAGCGCATTATGAACAACATCCACCACAGCTGTCTTTCCGCCGCCGAAGAATACGGCATGAAAGGCAATTATATGGCGGGGGCCAACATCGCCGGTTTTATAAAAGTGGCCGACGCGATGATAGACCAAGGGCTCGTGTAAGCGTTCCTTTAAATAAAAAACGGAGAGGATTTTTCCCTCTCCGTTTTTTATTTGTTAAACTCTTTATCCAATGCGTATGCCCTGCGGGTTGCCCGGCGAGGGCGGCATTTTGGGGGCCGCCTGCGGCGCCCGGTGGGAATAAATTTTATCCACAATTACCGAAATAGCGCCATCCCCCGTTACGTTGCAGGCCGTGCCAAACGAGTCCATCGCGATATAGAGCGCAATCATCAGCCCCAGCTCCGCCTCGGAAAAGCCCAGCATGCTTTGCAAAATGCCCAGCGCCGCCATAATGGCGCCGCCCGGCACCCCCGGCGCAGCCACCATGGTTATTCCCAGCATGCAAATAAATCCGGCAAACCGGGCAAACGGCATGGGAGTCCCGCTCATAAACAAAATAGCCAGCGCGCAGGCCACAATTTTCATGGTGCTTCCGGACAAGTGAATCGTTGCACACAGCGGCACCACAAAGCCGGCCACTTCTTCTCGCACGCCCAATTTGACGGTTTGCTTGAGGGTGACGGGAATCGTCGCCGCGGAGGACTGCGTGCCCAAGGCCGTCATATACGCTACCGACATCGTTTTTAACATGGCAAACGGATTTTTCCCCGCCGCCGCGCCGGCCGCCGCAAACTGCAAGAAAAGCATCACCGCCGTAATGGCAAAAATCAACACGATGATTTTGGCAAATACGCCCAGCACCGCCACCACCTGGCCGGAAACCGTCATATTTAAAAAAATGCCAAAAATGTAGTACGGAAGCAGCGGAATAATCACCCGCGCGATGACGCGGTCAATAATATCGCGAAAATCCCACATAATGCCTTTTAAACGGCTGCCCTGTATGACCGCCATCCCCAGCCCCAGCGTAAACGCCAGCACCAAGGCGCTCATCACGTCCATCACGGGGGGCATGGCCACCGTAAAATACGGCTTTAACTCCGCCGCAGCCGCAAACTGCGCCGTTTGGGAAGACGTTTCCAACAAATACGGAAACACCGCTTCCGACACACCGTAACTAAAAAAGCCCGACGCCAGCGTAAACCCATACGCCAACACCGTGGTAATCAGCAACAGCCGGCCCGCGCTGCGCCCCAACTCCGCAATGCCGGGCGCCACCAGGCCCACAATCAATAACGGGATGATAAATCCCAAAAAATTCCCGAACAACCCGTTAAACGTAAGGGCGACGCGCACCAGCCAGTCCGGGAAAAACAGGCCGCACCCGATCCCAAGCGCAATTGCACAGATTACCCCCGGCAGCAGCCCCCATTTTAATTTCAAATGCAGTTTTCTTTTTCTCAGTTTCATCATATACCTTTTCGGGTCAACTGTTTTATTATACGAAACCTGACGAGGATTTGTTATAATAAATATCATTTTCAAGGAAGATCTATGCATAAAATATTAGGGTGTATTTTATGTCTCTTGTGCGCTAGCGCGGCAGCGGGGCTGTCTTTTTCCTCTCAAACCGCCTTAGCCGGCAATGCCGGCACCGCTGAACGTTCTTTTACCTTGCAGCAATATATTGCCCGCTACCTGGCCACCTCTCCCCAGCTGCAAGTTGAAACGAACAAGCTCTCCATGACATACAATGATTACAAAAACGCTTTTACAAGCGCGTTTCTGCCGTCGTTTTCCCTCAGCGTAACCGCCTCGGAACAGTGGGGGCGGGATTATTATTTTTCTTCGTGGGAAGATGTCCAGCACGGGGATTCTTTCGGCCAAGCGCAGGGTTCGTGGAATGTATTTAACAGCGGCAAAGATGTGCTGAATTACAAAATAGAATCCCTGGATTGGCAAGTGGCAAAAATTAATTACGATTCCGCCGTCCAGCAATATGTATTGGAAGCCGCGCAAACCTATTACAATTTGTTGTTAAGCCAAAAACTTCTGCAGGTGTATCAGGAAGATTTGGACGTGGCCTTCCGCCAATACAAACAAGATAAAATTTTATACGAAAACGGCTTAAAAACCCGCTCCGATTTGCTCTCCAGCGAAACCAACTGGCGCAGCAGCCAGCTTGCCCTGTTTTCGGCGCAGAATGATTATGCAAACGCCCTTAAAAATTTCAACATAGCCATCAACCGCCCGGTGGAAGCGCCGGCCCAATTGGATGAAAATATCTCCCAAGATTTGCCCCCTCTTCCCCCCTTGGATCAAGACCTTACCACCGCCATCGCGCACCGCTACGACGCCCGAACCCGCCGCTTGAGCCTCAAGCAAAGCGACATTACCCAAACGCTGGGCAACCTCAACACGCTTCCCTCCGTATTTGTGGATTTGTTCGCCAACACCGGCCGCAGCTTTTCCGCCCACGAAAAGTGGGATTATAACTACGGCGTTTCGGCGGGCATTTCGTTTGACATCGGTTTTCTGTATTTTAATAAATACCGCGAACGTAAAAACGTCCGGCTGACCAACCAAAACGCCCATCTGGAATACGAGCAGTTTTTGCGCTCGTTGCGCGACGACGTGGTGGAAACGCGCAATACGCTTGCCCTCAAAATGCGCTCGCTGGAAATCTCCAAACTGCGCCTGCAGACGGCCACCGAAAAATTTGACGCCACCCAACTGAAATACAAAAACGGGCTGATGGGAGCCACCGACCTGACGGTGGCCCGCCAAGAATTAATTTCCGCACAGGTGGATTACGCCACCTTGCTTTCCGAGCTGACGCTCTCCCGCCTGCGCTACCAGTACGCCTTGGGAGAACAGCTTTATGATTACAAACCGGAGGGGTTATGATTAAAAAAATGTTAAAACGCATCTGGAAACCGATTTTGTTTTTACTGCTGGCGGCAGCCGTAGTGGCTGGCGGGTGGATGTGGGGCGTAAAGCCTTTGATTGCAAAACTCAAAGGGGATGTGATTATGCCGGAAGACATCGTATCCGTTAAAAAAGGGTCGGTGGAAATCTTTCTTAAAAGCCAAGGAACGGTCATGGCCAAGCAAGATATCAAAGTAACTTCCAAACCCAGCGGCATTCTGCAAGCCGTATACGTAAAAGAAGGCGATCAGGTAAAAAAAGGGCAGAAATTAGGCCTTATTAAGCCCGGGAGAAACGAATTTGAAGACTTTAAACCCGTGCCCATTTATGCACCGGCGGCCGGCACCGTGGTCAAGTGCCATGCCGATTCACGGGATTATGACAAAGATCTGTCCGAGCGGGATTTATCGCTCCCCCGGCCGGGCACCTTTCTGGAAGGTTCTTACGACAATACCGAAAACGCCACCTGTTTTTTGCGCCTGGTCAATACGGATACGCTGGTCATTCCGCTGTATGTAAGCGAAACCCAAGTGCTGATGTTAAAGAAGGGCATGCCGGCCGAGGTGGAAGTCCTTTCGCTGGGGAAAAAGGCCCAACCGATGCAAGGCAAAATTACCCATATTTCCACCCAAATAGAGAAAACCGGCGACCGCTGGAGCGACAACAAAGGCTTTTTGGTGTTGGTGGAGCTCCCCCGCAACGGCCAAAACATTTTGCTGGGGGTAAACACTAATGTCACGGTTGTGCTGCAAAAAAAAGAAAACACCTTAACGATTCCGGCCAACGCTCTTTTTGAAAAAGCCGGAAAAAGCTATGTGTTTAAATACCGGGGCAAAAATAAAGCCGACAAGACGGAAGTAACCACCGGGCTGGCAAGCGATACCACCGTAGAAATTACCAGCGGCCTGCAAGAAAACGAACAAATACTGATAGACCTGCCGTACGGAGAATCATGGTAATTCATTGCGAACATCTGGTAAAAATTTATGAAACCACGCAATCTTTCCGCGCGTTGGATGATGTGTCGCTGGATATAGAAAAAGGGGATTTTGTTTCCATTATGGGCCCCAGCGGCTGCGGCAAAAGCACGCTGCTGAATATCTTGGGGTTATTGGATGAGCCGACCTCCGGCGAATATCTGTTAAACGGCGTCAAAACCGCTCATATGAAGGATTTTGTCCGTTCCCGGCTGCGCTGCAACAACATCGGGTTTGTTTTCCAGTCGTTTAATTTAATGCCCAAGCTTTCCGTCCTGCAGAACATCGCCCTTCCCATGCGCTACAACAGCCTTATTCCCCGCAAGGAAATTTTGCCCCGCGCGCGCGAACTGCTGCGCCGGGTAGGCTTGGAGCAAAAGGCCGAAAACACCCCTTTGCAGCTTTCCGGCGGGCAATGCCAGCGTGTAGCTTGCGCGCGGGCCTTGGCCAACCGGCCGGAAATTATCTTGGCGGACGAACCCACCGGCAATTTGGATTCCAAATCCGGAGCGGAAATTTTGAATTTGCTGCAAGAGCTAAACCAAAACGGGCTGACCATTATTATGGTTACACACGACGAAAAAATTGCCGCCGGCGCCCGGAGCATCATCCGCATGAAGGACGGTAAAATCGTATGAAACTGCCCGATTTAATCGTTACCGGCTGGGCCGAAATTATAAGCCATAAAATGCGCAGTTTTTTAAGCGTGTTTGCCATTGCAATCGGCATTGCCACCACGTTCTACACGTTAAGCATTCTCAGCCAGAACTACCGGAATATAAATCGCACCGCCGAAATATCCGGCACGGGCCGGCTGGATTCCCAGGTGGACCGGCCCATCTCGATGGAACAGCACCGGCAGCTGATGCAGGTACTGCCGCCGGGATCATCCGTCTCGCTGCGCACGGAGGAAGCTTTCGTTCTGGCGTCTTATAAAGAACAACCTTTTAGCGGGTTTTCCATGGAGGGGGTGCTTCCTTCCTGGATGGACAGCGCCTTCAACTATGAGGTGGAAGGCCGTTTTTTTAATTGGCAGGATATAGAAAACAAACACCGGGTAGCGGTTATCATCGTATACCCCCGGGAAAAAAATCTGCGTGACATGTACTTTCTATGGGACAATCACGGCGTGGACACAAAACTGGAGGACATGGCCAAACACATCAATCTGCTGAACCAACAAATTACCTTAAACGGAGAAACTTTTACGGTTGTGGGCATTCTGCGGGCGCCGCGCGTGGAAAAAGATTTCCGGGCCGCCAGAGACCAAGAAAGACGTCAATTAATTTTAATTCCTTACTCCACCTGGGGCGAAATGCTTCCCTATCGGTTGGAATATGCTTCTACCGACTTGCGGATTGTTACCGGCGATGAAAAAACCGCCCATTTGGCCCAAGCGGAGCTGACTTCTTTTCTCCGCCAGCAGTTTGGGCGCCAATTTAATCCCAATATCCGTTTATTCCGAAATGAATTGCTCCTCGCGCGCAAAACGGCGTGGTACAATTTGCGTTCTATGTTTTTTATCGGTTTAATTGCGATGATTGCGGGCGGGATTGGAATTATGAACATTACGATGGTAATCATTTTTTCCCGCACGCGGGAAATCGGCATCCGCCGCGCGCTAGGAGCCACCCGGTTGGATATTTTGGTTCAGTTTCTAGTGGAAGCCTTGCTCTTGGGTCTGTGCGGCGCAGCAGGCGGCATTGTGCTGGGATACCTGGCCGTTGTGCACATGGCGGACAATGCCGCCCAAATGACATCTTCCTGGTGGGTAATCGCTACCGCTGTGCTGCTGGCGCTGGCCACCAGTTTTTTATTTGCGCTGTACCCGGCGTACCAAGCCTCCAAACTCAAACCGGTGGACGCGCTTAAATACGAATAAGCCCTTATTTTGATACAATACCCCTATGCAAGTAAAAATAAACATTGACGGCGGTTCCCGCGGCAACCCCGGCCCCGGCGCCGCGGCGTACGTGATCTGTTCCCTAGATGGCGCCATACTGGCGCAGGAAGGGCACTTTATGCCGCATTGCACCAATAATCAGGCCGAATACACCGCCCTGAAGCTGGCTTTGATTAAAGCCAAAGAACTGGGCGCAACGGAGCTTTTTATTCAATCGGATTCGTTGCTTTTAGTTAAACAATTTTTAGGCGAATACAAAATAAAACATCCGGACTTGGCGGCCCGCATGGCCGTCATCCGCCGCCTGGCCGCCCCGTTTACCATTCATATGCAGCATGTGCTGCGCCACCTCAATAAAGCGCCCGACGCCTTGGCCAATAAAGCCATGGACGCCAAGCAGTCCGTCGGATTTAATCCTATCGTCCGCCTGCCGCAGGACGAAGAGCTCCCCCCCGCCCCGCGGGAAAATATCGTAAACGGTGTAGAAGTAAAACCGGTACAACGGCAAACCGCCCCGGCCAAACCCGCTTCCAAGCGCACCCTCAAAAAGCCGCACCAACCGGACTTGTTTGGCGAGCTGTAACCGCTTTTTGCTACAATAAGAAAAGCAGCCCAGATAACCGCTCCCGGCCAATTCCGGCTTGGGGGAGGAACTTCCGGACTCCACAGGGCAGTGCGCCGTTCGAAAGGACGGGACGGCGGGGCCAGATTACCCCGCTGGACGGAAAGTGCAACAGAAAAAATACCGCCCGCAAGGGTAAGGGTGAAAGGGTGCGGTAAGAGCGCACCGCGCGTTTAGCAATAAACGCGGCAAGGCAAACCCCGCACGGAGCAAGGCCAAACCGGTTCACACGCGGCCCGCGTTTGCAACCAAGTAGGCCGCTTAGAGTAATGGTTATCCCGGCCCGCAAGGGCCGACAGAATCCGGGGTATCGGCTGCTTCCTTTTCACTCCGCTTGATGCGGAGTTTTTTTATGAAAGCGGCCCCGTTTGGCTGCGGCGCTTCTTTGCAAACGGCGGCCGCCTCGGCGCATTTACCAACAAAAACGCCCGCCTGCAGGCGGGCGTGATGTGCCAAAAGGGCGGTTTTATTCGGCCAGAATAGTCTTTTTTTCCACATTGGGAATCGGCGCTTTGTCCGCTGCCGCGCCGGAAGGCTTCTGCGGAATAGAAAACCAAAACACGGATCCCTGCCCCAGCCCGGCGCTTTCCACGCCAATCTCCCCGCCGTGGGCGTTTACAATTTCCTGCGCAATAGAAAGCCCTAATCCCCAGCCTTGTTTTTTAAGGCTGCGGTTATTTTCGGACTGGTGGAACTTTTGGAACACTTTTTCTTTTTCCGTGTGCAGCAGGCCCGGGCCGTTGTCTGCCACTTTAAAGGTGAGCATCCCGTTTAATACATAAAACCACGCTTCCACTCTTCCTCCCTGCGGCGAAAATTTAATGGCGTTTCCGATTAAATTATTAAGCACCTGCGAAATGCGAAAGCGGTCGGCCACTACGGTTACTTCGGCGGGATATTCGCATTTTTGCAAAAAGATGCCTTTTTTCTGGGCATTTACGGCCTGCAAGGTAATAACATCGTTTAACAGTGCGTTAAAATTAAACGGCTGGGCGTCCATTTTGAAGCGGCCGGATTCAATCATGGAAATATCCATTAAATCCGCCATTAGCATATTCATATTGTCCGTCGCTTTTAGAATGTTGTTCAGGGCGGTCTGGTCGTTATTTCCGCCGCCTTGCGGGTTATCCATCATCAATACGGAGGTAAAGCCTTGAATGGAAGAAAGCGGCTGGCGCAGATCGTGCGCCACGATAGACATAAATTTGGAACGGATTTCGTTTAACCGGTTCAGCTCCTGGTTGGAAAGGCGCAGCTTTTCCACCATGCTTTCCAGTACATTTACTTTGCCCGAAAGCTGCATCTGCAGGGTGGCAATTTGCTGCTGGTAATTATGTTCCGCCTTCATAATGGTGCGGTGCATTTTTTTAAGCACGAATTTTTTGGTAATCCAATACGTCAATAGCGACAAAGACGCCGCCACCAACAAGGAATAAGAAACCAGAATTTGCCATAGCGTCATCGGTTATGCCTCCTTTTTTTCCTGCAACGCAATCCCCATTGTCTGCTCCAGCGCCGCGCGGGCAATTCCTCCCTCCCGCAGCAAAACGGGTTTTTCTCCCGTCAGATCCACCACGCTGGAAGCCGTGGGGCTAAGCGTTCCGCCCAAAAAGATATAATCCACTTTTCCCGTAAACGTTTCCAAAATGCTTTTTTCATCCGTCAAGACGGGCTGGCCGTGCAAATTGGCGCTGGTGCACGCCATAGGCGCTTGCATCAGGGACAGCAATTTAACCAAAAAAGCATTCCCCGGCACCCGAATGCCCAGCCCCGCAAACCCGCGCGCCAGCGGCTTGCCTTTATCGGAGGGCGGCACAATGGCCGTCAGCGCACCGGGCCAATAGGCCTGCGCCAATTTTTCGGCCGCCGGCGAAAACGTGGCCACTTGATGGGCTTGGCGTAAAGAACCCGTTAAAATTTGCAGCGGCGAAGCAGCCGGCCGCTCTTTAATGCGGTAAATTTCCGCTATCGCCGTTTCGCAAAACGCGCCGGTGCCAATGCCGTATACGGTGTCTGTAGGCAGTACGGCCAGGGCCCCTTTTTCAAGGTCTTGGGCCGCCCGCAACATATATTCCGGCGTCATTTCTTCTGTTTTAAAAACAAGCGTCTTGCGCATCTTCTTCCTCCCGCCCGTCAGCGGCCGGACGGTCAATAATCATTACAAATTCTCCCAGCACTTTTTGTTTTTTGCTCAAATTTTCTGCCAACTGCTGCGCCGTGCCGCGCAGCCATTCTTCGTATACTTTTGAAAGCTCCCGCGCCAAAATAACCGGCGTTTCTTTGCCCAGCGTATCGGCAATCAGCTGCAGCATTTTCACCACGCGGTAAGGCGACTCGTACAGCACCACCGGGTGCTGCAGCGCATAAGCGGACGCAATCAGTTTGGCGGCCTTGCCGGGCTTGCGCGGCAAAAAGCCCAAAAACGTAAACGCCCCCCCGGTAATGCCCGCCCCCGCCAAAGCGCACGCCACCGCACTGGGCCCCGGCAGGGAAGATACTTTTATCCCTTCCGCCACGGCTTGTTTTACCAGTTTCCACCCCGGGTCGGAAATACACGGGGTGCCGCAGTCCGACACCAAGGCGCAGGTTTTGCCGCTTTTTAGTGCCTCCAGGCACCGGGCCACCGAACGGTCGTCGTTTTCGTTATAGCGGTAAGTCGGTTTGGAAATGCCGAAATGAGACAGCAAAATCTGGGTGCGGCGCGTATCTTCGCACAAGACGGCATCGGCGGTTTTGAGAACCTCCAAAGCGCGCAGGGTAATGTCCTGCAGATTGCCGATCGGGGTGGGGACGATATAGAGCATATAGTAAGAGTATATAAAATAGCGGGGCGCGCCAACAGAAAATCTTATACGCAAGCAAAAAAATAAAATACAACGCAAGGGAGGTTATTTAGTAAAATATTTAATTGTTATTTATTTTAAAACCACACAGAGGAAACACAGAAAAGAAATGTCTAAAATTCTGTCCAAAATCAAACTCAACACGTTCGCCATTATCCTTTCCATCGTGGCGGTCGTGGCGGCGCTGACGTGGATCGTGCCCAGCGGCGCTTATGAAAAAATGGACGTAGACGGCCGGCAGGTCGTCGTCGCCGGGACTTACCACCCCGTTCCGGCCAACCCCCAAGGGTTGTTTGATGTACTCAAAGCCCCGATTCAAGGTTTTTCCAACACGGCGGAAGTAATTGTATTTCTGCTGGTCATCGGCGGTGTGCTGGCCGTGGTGGAAAAAACGGGCGCCATTGCCGCCGGCATTCAGGCCGCCAGCGGTTTCTTTCAGCGCAAGCCCCATTTGCGGTTTATGTTTATCCCGCTGGGGATTATTGTGTTTTCGTTGTGCGGCGCCACTTTTGGCATGTGCGAAGAAGCGCTGATTTTTATTCCCATTTTTATTCCCCTTGCCCTTTCGCTGGGGTACGACTCCGCCCTCGGCACCGCCATTCCGTTTATCGGCGCGGGGGTAGGGTTTGCCGCCGCGTTTACCAACCCCTTTACCGTAGGCATTGCGCAGGGCATTGCCCAAGTGCCGCTGTATTCGGGCATCGGCTACCGCTTTATCATCTGGATCATCTGCACCACGGTGGTAATTACATGGCTGAGCGTATATGCGCGCAAAATCCGCAAAGATCCCACCAAAAGCTTAACCTACGAGTTTGATATTGAAAAACGAAAAGAATTAAAACTCAACAAAGAAGAAACCCGTATGACCCGCCGCCAAAAATGGGTGCTGGTAGCCTTTGGGTTAGGCATGCTGACGCTGATTGCGGGCGTGTTAAAGCCGCAGCTGTGCTCCATGATTAAAGGCATGTGGGGCGTGGATTTGATGCAAATGCTGAATCTGGAAGCAAGCGGCTGGTACATTACCGAGATTGCGGCGTTGTTTTTGGGCGTAGGCTTTTTGTGCGGATTCTTGGGCAAAATGAGCATGCAAAAATTTACGGACGCTTTCTTTGACGGCGTGCGCGGCATGGCGGAAATCGCCATGCTGTTGTGTTTTGCTCAGGCCATTGTGATTATTGCCAACAACGGGCATATTTTGGATACACTGCTTAACTGGATGTCCGGCGCCATCAGCCGGCTGCACCCGGTGTGCGCTTCTTGGGCGGCCATGATGCTGCAAACCGTGATTGATTTCTTTATTCCCTCCGGCTCCGGCAAAGCCGTGCTGACCATGCCCATTTTGGCGCCGCTGGCCGATTTAATCGGCATTACGCGCCAGACGATGGTGCTGGCCTTCCAACTGGGCGGCAGCTGGATGAACATGGTCATCCCCACCGACCCGGTAACCATTGCCGCCATCGGCTTTGCGCGCATTGCGTATCCGAAATGGCTTAAATGGATGCTGCCGCTGTTGGCCGTGATGTACTTGTTGTCGTTTGTGCTGCTGATTCCGCCGTATTTGATGAAGTGGCAATAAGATTTTTGCGTCCCGCCGCATTTTTGGGCAAAAAAGCCCGTGTTTGAGCCGGCGGGACGCTTTTTATGCTGGTAAGCAAAAAAATACGCTGTATAAAAAGAGGAAAACTAAAACAAATGAAAAAAATGCTGTGCAACACCTATTTTTTGGTGTTCTCCATTATGGTGTTTGTGGCCGCGCTGACGTGGATCGTCCCCCCCGGCCTGTATGACCGGGTGGAAGCCGACGGCCGCACCTATGCGGTGGCGGGCTCCTACCACAGCGTCGCCAAAAACCCGCAAGGCATTGGCGCCGTTCTTTCCGCCCCGGTGGAAGGCTTCACGCAATGTGCGGAAATTATTGCTTTTATTTTGGTGGTGGGCGCCTTGTTCACCATTATTGAGCGCACGGGTGCCATTAATACGCTGATTAAAAAAGTCAGCTTCTTCTTTGCCAGCCGGCCCAAATACAAGAAACTGTTTATTCCGGTGTGTATGTTTCTGTTCTCCCTGTGCGGGGCGATGTTTGGCATGGAAGAAGAAACGCTGATTTTTATTCCCATCTTTATCCCGCTGGCGCTTTCTCTGGGGTATGATACTGTCATCGGCATGTCCATCCCGTTTATTGGCGCCTTTACCGGATTTTCTTCGGCCTTCGTCAATCCGTTTACCGTGGGCATCGCCCAAACCATTGCCCAGCTGCCCATGTATTCCGGCTGGCAGTACCGGGTGGTCATTTGGTTTATTTTCACCTCGGTCGTGGCGGGCTTTTTTACTTGGTACGGCGAACGCGTGCGCAAGAACCCCACCAAAAGCTTAACCTATAAAATGGATTTGGACAAACGGGCCGAGCTGAAAATCATCAACGATGTAGTGGTGGACGAATCGTTCCGCCTTACCCGCGCCCACAAACGCGTGATTGCGTCGTTTGTATTGGGGATGGGGCTTTTGTTTTACGGCGTCATCCGCTACCAATGGTATATGATTGAAATTGCGGCGGTATTTTTGGGCGTATCCATTGCGTGCGCCTATTTCGGCAAGCTGACGCTGGATCAGGCGACCGACGCCATTATAGACGGCGCCAAATCCATGATTGGCGTGTGTATTTTGATGGCGCTGGCGCGCTCTATTGTAATTGTAGCCACCAACGGCCATATTTTAGACACGTTCCTGCACGCCATGACGCAAAGCGTAGGCGGGCTGCACCCCATTTTGGCCTCGCAGGCGATGTTTGTCATCCAGACGGTGCTGAACTTTTTTATCGCCTCCGGGTCGGGCCAGGCGGTGCTGACGATGCCCATTATGGTGCCGCTGGGGGACTTGGTAAACGTTTCGCGCCAAACGGTCATTTTGGCCTATCAATTCGGCGAAGGCTGGGGCAACCCGATTATCCCCACCGCCCCGGTTACCATGGGGGCGCTGGCGTTGGCAGGCATTTCGTACCCGATGTGGGTGAAATGGTTTTTAAAACTGGAAGTGATTCTGGTGGCCCTGTCGCTGATTCTGCTTATTCCGGCGTATTATATTTGGTAGAATGAATTAAGCCCCTTGGCCCGGCCAAGGGGCTTTTTAAAAGCTATGTTAAATGAATTAAAAACCGTTTCCTACTTTCACTGGGCGGATTGGGCCGTTTTTTTTGCGGTGCTGGCCGCCACGGCCGGTGCGGCCATATACGGAAACCGCCGGTTAAAAAAGAAGCAGGGACAAAAACCCCTTAGCGTGCTGGATTATTTGCTCATGGGCCGCCAGCTGACGCTGCCGCTGTTTGTGGCCACCTTGGTGGCTACGTGGTACGGCGGGATTTTCGGCGTCAATGAAATTACGTTTAACTACGGCATTTATAATTTTGTAACCCAGGGGCTTTTTTGGTATGCGGCGTATTTGATTTTTGCTTTTTTTATCGCCGAAAAAGTAGCCCGTTATCAATCCATGACGCTGCCCGATTTGACGGGGCAGATGTTCGGCCCGAAATCAGCCAAAGTGGCGGCGCTGTTTACGTTCTTCTACATTACGCCGGTGGCCTATGTGCTGAGTTTGGGGATGTTTTTGCATATGGTTTTTGGCATAGGCATACTGCCGGGGATGGCCTTAGGCACGCTGTTTGCCGGGCTGTATACGGCGTGGGGCGGGTTCCGCTCGGTGGTGTTTTCGGACTTGGTGCAATTTTTCGTCATGTGCAGTGCGGTGCTGTTGGTGGTGGTGTTTTCCGTAGGCACTTTTGGCGGGCTGGATTTTTTAAAAGCGCATTTGCCGGCTTCCCACTTTACCTTAACGGGCGGCAACTCGTGGCTAAATACGCTGATTTGGGGGTTTATCGCTTTATCTACGCTTATTGACCCCAGCTTTTACCAGCGTTGTTTTGCCGCCAAAAATCCGAGCGTCGTCAAAAAAGGCGTGTTAATTTCCACGTTTATTTGGTTTTGCTTTGACCTGTGCACCACGGCGGGCTCGCTGTATGCGCGGGCGCTCCTGCCGCAGGCCCAGCCGGGGCAGGCTTATTTCTTTTATGCTATCCAGCTGCTGCCGGCGGGGCTGCGCGGATTTTTTGTGGCGGGTATTTTGTCCATCATTTTGTCCACGCTCAATTCCTTTCTGTTTATTGCCTCCAACACGCTTAGTTTTGACCTCTTGCGAAACCGCTTTAAAAATGTCGTTCTTTCCAACCGCATCGCCATTTTTGCCGTGGGGATATTGGCTATTTTGATGGCGCACCTGTTCCACGGCAGTTTTAAAGAGATTTGGCTGGTGCTGGGGTCGTATTTTTCGGCGTGTTTGCTGGTACCGATTTTGATGGGGTATTTGTCGCCGGGGCGCATCAGCGACGGGCTGTTTGTGTTCTCTTCCCTGGCCAGCGCCGCCGCCATGACGGCGTGGCGCTTTGTGCGCAAACACGAAGTGCTGGAAGCCGTAGATCCCTTTTACATCGGCGTGGCAACGGGGCTAGTGATTTTAATTTTACTGCGCAGGAGCAAAAATGCCAGCATTTCACGCATTACTTATCGGTAACGGGCAGACGGACGATCCCGCTTTTCTCAAAACCTTGGCCGCACAAGCGCAGCTGGTGGCGGCGGCGGACGGCGGGGCCGACCGCGCGCTGCAAGCCGGCCTGACGCCGGACGTGATTATCGGGGATTTGGATTCAGTCTCCGCGCGGGCCAAACGCGCCGTGCGCCCGGAGAACCTGATTTTCGTAAACAACCAAAACAATACCGACCTGGAAAAAGCGCTGGACTGGCTGTGCGCGCACGGCGTATCTTCCTGCACGATGGTAGGATTTATGGGCGGCCGGTGGGATTTTACGCTGGGGAACTTCCTTTCCGTAGTGCCCTACGCCCAAAAAATGGCGCTTGCGTTTGCCGGCCCGGGCTGGAAATTCTACCCCGTTTACAAAAGCCGCCGCTTTTCCTGCCGGCCGGGAACGCGCGTAAGCCTTATCCCGCTGCGCGTTTGCCGCGGCGTAAGCCTAAAAGGGCTTAAATATCCCCTTCAAAATGCGCGTCTGCATTTGGGCGGAACGGGCCGCACGCTAAGCAACCAAACCACCGGAAAAACGTTTTCCGTTTCGCTGCAAAGCGGTTTTTTGTTCGTATACGCCGAAGATTAATGCAAATAAAAACCGCGCGGAACCGCGCGGTTTGTAAAATGCAGTTTTCCTATTTTTGCACCGGCAGTTTCTTATACAGTTTATCGGCTTCTTTAATTTTGCCGCGGGCACGTTCCAAATAGGGGCGGGCTTCTTCCGCTTTCCCCTGGGCGAACAATACAGCTCCCATATGATAAGAAATTTCCGCGTCCGCGGCCACGTTTTTTGGCGAAATACCGGCCAGCAAATCCGCCGCGGCCTGCAGTTTGCCCTGTTTAAAATAAATCCACGCCTGTGTGTCTATAAACGAATTGTCTTCCGGGGCCAGCGCCAGCGCACGGGCGATGTATTCCTGCGCCTCTTCCAGGCGGATATTCCGCTTGGCCAGCGAATAGGCATACAAATTAAGCGCCGGGGCATTTTTGGGGTTTTTCTCTAAAATCTGTTCCAGCTGAGTTTCCATTTCCTTATATTTTTTAAGGCTTTCCAGCGTAAACGCGTATTGCAGGCGGGCGTCTTCGTATGCGGGGTTGGAATCCAACAGTTTTTTTAACACCCGGGCCGCTTTTTTGTACTCCTGCACTTCGTTTAACGCCAAGGCATAGAAATAGGCAATTTCCACGTTCCCGTCAAACTTTTTATAGGCCTGTTCCAAGGTATTTAAACTTTCCTGCGGCTGGTTTAAACGCTGTTGGTAAAAACTGACTTGCAGCCATTTGGAGGCGGAAACGTCATAATCGGCCGAATCTTTTAAGTAGCCGATCGCGCGGGAAAAATCGCCTTTCTGCTCGGCAATCAAGGCCAGAAAATAGGCCGAAGGCACGTCGCCGTTATCGTCGGCCTTGGCTTTTAAAAAATAGGCCTCGGCTTTCGGCACGTCGTTGACCATTAAAAACACCGACGCCATGCGCGAGAGCGTGCCGGCATTGGCATAGCCCATTTTTTCCAATTCTTCAAACTCGTGCAACATTAAAAAATACTGCGAAGCTTTTTCGTACACTTCCCCGCGGCCCAGGCGCGCCTCGGGGTTGGAAGGGTCGGCTTCTACGGCTTTATTGTAATAAACCAAGGCTTGGTTTAAATCTTTTATCCGCAAATACAAAGCGCCTATTTCCGTATAGACATCCGACTCCAGGGCCGGATATTCTTCCGCCAACGGGAGCAATTTGGAAACGGCCTTATCCACATTGGTAACGGTCAGAAGCAGCACATATTGGTATAGAATACGCGTATTGTCCGGCTCCAGCTTAAGGGCCTTTTCGTAGGCGGTTTCGGCCTCGGAGAGATTTCCTTTTTTCCATTGGTAGGCGGCATACACCATCCAGTCTTCGGCTTCGTTTTCGCCTTCTTGAATAAAGGAGGCGTAAGCATCGGCTTTTGCCGCATTTCCCTGCGCAAGCGCCTCGGAAACCAGCAAACGCTTGAGGTATTTAGAAGAAGGATCCATCTCCAGCGCTTTTTCCAAATACGAAAAAGCCCGCGGGTCTTCTTCCCGCTGGGCATATACCGCTTTTAAAAATTGATTAAACAGGCGGGCTTCTTGTTTGCTTTCTTTACCAAGCGAAAGCCCCCACCCCGGAGCCGCCGCCAACAAAACCGCCAGCACAAGATATTTTTTCATAACCGGATCCCCATAATCAACGCGTCATCGATTCCGCCATAGAATTTTTCCCGGCGGCCCCATTCCGAAAATCCGGCCTTGGTATAGAGCGCGATGGCCGGCAGGTTGGTTACGTTTACTTCCAGCGTAACCGTCCGTCCGCCGCGGGCGCGCACATCGCGCAGGGCGTGGGCAAGCAGCCGAAAGCCAATCCCCCTGCGGCACAGGGCCGGGCAAACCGCAAAATTTAAAATTTCCCCCATATCCGCCGCCAGCCGCAGCGCCAAAAACCCTTGCACTTCGCCGTTTTCTTCCCAGCACCAGATGCGGGAGGCGGCATTGGCGATTTCGCCCGCAAAGCCTTTCTCGCCCCAGTGCGCGCTCATCGGCTGGGTTTTCTCAATCCACGCCAAACGCGGCGCATCCAAGGTAACGGCCGGGCGCATTTTCATACGGGTTTTACAAGTTCAAAACGGGCCGGCTTTAAATACAACGGTTCCAACGCGTCTTTCGTCCAGCGTTCTTCCGCCGCCATTTCCAGCAAGCGGGCCGGCTGCAATTTGCAAGCCTTCGGCTCCGCCAGCGCATAGCCCGAGCCGACCAGCCCCTCCAAGCCAGCGCCGTCTTTGTCGCTGCCGGCTATAAAAAGCGGCTGGGCATACGCGGCCAAACGCGCCAGCAGTTCTTCGCGCGAAAGCCACGCAGGGCCTTCATTTTTAGCGTCAAAAATTTGTAAAAAGTATTCTTCCCGAAACGCGTGCAGCACTACCGCCAACACCCCTTGGGGATGTTGCTTTTGCCAAATTTGAAATTGGCGGGAAGCAAGCGTTTGAAAGCGCACGGCTTCAAACATCGTCGTGCCGCGCACCTCGGTATGATTTAAATACTTCATCATGGAAGCAAACGTAAGCGAGATGCGAATCCCGGTAAAGCGCCCCGGCCCGCGGATTAAGAAAATGCGGCCGATGTCGTTTAGCGATGCGCCGGCTTTGGCCAGCAGCGTATGCAGCGCCGGGAAGAGCAGCTTCTCCTGTTTGACGCCTTTGCGGCGCACGGTATAGATTTTTCCGTCTTTTTCCAACGTTAACAGCAAAGGCGAGGCAGACGTATCCATCGCGAGCGTTACTAGTTTGCCGCTTTGCATAAAGCCTCCAACAGCGCGTCCGAAACGCGCCCGAAGGATTTGAGCGCGATGACGCGGTCATCTCCTTCCTGTAAAATAAAATCCATTTCCAGCCGGTCTTCCGGCAGCATATGCCGGATGGGATCCGGCCACTCCGCCAAGATGATGGCTTTCTCGTCTTCCAGCATTTCTTCAAAACCCAGGTTAAACACTTCTCCTTCTTCCAGGCGGAACAAATCGATATGAAACAAACGGCAATGTTTGTTTTTGTATTCTTTCATCAGGCTAAAGCTGGCGCTGGTGGGCGAGCTTTTAAGCCCCAATGCCGCCGCCACGCCTTTTACAAAAACCGTTTTCCCCGCGCCAATCGGCCCGCGCAAAAATACAATTTCGCCGCCTTTTAAGGCGCGCGCAAACCGCCCGGCCAAGGCCAGCGTCTCTTCGCGGGAATGGGAAGCAATTTCAGCTGTTTTCATTATTTCACCGTTTTGATGCAAATTTCGTGTCCGTCCACTTCCCGGCGGTCTAAATTGGTGGGATCCAGCACTTCTTTCCCGTCCACCGAAAATACATATTTGTATTCGCCGCCGGTCAGCGCGACGGAAGTTTCAAAATAGCCTTTGCGGTAAGGTTTCAGGACGATCGGGTCTTTTCCCCAGCGGTTAAAATCCGCCAGCAATTCCACCTTTTTGGCGCCGGGGGCGGTAATGTAGAATTTGCGGTATTTCACTTCCGTGTCATACTTATGCCGCACCGGCTGCATGCGGGCCAACAGGCTTTCTTTGTTAAGCGGCGCCACGGAGGCGGAACTTTCAATCGTGTCGGCGGCGTAATCGTAATAATCTTCACTGGCGACAAAAAACCACGTCAGCACAATGGCAATCAGCAACACAAACAGCACAAACAAGGCGCCGGGTCTTTTAATTTTGGGCATCCAAAAAACTCCTTAAGTAGAACTGGGCACCGTCGGCCTCGGCTATTTTTTGGACGGCTTTCGGGTCGGCCCCGGTTTGGTCTACACAGCTGGCGACCACCTTGTCAAACCCGGCCGCCGCGCACGAACGGATAAAAGCGCGCACGGCCTCGTAACCGTTTTCATACCCCTCTTCCGGCCGAACAATGCGGCGCCACACGGTTTCGTTTTCAGCGTTCAGGCTGACGTTTACCACATCCACCACGCGGCGCAATTCGGGCACGATGTCTTTATGGTTAATCAAATTTCCCAACCCGTTGGTATTTAAGCGGATTTTAAAAGGCGGGTATTTGGCCTGCGCCATCCAGCCTTTTAACGTTTGAGCCACGAAAAGAAGCACATCCAGGCGCATGGTCGGCTCGCCGTATCCGCAAAAAACGACTTCTTTAAAGGGCGCTTTTTTAAGTTCTGCGTCCAAGGCGGCCACGACCTCGCTGGCGGAGGGCTCGCGGCCTTGCAAATTCAGATTATTGCCGTGAAAATCCATATGCCATTTGGTTTTAATGCAAAAAGCGCACAAATTGGGGCAGCGGTTGGTAATGTTTAAATAAACGCCTTCCCCAAAACGGTATACGACTTTGGGCCTATTTTCAGTTTTCATAAATACCTCTTTTTGTATTATAGCAATTTGGACGGACGCGCACCGCCCCCCGGCAAGAGGAAAAACGGACAAGGCCGCCCCAAAATTAATAAAATGAAAATAGGGAGAGGTGGCCGAGTGGTTTAAGGCACTAGTCTTGAAAACTGGCATACCGCAAGGTATCGAGGGTTCGAATCCCTCCCTCTCCGCAGCTTTTGGCGCGCGAGCGGCAAAAAAAGGATGGAGCGGCATAAACTGCTTTATGCCGCGTCGGGATTCGAAAGGCGCAGCGTTGTTTTGGTTTGCACCCAAGAAGCAAGGCCAAAACCGCGAGCCCGGACTGCAGGAAAATTCCGTCAGGAATTTTACCGGAAGGAGAATCCCTCCCTCTCCGCAGCTTTTGGCGCGCACTCTTTTTATTAAACCGTATGGCAACTTCTCTTATTTTTTTAGGTACGGGCAATGCCCTGGTAACCAAATGTTACAACACCTGTTTTGCGTTGCAAAACGGGGAAGATTTTTTTCTGACGGACGCCGGCGGCGGCAACGGTATTTTGGCCCAGCTTGAAAAAGCCCGTATTTCCCTGCCGCAAATCCGCTCTCTGTTTGTTACCCACGGCCATACCGACCATATTTTAGGCGTTATTTGGGTAATTCGGCTGGCGGCCTCTCTTTTTACGCGGGGCAAACACCCAGGGCTGACGATCTATTGCCACGACGAATGCGAGAAGAAACTGCGCGCCTTCTGCCAAATGACGCTGACGGCCAAACTGCAGGCCGTGCTGGACAACGGCATCCGATTTGTTTGTTTGCAAGACGGGGATTCTTTCCAAGCGGCCGGGTTTGCGTGCACCGCGTTTGACATCCACTCCACCAAAACCAAACAATTCGGCTACCGCGCCGTCTTGCCGGACGGCCAAACCCTGGTTTGCCTGGGGGACGAGCCGTATAACCCCGCCTGCCAACGCTATGCCCAACAAGCCGACTGGCTGCTGAGCGAAGCGTTTTGCCTCTTTAGCGAACGGGAACAATTTAAACCCTACGAAAAACATCACAGCACCGCCCGAGATGCGGCCTGCACCGCGGCGCAACTGGGTGCCAAAAACCTGGTGTTGTACCACACGCAGGACAATTGCCTGCCCGAGCGCAAGCGCTTATATACCGCCGAGGCCAGGCAATGCTTCTTTGGCCCGGTATATGTGCCGGATGATTTGCAAACGATTGTTTTATAACCGGTTCATACACAAAAAACCCCGCCTGCAGGCGGGGTTTTAATGGGTGCAAGTTCTTTAACTGCGGTAGGGGTCTTCCTGCGGGGAATCTTCTTCATCAAAATCTTCTTCTTCCGCGCGGATGGCCTGCGCAAAATCCGCCCAATCTTTTCCCGCCGCTTCAAAGCTGATCATCAGCCCGGTATTGGAGTAAGGGCCAAACACTTTATCTTCCCCGGCAAAGATATTTTGCTCCAAAGTCATTTGCAGCAAAAAATTATCCGGCTGGTTGTATGCCGAACAACACCCCGCCGGCGGCGGCACCGGCCGCATATACAGGGAAACTTTAGGCTCCAGCATCGTCCAATTATTTTCTTTCCGCTCGGCCAGCGTTTCGGCAATAAAATCGGACAGGTAAATGTTTTCTTCGTCTTTCAGCGCCACCAGTTTCGGCTCCAGCGCCGGATTAAAAACATTTTCTCCTTCGCAAAACAGCCCCAGCTGGTATTCCATAAACTCCCCTTCGCTGCCCGGGTTAGACCATATGGTCAGCGGGGTAATTTCCAATTCCAAATGTCCTTTTTTGCCAAACTTAATTTTTGCCATACACGCTCCTTGCCCTTCTTTCTGTTGGCGGCAGAACCATAAACCCCGCCGCTATTTGCCGATATTATTTTTATTATATTTATTTTCAGTTCATTTTGATAGAATATAGAAAAGGATTTCTATGCGCTACATTCTTTATTTATTCACGATGGCCTTATTGTTTGTGGGCGGGATGATGGTGGGAAACATCTACCTGCCGCAGCGCGCCGCCACATTGGCCTCAGCCGTATCCGTGCCGCCCCTGTCGCAGGAAAACCCGGTGCTTCAACACACCAACCGGGAGACGGCGGAGCGCAATTTGAACATTTTAGACCAGGCCATGCAGTCCTGCCCCGTGGTGGTAAACGAAGAAAAAGACCGGCTGGTAAACCAAATTCGGCTGCTGTTGGCGCTGGAAGATTTTGAACTAAAAAAAGCGCAGTTGGAATTGGAAATGGCCAAAAATACAGATACCAACCGCCCGACGGCCCAGTTTACGCAAGCCGTTTCCAACTACAACGAAGCCCGCGAATTTGCCGAACAACTGGCGGACGAACTTTTCCCGGCGCCGGCCCCGCAAGACACGCCCGCTTCCGAAACGGCCGCCGATACGAAAGAAACAGCTCCGGCCGACGAACAAGCCAAGCAGCCGGCCGATCAGGCAACCGATTCGGCCTCTACGCCCCAATCGGCCGCACCCGCCAATAAAAAACCCTCCGCCGACACCGCAGCAGAGGGCTCTTCCCAAAAATAAACATTTCTTAAAAGTTGTATTTATCCAATACGGTATGTTCCGCCGTTTTATGCTGCAGCCGCGTCTGCGGGCCGACAATGGCATCTTTAAGCGCGCAATCCGTCAGTTGTGCTTCATACGCAATAGAAACATAAGGCCCCAGCGTGCAATTTTGGGCCTGCACCCCGTCGGCAATCCAACACGGAGGAATAATTTTATTGTTTCGTTCCAGCCCGGCGGGAATACGGTGGTGGCGGTCTAAAAGAAGGCGGTTGGTCTGCAGCAAGACTTCCACCGTTCCGCAGTCAAACCAATCGTTCATCTGCACCGGATGAATTTCCACTCCCCGCGCCAGCAGTACCGAAAGCGCGTCCGTGAGCTGGATTTCGTTTTTGACGGTTTTCCCCGAGCGGATGACTTCTTCCAACGCGCTAAAAAGCTGGGCCGAGTCCAAAAACGAATACGCCCCGATAATGGCCAAATTGGATTTGGGACGGGCGGGTTTTTCTTCAAACGAAACGATTTTTCCGTTTTTTAATTCCACAATGCCAAAGCGGGACGGATCCTGCACCGTCCGAATGCCGATTGCGTTTTGCCCGCCAAAAACCAACGGTTTTAAATCGCCGTCTACAATCGTATCCCCCAGCAAAATAAAACACGGGCCGGATACTTTTTCTTTGGCCAGGTAAATGGCGTGGCCCAGCCCTTTGGGCTCCGGCTGTTCTACAAAGCTAGCCTCCAAATGCGGATACTGTGACTGAACAAATTCCAGAATGGTTTCTTTTTTATATCCGACGATAAATACGACTTTTTTAATGCCCAAGCTTTCTACCTGATCCAAAATATGGCCCAAAATCGGCTTTCCCGCCACGCAAATCATGGTTTTGGGCATATGGGCGGTATAGGGGAGCAGGCGCACCCCCTTTCCCGCCGCCGGAATAATAGCGGTAAACTCTTTCATGGTTTAGACCCGTCCCGTTTCTTTTAATAGTTCGCGGTAGGTGGCTAACTGAGGAGCATATACTTGTGCAGCTTGGTCTGGCGTATAGGCGCTGCGGTACGTCCAATTATCCTCGCCCACCGTGCCGGGCGTGTTTACCCGATCCAGCGTGCCGATGATATCCTGCCAGGAAAAAAGCGTAATTGCCGAGTTGGACTCCAACACCCGTCTCAAAATCGCCCGTTGGGAATAGTCGTTAAACGGCACGTTTCCGTCCGTCTTTTGGGCGGAAATCATTTCCCAAATGTTGGCGCGTTCGTGCACGTCCATGGTTTCCCACCAGCCGCGCACGGTTTCGGTGTCGTGGGTGGAAGTGGTGGCTAAAGACACTTGCGGATAATTGCGCGGCTCGCGGTAATAGCCGTTGTCTTCCCGTTCCCAGCGCAGCACTTTATAGCCCGGAATGCGCAAATCCGCCAGCATCCGGCGCACATAATTGGGGATTACCCCTAAATCTTCGCCCACCGGCAATTTGCCTTTGGCTTCATCCAACACCATACGCAAAAAGTTGTATCCGCGGTCAATTTGGTTTTGTTCGCCCTGGATATCAAAACCACCTACTTGATCCCCCGGCGCAAACACATACGTGCGGAAAAAGCCCACCAAATGGTCTAAGCGGAAAATGTCATACAGTTCCGTTACGCGGCGGATTTTGCGGCGCCACAAATCCAAGTTGTGGGAATGCTGGTATACCCAGTCATAGGCGGGCAGGCCCCAGCGCTGGCCGCCCTTGGAAAATTGGTCTGCCGGCGCGCCGATTTCCCACCCCAGGCGGTAGTTGGCCCGCTCCGACCAGACTTCCGCACTGTCTAAATTGGTGCCGAACGGAATGTCGCCAAAAATAAGCACGCCCTTTTCTTGTGCAAACGTTTTGGCTTGGCGGAGCTGCAAGTCCAAAATCCACTGCATATAAGAGAAATAGTGCACATATTCGCGGTACTGCACTTCAAACGCGCGCACGGCCGCCGGTTCAAAGTTGCGCAGGCCTTCGGGCCATTGCGTCCACGTCTGCCATTTATAAAATTCTTTTATCGCGCGGAAAAGTGCATAACCCCGCAGCCAGCCCGCCTGGGCGGCGCAGTAGGCTTCAAACGCTTGGAAGCGCGGCGAATTGGCCGCGGCTTGCGTTTCCAAAAAATACTGATACCCAAACCAAAGCGCTTTTAACTTGGCTTGCTTGACCGCAAAGAAAGGAGCCCGGGGGGCGTCGTGCCATTCGCGGATTTTAAAGGAAATGGAATCAATAAATTCCTGTGCGCGCGGGCTGGCCGCCACATCGGGCACATTGGAAATATCGGCGTATACCGGATCGGTCGCAAAGGCGCTTAAGGCCGAATAAGGGCAGTTCTCGCCGGGGGCGGTTTCCTGCAAGGGCAAAATTTGAATGATTTTGGCCCCCTGCGCGGCTAAAAATTCCGTCCATTCCCGCAGCGAAGAAAAATCCCCCACGCCCCAATCCCCCGCGGTTTTCATGGCGGAAAGCGGCAACAATACACCGTTTAAACGGCTGGAAAGCACTTGGTCTTGAATCGTCATAACCGTCTATTTTTTGGCAATCGCTTCAATTTCTACCACACTGCCTTTGGGCAAAGCCACCACCTGAATGGTGCTGCGGGCGGGCGGATTGTCTTTAAAGAAAGAAGCATACACCGCGTTCATTTCGGCAAATTTGGTCAAATCCGTCATAAATACCGTGGTTTTGACCACGTTTTTCAACGCGCAGCCGGCTTCTTTTAAGATGTTTTCCAAGTTTTTTAAAATCAGTTCGGTCTGCACCTGCACATCGCCGCTGTAAATCTCGCCGGTTACGGGGTCAATCGGCAGAACGCCGGAAGTAAAAACGAAGCCGCCGTCTTCAATGGCCTGCGAATAAGGCCCGATGGCTTTGGGCGCGTTGTTGGAATTGATGACTTTTTTCATAAAACCCTCTCCAAATAAATTGGGGCGTAAATACCCATTTTTTATATGGTATCAAGCACGGCGGGGGATGTCAAACAATTTTACGCAGCCGGCGGCTCAAAAGCGGTTTGACGCAAAAAGTGCAAAAGTGTTATAATAAAGTATCGGAAAGAAAGCTGCAACAACAAATAAAAATAAATTTCTTGTGCGACAGCTTAAATTTGTAGTATAATATTTCTGTTGGGTTTAACCCGATGCAAGATTAAACCCGGATCGTTTTTTTGACTGCTTTTTAGCGCTCGTAGCTCAGTGGTAGAGCATCCGCCTTTTAAGCGGGGGGCCGTGAGTTCAAGTCTCACCGGGCGCACTTTAAATGCCCTCTTCGTCTATCGGTTAGGACGTCGGATTTTCAATCCGAAAAGAGGAGTTCGATTCTCCTAGAGGGCGTTTTTTATTTTCCATTTAGCCGTTAGGCGTTTTACAGGAAGAGGCCGAGATCCCTCTTCCTTTTTTATTTTTCCCCTCTTTTTCCCTATGCTATAATAGCGGTATGAACAAAACCCGGCTTGCCGTCGTTTATGCACGAACCGCGGCCGACACATCCTCCCGCCCCGAAGTACCTTAAAAGCGCTTTACCCGGCGGTGGCAATACGGCTGCGCACCGGTGCGTTCATAGTAACGGTGGTGATAATCTTCGGCCGGCCAAAAAGAAGAAGCTTTTGTTACCTGCGTAACAACGGGGTAGCCCTTGCTTCGCAATAAGGCAATGACCGCCAACGCCGTTTGGCGTTGGGCCTGGGTCGTGTAAAAAATTTCCGATCGGTACTGTGATCCCTCATCCGGCCCTTGGCGGTTGTGCTGGGTCGGGTCGTGGATTTCCATAAAACCTTTTACCAACGTTTCATAACTTACCTGTTTGGGATCAAACACAATCCGCACGGCTTCGGCATGGCCGGTAAGCTGCGAGCAAACTTGTTCGTAAGTGGGGTGCGGCTGGTAGCCGCCCGTATAGCCGGGCTCTATTTGCAAAATACCCGGGAAATTTTTCATCAGATGCTC
The DNA here is from genome assembly GCA_949294095.1 of uncultured bacterium. Taxonomy (GTDB): domain Bacteria; phylum Elusimicrobiota; class Elusimicrobia; order Elusimicrobiales; family Elusimicrobiaceae; genus Avelusimicrobium. Next base: position 63,471 of record CASFFZ010000001.1, read on the forward strand.
TACCCCCCAAAAACAACCGCCCGCAAAAATAGCCACCTCCCCCCGGGGGCTGGTGGTTTCTTGTCCGGCCGGCTGAAACACCAAAGACAGGGAATTGACGCAGTGGCGCACATTTTTGGCGGTTAAGTGTTCCCCCTCAAACACGTGGCCCAAATGCCCTGCGCACCGGGCGCATACAATTTCCGTCCGCACGCCGTCGGCATCCGGCACGCGCCTGACCGCGCCGGGGATTTCATCGTCAAAGCTGGGCCAACCGCAGGCGGAGTTAAATTTGTCCTCGCTTCTGTACAGGGGCGCACCGCATTGGCGGCACAGATAACGACCCGCCGCTTTGTGGCGGTAGTATTTCCCGCTGAACGGGGGTTCCGTTCCTTTTTCCAGCAGGATGTGTTTTTCTTCCGGATTCAGGGGCTTCATAGTTACCTCTTTTTCATCCTATCCGTTTCCCGCGCCGCCGTCAAGCCGAAAAAGCGGGCTATGTTAATCCCGCCTTTCAGAAAAGCTATAATATAACCAGTTATATGAAAAAATTTTTAAGTTTATTGTTTTGCCTCTTTGCCGCCGCCTGCAGTTCTATGATTCCTTATAAAGATCAGAATCTGGATTATCTGCAAGGCATTGAAAAAGATCCCGCCGCCTACCGCGGGCAGGTGGTGTCTTTTGGCGGCGAAGTAAAAGGCACCACCGAGGACACACTGCGCCTGCGGCTGGTGCTTAAAATAGATGCGCCTTTGTATTATTATGCTACCGGGAAAGGGAACGCCCTGTCGTATGAGCTGTTGCTGGTAACGTTTAACAAACGCTCCATGCCGGCCATGACGGGCATTAAAAAAGGACACGAAATAAAAGTATTGGCGCGGGTAAGCAGTTATGAAACGCGCAAAAATTTTACCGGAAAAGACATTGCCGTGCTGCATTTGCTGGCGTTTGCCATTTCCGACCGAACGCTGCACAAAGACTTCTTCCGCCCGGAAACGCCGGATCGCCAGTTATACGAATCTTGGAAAGAAGGGCGGCTGTTTTTTGAGGAATCCGCCCAAGAAGTCATCGCCCGTTACCCCGTGCCGTCCGGGCAGGATATGCCGGTGCCGGTGTACGTGCCGCCGGCCCAAGCACCCGCTCCTGCGCCCGCAGCACCCGAGCCGGAAAAAGGCATTGTCTTTGACCCCGAAGAACCCACTTTTATCGTAGCGCCGCAAGAGCCGCAGCCGGAACCCGCCTCTTTGCCAACATCCGCCGCCCCGGAAAGCGCGCCCGCCGGCGGGCAAGACCCGTCTTCCGGCAAAACGCTGCCCCCCGAAACCGAAAAAGGCGAGGAACAAACCGATCAACTACCGCCGGCAACCGAACCCACGAACCAAGAAGCCGCCGCACAGGCCCCTGTTCCTTCCGATCCGGCCCCCGCGCAAGCTTTCCCGGAAAACGAGCCCGGGCAAACCTCGCAAGCGCCTACTCTTGTGCCCCCGGCCAAACAACCGCTCTCAACGCCGGACACGCCGCCGCAAACAAATGCGAAAGCCGCGGCCGATTCCCAGCCGCCAACCGCCGCGGTGCCGCAGGGTACTACAGCCCCGGCGGAAGCTTTGCCTTCATCAAGCGGCGCAGATTAAATTTTTCGCCGTCTGCCCGGAAGGTACCGTCCCCCACCGCATGCACCATTCGCCCGTCCGCGCACGACGGGTTCTTCCACGCCTGCAAGGCCTTTAGCACAAAAATTCCATACGCCTGCCAAAACCGCTCCACCCGGCATTCCACGCACGCCAAGCAATCGGCCAACAGAGGCGCTTTGACTTGCGAAGCAGACAACGTACGCAGAGAAAATTTTTTAAATTTATCCGTATCTTCTCCGCTTTCCATACCCAGCCGCACCGCCGTTTTGAGAAGGGCCGCCCCCGGCACGCACAGCACACATTCTTTGTATTTACGCAGCGCGCCAAACGAATGGTTCCAAGGCCCGGTGCACAAAGCAAAACGTCCGTCAAAGTCCAGCGGCATCGCCCAGGAAAGAGGCATTACATTGTTTTTTTGCCCGTCAAAGGTAGTAAGCAGCAAAAGCGGGCCGGGTTCTATAAACGTGAGCGCTTTTTCCAGTTTCACTTTTTTCATACTAGGCTCCTTGTTTTTTATTGTAGGCTTATTTGCCGGTAACGGCAAGGCCAAAAAATCCCGCTTACACAAGCGGGATTTAAAAAACAGCTTTTATTATTGATTTTCCGCCTCGCCCGACGGTGCAGGATCCGGCGCGGAAGCCGCATCCGCCTTTTTGCGCATTAAAAACGGCTCTATATAGGCAGTAAACTTATCGCACAGCCACCGGCCGGCCAGGCTGTCTGCTTCGCACGCAAATTGGGGCGACGGAAAAGAATCCGACAGCGTATAAGAAAAGAATTTTCCCGCGCGCACGGCATATATTTTACCGGCGGTTGCATCTTCCGCTACTTCTATGCCGAAAGAAAATCCCTCTCCCCCGTCTTGCAAATCCGGTTCCGCAAAGGCAAAAAAGCGCTCTTCGCCCGGTTCCGGCGCCGGCGCAAAAACGCCTTGTTCTTTTGCAATCTCGGAAATATACGGCTCCAGCCGCTGCCAATCGTCTGTATACGTTTTATGATTCAAAAAATACAAATTTTCAGCTATTACCACATTTACCAGCGCCGCCTCCGCCGCACCGGCTTTGGCGCGTTCCACCGTCCAAATATAATGCGGCGCCGCCAAAACGGCCAATACAACCGCGCCCCCCAACAGCCAGAGCATCCTTCTTCCCGAAAATTTCTTTTTCATTTTTTCCCCCCTGTTTAATGATTGAAAACGGCTTGCTCTTGGCAAGCCGTTTTAAATTAATTCCCTTCTATCTGAGGAACCATCGGATCCGGGCTTAACTCGGTAACGTGTTCCACCCCCATATAATCCACACAAATAGCCAAATCCTTCTCGTTGGCCCAATCCGGCACACAAACGGACTGTGTATCATCAAACGGACGAACAATCCGGTACGAATAATCGCTGTCGCCCACTCTTCTGGCCACCGCAAACCAACGGCCCGTGGCGTCCTGTTCAAACGAAATGGCAAAGCCCTTGTTGGGGGTGCCGGAGCGCATGCCTCCGCGCGTATAGAAAATCGTATTTTCTTTGCCGTTGGCAAAATCGTTATCGGCTTTGGGGGTGCGCACCGCAATCGGCCCTGAATCCAACTGATGCCAATACGGCGTGTAGCGCTGGAACTTGATAAAAACCCGCTCTTGCGACAAAACAGCCGATCCAATAACCGTATCCGCCTCGGCAATGCGCATCCGTTCAATAAAGCGCCCGTAATACATCACGGCAACGCTGGACAAAATGGCAATGACAATTATTACTACTAACAACTCCAACAGGGTAAAGCCTTTTTTCATACGCGCTCCTGAAAAGTGGCGTAAACAGCTGTTACAAACTCATAAACGTAGAAATGCCACCCATTACCATATCCACCGACATCAAAATCAGAATCATACCCGTCAGGCGTTCAATGGCAATTAACCCGCGTTTTCCCAACAATTTACTCAGCGGGAACGAAGCCATTAAAATAGCCGAGTTAATAAGCGACGCCACCACCACCGCCCCCAGCGTAATCAGCTTATTGGACTGTTGGGCCGCCGTAATCATTACCATAGACAAGGCCGCCGGGCCGGCTACCAGCGGGATGGCCAGCGGCACGACAAACGGTTCGTCTTCTTTGGGGTCGTTTTTGGGTTCATCTTCGCCGCCAAATACCAGTTTTACCGAAATAATAAACAAAATAATACCGCCCGCCATGCTCAGCGAATACTCATGAATGCCAAAAGCATGCAGGAACCATTTGCCCATAAACAAAAACGCAATCATAATAAGCAGGGCTATACCCAGTTCGCGCAGCAATACGATTTTGCGTCGCTCCGGCGCCACTTTTTTAAGAGCGGCAATAAACAGCGGGATGTTGCCAAACCCGTCCATAACTAACGCCAGCGTGATGACAGATGAAATAAAAGAATCCATATAATACAAGTCCTTCCTATACACAAAGTAAGCTCCCTCATTTTACAAAGGAGGGATTTTCCTCCTATATAGTATAGCAAAATTACTACCGCTGCGGGCCGGCCGGGCGCTGGGAAACGATTTTTGTTCCGCGAATACATTTTTAGTAAGATATTAGAATATGCTTAATGAACATAAAAATAATGTAATTAGCATTATCAAATGGTTTTTGCTGGCGTCCGCCATCGGGTGCATTGTAGGCGTATTGGATGCGGTGTTTCTAAAAATTTTAGACCGCGCCATTTCGTTTCGCAACGGCATTGCGCTTTTTTATATACCGCTTCCGTTTGTATTGTACGGCGTCGCTCTTTTGGGGCGAAAAGCCGCCAAACGCCATACCGACTATTCCACCGACGCCGTGATCAACAAAATCAATTCCTACCGCTCCATTTCTTTTATTTCTATTTTAAAAGGGTTTACCCTTTCCATCGTAACGATGGTAATGGGCGGATCCGCCGGGAAAGAAGCCCCCTGCGCGGATGTGGGGGCCGGCGTTTCTTCCATTTTGGCCCGTTGGGCGCGCATGAGTCCGCAAGACCAACGCAAAATGATGATTTGCGGCGTAAGTGCGGGGTTTGCGGGCGTATTTGGCGTGCCGATCTCCGGGGCGTTGTTTGGGCTGGAAGTATTGTGGGCGGGGCATATTTTTTATGAAGTGATGTTCCCCGCACTGGTGGCCGGCATTACGGCTTTCCAGGTAACCTCCTTTTTGGGGGTGGATTATATTTACCACCCGCTTCATTTTGTGCCGGTTTTCTCGGAACAGTTCTTTTTAAAAATGATTGTAGCCGGCATGTTCTTCGGGCTAATTTCCATTTTATTCATTGAAATTACCAAATTTACGCGGGTTGTTTTTCGCTATATTGCCCTTAAAACCCGGTTGTTTTGGGCGTGCGTAACGGGCGGGCTTTTGCTGGTGGCGGTGGGATATTTTATTTCGCCTCTTTATTTGGGGCTCGGGATGCCCGGCATTGAATCGGTGCTGGGCGGTGCGGCGCCGGAGTCCCCTTTTGGATTTCTGTACAAAATGATTACTACCTCCGTTACCTTTGCCGCCGGCGGCATTGGCGGCGTGGTAACGCCTATCTTTTTTGTGGGTGCACAGGCAGGCGCCATGCTGGCGGACTTTTTGCGCGTAGACAGCGCCACCCTGGCCGCCTTGGGGCTGGTGGCCGTCCTGGCGGGTACGGCAAACACCCCGCTTTCGGCCAGCATTATGGCCATTGAACTCTTCGGGGCGGACATTGCCCCATATGCCACGGTGGCCTGCGTGATCAGCTTTTTAGTAACCGGGCAGCAAAGCATTTACCCCAGCCAGCGCATTTCACTGGAAGGCGGCAAAACCGGCGACGCGCCGGACGCCTCTTTCTCCAATTACGACAGGCCCCTTCACACGGCTAAAATCCCTTACCGCAAAACCTTGTTTAAACAAGCTTTCAAAAAAATGGTAAAACACCTGATCCCCAACCCCAAAGGTTTTGATGACGACAAATAAAAATCCCCGGCCGTTTAGGCCGGGGATTTTAAATGGCGGTTCATTAATACAACGGAATGCCGTATTCTTTGGCAAGGGCGTTGTAGCGGTCTATTACCTTGCGCACAAAGCGGCGCTTTTCAATATAACTGCCCGGAAAGAACCCGCTCTTAAACCCGGCAATGACGATATTTTTTAAGTCTTTGGGCGTCAGATTCACGTTGCGCACCAGCAGTTCCATTTCTTTGGTAACCGTCGTATTGGAAACCAGGCGGTTATCCGTATTGATACTTACCGGCAGGCCGCGTTTAATCATCTCTTTAATGGGATGATCTTTGACGGATTTAATCTGCGGCAAGGTTTGCAAATTGCTCGTTAAGCATACTTCAATCCCAATGCGTTCGCTGGCAATATAGTCCGCCAACGAATTGACGTACTCTTCTTTGTTTTTTACTTTTTTATCCTTAATCATTTCCGCCGCGAACAAATGCGTACCGTGCCCCAAACGGTTGGCGTAGCAGTCGGTAATGGCCTGGAAAATGGATTCCGGGCCGTACGCCTCGCCGGAGTGGACGGTTTTGCGGATAAAATGTTTATGTACGTAGCGGTACGCGTCCAAATGGTCGGCCGCCGGATAGCCGGCTTCTTCGCCCGCAAGGTCAAACCCCACCACGGGCAGTTTTTCTTCTTTGGCCAACTTTACCACCATTTTGGCCAGTTCCAGCGAAGCAATGGCAAAAATTTCGCTCTTGCTGGACTGCGACAGCGCTTTAATCAGCCCCGCATAATAAGGGGACATAAACTGGTTAAAATTACGCATTGCACAGGCGATAATACCAAAATAAAATTCCAGATCTTCCCCTTTTTTAACCGCGGCCGAAGAATTGTGTTCTTTTTGGGCCCGCCTCAGGCCGCGCACCACGGCGCGCACAGCTTCCTGCGCGGTTAATTTTTCATTGGCGTGCAGCTGCGGGGCAAAGCGTACCTCCAGATAGCGTACCCCCTCGGCAATGGCGTCCTGCCCCAGTTCGTAGGCAATACGCTCAATGTTCTCGGCGTTTTGCATTACGGCGCCCGTATAAGAAAAGCCTTTTAAATACTCCACCAACGAAGCATATTTGTCTTTAAATACTTTTTGGCGCAGGCCTTTTTCCGTATAATCGGGCAATTCCACGCCTTCTTTTTTAGACAATTCAATTAGGGTAGAAAGGCGCAGGGAACCGTCCAAATGGACGTGCAAATCCGCTTTGGGAATGCGTTTTAAAAACTCGGAGGGCACTTTTTTCATATTATTTTTTCTCCGTTTGCTGGCCCTTAGGCGTATCTTTTACCACATATCCTTTTTGGGCAATGGCGTCGCGAAGTTCATCGGATTTTTTCCAATCCTTTGCGGCGCGGGCGCGGGCGCGTTCTTCCAAAAGCCGGGTCACTTCTTCGGGAAGCGGCTCGGAAGAAACTTCCGGCTGGACGAACAAATCCAGCGCAAGAATCGTGTCGGCAAACTGCAAAAAATCCAACTTTTCTCCAGGCGTCAATTCGGCGTTCCGTACGGCTTCCCATGCAAGCGCCAGCGCTTTGGGCGCGTTTAAATCATCTTCCATGGCGGCCGTAAATTTTTCTTTCCACGCGCGGGACTTTTCGGTTTGCTGCGCGCGGTTTTGCGCCGCCGTACGCACCTGGCTGCACAAAGCGCGCAAATTCTTTAAGCTCTTGGCGGCGCTGTCCATACTTTCATACGAAAATTCCAATTGCGTGCGGTAATGCGCGCCCAAGCATAAATACCGGTAAGCCAGCGGCTCGTATCCTTTTTCTTTCAATACGTCCAGCGTCACAAAGGTACCGCCGGACTTGGACATTTTGCCCGAGCGCAAAATCAAAAATTCGCCGTGCACCCAATAATTGACGTATTTTTCGCCGGTGGCGGCCTCGCTCTGGGCGATTTCGTTGGTGTGGTGGATGGTTACATGGTCAATCCCGCCGCAGTGAATATCCAGCGTATGGCCCAAGTACTTCATGGCCATGGCCGAGCATTCAATATGCCAGCCGGGGAAACCAACCCCCCACGGGCTGTCCCATTCCATTTGGCGTTTTTTATCCTTGGGCGAAAATTTCCACAAGGCAAAATCCGTCGGGTTGCGCTTTTCGTCGCTCATTTCCACCCGCGCGCCGCCCTGCAAGCCGCTGATGCGCGCATGGCCCACCAGCGCGTCATAGCGCGGGAATTTGGACGTATCGTAATAAATGCCGTCCGACGTGCGGTAGGTATAGCCTTTTTGTTCCAAGGTTTTTACCAGCGCAATCATTTCTTTGATATGCTCGGTAGCCCGGCTGATGACACTCGGGCGCGAGCAGTGCAGCGCGTCATAATCCTGCCAGAATTTGGCTTCATAAAATTTGGCAATATCCCACGCACTTTTTCCTTCGCGCGCGGTGGCCACTTCCATTTTATCTTCGCCGTCGTCCGCGTCGGACACCAAGTGCCCCACATCGGTTACGTTCATCACGTGTTTCAGCGAATAGTGCAGGCGGATGGTGCGCGCCAGCAAATCTTCAAAAATATAAGTGCGCAGGTTGCCAATGTGCGCATAATTGTATACGGTCGGCCCGCAGCAGTACATGGTTACTTGTTTTTCATTTTGCGGTTTAAATTCATCTTTATGCCGGGTGGCCGTGTTGTACAGATACATCATATTTATTGTGCCTCTTTCATCAGTTCAATATAGGTGGATGCAAGGGTATTAAAAAATAACGTGCAGGTGGACTGGCCTACATCGTTGGCGGATCGCTCGCTGAGCATGCAGCGCACTTCAATATCCGAAAGCGGATTGACCGCCCCCACGCTGCTCATCGCGTACGTAAAACCCACCGGTCGGTATTTGCGCAAAGCCACCGTGTAGGCTTGATCCAGCGCTTTTTGGAAGACCGTCATTTCCGTGCGCGAGGCCGAAGGCCCCAATTTAAATTTATGCGCCGCTACATTTACCACCACATCGCCGTAATTTCCATAGGTGCTGGCAATATTTTCAGACGTAAAATCTTCCTCTTCGCTCAGCGGCTGCCCCGGCTGGGCCTCTTCTTGCCCGCCGGCCAATACGGAAGGATCCAAGGGAATATCGGAAGTAAATTCGTAATACACTTCATTCCCCGGATAGCGGGAATAATCAATGCCTTGGGTTACTTGTTTGCGGGAACGGAAATCCGTGGTGCTGCAGGCACACACAAATACCGCCAGTAATAAAGTGATCACGAAACGAGTCTTCATAAGCTGCTCCTTAATTTTAATGTAGCCACGGCCTGGCACATGGCCGCTTCGCCGCGGCCGATTTCGCCCACGTGTTCGTGGCTTTTTGATTTAAAACTCACGCGTTCCACCGGCATTTCAAACACCTTGGCCAGCGAATGACGCACCGCGTCGTAGTGCGGCTTCATTTTGGGTTCTTGGGTAATGATGGTGGCGTCTATATGGTCAATTTCCGCGTGGTGCGCGCGGACGATTTCCAACACTTTTTTGGCAATTGTAACGCTGGAAATGCCTTTAATGGAGTCATCCGTCGGCGGGAACAAAATACCGATCTCGCCCGCACACAACGCGCCCAGAATAGCATCGCACAGCGCATGCAGCACCAAATCCCCGTCGCTGTGGCCCAAGAAACCTTTCGTGTGCGGAATTTCTATTCCGCCCACATACAATTTCCGCCCCGGTTCCAGGCGGTGCAAATCAAAGCCAAATCCCGTTCGGTACACCGTTTTTTCTTCCACAAGCGCCTCCGCAAACACCAAGTCTTCCGGCGTAGTAATTTTGTTGTTTTTATAATCAGACGGCACCAAATGCACCGCAACGCCCGTTCTTTCCACCAGCTGCGATTCGTCGGTAGCGTCTTTTTCCCGGCCAAACTTCTCCAGGGCGCGGGCCAGCACTTCCCGGCGGTAGCATTGCGGCGTTTGGGCCGCCCATAAAACGGAGCGGTCTAACGTATTCTCCACGACGCCGTTTTTGCCCGCTTTAATGGTGTCTTTTACCGGTACGGCCAGCACCGCCGCGCCAAACTGCTGGGCCGATTGCAGACATTGTTCTATATACTGCGGGTTGACCAGCGGGCGGGCGCCGTCGTGCACGGCGATTATTTGCGCCGCCGCAGATGTTTTGGCAAAGCCGTTTTTGACCGATTCCAACCGGGTATCCCCGGGGTCTGCATAGATTAAATCCGTAAAATACTTATTTAATTCCGCCCGGTTTTCCGGCGGTGTAACCACCACAATTTCCCGAATGTCGGGGCATTTTTGAAAGGCTTCTATCGTACGCACCAAAACGGGTTTTCCTCCAAGCGGCAGCATTTGTTTGGGGCGGCCCATTCGTTTGCCGCTTCCCCCCGCTACCAACACCGCTGAAGAAAAACCCGTCCGATTCATGTACAAAGCCTTATTTAATTTTGGCAAAAATCATCCGTCCGGAAGACGTTTGCAAAATGGAATAAACGGATACTTCCGCCCGTTTGCCGATGTATTTGCGTCCGTCCTCCACCACGACCATCGTGCCGTCGTCCAAGTAGCCGATGCCCTGTTCTTTTTCTTTGCCGTCTTTCATAATAAACAGCGACATGCTCTCCCCCGGCAGCACCACCGGTTTTAAGGCGGTGGCCAAGTCGGCAATGTTCAAGGCAATTACGTCGTGCAAAGCGGCTATTTTATTGACGTTGAAATCCAGCGTAACCACTTCCGCGTCCAAGCTTTTGGCCAGTTTTACCACGCGTTCTTCCATCGTGTCGGCTTTGGGTGTTTTGGAAGTAACCCGCACGGCAATTTCGCTCAGCTCCCGCAGGCGCGCCGCCACGTCCAGCCCGCGCCGTCCTTTGGCGCGTTCCAGCGGGTCTTTGGAGGCTGCCATTTTGTTCAGTTCGTCCAACACGAAAACCGGCAGCACGATAATGCCGGAGAGAAAATTAATTTCGCACAAGTCCACAATCCGCCCGTCCATCAGCGCCGTTACGTCGGCCACTTTTAAATGGTGCCCGGTATACGAAAGCCCTTCCAAATCGCGCGATTTAAACAGGCTGGCAATCACGCCGAATATAATGAGGCCGATTTCAATGTCGCGCCCGTACGTCGTCCAAAAGTTCATCACGTTCGCTTCGGCAAACTGAATCATGCCGTAGTCAAAAAATACATACAGCATATACCCCAGCAAAAAGCCGGAGCAGGCAATCATAATTTTAATCAGGCGCAGGCGTTTAAAAAGCACTTCGCCCCCCACCACCAGCGCGCCGCACAGCAGGCCCGCCAACAGGCTCATCCATTCTTTATCAATAAAGTTGTACGTTAAAAAAGGAAAAGCCACCAACGTGGAAATACGGAAAATCCAAATAGGCATATGCCCTCCAAAACGGGGAAAATCTCCCCAAATAGAACTAGCTATATTTTAGCACTTTACAGGCCTTTTTTGCAGAATTTCTTGGGCGTACGGCACGACGGGAAAATGCTTTTAGCGCAGTTTAAGGGCCAGCGCGTTTAAATCCGCCAGCTCGCACAGCGAAAGCGTTTGGAGTTTTTGCTTCTCCGTTTTAGACGCGGGCGCACAAAAAGCTTTTTTAAATCCCAGCCGCTGCGCTTCTTCCAACCGCCTGTCTAACAGCGGCACCTTGGCTACTTGCCCCAAAATGCCCACTTCCGCCATAAACACGCTGTCGGGCGCGATGGGGATATCCTTGCACGAGCTGATCACCGCCGCGCACACGGCCAAATCCAGCGCCGGATCCTTGAGCTTCACGCCCCCCGTTAAGCTGACGAAAATGTCTTTATTGTCAAGCGGCAGCCCGATGTGTTTTTCCAGCGCCGCAAACAGCATCAGGCACCGGTTTAAATCCACCCCCGTGGCCACCCGCCGCGGAAACGGATACCGCGTAGGCGATACGAGTGCCTGCACCTCGGTCAGCAGCGGGCGCGAGCCTTCCGCCGCCAACGAATACGCCCGGCCTTTTAGGGCGCGGTCGCGTGAGGTTTGGGCAAAGTATTCGCTGGCATTTTCCACCGATTCCAAGCCGGCCGACGTCATTTTAAACAGGCCGATTTCGCTGGTGGAGCCGAAGCGGTTTTTGTGCGGGCGCAACAGACGAAGCACGTTGTCTTTTTCCGTGTCAAAATACAACACGCAGTCCACCATATGTTCCAAAATTTTCGGCCCGGCCAGCTCGCCGTCTTTGGTAACGTGCCCCAGCACGAACGTAATAATCCCTTTGGGTTTGCACAGCCGCACCAGCTCGCTGGTGCATTCGCGCACCTGCGCTACCGTGCCGGCGGAAGACGTAAATTCCGGGTGGTACACCGTTTGGATGGAATCCAAAATCAGCACTTCCGGGTTTACCTGTTCCACCGACTCCACGATTTTCTGGATGTCCGTCTCGCACAGCAAAAAGATATTTTCCCCCTGCACCTGCAGCCGGCGGGCGCGGCCGGAAATCTGGCCGATGCTTTCTTCACCGGAAATGTACAGTACTTTTAAGGTTTTGGAAAGTTCCGCCGCCACCTGCAGCATCAGGGTGGACTTGCCGATGCCCGGCGCCCCGGCCAAGAGCGTAAGCTGCCCTTTGACAAGCCCCCCGCCAAGCAGCCGGTCAAATTCGGCAATATGCGTTTGGATGCGGGGCTCCTGCACGGATTTGCTTTCGGAAAGTTTTACCACTTCGGACGAAAAATCCGTAAAGCTGCGCGTACGCGCAGGCGCTTTTTTGCTTTCCTGCTGTTTTACTTCTTCCACCAACGTATTCCACTCCCCGCAGTCCGGGCATTTTCCGGCCCATTTGGGGGATTCGTACCCGCATTTCTGGCAGACAAAAACCGTTTTAAACTTCATACCTTGCCTCACGAGCCGGCCATGGCGGCCAGCCCAAAGAAGGACGAAATATCTTCGTCGTTAAACGAGATGTTGGCCTTGACGGCGAAATCGTTGGTTTCCAGCACGTCGCGCGCCCAAGCGCCCACCGAGAAGTAGCGGTTGAAGCGGAAATCCACCCCGTAGGTTAAATTCGGCTTATTAAACAAACGCCCGTTGATGACGCGGTCGCGCCCCCAATCGGAAAATTCGCCCGTGAAGGTGAAGCGATCCAAAAATTCCTGGTCATAGAACGGCTTGAGCTCCAGCGCCACGCCGCCCGCGCCGCGGATCAAGCCCGCCGATACGGTGGCCCATTTGTTGTACAAGCCGAAGCGTACGTCAAACTGGTTCTTTTCCAGGTAGTCTTTAGCGTCCAAGCGGTCGTCCTCGTTGCCGATGTTGGCAATACCGGCGCGGTAGAAAGTGTAGCCGCTGGAAGGATAAATTTCAAGCGCCAGGTCGCTTGTCGCCAAGGCCGGGCCCGGCATATAGAAGAAATCATAATCCCAATACACGCGGAAACGGCTCATTTTGCCTACAAACGTTTTTACTTCGCCCATGGTGTCTTTTAAATCTTTGACGCTGTCCTTCACGTCTTCTTTCAGCTGCGGGTCTTTAATTAAACTGCCGATTACCCCTTCGCCCTGTTCCAAGCTGGTCATCAGCGAATCGGCCTTGGCCATCAGATCGTTTAATCGGGCGGAGGCTACGTCCAAGTTTTGCACCGAGCGCGACACATACGGCCGCATCTGGGCCACCAGTTGGTTTAAATTGGCCGACAGCTGCCGAACTTCGTTCATCGTCTGGTTCAGCTTATCGCCAAACTGGCCTTGGTTGTTGACGCTGTCCACAAATTCTTTAATGCTGCTCATGGTTTGGGTAATCATCACGTCCATGGGCATTTCGTCCGCACCGCGCACCAAGGCGCCGGGCTTTAATACGCCCGCCGCAGGCGTGCCTCGTTCCACCTTCAGATATTTCGTGCCGATAATCCCCGTCATCACCACGCTGAACCGGGCATCGCGGAAGATTTCCACCCCTTCGTGGATATCCGCCACCACAACGGCCTGGCCTTTTTCAATGCGGATGTGGCGCACGCGGCCCACTTCCACGCCGGAAAGTTTCACGGGCGCTTTGACGGGCAGCCCGGAAACATCCTCAAACGCAATGTTGAGCTCGTACGAACGCGTAACGGAAAGCCCCCCTAAAAAATACAGGGAAAATCCAAAAATAACAATTCCCAATACGGTAAAAATGCCTAATTTGGTTTCTGGTTTCATACCTTCATCCTTTTGTTAAAATCGCCGCGCGCAGGCGCCTGTAAAAATCAGTCCTTCATTAACTTCATTTGTATCGGCCCGTGGCTGCTGCCGGTTACAAATTGTTTGACGTACGGATTATCGGTGTGTTTAAATTCTTCCGGCGTGCCGTACATCAAAATATCCCCTTCATACAAAAATGCAATATAGTCTGCTATCTTAAACGCCGAGTGCATGTCGTGCGTAATCACGACCGACGTTACCCCCAGCTTGGCTTTTAAATCCATAATTAAATCGCTGATAATGTCCGACATAATCGGATCCAGCCCGGTGGTGGGCTCGTCGTACAAAATCACTTGCGGCTCCACCGCCAGCACGCGCGCCAACGCCACGCGCTTTTTCATCCCGCCGGAAAGTTCGCTGGGGTTGAGCTTGGCCACATCTTCCTGCAGGCCCACCAACGCCAGTTTTTCCTTAATGACAGCCGGGTAGTTTTTTTCCGGCGTATCGGTCAGGTATTTCAGCCCGAACGTTACGTTTTCGCCCACCGTCATGGAATCAAACAGCGCCCCTTCCTGAAACAAATACCCAAACCGCCGGCGCAAGGCCGCCAGTTTGATCTCGCTGCGGATTTTGGTAATGTCTTTTCCACCCACTAAAATTTGTCCGCCCGTGGCTTCTTCTAAGCCGATCAAACATTTAATCAGCGTGCTTTTGCCCGAGCCGGAACCGCCCAAAATACAGGTCGTTTTGCCTTCCTCTATTTTCAGGTTGACGTTTTTTAACACTTCTTTCGTTCCGAAACTCTTTTTAAGCCCGATGATTTCAATCATATTAAATTCCAAACGCCGTCAGGATAGCGGTTAAGAAATAATCCAGCACCAAAATAAGCACAATGGTGGTTACCACCGCGCCGGTGGTGGACTTGCCCACCCCCTCGGCCCCGCCGCGGGTGCTGATGCCTTTGTAGCAGCACACCGTAGCCACCATAAACGCAAATACGAATGTTTTGATAAACCCGTGCATAAAATCACGCACGCCCATAAACGACGTAATATCCGTGATGTACACTTCGCCGGCAATGCCCAGCGCATACACCGCCACCAAATATCCGCCCAACACACCGAACAAATTGGAAAAAAGCGTTAAAATCGGCATGGTAAGCATAAACCCGAACATCCGCGGAATGACCAGATAACGGATGGGGTTAGTGCCCAACGTATACAGGGCGTCAATCTGTTCGGTAACGGCCATGGTGCCGATCTGCGCCGTTACGGCGGCGCCCGCCCGGCCGGACACGACCACACTGGTCAGCACGGGGCCCAGCTCGCGGATTAGCGAAAAGGTTACAATCGTTCCTACAAAAATCGGCTCGCCAAAAATGTTGCCAATGGTATTGCCCGCCTGCAGCGCCAGCACCATCCCGGTAAACAGGCTCGTCAGCGCCGTAACGCCCAAGGATTCTACCCCGATGGTTACGCTCTGGTCTACCGCTTGGCGAAACTCAAACCGCGAATGCGTCAGCCAAAACAGGCTGGAGCGCACCATTTGGGCGGCTCCGCCGATTTGGTCAAACATACGGGTCATATAGGTTCCGATGGCGGTAAACATTATTCTTTGTAAATCCTCGGCACGCGGGGCATTAACAGCGTGCACAGTTCGTAATCAATGGTTCCGGCTTTTTGGGCCAGCTCGGCAAAGGTAACTTCTTCGTCTCCCTGGCGGCCTACGGCCACGGCTTCATCGCCCACGGCTACCGGGCCAGCCTGGGTAATATCCACCATCAGCATATCCATGGTAACGTTTCCCAGCACCCGGCAGCGCTGGCCGCGGATTAACACTTCGCCTTTGTTGGACAGGGCGCGCAGGTATCCGTCCCCATACCCCAAGGGAAGCGTGGCCACTTTCATCGGGCGCGAAGCAATAAAACTGCGGTTGTAGCTGATGCTGCTGCCGGCCGGCACATCTTTTACATACACCACCCGGGTCTTTAAAGACAAAATGGGCTCAAACCCTTTTTCCAGCCCAAAAGCGCTGTGGCCGGTGCGCACCATATCGTAGCGCACATCGGGCCGGGCCACAATGGCGGCCGACGCCGCTACATGGCAATGATTAATATGAATATGGTGCAGCTGCACATTGGTCAGCGTATCGCGGTAGTAGCCGATTTGCTCTTCCGTATAGGCCGGATCTGTTTCTACGCTGGAGAGATGGGTATACAGTCCGTCCAGCACCACATGCGGGTCGTGCGCCAAAAATTCAATCACGTTAAACACGCCGCCCCGGCGGGTGCCGATGCGGCCCATTCCCGTGTCTTGCTTCACGTGGCAGAGGGCTTTTTGGCCCAGTTTGGCGGCAATCCGACTGATGGCTTTGGCCGCATCCAAACTGGCAATGGTAACCGCCAAATTATTTTTAACGGCATATTCAAACGCTTCAAACGGATAAATGCTGCCCAACACCAAAATCGGCAGCGTTACGCCCGCCCGGCGCAGGGCAAGGCCTTCTTCCACCGAGGCGGTGCCGAAAAAATCGCTCAGTTGGTTTTGCTGCAAAAAAAGGCCCAACCTTTCGGCTCCGTGCCCGTAGGCGTTGGCTTTTAAAACCGTCAACACTTTTACGCCGGCCCCCGCCTGGGCATGCACTTTGTGCATATTGCGGGCCAATTTTTTCAAATCCACTTCCGCCACCGTCGGGCGCAAAATAGGCATAGACATCGTTTACTCCGGCAGCGACATCATCGTATTGCCGCTGCTGTTTTGGGTTGCTTCCATATGTTCGGGCGCGGGGTTGGTAAACAAAGCATACTCGCCAAAGAACGCCAAATCAATATCCCCCACGGGGCCGTTGCGTTGTTTGGCGATAATCAACGTGGCCTTGTTTTTAAGCGATTCATCGTCGCGCTTGTAATACGCTTCGCGGTGAATCAAGGCCACCACGTCGGCGTCCTGCTCAATGGAGCCGGACTCGCGCAAATCGGACAGCTGGGGTTTGTTGTCGGTGCGGGATTTGTCTTCGTTTTTACGGCTCAGCTGCGAAAGCGCCAACACCGGCACATTGAGCGTGCGGGCCAAATCTTTAAGCATGCGGGAAATTTCGGACACTTCCTGCTGGCGGCTTTCCGCGCGGCGTTCTCCGCCGCGGATCAGCTGCAAGTAGTCAATCACAATCAGGCCCAATTCCTTGCCCTGTTTTTTCAGCTCCGTAGCCAACCGGCGCGCACGCATGCGAAGCTCGGTAATGGAAATGCCGGACGTATCGTCAATATACATCGGGGCCGAAGCCAAGCGGCCCAGCTCCCGCGTTAAGTCCGACCATTTGCTCTGTTCGTAATACCCGGTGCGCAGCTTGTAAATTTCCACCATGGCCGCCGCCCCCAGCATACGTTCAAAAATAATGTGCCGCCCCATTTCCAGCGAGAAGAACGCCACCGGAATGTTGCAATCCACGCACGCATGGTGGGCAATGTTGAGGGCCAAGGCCGTTTTCCCCTGGCTGGGGCGCGCCCCCAAAATAATTAAATCCGACTTGCGCAGCCCGCCGGTTTTGCGGTCAAACTCATCCAACCCCGTGGGCACCCCTTGGATGGCGCTTTTGTTGCGCACGGCTTTTTCCAACATTTCTATCACTTCGGGCGCCAATTCTTTGGAAGAAATAAAACCGGAGAGCTTTTGCTTTTGGCTGAGGCGGTAAATTTGGTCGGCCGCTTCGTCAATTAAAATTTGCGGGTCGTCGTCTTCCTCTTTATAGCAGCGCTGCACCAGGCCTGTGGCGGTGCGGATTAAGTCGCGCACGACAAATTTTTTGTAAACGATCTGCGCATAATGCCGGACGTGGGCCGCCGTGGAAACTTTGTCCACCAGCTGGGTTAAATACACCTCGCCCCCCAGCTGCGTAAGCTGGTGGTGTTTTTTTAACTCTTCCGTCAGCGTAATGATATCCACCGCTTGGTTCCGGTCGGCCAAGGCCTTCATGGCGGCGAAAATTTTCTGATGCGCTTCTTTATAAAAATGTTCCGGCTTCAAAATTTCCAACGCTTCCGTCACGGCGTCTGCGTCCAACAGCATAGAGCCCAACACGGCCATTTCCGCATCAATGGCTTGCGGCGGGATACGTTCTTCCAACAAATTACTAGCCATAATACCTCTTAAAAATGAAAAAACTAAAACACCGCGTTTCCGTGATTGCACCGAAACGCTATTTCTTTCATTGTAGCAATTTATAGCAGAAAAGGGGGCCTCTGCCGCGGGTTTGGATCAGCCGGGCATGAGAAAAAAATTTTCCCCTAGGAAGGCCAAAATTTAGTAAAGTGTATTATTCTGTGTTTTTAAGGAGGATTTCATGGAACAAACAGCCGTAAAAACGAAACAACCTACCGGGCTTTGGCTCCTGTTTATGACCGAGCTCTGGGAACGCTTTAGCTACTATGCCATGCGCAGTATCCTGATTTTGTATATGGTGTATCTGCTCGGAATGGACAAGAGCGGCGCTTCCAACATATACGGAACGTTTACCAGTTTGGTTTATCTTTCCACTTTGCTGGGCGGCTTCTTGGCCGACCGATACCTGGGCCAAAAATGGGCCACCATTTGGGGCGGACTGATGATTGCGGGCGGGATGTTCATCATGAGCGTGCCCACCGTGGCTTTCCTCTATATTGCCATGGGGCTCATTATTTTGGGGAACGGTTTTTTCAAACCCAATGTAGTGGCCATTGTCGGGCAGTTATATGAAAAGAACGACGCCCGGCGCGACGGCGGATTTACGATTTTTTACATGAGCGTCAACATCGGCGCCTTCTTCGGGCCGCTGCTGGTGGGCCATTTGGCGGCAGGGGGCAACTATAAAGCGGCCTTCTGGATTGCCGGGGCCGGGATGGTGATCGGCCTGTTTACCTTTATTTTGGGATACAAAAAATTCCTCTTGGGCAAAGGCGCCGCCCCCAAAGACAAACCGACTTTCTATAAAGACCCCGCCCTCTGGGCCATTGTGCTGGCCATTCCGATGGTCGTTTTGTATATGCAGGGGCATCACACCGCTTCTTACATTTCCTTCGCGGTGCTGGCGGTTGCCTACTATATGTATAACAAAAAGGTCAACCGGGTAAAAACCGAAAACACCGCCCCGCTGACCCGGCAGGAAAAACAACAAATTGCCGTGATCGGAATTTTGGCGTTTTTCAGCATTTTCTTCTGGGCTGCGTTTGAGCAGGCGGGAGCGGCGCTGAACCTGTTTGCCTACGAATACACCGACCGCGTCATCTCCTTCTTCGGCCACAGCTGGGAAATTCCGGCCAACTGGTTTCAAAGCTTAAACCCGCTGTACGTGGTCATTTTTGCGCCGTTGTTTTCCAAATTATGGATTGAACTGGCCAAAAAAGGCATAGAACCCTCCACTCCGGCCAAGTTTATGGTTTCGCTGTGGCTGATTGCCTTGGCTTTTGGCGTCATGCTGGTGGGCGCGTTTGCCTTGGTGGGAAATGCCAAAATCAGTTTGTTCTATTTGGCGTTTACGTATCTGTTCCAGACGTTTGCCGAGCTGTGCATTTCGCCGGTGGGCAAATCCATGGTTACCAAACTGGCGCCGGCGCGGTTTGTATCGCTGCTGATTGGCGTGTGGTACTTGTCCAACGCCGTAGCCAACAAACTGGCGGGCGTGTACTCCGGCTATTTCCAGCGCATCAGCAACGAACAGTTCTTCCTGTGGCTGGTGATTGTGCCGCTGGCGGTATCCGGGCTTTTGATGGTGTTTTTAAAACCGATCAAAAAATGGATGCACGGCGTACACTAAGCTGTTTTCAACATAAAACCCCGGGTCAAAAGCCCGGGGTTTTTATTTAGCGACATTAAAGCAACGAGTGGGGATTTTTAATTAATTAGGAATTTCCCAATACTGCATAGCGCTGGTTCCGCCCGTACTGGCCCCGCCAAAACTGGCGCACACCTCCCGCCAGCGGCCGGCTGTAGCCCCGCATAAAGTTTTCTTTTGGTCTAAATAAAAGACAAATTCCACCGTAGATCCCACCGGCCCGCCAGTGGGCAGATAAATATGTATAGCTTTTTGCCACGCATTCAAACTAACCGTCCAGCCTTGGTTACAGGAATATGTTCCGCGCCCACCTTGCGCTTCATAAGAAATACTTTTAAACTCACAATCGGCTACTTGCGTATCCAAGTCTTCCATATACGGGCTGTATTTGCCGTTGGCCATATAATACAGTTTTTCGGCTTGAATCAGTGGGGCGGCCCACGTCATCACTTGGGTAAAGCGCGACTTGTCTACCACGCGCTGGTACTGCGGCACGGCAATAGCCGCCAAAATACCGATGATTAATACCACTACTAAGAGCTCTATAAGCGTAAATCCGGCGTTTTTACCGCCGGGGAATGATTTTTGATAAATTTTTGCCATACGCAAAATTTATCAAAAAAAAAAAACGAGTCAAGGGGCGAGCCGCCCCTCCCTGCTCTAGGCCCGTTCATCTGACTGGTTTAGGCCACATTGTTTCTGTACTGTTGTACACTAACAAAACGGCAGGCGAGCCGCCCCACTCTAGGCCCGCTCGCACGATTAGTTTTAGCCACACTGCACCAGCCATACCGCGCCCTTACAAGACATCCCCCTTGCCGGGGTGCCGGAGCCCGTCCGCCCCACTCTAGGCCCACTCGTTTGACTAGTTTTGCGCCACCCTGTTTCCGTCTTGTCGCACTTTTTTCCACCCTCCATTTACTTCAAATTCACACAAAAAGAAAACCCCCGCTTTCGCGGGGGTTACAAAACGCAATCGGGTCGGGATTTATTTGGCTTCGGCAACCGCTTCGGCTTTTTCTTCCGGCTTGGCATCGGCTACTTTTTCTTCCACCGTGGTCAAGGGGTTAATTTGCACTTTAATCGTGGCGGTAACAGTCGGCTTCAAATAAATGCCCACTTCGGTTTCACCCAAAGCTTTAATCGGCATATTAAGCTCGATGGCATCCTTGGAGATATTGTGCCCCAAAGCATTCAAGGCTTTGTAGATATCGGCTTTGTTGACGGAACCGAATACCACGCCGTCGCTGTTGACGGTTTTGGTAAACGGAAGCACCACGCCGGCCAATTTCTCGGCAATGGCGCGCGCTTCGGCCAGTTCCGCTTCAATGCGTTTGGCGCGTCTTTCGGCGCCCAACTGCCAGTTCTTAATCGCGCCTTCGGTGGCGAGCTCCGCCAAGCGGTGCGGGATCAAGAAGTTGCGGGCATAGCCGGGTTTCACATCTACAATGCTGCCCACCATACCCAGGTTTTTTACATTCTGTTTCAAAATAACTTTCATTTCCAAATCCTCCGGCTTATTTCTTGGGCAACGAGTACGGCAAAATCGCCAGGTTGCGGTCGCGTTTGATCGCTTTGGTGATTTGGCGCTGGTGTTTAGCGCAGGTGCCGGTGATTCTTCTGGAAAGGATTTTGCCGCTTTCCATGGTGAAAGACTTCACGAACTGAAAGTTCTTGTAATCGACGTTGTCGATTTTTTCCGCGCAGACTTTGCAGACTTTTCTTCTGCTTTCAAAGCGCTTTTTGCCCATAAACGGACGCGCCGGTCTTTCGGGGCGGGCGGCCGGAGCAGCGGCAGGGGCCGCGGCGGGGGCTTGGGTGTTTTTAATTTCTTCAGACATTTGTTATCTCTCTTTGGTTCCTGTTAAAAAGGCACGTCGTCTTCCATCACGTCCGTGGTGGGGACGTCGTCCTTGGCGGCCGGGGCAGCGTCTTGATTATACGAAGCCGCGGCGCCAGATTCCAGTATTTGGATTCTCCGGGCGGTTACCTGCAAGGATTTGCGGGTCTGTCCGGTATTTTTGTCGGTGTATTCGCTGCTGGTGAGGCGGCCTTCCACTTGTACGGGAGTCCCTTTTTTCACCCGGTCTTTACACCGTTCGGCGGCAGCACCCCAAACCACTACGGGAACAAACACCGTGTCGTCCTTCCACTCGTTTGTGGTAGCATCCAAATATCTGCGGTTGACCGCAATATCACAACGGCACACTGCCTGACCTTTCTGCGTAAAAGACACGTTAGGGTCACGTGTTAACCGTCCGACCAGAAGTACAAGGTTCTGTTCCGGTAATTTGATTTGTGCTGACATAGCGACCTTATTTTGCAACGGCAGGAGCCGGTTTTACTTTCACTTCCACCGAGTTCATCGTCATGGAGCGAAGTACTTTTTCGTTAAGTTTCAAGGCGTCTTCAAATACTTTTACGAATTTGGGTTCGGCTTTGAACTTAAGGTAGAGGTAAAAACCGTCGCGAACGTGGTTTACTTCGTGGGTGAATTTTCTTCTGCCCAGTTTTTCTTCGCTGACGACTTCTCCACCGTTTTTCGTAATCAAGTCTTTGGCTTTGGTTACGAATTCGCCCACTTCTCCGTCGGAGAGTTGGGGTTTAACAATAATTACGCTTTCGTAAGTTCTCATATACCAATTATTCTTTTTTATTGCGTTTTGCAGGGCCAAAAGGCCCCCGCGGGCCTCTAGACCCGGAGAGTTTCTGCGGATAGATTC
Source organism: uncultured bacterium (assembly GCA_949294095.1). Lineage (GTDB taxonomy): Bacteria > Elusimicrobiota > Elusimicrobia > Elusimicrobiales > Elusimicrobiaceae > Avelusimicrobium. The sequence goes on from CASFFZ010000001.1 coordinate 85,650, forward strand.
GGCTTTGCTCACCTATAGCCGGGGCAATCCTGACCCTATGGATATTATAACAAAATTAGCGCCCAAACGGGAGTTTTATCGCGCGGCGCATTTTCCGAACACCCTAAAAATAGAAATTGGCACAAGGGCGGTCTTTTCTCTTAGGGTGCGTCTGCAGATAGAACACGCTGGCCGCCGGCGAACTGATGGCCACGAAGTGGCCGTCTTGCAAATACGCGGAAATTCCTGCTAACGCCTGCGGGGAAAACAACCGCTCAAACAACGCCATATTTTTGGCAAAAAACTGCCGCCCGGATTCCAATGCTTCAGCGGACACGCTCATTTGTTCCCATCGTCTGGCAGTACTTTCCAATGGAAATGCCCTTCTATTGGAAAAGAAATATTTGGCCAACGACCCGTGCACGGGAACCCAATGCATGATAGCAGGCATCCCGGTAATACGCGGCACATGCGCCAACTGTTTGACAGACTGGTTTAACACGCTAAACCACACATCTTCCACAGAAGCCTTTTGGGCAAGGGTGGGCATGGTGCGCAACCCTTTAGCAACCGGCTCATTGATGGAGCCGCTCCCGATATTTTTCCCGGCCATACTCATCACACAAGAAGCGTTATCCCCTATTGCGGAAACCGAAAAGCCGGAATAACAAGACGAATCAATAACGGCCGTTTGAACCGAGTGTTCCTTTAATTGCTGTAAAATGGGATTTAAATCCCGAATATCGTGATAGTGCCCGCTTTGGTCACAAATGCCGTGTATTTCTTTTTTGTTGTTTCCATGCGTTGAAATCACAATTAGCACTTGTTTCACAGGTTCGTTACGGACTTGCTGGAGGGCAACCAAAAAATCTTTCCAAATAAAGGGTTTTACATCCACCACCTCTGTTTTTTTTGCTTCGTCTATAAAGCCGTGCACTTGCCACTTTTAGAGGACAAAAAATTATTCCAAGCGTTAAATTCATTCGTAAAATTATTTCTATATTCATCACAAGAACCGCCCACCAAAAAGGCTTGTTTTGCCTCTGGGCCGCCTGGCAAGGCAAACGCATTTAGCGGATTGAACATAACACTTACAGCCAATGCGCTCGCCGCCGCAAAACACACACGCAATCGTTTTTTTATCTGCATAGGATTCTCCAATTGGGGGTACTGTCAACGTTTTAAAAAAATTTTGGCCGGGCTCGTGGCGCCTTTAATAAGGGAAAGCTTATTTTCCGCCACGTTTAAATGTTGGGCCAGCAACGCGCGCACGGCTTCGTTGGCGCGGCCTTGCTCGGCCGGCGCTTTGACCCAGATCTCATACGAATCCGGCCCTTTTTGCTCCAGGCGGTTTTTCTTTTCGCCCGCGTGCACTTTTACTTTGAGGTAGCTTTCCATACGGATATTGTACTTTTTCCCGGCCGGCGGCGCAAAAAACGGGGAAAGGATTTTCCTTTTCCCCGTTTTTTAAAAAGGCCCAACGGTTATTTTTCCACAATCAGGCTTTTGGCCGTCATATCGGCCGGTTTTTCAAGGCCCATCACATCCAACACCGTTACCGCAATGTCGCCCAGGTTGCCCGTGGCGGCCATTTTGGCGTTTTTATGGTCTTTGCTGACATACACAAAATCCACCAAGTTGGTCGTGTGTGCCGTTTTGGGCATATTGATTTTTTCGTCCCACATCTCTTCGGCGTTGCCGTGGTCGGCCGTGATGAACACCGTGTATCCGGCCGCCAGCGCGGCTTCCGTTACGGCGCCGGTGCATTCGTCCACCACTTCTACGGCTTTGACGACGGAGTCAAAATTGCCCGTGTGTCCCACCATATCGCAGTTGGCAAAGTTGATGACAATGAAATCATACTTATTGGCGGCGATTTGCTTGAGCGCTTCGTCTTTAACAAAGTATGCTTCCATTTCCGGATGTTCGGCAAAGGTAGCCGGATCAAAGCGGCCTTTGATTTCAATGCGGTCTTCCCCGGGGTACGGTTTAATCAGTTTGCCGTTGAAGAACGACGTAACGTGTTTGAATTTTTGCGTTTCCGCAAGGCGCAGCTGTTTTAAACCGGCCTTGGAAATCACTTCGCCCAGCAGGTTATTCATTCCGCCGCCGTCCGTCATAGACGGAAGGGCGTTGTAAGGGAACGCGTCGTAGTACTTGGTCAGCCCGCAGTACACGCAGGGCACGCGCGGCCCGCGGTTTTTGCCGGGGTAGTTGTCGTCAATAAAAGCGCGGGTAAGCTGGATGGCGCGGTCTTGGCGGAAGTTGAAGAAAATCACGCTGGAACCTTCTTCCATTCCTTTATAATCGCCCAGTACAGTAGGCGGGATATATTCATCCACCATCGGGCCGCCGTCGGGCGTTTTCATGGTTTTGTAATCGGTCAGCACCACTTCTTCGGCGGTGGTGCCGTGCAGGCCTTCGGCGCGGACAATTAAATTATACGCTTTATCGGTCAGGCTCCAATCTTCGCCGCGGTCCATGGCGTAGTAGCGGCCCTGAATCGTGGCAATTTGGCCCACGCCGTATTCCTTGATCTTGTCTTCCAGCGTGCGGATAAAGCCCACCGCGCTCTGCGGCGGCGTGTCGCGCCCGTCCGAGAAGAAATGCACATATACATTTTTAATGCCTTTTTCGGCGGCGTATTTTAAAATAGCGAACAGATGGTCTTGGTGGGCGTGCACGCCTTCATCCTGCACCAGCCCCATCACATGCAGCGGTTTGTTGTTTTTGAGGCAGTTGTCAATGCAAGCCGAAAACGCGGCGGACTTAAACAAGGAGCCGTCTTCAATCGTGTCTTTTAAGCGTTTGAGTTCCTGGATGACGATTCTGCCCGCACCCATATTCAGGTGTCCTACTTCGGACGATCCCATATACCCGGCCGGAAGCCCCACTTGCTCGCCGGACGCTTCAATCTGCGTGTGCGGATATTGCGCCAGGTATTTATCCATATTCGGCGTTTTAGCGGTGGTTACCGCATTGTGCGGGCCGGCCTTGGCATCCCCCCAGCCGTCTCTAATAATTAAAACCACTTTATTCATACTTAATTCTCCTTATTTACTGCTATCAAATCTTTCCAGCGTTTGTACTGGAACGGCTCCAGCTGTTCCAATGTTTGTACGCCGTGCTTACTTAATATTGTAAGAAAATAATAGAAAATCTGCTCGGCCATCTTCGTATCGGCCATGGCCCGGTGCCACCCTTGCGGATTAATGCCCAAATCCGCCGCGATACAGCCCAAATTGTTTTTGGCAAACCGCCCGCTCTTGCGCGCCAGCTTGAGCGTATCCAACACCGGATAAGGCGGGAACTTCATGCCGCATTGGGCAAATTCGCTCTTTAAAAAACCCACATCAAAATCGGCGTTGTGTGCCACGAGCACGCAGTCATCCAGCAGCGCAAGCAGCTTGGGCAAAATATCCGCAAACTGCGGGGCAGACGCCACCATCTCGTTCGTAATGCCGTGAATGGCCACCACATCCGGGTGCATGGGCATATCGGGGTTAATGAGGGTGGAAAATTCTTCTATCACCCGCCCGCCCTGCGAAACGGAAACCGCAATCTCGCAGATCTTTCCCCCTTCCAAGGGAGAAAGCCCGGTGGTTTCGGTATCCAAACAAGCAAATTTAATTTCAGAAAGCTGCATACGTTACCAATTTAAATAAAAGCGCAAGCGCACTAAAAACCCGATAAAGGCCGCCCCAAAAGCCCCCACGTAAAACGCCATATTGGAAATATCCATTAACCGTATTTTGCGGGCGTACAGACAGGCCAAAAACCACACCAACAAAAGCACCACCCACCGCCAGCCCGGCAGGAGCATAATCAAAAAGAAAATGGCGCACATCATCGTCAGCAGCCAGCGCTCGTCAAAGGTGGGATAGTCGCGCCCGTAGCGGTCTTGTTCTATGGCAAAAATAAACCACCCCAACACGCGGGTAGCCGTTACCAACCCCACACAAAAAATAATCCACGGTTCGGCAAAAAAGTTGCCCGTTTCGTACAACACTTTAAACGGCACGCATAAGAACAAGAACAACAGGTTGACAATGGTTTTGGTAAAAAACGTCAACACATGGCCGTGGCGCATTTTGCCGCCGAACTGGAAAAACCGATCCGCAAACACCAAGAACACGCAAAACAGCAAAATGCACAGCCAGCCCGGAATATGCCAAAACCCTAAAAAGGGCCACGTCATCGTCAGGTAGCCGTAGCACAGCAAAAAAGCCCACGCCAAAAATACGCCGGCATGCAGGGCAATGGCCCGGGGGCGGTTTTGCTCTTCCATTCGGTTAATCGTTTTGTGGAAGAACACAAAATCCGTCAAAAAGAAAGCTAAAAACAAACGCCAAAAGACAATCATTTTCTCTCCTTGGGCAGGCAGACGGTAAACGTACTGCCTTTGCCCGGTTCCGAGGTTACGTCCAGCGACCCGCCGTGCGCCTGCACGATTTGCCGGCTGATAAATAACCCCAGCCCGTAACCGGGCCGGTCGGAACGGATTTGGTGGTATTTTTGAAAAAGTCCTTTTATATCCTGCGCGGAAATGCCGATGCCGCTGTCCTGCACGGACAGGTAGTACGCCTTTTCATCCTGCACGGCGCGGAGACGCACGAAGCCTTTGTCCGTAAATTTAACGGCGTTGGAAACCAAGTTCATAATTACCCGCTGCAACAGCTTCGGGTCGGCGGGCAGCCTGCCCACCTCCGTTTCGGCCGTCAGTTCAAGGCCTTTTTCCCGCGCAGTGGGTTCCAGCGTATCGGTTACGTTTTTAAATAAGGCGGCCACCTCCACGCTTTCTTTTTTGGGGGTCATCATGCCCGCCTGCACGCGCGAAACGTCCAGCACGTCTTCCAGAAGCGAGGATAGATTGCGGGCGGCCTGGCTCATCATTTCCAAATAGTTTTTCTTTTCTTCCTCGCTCACTTTTCCGCTTTGCAAAATATACAAATATCCCTGCAGGCCCAGCAAGGGGGCTCTTAAATCGTGCGCCACGGAGCGGAACACCTGTTCTTTCATTTCGCTTACCTGCGCCTGCAGCTGCAGCACCTGATAATCTTTCAAATCGGCCGTCATTTGGTTAAACGCTTTAATCAACTGCTTAAACTCTCCCCACCCGATTTCTTCGTCCACTTTTTCATCCAAATTGCCGTTGCTCACTTCCTGCGCCGCATGCGCCAGCGCGCCAATCGGCTCGCCCAGCCGCTCGGCAAACGTCAATGCGCCGAAATACGACAGCGTGGCGATGGACAACAAGAACAGCACAATAATGATGTTGGTGTAGTAAATACTGCGGTAGGCCTCACTCTTAAGCTGCAGCACCGTTACATACGCCCCTAAAATGGGCGAAGCGGAAAAAGCGCCCACATATGTTTCCTGCGGGGTTTTTAAGTTTTTAATCAAATGCCTTTTGGAAGCAAAAGCATTACGCAGCGCCTCGGCGTCAAAGGTCGGTTTATATTGATAATCATTGGCGTATACGGCACCGTCTTGGTCTACAATATAGATCCGCCCGGTAAGGCCGATGCGCTGTTCCTGCACGCGGGAAAGAAAGCTGAAAAAGCTCATTATTCCGTATAAGAAATCGCCGTTGGAAAGCGGATAAATAAATTCGCTGATGGGCCGCCCGGCCACCACGTCAAAACTGCTGACGGACAGCCGCGGCGTTTTGGACAATTCGGGCAAAGACGGATCCTGCGATAAATCCAAAACCGGTATTTGTCTTAAAATCTGTTTTTCGCCGGCCCGGTACAGTTCTTTTCCTTGGGGAGAAATCACCGCAAGCATCAAAAAATCGGGGTTGGCATTCAGCGCTTCCTGCAAAATCGGCTGCGGATCTTGTTTCTCGCGCAACGCTTCCGTTACCTGCGGCGCAAAAGCCAGGCGCCAGGTCAAATCTTCTATGTGCTGGTTCATGGAAGAAGATACAATCTGGGCCAAGTTGGCATGCGTTTCCAAAATGTTGTTTTTTAAATGCACCTGATAATAGGCCAGCAGCAAGATCATCGGGATCAGCGGCATCAGCACCACAGCCAGGAACAATTTAAAAAGTTTAGAGAATAAAGACATATTCCACCTTATTATAAATTATATCAATTCAAAACCCCGAAACGGACAAAATCCTGCCCTTGCCAACCGGATGCAAAAACTGCTTTTGCTTAGGCCCGCCGCCGGCCCAAAAGGCCTAAAAACGGCTGGGCCTGCCGCCAAGGCGGGATTGGGCCTTTTTTCCGCTTTGATACAGGCCTTTTGACCCTGGTGAAATCCCGTCGGAAAACCTATAGTATAAGTATGACAAAACACTTTATTTTATTTGCTTCCCGTATGCGCAGAGCCTTTCGGCAGGAAAGGGAACGAACCCTGCGCCAACAGCATATGCGCACCGTGTGCATACAGGAACAGATTATCTGTTTAAACCCAGAAGAAGCGGCTTTTGTAGCGCTGGAAACCAACCGGCTGCTGCGCGCCCAGCGCCAAGAAGCCAAGCGCAAAAGACGCTTAGGCATTCCGCCGCCGCCTACGCCCGGCAAAATCGCCTATGCGGTGTATATGTAATTTAAATAACCAATAAAAATCCGCTTCTCACAAGCGGATTTTTAATACCCTCCTATCCACACCCCCAGGCAAGACGGCACAACCCGCCTTAAGCTATTTTTTATAAGTTTTCCCGGCTTGGCCCTTCCGCCCCAGCCTAAAGCGCGGATCGGCCCGGTTTGTTTATCTCGCCGTCACTTTTTTAATATGCAAATCGCATCCCGCCACCAACGCACTGCGCTTGCTGTGCATATGACGGATAAAAAATACGGGCTGCGAAGGATCCTGTTGCTGCAGACGAATTCCTTCGCGCAGGGTTTCCGCCGCAAGAGGCATATTCCGCTCCAGCAAGGTATTAATGTCTCCTACGCCCGGGGCGGCGTATTCTACGACAAACGGCTTAAATTCTTTCAACAAAAAAGCCAAAGAAGCCGGTTGGTTATAATCGGTATGGCCAAAGCCGGCATGTACAAAAACAACCGCGTCCGGGTCTTGTGCATAAATGCGGCGGATGATCTGCGCCCAATAGGTATTCCGCTCCCGCATACCGCTGGGGGAAACGGTTTTCCAGGCCAAGGTTGTATTTGGGAAAGAAAGGGTATATCCGGTATACGCCAACTCGCGCGATAAAGCCGGGTTTTCCAATCCGACCACCCATACTCCCGCCGCCAGCAGCCGCTTGGTCAGCGCACGGTAGTAGGGGCGTTTTAACACCCGCTGGTCTACTTCTTTTTCTTTTTGAAGCACATGTAATTCCTGCCGGGCATCCGCATCCACAAATTCGGAAGCATAATAGATATTTTTATCGGGATGCGCTTTTTTAAACTGCATGATGGCCGCTTCTACATTTTCCGCCATCCAATTGATTTCATGCACTTCTCCCAACAAAACCAGCCGGGCATCATACGGAATATAAGACAAATAGTCAATTTTTCCCTGCTTGGCCTGCATGTCTACGCCGGCGCGCAGCTGACGAGGGCGCTGGGAAGCATAAAAATCGCGCTCTAACCAGCGTTTGACCAAGGCCTTTTGCATCCCTTCATTTTCCTGCAGTACCTGCTGGGAGGCCGCCTTTGGATTAAGCACAAAATAATCTTCCAGCATTACATTTAAATCACAAAAATTATCTTTTCCTAACGCGCGCAAATACCGCTGCCGGGCCGCGGAGGCGGGCACGGAAGAAATGATGTTTTTGGAACCGGCCGGCACGGCCGAAGATTTCAACAACCCTTCCGCCACCGCAGCAGGCAACCGATACACCTGTCCGGCGCCCACTCCGCCCGTTAACGTCAGAACCATAAACAGCAAACATATCTTTTTCATTTTTAAAAACTCCGCCCTTCCTGTATCCTAAATCTGTTGTATTTAAAAACCTTTCTGCCCCAGCTCAAAAGACAATCGGGGGGCATACGCCTTAATGCTTACATCGCACCCCATCAGCCGGGCCGTCTGTTTGTTCTTTACCTGCCGAATATAGAAAACCGGTTCCGTGGGATTTTGAGCTTTCAGGTGCGCGCCTTGGTTCAATACTTCTGACGCAATAGGCGCCGTTTTATCCAACAACCGGTTGACGCTTACATGCATGGAAAATTCCATCACGAACGGCTGGAACTCGTTTAATAAACGCGAGAGGGAATTTAACTGCGTATAGTTAAGATGCCCGTGCCCGGCATGCAGCACAATCAAAGCCGAGGGATCTTGCTGCAGCAAGGTTCTAATCTGTTTCTCCCAATACCGGTTCCGTTCCCGCACGCCTAGCGCCGAAAAAGCTTTCCACCCCTGTTGTGCGGCAAAAAAAGGCTGGTTTTCCGTCTGCTCCTTGTTTGCGCGCAAATGGGGGGTTTCCAAACCCATCACTTGTACCCCCGTCCGAAATACGCGGTGCAGAAAATCATCATACCCGGAGGAAATGACTTTAAACGCTTCTATATCTTGTTCCTGCAGCAAAGAAATTTCTTCCCCGGGCCGCGCAAACAAAAATTCCGATGCGTAATAAACGTTTCGCTGTGGATGCTGGGCTTTCAGTTGTTCTAACAAATGAATTACTTCCTGCTGAATCCAGGGCTGTTTGTGCACTTCCCCCACCATCACCAAGCGCGCATCGGGCGGGACAAGATGCGTATAGGAAGGAGTGCCCTGTATGGCACGGGCGGAAATATGCGGCTGCAGGGTTTGCTTATGCTGCGAAACGTAAAAATCCAAGTTCAGCCAATGCCGGGTCATCGCTTGCAGCAGCCGGGTGTTTTCGGCGCGTTCCGCCGCCGATACGCCGGTGCCGGACGGCAAGAAATAAGATTGCAGGGTAATATCCAAATCTCTAAATTGATTTTTTTGCAGTTGTTCCCAGTAAAGTATCTTTTTATCCAACCCGGAGAGATTTTTTAACGCCCGGCGCTGCAGCGATTGCTGCAAAATTTCCCGGGCTAGGGCGGAAGGCGCTTTGTAAGCCTGCGCCCACCCCAGCAAAGGAGCTGTAAGCAAGAATATACCGCCAAGCAGAATTTTCCTCATATATATACTATGGCTCTTTACGCCCTGCCAAAACAGGGCCTTTAGCCCTATCCCGCAAAAGAAAGAGGGCCTATACAAAACTAGGCCCTCTTATACATTTTTCCGTAAAACCGTTTATTTGGTTTTTTTGAGTTGTTCAATAATCCGCGGCAGGATTTGGTGAGCGTCCCCCACCAAACCGTATTTGCAGACATTGAAGATAGGCGCGTTGGCGTCTTTATTGATGCCGATAATCACGTCGCTGTGCTCCATCCCTACAATATGCTGCACCGCGCCGGAAATACCGCACGCTACATACAATTTGGACGCCACGGTCACCCCGCTTTGGCCAATCTGTTTTTCTTTGGGTTTTAATCCCAAGTCAATCGCCGCGCGGCTGGCGCCCACGGCGCCGCCCAAATCGGCCGCCAGTTCTTCCAGCAAAGCAAAGCCGCTTTTGTCTTTCATCCCACGGCCGCCGGCGATGACCACTTCGGCCTCGTCCAGCTTGTCCATGGCGGACACTTCGTCAATGTGCGTATTGATAATGCGCACCTTGGCCGCCTGAGGCGGAATTGCAATGGTTTCCGTTACCACTTGGGCCATCTTGCCGGGGGTGGTAACCACTTTTTTAAATACATTGGGGCGCACGGTGGACATTTGCGGCCGGTAGTCCGGGCATTTGATGTCGGCCATGATGTTGCCGCCAAAAGCCGGGCGGGTTTGAATCAGGTTTCCGTCTTTGACGGACAATCCCGTGCAGTCCGCCGTCAAGCCCACAAACAGTTCCGACGAAACCCGCGGCGACAAGTCGCGCCCGATATACGTGGACGGATACAATACCACGCTGGGGTTGTATTTCTTAATCAGCGTAACCATCGCATTGGCATATGCGGCGGTATTATAGTTATGATATTCTGGGCCGTTGACGGCATAGATTTTATCCGTACCGTATTGGGAAAGCTCGGCGTAGTACTGCGGAATGTTGTCGCCAATGACAACGGCACAAAGCTCTTCGCCCAATTGGTCGGCCAGTTCGCGGCCTTTGGACAAAAGCTCAAAGCCCACCGGACGAACTTTTTGGGTTTTTCCGTCATCGGCGATTTCAATAAACACCCACACGCCTTTGTAGGCGGAAAGGTCTTTTTTGGCCGCACCGGAAGCCGGCAAAGAAAGCGCTTTTACCGGGCAGACGGATACGCACGCCCCGCACATGGTGCAGTTGGCGTTAGGCACCGCTTTGCGGTTTACCAAAGAGAGCGCGCCAAACGGACAAGCGCCTACGCATTTGCCGCAACCTACGCAATTAGAAGCTACCTGAATCATTTGATTACACTCTCCTTTTTCAAAATTTCCACAAATTTATCCGCCAGTTCCACGGCAGAACCCGTAAACATTTCCCCTTTCGGGCGCGCCGGCGGCGGGAAGATGCGGTCTACCCGCGTGGGCGATCCTTCCAACCCGATTTTGTGCGGGTCGGCCGCGATATCCGCAGCAGACCACGTGCTCGTTACTTTATCCTGCGCTTTGTGCGCCGCCATAAAAGAAGGATATTTGGGCGCATAGTCGTGCGGCATGGTCATCGTGACGAGCACGGGCAAATCCGCTTCCAAAATTTGGTGGCCGCCTTCAATCAGTTTTTTAACCACAATTTGATTGCCGTTGGCGTCAATGCTTTCGCAGAAGGTAATCTGAGGAATACCCAAATGGAAAGCGATGCCCGGGCCGGTTTGGGCAGTATCGCCGTCGATGGCCATTTGACCGCAGAGGATCAAATCGTACTGGCCGATTTTGCGAATGGCCATGGCCAATGCATAAGAAGTAGCCCACGTGTCCGATCCGGCAAGTGCCCGGTCGGCCAACAACACGCCTTCATCGGCGCCTAAGGCCAGCGCCAAGCGCAGCACGGCGTTTGCCTGGGCGGGGCCCATGGAAAGCACCGTTACTTTCGCGCCGGTCTTGGCTTTGATGTCCAACGCTTTTTCCAACGCGTAATGGTCATAGGGGTTCAAGATGCTGGGCACGCCCGCGCGGATGAGCGTACCGGTTTTCGGATCCACTTTCACTTGCGTGGAATCGGGAACTTGTTTAATACAAACAATGATATTCATGCGTTATATCCTATTTCTTGAAAACTTCTCTGAGTTTGGCGGAAACGACGTCCATATCGTCAATAATTCCGCGCATTTTTTCTTCAATGCCTACCAGGTTTACGCCTTGGCTCAGGTCGGCCGCGTTGCTGTTGGGGCAGGTGCCCAAGATAAGGCGCATGCCTTCCGTAGCGGTTTTGAAAGCGCTCTGGCGGGCGTTGACGCGGGCCATCGTGCTAAGCGTATTTAAGTCAAAGCGGCTGCCTTCGGTAATAACCTTATTGGCGCACTGGCGGGAGAATACGGCCGCCACTTCCATTTCGCTGATGAGATCACCCAGCATAAAAGTTACATACTGGTGGCGGGTCAGCTTATTGGCGCGGCAGTCTTCCAACACGCGGGCCAAGGCTCTAAAGCCCAAGGCCACGCTGTCGGCCCCGACGTTGGGGTTCTGCGCGTGGATGGCGTCAAACTCGGCGGCTTGGCTCAAATAGTATTGGCCGCGGCTCTTTAAATGTTCCTGCCAGCGCCCGCGGAAGATGGTCATTTCCAATACTTCGCTGGTGCCTTCGTAAATACAGGTAATTTTGACGTCGCGTTTGATTTTTTCAACCGCAAATTCCTTCGTATATCCGAAACCGCCCATTGCCTGGATGGAATCTTCGGCGGCTTTGTTGCCGGTTTCCGTGGCGTACAGTTTGGCAATAGCGCCTTCGGTGGCAAGGCCGTGGTTGTTTACTTCCAATTGTTTGGCTGTCCAGTCAATATACGCGCGGGCCGCTTCAAAGCGTACATAGTGCGGCGTGATGAGCTTTAACATAAAGCCCTGCTTTTCGGCCAGCGGGCCGCCGGCCTGAATGCGCTGCTGGGCGTACTGCAAGGCGGTTTCCACCGCTTCTTCGCCACCGCCCAAACCAAAGGCCGCTACCATTAAGCGCGTATAGCCGAATACGGCCTGCGCCTGCAGGAAGCCCTGGCCTTCTTTGAGCCCGATTAAATTTTCAGCCGGCACATACACTTCATCAAACGCCAATCCGGCGGTGTTGGACAAGCGGATACCGTGCTTGTCTTCGTGCACGTCCTGCGTAAAGCCGGGGGTGCCTCTTTCTACGATAAACCAGCTCGGGCCGCCCGGAGCCAGCGCGAGCACGGTGTAGATGTCGGCCACGCCGCCGTTGGAAATCCACATTTTGCTGCCGGTAATTTTGTAGCCCACTACTTTGCCGTCTTTCACTACGTGTTCGGCGCGGGTGCGCAGGGATACGAGGTCGGAGCCGGCATCGGCTTCCGTGGCGCCATAGGCTACCAATTTGTTTTCTTGGGCGATTTTCTTAAACCATTTGGCTTTCTGTTCCGGGGTGCCGCCCACGTTAATCGGGTCGCTGCCCAGGAACGTGGCGAACACGCCGGTGGCGATGCCCAGGTCAATGCGGGCCAATTGTTCGCACACGCGGTAGATTTCGGTGGTCTGGCCGCCGAGTCCGCCGTATTCTTCGGGAATAAGCAAAAGATGCACGCCCAAAACGTCATGGTCGTACATCTCTTTTAAAATGTCTAACGGAATTTCGTTTTTCGCGTCATGCTCCCGGATCAGGTTAAAAGAAATCCGGTTCTTCGCATATTGCTTTAAACTGTCCAACATCAGGTTTCTGGTTGTCAGGTCATTTTTAGCCATATTTGGGAGTCTCCAAAATACAATATAGATATATGATACCAATTTTTAAGCCCCGGCGCACTGTATCGGGGCGGGTAGCGGTCGTTTTTGTCTTCTACTGGGTTTTAGCAAATCCCCAACAATGGCCGCCAGCCGCCGGCGGGCGATGTTCAATTTCTTTGAAATATGTATAATACCTTTATGAACTGTATTTTTTGCGGCATTGCCGACGGCTCCATTAAAAGCCAATTAGTATACGAAGACGAGGACGTGGTGGCTTTCAAAGATTTAAATCCGCAAGCCCCCACGCACCTGCTCATTATCCCGCGCAAGCACATTGCGCGCCTGTCCGAAGCGGACGAAAAAGACGCCCTGTTGCTGGGCAAAATTTTGCTGGTTGCCAAAAAGCTGGCCCAACAGTTTGACCTCAAAGACTTCCGCTTGGTTACCAACAACGGCAAAGGCGCGGGCCAAAGCGTAGATCACCTGCACTTCCATTTAATGGCGGGGCGGCGCTTTTTGTGGCCGGCGGGCTAAAAGCCGTACCAAAACGGAAAAAATAAGTTATAATATATATAAGGTAGAAAATACCGTTTTATTTTTGTCTATTGACCGTAGAAGGTGGTGAGAAAGGAATGGTTTTTGTAAAAGTCAGAGACGCCGAGCACTTGGAAGAAGCTCTCAAACGCTTCAAAAGAGAATGTGAGAAGAACGGCATTTTGAAAGAAATCAAAAGACGCGAAACTTACATGCCTCCGAGCGTAAAGAGAAAAATCAAATCGCAGGAAGCTCAACGCCGCGCTCGCCGCACCAAACGCAGACGTTTTTAATTAAAGAAGAAACCCAGGCAATAGTCCTTTACGCAAGTATCGGGCTATTGCCTTCTTTGCCTTTAATCTAAAACAGGCGGCGCCGACGTGAACAATAACATCGTAGAACAAATTAAGGACAGATTGGACATTGTAGAATTTATCCGGCAGTATGTACCGGATTTAAAACGCGCGGGTAAAACTTACAAGGCCTGCTGTCCTTTTCATAAAGAAAAGACCCCTTCCTTCACTTGCAGCAGCGAAAAGGGGTTGTTCTATTGTTTCGGCTGCCAAGAAGGGGGCGACATTTTTGCGTTCTTAATGAAAATGGAAAACCTTTCCTTTAACGAAGCGCTAGAAAAATTGGCCGGGCTGGCGGGCGTGGAATACAAACCCGCCAAACCGCTCACGGGCGAGGAAATCCGCCGCGCGAACGCGCGCAAGCTGTTGGATTTTGCCAAGGCGTTCTATCACAAAAATTTAATGTCCGCCGGCGGCGAATACGCGCGCGCGTACGTAAAAGAGCGCAATTTAACCAAGGAAACGTGCCAAAAATTTGAATTGGGCCTGGCTAAAAACGAGCCCACCGCCCTGGCCCGCGAAGCCAAGGCCGCCGGCTATACCGATAAAGATTTAAAAGAAGCCGGGTTGTGCGTGCTTACTTCGTACGGCCCGCGGGATTACTACCGCAACCGCCTGATGTTCCCCATCATTAACCAACGGGGCGACACGGTGGGCTTTGGCGGGCGGATTTTAGGGGAAGGCGAGCCCAAGTATTTAAACTCGCCGGAAACGGTTCTTTTTACAAAAAGCCACATTTTGTACGGATTAAACTTTGCCGGGCCGGCTATCCGCAAGGCCGGGCGGGCGGTGCTGTTGGAAGGGTATATGGACGTGATTGCCTGCCACCAGGCCGGCGTGGAATATACCGTGGCGCCGCTGGGCACCAGCCTGACGGAAGACCACGCCCGCTTATTAAAACGCTATACGGACAATGTGGTCGTTTTGTTTGATCCGGACGCCGCCGGCATTAAAGCGGCGCTGCGCGGAGCCTTAATTTTAATTGAGCGGGGGCTGTTTGTAAAAGTAGCCTCGCTGCCCGAAGGGTTAGACCCCGACGAATACATCGCCAAATACGGCAAAGAAAGTTTTGAAACGGTTTTAAACCAGGCGGAAGATTTAATCGCGTTTCATACCCGCCTGCAGCTGGGGCTCTACCCCCAGCCGCTGGACGCGCAAAACAAAACGCGCGTGATTTCGGAACTGGCGGAAACCATCGCCAAACAGCCGGATGAAATCGTCCGGCGGGAATGGGCCAAATATGTGGCCGAACATGTAGGCGTGGATGAACAGCTGGTGCTGGAGCGATTGCGCAAACCGGCCTTGCAGCCGGCTTATGCACGCAGGCAGCCGGCCCCGCACGCCGCGGCGGCCGTGGCCAATGCCGCGGAAGAGGACTTGCTGTCCTGGCTGTTAAAAAGCCCGCAGCACACGGTGCTGTGCGGTGAGCTGTCGCAGGAAGATTTTTCCACCGCGGCGGCGTGGAAAATTTTTCAAGCCGTCGTACAAGCGCACGGGGAAGACCCGCAGGCCGCCAACTTGGCGGAACGGGCGGCCCAAAAAGTGCCCGAATACAAGACGGAGCTGGTTAAATTGGCGATGCTGCAGGCTCCGGCGGATTTTGATCCCGCGCGCGATATAGCGGCCTGCGCCGCTAAGCTGGAGCAGGCCGGCTTGCACACGCGGCTGGAAGCCGTCAGACGGCAAATGAAACAACTCGGCGCGGGCAACGTGCCGCAGGACGTTTTTCAAAAATATATGCAGTTGCAGAACAAATTAAAAAAATACCGCAGTTGAGGGAAATATGGCATCTGGAAACAAAGCGCTGAAAGATTTAGTTGAAGAAGGAAAAGAAAGCGGTTTTCTATCGTTGGAAGACTTGAACCGCTCTATTGCCGCGTCCGACATGAGCGCGGAAGATATTGACGGCGTGATGGGCACGCTGGACGACTTGGGCATCCAAGTAGTAGATCAGAAAAAATTCAAATCGGTTTCCGCTCCGGAAAAAGAATCCTTGAGCGAAGACTGGTCTTCCAGCCCGGATATTTCCAACTCCATTCGGATGTATCTGTCCGAAATGGGCAAGGTGCCGCTGCTGTCTCGCGATGAAGAAATTACCCTGGCGCGCAACATCCGCGAACGCGAAAAAGAACTGCGCAAGCTGGTATTGGAATCCCCCATCACCATGCGCGAAATCTGCAACTGGGAAGAACTGGTAGACCAGGAAGAAATGACCACCAAAGAGCTGATGCCCCGCGGCAAACGCACCACGCGCGAGCTTAACAATATGCGCAAAAAACTGAAAGACGCCGCCCAGTTCATCGGCAAACGCGAGCAGGAAATTACCAAACTGATGAAAGAACTGCGCGAGGGCAATTTAAGCGACAAAAAGCGCAACAACGCCATTGAAAAACTGGAAGCCAAACAGAAAGAAGTGGTGGCCTGCATTACCAAACTGAATTTAAACCAAAACAAAATCAAACGTTTGACCAACAAAATCAAAAACTTGGCTGACCGCTTAACCGAAGCCCGCAACGATATGAAGCGCTTTGACGATTACTTCGGCCCGTATGCGGAAGTAAAGAAACTGGTCAACCGGTTTAAAGCGGGCAAAATAACCGAAAAAGAATTTAAAAAAGCCACCAAATTTACTTTGCCCGAATTGGAACGGGCGCTTGCCAACATTGAAGACGTGCAAAGACGCCACGCCCAAATGGTGGATACGCTGCCCATGACGGAAAAAGAGTTTTTGGCGTTCAACGACCGCATCGTCTTCTTTGAAGACATGATTTTGCAGGACAAATTGAAACTCATCAAGGCTAACCTGCGCCTGGTGGTTTCCATTGCCAAGAAACACGTCAATTCCAATTTGGAACTGTCCGACCTTATTCAGGAAGGCGGCTTGGGCCTTATGAAAGCGGTAGAAAAATTTGAATACAAACGCGGGTTTAAATTCTCCACCTATGCCACATGGTGGATCCGCCAGAGCATCAACCGCGCCATTGCCGACCAAGCCAACACCATCCGCATCCCGGTGCATATGAAAGAATTGGTATCCAAGCTTACCAAAGTAACCAACAAACTCCGCCAGGAACACGGCCGCGAACCCACGTTGGAAGAGTATTCCAAGACGCTGCGCCTGTCGGTGGAAAAAGTAAAAAGCGTGCTTAAAATTATGCAGGATCCCATTTCGCTTTCTACGCCGATCGGCGAAGACGAGGACTCCAACCTGGAAGACTTTATTGAAGATAAAAACGGGCCGAACCCCACCAGCGCCGCGGTGGATTTCCTGCGCAAGCAGGAAGTGGCCGACGTGTTGGCCACGCTGTCGGAACGGGAAGCCAAAATCATCAGCCTGCGCTTTGGGATTGATTCGGGCTACCCCCGCACCTTGGAAGAAGTGGGCAAAATGTTCAACGTTACGCGCGAACGTGTGCGCCAAATAGAGGCCAAGGCCATCCGCAAATTGCGCCACCCCAGCCGTACGAAACTGCTGAAAGATTATCAGGACAATTAATTCCAACCGGGCCGTTTAAAAAAACGGCCCGGTTCTTTTGCAAAAAACCCCGGAGCATTTACTGCCCCGGGGGTTTTCTCCTGCCGCCGCATTGCTTCCCTTCCGCCCAGATTCCTCCTCCGGGCCGCGGCCAGCTGCCAGAGGTGCCCCCTTTCCGACAGGCCAAAATGGTTCCACAAAAACACGTTCCCCGGTCTTTTTTTCCTTCCTCGTTCGCCCTCGTTAAAAACCCCCCACATAAAACCCCCGCCTTTACGGCGGGGGATGGAAATAATTACAAGCGGCTTTCGTTTCTTTTGCTCCAACCGAAACAGCGCGGATTATAAAACATAGGTGCCGGTTTTCAGCTTCGTTCCACCTAAACGCTGGCACTGTTTTTCTTCCGCTTTGTTTCCGTAAGTGCAGGTAATTTTCCCGCGCAGAGGTTCGTAAGAAGCGCTTTGAGCGTAACGGGAATAAAAATACAGATATACCGGCGTATTTAAATATACTTTATACTGCAGCCGGCCGTTGGACTGCAGCCGATAATGTTTCTTGGCCGCCGTCCCCACATCATAGTAAAGATATTTATTCATAGACGTGGGCAATGACGTCAGCTCCTTTCCGTTTTCGTCCGTGGCACCGGGCGGTAAATTAATAGTCAGATAGCTCCAGTTGCCCGAAAAACTGCCGTTGGCCAGCCAATACTCGTCCATAGCATCCACAATCGCCCGCCCCACGGGAATCCCGGCCATGATTCGGGCTTTTTCAACTGCCTGGGTATACTGCGGTAAAGCAACCGCCGACAATATACCGATAATCAGCACTACTACTAAAAGTTCTATTAACGTAAAACCTTTTTTCATAAATAATATCCTTATATACAGCCATTTCTTGCCTATAGCTATATATAGCTAGTATAGGACAAACCGGCTTAAAAGACAAGCCTAACGCAAATAAATACACTCCCGCCCCGAAAATACGCCTTTAGCGCCTAAAATGCAAGCAAATGGTGTGCCTTTGGCTTTATTCCTGATCCAACAGGAGGTTTCTGTTCTTTGCTCAAAGGCTGGCACGCCGCCATACCAAGCGGCCCCTGCCCGCTGCCTGCGCTTTGGGATTGATTCGGGCTACCCCCGCACCTTAGAAGAAGTGGGCAAAATGTTCAACGTTACGCGCGAACGTGTGCGCCAAATAGAGGCCAAGGCCATCCGCAAACTGCGCCACCCCAGCCGCACGAAACGGCTGAAAGATTATCAGGACAATTAATTCCAACCGGGCCCCTTTCAAGGCGGCCCGGGTCTTTATAAAAAACCCCGGAGCATTTACTGCCCCGGGGGTTTTTATACACACGAAGAATTATCGCCCCAGCCGGAACCACTCAGCCAGCTGTTTTTTAAGCTGTTCGCGCATGCTGAGGATCACGTTGGCGTCTAAGAAAAGAAGCGTCTGCGCTTTCATTTCCGACGGCCGCGCCGGCATTTCCAAGGATCGGCGATCAGATAAACGAGACTGCTCGGCATACGATTGTGTCAATGTCCCTTTTTTATCAAAAGCTAACCACAAATGAACTTCACTTTCCTCCTGCGGCTCAAATTCTTGGTATTCCAGCCGGCCGGCCTTATTGGGGCTATACGAGGCGGTTACCTGGGCCCAATGGCCATTCTTTTTAAATAAGGCCGTTTTGTATTTTACTTTTTTGCGGCCTTTTCCCGAATAGGACTCCTGTTCTGCCAGCAAGGCGTCTTTTCCTTTTACCACCAACCGCAGATATTCTTCAAAACGGTAGGAATAATAAATTTTTTCCCCGCCGGGGCCCACGCTCAGCACCGGGCGGCCCAGTTCATCGCGCTCCTGTACGGTTTCTTTGGCAAAGGTTAAGGGCGCAAAACTCTCTTGATTTTTTAAAGTATAGCGTTGAGAGTCAACTTTTTCTCCTTGCCGGTAGGTATCCAGCACGAAGACCCCTTTTTCTTGTTCCAGAATGTGAAACGGGCCTTTGGAAGCGGATTGACCGCGTACATAAAACTCTTCCGAACGGGGGCACAAGCTCTTCCAGCCCGTATTCCCGCCGCGGGCAGTTCCTTGCGTTAAATCAATTAAATTAATAATACCGTCCGCTTCATCGCAGGAAATGCCCGAATTGTCCCGCATGGTTCCTTTTCCCGCTTCAATGGAGCTGTAGCGGGCATGGCTGTTATTGTTTCGGGCTTCTTCGTATTGGTCGCTAAGTCCCAACGAGTGCCCGATTTCATGCAATCCAATAGTCGAAGTAGATACTTTCCCCGCCGATAAAAGCTTCAGCCAGAAATGGTCTTCCGGAAGAATAATTTGGGGCTCCGTTCCCGTGGCGGCAACCCGCAGGTAGCAACCGCCCGCTCCGCGGCCGCATTCCTCCTGCACGTCTCGTAAAGGCGCAATATAAAAGGCAATATCCGACCCCGCCGCTTGGGAAACAAAATGAAGATCTATCCCTTTTTGCAAGAGGGGCAAAATATCGCGGAATTCCTGCTGCCGATCGTTCTTCTGAATGATTTTTGCGGTTTCCGTAAACCATTTATTATAATTTTCGGCAATGATGGTTTGGTATTTTTCCCGCTGGTCTTCTTTGTCGGGGGAGATGGAAACATATACCTGAAGCGGTTCTCCTGCCAGAATTTTCGGCATTAAATAGCGCGCGCCCATGCGCGTATCTGGTTTTGAACGGGAGGATCTTCGTAACGGCTGGTCAAAATCCCGCATGGCGCCCCACGGGGCGCTGCAAAGCCCGGGCGCCAGACCTACCAGAACAAACAAAAAGATAATTAAGCGCATAGGAAATCCTCTTTTTTTTAAGAATTTTACGATATATAGTAGTATAAGGTTTTTTTAAAAAAAGACACCCCCCTTTTGAAAGGGGGGTGTGGCACATTTGTGTTATTTTTCTTCTTTTTTAAAAAGCTCTTTCAAAAAGTCCGCCACCAGCTCTTTAGAGCCAAGCCCTACTCCAATACCAAAAGCAAGCCCCAAGGAAGCCAGCACAATAATGACCACGTTATTTACCAGCTGGTTGGCAAAACCCAAATTTTCCACCGCGATCAGCGCACAGAAAAACACAATAAAGATGTTTACCGCTTTGGAAATAAAGAACCCGCCTTTTAAGTTGTTGGCCTGGGCGGAATTCTCAATGATATTGCCCATCAACTTGCCGAACAACAGCCCCGCAAACAAAATTAACACCGACACAAACAGCGTGGGGATAAATTCCAAAAACTGCGTAAACAAATTACGGATGATGTCCAAATGCAGCACTTCGGCCGCCAATACCACGGCATAAAAGATGACCGCCCAAGCCAGCACGAAAGAAATGATATAGGTGGGCGATTTGCCCAGCCCAAAGCGCACACACAGCTCGTTGATTCCGAGTTTGGAAGTTTTGTCGTCAAACGAAATTTTATTTAAAATTTTCTTAACGTAAGACCCCACAAACCGGGAAATATACAAACCGATTACCAAAATCAATACCGCCACAACAAGCGCCGCCAATACCTTCAAACTGCTCTGGCCCACCTGCAGCAGGTGCGCGCTGACTTGTGTGGAAATGGCTTCTAAATCCATAAAAGAGTCCTCCTTTTTTTAAATTGTAGCATATATTATTTGTAAAATAAGTATATACGTATGACGGCAACCACCCAAATCCAATTTTTAAAAGGCATCGGCCCGGCCAAAGCCAAACTGTTTGAGCGTTTGGAAATCCACACCGTGGAAGATTTGCTGCACTACTATCCGCGCACCTACCAAGACCGCCGGCTGGATACGCCCCCCAACGAATATAATTCCGATGCGCTTGTCGTATTCAAAGGCCGCGTGCTGCGCACGCAGGAAATTCCGGCCCGCAGCGTGCTTATTTTTAAAGCGTTTTTGGAAAACGAAAAGGGCGAACACGTGGAATGCACCTGGTTTAAACGGCGGATGTACCGCGGATTTCGGTTTGACCCGTTCGGAACGCTTAAAAAAGATTTTAAAATGAATCAGGAAGTATGGGTCATTGGCAAGCGGGATGATAAAAACAATTTTTTCGGCAATAAAATCACGGTGGACGAGCATTACCCGGCGGCCGACGCCCTGACCAAACTGCACGCCGGACGGCTGACCCCCATTTACGGCCTTACCGAAGGACTGACCAACAAACAGTTTCGGCAATTTGTTTACGAAGCGCTGCAAACCAGCTCGCTGGAGCGGGAGCCGGAAGTTCTGCCGCCGGACTTGCTGTCCAAACGCAAGTTGCTAAGCGCGCCGCAGGCGCTGAAGGCGGTGCATTTTCCCAATTCGCTGGCCGAGCTGCAAAACGCCCGCACGCGCCTGGCGTATGAAGAATTTTTGCTGTTGGCCACGGCCTGGGGCATTAAACGCACGCAAACCAAAATTCTGGCCAAAGACTATTCTTACCAAATTAAAAAGACGCTTCTTACCCCTTTCCGCCAACAGCTGGGATTTGAATTTACCAACAGCCAGAAAAAAGTAATCAACGAAATTTTTAAAGACTTATGCTCCCCCCGCCCCATGAACCGCCTGCTGCAAGGGGATGTGGGTTCCGGCAAAACGGTGGTGGCCCTGTGTGCCATGCTGCTGGCGGCCGAAAACGGCTACCAATCGGCCCTGATGGCACCCACCGAAATTTTGGCGGAGCAACACTTTTTAACATTTAAACGCCTGCTAAGCGGCCTTAGCGTAAATATAGCAGTGCTGACCTCCAGCACCAAAACGGCCGCCCGCAAAAAAATTTTAAAAGAACTGGCGGAAGGGAAAATTGATATTTTGGTAGGCACCCACGCCGTCATTCAGGACGAAGTACAATTTCATAACCTGCGCCTGGCCGTTATTGACGAACAACACCGCTTTGGCGTCAAACAGCGCAGCCGCCTAAAAGAAAAAACGGCCAAACTGGATTTGCTTACCATGACGGCCACCCCCATCCCCCGCACCTTGGCCCTGGCCTTTTACGGCGATTTGGAAGTATCCACCTTAAACGAACTTCCCCCCGGCCGCCAGCCCATCCGCACGGAAGCGGCCACCTCCAAGCTGGCCTATGACCGCGTGCGGGAAGAGGTAAAAAAAGGACGGCAGGCCTATATCGTTTTCCCTTTAATTGAAGAGAGCGAAAAAATTTCCGCCAAGGCCGTTACGGAAGAATTTGAAAAGCTCAAAAAAGTGTTTCCGCAGTTCCGGCTGGCCATTTTGCACGGGCAGATGAGCCAAGCCGAGAAAGAAACGGTCATGGCGGATTTTGCCGCCCATAAAACCGATATCTTGGTGGCCACCCCCGTAATTGAGGTGGGGATAGACGTTAAAAACGCAACCGTCATGGTCATTGAAAACGCAGAACGGTTTGGCCTAGCCAGCCTGCACCAGCTGCGCGGGCGGGTGGGCCGCGGCGAGCACGAAAGTTATTGTATTTTGGTGCCTCAGCACCCCGGCAGCGTAGCCAAGGAAAGGGTGGATATCATTTGCGCAACGCGGGACGGATTTAAAATCGGCGAGCGGGACATGCAGCTAAGAGGCCCGGGCGAAATTTTGGGAACGCGCCAAAGCGGGGAACTGGAATTTAAAGCCGGGGATATTTTTAAAGACAAAGACATCCTCTACTGGGCCATAGAAGACCGCGACGTGCTCCTCTCCCAAGACCCTTCCCTCACCGCGCCCGAGCACGCACGCTTCCGGCAAAAACTCATCGAGTTATACCAGAAAGACTGGCACTTAATTGATTTAAGCTGACAAAAAACCTGCTTTTACAAGCAGGTTTTTTGTTAAAGAATCGGGAAAATAAGCGGTTCCTCAGCCGGTTTTGGCTTTTGAACAGGAGGAGGCGAAGCCGGCTTTGCCCCTTTTTGCGGGGCAGGCTTCGGTTGGGGGCAAGCGCTGATAATTTGTTTGGGGGTTTGCCCGCTGGCATTGCGAAACGAGGGGTTGGCTCCGTGCTGCAGCAAATAATTATAAATACGAAAATTGCATTTTTGCGCAGCCAAATGCAGGGGGGTGTTGGAGTCGTTTAGCGAAGCCTCGCGGCTGCGCCGCGGCATATTGAACAAATGTTTAGGCAACGAAGCGTCTTCTTCCGCTGTCAGCCGTACCAACAGCCGCACCATCGGCTCGTCGTTATTGGACACAGCAATATGCATAGCATTACCCGGTGCGGCAACATTATCCAAACGAGAAAAATAATCCGCCAACAAACTGACCATTTTTAAATTTTGTGTTTCCACCGCTACCAAAAAAGGCGTCATCCCATCTTTATTTTTGGCAAACACCAAGGTCTTATCTTTGCCGATCATTTTTTCCACCCGCCGGTTGTTTCCATTGCGTACAGCCGTAAAGAATTCCTCCGCAGGCCCCGCCAAGCCCGGCGTTACGCTCAACAACAGCAAAGATATACTCCATAAAAACGATTTCATTTTTTTAGTTTAATCTATTTTCTTTTCTTTTACAAGCCATAAATAAAGCGGCCGGGGAAAACCGGCCGCTTGCAAGAATAAGATTTCCTTTATTTCTTATCGGCTTCCAACCGCGGGAACAGCGGCGGATATTTTTCAATTTTTCCCGGCAGCAGGCGTTTTTGCATTTCCTTGGCTACCGTGGGCATAAACGGCTCCAGCCACACGGCCACCTTGCGCAGGCACGCCACCAGCTCCAGCAAAACGGCTTTGGCCGCTTCGGGGTCGGTTTTTGCCAGTTCCCAGGGCTTTTTGGTATCTACCAATTTGTTTAAATCGCTGGCAAAGCCGTAGATGTTTTCAAGCACCTTATCAAAAGCCAACTGGTCGTAAGCGGCATCAATGGCTTTTTCCACTTCGGCCGACTTGGCAAGGAGCGGATAGTCGCCTTCAATTTTTTCCGGCAATTCGCCGATATTCTTGGCCGCCATGTTAAGTGTGCGGGAAAGCAGATTGCCGATGTTGTTGGCCAAGTCGGAATTATAACGGTTTTTAAAGCTTTCCATCGAAAAATCGCCGTCTTGCCCAAAAGGCACCTCGCGGAACAAAAACGCCCGCAGCGGATCCACGCCGTACTGCGCGGCCACTTTGGCAGGGTCAATGATGTTGCCCAGCGATTTGGACATTTTTTCCCCTTCCACCGTCCACCAGCCGTGGGCAAACACTTTTTTCGGAAGAGGCAGCCCCAGCGCCATTAACACCGCCGGCCAAATGACCGTGTGGAAACGGAAAATTTCTTTGCCCACCATATGCAAGTCCGCCGGCCACAAATCTTCAAATTTGTCCGCGCGGATTTGTTCAAGCTGCGCCTCGTGCAAGGTTTTGTCTTCGCACAATACGGTGCCGTATCCGGCGGCGGAAATATAGTTGATCAGCGCGTCAAACCACACGTAAATGGTGTGGTGCGGGTTGCTGGGCACGGGGATGCCCCACGCCACTTTGGTGCGCGTGACGGACAAGTCCTGCAATCCGCCTTTTACAAAGTTGATAATTTCGTGCGCGCGGGTTTTGGGGCTTAAAAATTCGGGGTGTTCCTCGTAGTATTTCAGCAGCGGTTTTTCATAGCGGGACAGTTTAAAAAAGTACGTTTCTTCGTGCACTTCGGTCAGCGGGCGTTTGTGCACAGGGCAGAGGTTGCCTTCCAAGATTTCGCTTTCGTTGTAGTATTGCTCGCAGGAGAGGCAGTATTTGCCGGAGTAGGAACCCAAATAGATATCGCCGCTTTTTAACAATTTTTCAAAAATAGCCTGTACCACCTGTTCGTGTTTTTTATCGGTGGTGCGGATGAAATCATCGTAGGAAATGTTAAGCGTTTTCCACAAAGCTTTGTATTTGCCGGAAACGTCGTCCGCCCATTGTTTGGGCGTTACGCCGGCGGCGGTGGCGGATTTTTCAATGTTGGCGCCGTGTTCGTCGGTACCGGTCAAAAAGCGTACGTCAAAGCCTTTTTGGCGTTTATAGCGCGCCAGCACATCTTGGGCAATGGTGGTGTAGGCATGGCCGATGTGCGGCACCGAATTGACATAATAGATAGGGGTGGTAATATAGAATTTCTTGGTCATAAGTTCTCCGTATTAAAAAATCTGCACGTTTAAGCCGTCTAAACTCATCAGTGCGGTTTCCAGCACCAACGCGGGCGATACGTTGCGCCCGATACTGCGTTTATAGGTTTCAAATTGTTTGAGCACCTGCTGCAGCCGGCGCTGCTCGCGCGGGTCTTGCGCCTGCGTCCACCGGCGGTGAAGCGCACAAATCAGCACATCCAGCACCGCCTGCGCTTCCTGCCGGGCCGCCACCAACGTGCGCGAAAGCCCCGCCGCCACACTGCACGGCCCCTGCGGCGTACCAAAAGCGCCGGTGCGTAAAAGCTCCAACGCTTCCGCCGCTTTGAGCGCCCCCGACACGGAACCGCCGCTGTAGCGGGCGCATAAATCGGGATCCGGTACGTCCGCCCCCGTGTTTTTTAAAATTTGCGTTACGTGTTCCTGCGAAAGCGGCGCAAACGCCAGCGGCTGACAGCGCGACAAAATGGTTTTAAGCATGGTGGCGCGCTTATTGGTAATTAAAATCCAAACGGTTTTATAGGGCGGCTCTTCAATAAATTTAAGTAGCGCATTGGCGGCCGCGCCCTGCATGGTTTGCGCCTGGTCTATAATCAGCACTTTCCAACCGCCGCCCACGGCTTTTTGCTGGGATTTGGCGGTTACGTCGCGGATGGTATCCACATTGATGTGCTGCTGTTTGGCGATTTCTTTTTCCAGTTCGTCTTCATAGCCTTTGCTGGAAAAATCTTTCTTCACTTCCAGCCGCGCCTGGTACGTAAAGTCCACAAACGTAACATCCGGATGCGTTCCCTTGGCAATGGCCTGGCAGTTGGCGCACACGCCGCAGGCGTCCCCCGTTTGGCGGGCCTGCGGATCTAAGCAGTTAAGCGCCTGTGCAAAGAGAACCGCCGCGCGGGCCTTGCCCACGCCGTCCGGCCCGTAAAACAAAAGAGCGCCCGGAACTTTTTGCGCTCCGGCCAACTGTTTTAAATACGAGGAGGCTTTTTCCTGCCCCAGGATATCGGCAAACGGCATTAATCTATAATATGGTGCTCTTCCAACAATTGCAATACGCGGGCCTGAATATCGCGGATATTTTTATCGGCGTCAATCAAATACGCATGGGGCGTGCGGTCAATCATTTCCAAATACCCTTTGCGCATTTTTTGGCGGAAGGCCAGGTCTTCCTGTTCCAAACGGTCGGAAAACAAATACTCGCCGCGTTCGGTAAAATACTTGTCGGACATTAAAAAAACAAGCGTTAAATCGGGCTGCGTATCTTGGGTAGCGATTTTATTGAGGATATCAATCGTATCCAGCGCAATGCCGCGCCCATACCCCTGATAGGCGCACGTAGACATGGTGTAGCGCTCGCAGATGACGGTTTTTCCTTCCGCCAACGCCGGAAGAATTTTTTCCTGCGTATGTTGGGCCCGGGAAGCTTCATAGAGCAAAAGCTCCGCCAGCGGGCGTACATCCAGCCCCGGCTCCAATACAATTTGGCGGATCCGCTCCGCCGTGGGCGTTCCCCCCGGTTCGCGCGTTAAAATAACGTCTTTCCCGCGCGCCACCAGCTGGTTATAAAGCATTTTGGCTTGGGTGGATTTGCCGCAGCGGTCGGGGCCTTCCAATACAATAAATTTTCCTTTCATAGTTGTCCCCGAATGCTTACGCCAAACCTTCCTGCGAGGTAATGACTTCCATTTCCGGGCGTTTGCCCGACGTCCAGGCCGAGGCTTCCACCTGCTCCAAAATAGGGGCCAGCTTGCCTTGGGCGTTTAGGATAAAATCAATAATTTCGCGGTAGGCGCCGTCTCCCCCCACGCGTTTGGTAATATAATGCGCGTGTTTTTTGACGCAGTCCAACGCGTTGGGCACCGTGGCAGCAAAGCCGACCTCGTTAAGCAGCGGGATATCGGTAATATCGTCTCCGATATAGGCTACTTCTTCCGCAGTCAAATTTTCTTTTTCCAAAATATCGTTCAGCGGGCCGATTTTGGTCAAAAAACCCTGGTACATGTATTTAAACCCTAGGTTTTTGGCCCGTTCCACCGTAGTGGGGTGGCGCCGGCCGGTGATGATGCCGCACACGATGTGGGCGCTGTGGCAGAGCAGTACGGCGATGCCGTCCTGCGTGTGAAAAGATTTAAATTCGTCTATTTTACCGTCGTCCCGCACGAAAAAGTTTACTTTTCCGTCCGTCAAAATGCCGTCCACGTCGGTTAAAATGGCTTTGATTTTTTGAGCCCGTTTAATTGCTTCTTCCATATATAAGGTATTATACCAAATATCGTTTCCGGCAAGATAAGCCCCCGGCCGCCGGCCCGTGGGCGGCGTCTTTCGGCCGGTACAGCCGACGGCGCCGTTCCCAGCGGATTGGTGCAGCCGGCTTGAATAAATCGGGCGAGGGTGCATACACCCTCAACAACAGCGGTGCATCCGCCGCGGAACCGTAAAAGCCCAAAGGCCGACACGCCCCGCAAAAAAGCGGGCCCGCCGGCCCGCCATTTTTCTTTTTTAATCCAGCCAATATCGTTTGCACGAAGGGCAGTGGCTGCCGCCCGCCGTACCGTCCGGCGTACCGGGCTGGTCTTCACACAATTTCTGCATCCGGCTGCTGGCCGCACCCGCCCGGCATTCGCGCCGCCCGGCCTGATTGGCGGCATAATCCAGCCACACCACATACGCCACATAATTGCCGGAGGCCGTAAAAGTATCGGTGTCAAAATTCATCATCCCTACGATGTTTTCGTCGTCCCCGTCCAGATAATCAATATAAAATTTTCCGCATTGCGCCACGGTTTTATCCGTTTGCAGCACACACCCGGCCGGCAGTTCAATGTCCAGATTTTCCAGCGAATCCGGATAACTTCCCGTCATCATCCGGGCCAGTTCCACCCCGTCCTTGACCGATTTTACCACCACCTGCAGCTGGGTATAGCGGCTGGAATCCACCGCCGTTTGATACCACGGCACGGCGATTGCCGCCAAAATGCCGATAATTACCACCACCACCAGCAATTCCGTAAGCGTAAATCCGTGTTTGTTCATAATGTGCCGCCTTGTTTGGTTTACTGTAGCAAAAAAAGCGTTCATACTCAAGTTGTCAAACCCGTGCCGCGCCGCGGTGTTATTTTTATATAATGGAAGTAATCGCTTCAAAGGGGTATTCGCAAGATGGCAAAACGATTTACTGAAAACGCGCAAAAAATCATTCTCATCGCGCAGGAAGAGGCTAAGCGCCTCAATCACGATTACGTAGGAACCGAACATATTTTGCTGGGGCTAAGCGCCATAGAAGGCACCGTGTCCAATAAAATTTTGACGGGGCTTGGTGTTACGTTTCGCAAAGTACGTTTGGAAATAGAAAAAATGGTGGGCATTGGCGACACCATTATGCTGCTGGGCGAAATTCCGTTCACGCCGCGCGCCAAAAAAGTGCTGGAATTTGCGGTAGAGGAATCCCAAATGCTGGGAACCGACCACATCGGCACGGAACACATTTTGCTGGGGCTGATCCGGGAAGAGGAAGGCATGGCCGGCCGGATTTTGGAAAATTTGGGCCTGAACTTAGATACCGTACGCGACGCCGTGCTTAACTTTATCGGCGATGCGGCGCCCGGAGATCTCAATGAAGACGTGCCGGATATGCCGCAGGAAATCAACCTCAATTCCGCCCCCAGACGGGAGCGCGAACCGCTGGAAAAGAAAAAAACCAAAACCCCCACGCTGGATGAATACACCCGCGATTTAACCAAACTGGCGGCCAAAAACCAGCTGGATCCGGTCATCGGGCGGGAAGAAGAAATAGAACGCCTGGTGCAAATTCTGGCGCGGCGCACCAAGAACAACCCCGTTCTGATCGGCGAGCCGGGCGTAGGCAAAACGGCTATTGTGGAAGGGCTGGCGCAAAAAATGGCCCGCGGCGAAATTTCGGACGTGCTTTGCAACAAACGCCTGCTGGCGCTGGACTTGGCGTCCGTCATTGCCGGCACCAAGTACCGCGGCGAGTTTGAGCAGCGTTTAAAAAACATTATTGACGAGCTGGCCTCCGCCAAAGACGCCATCATTTTTATTGACGAGCTGCACACCATCATCGGCGCCGGCGCGGCGGAAGGCTCCATAGACGCGTCCAACATGTTAAAACCCGCCTTGGCCCGCGGCGAAGTGCAGTGCATCGGCGCCACTACGTTTGACGAATACCGCAAATATATTGAAGCCGACACCGCCCTGGAACGCCGCTTTCAGCCCGTCGTGGCCGACCCGCCGGACGTGGACGAAACCATTACCATTTTAAAAGGCATCCGTTCCAAATACGAGCAGCACCACAAGGTAAAATATACCGACGGCGCCATCCGCGCCGCCGCCGCTATTGCCGACCGTTATATTACCGACCGCGCCATGCCGGATAAAGCCATTGACCTGTTCGACGAAGCCGGCGCCCGCGCCCGCCTAAAAAATGCGGTGCTGCCGCCGGAAATCAAACAAAAACAGGTGGAATACAACCAAGCCGTACAGGAAAAAGACGAGGCGCTTTCCAAAAAAGAATTTGAAAAAGCCGCCGCCGCCAAAGATACCGAAGACCGCTTAAAAGCGTATGTGGAACACCTCAAACAGCAGTGGCACGAAAAACACGACAAGGAAGTTCCGCAAGTTACAGAAGAAGACATTGCGCTGGTGGCCTCCAAATGGACGGGCATCCCCGTTACGCGCCTGACGCAAAGCGAAACCGAAAAGATTTTACATATGGAAGAACACCTGCACGAGCGCATTATCGGGCAGGACGACGCGGTAAAAGCCGTTTCGCTGGCCATCCGCAGAAACCGCACGGGCCTAGGCAACCCCCACCGGCCGATTGGCGGCTTTTTGTTCTTGGGCCCCACCGGGGTAGGCAAGACGGAACTGGCCAAAAGTTTGGCCACCTTCCTGTTTGGGGACGAGGACGCCATGATCCGGCTGGATATGTCGGAATATATGGAAAAGTTTGCCGTCTCGCGCCTGATCGGGGCGCCGCCCGGCTACGTGGGATATGAAGAAGGCGGCCAGCTGACCGAAGCCGTGCGCCGCCGCCCCTACAGCGTGGTGGTGCTGGACGAGCTGGAAAAAGCTCACCCGGATATTTACAACATCCTGCTGCAAGTGCTTGACGAAGGGTCTTTGTCGGACAATTTAGGGCACAAAGTCAGCTTTAAAAACTGCGTGATTATCATGACGTCCAACGTCGGCGCGCGGGAAATTACCAACAAGGGCAATACCTTGGGGTTTGCCGCCAGCCAGTCCGAGGAGCAGCAGTACCAGGATATGCGCAAAAACGTCATGGACGAAGTGAAAAAAACATTTAATCCGGAGTTCATCAACCGCATTGACGAAATTGTGGTGTTCCACTCGCTTTCCAAAGAAAACATCGGCCAAATTCTGGACTTGGCGTTAAAAGATGTGGACGCCAAACTGGCGGATCGGGAGCTGACCTTGAAATTAACGCCACAAGCCAAGGATTTTTTGGTGGAGAAAGGCTTTGACGTCAAGTTTGGGGCGCGCCCGCTTTTGCGCACGCTGCAGCGCGAGCTGGAAGACCCGCTGGCGGAGAATATCCTCGTCAGCCGCTATCCGGCGCATACCGAAATTTTGGTAGACTTAGACAAAGAAGCCGGCAAATTAACCTTTTCCGGCGCGGCGGTAAAAGAAAAAAACGCCGTAACGATTTAACCTGATTGGGAGGAACTGTTGAATGGACGCAAACAAACAAAAAGCGCTTGATTTGGCATTGGGCCAAATTGAAAAAGCGTTCGGCAAAGAAGCAATTTGCAGACTGGGCGGCGGAAGCGTGAAAAACGTGGAAGCCATCCCTACGGGGGCACTGTCCTTGGATTTGGCGCTGGGCGTAGGCGGCTTGCCGCGCGGGCGCGTAATTGAAATTTACGGGCCGGAAGCCGGCGGCAAAACAACCCTTTCGCTGCATGTGGCGGCCCAAACGCAAAAAATGGGCGGCACGGTGGCCTTTATTGATGCGGAACACGCCTTGGATCCCGTCTACGCGGCCAACCTAGGCGTAAATGTGGACGAACTGCTGGTTTCCCAACCCGATTCCGGCGAGCAAGCCTTGGAAATTGCGGAGAAACTCGTCCGCTCCGGCGCGATTGATTTAATTATTGTGGACTCGGTGGCCGCCTTGGTGCCGAAAGCCGAAATTGAAGGCGAAATGGGGGACGCCCACGTCGGCCTGCAGGCGCGCTTGATGAGCCAGGCCCTGCGCAAGCTGACCAGCATCCTCAACAAAACCAAAACCAGCATCATTTTCATCAACCAGCTGCGCCAAAAAATCGGCGTGATGTTTGGCAACCCCGAAACCACCCCCGGCGGCTTGGCGCTTAAGTTTTACGCTTCCGTCCGCATTGACGTGCGCCGCATTGAAAACCTCAAAAAAGGCGACGAAATCATCGGCACCCGCGTGCGCGCCAAAGTAACCAAAAACAAAGTGGCGCCGCCGTACCGCCAGGCCGAATTTACCATGATCTTGGGCCACGGCATCTCGCGCGAAGCGTGCATCATTGACAAAGGCGTGGAAGCCGGATTTATTGAAAAAAGCGGCAGCTGGTTTATTTACGGCGAAGAGAAACTGGGCCAAGGGGCCGAAAACGCCCGCCAGTACTTAAAAGATAACCCGGAACTGGCCGCCGAAATTGAAGACAAGCTCTACGTCAAATACCTCGGCCACCACTACAACGGCAAAAAGGCCGACGCCGCGGAAGCAAAAACGGAAGACGCCAAAGCCGAAAAGAAAACCGCCAAAAAGTAGTTTAGCTAACCAAACCTAAAATCCCCGCTCCAAAAAAGGAGTGGGGATTTTGGTTTTATGGTTTTAATTTCTTCGAAAGGCTCTAGGCTAAATGCAAGAATATAAAAAATACAGAAACAATTAATTAGGAAATTTATTATTCTTTGCCCCGACAGCTATACAAGTTTGAGCGTTACCCATACAAGTAAACTCTCCTGCCCAAACATCATAATGCGGGCCAGAATAACAAATACTATAATCTTTTTTTAAACTATCTGCACAAATATCTACGCATTCTCCAACATTACTTTCATTGCCATCACACGCAAATTCTTCAATATAATACTTATAATTCTCCGTCTCTATATATCTGTCTGTACTAGAAGCGGTGCTTACTTCCTCTAAAGAAACATCTAGATCATGCAAATCCATAGTCGTATTACCCGTAGCTAAACCATACAGAATCGTTGCATCTACAAATTTGCGAAGGTTAATTTTGGCTTCAGCCTGTCTGCTTTTCTCTACAGCCCTTTCATATTGAGGCACCGCAACCGCCGCCAATATGCCAATAATCAAAACCACGACCAACAACTCTATCAACGTAAAACCTTTTTTCATAAAAACCTCCTCAGCGCGTTGATTTAAAAGCTTATTTGCAAGTCCTGTATTGACTGCCAACAAATCAACGCTAGGGGAAGTTTATCAAAAAAAAAAACGGGTCAAGGGGCGAGCCGCCCCTCCCCACTCTTTGCCCATTAATCCGATTCCTTTAGGCCACATTGTTTCTGTACTGTCGCACTCTTACAAATTCAATCAAAAGAGCTCAAACTCCAACAAGATATTTCCTTTTGAGGTTGTGGCCGTTTTTACAACTTTGTAAAAAGGTATTTCCCTTTGATGTTGTTGCTGTTTCTCCGCCCGTTTGTCCTGCTTATAAAAAGCCTTTGCGGCAGAGCCGAAATTTTATTGTTTGAGCGTAGCGAGTTATAAAATTTCCTGCCGCAAAGTGATTTTTATAGGACACGGGGCGGACGCTTTTTGGTACTTTTTTCCGTTGGAAAAAGTACAGGTATATATTTATAGAACACTGGGGCGGCGGTCTTTTTCGTACTTTTTCTGCCGCCAGAAAAAGTTAGGCCAGAGCCTGGCCTCCCGATTCTTTGCCCGTTAATCCGATTCCTTTAGACCACACTGTTTCTGCACTGTCGTACCCTTACAAAACAACCAGCCAGAGGCTGCCCGACCGACTCTATACCCGTTAAAATGATTGGTTTACGCCACACCGCTCCAGCAATACCGCGCTCTTACAAAATAACAATCAAAACCCCTTTCTATTTTTACCGCCATACGCCCCTTACCCACTCTTTTCAAAAAACTTATAATAAAGTATGGAAAACTTTTTACTGGAAGACTTTAAAAACCACCTTACCTTTGAACGCCAACTCTCCAAAAACACGGTAGCGTCCTACGGTTCTGACGTGGAAAGTTTTCTGGAATACTGCCAAGCCAACGAAAAAGATCCCCTGCAAATAACGCCGGACTTTTTAGACCAATACACCTACCAGCTGCGCGAAGTGGAAAAACTGGCCCCTTCCAGCGTATTTCGCAAGCTGGAAGCGGTGAAATGCTTTTACAAATTTTTGCTGATTGAAGAAAAAATCAAAGACGACCCCACCCGTTTTTTAAAATCCCCCAAGCTGGCGCAAAAAATCCCCACCCAGCTCACGCGCGAAGAAATGGATCGGCTGCTGTCTTATCCTGCCGAAACGCTGGCGGAAATCCGTACGGTAACGATTATAGAACTGCTCTACGCCGCCGGCCTGCGCGTAAGCGAACTGATTAATTTGCGGCTGGAAAACGTCAACACACAGGAAGGGTGGGTATTGGCTTTTGGCAAGGGCGGCAAACAGCGTTTTGTGCCCATTCATCCGCGCGCCTGCGAACGCATGAAGCAATATCTGGCGGTGCGCGAAGCGCACTTTGCCGACAAAAACGTCGCTTCGGAAGTATTTTTAAATAGAAACGGCAAAAAAATCAGCCGCATATCCGTCTGGAAAGACTTGGCCGCCCTCGGCCGCAAAGCCAACATTTCCCAGCCCCTTCACCCGCACCTTTTCCGCCATACGTTTGCAAGCCATATGCTCCAAGGCGGCGCCGACCTAAGAAGCCTGCAGGAAATGCTGGGGCACGCCAATTTAACCACCACCCAAATCTACACGCACTTGGACGTGAGCGATTTAAAAGAAAAACACAAAAAATTCCACCCGCGCGGCTAAACCGCGCCGCCGGCCGTTTGGCACTTGGTTTGCCCAATACACCGGGGCTGATTTTAAAACTAAAAATTGTTAAAATAAAAGTAGTATGAGTATTGATAACTTTCCGCAAATTGACAAGAAACAACAAGACCGCTGGGAAAAAGCCAACCTTTTCGCCAGCCCCAGAATGCCCAAAGGCAAAAAGTTTTACTGCTTGGATATGTTCCCGTATCCGTCGGGCGCCGGCTTGCACGTCGGCCATCCGGAAGGGTATACCGCTTCGGACATTTTGGTACGCTATAAACTCATGAACGGCTACGACGTGCTGCACCCCATGGGGTGGGACGCCTTCGGCCTACCTGCGGAAAATTACGCCATTGCCACCGGGGTTCACCCGCGCATTACTACTCATAAGAACATCGCCAATTTTAAACGCCAAATCAAATCCATCGGCCTCGCCTACGACTGGAGCCGTGAAATCGACACCACCGACCCGCAGTATTATAAATGGACGCAGTGGATTTTCCTGCAGCTTTTTAAAAAAGGCCTCGCGTATGAATCCACCGTGTCGATCAACTGGTGCCCTTCGTGCAAAACGGGGCTCGCCAACGAAGAAGTGTTTAACGGCAAGTGCGAACGCTGCGGCCACGAAATAGAACGCAAGGCCCTGCGCCAGTGGATTTTGCGCATTACCAACTACGCCGAAAAACTGCTGGAAGGGTTGGACAAGCTGGACTGGCCCGAAAGCACGCTGACCATGCAGCGCAACTGGATTGGCAAGTCCGACGGGGCGGAAGTCAAATTCAAGCTGGACGGACACGACGATATTTTAACCGTATTTACCACCCGCCCGGACACGCTTTTCGGCGCCACGTATATGGTGGTTTCGCCGGAACACCCGATTTTGAAAAAAATTGTTACGCCCGAGCAAAAAGCCGCGGTGGAACACTACCAGGCCGAAGCCGCCAAAAAAAGCGACTTGGAACGCGGCGACTTAAATAAAGACAAAACCGGCGTATTCACCGGCGCCTACGCCAT
Source organism: uncultured bacterium (assembly GCA_949294095.1). Lineage (GTDB taxonomy): Bacteria > Elusimicrobiota > Elusimicrobia > Elusimicrobiales > Elusimicrobiaceae > Avelusimicrobium. Next base: position 120,844 of record CASFFZ010000001.1, read on the forward strand.
CAACCCGGTAAACGGCAAAAAAATCCCGGTATGGACTTCCGACTATGTGCTGATGGGCTACGGCACCGGCGCGATTATGGCCGTGCCGGCGCACGACGAGAGGGACTACGCTTTTGCCAAAAAATTCGGGTTGGATATCATTGAAGTGATCAAAAGCGAACAAGGCGTGGAAAAAGAAGCCTTTACGGGAGACGGCGAACTCGTCAACTCCGGTTTTTTAAACGGCATGCACGTGCAAGAATCCAAAGCCGCCATGATTGACTGGCTGACGCAGCGCGGCTTGGGCAACGCCAAAACCACCTATAAACTGCGCGACTGGGTGTTTGCCCGCCAACGCTATTGGGGCGAGCCGATTCCCGTGGTGCATTGCCCTAAATGCGGCGTAGTGCCGCTGCCGGAAGACCAGCTGCCGCTGACGCTGCCGGAAGTAGAAAAATTTGAACCCTCGGGCACGGGCGAATCGCCGCTTTCCACGGTGGAAAGCTGGGTAAACACCACCTGCCCGCACTGCGGCGGCCCGGCCAAACGCGAAACCAACACCATGCCCCAATGGGCCGGCTCCTGCTGGTATTACCTGCGCTATATGGATCCGCACAACGACAAAGCGCTGGTAGACCCGGAAATTGAAAAAGCCTACGGCCCTGTGGACTGCTACATCGGCGGAGCGGAACACGCCGTGCTGCATTTATTGTACGCGCGCTTCTGGCACCATGTGCTGTTTGACTTGGGCGTCGTAAGCCACCCGGAACCGTTCCAAAAATTGCGCCACCAAGGCATGATTTTGGCGTTCTCGTACCGGGACAAAATGGGCGCCTACCACGGCTACGACGAAATTGATTTTAAAGACGGAAAAGCCTTTTTAAAAACCACCGGGGAGGAACTTTCCCCCATGGTGGAAAAAATGTCCAAATCCAAAAAGAACGTCATCAACCCCGATGAAATTCTTTCCCAGTACGGGGCGGATGCTTTCCGCATGTACGAAATGTTTATGGGCCCGTTTGAGGCCAGCAAACCCTGGGACATGAAAGGCATTGAAGGCATTTCCCGCTTTTTAAAGCGCACGGCCGCCTGGAGCGAAAGCGTACAGCTTTTTGAAGGGCCGGATCCGAAAAAGAGCGAAATCCTGAAGAACAAAACCATCGCCAAAGTAAGCGAAGATATTGAAAATTTCCGTTTCAATACCGCCATTTCGGCGCTGATGGTGTTGTTTAACGATATCAGCAAACTGCCGCAGGTAAGCCAAGACACGTTCCAAACGTTCTTAAAGCTCTTGCACCCGTTTGCCCCGCACTTAACCGAAGAAATCTGGCAGCAAAAAGGCTACGAAGGATTTGTGGTTAAATCCGCCTGGCCGAAGGTCAACCCGGATCTGCTGCAGGACGATTCCGTAGAAATCGGCGTACAGGTAAACGGCAAAGTGCGCGACCGGATTTCCGTGCCGGCAAACGCTTCGCGCGACGAAATGGAAAAGCTGGCCCGCGCCAGCGCCAAAGTACAGCGCAGCTTGGAAGGATTGGAAATTAAAAAAGTAATTGTCGTCCCCGGCCGCATGGTCAGCTTTGTGGCCGCCCCCCAAAAATAAAAAGCCCGCCCAAAGGCCGGCAAAGGGAGTTTGTATGAAAAAATTCTTGTCTGTTTTATGTGCGGCCGCCGCGCTTGCGGCGTGCGCCAGCGAAGGGGCCGTGTACAAACCGCAAGCCCAAATTATGCCGCAGCACATTAAAAAAATTGCGGTGCGCCAAATCCTCAACAAGACGGAAGTCTTCGCCTTGGAAGACAAGTTCTATAACGAGCTTTACGACGAATTCTTGCGCGACGGTTCCTATCAAATCGTCTCCGAAAACAACGGCGCCGAAGGCGTGGTGGTAACCACCATTTCCCGCTATTTAAACGTGCCCATCCAGTACGACAGCCAGCTCATTCCCACCGTGTACCGCATGGACATTTGGCTGGATGTGGTGTTTATGGACAAAACCACCAACGCGCCCGTCTGGCGCGAGCCGGCGTTTTTGGGCACGCAAATTTATGCGGCCTCCACCCTGCCCGGCGGAATGACCGAGGTGCAGGCGCGGGACGTGGTGTTTGAAAAACTTTCCAAAGACATCGTCAAACGCACGGTGGAAGGGTTTGGCTCGGTGATGAGCGAAAACAAAAAGAAAGTGATGAACAACCCGGAATATACCACCATTACCCAATAGCATATGCCCAAAATCTCCGCGGAAAAATTAAACGCCGAACTTGCCAAAAATACCGTTTCCCCCGTCTATTTGCTGACGGGGGAAGACGTCTATCGCAAGCATTTGGCCATTCAAAAAATCCGCGAAGTGCTCCGCCCGGACGATTTCAACTCCTACCAAAGCGAGGCCGACAAGGCAGACCTGGGCGAAGTATTGGCCCTGGCCAACACGGCGCCCGTATTTTCAGAAAACCGCTTGGTGGTGCTGACCGGCATTGAAAAACTGCGCAAAGACCCCAAAGAAGCGCTGATCCGCTACTTGGATAATCCGCTGCCCACCACCACCTTGGTGCTGACGCACAACGACGCCAAAAAAATGAAAACGGAAAAGGTGCTGGCGGAAATTTGCTCGGACGCGGGCCGCGTCGTGAACTTTGATGAGCTGAAAAAAGACGAACTCAACGCCTGGGTGCGCCAAAAAATGCAGGAAAAAGGCCTGCAGCCCGATTTTGATTCGGTGGATTTATTGTGCGAAAGCATCGGCGGCGAATTAAACGCACTGGAAAACGAAATTGAAAAGCTCTCCCTCTATACCGCCGACCGGGCAGACAAACACATCACCAAGCCCGACGTGCTGGCCTGCATCGGATTTAGCAAAGAGGAAAACCCTTTTGAACTTTCCAACGCCATTACCGCCTGCAACAAAAACCGGGCGGTGCAGTTGGTGGATAAATTGGTAGACGACGGGGAAGAGCCCGTCTCCATTTTAAGCAAGATGACTTTTCCCATTTTAAAAATGGCGCGCATCAAACGCTTGAGCCAAGCCGGTATGGCGCCGGCCGAAATTTTACGCGCGGCAGGGCTGATGTATTGGGAAAGCCGCCTGGTCAACCAAGCCCGGCTGTTTCCTTCGCAAAACCACTTTTTAAGCGCGTTAAACCGCATTATAGAGGCCGATGCGGCGTTTAAATCGTCCACTTCATCCGACCCCAAAATTTTGCTAAAAGGCATTCTCTTAACGCTGTTTAGCAAATGACATTCCCGTTTCTTCCCAAATAAAAGAGCTCTTCAACAGAAGAGCTCTTTTATTTACCCCCCGATACGTGAAATTGATAAGTTTTACTTACCGGTAAGTAAATAATAACAAAATCATTGCCAAAATGCAATTTTTTCTTTCTTTTCACAAGGCATTCCCCGCTATTTAGTACAATTTATATATGGAATTATTATCGCAAGTACTTGATATTTTTTTGCACCTGGATGTGCATCTCAACGCCTGGGCGGCCTGGATGGGCGTCTGGTTATACGTAGTAATTTTTGCAGTGGTTTTCTGCGAAACGGGCTTGGTGGTTACGCCTTTTTTGCCGGGGGATTCGCTGTTGTTTGCCTGCGGGGCGCTGGCGGCGTCGGAAGGAAGCAGCATCAACCTGTATTGGCTGGTTCCCGTTATTTTTGCAGCCGCCGTGCTGGGGGATTTTTGCAATTATGAAATAGGCAAGTGGCTGGGGCCGAAGGTTTTTACCAAAGAAGACAGTATCTTTTTAAACAAAGACCACCTCAACAAAGCCCACGCTTTCTACGAAAAATACGGCGGCAAAACCATCATTTTGGCGCGCTTTATACCCATTATCCGCACGTTTGCGCCATTTGTGGCGGGCATTGGAAAAATGACGTACTTCCACTTTGCCTCTTACAATCTAATCGGCGCCGCGCTGTGGGTGCTGCTTTTCACGCTGGGCGGTTATTTCTTTGCCGATTTGCCCGTGGTGCAAAACCATTTTCACTATGTCGTGGTGACTATTATCGTGATTTCGCTGTTGCCTGCGGTGTACGAGTTTTGGAACGCACATCGGCAGCCGAAGAAGTAGTTTCGGGCGGCAGCTGCAAATCCACCGGCAGTATGCCCTGCGGGGCCAAGTTGCCCAAGATGATATTCGCCGCCGTTTGCAAAGCATATTTATTTAACCCGTAGGTGGCCAAAATAACGTCCGCCTCCGGGTAATTTTTGATATCATACGGGCTCATGGTGGAGATAAACACCACATTTTTATTTTCCTCAATCAGCCCGTGAATGGCGTTTTTTTGGTTGATGTTGGTTTTATCGGCCCATTGCAGGCTGGTTAAAATCAGCAAATCCGCCCCTTTGGCGCAGGCGGCGGCGCGCTGGCTGTCTTTTTTGCGCGGGGTAAGCGCCGCATTGTAACTGCGCACGTTCCACCCTTTCTCCAAAAACGGTTTGGAAAACCCCATCAGCTGGTCTGCAAAGCGCGAAGGCGCAAAAAACACCGCGCACACGGTGGGCTTTTTTCCCTCCGGCACCGTAAAGGGGATCAGGCCTTTGCGGTCGCGCACCAAGGTAACGGACTCGTCGCTTATTTTCTCCAGCTCCGCTTTGTACGCCTGTTCAATGGGGGCGGGGACTTCGGCCGTTCCGTCCAAGAGGCCCAATTCTTCTTTTAGGGCAAACATCCGCCGGGCGGCGTCTTCCACCCGCGGCTGCATGTTTTTTTGCTGGGTTTCCGTTAAAATTTGTTTAAACACCGTCAGCGGTTTAATGTAGCGGCCCAGCAAAATCATATCGGCCCCGCTGTCCAGCGCGCGCACCGCGCAGCCGGCAATGGTGCAAAACGAAGTGGCGCTTTTCATATCCAAGCTGTCGGTAACCACAAAGCCTTTAAATCCCATTTTTTCGCGCAGCAGATCATGCAGAATCGGCTTGGAAAAGGTGGCGATGTTTTTGCTGTCCAGCGCCGGGTACAAAATATGCCCCGTCATTACGCCGGGCACGCCTTGGCGCACAGCCTCGGCAAACGGAGCCAGGTGGATTTTTTGCAATTCTTCGTAACCAGCCTTTACCACCGGCACTTTGTAGTGGGAATCGGCTGACGTATCCCCATGGCCGGGGAAATGCTTGACGACGCTGATAATCCCCGCCGCTTTAAATCCGTTCATCAGCGAGATGCCCATTTTGGTAACGTTCTGCGGGTCTGAGCCAAAAGAACGCACACCGATAATCGGGTTATTGGGGTTGCTGTTGACGTCCAGCACGGGCGAAAAATTAATGTGGATTCCGGCCCGGCGCAGCTCCAGCCCGGCCAAATAAGCAATGGCGGCGGCGCCTTCTTCATCCTGCGCGGCCGAAAGCATCATGTTGGTAGGCAGGTAGTCAAACCCCAGCGTAATGGGCGTGTAGACGGTGCCCCCCTCGTAGTCAATGGCGATTAACAGCGGAATTTGATGCGGGCTTTTGGCGGCCCAGCTTTGCAATTTTTCAATCAGCTCTTGGGTTTGCTTCAGGGAATAGTTGCCCCATTGAATCAGCACCCCGCCCACTTTGCCCTGCTCTATGGCCGGGCGCACCAGCGAAGCGCTGTCTATATCCACAAATACCACCAGCGTCTGCCCCAGTTTTTCTTCGTAGGACAAATCCTCAAACCGCGGGGCCGCCGCCAGCGGCAGCGCCGCACACAAGAGCAGTACGCTTAGCCAATGCTTCATGCATTTACCTCAATAATCGGGATTTCCGCCGGCGCCAAAAACCGCAGCGGAATACCCCAGTAAAACAGACCGGACGTGATGTAAAATTTCATTTGCTCCACGGCAAACAGGCCATACACCCGCGGAAACTGCAGCCGCACCAAAAAATTGAACGGAAAAATCTGCCCGTTATGCGTATGCCCGCTGACCATCAAATCGGCGCCCTGTCGGGCGGCCTCTTCGGCGTAAAGCGGCGTATGGCTTAAATAGAGAAGCGTACGGGCCGGATCGGCCTGGCGGAGAAGTTCTTCCACGTCCTGCGCGCGGACATGCGCCGTATGCACATCCTTCACCCCGGCCACTTGCACGCCGTTAGGCAGTTGGGTCAGTTCGTTTTCCAGCAGTTTTATTCCCGCTTCTTTATAAAATTCCTTGGACGCGTCGTACCCCACATAATACTCGTGATTTCCAAACACGCCGTACGCCCCCAGCGGCGTTTTGACCTGCGCCAGGCGTCTGGCATACGCCAAGCGGTTGGGCCCGTATTCAAAAATATCCCCCAATACCAGCAAGGCGTCGGGCTTTTGTTCTTCCACGCGTTTTAGCGCCTTGTCCAACCGGTTTAGCGAAACGCCCATCCCCAAATGCGCGTCCGACAACAGCGCCAGCTTCATTTTGGGCGCCCCGGGAATGGTAACCGAAATGTGCTTTACGCGCGGGGCAGAAATCCCCCCGTAAACAGCCAGCGCCGCGGTAACCGCCATCAGCCCTACGCTAAGCGGCCCCAGCCACGCCCGCGCCTGCACGTGAAAAAAGAACAGCCCCCACTGAATAAACGCACAAACCGCACAAATGCAAAAAGCCAAAAACGCAAGCCCCGCCCACGCATAGGCAAAATAATACGCCCAGCTTTCCCATACGCCCCAATGCGTGCGGGTGTAGGACATAAACACTTGGAACAAAACCGTCATCACCAGCGGCACCGCCGCCACCGGCACTTTCCAGCCTATTTGCGGGAAAGCAAAATACAGCCACGCCCCTACCGTTACCTGCATCAGCCACAGCACGATAGACGCCACCACAAAAAACGCACTCACGTACAACGCTCCTTCTTCAAAAAGTTATAAAAACTTACTTTTATATATTTTAAAAAATTTCCCATAATAAGTATAATATATTTATAACGTATACTATATAACAACAGAGGACACCATACCTTATGACCGTAAGAGTTAGATTTGCCCCGTCTCCGACTGGATTTTTACACATCGGAGGGGTTCGTACTGCGCTTTTTAACTACCTTTTCGCCAAAAAAAATAAAGGCACATTTTTACTCCGCATTGAAGATACCGACGAAGAACGCTCTACCCAAGCTTCCACCGATGCCATTTTTGAAGGCATGCAATGGATGAATTTAAACTGGGACGAAGGCCCCATGCCAGACGGCACCAACAAAGGCCCCGACGCCCCCTATTACCAGGCTCAGCGCGCCGATATGGGCATTTATAAAAAATACATTGACCAGCTCCTTGCCGAAGGCAAAGCCTACAAATGCTACTGCACCGAAGAAGAATTGGAAGAAAACCGCCAAAAATGCCTGGCCGAGCACCGCCCGCCCAAATACAGCGGCAAATGCAGCCACCTGACGCCGGAGCAGCAAAAAGAGCTGGAAGCCCAAGGCCGCAAATACGTCATCCGTTTCCGCATGCCGCAGGAAGGCGACGTGGAATGGGACGATATGATCCGCGGGCACGTAAAATTTGCCAGCAAAGATTTGTATGACCTGGTCATCCAAAAAACCAGCGGCTACCCCACCTACAACTTTGCCGTCGTGGTGGACGACCATTTAATGCGCATGACGCACGTCATCCGCGGCGATGACCACATTTCCAATACGCCGGCCCAAATCCAGATTTACCGTGCCCTCGGCTGGAAAGAACCCATTTTTGCCCACCTGTCTATGATTCACGGGCCGGACGGCAAAAAACTTTCCAAGCGCCACGGCGCCACGAACGTAGTGGAATTTCGCAATATGGGCTACCTGCCCGAAGCGCTTAAAAACTATCTGGCGCTTTTGGGATGGGCCACGCCCGATTCCCAGCAATTGTTTGCCCCCGGCGAACTGGAAGAAAAATTTGACATCTCCGGCTGCCAGCCCAGCCCGGCTGTAATGGATCCGGAAAAGCTGAACTGGATGAACGGGGAATACATCCGCGCAACTCCCCTTTCCCGCCTGACGGAGCTGGCCCTGCCGTTTATTGAAAAAGCCGGCATCAACGTTTCGGGCGTAGACCGCGCCCGGCTGGAAGGAATCATCGGGCTGGAACAGGAAAAATACAAATTGTTGACCGAAATTCCCGATTTGATCCGCTTCTTCTTTGAAGAACCGGTATTTGAACAGGAAGCGATTGACAAAGTTTTCTCCAAACCCGAAGCCAAGCAGGTGCTGGAAGGAATGATTCAAGTATACGGCAATTTAACCGACTTTACGGAAACCAACCTGGAAACCGCCGCCCGCGCTTACGCCAAAGAAAACGGCATGAAAGCGGGGCAGATTTTCCACCCGCTGCGCGTGGCCGTTTCCGGCCGTACCCACGGGCCCACGCTATTTAAAATGCTGGAATACATGGGGAAAGACACCGTGCTCGCGCGGCTTAAAAACGCGCTGCAGTATTGCAAATAACTCCGCCCGATCCGGCAAGGAGCTGCCATGAAGTACTGGTTTTTTGACGGAAATGACGTCGTCGGCCCGTTTGAGCCCAAAGAGCTTGCGGCCCGGCGCGGTTTTGCGGCGACCAGCCTGGTCTGCCCCGAAAATTTCAGCGAAGATCAAGACAGCTGGCGCATGGCGGCTTCTTTCCCGGATTTTCATTTTAATCCTTCGGAAGTTTTTTCCGTTCTTCCCCCCGAGCCCGAGTCAAGCACCGACTCCTTTGACGAGGAAATGGACACCTTGCTCAAAGAACGCTCCCCGCTGGGCAATCTGGAAGACAGCCCGGCCACGGAATCCCCCTCCTTAGAAATACCCAAAAAACCCGCCAAACCCGGCCCGATTGAAGATTATTTCAATCACATCAAAGGCGAAGATTTGGGAAATATCTTGGGAATACCCGATCCGAATGAAAACTCGGATATGAATCTGGCCCGCGCCCTGCAAACCCAATTTGAAAAAACAAACCCGCCAGCGGACAAAGAAGTCCACCCGATAGAAGACGACCCGTTTGACGAGTTTACCCCCAAAGAAGAACCCGAACCCCAGCCCGAGCAACAAACGCCCGCTTTGCACGCCGCCGCGGAAAAAACCGCCCCGGCGGCCGCCGATCCGGCGCCGGCCTCTATTCCCATTTCCAAAACGGAAGCGGAAGATTTCGTTTTAACCCCACACGGGCAAACCCCTGCGTCTAAGGAAAAACAACCGGCGCAGCCAACGCCTGCCAAACAAGAGGCTCCGGCGCCCCAACCGGAACAAGAATCTGTACAAACGACCTCTCAGCTGCCGGTGCTGGGCCAACCGGAAACGCAGCTGCCGCCCTTGCCGGAGCAAAAAATTGCTTCTTTTGCCTCTTCCCCCCAGTTTAACCAGACGCCCGAAGCGGCGCCTGCGCCGGCCGCCGAGCAAAAAACGATTTCCGAAGCGGAATCTTCCCAAAAGGAAGTCCCCGTAAAAGAAGACGCCCAGCCGGAAGAATTGGTGTCGGCCTCTAAACAGCCTGAACCGGCGGACGCTGCCCCTTCTCAAGCAACAGCTCCGGCCGACACTGCGCCTGCAGAAGACCCCAAAGAAGCGACGGTGCGGCATATTTTGGAAGGGAAATTGGAAGTATCCCCCACGCCGGAAGTATTGGAACCCATCAAAAATGTTACCGTAGAGCCGCAGGTAAACCATGTGCGCCCGCGCCTGAAACAAACGCCGGAAATCCAGGAATTTCTAAACCAAACCCGCAACGAACGCATCGAGCGGGAACGCAGAAACAAAAAAGCCATGGCCGCCCTTTCGGTGCTTATTGCTTTGTTGGCGGTAGGGGCAGCCGCCTATATTAACCAAAAAGTAATGGGGCCTTCGGCCCCGGCGGCAAGTACGGCCCCTCAAACGCCGCCGGCCGTTCAACCGACGCCGAACGCCCCGGCCGACTCCGGCGAATTGCTGCCGGATATTTCCGTCCCTCCGCCGCCGCAGACGATTACCGAGCCTTCCCAAGAAAACAAGGCCCTTTCGCTGGTGCAAAATTACCAACTGCCCGGCAACAAAGGCACCGTTGCCGCCTATTTAAGCCGGCTTTACCGCTCCCAGCTTTCGCAAGGCTATAGCGCCAGCTGGTCTGTGGAGCCTTTGCATAAAAGCACATATATTGTAAAATACAGGCTAACCAAAACCCGCATGGAACCGGTAGTCTATATCTTCCAGGCGGATGTGGCGGCCGGAAAACTGACCGGTGCTTTGAATAATATAACACTAGACTTGGTAGGAAAAATTCAATAACAAAGAGGGTTATCTATGATTTTAATGGACGATCTGTTCAAGTTGATGAAAGCCAAAAACGCTTCCGATATTCACCTGACGGTCGGCGTACCGCCGGTGTTGCGTATTCAGGGCCGCCTGTATGCCACCCAGTTTGAGCCGCTTACCAAAGAAACGGCGCAAACCCTCATCTATTCCATTATGACCGATGAACAACGCCAGCATTTTGAAGAAGATTTGGAATTGGACTTTTCGTTCGGATTAAAATCATTAGGCCGCCTGCGCGTAAACATCTATAAACAAAAGGGAAATGTAGCCGCGGCCTTGCGTTCCATTCCGAACGATTTTAAATCGTTTGAAGAGTTAAACCTGCCGCCCGTGGTATACAACATCATGAAGCTCAACAAAGGACTGGTGTTGGTAACGGGGTGCACGGGATCCGGTAAATCTACGTCTTTAGCCAGCATGATCAACTACCTGAACATGAACGAAAGCAACCACATTATGACGGTAGAAGATCCTATCGAATTCGTCCACCCGCACAAACGCAGCATCGTCAACCAGCGCGAAGTGGGTGCGGACACCCATTCCTTTGCCGCAGCCCTCAAGCACTTTTTGCGCCAAGACCCGGACATCATCCTGGTCGGCGAATTGCGCGACCGGGAAACCATGGAAGCCTGCCTGACGCTGGCCGAAACGGGGCACTTGGTGTTTGCCACCTTGCATACCAACGATGCGGTGCAGTCCATCAACCGTATTATTGACGTCTTCCCCGCCGAACAACAGCCGCAGATCCGCACGCAGCTTTCTTTCGTGCTGGAGGCGATTTTATCCCAGCAGTTAATCCCCACCTTAACCGGCGGGCGCGCCATGGCGTGCGAAGTGCTCCTGGCCAACTCCGCCGTGCGCAGCTTAATCCGCGACGGCAAGGCCGAGCAAATTATCTCCACCATGCAAACCAACGTGGGCATGGGAATGATTACCATGAACCAAGCCTTGGGCGATTTGTATATCCAAAAGAAAATCAGCTATCAAGAGGCGCTTTCGCACACCAGCGATCCTTCCGGCTTGAAGACCTACCTCCAGCAAAAATTGGGGACGTCCAGCTTTAAATAAAAGTGTCCTGCGCCAAAAACGCCTTGGAAAAATCCAAGGCGTTTTTTTTATGGCGTAAAAACCGGCTTACAAATCCCGGCCGGCGGGATCTTTGCCGTCTATTAGGCCTTCCTGGCTTTGGTGGCCGGTCAGCTCGGCCTTGCCGCGCAGTTTGCGGTGGTAGGTGATGGCAAAGCGGTGCACCTCGTCGCGGATTTCCATCAGCAGGTTAAGGGCCGGGTCGCCAATGGGCAGCTTAATGCTTTCGGCCGCGCCGGGCAGATAAATACCCTCGTGCGTTTCGGCCAAAGCAATAAACGGAATATAAAGGCCCGCCCGGTCAAACGCGTTCATGGCGGCTGAAATTTGGCTTTTGCCGCCGTCCAACAAAATTAAATCCGGCGTTTGGGACGGGTCGCGCTTTAATTGGCGCAGGCGGCGGTAGACGCTTTCTTCCATCATGGCAAAATCGCTGCCGCCCCGTTCGGGCAGTTTGGAGCGGATTTTAAAACGACGGTAATGCTCGTGGTTCTTTTCGCCGTTGATATAGCACACCATACAGCCCACGGCTTCCCGTCCAAATAAGTGCGAGTTATCAAACGCCTCTATATGCGCCGGCAGTTTATGCATGCCAATTACCTGCGCCAAACGTTTTAGTTTGTCGGTATTTTCCATGGCTGTTGTAATCTGATCGTCTTTAAACCGCCCCACGATGACCCGCTCCTGCATGTGGGCCAGCGCCTGTAAAAAATTGCGGTACACGGCGGCTTGCTCGTACTCCAGCTTTTGGGCGTGTTGGTGCATCAGCGAGGTAATGGTTTCGGTAATGTTGCCAAAGTGTCCGTCTAAAAATTCGGCCATGCGTTGGGCGATGGCGCGGTACTCCTCGTAAGAAATTTTGCCGGCGCAGGGGGCCGGGCATTGGCCGGTGTGATAATAAATACAGGTGTTAATTTTGCGTTCGTCCAACGGCTTCTGCCGCGAGAAATTCCATTTGCACGGACGGAGCGGCGCGTATTTGCTTTTCCACAAAAAGCGCATCAGACTTTTGACGATGCTGGACTTGGGGTAAGGGCCAAAATACAAATCTTTCCCGCGCACCACCCGGCGCGTGAGCTGCAGGCGGGGGTAGTCTTCCCCCATCGTCAGCTTTAAATACGGGTAGCTTTTGCCGTCTTTCCCCAACGAGTTGAAAAACGGCTGGTACTGCTTAATCAGCTTTTCTTCCAGCACCAAAGCATCGCGTTCGCTGGCGGTGGTTACATAGTCTATCTTGGCAATCAGCGGCAGCAGGCAGGGCAGCTTCCAGCCGCGGGAATAGAGGTTGGATTCCTGAAAATACTGTTTTACCCGGTCGGACAGGTTTTTGGCTTTTCCGACGTAAATAATCGTGCCCTCTTTGGAGCGCATGATGTAAACGCCGGGTTTATTTGGTAAAATATCTAAACGGGGATCCATATTTTTATTTTAACATTTCCCGCGCCGACAGGGCGGATTGTTAAAAAGAAGTTGACCCGGAAAAAATAAAAGGATAAAATATAAATAACCGATTTTTGTATAGAGGAATTATTAAATGGCAAAATTAAAAACTGGTAGACACACTAGCGCCATCAAAGCGCAGCGCCAAGCTGAAAAAAGAACTTCCGCAAACAAAGGACTGACCAAAAAAGTCCGCTTGGCCACCAAAGCCGTAGTAGCCGCCGCCAAGACGAAAGCCGCTACGCTTAAAGAAGACTTGAAAAAAGCAGAATCTTGCATTGACAAGGCCGCCAAAAAGAGCGTGATGCACTGGAAAACGGCCGCCCGCAAGAAATCCCGCTTGGCCAAAGCCGCTAACAAAGCTGCTAAATAAGCCGGCATCCTTTTAAAAACCGCCCTTTTTAAGGGCGGTTTTTTATGCTTTTTAGAATGCCACAAAAAAAGGCGTTTCCGTTTGGAAACGCCTTTTTAAAACAAGCGGCCAATTACGCTTCCGGCACGTGTTTGTATTTAAACACAAAGGCAAACAGAATTGCCACCACCAGCGAGAACCCCGCAAACACAAACCAGGATTCACTCCAGCCGTTCATAATCGCCTTCGACACATCCGCCGGATACACCGACCCCGCCGGCAAAAAGCCGTTGGCCGCCGTATAGGCATTGATGTGTACGTTTACCAATTTGTTAATTACCCACTGCGCGCCCAGCGTGCCGATCATGGCGCCAAAGCCGTTGGTCATCAGCATAAATACGCCCTGCGCGCTGGAGCGGATGGCCGGGTCGGTTTCTTTGTCCACATACAAAGAGCCGGACACGTTAAAGAAGTCAAACGCCACCCCGTAGACAATCATGGAAAGCACCAACAGCACAATGCCGGACGCTGTTGACGGATTGCCAATGCCGAAGAAGCCAAAGCGCAGCACCCAGGCAAACATGCTGATCAGCATCACTTTCTTGATGCCGAAGCGTTTTAAGAAGAACGGAATCAGCAAAATACAAAGCGTTTCGGACATTTGGGAAAGCGAAATTAACGCGTTGGCGTTATTGGCGCCCCAAGAGCCGGCAAACCCTTCCAAAGAGTTAAACCCGTTAATAAAGGGGTTGGCATAGGCGTTGGTTACCTGCAAGGACATCCCAAGCAGCATAGAGAAAATGAAGAAAATCGCCATTTTCTTTTCTTTAAACAAGGCAAACGCTTTGAGGCCCATGGCTTCCGCCAAAGTTTTGGCTTTGGTTTGGCAGGTGGGGCAGTTGGGCAACGTAAAGCAGTACAGCCCCAGCACCAGCCCCAAAATACCGGAGAAATACCACTGCATATAGGTGTTTTGGAATCCGGTAAAGTTGGACGTCAGCATGGCGCAAATAAAACCCACCGTACCGAACACGCGGATGGGCGGGAAGGACGTTACCGTATTAAAATTGTGCTGACGCAGCACGGTATAGGCCACCGAGTTGGAAAGGGCAATGGTGGGCATATAGAAAGCCACGCTGAACAAATACATGCCAAACACCGCCGCAAAGCTGACTTGCGGCAGCGAGCCGAAATAGGCCGCCGCGGCCATACCGACCGCCGCCAAGAAATGACAAATCCCCAGCAGTTTCTGGGCAGGCACCCAGCGGTCTGCCACGATGCCGATGATTGCCGGCATAAAAAGCGACACAAAACCTTGTGCCGCATAGAACCAACCAATCTTCTCCGCCAAGCCCGCTCCGGCCAGGAACGTACCCATAGACGTCAGATACGCCCCCCAGACGGCAAACTGGAGAAAATTCATTACGGTCAAACGAATTTTAATGTTCATAAGCAAAATACCGCCGGAAACCCCGGCGCCACGTTACACGTCAACCTCCGTAGAATAGGCGGGAAAAACAGCCCACAGCGGTTGTCCCGCCGATAAAATCATTGTACAAAAAAAGATATAATATAAGAAATAAATCGGCTCCCGCCGATGACGGAGGTATACAAATGGCAGATTACAGCTTTGATATCGTTTCCAAAGTGGATTTGAATGTAATTTCGGAGGCCGTCTCCGCCGCGAATAAAGAAATTACCAACCGCTACGATTTTAAAGGAACCAATTCCAATATAGAGCTTAACCAAAAAGACAACGAGCTCAAACTCGCTTCCAGCGACGAATACAAGGTAAACACCCTGCGCGACATTATTTTTACCCGCATTGCCAAGCGCGGCATTCCGCTTAAAAATATGCTCCCGCAAAAAATTGAAGCCGCTCTTGGCGGAAACGCCAAACAGACGGTCAAAATCCAGCAGGGCATCCCGGCCGACAAAGCCAAGGAAATTTCCAAAGCCATCAAGGACGCCAAACTGAAAGTTTCGGCTTCCATTCAGGGCGACCAGCTGCGGGTATCGTCCAAATCCAAAGACGAACTGCAAAACACCATGGCCCTCTTAAGAGGCAAAGATTTTGGAGTGGAACTCCAGTTTACCAACTACAGATAACTATGAATAAACTGTTTATTACCGCTGTGGCGGTTCTTGTGGCCGCCCCCTGCGTCTGCGCGGCAGACGCCGCCGCTTCGTTTGAGTTTTATAAGAAGCAGGCGCTTACCCTTTCCGCCGAGCCTACCCGCGAGGAACGGGCTTTTTCCAAAACGCTGGCAGATAACCTCGGCACGTGGATTAAACAAAATCCTGCCCAGCCCGCAGTGGCCGACGCCCTGCTGTTGCAGGCCCGCCTGTACCTGCGCGCCGAAGAAGACGACCGGGCTTTGGTTACGCTGTTTACCCTGCGCCAGCAGTTTCCGCAGGTAGACATGGCGCTTCTTACGCCGCTGATGGCCGATGCCGTGCTGGCCGTAAACCCCAAAGAGCGCGACAGCGCCACCGCCTTGTTTATGGCGGTTCCGGATGTGAAAACAACCACCCCGGCCCAGCGCCAAGCCCAGGCGTTGTATGCGCTTTCCAAACTTTCGGGGCGCTCTCTCTACGAGCCGGCCGCCCAAGCTTTTGAAGCGTTTTTTGTGGCCAACCCCAACTACGAAGATACCGATATGGTAGAACTGTGGTATGGCGACCTGCACCGGGTAAACGGCAACTATTTGGCGGCCATTTCGCAATACAAAAAAGCCGGCGAACTGTACCCCCAAACACCCTACCGCGCGGCCAGCCTGCGCTTAATTGGCGATATTTATGCCGATAACTTAAAAGACACCGCCAACGCGATGGCCACCTATACCCAGGTGCTGCGCGAATTTCCGGGCTCGTCCGAAACGGGCATTGTGTACAAGCATATGGCCATTTTGGACGAAAATAACAAACAGTACGACAGCGCCCTGATTAATTACGACAAAGCCATCGAGCTCCTGGGCGCCACCCCGGCCGCCTACGAAGCGTATCAAGGAAAGGCCGACGTGTATACCAAAACCAAAAATTATGCCGCGGCTTACAACACCCTGCACCAAACGGCGGCCGTGTTCCAACAGGATGAAGAAAAATCTACCGCATCGCTATTAAAAGCGGCCGATTTGGCCCGCAAAAAAATGCGCGATGACAACAAATATATTCAATCCATGGAAAAAGCGCTCTTGGCGCATCCGCAGGGCCCCAACGCACCCCAGCTGATGTACGATTTGGGCCGCGCCTATGAACAGCAAAACCGCAATGCCCAAGCGGTGGAAATTTACAAGAAACTCATCATCAGCCACCCGACGGATAAGCTGGCCACCCGGGCTCAAGGGCGTCTTTCCCGGCTGGAAAAATAACCTTTTAGGGCCAAACAAAAAACCCGCGTCTTACACGCGGGTTTTTTATGCCGTTGCCGTTTATCCTTATGATTGCGTGGTAACAAGGGTTTTCCCTGTTGTGTTGTTGCCGTTTATCCGCCCCTTTGTCCTGTTTCTAAAAAGCCTTTCAAACGAAAAGGCCCTTTTATTGCTTGAGCGAAGCGAGTTGTAAAAGGGCCCGTTTGAAAGTGATTTTTAGAGGACGCCGGGGCGGCGGTCTTTTTGATACTTTTTCTGCCGCCAGAAAAAGTTTCCCCTTGCCGGGGGCAGGCACTCTAGGCCCGTTGACACAATTGGTTCGAGCCACCCCGTTCCAGCTCTACCGCGCTCGAAACAATCCCCTTGCCGGGGGACGGAAGCCAAGGCCTATTAGTATGATTCGTTTAAACTAAGCGACGAAAACAACACGGAACCCTTACAAAACGATTCAAACAACAAAAATAATTAACTTGCCTAATACTTATTCTTATTCTTCTATGACCACCCAACCATTTCCCTGTACCTTTGCATTGTCCCCAAACAAAGAAAGACATAACTGTTGCCAATGTTTATTTTGTGACTTGTATGCAGGACGGCACTGCCTTAGCACACGCTTTGGCGAAGAATAATAGAAAGTTATTAAAGAAATATCTTCATAAGAAGTGGTGTCTTTTCTACGAGAAATTTGTACGTAAGGATTTCCTCCTTCTGTACCAAAAGAGGATTGCATTTGGCCTTCTTTAAAATTTCCCTTTGAATTCGTTTGATACGTTACATCTAATTCCTCAAAAGAAGAAGCATATTTACCGTTGCTTAAATAATAAAGTTCCTGTGCCTTGGAAATATTGCGCTCCATTTGTAACATTGGCATCCAACGGCTTTTATCCACCGCTTTCTCGTATTGCGGCAACGCCACCGCCGCCAAGATGCCGATGATTAATACCACCACTAACAGCTCTATAAGCGTAAATCCGGCGTTTTTACCGCCGGGGAAGGATTTCTGATAAATTTTTGCCATATGCAAAATTTATCAAAAAAAAAAACGAGTCAAGGCCTTCCAGGCCTTGGAGATCTGCCTCGAACAGCGTTCCGCAAATCACGGTGCTTACGGTAATAGGGAACAAATTGTCGCAAATGCTTTCGCAAGGGCCAGAGCCTAGCCTCCCAGGCCAAAGCTTGGCCTCCCCACGCTAGGCCCATTCATCCGGTTTTGAGCCACATTGTTTCTGTCTGTCAGCACGGCAGTACAAAAAGAGCTTTGCGCAGGGTAGAAAGTATTTCCCTTTCATATGTTCTTTAAACGTGAAAGGCGGACAAGTTAACTTGTCCGCCTTTACAAATTGGCTCGTCAAACGCACTATTTGCCGGCCCCGCAGCATTTTTTGTATTTCTTGCCGCTGCCGCACGGGCACGGATCGTTGCGCCCGATTTTGGGCCCTTCGTGTACCACGGTTTCCACCTTGGCCGCCGTACCGCCGTTGGCTTCGGCTTTCAGTTCGGCTTCGTGGGCTTTCATCCATTTTTTCATTTGGCGGATGCTCTTAAAGTCCACGCCGTCTTTTTCCATGCGTTTGGCAATATCTATAAAACGTTTTTTGATAGCCGGATCTTTAAGTTTGCCTTTAATCATATCCGGCAGGGAGTCAATCTCCCGCTCCAAACGTTCTTCAATTGATTCTTTTTTGGAAGGCTCCGCCGCAGGCTGCTGCGGGGCGGATTCCCCTTCCTGTTTTTTCTTAAACGGATTCCACATACGTAATTACGGCTCCTTTATTATTCGGAAATAAGTTTTTCTACAAAATTTTTGATAATTTCCGCTTTTTCAAAATAATGTTTTTCCCGCGGGACGACCAGGCGGTTGGGGTGTTTTTCCCAAATTTTTAAAATTTTATCGTCAATTTCAAACGCCTGCTGCAAGCTTTCGGTGCGGACGTTGGTGGCCTGATAGAAATCTTTTTCCGGCGGCGGAGAAAGGTGAATGACCGCGTCGTAGCGGGCCAGTTCGGCCTCCAGGGAGCTGTGCATGGAGGTGAAAAAATTCTCCGGGCCGTACGGCCAGTAAACGGCGCCGTCGATAGACCCGCGGTCGCACACCATTACTTTGGCGTTGGAAGTAACTTCCGCCAGGTGCTCCAGCTGATGCACGGTATAGAAAATGATGTTTTGCGCATGCTCAATGTGCACGGGGCTGTTGTCCTTGCGGGGGAAACCGCCGCTGTAAATCAGCGTAGCCGCTTCCTGCACAAGCGCGATTTTATTGCCAAACGTTTCTTTCAAGATGGAAAGAGCCGTGGTTTTGCCGCCGCTGGGGCCGCCGGTTAAAACGATTTTTTTCATAAGTTATCCTTTAATGATTTTTTCTACAAAATTTTTGATGACTTCCGCTTTCTCAAAAAAGTGTTCCGTTCCGCCTACGACCAAACGGTTGGGGTGTTTTTCCCAAATTTTCAGGATTTTGCGGTCAATTTCAAACGCCTGCTGCAGGCTTTCGGTGCGCACATGCGTGGACTGATAAAAAGCCGGGTTGGAAGGCGGCGACAAATGCAGCACCGCATCGTAGCGGGCCAGCTCGGCATCCAGCGTGGTGCCCATGCGGGCAAAAAAGTCTTCCACTCCGCCGGGCCAATAGACGGCAGCGTCCACCGTGCCGCGGTCGCACACGATTAAAGGCGCGTCGGAAGATTCTTCGGCCAAGCTTTCCATTTCCCGCGTCGCATAGAAAATAATCTGTTGGGCGGCTTCAATATGGGGGCGGCTGTTGTCCTGCCGCGGAAACCCGCCGCTGAAAATCATCGTGGCGGCTTCGCGCACCAATTCTACTTTGGGGCCGAACGTCTCCTTTAAGATAGAAAGGGCAGTCGTCTTGCCGCTGTTGGGGCCTCCGGTAAGCGCAATCTTTTTATGCTTCATCCTGTTCCTCCGGCGCGGCCGGCTTGTTAAAAGCCTCTTTTTTCGCCGCGTCCAATTCTTTTAAGTATAACACTTTTAGCTCTTCAAATTCTTTCCGTTTGTCTTTGGGCACATCCCGCACGGCGGAATTGCGGTTTTTCATTTTTAAGAAATCCACAAATTTGTTTTTCTCTTTAATGCGAAAATCCAAATGCGGCCCCGTGGAAAGCCCCGTGCTGCCCACATACCCCACCGTTTGGCCTTGCTTTACTTTGGCGCCGGCCTTGATGCCTTTGCCGTAGCTTTTTAAGTGGCCGTACATGGTGGTGTAGCCGTTGGCGTGGCGGATTTCCACAAAGTTGCCGTATCCGCCGTTGCGCCCGGCAAAGCGAACGGTACCGTCCGCCACCGCCTGTACGGGCGTACCCGCCGGCGCGGCATAGTCAATCCCCAAGTGGGGGCGGCGCACCTTCAGGATGGGGTGCATCCTTCCGTACGAGAAGCGCGACGAGATGCGGTAATTGCGAAAGCTGATGGGCGATTTTAAGAACATTTTACGGCTCATTTTGCCGGTTTCGTCGTAAAAATCTCCTTCAAAATAGAAGGCGTTGGTCGTGGTGCCGCGTTCAATTTCTTTGTAAGAGGCCGCCAGCAAATCCTGCCCGGTAATCTCGCCCGAAGTGGTGTAATGTTCTTCCCACAAGGCGGAGTATTCGTCGCCGTTGCGGGTATCGGTGTTAAAGTCTATCGTCCAGGAAAAAGCGTCCGTAAAATCTAAAATAAGCGGCACTTCAAGCCCTTTGGAAAGCATGGAATTAAACAAAGAGCCTTCCACCTTCCCCGCGGCCGTTTTCACGCGGGTTTTAATTTCCACATCGCTCACGCCGGCAATTAACGCGCCTTCCACATTTGCCACGTAATAGCGTTTAAAGCCTTGCGTCAGCAACAGCAAAATAAAATTTCCGTCCGAATCCACCGACACGGAATATACATCCTGTTTCTGCAGTTTGCGCGTATCCACCACGGAAGAAAGCTTGCTGACAATTTGCGCCACCAGTTGGTTGTCCAGCCCCGCTTCCTGCAGGGCCACATAAATCGGTTTTTCTTTCACGGTATATTCCACTACCGGAATTTCCCGCTCGTGCAGGTTTTCGCGCTCTTGGGTGTTTTTGGCGCGGGAAATTTCCACCGCCGCAAAAGTAGATACGGCAATCACGCACAGGGTAAGTACGTAAAAAAGGATATCGTGGTAGCGCCGGTAATGACGCTGCAAGAAAGCTAAAATCGTTTTTTTCATAGACACAGTCAAGGGCGGCCGCTGAGGGCCGCCCTTTGCATGAAACAATTATTTTTGATCTTTCAGATACGAGCAAAGCGCAATGGCGTTGAGCTTGACCTTCGGATCGTCGGCGCGGGAAGGCAGGATGACCGGGATTTTCGGCCCCACCAATACGGCCGCGGCTTCCATTTGCTCGCCAAAGAACGTAAGCGCTTTGTAAAGCGGGTTGGCCGCGTCCAGATCCGGCAGCATCAAAATGTCGGCGTCGCCGGCTACGGTTTTGCCCGCAATGCCTTTTTCGGCCGCTTTCTCGGCAGACAAAGAGATGTACAAATCATACGGCCCTTCTACCGTGCAGCCGGTAATTTTGCCTTCCGCATTCAGCTGCGCCAAGGCCGCGGCATCCACCGTAGACGGGATTTTTTCGTTTACTTTTTCCACCGGGCACACGCAGGCCACTTTGGGGTGTTCCAAGCCCAACTTGTGCATGGTGTTGACGGCGTTTTGAATGATTTTTACTTTTTGTTCCAAGGTCGGCGCAATCACGACGGCGGAATCCGTTACGGCAAACGGTTTTTTGTATTTGGGCGTGCTAAACAACACAAAGTGCGACAACAGCGCCCCTTCCGGCACCAGGTGGGCTTCTTTGTTCAGGATGGCTTTCATATAATACTTCGTATCCACCAGCCCTTTAATCAAGAAATCGCCTTTTCCGGCCAAAATCTGGTCTACCGCCAGTTTGCACATGGTGGGGACGTCTTCGCAGTCAATAAACTCAAACTTGCTTTCGTCCAGCCCCACTTTGGCCACCGTTTCTTTTACGGCCGCCAGCGGCCCGATTAAAATACCATGGGAAATAAGACCGTTCTCATCGGCCATTTTAATGGCTTGCAGGGCTTCTTTGTTATTGGCCCCCGGAACGACGACTCTGTTTGATTTTCCTTTCACCTGGTTAATCAAATCAGCAAAGCTTTTGAATTTCATACGTTTTGTTTCTCCTTCAAGTAATAATACAGATCAGCTATATTGTTTTACAATTTTCGGATTGTCCAGCGCCCGGCGGGCCGCGTCGCGAAGGGCGTCTTTTTCCTCGCTGCCGGGGAACACGTACATCGGCGCAATCCAGCCCACATAGCGGCTGATTTCCTGCGGAATAATTTTGCTGTGCATCAGCCCGCCCGTAAGCGCGATAAAATCCACTTTCCCTTCCAGCACCACGGCCATGGAGCCGATGTATTTGGAAATTTGGTAAATCATGGCGTCTTCGGCCAGTTTGGCCTCTTCGCGAGTGCAGTGAATCAGCGAACCGGGGCGTTTTTCCCCCGTGCGGATAAATTCTTCCAAATCTTTTACGTCCGACGTGCCGGTATACGCCACCAGCCCGCCTTTGCCGCGCAGCTTTAGGCGGATGTCGCGCAGGGTGTATTTGCCGGAAAAGCACATCTGCACCAGCCCCGCGTTGGGCGTGCCGCCGCTTCGCTGGGGGGTCATCGGGCCGTCGCCTTCGTAGCCGTTGTTGACGTCCACCACCTTCCCCTGCCGGTGTGCGCCCACGGTAATCCCGCCGCCGCCGTGGCAGACGATGCAGTTTACTTTTTCGTAATGGGTGCCCATTTTTTCGGCGATTAAGCGCGCCACCCTTTTTTGGCTGAGGGCGTGAAAAATAGAGATGCGGGGATTTTCGGGCATGCCTGAATAGCGGGCAACGGGTTGGAGTTCATCAATGACCACCGGGTTGGCAATAAAGCTGGGGCAGCCGGCATATTGGGCGATTTCTTTGGCTAAAATCCCCCCTAAATTGCTGGGGTGGATGCCGCCGTAGCGGCCGGTTTCCAGATCGCTTACCATTTGATCGTTGACGGCGTACACGCCGCCTTCCATGGCGCGGATAAAACCGCCGCGGCCGATGACGGCGTCAATCTCTTTAAGCGGCACTTTATGATCCAGCAAATAATCCAAAATCAGTTTGCGCCGCAAGGGCAATTGTTCGGTAACGTTTTTGCCTTCGTAGGGTTCCAAATCGGTCAGCGAGTAGCGTACGGTAACTTCAAAAACGGGTTTATCCCCCCTGTAATAGCCGATATCATCCGAGGTGGATCCCGGATTAATGACTAGGATATTATAAGCCATAACGCTCCCCCTTTTGCATATACCTATATTCTAACAAAATATCCGGCTTTTGGCCGTTAAATTACGGCAGTTTTTCGGCTAATTTTTCGGCCCATTTTTTAAGAAAAAACAACTGCTCGCGCGAAAGCCCCTGCCTGGCTAACACGTGCCGCAAAAGCGCCTTGCGCTGGGCGGAGGAAAAATCGGTTTTAAATTGGGCCTTTTCAAACAAACGATCCGCCGCCGAGATAAAAATTTCTTTTTGCGCGTCCGTCGGCAGCTGCGGGCCGGCGCCGGGCGTGCGCAGGGCGGCAAAATCCGGCCGGCGGGAAAGCTCGTAACAGGTTAAAATGACGGCTTGGGCCAAATTAATGGAGGGCTGTTTGGCGGCCGTTGGGATATTCAGCACGGCGTCGCACCGTTCAATGTCTTCATTGGAGAGGCCGCTTTTTTCGTTTCCAAACACCAACGCCACCCGCTTGGCTTGCTGACGGGCCAAGCGTTCGTTTAGCTGCGGAAGGGTAATAATTTCCTGGCGGATCTCCCGGTTTTTTAGCGCCGTAGACGCCAGCGAGAACTGTGCGTCCGCCAGGGCCTCGTCCAACGTTTCGCACCGGGCGGCGTGCTGCAAAATGTCGCCCACGCCCACCGCGCTGACGGCCTCGCGCCAGACAGGCGGATACGGATCCACTACCCGCAAATCCGACAGCCCGAAATTGCCCATCGCCCGCGCACACGCCCCGATATTGTTCGGGTCGCGCGGGCGGACGAGGACAATGCAAAAAGCGGTCATTTGGCGGCCGCCTCTCCCAAAGATTCGGCAAACGTCGGGTGGGCAAAAATCACTTCTTTCAATTGCTCCACCGTCATCTGTGCGGCCAGCGCCACGCTGAGGGTGTGCACCAGCTCCGTAGCGTTGGCTCCCGCCAGCACGCCGCCGAGCAACCGGCCGGTGTTGGCGTCGCTGATGAGTTCGTAGTAGCCTTCCGTTTGGTCTTGCGCCACGGCGCGCCCGTTGGCCAATAAGAAAGCTTTGTGGGTTTTGACAGCAAAGCCCTGCGCTTCGGCTTGCGCACGCGTGAGCCCGGCCGAGGCAATTTCGGGCATGGTATAGATGGCGCGCGGCACGGCCTGGTTGTGATACACGGCCGGCACTCCGCACAAGTTGCTGGCGGCCACCTCGCCCTGGCGGCTGGCGGCGTGCGCCAGCTGGAAGAGGCCGTTTACGTCTCCCACGGCATAAATATCGTCTTTTAGCTGCAGCGTCTGCGGATTTACCTGCACGCCTTTGCGCGTCCATTCCACGCCGATATTTTCCATATGAAGCGCACTTAAATCCACCGTCCGGCCGATAGCGGCCAGCACCGCCGCGCACGAAAGCGTCTGCCCGTTGGAAAGCGTCAGCGTAAACCGGCCGCCTTCGCGGCGGACGGCCGTCGCGCTCGTGCCCGTGTAAAAATGAACCCCGCGCTTGGAAAGCGCCTGAGCAAGCACGCGCGCCGCGTTTTCATCTTCCAGCGGCAGGATGCGCGGCTGCATTTCAATCACGCTTACCTCCACCCCCAGCGAGTTCATCAAATCCGCCATTTCGCACCCAATCACGCCGCCGCCCACGATGGCAAGGGTTTCGGGCAGGGCGGGGATATCAAAAATAGTGGAATTGTCGTAAATCTGGTCTTTCAGTTGGTCAAACGGCGGCGGGAAAAACGCTTCCGACCCCGCAGCCAAAATAACGCCGTCGCACGGGAGTGTTTTTTCGCTTCCGTCCGGCAATGTTACCGCCACCGTATGTGCGTCCCGAAAAGAAGCCACCCCCTGCAGCACTTCCACCCCGGCTTTTTTAAGCAGAAACGCAATTCCCTGCGTCAGCTTGTGGGTAGCCGCTTTCTGGCGGGCTTGGATTTTGGGCCAGTCCCGCAGGGCAAACAGCGCTTGCGCCGCTTCGTCCGCCCCGGCCGCACACAATGAAGAAATGGTTTTTACCGTGTGGAAACGGTGCGCCGCATCCAACAAGGATTTGGACGGAATGCACCCGCAGTTTAGGCACACGCCCCCCAGCTGGCCTTTTTCCACCAGCGTTACTGTTGCCCCCAATGCGGCGGCTTTCAAAGCGGCCGGGTATCCGCCCGGGCCCCCGCCGATTACCACGATATTTTTCATATTTTTCACCTGTTTTATATGTCTTAGTTCTACCTATTGTAGCATTAAAAACAGTATAATAAAAAAACAGGAAACACTATGGCAAAAAACAGTAAGCCTTCTTATATCGGACACCGTGAACGCATCCGTGAAAAATTTGCTTCGGCCGGGCTAGACGCTTTTTTAGACCACGAAACGCTGGAACTGCTGCTTACCTACGCCGTTGCCCGCAAAGACACCAAACCGATTGCTTGGGCTTTACTTAAAAAATTCGGTTCTTTGTCCGCCGTGTTGGACGCCGATCCCGACCAGCTGATGACGGTGCCGGGCGTAGGGCCGAATACGGCCCAGTTTTTAAAATTAATCCGGGCCGTATTTAAAAAATACTCGTTTGAAGAAGTAAAAGAACGCATTACCATCCGCACCCCGCAGCAGGTGTTGGAGTATTGCAAAGCCTCCTTGGCCGGGAAAAAAGAAGAATGTTTGGAAGTCATTTATCTCTCAGTTCGCAATACGGTAATGAGTACGCAGGTGGTGGCCTCGGGGCTGATTGACCGGGTGGCCGTGTCGCCGCGCAAAATTGTGGAATGCGCGTTAGCGGCCAAAGCTTCCGCCATTATTTTGGTGCACAACCACCCTTCGGGGGATGCCACCCCTTCCCCGGAAGACATCGCCCTTACGCAGGACGTCATCCGGGCGGCGGAACTGTTCGGCATTTCGGTGCACGACCATATTATCGTGGGCAAAGGCGCCCACTACAGTTTAAAAGCAAACGGAAAAATAGCATGAACATTTTAAAAGAAGTATTAAAATATCAGGTCTATCCGGCGATGGGATGCACGGAGCCGGTGTCGGTCGCGCTGTGTGCGGCCTACGCCGCCAAAGAATTGGGCGAGCCGATCGCCCGGGCGGATTTTAAGCTCGACGCCGGCACCTATAAAAACGGCATGGGGGTGCGCATCCCCAATACCGACGGGGAAAAAGGCAATCTGCTGGCGGGAGCCATGGGGATTGTGCTGGCTCAGCCGGAGCTGAACATGCAGATTTTGGGCGGAGCCGACAAACAAACCGTTGCCAAAGCCAAAGAATTGCTCCGGGCCCACCGGGTGCATATGGAAGTAGCGCCCGACGTACACGGCTTTTACATTGAAGCCAAGCTGACGGGCCTTAGCGGCAAAACGGCCCAATGCATTATTGCCGGCAGCCATACGGAAGTGGTGTTTTTGGCGCAGGGGCAAAACGTAAAGATCAACCAGCTGCCGCTGGAAAACAATACCCAGCAGGCCAATGAGTTTAAAGCCGCCCTTAAAAAAGCCACCCTGGCGGAGTTGCTGGACGCGGCGGACAATGCAGACGAAGAAGATTTGGCCTATATTAAAAAGGGTGTAGAAATGAACTTAAAAGCCGCCGAACTGGGGCAGGCGCTGCAAAAAGTGGGCTTCTACATTAAAGAACTGGTGCGCAAGAAACTGCTTCAGATGGATTTAATTTCCTCCACCAAAATTTTAACTGCCTGCGCGGCCGACGCCCGCATGGACGGCCAGGCCGTGGCGGTTATGTCCAGCGGGGAATCGGGCAACCAGGGCGTGGTCACCATTTTAGTGCCTTGGAAAGTGGGCAAAGAAATGGAAGTGGACGAAAAAACCATTTTAAAAAGCATCGCGCTTTCCCATTTGCTCAACGGCTACGTAAAAGTATTTACCGGCGAGCTGGCCCCCATTTGCGGCTGCGCCATTGCGGCCGGGGTGGGCGCTTCCGCCGCGATTGTGTACCAACAGCGCGGCAAATGCGTGCCGGCCGTTACCTTGGCTATCAACAACATCATCAGCGACATTGGCGGCATGCTCTGCGATGGAGCCAAAAGCGGCTGCGCCTTAAAAGTGGTCAGCTCCACCGACGCCGCCATCCGCGCCGCCTATATGGCCATTCACGACTACGGCATTACGGAAGTGGAAGGGTTCGTCGGGAAAACGGCCGAAGAAACCATCCGCAATTTGGGCTCCATTTCCAGTATCGGCATGCGGCAGGTAGACCCGATGATTGTGGATATTATGCAGGAAAAATGCAGGCAATAAGCGCACGCCGGCCGCCTTTTTATCCGGCCGCCCGGCCGGATTTTTTATTCCCGCGCAAACGTATACGCCAGCACACGGCGGGCCCCGGCCGCTTTTAAAGCGGCGGCACAGCCTTCCAGCGTGGCGCCGGTGGTGGCCACGTCGTCTATCAGCAAAACGGTTTTCCCTTTTACCCATTCGGGCCGGCGGCAGGCAAAGGCGCCCGCCATATTTTGCCGTCTTCCCTCGCGGCCCAGCTTGGTTTGGCTGACGGTGTTTCGCACCCGCACAAGCGCCTTGGTTTGCACGAGCAGGCCTACCTGCGGCGCAAAAAAGCGTGCCAGCAATTCGCTTTGGTTATATCCGCGCTTGCGCCCGCGGCGCGGAAAAAGCGGCACCGGCATGACCACTTCGGCTGCGGCCAGTTCGGGATACCGGGCAAAATGCCCGGCCATCAGCCCGCCCATATACCGGGCCAAATAGTCGGCCCCGGCATATTTAAGCGCGTGCACCAATGCCCGCGAGGGCGTGTTAAACACAAAAGCAGATCGGATCACCCGGCACTTATATGTGCGCTCCTTACTGCCGCGGCAGGCATAGCAATGTGCGCCGCCCCCTGTAAGCACCGCTCCGCAGCGGCGGCAAATGTGCGGCCCGGGCGTTTTGAGCGCTTGGGTGCACACGGCGCACAGCGGCTCCTCTCGCCTCCATGGCAGGTCGCAGCCGCAGGCAAAACAAGTGCGCGGGAAGAAAAAATGCAACAGCAGCCGCCAAAGGGTCGTTAAAAATTTTTTCATACCGTCAGAATTGCACCGTTACGTTGGCCGCCACATTGTAGGCCGTATAATCTTCGGTTTCCACATACGCGTGGTTGAGCAGCGTAAACCCGCCGCCTACGGTAAAGCGCAGGTTTTGCGAAAGTTCATAATCCAGCGAGGTGCTGAAATCAAATTTTTTGTAGTTTTCCTTTACTTCCACCGGAGAGCGTTTGTCCGTATACGAAAAAGTGGTATTCCAAATCACGCGGTTGGTGGCGTTGTACATTTTATTGATAAACGGCAGTTTAAAACCGCGCGGGAGGTTGAAGTCCCAGCGGAGGTTCAGGCTGGGGGTGGTTTCGGTGCTGCTTTCGCTGATCTGGCCCGCCACCAGCCATTTTTCGTGCGACGTGTGCAGCAGTTTGGGCGTAACACGCATGGAACCGATGTAAAAAGAAGTCTGGGCCGAAATATCGTTATCCTCAATGCGCTCCAAGCTGGTGCCGGCGCGCAAGTCCGTCTTGTCGGAGTTTTTGCGCGTATAGTTAAGCACCGTATCAAAATAATTAAACAGCATAAACCGCAAGTCCCCCCCGTACTGGGTGGTGTATTGTTCATCCGTCCCCGGGGTGGTTTGCTCCACCCAGCTGTAGCGCAGTTTTAAGTTGGACGAGCTGAACCAGCGGCCGCCGTAAAAGAATTTTTCCAAGTCGGAAATGGAAAACGTCATATCCGGCAAGGTCAAGCTGGTGGAGTCATACAGTGTGCCGGTTTGGTCGTTGGTTTGCAGGGTGCGGGTAAAGTTGTTAATCAGCGAAATCGTCTTTAACGGGGCGGCGGCGCCTTCCAGGTTGTACTGCGAAAGCGGGCTCCAGCGCTGGGTGGAGGTGAACGTGTCGCGCAAGGTTAAGCTCTTGCGATAGCCGTATTCGCCTACGTCTTTTAACGAACTGCGGATCCACAAATCTTTGCGGGAGTCGTAGTCGCTGTCCACGTCGTACCAGGAGTCCGCGTCCTGGATGCGGTAACTGGAAGAAATGACAAACGTGTTAAAGAGCTTGCTGTTGGGTAAAATTTCATTTCCGTTTAGCGTCAGCGAGATGCCGCCGTCTGCATTGCGGTTGATGGTTTTTACTTCCCCCACCCCCACGGTTACCTGCTGCCCGGCGGCGTTAAGCGTTTTGGCCGTCAGGTTGTTGCTTTCCACAGTACTGATGTTGTAACTGACCGACGGCGCCAGCCATTTGGTAATTTTCCACGTGCTGTTAAAACCGGTGTTCTGGCTCATGGCTTTAGGATAGCTGATATTTTGGGCGGAAGTTTCCTGATAGGTGGTGCGGTCTTCCTTGCTTTTGCTTAAACTGTAGCTGGGGGTAAAGTTAAAATTATTCGTCGGCTGGTACGTAACCTTCATATTCATTTTTTGGGTGTTTTCGTCGGTATTGTAGTAATTGTCAGACTCCAAATGCCGCACCCGGTCGTAATCAATGGACGAGTCGGTAATATGGTACCCGGCCGTAATGTTTTTAAACGCACCGGCCGAATGCGTCAGCGTGGCGCCGTAGGTGCGGGCGTCGTCCTTGCGTTTCATGGCGTCGTACTCCACCTGATCTAGGGTATATTCCAAGCCGATCTGCGGGAAATTGTCCTTTTTAAAATCCCCGCGCACCACCGCGTTCTGCCGCTCCACTTTGCCTTTATCCAGCAAGCTGATGGTATTGTAATCCGTGGTATCCGTTACCAAGGGGGTTACGGTGCTGGAACGGGTTAAATTGGCCTGCATGGGAAATTCTTTAATTTTATCCACTTTCAGGAAGTATTCTTCCTGCGTAACTTCCTGATTTTTGGATACGGCCAGCGGCGTTTCAAAATTGCTGTCCTGATACTTATACTTCGCGCCCGCACTGCCCCAGCCGTCCAGGTTTACCACTACATCTCCCTTATACGCCGTACCTTCCAGCGTAATGGCCTCGGCCAAGTGAATGACATTCAGCCACACTTCGCCCTGGCTGCCCAAAGCGGTTACCTGCTCCAACACTGCCGTATACGCTTTGCCGTCTTCCAGCGTAACCGCATACGAACCGTCCGCCTGGGCGGAAACGGTTTTTACCGCGCCCGCAGAAACCATAAAATTTTCATCGCCGTACAGCGCAAGCCCCGGCTGCAAAATGCCGCGGGCAAAAAGGGTTTGCGTGGTATCTGCCTGCGTAAACGTATATGTATAGCGGCTTTCGGCCTGCACGCCCGTGAACATCAAGCTGACTTCCCGGAAGTTAAGCAGCCCGCCCGGCCCCCGGTGATGCACCACCCGCACGTTGTAAGAGGGATCCGATATATTTTCAAACGAGTCGGGCACACCGTCCATGTCCGTATCCACCATTCGCAGGGAAATCAGCCGCCAGCCGCGGAAATCGGTGGGTACGATAATCTTGTCAAAATTGTCTTCCGTACCCACTTTTAAAAAGAACTCCGTACCGGGCTGGTTTAACGGGCGGGCGCCGCCCTGCTCCATGGCGCCGTGCAGCAGAAAGCGAAATTCCCGGTGCTGGGTAAAATCCATACTGGAAAAGTTGCGGTTGGCATAGCGTTCGCCGGCCG
This sequence comes from uncultured bacterium, assembly GCA_949294095.1. Classification (GTDB taxonomy): domain Bacteria; phylum Elusimicrobiota; class Elusimicrobia; order Elusimicrobiales; family Elusimicrobiaceae; genus Avelusimicrobium. Next base: position 151,079 of record CASFFZ010000001.1, read on the forward strand.
GATTGTTTTCCGTGCTGTCGTCCCGCACGGGGGAAAGGCCGATGGTATTGAATTTGATGTTCAGGGCCTGATCCAAGGCGTTGGCCGAACCGGTGGCCTGCTTGTAATTATTTACCGAGCCGTACAAATAATTAAATACCGTCAGGCCGTCGCCGGTCGTATCGGCGAAAATGGGCTCGTAGTTGGTGTTGTCCACGTTATTAATGCCCGCTACGGAAAAAACATCCGGGTCGGTTTCGTTTTGGGCGTTCCACGCCGTGCCGGACAGAGAGACATTGGCAATTTTAATCTGCCCTTTGAGCTTGCCGGCGCGTCTCATTTCGTCGGTTATTTTAAGTGTAATACGCAGGTGGCGCACGGCCGTCCACTGGGCTTTTTCATCGGTGGAAAGCAACAGCGGCATGGTGTAGGTCGTCCAAGCCGTATTGGACGCCGTATTGTTGACCATCCCGTCAATAGACGCCCCCGCAAAACCGAAGTTCCCCTGCGTGGGGATGCTTTCGGCATCATAAACGCCGTTGCCGTTTAAGTCCTGCGTATCAATGCGTCCGTTGGGCTGGGATTCGGGATTGTAGATGTTGTTTACAAACGGGTTATAGCGTTCTTCCGTGCCGTCCGGGTTGGTAAACAACCAACCAATATCTTCATTGGGTGCGAGGGTATTGCGGCAGTAAATGTCTTCGGTTTTGGGAACGTTGGTGCCGCATTGGGTGTTCATGCCAATGGAAGAATCGGAGTATTCGGAAATGTTTCCGAAGGCAAAGTTGACCTGCGGGCCGTTTGCTTCGCCCAGCATGGTCAGCTCAAAGGAGGTTTTGCTGGATAAATCCATCCCGCTTTGACTCAGCGGATAGACGATGGAAACTTCGTCGCGGCCTTCCTCGTCCAAAAACGGCTGCCCGGTGTTGGGGTTTATGGTGGTGGCCGGAAGCGTGAAATCGTAATTCAACACCAGCACTTGCTGTTTGTCGTTATAATTGGCGATGGAGTGCGGGTTGATTTCCAGCGAGGGCAAATCCTGCGTATCCCAATGGATAGAGTTTAAGAAAGCGGGTTTTCCGCTGGGGTTGGAAGCGAAAATCCAGTCCCTGAAAATGCGCGAGCCGGCCACCTGCTCGGTGGCTTCGTTCATACTGTCCACCATGGCGTAGCCAAACAAGTTCTGGTTTTTTTGGCTCTTGGCAATTTCGGCGCTGAAATCCACCGACAAAGGCTCCGCCAGCCGGATGTCCTTGCCGTTAATATCCGCCCCGTAAACGAGCAAATCTTTCGCGTAGTTGCCTACCTGCGGAACGGTGTTGGGTTTTTCGCCGCTTTCTTTGAGCATGGTAGCGCCCATGATGATTTTATCAAACAGTTTATAATCCAACCGGCCGCCCATTACCGAGTTGTTGGAGCTGGAGCCGGTGGTCGTGTCGTAGGTAATGTCAATGACGGAATTTTCCGTAATTTCATCCCCTTTGTAGAAGGTGATAAAACCGGAGGTATAGTCAATATAATAATCGTTGTTGCGCGTGAGGGTGCGGCCGTTTAGTTTGACGGTCTCGGATTCAATCACGATACCCGACTCTATAAAATACGTCTTCACGGTAGATTCGTACTGAATCTTGAACGTCAGGTTTTTAGAAGAAGTCGGCGTGGTGCCGTACAGGCCGGCATCGTTGATGCGGTAGGCCAAGTCAAAAATACCGCTGTCAAAATCCACGTCAATATACGTGGGATAGGAATAATAGGGGCTGGTAAGCGCCTGGCCGTTGGCGTCTTGCAGCTGCAAAATAAAATTTCCTTTCCCGTTATCCTGCGTAATTTTCTGCGCGCCGATGTTGTAATACGTTTTCAGTTCCAGCTTGTTGGCCGTTTCGGTAATCATGGCGGTGCCGGTTTCGATGGATTTATCGTTCTCGGTTTTAATCAGCTTAATCGTGCCCGGCTTGCCCAGCACATTGCTTAACTGGTTGCCGCGGGTGTCGCGGTAGTCCACGGCGATGACGCTCTCCGCCGTAACGGTGCGTTTGAACGTAATAATGCCGCTTGCATAATCTACCGTATAGTCCACGCCGCGCGTCAACAGCTGCCACTTGGCGGGATATTCCGTGCTGCCCAGGGCATCGGTGGCAATGCGGTCTATCGGCACGTAATCGGAGGAGGTGGAGGAATCGTTGCTGTAGTAGTATATTTCTTCCGTTCCGGGCGAGATGCTGCCCATTACCGTGCGCCACTCATCATACGCGGTGCGGTCTACCGGATAGCGGATGCTGCCGCCGTCGTCAATATACGGGCGGACGTTGCCGCCGAACGTCAAATCGTAATAAGTGCGGCGCAGATAGGAAGTATCCGCCAGCGAAATAATTTCCGACACGCTGCTGCCGATAAATTGCTTTTGTTTGCTGGAACCTTTGGTTTGCGAACCGATTAAATACAAATTGGCGTTCTTGTGCTGCAAGTGCATTTTGGCGCCGAACAACTGTTTTTGATAGGCGATAAACTCCGTCTCCGGCAGCGATAAATTAATATCCCCAAATTCGGCCAGCTGTACCAATTCCCCCGGTTTGCCGCGGTAAGCCACCGAAATGGTTTTTTCCTCTTCGCGCTGGTCGTCGTAGTCAATATCCACAAACACGCGTTCCAAAATTTTACCCTGCATTTTAAGCTGCATTTCCTGCTGCATTTCAAAGGTGCTGGTGTTGCGTTTATCAATATCGTTATTGGAATCCTGTTTGTATTTTTGAGCCGCCATTTGAAACCCCAGCACATACCGCCCGGTTAAAGCGATGCTGGTGCCGTAGAGCGGCAGGGAGAGCGTAGGGTTTAAAAGCGTTAAATCGGGGATCGGCTCCGGTTCGTTGTCCAGCTTATACGATCCTTCCACCGAGGTAACCGCTTGGCGCCAGAACTCGTTGGTAAATTTAAGCAGCTGGGCGTCGTCCGGCGGGTCTTGAATTGCGAGGGCGGCTTCTTCTTTTTCGGCTTGGTCTTGGGCAAAAATGTCGTATTGGTCACGGTCTACCAGGGTGTACGGCAACGATTCGGCGCCGGCCGGAGGGGCGGCGACGAATTGCAAAATAAGCAGCAGGGCCACAGGCAGCCGCAGCATTTTCATAAGAAGAAAAAATACCTCATTATTTCATTCTATAATATTTACCCTTTCTCTACCGTCCCCATTTATCGCTTTTTGCGCGCATCAAAAAAGCCCCCTTTCGGGAGCTTTTTAAAACCGGTATTTCCCTTACGAAATGCCGACGGGAATCGTCCTGTCCACAAACCGGTGTTTCACAATTTCAAATTCCAGCACGTCCCCCGGCCGCACGTCCGGGAACAGTTTTTCCGCATGTTCCGGGTCAAAAGGCCCCGGATATTTAGGCAAATACACTTTTTGCAACAATGTGCCCGAAGCGTCAAAATGATAGACCCAGCCGATGTTTTCCTCCGCTTGCAGCTGCACAAATTTGCGCCCGTATACTTTAAATACCATTGGCGGCAGGCGAAGGCCTTGCTCCACGCTGCCCACCAGCCACTCCAAGGTTTGGCGGGCATTCACGGCAAACACCAGCCCGCGCTCCGGATCGTGCCCGCTGTAAATCCCGACCACCCGGCCCTGCGCGTCTAAAACGGGGCTGCCGCACAAACCGTTAAACTCTTCCGACACGTCCGGACTGTCCATCACAATTTTAATTCCCTGCGCAAGCGTTACTTTTAACTCATCGATGCGGGCAAATCCTTCGGAAGCATAGGGGCTGCCCCACACCACCAATTCATTTCCCTTCTGCGGAAGGGAGGGCGCCAATTTTAAAGGGTGTACATACGATTGCACCTCTTGCGGCAACGCAATGATGGCGGCATCCGGCGCATTAATGCCAAACGAGCCTGCCGCATTGACCACCAACCCATTATACAGAACCGGCTCGCCCTGTTCGGGATAAATTCTTACCGCCACGGTATTTCCCCGCCGCCCTACCACATGATACGATACCACCGCATACAAACGGCCCGAGCCCGCCCGCACCACAAATCCGCTGCCCATCAGTTCCCCGCTGGCTCTGCCCACCACTTCCACCAAAGACGAACGAATATGTTTTTCAGTTTGTGCCAACGTGGGCTGTGCCTGCTGGGCCTGCTGGGCCAAGGCGGCACGAATTCGTCGGTTTACGATGGCCTCCGTGCGCATAGCCGCCTGCCGGCGGGCTGCAATTCCCGCTCGGTCGGCCGCGCACCCCTTTGCCGCCTGAACGGCGCCCGCGGCGGAACACATTTTTTCCGGCGCGTAGCGCAGGCCGTGCAGCAGGTTTTTTTCTATGGGGGTACTGCGCAATCCGCCGCTTAGGATATTTTTAACCGGCACTTTTTGCGCATACGAAAATCCGCCCAAGCATAAACACAAAAAAAGGAAAATATACTTCTTCATGCTTTTATTATATCCGCTCGGCCCGGCTCTCGCCAGAGCCAAAAGGCCTATATAGGGGCTGGGCCCCGCTACGGCAAGCGATTTCTTCAGCGGGTCGGTTTGATATTTTGTTAGAATAATATATATGCGTGTCAGCATCTTTACCAAATACATTGCAAAAAGTCTCCTGACGTTTTTTTTCGGCGTACTGGGCGTGCTGACTTTTGTTATTTTCATGAATCAGTTCATCCGCATCCTGGACATGGCCATGACGTACGGCACCAGTTTCGGCTGGATTGTTTCTTCCCTTTTAAACGTGTTGCCCAATGTGTTTTGCTTAAGTGCGCCGATGGCTTTTCAAATTGCCATTTTGCTGACGCTGACCAACATGAGCGAACACGGCGAGCTGATTGCATTGCGGGCGGCCGGGTTTTCGTTTAAAGAGATCATCCGCCCCCTTCTTATTTGTGCCCTGGGGTTAACCGTTGTGCTGTTTGTCATGCAAAACTGGCTTACCCCCCGCAGTTACAAACGCCTCTTAGACCGCCGCAGCGAAGCCCGAAGCAAAATTACCAAAGTAAATTTGGAACCGAAAACATTTTTGAATTTGGGAGAATGGGACTTGTATCTGGAAAACCTGGATAAAGACACCGACGTGGCCCATCAAATCCATTTAATTAAAAAAGAAGACAGCGGCGCCCTGAGCACCAAAGTAAACGCCTCTTCGGGCAAAGTGATTTTAACCAATACCGCCATCGGCCTGCAGCTCCAAGACGGCCAAATGCAGCGGCTGGATGCCCAAGACCCCTCTTCCTTCATTGCCGCGAATTTTGACGAGTATATTATGAGCATTTCCCTCCTAAAGGCTCAATACCGCCGCTTGCGCGTGGGGGAAATGTCCACCACCAAACTGCTTAGACGCATGCGCCAAATGCCCTTGGATGCCGAAACCGTCAACGAATACCGCACCGAAATCAGCATGCGAAACGTGCTGGCCTTCTCCCCGATTGTATTGCTGTTTGTCAGCTGCCCGATCGGATTTTCGTTTGGGAAAAGAACCAATAAGGGCTGGGGAATGCTTTTTAGCGTGATCATCATTTTTACTTTTTATTTATTAATGACGCTGGGCCTCTCTTTAGGGAAAAAATACGGTTGGATTGCCTACCCCGGCCCATGGCTGCCGATTGTAGCCGGCATTTTTGCAGCCCGCTACCTGTGGAAAAAGAGGTTAAACATCTAATATGCGGATTTATTTCTATATCGCCCGAAAATTCTGGGGGCCTTTTTTCTTTGCGCTGGGCGTGTTTACGGCGCTGGTGGTGCTGGGCGATACCTTTGAAAAAATGAAAAACCTGGGCAACGGCGTAACCACCATGACGGATTTGCTGGCCTACTCGCTGGCTACTTTTCCCAACTGGCTGGCCACCATTATGCCGGTTGCCTGCCTGCTGGGCGCCATTTCCGTCATCTCCGAAATGGTGGCCAACGGCGAATGGACGGCTTGCGTGGCCAGCGGCTTTGCTCCGCGGCAATTGTTCAAGCCCGTCATCCTCTGCATTTTGGGCGTGGTGCTGGGCACGATGGCGCTGCAGGAATTTGTCATCCCGCCGTTAAATGCCAAGTCCGAACGCATTTACAATACCCGCATTAACCCCTCGGAACATCCCTTTAACCCCGATGCGGAACAGGACGTTATTTTAAAAATTTCTCCCAACCAAATGTTGTTTGCCAAAGAAGTGAACCTTAAAGAGGGCACCATGAACCGCGTTTCCCTGGATACCTACGACGCCGGATGGAACATCGCCAACCAAATTGTAGCCGACCAAATGGTGTGGAACCCGGATACCAAAAGCTGGCTTTTTTCCAAGGGCATTCAGCGCGTGTTCATAGACCCGATGGACACCACGGAAGAATCTTTTGATACGGCCGATTCGCCCGTGCGCTTGGATCCGTCCGACATGGCCATAGACCGCACCGATAACAAACTCCTCAGCATCCGCGAGCTGTACAAACGCATTCATTTTTTTAAGAAAAGCGGCCTTTCCTCCTATGCGGCGCAAACGATGCTTCAATCCAAGCTGGCCACCCCGTTTGTTACGCTTATTATGTGCCTGCTCGGCATGCCTTTTGCCATCAGCGTGCGGCGCAAAAGCAAAATTTTAAACATCATTGCTTCGCTGGTAATCGCTTTTACCTTTTGGTGGCTGATTACGATGTTTACCTCTATCGGCGAAAACGGGTACATCAACCCCTATTTGGCCGGCTGGGGCCCCGTGCTGGTGTTTGCGGTAGTCGTATTTTTTGAATTTAAATGGCTTAAGTTGTAAAATTTTCCGTCGGCCAATAAAAAAGCCGCCTGCTGATGCAGGCGGCTTTTTAAATTTAAACCCATCAGTGCGATACCCGCTGAATGGCCGACAGCAGCTCATCGGTGTCAAACGGTTTATACAGCACGCCGTCCGCCCCCAGCCGCTGGGCTTCTTCCAAAATCGTATCCTGCCGCAAACCCGTTACAATCAGCACTTTTACCTGCGGCAAATGTTTTTTGAGTTTGGCCAAAATATCCAATCCGTTTTCCGTCGGAAAGAAAATATCCAGCAAAATCAGCCCCACTTCGTGGTTTTCTAATTTAGCGAACAGTTCCGCAGAACCGCCCGCTTCAAAAACAACTTCAAAACCGGATGATTCCAGCACATTTTTAATGGCTGAACGCAAAATGACAGAATCATCCACCAACGCTATTTTCAACATGCATTCCTCTTATTTTTGGTAAGGAGCTGCTATCTTTTCTCCAAATTCCAACAAAGCCTGCGTATCCTTTTTGGTTGCGCTTTCGGCATAAATGCGCAAAAGCGGCTCCGTGCCGGAAGGACGCAAAAGCAACCATTCGTCGTTATCAAAAATAATTTTAAGACCGTCAAAAGTAAGGGTTTCCGCAATCCGGCGGCCGTTGATTTTTTTGGGAAGTTTTTTGCGCAGTTTTTCGGCCATGACGGCTTTATCCACCGGTTTGGAAATCGGCAAATCCTTCCGCATATATACGGAGGCTCCGTATTCCTGCACCACATCCGCGCACAACTGGCTGGCTTTTTTGCCGGTGGCGGCCATAATGCCCAAAAACGCCAACGCCACCGTTAGGCCATCCCGGTCGGGCAAATTGCCTTTCCACGCAAACCCGCCCGATTCTTCCACGCCAAAAGCCACATCGTCCAAGCTCATCCGCTCGGCTACATTTTTAAATCCCACGCCCACTTCTTCAAACAGCATCTCATGCTTGCGGGCAATGCGTTTGAGCAAATAGCCCATGGAAACCGTCTGCACGATTTTCCCTTTTAATTTTTTATTCTTTACCAAATAGTTGCACAAAACGGCCGCAATCATACACGGGGTCAAATAGGTGCCCTTTTCATCCACCAAGGCTACCCGGTCGCCGTCGCCGTCAAAGGCAATGCCCAATGCGGCTTTTTTTTCGGTTACCGTTTTCTTTAAAACGGCCAAATTTTTCTCCACCGGCTCCGGCTGCTCCCCCGCAAACGTGGGTTCCCGCTCCGAACGAAGGGCAATTACTTGTTTGGGAGAGAGGAATTTTTCCAAATAACCGGCCGCCGCCCCGTGCATATAATCAATAACTACTTTGGATTTGAAAGTTTTTAATTTCTTGGTGTTGGCATGGGCCGCCACATATTTAAAATACAGGTCGGAGCAATCTTTCTGTTCCGCTTTTTGCCCGTATAGGAATAATACGGAATTTTGATCCAGGTATTCTTCTATCTCTTTCGTCACGCGCGAAGACGCAGACCCGCCCGCCAGCTTGATTTTAATGCCGTTGTAGTGGGCCGGGTTATGGCTGGCGGTTACCATGACGCTCATCCAGAATTTGCTTAAGCTTAAACACGCTGCCACCGGCGTAGAAATCGGGCAGGAAGAAAGCGTAACGTCTATTTTATTGGAACGGAAGATGCTGGCAATATCGGCCGCAAACAAATCCGACATAAACCGGCGGTCGTACCCTACAAAAATTTTAGGCTGTTTGCCGTTTTCTCCCACCGGCGCATTTTCGTTGATATAGTCGGCCAAAGCCTGCGCCAAACGGCGCACGTTTTCAAAGGTAAAATCCCATGCGATAATGCCTCTCCAACCGTCGGTACCGAACTTAATCTCAGCTGCCATACATTCTCCCGTTTTTTTGTGGTAAATTCCTTTTGCTCGCAATTTCCGTTCTTTCTATATAACAAACTTGCCGGCCCATTTATTTCATGCGGATTTCCCGTGCGGAACTCCGCCTTGCAAAACAGTGGAGGTGGGGGGATTCGCACCCCCGTCCGAACATCTTCTCCAACCGGGCGCTACAAGTTTAGCTTCGCTTTTGTAACCGCCGGCTAAGCGCGAAGCGGCACGCCTGCGGTTTGGTTCGTGGGTCTTAGGCAAAGCCGGACGAACCGCGCCCGCTTTGCCGCATTCCATATAATAACCGTGATCCCTTAGCGTATGGAAGACACCAAAGGCACGGTGGGACTAAGCGTTAGCCCAAGCGACTTGATTGTCGTTAGTTATTTTTTTGGCCCTATTTTAGCCGGCCTGGCCAACCGGCACTTGCTCCCGGGCGGCAACAGATACCCGTCGAATCTATTACACCCCCGTTATATACGGAAATTGTCAAAGAGCTCTTCCTGTAAAAGAGTATTATATTGTATCATTTCTTATAACAATTTTGCGCAGCAAAGGCAATATATATGTACGTAACCACCAAACCCACCATTTATTTGATTGACGGCCTGAACCTGGTGCGCAGTTTTTTGTATGAATTTGCAAGAACGGAAGAAGAAGTAACGGCGGATTTCCTTGATTTTTTAAGCGAAATTTCACAAGACGAGCACTACGCTATGCACCAGTACGAAGTGATTTTTGACGGTTCCTTCCGCCCCGTAGGCCCGCTGTACCGCGGCGGGGTGCATATTTCTTTTTCCGAGGAAGACTCCGCCGACCAAATCATCTACGAGCGCGCCGCTTATTTAAGCCAAAGCGGCAGCCGCGTGATTGCCGTAACGGACGACCGCCAGCTGCAGCAGGCGCTAAAAGAACTGGGTGTAAAAACTTTTTTCTGCCGCAAATTTTATAACAGTTTAAAAACATTTGAAAAATAAATTCTTTCCCATAAAAAAAGTGCAAAGGCGATATTTTTTTGTTAAAATAACTGTAGAAGAGGGCTGGTGGCGGAATGGCAGACGCGACAGACTTAAAATCTGTTGACCGCAAGGTCGTGGGGGTTCAAGTCCCCCCCTGCCCACTTAACACTTCCTGCCATTCAATCAAACCCACCGGTACAAAAAGCTATGTTAGAAGACATCAACCGCACCCTTTCTAAATGCCTTAGCTGGGTTGGCACCGTGTTGCCGTTAGGAATTAAATTTTTTGCAGTGGCCGTAGCGGCTGCCGCCGTTTTGCTGTTTTTTGATTTGCGCACCTTGGGCGTATTGTGCTTGCTGGCGGGTTGTTTCTGTGCGTTTTTCTTCCGCGATCCGAAACGCGAAACCGTTTTTGCAGACGATGAAATCGCCTGCCCGGCGGACGGAACCGTCCTCTCCATTAAAACCGAGGATGACCCCAACTCCGTCGTTATCCGCATTTTCCTGTCTATTTTTGACGTACACATCCAACGCTCTACCGTCAACGGAAAAACGGGCGAAATTTTTTATAACAAAGGAACTTTCCTCTTTGCCAATAACCCCGCCGCCGATAAAAACGAGCGCAATTTAATTCAGCTCTTCCGCAACGGGAACCCCGCGCAGTTTGCCCATGTGGAGCAAATCACCGGCGCTGTTGCGCGGCGCATTGAATGCTGGGTAAAACCCCAGCAGGACGTAAAAATCGGCGGGCACCTGGGATTAGTGCGCTTTGGCTCGCAAGTGGCGGTTTATCTGCCGAAAAACGCCGTGCGTGTTTTGGTAAAAGAAGGCCAAAAAGTACAGGGCGGGATTACTGTTCTGGGGCTGTGGAAATAGAGGTTTGATATGCAAGAAGAAAACAAAGAAACCAAAGTGGTAGACCGGATTAAACATACCGGCGCTTTGACGGCGCCTTCCCTGTTTACCCTTGGGAATTTAGCCTGCGGATTCTTTTCTATTTTATCGGCGGCCCGCGGCAATTTTGCCCAAGCCGGCTGGCTGATTTTGGCGGCCGCCGTGTTTGATATGCTTGACGGGCGCATCGCCCGTTTATTAGACGCTGAAAGCGATTTTGGCGTAGAAATGGATTCCTTGGCCGATGCCGTTTCGTTCTGTGCGGCGCCGGCTTTTTTAATGTATTTTTTCGTTCTGCACGCCCAGCCGCTGTGGGGCGCGCCGATTGCCTGCGTCTACACCTGTTTTGGGGTATTGCGCTTGGCCAAATTCAACACGATGGCCCACGCGGGAGAGGGATCCAAAAAGTATTTTTCCGGCCTGCCCGTGCCGGCGCCGGCGGCGCTGTTGGCTTCGTTTGCCATTTCCTACAGCATTATGGAAGGCGAAATGGGCGGGCGCAACATCCACCTGCTGACCTTGTACCTGCCGCACCTGTATAATTTTGTGTGGTTTGCGATGCTGATTTTGTCGCTTTTGATGGTATCTAATATCCCGTATGCGGCTTTTAAAGCCAAACGCGAAAAGCGCTTAAGCGTGTGGACGCTTTTACTGATCGTGTTTTTGGTAGTAATGTTAATCCGTTTTCCACAAGACGTTATCTTTATCGTATTTTCCCTGTATGTAATTTTCGGATTATTGGCTGTATTATATAGGGCATTCCGTGGTATTAAAGTAGAAAAGTAAATTGTTTTAAACATAAAAACCCCGGTTTTAAACCGGGGTTTTTCATTTAATAACACAATAATTGAAACCATTTTCTCCTACCAAAAACCAACTATTCCCACATAAGGCCATACACGGTATTTTTGACTCTTCCGATTTTGATACGCAATTCATTTGGCCGATATAATTATAATAAATGTAATAATTCCTAATGGCTGAAGAGTCCGCCCCATTGCGAATCGCCACCGCTTCAAATCCTTCCTGCGTATTGGGTTGAACTTTAATATAGTATGAAAAATTTTTTAGACGTATGGTTTTTTCATCTATTTTTTCGCCGTTTGGAATTACATCCAACTCCTCTAGGCTTTGGGCAACTTGTCCATTTGCCATCTTATAGAGCTGCATACTTTGCACAAGGTTACGCAAATTGGCAAGCGCTTCCACGGAACGGGATTTTTCTACCGCTTTCTCATACTGAGGCAAAGCCGTCGCGGCTAAAATACCAATAATTAGAACTACCACTAATAGTTCTATAAGGGTAAATCCGGCATTTTCGCCGCCAACGAATGATTTTTGATAAATTTCATACATAAGCAAAATTTATCAAAAAAAAAACCGAGTCAAGCCTCTGTCTCTGTAAAAGGTTTCTCCAATAAATAAAAACGCCGGGGATAAATACCCGGCGTTTCAGTTCAAACGATTAAGGCTGAGTCGTACCTCGTTCCCTCCTCTTTCTTTTTCAACGACACGTAACACGTCCAGTTTATTTAGAAGTCCAATAAACCGGCGTATTGCGGGCGTCTTTGGCCCGTGCGGAGATCTTATACGAATTACCTTGAACCCCAATTTTAAATCCTTTAGGATGCAGTATCTTTTGCGTATCCCGCTGGAATTGCACCGGATCTCCGGACAATAAAGACAGGCGCAGCAAATCGTTGGTATAGCTGCCATAACGGTTGTAATGAGCTTCTTCCAGCAAGGCGATCTTCCCCAAATGCTCTTGGGCGCGGCGGATATAGAATTGCTGCAGGGAACCCAATTTCCCGAAAAATTGCGTATACGTAACGGTTGCAAAAGCCACCAGCAACACGCCGCCCAGCAAGCGCACCAGGGTGCGTTCCAGCCAGGTTTTTTCGCGGATTTGCACCACCACGCTGCCGCCGAAGAAATCCTGCAAAGCGCGGTGTTTGTCTTCAAAAAAGGCCAGCAAGAAGCCGCACATTAACAGGGCCGCACTGAAATAATATCCAATCGCGCGCAAAAAAGCCCGCGGCAGCGAAATGGGGCCGCTTAAATCTTTTTTAACCACCGCAATCCCCACCAGGGCCTTGCCCAAGGTAACGCGGTCGCCGCTGGAGAGAATGGTTTCGTACAAAACAAACAAAAGGTTAATACCGATAAATACAGAAAGAATTTGCCACAGCTCGGTTACCGGGCCCATTACTTTTAAAATAAGGGCGGCAATCAATTGCGCCGGAATGAATACGACGCCATAGTCAATAACCAACGCCACAAAGCGTTCCGTTACCGAAGCGTATTCCACTTGTTTGGTTTCGGCGGTTGTTGGGGCAGGCTGCTGCGGAGCGGGGGTTTCCGGCTCCATGATATTAATGCGTTTTTCAATCATATTAAGAAGGCCCTCCGTCTAGTTATTATAACAAGTTTTTTCCTGCCGAAACAAAAACGGACGGGGATGCCCCCGCCCGTTTTGCCAGATGGTTTGTTACGCGGCAATCCCCGCACGCGAGAACAATACATATACGCCAAAAACACACAGAATAATTGCAATACTGACCACTACCCGCATATTCCACGGGGTTGTATCTACAATATGCAAATCTTTGCCGTCGTCGTACTTATTTGGGGCGGGCCAAAATCTGCCGGTAATGTACATAAACACAATGGAAATCACAAACAATACCGCCAGCACATGCAAGAAGTGCAAGTCCGTTTTCACAATGCCCAATTGGGTCAGGCCGTAGCCGATCATAAAGAAAATCAGCGTTACTTTGGCGGCCCACGCCGGCGCGGTTTTATTGAGCATGCCGAAAATAATCAGCGTAAAAATCGGCACGTTGTAAAAACCGTTTACCATTTGCAGGTAGTTAAACAAGCCCGAGGGCGCCATGGCAATCAGCGGGGCAACGCACATGGAGAAGATCGCCAAAATAACCCCCACGTATTTGCCTTTGGTTACCAGTTCTTCATCGGTAGCGGTGGGCTTGATAAGCGGCTTATAGATATTCAGCATAAACAGCGTGGAAGAGGAGTTCAGCGCCGCGTTAAACGAGCTCAAAATGGCGCCAAACAATACCGCCGCAAAGAAGCCGATCAAATAGAACGGAAGCACTTTGTTTACCAGCATCGGGTAAGCCATATCCCCCACTTTCAAGGGGTTGTCCTGGAAAATATGGAAGGCCACAATGCCCGGAATAATCAGATAAATCGGCCCGATTAATTTAAAAATGGCCGCCAAGAAAAGGCCTTTTTGCCCTTCTTTCAAGTTTTTAGCCGCCAGGGCGCGCTGAATAATCGTTTGGTTGCAGCCCCAATAGAACAAATTGACCAGGAACATCCCCGTAAACATGGTGGCAAACGGAACCGGATCGTTCGGGCCGCCAATGGCGTTGAATTTTTCGGGGTGGGCTTTAACCACTTCCGTCAGTCCGCCCAAAATATCCCCGCCGCCCACATAGGCAAGCGCAAACAGCGGCACCATCAGCCCGCCGAAAATAAGGCCGATCCCGTTTAACGTATCGGCAATGGCCATAATGCGAAGGCCGCCGAAAATGGTGTAGAGACAGCCCAACACGCCAATCGCCACCACCACCACGATAATGGCCATCATTTCGGACATGCCGAACGTTTCCATAATGTTAAAAATACCGCCCATGCCGATAGCCCCCGAATACAGCACCGTAGGCAGCAAAATCAGCACATAGCCGGCCAGAAAGAGGAAATTTACAAACTGCTTGGTGGCCGAGTCATACCGCTCGCCCACAAAATCCGGGATTGTGGCATACCCTTTTTTAAGGTAGCGGGGCAGGAAGAAAAAAGCCACGATAATCAGCGCCAAAGAGGCTCCGATTTCGTAGCCGATTCCGGACATGTTGAACATATATCCTTGTCCGTTCAGCCCTACCATCTGTTCGGTGGACAGGTTCGTCAGCAGCAGCGAAGCCGCAATCACCCACCCGGTCAGTCCTCTTCCGGCCAAAAAATAGCCTTCCGAGGAGGAAGCGTCTTTTTTTCTGGTCAGATAATACGACAGCCCCAACACGAGCGCCGTAAAACCCACAAACGACGATATCGTCAGCAGCATGGATTCCTCCGTTTGAAAATAAAGAATTGCAAAACTCCGGCGGCAGCCGGCCCTGCTTGAGAATGTTTCCTATTAACCCGCCGCACACGCCAAGTGGCGGCAGCAGTCCTTGATTTCTGTCGGGTTAATATTTATACTTTGTAGTAGCCGGGCTGCTACTTTCATTGTAAATATAATCCGTCTGTTAGTCAACGGGGAGGGCAACAATATGGTTATTTGGTTCTTGTTTGGTGCAATGTGCATGCTGGTGGTGTTACTCATGTTGGCGTATGTAAAATTTGTATCGCTTAATAAAGCGGCGCATCAGGCATGGCAGCAGCTGGATAATAATATGAAAAACCGCGCCGAGCTGATCCCCAGTTTGGCCTTGTCGGCCGCCTCTTTTCCGGAATTAGACCGGGAATTTATTTATGAACTTTCCCATTTAAAAGAAGCCTGCCGCAAAACCAGCACCTTGCAGGAACGGGTGCAGCTGGAAAGCGATATTACCAAAAAATTCAAAAAAGTTTTTACCGCCGCCATGCACCACCCGGAATTAAAAGAAGACGAACACTTTTTAAAACTTCAAAGAAGCATTATCCATGCGGAAGGGAAAGTGCAGTCTTCCAAGAAAAAGTACAACAGCGCCGCGCGCGATTTTAATACCATTACCGGGGTAATTCCCCTCAATTTAATCGCCAAAATGTTTGAATTTGAACCCTACGAATACTTTGATTTTGACCCCAGCCTGGAAAAAATTATGCAGTAACCTTTTGATGCCAAAAGCCCCGGCCATACGGCCGGGGCTTTTGCGTGGGGAAAGTTCGTCAAATTCTTCCGTCCATTTCCCGCAAAGCTGCAATGCGCGCTTCAATCGGCGGGTGCGTGGAAAACATGCCCGACAAAGACGCAAATAAGCTCTGTTTGTGAAGCGGGTTTTCAATACACATGGCCGCCATGCTGGCATGTTCGTCCAACACTTCCACCCGGGGATCGGTGCTGATTTTGCGCAAGGCGCTGGCCAGTGCGGCCGGGTGGCGCGTCATTAAAGCGGCGGTAGCATCGGCCTGAAACTCCCGCGTGCGCGAAATCGCCAGGCGGATAAGCGGCGCAATTAAATAACCGTATAGAGCGAAAAAAACGCCTAATAAAAACATAAGGGCCGCCGCACCGCCGGAATTTTTGCTGCTGCGCCGGCTGGAGTGCAGCCCGATCCGGAAACAAATTTCCGATAAAAACGTAAAAAAAGAAATGCCCGCCACCGTAATTAACATCAGCCGGATATCCCGGTTTTGAATGTGGGCCAATTCATGCGCCACCACGCCTTCCAATTCGGCCCGCTCCAGCTTCAGCACGATACCTTTCGTCAGCGCTACGGACGCGTGTTCCGGATCCCGCCCGGTGGCAAAGGCATTCAGCGAGGAGTCGTCTATAATATAGATACGCGGGGTGGGCATCCCTTGCGAAATACACAGGTTTTCCACCAAATTATAGATTTCCGGTTGGTCTTCGCGGTGAATTTCAACCGCCCGCGCGCCATGCAATAAAAGTTGGTCTCCCATAAAATAGGCGATCACAATCCACAATACGGCGCCTGCCCACAGCCAAGGCAGCACCTGCAGGGCCGTTTGGTTGGCGCGTTCCAGCGCAGCGGGAGCGCCTGATGAAGCAGCTTGGGAATAAGCCCGCCCGGCAGCCGCTTGGGAATAAACGGCACCCGTAGGCGCCCCTTCCCAGTAGGAGCTGGAGCCCAGCTGGTAGAACCCGAACAAACACAAATAGCCCAAAATGACAAAAGTAAGCGGAAACAACAAAACAAGCAGCCAAGTGCGCCGCTTGTTTTGTTCAATATGATCGTAGATGGTAGCCATTTTCAGAATTGTACTTTTACTGCGTTGCGGGCTTCCTGTTCTTCTTCGGCCAGTTCAAAGAAATCCTGTTTTTCAAAGTGGAACATGGAAGCAATGATGTTGCTGGGGAACAATTCAATTTTGGTGTTTAGGGCCAGCACATTGCCGTTGTAAAAGCGGCGCGCCGCCTGCAGTTTGTCTTCCGTATCGCGCAGTTCGCGCTGCAATTCCATAAAATTGGCGTTGGCTTTTAAGTCCGGGTAATTTTCCGACAAGGCAAATATGGATTTCAACGCCCCCGTCAGCATGTTTTCCGACTGGGAAACTTCTTTTACGTCCCCCTGCGCCGCCATGGCGATATTGCGCGCCTGGATGACTTTTTCCAACGTGCCGCTTTCGTGCTTGGCATATCCCTTTACGGTTTCCACCAAGTTGGGAATCAAATCATACCGGCGTTTCATTTGCACTTCAATATCGCTCCACGCTTCGGTTACGCGGTTCCGAAGCAGAATGAACTTATTATACGTCGTCATGGCATAAATGCCGAATCCCGCCAAAATTAAAACAACCAGCCAAAGTCCGTTCATTTTCTCTCCTAATCGTCGCGTTCATCGCGTTTTTGATTGTGATAAAACTGATAGCGCGAAGTTTCATACAACCCCAGCGCCAGGTTTTTCATATGCTCAAAACGGGCCGGATCTTTCTTTGAGATATCTTCATTATAATTATCCGCCGTAAACTTGTAAAGACCCTCTTTGCCGCCGGAATTATGATAGTAGTATTCCCCCTGCACAAAGCCAATGGTGGCGGGCGAACTGGCCCAGCCGTAAATCAGCGAACCCGGTTCCGCGTCGGTATTGGTCAACACGTCGCGCCCGATGGCCCGCGTAAAATACGGGCGGCCCAAAATTCCCATTACAATGGGCAGAATATCCACTTGGCTGGCCGTGCGGCTGATGACTTGCGGCTGTTCAATCGGTTTGCCGGCGATAATCAGCGGAATTTGGTGGTTAATCAGGTTTAAATCCACGTAGCCGCGCGGCATATTTTCGGACTGCGGGGCCGAAAGCCCGTGATCGCCGAAAATCAGGAAAATCGTATTGTCATAATAATCCGATTTTTGGGCCAATTTAAAAAATTCCCGCAAGGCATGGTCGGAAAAACGCAGCGAGTTGTATTCCGCCACGCTGACAAAACTGCGTTTGTGCGCCAAATCTTCGCCGATATCTTTGGGTTCAAAGCCGGCGTTGTCGTCCGGAATCGTATAAGGGCGGTGGTAGCCGGCCGTTTGGATAATGGCAAAGAAGGGCTTCTGCTTGGTTTTTTGTTCTTCGTCCAAAATACGGTTTGCCTCCCGGAACAAATCCAAGTCCGAAATGCCCCACACATCGTTGCGGTGTTCGTTTTTAAAATGGCCTTCTTCATACATATGCACATCCGTCAGGTTATGTTCCAAAATCCCGCGGATGTTGCCCCAGCTGGCGCTGCCGCCGATGAAGAAATACTTTTCATAATCCCGCAAGGCGTTTACCACCACATGCTGGTCTACAATCAGCGGGTTGCGGGAACTGGTTTTAAACGAAGTTACGTCCGGAATGCCCGTTACCGTAGCAAATACGGCCCGTGCGGTGGCGGAAGTGGGCGCAAAGAAATTATTAAACAGAATGGATTTTTCCGCCAATTCTTTTACAAACGGGGTAGGATCTATGTCGGGGTTGGTCATGGAAAGTTTGTTCCAGGCCAGCGATTCCATAAAGATGACCACCACATTGTAATCTTTCTGTTCGGCGGCGGGTTTGCCGGCAATGACCCGTTCAAAATTCAACGTTTCTTTATCGGGCTGATCCGCCTGCAGGTATTTGGAAACGGTGTCATAGTACTGGCGGGTTTTTTCTTCGTCATAGCTGTCCGCCTTGACAAACCGGGCCGTATCATAAATGTTCAGCACCGGGTTCAGCGTCAGATTGCAGATAAAGTTATTGGTGGAGTGATACGCATTGCTCCAGCGCAGCGGATATTGGCTCAGCTGCCCAAACATAAGCGCCGCCGTCAGCAACAGGCCGCCAAAGAACCAGCCCAAATTGCCTTTCCAGCGGTAAGAATCCGTTTGGGCAAACGCCTTTTTCTGCACGTAATTGGCAAACCAGCCGCCCAAAACGCCCCATAAAACAAGCACCAGCACGCCCCATACCACCGGATAGGTTTCCCACGCCATTTGAAGGGAAATCAGCGGGTTTTCGGCATATTTTAAAATGGAATAGTTGATGCGCATGGAAATATAAGAATAATGCGCAAAATCCAAGAAATACACCAACAGCACAACGGCTTCCAATACGCCGTACAGCCACGCCATTCCTTTTCGGAGGAATTGTGCTTTATGCCAGAACGCGCAAACGGTAAAATATAATCCCAGCGGTATGGCCAAGGCACAAGCCAAGCGCATATCAAATTTGGCGCCTACGTAAAAAGTCTCCCATAATTCCGGGTAGGACTGCGGCACCAACGCCGCCCGAAATACAAACAGGAAAATACCGCGCATCAGCGTAAAAACCAACCAGTTCGCCAAGATGAACCCGAAGTAGCCTTTAATCCATCCCGGCAGGACAATTTTCTTCATAATTCCTCCGAAAGTAGCTTTCTTATATCATATCAAATCTCCTGCACTTTCCCCAACGGCCTTTTCCGCGCAAAGGGCCTAGGCGCCGTGGGCCTTTTCGTTCGCGCAAATAGGACTAAAGGCCCTTGTGAGGGGGGGTATAAAAACTTTATGCTATATAAAAGAATAGGAGGATATATGGCCGTTGGAAAATACCTCGTTTTTTGTTTTATCGCCGTCTTTACCGCCACTTCGGCGCTGGCCCAAGGCGCCGGCAAGGCGGTTGCCAAAACGATTGAAAAGTCCGTTACAGCTTCTAAACTGTTACAACAAAACGCTTCCACGCCGGCTCTTAGCGAATATATACTAAAAAATTATTTTTCTTCCCTAGAAGAGTTCCGCCATGCCCTGCGCGCAAACCCCGCTTGGGCGCTTTCGCCGGCGGCGGATTTCAGCCGGGAGCAGCTAAAGGCCATGGGGCTTTCGCTGCCCGCCCTTCCGGCGGCTTCGGCGGATGCGGCCGTGAAAGAAAAATACCTCCAGGAACTTTCCGATATTTTGTACCGCGAGACCCAAGCCTTGGGTCAAATTGTAAACGCCACTACGATCCCGGCCATTCGTCCGGCCCATTTTCAAACGGTCGCCGCAGCAGCCGTCAAAACTCATGAACAACGCCCCCTGCTCAAGCCCTTTACGGTGCCCAACCCGGAAGCGTTTTTTGCAGCGGGCAGCCCCGATCTTTCCCTGCAAGTGGCCGGGGTGGGCCAAGTAAGAATTACGCCTTTTATCCCTTCCCAAGACAGAAGCAGCCCGCTATACATAAATCCGGTGGAATACGGCTTTTTCTGCTCTCATATCCTGGCCGGCCCCCAGCAGGCGCTTGATCAAATCGCTCAGAACGACCGCCTGCCCAAACGACAAAGAGATTTACTGTTCTCGGTCATGAAAAATGCCTCTTCTTTACTGGATTTCAACTTTGTGCGCAAATACATTGTTGAATTTAAACACATCCCGCTGATAGAAACCCCCGCTAATACGGAAATGGAAGCGCTCTACCAAACCCAGGGATACGCCGCAGAACAGGAAAAGCGGTTAATTCAAAAATTAAAATCCGTCGGCCGCTGGACGGCGGAGGATTACGAAGCCTTTATCAGCTGGTCGGTTTATCTGGAGCCCCAACAGGCGCAATTGCTGCTTAAAGCGGTTACCTATTTAGAGCCGGACGCGGCCCTGCTGGTGCTGTCGCACCCGCTTCAGTCCGGAATCGTCAAACAAATTGACGAACAAATTACCTTCCTTCAAAACAATCACCAACAGGTATGGCCCAACGGCATCGTTTTGACCAAAATCCCTTTGCCGCAGGAACCCCTGCAGATGCAGCAGGCTTGGAAACAAGAATTAACGGAATACGTGTCCATCTTGGAAAAGCGGCTGTCCAAGCTTATCCAAGAAAGAGATTTCCTGCAGCGCACGCTGCAGCGGGTTTCGATCCAGGCGGTGGGCATCGCGGGCAACAAGGCGGAATCCGCCGCCGTACAAACCGCTATGCAACTGGAAATTTCGGCGCATTTGGCCCGCTTGAATCGGCTGATTGAACAAATTCAAGAACGCCTTTATCCGATTAACAAAGAATTGGAGGCCATGGAATTCCTCTAATCAATGCGGCGCGGCGGTATATTAAATCAATCGGAAACTTTTTTATGCGAACATCCCACAAAATTCTGAGTTTGTTTTTGTTGTTGTCTCTGAGCGCAGGGGCCGGCGCGCATCCCCCGGCCAAGGGTTTATCGCAGTTGTTAAAATCGTCCTTCACGGCCCCGCGCACGGTCTTGGAAAACGGCACCTTGTCGGCCGCGCAAAAAAAATTGCTGACGGCCCATTTTTCCGCGCTGGAAGAAACCCGCCGCAATTTGTTTCAAAATCCAGGCTGGGTGCTGTCGGAGCAGTTCAACCCGACCGCCCGCCGGCTGCAACAGTTAAATTTGCCCCTTCCCCCCAAGCCGCCCGCCGGCGCCTCTACCGCCGAAAAAGAACAGTACCTGCAGCAGCTCAACCGTATCCTTTACCGCGAAAGCAAAACATTGGGCCAGATTCTCAACCGCACCCCGCGCCCGGCCCTTCCCAAACGCCGGCTGATGCACCGCCCGCCGCAACAGCCGCAAACACAACTTTTGTCCCAGGAAAATTGGGAAAAACTGCTTACCGCGCACAACCCCAACCTGCTGTGGGGCACCCCTAATTGGGATCAGGTGCGCATTCGGCCGCTTCGTTTCTCCGCCCGCCCGGCCGATCCCGCTTACATAGACGACGAGGTTTGGGAAGAGATCGTGGCCGAAATTCATTTTCCCAAATATGCTTTCTATGATTTAGTACTGCAGCATCCGAAATTGTCCCCGGCGCAAAAACAAACGATTCTGTGCGCCGCGGAAGAAGCGGCCGCGCTTTTAACTTATGAGTTCGTGCAAGTATACATGACGGTGTTCGGCTCGCTGCCCCAAATAGAAGACATGCAGGCCGCCCTCCCTCCCGCCGCCAACGGTTTGGAGACCTATGCGAAGAACGTTCAAAAAAACCTGATTTTAAAATTAGAAAAACAAGGCACCTGGAACGAACAGGAATTTGAAATGTTTTCCCAATCGTCGGTATATTTGGAACCGAAAAAAGCAAAAGCGGTACTTGGCGCCGTAACGTATTTGGAACCCCAAGCCGCGCTTTGGCTGCTGGAACATCCGCTGGAGAATCCCCTCTCCCGGGCGATTATGCAACAAACCCGCCGGGCCCGCGACCGGCAGGATCGGCTCTGGCCGGAAGGAATCATCTTCCCCAAATTGGATACGCACATTAATTTTAAAAGAATGATGTACTCCCGCCAACAAGCGCTGAAAGCTTACTTGGATATTTTATGGAAGCGGCTGCAGCTGGTTATGGACAAACAGGAAATCGTCCAACAAGCCGACCAGCTGCTGAAGGGAACCCCCTTGCCGGCCGGCAGTTCTGCCGACGAAAAGAGCGAAAACCTTGCCATTCAAATTTTTATTACCGCCAAGCAAGTCCGCCTGCAAAAAACAATGCAGGAGATTTCCCTTCGCATACAGCAAATAGACGAGGAGCTTCGCTCTCTGCAGCGGAATTATCCGTAAAAACCCGTTTTTCCGCCGGCGCGGAACGCGCGCTGAGCCTGACAGCGGGGGGAGCTTCTCTTTCCCGCCGGAAAATGCTATGCTGGAAGTCTCTCCCCCTGCGGAGAAAAAAAGGAGGCAGCAACTATGCGAATGATTGATATCATCATCAAAAAACGAAACGGCAAGACCTTAACACAAGAGGAATTTAATTTTGTGGCCAACGGCGCCGCCAAAGGCACCGTGCCCGACTATCAGCTTTCCGCTTTTTTAATGGCGTGTTTTTTGCGCCCCCTTTCCGATAAAGAAACCGCCCTTTTTACCAAAGCGATGGCCCACTCGGGCGGACGGTTGGATTTTTCTTCCGTCAAGCTGCCCAAGGTAGACAAACACTCCACCGGCGGCGTGGGGGACGGCATTTCTATGGCGCTGGCGCCTCTTGTGGCGTGCGCCGGCGTAGCCGTACCGATGATGTCCGGCCGCGGCCTGGGGCACACGGGCGGCACGCTGGACAAGCTGGAATCCATGAAAAATTTTGAAGTGCGCGTACCGGTTAAGCTCATCTACCGGCAAATTCAAAAACTGGGCGTCTGCATGTTTGGCCAAACGCAGGATTTGGCTCCGGCCGACAAAAAGCTCTATTCCCTGCGGGACGCCACCGGCACCGTGGAAAGCCGGCCGCTGATCGTGGCCAGCATTCTGTCCAAAAAATACGCCGAAGGCGTGGACAGTTTGCTGATGGACGTTAAATACGGCTCCGGCGCGTTTATGCAAAAACTGGAAGACAGCCGCAAACTGGCCCGCGCTTTAGTCAGCACCGCCAAGCTTTTGGGCTTAAAATGCCGCGCCCTGATTACTTATATGGATCAGCCCTTGGGCCGCGCCATCGGCAACGCCAACGAAATGCTGCAAACGGTGCTTATTCTGAAGGGCAACAAAGAGCTGGCGCCGGATTTTTATGAACTGTTAATTGAAGAAGCCGCCAACATGCTCGTCATCAGCGGCAAGGTAAAGGACGTCAAAAAAGCGCGCGCGCTGATGGAAGAAAAAATCGCCAACGGCGAAGCCGCCGCCAAACTGCGCGAGATGATTAAATGGCAGGGAGCCAGCCCCGAAGCGGTGGACAATCCCGTCAAATACTTCAAAAACGCAAAGCTGAAATTTGAATTTAAAGCCGCCGCCAACGGCTTTGTGGAGCATATTGACGCCAAAACCGCCGGTATGGCCGGCGTACTGTTGGGCGCGGGGCGCAACACCATGGAAGACGCCATTGATTACGGCGCCGGAATTTGGCTGGATAAAAAAGCCGGCGACGCCGTGAAGAAAGGAGACGTCATCGCCACGCTTTACGCGTCCGACAAAAAACGCTTGGCAGACGGGGTGGCCCTTTTTGAACAGGCCGTAAAAATAGGCAAGAAAAAACCCGTTCCTTATAAAATTGTAAAAGAAGTGATCAAATAACAAATCCCCCGCTTAGGCGGGGGATTTTTACAGATAACCAAAAGCCGGCAATCAGTCCGCCGAGTCGGGCGTTTCTGTCGTTTCGGGCGCTTGCTCAGAAGAGGCTTTCTCCTGCGGGGCCGTTTCTGGTTCGGCGGGCATTCCCTCAGGCGTTTGCTGCGGCGCGGGTTTCTTTTTAAATAAGCCAAACAATCCGCCGATTCCTTTTTTTACCGAGCGGCTTGCAAAATTATTGCTAAGCCCCTGCGTAAGGAGCGACGAAACCGAGCCGAGCAAACTCATGCTTCCTTTCGGTTTCGACACCGTCCCCCCTACTTTCACCGTCAGCGGCATGATGCCGTCCGCCTCGTGTTTGCCGGGGGCGGCCTGCACCGTCATATCCAGTTCGCCGGTGTTGAAATCGGTTTTCCCGTCCAGCGTAAACGAAACCATATCCGACACAAACGTCCCGCCGTGCACGTCCGCCACGCCCTGCGTGAACTGTACGGAAGTGGCAAATTTATCATACGCCATCCGCCCGTCTATTTTCCGGTCGGTATACGGCACCATAATTTGCATGGGCTGCCCGTCCGGGCCGGTAACGGTTTTCACCACCAAATCGGCTTCTGCTTCCTCTTCCTCATCTCCGGCGCCCATTACGTTTAACAACCCGTTGCCTAATCCGTCCAATACTGCAAACACGTTCATGGAATTAAACACTTTGCCCACAATGTTGATGGACAGGAACAGCACTTTCGTAACGGCGTTGGCATTGGTCAGGCGGTAGAGGTCTTTAATTTCGCCGCTGCCCATGGAAAGCGTTAAATTGCCGTGGGTTTGTTTTAAATCCGGCGTAACGCCTGTAAGCTCGGAGCGGAACACTAGGTCGGTGCCGTACACGTACGGAGCGTCCAGCGAGGCGATCTGTATATCCGCGCGGATGTTTACCGGCGGCAGCGGCCAGGCCTCTTTGGGGGCGGCCACCAATTGCGTATCCGCCACAAAGCCGTCCGGCGTTTGGGGCGGCTCAACAACCGCCGCCATGGGCGCAAGCGCCACCCGGCCCGCCCGCAGTTGCAAGTCGGCATCTATTTGCTGGGGCTGTTGGGATACGTCTAATTTGCCTTCAAATTTTTCTCCGTTTAATTTCCCGTTAAACGTGCCTGTTGCGCTTCCCTGAGTAAACGCCGCATTTTCCTGTGCGGAAAAAGCCAGCGTAACCCCCGTAAATTTGCCCGTGTGCTCAATTTGAACGGATCCGCCCTGCAAGGCCAGCTGCGCTTGGGCGCCTTCTTTATTCCAGGATCCCGTCCCCTTTAAAAGGCCGGACGGGCGGTATTGTTTTTCCCAAGGCGGGAATAAGGCCGCCGCCTGCGCCGCGTCTATTTCAAACGAAGAATCCACCTCGTACGCGGGTTTATCGCCATAGCGGACATTTCCCGCAAACCGGGCCTGCACCCCGGGCATGGAAAAATCAAAATCCGTTACCGCCAGTTGCTGCTCGGCAGGAGTCAGCCGAAACCGGGTGTTTACTTCAGCCTGCGAAATGGCAAACGGCGGCACCTCGGGCAGCAGAGAGGCCAACGCCTGCGCCGATAAATTTTGAAGCTGCAGTTTAGCCGCCACGGCAGGCTGCACGAGCGAATCCGCCTGCAATTGCAGCTGCAGGCGGGCGTCTTGGTATTGGGCGGAAAAATCCGTAATGTTAACCGACGCGTTTGCCAAATTTAAATCTTTTAAAAGGACTTCCGCTTTTAATTCCGCGGGAAGGGTAAACACTTGGCCGTCTTTTTCATACGAAAGCGTGGAACGAAAGCGCACCGCCACCGGCTTGCCAAAAGCAAAATGCCGCACCGTAAAAAACACCTCTTTGGCCGCGGCGCGGGTATGGGTTTGCTCGTCCGAATAATCCAGCTGCAAATGCTGCACCGTCAGTTGGCCCAGCGTAATATCCGGCGGCACCTGGAAAGACGGTTCTTCTTTCGGGGCCGTTCCCGGCGTTGGCGCCCCCATTCCCTGCCAGTTAAACGTGCCGTCCGCCAAGCGTTCCAGATGTATTTGCGCCCCGTTGACGGTTAACGAGCGGATTTTAAAATCGCCGCGCAGCAAATATAATAAATCCGCCCGCAGCCGCACGCGATCCAAGGATAAAAAAGTGCCGTTTTTAAATCCGCCCGCTTCGGAAATTTCCAACCCGTCCAGCTTGACCCCCATAAAACTGGCGGACATTTTTTCCAGCCGCACTTCCCGGTTTAAAAGAGCCGCGGCTTTTTCCACCGTCCAACCGCGCGTCCAATCCCAGCCGGAACCCCAGCGCAGCATCAAATCCGCTCCAAAAACCAAAATAAGCACGCTTACCGCCGCCAAGGCGGAGCGCCTAAGCCATTTTTTCATTTTCTTCTTTCTTCCTGATACTGTATTTGCACCCGCAGTATTCCTGCTTATACAGGTGCAGTTCTTCAATTAACGCCCGGCGCAGCTCTTCCAAGCCGCCTTTTCGCCAGTTAACCGCCACATACGGTTTCCCCACGTGCATCCACGCCCAGCGGGCGGCGTCGTTTACCTGGTCTAAATCTTTGTAGCGCGACACGCCCAATACGGAGGCAAACGCATCAAACTTATGCTCCTTGGCGTATTCCGCCGCCCGCTTAAGCCGCAGGGCAAAACACGCCGAGCAGCGCTTCCCGCGTTCCGGTTCGTTTTCCAATCCTTTTACGCATTCGTCCCAGACTTCCGGTTCGTAGGGCAGTTCGGCAAATTTTACGCCCAGCGCCGCACACGCGCGTTTTTGTTCGTCGCGGCGTTTTACGTATTCGGCGGCGGGGTAAATGTTGGGGTTGTAAAAAAGCACCGTCACGTCCACGCCGTTTTGCGACAGTTTTTTCATGACCGCGCACGAACACGGCGCACAGCAGGATAACACAAGCAGTTTAGCGGGCAGTTGCATATATATAGTGTAGCAAAAGCAATACGGCAAGCGCATTTTTTACAACGCTAAAAAAGGATTATTCCCCCACAAAAAAGGGCGGATGCGCTCCGCCCTTTTTATACGCTTAAATCGCTTACCAATTTTTATGCCGCCAGTACATCATTACCAGCCACACCAAAATCAAACAAATACCGATGAGCATCCAAAACGCGTCCGGATGGCCGGAAAGCGGCAGCGCCACGTTCATCCCGTAAGCGCTGACCACCAAGGTGGGCACCATCATCCAAATGGTAATGACGTTTAATTTTTTAATCAGCAGGTTCAAATTGTTGTTTACAATGGAAGCACGCGCATCCAGCAGCTGCGCCAAAATGTTGGAATAAATATCGGCCTGGGTTTTGCATTGCATATTTTCCACGATGATATCGTCCAGCATTTCTTCGTCTTTTTCGTCAAACCCGATCCGGGCCGAGAGGTTGCGCGCTTTTTCAAACACAAATCCGTTGGAGGTAATGGCCTCGGCATAATACACCAAGCTTTTTACCAAACTGAACAGATTAAGCAGATACGTATTATCCATAGATTCGGTGATTTTATCTTCAATTTCCTCGGAAATCATATGGATAATGCGCAAATGTTCCACATAATGCGAAATGGAATTATAAACGAGTTTCAGGAACACTTCTTTAATGGAAGAAACCGTATGGAAACGCTTGCCGACAAACAGCGGAATATCTTCCGCCAGCACCACAATCAGTTTTTCTTCAAACAGGAACATCCCCACCGAAGCCACTTTAAATTCCAGCTGGTCTTTGCCGGAATAATTTTTCGGCCGTTTGTAAATCATCACGATATGCTCCGGCTCAAATTCCAAGCGGGGCAGTTCGTCCGGGTCTAGGGCGGAGGCCAGGGTGTGCTCGTCAATTTGGCAGGTCTCCACCAAATAGCGTTGCTCTTCCACCGACGGATTGGTATAGACATATACCTGGGCAACGTCGCCGGTGGTTTCCGTCAGTTTTTTCTCTATAATTTGATATTTTTTCAGCATGCTATCTTCCCGTTTTTGGCAAGCTATATTTAAATGATACCACCAAACAACGCCCTTGTAAAGCTTTTTACCGTCCTACTCCCGGGCGGTGCGGCGGGCGGCCTGCAGCTCTAGAGCCAGATAGGTTTTCGTTTCTGCAAACACTTCTTTACGAAGCAGCCACAGCGACAGAATGTTGGGCAGGCACATCAGCGCAATCGCCGTGTCCGCCAGTTCCCACACAAGCTTGGGGCTTAAAAATCCGCCCACCCCCATAACCGCCAGCCACATCCAATACACGCCCTTCTCTACATTTACCCCCAGGCAAAACTGCACCGCCTTGGCGGTATAATAACTCCACCCGACCAAGGTGGAAAATGCAAATAAAGAAAGCGAAATTAACAGCAGCCATGCGCCGCCGGGCAATGCGGAAAAGGCATCCTCCGCCAATTGCGCCCCAAACAAGGAGCCTCCGCCCCAATCGCCCGCGATTACCACCGCAACCCCCGACAGCAGACAGATGACCAGCGTATCCCAAAATACGGTGGAGGCGGAAATCAACCCCTGCCGCACCGGGTTGGGCGTTTGCGCCGCCGCCGCGGCAATGGCGCCGCTTCCGCTGCCGGCCTCGTTAGAAAGCACCCCGCGCGACACCCCGTAGCGCACGGCTTCTTTGAGCGTAATTCCAACCGCTCCGCCCACAACCGCCGTTCCGCTAAACGCGCTTTTAAAAATACACGCTATCGCCCAAGGCAATTTATCCAAATGGCAGACAATTACCCCCATGCACAACAGAATATAGATAATCGCCATCAGCGGCACCAACCACTTGCAAAACGCCGCAATTTTGCGCACGCCGCCCAAAATAACCGCGCCCGTCAGCCCCATCAGAGCAAGCGTCGTTAAAACAGGAGGCGCCTTCACGACGGAATCATAAATGGCCACCAGCGAATTGGTTTGAATCAGCGCGTCTGCAAAGCCCATCAGCGCCGTAGCAAGCGCAAAAACAGCGGCCGTTTTTTTCATGTGAAGCCCTTTTTGAAGCACATACATCGGGCCGCCTACGTATTCCCCCGCTTCGTTTTTTTCGCGGTATTTTACGGCCAATACCGCTTCGGCGTACTTGGTAGCCATGGCAAAAAAAGCGGAAAGCATCATCCAAAACAGCGCCCCCGGCCCCCCGGTGGATACGGCCGCCGCCACCCCCACAATGTTGCCGGTGCCCACCATGGCCGCCAGCGCAATAACCAACGCGCCAAAACTGCTTACGGCCCCGGAGGCGGTACTTTTTTTAAGCGAAAGAGAAATGGCCTGCAGCAGATGTTTTTGGATAAATTTTAATTCCCACGTAAAATAGAAGCTGATGCCCACAATCAGCACCAACATGGGCCCGCCCCATAACAAGGCATTGCCTTTGGCTACGGCCTGCGTCAGCAGGTTCATGACACTCTGTTCCATTCGCTTCCTTCTTTTGGTATAGTATTAGTTGCAGCAAAAAACACAACTTGTAAATTTTACAAAACTATGCCCCTTCTATTCCCGAAAAATAAAAAACCTTCTTTAAAAGAAATTTCCACCCCGGCCGGCTATGTTCGGCATGTGGCGGCCGGCTTAAAATTGCCGTCTAAAGCGGTTTTATGCCCCATTTCTTCGCTTACGCGCTATATAGAGAGCCATGCCCAATATAAAAAATATAATTGCGAGGCAGACATCTACGCGTTAACCGGCCAAGATCTATGCTACGTTACAAACTTCGGTTCCGGCGCCCCGGGCATGGCCATGGCGTTGGAAGTATTAATTGCACTGGGCGTAAAAGAATTTGTTTTTATCGGTCTGGCGGGTTCGCTGCAGGAAGAAGTGGAGCCGGCGGATATCGTGCTGTGTGCGGAAGCGTTGTGCGATGACGGCACCTCCCCCTGTTATACCGCCCGCGAAACCACCGCGCCCAATAAAGCCTTATTTGCCAAACTTACCAAACAGCTGCAAGCCGCCGGGAAAAATTTCCACGTCGGGCGCAATTGGACGACGGATGCCATCTTCCGCGAAACAAAAGAGGAAGTAAAACACTACCAGAAAAAGGACGTTCTGACGGTGGAAATGGAAGCGGCGGCTTTCTATGCCATATGCGCCAAGCGCAAGGCAAAAGGCGCGGCGGCGTTTGTAATAAGCGATAAATTAGACCGCCTGAAATGGGAGCCGCACTTTGGGGAAAAGCCCATTTTCCGCGCGTTGGAGCAACTTTTTGAAGCGGCCCGAAAAGCCCTTTCGTAAAATCGGCTACACTTTTGCGGCATCACAAAAACCCCCGGCCAAACCGGGGGTTTTTCACACCAAAACATTCGCCGCCTGCTTTTAGTAGTGGGTGCGCTCCAGATCTTCGGGCAGCGGGTCAATGGCTTTTAAGCGGCTCCAAAATTCATCAATGGTTTGGATGCGTTCTTTGGGGTCTTCTTTTAGGGCATCTTCCAGCAGGCCGTCCACCGCCGGCGGGATATTGGGCGCCAGTTTGGACGCCGGGACAATTTTCTTTTTGGCGATATCAAACCCTTTTACCGTCCACGGCACTTGCCCCACCAACGCTTCATACAGGCACAGCGCCAGCGAATATACGTCCGACTGTTTGCGCATAAATCCTTTTTGCTGTTCGGGCGCCATATAAGCGGGCGTACCCGCCACGGTGCGGGCGCCGGTTTCGTGGTCTACCGATTTTTTGGCTACGCCAAAATCCATGACTTTGGCTTTGTCGTCATCAAAAATCATAATGTTGCCCGGTTTTAAGTCGCAATGGATAATATCCTGCGAGTGGGCGTACTGCAAGCCGCGGCAGACGTATTCAAAAATCCGTTTCGCCTTGGAAAACGGCAGCCGGCCGTCAATATCCAGCCGGGTTTCCAGCGTTTGGCCGTCCACATATTCAAAAACCAAATACAAAGAGCTTTCCGACTCTATTACCGTGTAAATTTCTACAATACACGGGTGGCGCAAAAGCGCTACCATCCGCGCTTCGGACAAAAACTGCTCCCGCACATAGGAGCTGCGCACCAATTCCGGCCGCACGCGCTTGATAGCCACTTTGCGCTTGAGCACTTTGTCGTAAGCTTCATATACTTTCCCCATGCCGCCTTCGCCAATCTGGCGGATAAAGTCGTACTGTTCCTTTACTTCTACTTCCCGGCGGGAAAAGGCATTTCGCGGCTGGCGGAACACATCTTCATACCGCCAGTACACAAACAACAATACCGCTATAAACACCGCCACAAAATACAGCACTATCCAGCGCGGAGTGGATTTTTTTTGCACGGTTTTCGCCGGGTCAGCCGCCGCCTTAACGGAAGTTTTGGCGTCAAGTTCCTCCTGCAGCTTTTGGGCCAGCAGCGAAGAAGGATTAAGTTTCAAAGCGGTCTCCGCGTCTATGCGGGCGCGTTCATAATTTTGCAAATGCAAATAGGCTCCGCCGCGCAGCACATAGGCGCGAAAATCCTGCGGGGCCACGGCTATCGCCTGACCGGCAGAATACACAACGTCGTCATATTTTCCCAATCTGTCATACGCAATGGCCAACAGCAGATGGAAGCGGTTGTCCAAAAAGTTTTTGGCTGTCAGATCATTAATACGGTGAATTACCTCATGAAAGCGGCGTTCTTTAAGCATTTGGTTTAAAGAAGCAATTTCCGTATTGCGGGCTTGTTGGTTAAAAACTTTTGTTTGAACAGAGGTATTGGCTTGGGAAGAAAAATTTCCCCCCACAATCAGCGGCGCGTTTTGTTCTGCCGGAGCCGCACAGAGTACCGCTCCATACAACAGAACCCCCGCCAGTAAAAGAATACCTTTTTTAAACATAAGCATATTCTAGCACAAAGAAAGGGTTTTGTTCCAACCTTACAGAATTAATATAATAAGGAATATGAAAAAACAACCCATCGGCGTATTTGATTCGGGCTTGGGCGGGCTGACCATTTTAAACGCACTGCGCCGCACCCTGCCGCATGAAGATTTAATTTATTTTGGCGATACCGCCAACGTGCCTTACGGGTCTAAATCCAAAACCGCCGTTACAAAATTTTCATTGGCGATTGCCCGTTTTTTAGAAAGTTTAGGAGTAAAACTGATTGTGGTGGCCTGCAATACCGCCTCGGCCCAGGCGCTGGCGGAACTGCGGCGGCAGATTTCCGTGCCGGTTATGGGCGTAATTGAACCCGGCGCCGAAAAAGCCGCCCGAACCACCCGCAACGGGCGCATTGCCGTATTGGGGACGGAAGGCACCGTAAGAAGCCGGGCCTATCCCAAAGCCATTTTAAAACGCAGCCCCCAAGCGCGCATTTTTCAGCAGGCCTGCCCGCTGTTTGTGCCGCTGGTGGAAGAAAACTGGGGCAAAAAACCCGCCGCCGAACTTATTGCCCGGGAGTATTTGGCCCGCGTACAGAAAAGCGGTTCGGATACGGTAATTTTAGGATGCACGCATTACCCGGTACTTAAGCCGGTGCTGCGCAAAATTTTAGGCAAACAGGTAACGCTTGTAGATTCCGCCGACACGCTGGCCCAGGCCGCCCGCGCGTTTTTAGCGGCCCGCGGCCAAGCGGCCGTTCAAGGCAAAGGCCGCGTGCAAATATACGCCAGCGACGACCCGGCCCGCTTCAAACGCTTGGCCGGATATTTGCTTTCCGGCAAAATAGGAATCGTACGGCTTAAAAAACTGGATCTATGAACATATACGCAGACAATCGGATGCTTTCTTTGGGGCTGGTGGGCGGCACGGTATCGCGCCACGCCGGCAACATGCGCACAGCAGACGCGCAGGCGGCCGTATACCAGCAGTTAAATATACCGGCCAAGCAGATTTTGCACTTTCATCAAACCCACAGCGACCGCATCATCCGCATCGCTTCCGATGCGGACGCGCTGGCCTTTCAAAACCAGCCCGAACAAGAAGCCGATGCATGGCTTTTTTCCTGCGGGGGCTGGGGGGCGGCCATTTTAACGGCGGACTGCGTACCGCTGTTTTTATGGGATGAAACCGCTTCCGTATTCGCCTTGGCGCACTGCGGCTGGCGCGGGGTAGTGGGGCAGCTGCCCTACAAAACCGCCTTGGCTATGAAGGACGCCGGCGCCCAAGGCACCCTGTACGGCTGGCTGGGGCCGCATATCCAAAGCTGTTGTTTTGAAGTGCAGCAGGACGTGGCCGCCCAGTTCTCGGCCCAGAGCGTTATTCATAAGGACGGCAAAATTTTTGTCAATTTAAATACGGAAATTTTGCTCCAGCTGCAGCTGGCGGGCCTTGCCGCGGCGGACGTCAAAACGCCTTATTATTGCACGTGCGGGGACAAAGAAAATTTCTTTTCCTGGCGGCGCGACCACGTAAAAGACAGTTTGCTTTCGTTTATTTACAAGCCGTAAAAAAGCCCCGGTTCAACCGGGGCTTTTAAATTTAATGTTCCGCCGGGGGATTGACCGCCGCAGGCTCCGCAGCAGCCGCCCCTTGATCCGGCTGCGCGGGGACAGGCGCGCCCGCCTCTTGCGCGTGGCGGAAGAACATCGCCTTTCCCAGCCATTGAAGCCCGCCTTTTTCAATCCGAAAAGACATCAGGTTGGAGAGCACCACGCTAAAAAAGATAACCGCATAAATGACGTCTTGGATAACCGCCCCCTCCTGCGGCAGCTGCGAGGCAATCATCGCCGCCAGCACCGCGCTGACCAATCCGTTGGGGCACATGGCCATAATCACGGAACAATCCGAACGGGTAATTTTTTTAGATACGCAATAATTAACCGTCGGCGCCCGAAACACCAGCTTGGCCAGCGCCAGCAACAGGCCAATGGCGAGCAAATCCATCCGCCCCAGCCGAATGCAAATGCCCATATAAACGAAAAACAGCGTTTTAAAAATAAATTCAATTTCGTCAAAAAAGTCCTTTTCTCCGCTGTTTAAAGACAACAGCCGGCGGTAATCCAGCTTGGGCAGCCACAGCCGCTTAATAAGCCGTATATTCCCCGCCACCACGCCGAAAGCCAAGGTGGCTATGGCGCCGTCTCCGCCGATCAGTCCGCTTACGCTGTACACCAAAAGCACAAAGGCAAACGTCAGCGAAATAGCATTTTCCAGCCGGCGCACCCGGTTTAAAATGCTCATCCAAAACAATCCCGCCGCCAGCGCAAACACAATGCCGATGCCAAACGATTTGATAATCCCCGCCGCCAACGCGCCGGCAGACACCGTCCCCCCGTGGGACGCCGCCGACAATAACGCCAGCGCCAGCACAATGGAGTACACGCCCGTCAGGTTGGCTTCCAGAAAAAGAATGGTTTTGGTGGTTTTGGCCACTTTTAATTTGGCCAGCATGGGAGTGATGATGGCGGTGGAATTATCCGCCACGATGGCGCCGATGATCAGCGCGTAAATTTGCGGGATGCCCAGCGTCCATTGGGTAATAAACGCGATCAAGACCGTAATGAGCAGGAAGCACACCGTGGTCAGTAATAACCCCTGCCCCACGGCACCGCGCAGCGACAAAATGCGAAAATCCAGCCCGCTTTTAAACAGCACCACAATAAGGGCCAGCGTGGTGAAAATCTGGCCGGCTTCTCCGAACGAGGCCGGGCTGACCACGTGTAAAATGGGCCCCATTAAAATGCCCAAAATCATAAGAGGCAACACATCCGGCAGGCGCGTTTTTTCAAACAGGGACGAAAAAATATGCCCCAAAAACAGGAGTACCCCGATAAATAAGATGGCGTAGGTCATATAAAAATTATACGAAAAAGGGCTCTTGCGCGGGGGAAGAATATTTATTTAAATATGCTTATGGAACACAATGCAAAAATTTTATTGGCGGACGATTCCCACGCCATCCGTTTTTTAGTGTCCGAAATTCTGACCAACGCCGGCTTTACCGTTATTGAAGCCGAAGACGGACAGGAAGCCATTGAAAAAACCTATAAAGAAAACCCCGACCTGCTGATTTTGGACTATGAAATGCCCAAAAAGACAGGTTTTGACGTCGTGCGCGAAGTGCGAAGCCGCACCGGCTACCTGCACACGCCGATTATTATTTTTACGGCGGTAACCGAAAAATCCACCAAGCTCGAAGGCCTGGGATTAGATATTGACGACTATTTAACCAAACCCGCCGACGAAGACGAAATTGTCGCCCGCGTGAAGCTGCTTTTAAAGCGCAACAAACAAAAAATGGACTGCAACCCCTTAACCCGCCTGCCGGGCAACCCCTCCATTCAAACGCGGGTGGAAGCCGAAATTGCCAGCGGCCGGCCGTTTGCGGTGCTGTATTGCGATTTAAATAACTTCAAATCGTTCAACGACAAATACGGCTTTGAAGCCGGCGACCGCGTGCTGAAAACCGAGGCGGACGTAATCGTACACGCGGCCGAGCAAGATCCCACTTCTTTTGTGGGGCATATCGGCGGGGACGATTTTATCGTGGTCTGTTCGTTTGACAAGGCCGAAGCCATCGCCCAAGAAATTACTTCCAAAACCGATGCCTTGGCCCCTACGTTTTATAACGAGGAAGACCGCAAAAACGGGTATATGGTGTCCACCAACCGCAGGGGAGAAATGGAAAAATTCAAATTCCTCTCCATCGGCATCGGCATTGTGCACAACACCAAAAAACCGCTTACTTCGTTTGCCATGGTCAGCAACATTGGCAGCGAACTCAAATGCTTGGCCAAACAGCACGAAGGAGGCAGTTTTTACGTGTTAGACCGCCGCGCCTAAGCTTTGCCTGCAAAAAAACGCCCCGCTCTTTGGAGCGGGGCTTTTTATTTATTCTGCGATGACATTCTTAAAACCAAGCGTAGCACAAAGCTGTTTGCCCCTTTGCGTACTTTCCCGTACGCGGTAAATGCATACTTCATCGCCTACATAATCGCCGTGATCAAACCCGATCCGAATTCTGGCCAGTTGTTTATCGGAGCAAGTAATGCGGCCTACGGTGGAATCCGGACACAGAAAAACCTGTATTGCTCCGCCTACATAAGCCCCCTGCGGCATCATATTGTCTATAAAAAAATCTTTCCCGCAAATCCACTCATTTCCTCTTGCTAAGGCAGGCTCGCAGTCCTCCACATAATTCACGTCCAAATCGCGCAAATCGGCCGCATACTTCCCATTGGCAAGGTAGTAGGCTTCCTGCGCCCGTTTAATGCCATAAGCTCTTTGTATATAATCGCTCATTCTGGCCTTATCTACTACCGATTGATATTTCGGCACAGCTATCGCGGCCAAGATACCGATTATTAATACCACTACTAAGAGCTCTATAAGCGTAAATCCGGCGTTTTTACCGCCGGGGAATGATTTTTGATAAATTTTTGCCATACGCAAAATTTATCAAAACAAAAAAACCGAGTCAAGGGGCGAGCCGCCCCTCCCCACTCAATACCCGTTCATCCGATTAGTTTAGGCCACACTACTTAGGCAATGTAGCATCCTTACGAAAGGATAGCGGCTGACCGTTCCACTATATAAGGAATTTCTTTTTATGTGTCGTTGCCGTTCAGATACGCTGTTACGCTGTAAAAAGGATTTTTCCTTTTGATGTTGTTGCCGTTTATCCGCCCTTTTGTTCTGCTTATAAAAAGCCTTCCAAGACGAGTGGAAATTTTATTGTTTGAGCGCAGCGAGTTATAAAATTTCCGGCTTGGAAGTGATTTTTATAGGACACTGGGGCGGCGGTCTTTTTCGTACTTTTTCTGACGCCAGAAAAAGTACCCCCTTGCCGGGGGCAGGCATTCAATGCTCACTCATCCGACTAAGTTACGCCACACTATTTAAGCAATATAACACTCTTATACCACGACCTCTTGCCGGGGGCAGGCATTCAATGCTCACTCATCCGACTAGGTTACGCCACACTATTTAAGCAATATAACACTCTTATACCACGACCTCTTGCCGGGGGCAGGCATTCCATGCTCACTCATCCGACTAAGTTACGCCACACTATTTAAGCAATATAACACTCTTATACCACGACCTCTTGCCGGGGGCAGGCATTCAATGCCCACTCAACTGACTAGTTTACGCCACACCGTTAACGCAGTACCGCGCACCTTAAACCGACATCAGCCAAAACACCTTTTTACACACCCTATAAAAGAAAAGCCCCGCTCCTTAGAGCGGGGCGTTTCCGTTTCAAATCATCTACCACGCGTGGTGCAGCCGAAACCCGGCCCACACCGCCGCCAAACACACCAGTACGTTCAAAAGCACATTGCAGGCCGCCAGGAAAAACTCCCGGTTGTGGTACAGCGAAAGCGTATCCAACGAAAAAGAGGAAAACGTGGTAAACCCGCCCAACAGCCCCACGACTATAAATAACCGCGCCGGGTGGGACGGATTTTCAAAATGCGGGGCCAAATAACCGATGGCCAAACTGCCCAGTACATTCACGGCCAGCGTGGCCCAATGCCCGC
This sequence comes from uncultured bacterium, assembly GCA_949294095.1. Taxonomy (GTDB): domain Bacteria; phylum Elusimicrobiota; class Elusimicrobia; order Elusimicrobiales; family Elusimicrobiaceae; genus Avelusimicrobium. The sequence goes on from CASFFZ010000001.1 coordinate 187,936, forward strand.
GCCAGGCAAACGCGGCCGCCCCCATACTCACGCCGTAGCGAAGCGCCGCGCCGATAAAACCGCCTAACCCCACATAGACAAAATTCATCATATTTTTATTTTACTAAATCCGTTTGCCCCGCATCCCGTACAAACAAAAAAGAAGGGGCTCTTTTGGCCCCTTCTTTTATACCCATACAAACAGTTATTTTGCCAACAGTTGTTTGGCTTGCTCAATCAGCGCGTCCAAGTGTTGGGGGCTGACAAACGTTTCGGCATAGATTTTAAGGATGTTTTCCGTGCCGGAAGGCCGAACCAAAAACCACGAGCTTTGCAGATACACTTTAATGCCGTCCGTATCGCGCACGCGCGTAACCCGTTCGCCCGCCACTTGGTGCAGACTCTCAAAACCGGCCGCTTTCAGCGCTTTGACGCGTTTTTTGGTTTCCTCGTCCGTCGGCACGTCCACCCGCGTATAATACGGGGTGCCGTGTTGGGCCGTCAGCCGGTCATACAAATCGGCAATATCGCCCTCGGTGGCCATAATTTCCATCAGCAGGCATACCGCCAAAATGCCGTCTTTTTCCGGCGTCCAGCCGCTGACGGACATGCCCGCACTTTCTTCCCCGGCCAACACATATTTGCGCTTGACGATGCCTTCCACAAAGTATTTAAAGCCCACGTTTACTTCGTCCAGCTTCAGCCCGTGCTCTTCGGCAATGCGGTCTAAGAGCGCAGTGGTGCCCAGCGTGCGGCCGATGGAGTATGCGTCGCGCACTTTGTGGTGGCGGTACAAGTAATCGGCCATCACGCACAGGGCGTGGTTGGGCGGAATAAGGCCGCCTTTTTTGGTGGCGCAGCCAAACCGGTCGGCATCCGGGTCGGAGGCGCCGGCAAAATCGTAGGTGCCGTCCTGCACCAGTTTAATTAGCGGCGACATCGGATACTTGGAAGACGGATCCATGCGGATTTTGCCGTCGTGGTCTATCGGAATAAAATAGAAGGTGGGATCCTGCACTTTGCTGACGATTTCCACATTCTTAAGGCCGTATTTTTCTTTAATGGCTTCGTAGAACGCCAAGCTGCTGCCGCCCAGCGGATGCACCGCAAATTTTAAGGGCGAAGCCGCGATGGCTTTAAAATCAATAAAACGCGCCAACGCCGTGATATAAGGCGTAACCAAATCCGCCGTGCGCAAGAGGCCTTTTTGGCGGGCTTCTTCCAGCGGAATGGATTTGATTTCAGCCGGATTTTTCATGCATTCGTTGGCGTACTTTTCAATCAAAGAGGTAAGCGAAGCGTCCGCCGGGCCGCCGTTGGACGGATTGTATTTCAGCCCCATATCCTGCGGCGGGTTATGGCTGGCGGTGCCGTTTAACGAAGCGCTGGCGCGGCCGTTAATAATTTCAAAGGAAAACACCGGCGTCGGCAGCGGCATGTCAGGCAGGATGACCGTTAATCCGTTTCCGCACAGCACTTCGGCGCACAGGCGCGCGGTTTCCGCAGACATCAGCCGCGTGTCGCCCCCCACTAAAATCGGGCCGGTAATGTTTTGTTCTTTATGCAGCCGGGCTACCGCCTGCGCAATGGCGCGCGCATGCAGGGCGCAAAAGCCCGTGCCCAAACTGCCGCGGTGGCCGGAGGTACCGAATTTTACCGGCACGGGCGTGCCGGCCGGTTTAAAAAATTGTTCCCGCAGAGCATCCACATCTATTTTTTGTTTCGTCAGCGTTCCAGCGAGTTCACTTACCATATTGTTCTCCTATACATACAAAAAATGAAAATCGGTTTTTCCCGTCAAGCGGGTTGCGCATCCCCCCGTCTTTTTCTATGATATTATATATCTTACAAATTCGCAACGGAGACCTAATGAAAAAATTAATTGCCCTTTTAGTTGGTGTTTTTTGCTTGGCGGGCGCGGCCCACGCTTCCAACATTGCGGACGATTTCCGCGCGCACTATTCGGCTGCGTCCGACTTGGCCGCCTATAATAAAGATATCAACGCCCTAATCGGCTTGGCGGATTTTCATACCGGCAAAGGAACCTCCTTCCCCGGGTTTGATATCGGCGCCTCGTTAAGCGCCATAAAGCCTTCTTCCAATAACAACATTTCTTCCGACGATTATCTCTACGCCGGGTTTATTACGGCCGAAACCAAAATCCCGGTGGTAAATTTGGGCGTCGTTGTGCGCGGTACCGATATGAACGGCTTTAAATCCTTGGGCGGCGGGTTAAAATACAATTTTGGCCTGTTTGACACCATCCACCTTTCGCTGGCCGGTTTTTACGACCGCGGCTCTACCGATTGGTACACCACCGACCACTATTCCCTCTCGGCCGTCGCCTCTATGAATGTGTTGTTCTTGACGCCGTATGTAGGCGTCGGGTACGATTACGGCGAACTGAAAACCAAAGATTTGCTGCCTGCCCGCTCCACTTCCGACGGAGACATCCGCTATACGGCCGGCGTCAACTTAAAACCGTTCCCGTTTGTGTATGTGTTTGCCGCCTACACCAAAACCGCTTCCAGCCACGGGCTGCAGGGCGGCGTGGGGCTGAACTTTTAGCACGGTATGGATTATAAACAGGAATTAAAAGCATTTTTTAAAGACAACTGCCTGCTGGACGAACCCATGGCCCGGCACACCACCTACCGCACCGGCGGAAAGGCGGAAGTATACGTCTATCCGCAAACGCGGGAAGAGTGGAGCTTTGTGCTAAAACTGGCCGAAACGGAAAACATTCCCCTGCGCATTATCGGGTTTGGCTCCAACATTTTAGTAAGCGGCAAAGGCGTTGGCGGGATCGTCTGCTCCACCAAGCGGATGAACCAGGTAACCCTAGACGGGGAACACATCAAAGCCGAAGCCGGCGCGGCGCTGGATAAAGTGTGCGAAATGGCCTGCGAGGCGGGCCTGGCGGGGATGGAAAAACTTTCCGGCATTCCCGGCAGCGTGGGCGGCGCCGTGTATATGAACGCGGGCGCGTTCGGGCAGGAGACGTTTGATTGCCTGGAATACTTTGACATTATTGACCGCGAAGGCCGCCCGGCCACGCTGTTAAAAGAAGAAGTCAAACACGCCTACCGCAAAGTGGAAGGCGTACAGGACTGCATCATTTTATCGGCCGGGTTTAAACTGCAGAAAGGGGATTTTACCCAGCTGATTGAAAGCCGCAACACGGTGCTGCACAAGCGAATGGAAAAACAGCCGCTGGAATTTCCGTCCGCGGGCAGCGTGTTTAAACGCCCGGCCAACGACTACGCTTCGCGCTTGATTGACGATACCGGGCTAAGAGGCCTTTCCGTAGGCGGGGCCAAAGTATCGGAAAAACACGCCGGGTTTATCGTCAATTTCAACCGCGCTACGCCGCAGGATATTAAAACGCTGATGGATGTGGTGCGCGAGAAAGTGAAAGAAAAGCACGGGGTGGAGCTGGAACTGGAGCAAATTTTGTGGGGAGATTTTGAGTAATCGCCCTATACAAAAGGCGCTTTTTAAAATTTGTTGACGCGCACTTCAAATTAAGCTAAAATATATCTGTAGTCAGAAACAAATGGAGCCGTGGTGTAGCCTGGTTAACACGCTGCCCTGTCAAGGCAGAGACCGCGAGTTCGAATCTCGTCGGCTCCGCCATTTGAAAAGAATACCCGCCGCAAGGCGGGATTTTTTTATTCTTTTTTTGTCCGCCCACAAAAAACCGGGCCCCGAAGCGGGCCCGGTTTATCCAAAACGGCTTCCGGCGGCTTAGTAGCCGCGCTGGCCGGAAAGGGATTCGTCGTTATCAATCCAATCCTGCACGTTAATTTCGCGGTATGCGTCGTGCGTGTCGCGCACGATCACATTTTTAATGCCGGCGTTGATAATCATACGTTTGCACATGGAACAACTGTTGGAGTGGCTGATATACTCCCCCGTAGACACTTCCCTGCCGGCCAGGTACAAAGTGGCTCCCAGCATTTTATCGCGCGGCGCGCTGATGATGGCGTTGGCCTCGGCGTGGACGCTGCGGCACAGTTCGTAGCGTTCCCCGCGGGGGATGTTGAGCTGTTGGCGGATGCAATAGCCCAAATCGCTGCAGTTTTTCCGCCCGCGCGGCGCGCCGACATAGCCGGTGGAAATGACTTCGTCATTTTTTACAATTACCGCCCCGTAGCGGCGGCGCAGACATGTGCTCCGCTGGGACACGACGTCCGCCAAGTCCAGGTAGTAATTTGTTTTATCGCGTCTTGCCATAAGTCCTCCCGGCGTTTTGTTCCGTGCCCGTCCTGCGGCGCCGCCTACAAGCCGGCGGTTCAAAACGAAAAAGATTTTCTATATTATAAACAATCCCGCCCCCCCGTGCAACGCGCGCCCAACTAACCCAAAACCTGCCGTCGGCACAAACCCGCAAAAAGATATAATTTAAGAAATGAAAAAACTGATTTTTCTGTTTTCCTTTTTCCTCTGGGCCGCTGTTCCCGGCGGCGCCCAGCCGGCGCAGCAGGTGGTGGGAGCGGTGCACGCCTCCGCTTCCCGTATGAGCGAAAAGACACTTCAAAAGCGTTTTCTGTTAAAACCGGGCGACCCCTTTACGCCCGCCTTGTTTGAAAAAGCCCAAGACGACCTGCACGACCTGCGCGTATTTAAAAAATTGGAATTTTCCACCCAAGAAAAACCCGGCAAAACCGACATTTTTATCAACGCCCAAGACGGTTATTATATTTTCCCGCTGGCGTTTGCTTCCGGCGGCAAAAAGAACGCCGCCGCCCTGTCGCTGGCGGCGGGAAACTTGTTTAAACAGGGGGAAAGCACCTTTGTATTTGCAGGCGGCAGCGACGACGGTTTTACCGCTATGGCCGGGCTAAGCCTGGGGGACGATTTTATATCGCTGGGATTTACCAAATTAAATTTTGACCAGCGCTTCTATCAAAACGGCTGGAGCAACACCTTTGGCGTTTTTTCCACCACGGACGATGAAGACGAATATCATTCCACCCTCTTGGGCGCCCTCCACACGCGCAAAGAACAGCTGGCCCTTACTTATATGCACCGTTTTTCCCGCACGCTGCGGGCGTTTGTCCGCCCCGAATACGTGCGCTATACCTATTCCCCCCGCGCGCTGGATAACGGCTCGCACAACCAAATTACGCTGGGCCTGCGGCTGAGCGATGACGTGCGGAAAGGAATTAATATGGGGGCGCTGTCCGGCTACGGGCTGACGGATAAAAAGAAAAGCCTGCAAAACCTGCCCCGGCCCCGCACGGGATATGCGGCCAATGTGTTCTATACGGCGGGCGGCAGCTGGACGGGCAGCGATTATGAAATTTCCAAATTGGGGCTGGAAGCGGCGGGCCTGCTGGAGTTTAAAAACCGGCATATGCTGGTGGCGGAAATCCGCGCGCAGGACGCCTTTAAAGCCCCGTTTAGCGACCGCGTCCTCTCCAGCGAACTCTTAAGCGGGCTGGGCCGCTACGACCGCCAAATCCGCGGCAGCCGCGGGGCGGGGGCGGCGGTGTCTTTTATCTACTACCTGCTGCGCAACGAAACGGGGCTCTTGTCGCTGGCGCCTTTTTATGAACTGGCTTACGTATATGCAGGCAGCCGCTACCGCCCGCACAGCGGGGCCGGCGCGGCGCTGACGTATAAGCTATGGCGCTTTCCGTTCCCGTTCGGCATCAATTACACCCGCAACCTGCAGGACGGAAGCGATACGGTAGGCTTTGTGTTCGGCGGGAAATTTTAGTATTCCACCGGATACGGTTTATAAGAGCGGCCGTCTTTCCAAATTTTATTTCCCTTTACCTTATCGGGCCGCACCAGCCGTTCTTCGGTGTCCGAGCAGCGTTGAAAAGGATAGGCATACAGCACCGTATGTTGCGGGCTGAAATGGGCCAGCCATTGGCTAAAGGGCACCGGCCCTTCCGCCAGGAACGGATCCAACACCACCGGAATATGCCGCTTGCCGTGTTTAAAAATAACCAGTACCGCCTCGTGATAAAACCAATCCGGATAGGCGTTGCCTTGCGGCGAGAAAAATTTCGCGCCGGATGCCGGGCGCAGTTGGTTTGCCTTAGAAGGCTCCGCCTGCAGCTGGTACACCTGCACCAGCCCCGCAGGGCGGGCGGACGGTGTATGAATTTGCCGGCAAACCCGGCTGCACGTTAAATAACTGCACGCGGCGCATTCTTTTTCGGCCGGGCGGAACAAATAGGCTTTGCCGCTGGCCGTATATTGACCGGAAATTTTGTCCAGGGCGGAAAGATCGGCCATGTTTTCTTCATACAGCACCACTTTTTGGCGGATATCCTCCGCCGCCAGCCGCTGCACTTCCTGCAGCCATTTTTTATCTTCCTGCGGCAGCGGCTCATCCCAGCGCGGATGCGCAAGCAAATAGCCGGCGCGTCCGCTGGGCCCGGTACTGCGCGCCAAGGTTCGCAAAAAAGCTGTTTCCGTGATATCGTTGCGGGTATTTTCCGGCTGATATACGGGCAGTCCGGCTTCTTTAAAAAATTGCACCAGCCATTTTTTAATCTCGGGCTTATTTTTTTGATAATAGGCCAACGCTTCCCGCGCATCAAAATTTACTTCCAGCCGTTCCAGCCCGTTTAAAACCCCCAAGTAATTAACCGTCAGCCGGGGCGGAATTTCCCCTCCGTACACGGCCGACGAAATGTACATCTGGTACAGGTAAGACGCCACCGCCCGCTGTTTATCCGCTTCGGAAAACGAATGAAAAAGCCGCTCCCAGAAACCTTCCCTTTCCGCTATTTTTACCGTCGGAGCATAAAACCGCATCCACCGCAGGCGGCTCATGGCTGCGCGGCCGGGCTCCCCCGCCGCCGGCTGCAAACGGCGAACGAGATCTTTTAAACAGCCTTCCTGCACAGGCGGGGCCCCGTAGGCAAACGCGCAGCAGCCCGCCAGCAAGACAGCTCCCCATAAAATAGAAAGATAACGCTTCATAATAAAAGTATAAGAAACATATAAAAAGGCGGCAAGGGACAAAAGGCCCTGTTTCTGGGGGCCAAAAGACCTACCCGCGGCAGAATTTTATTATAATATAGGGGACGTTTTACCCTATTTGAAAAGGAGATAGCCCATGTGGTATGGAATTGCCGCCCTAAGGCCCTTTGAACAATATACGCTGTTTGGCGTATTGCTTATTGCGGTGTTGGGGCTTTTGTATGCGTTGTTCCTGCGCAAGCAGGTCATTCGCGAAGATGCCGGCACCCCCGAAATGCAAAAAGTTTGGGGCGCCATTCGGGAAGGCGCAAATGCCTACCTAAAAAGACAGCTTAAAACCATTCTGCCGCTGATCGGCCTGCTGACGGTCTGCCTGTTCTTGTCCGTCTACATTGTGCCGGTTTCGCAGGATTCCATGGAACGCTTTGCGGGCCTGTCTGCCGGAACGGTCAAACTGATTGCCGCGTTCGGCCGGGCGGGCGCGTTTGTGTTGGGGGCCGTATTCTCGCTGTTAGTAGGACAGCTGGGAATGCGCATCGCCGTAGACGCCAACGTGCGCGTGGCGGCGGCGTCCAAACGCAGCTTCGGAGACGCGCTTCGCATTGCGTACCGGGCGGGCACCGTAACCGGAATGCTGACCGACGGCTTAGGCCTGTTGGGCGGAACGGTAATCTTTATCATTTTTGGCATCGCCGCGCCGGACGCCTTGCTGGGGTTTGGCTTTGGCGGCACGCTGTTGGCCCTGTTTATGCGTGTGGGCGGCGGGATTTACACCAAAGCCGCTGACGTGGGGGCCGACCTGGTGGGAAAAGTGGAAGCCGGCATTCCCGAAGACGACCCGCGCAACCCGGCCGTGGTGGCCGATTTGGTGGGCGACAACGTGGGCGACTGCGCCGGTATGGCGGCCGATATTTTTGAATCCTACGAAGTAACCATCGTCTCCGGACTCATTTTAGGGATTGCTTTGTGGAGAATTACCGGACACCACGAATGGATCGTCTATCCGCTCTTGGTGCGCGGCATCGGCGTATTGTGCTCCATTATCGGCACATACGCGGTAAAAGATTCCAAACGTACCGCCGGCAACGCCATGAAAGCCATTTTTAAAGGCTACAGCATTTCCGCTACCATTTCCGTGGTGATTTTTGGCGTGTTGGCCTACTACTACATGAGCGCCGTGCCCGGCGGCTGGTGGAGGCCGTTTGTCGCCACCACCATCGGTATTTTGCTGGCGATCGTCATTGACCGCCTGACCGAATACTTCACGGGAACGGAAAACAAACCCGTGCAGGAAATCAAAAAATCCACGGCTACGGGCTCGGCCACCACGATTCTTTCCGGGATTGCGGTCGGGTTTGAGTCGGCCGTTTGGACGACCTTGGTTATTGCGGCGTCCATTTTCTGCTCCGTCGTCATTTTCGGTACGATTGACGGGCTGACGCCGTCCGAAAAATTCAACTTCATCCTCTACGGCGTGGCCATGACGGGTATCGGCATGCTCACGCTTACGGGCAACAACGTGGCCATGGACTCCTTCGGCCCCATTGCAGACAACGCCAACGGCATTGGCGAAATGGCCTGGCACGGGCAGGATGATGCCGAAACCAAAAAAGCGCGCCAGATTATGGCGGACTTGGACGGCGTGGGCAACACTACCAAAGCCATTACCAAAGGCGTAGCCATCGGATCGGCCGTGATTGCGGCCGTGTCGCTGTTTGCTTCGTATATGGTGGACGTAAGCAATGTGCAGCGCCTGCTAAACGACGCTTGGGCCGCCGCGGGCGAAGCCAAAGTGCTGACGCTGTTGTCGCAGGTGGGGATTGTAGTGTCCAACCCGGTGGTATTTGTCGGTATGCTTATTGGCGCGGCGCTGCCGTGGCTGTTCTCGTCGTTTGCGATTAACGCCGTCAGCCGCGCGGCCGCACTCATCGTGCAGGAAGTGCGCCGCCAGTTTAAAGGAGGCGTTTTGGAAGGAACCGCCAAGCCCGATTATACGCGCGCGGTAAACATTTCCACTATCGCCGCTCAGAAAGAGCTCATCATTCTGGCGCTGCTAGGCATTGTGTCCCCCGTCGTAGTGGGGCTTGCCTTTGGCGTGGAAGCCTTGGGCGGATTTTTGGCGGGGATTATCGTGTCCGGCCAGCTCTTGGCGGTGTTTATGTCCAACGCCGGCGGCGCGTGGGATAACGCCAAAAAAGTGGTGGAAGATGAACCTTCCGACATTGCCGCCAACACCGGCAAAGGTTCCGAACGCCACAAAGCCAGCGTGGTGGGCGATACCGTGGGCGACCCGTTGAAAGATACGGCCGGCCCGGCGGTTAACCCGCTGATTAAAGTGGTCAATATGGTGGCCGTCATCGTGGCGCCGATTATCGTCAATTACCACAACGATTTTACCCCCTTGGGCAAAATCGGCTGGGTGGTTGTCATCTTCCTGCTGGCGGTGTTAGGCTGGGCGATTTTAACCAGCAAAAAACCGGCGCAGGACTTAAATAAATAAGTTTGCCAAACAAAAACCCCCGCTCCAAGGAGCGGGGGTTTTTTATATATCCTTAGTTAAACTTTCCCTGCTCGTTTCCGGTAATGGATTTACAAATAGCCGGAACGGGCGGCAAGCCAATCCCCATCTGGCAATTTTTAGACAGGGTTCCTCCCGGCGCAAGAGACCAATGAATAGCATATCTGTACTCTCCACTCGTTATAGGCGTGCCCTCTTTGGCCCGAACGGCATACATCACAAAAATGCCTCCTTCTTCTTCTCTTACACTAATTTCCCAGTCACTTGTACCAAAGGTATTCGTGGCATCCGTTCGTATATTAGGCAGCTCTATATCCAGCTGTGTCAAATCCACCGTATACGTGGTGTTGGACAATCTGTAGGCTTTTTCTGCCATTACCAGATTGTTTAGCTGCGTGTTTGCATCCGCCACGCGGGATTTTTCAACTGCCTTGGTATATTGCGGCAAAGCCACCGCCGCCAATATACCGATAATTAACACCACCACCAGCAGTTCAATCAGCGTAAAACCGCTATTTTGCCCTGCTAAGGCGTTTTGCGCGCCTTTTCCTTTTAAATACATTTTGTTCATAGGTAAAATGTATCAAAAAAAAAACGAGTCAAGCCCTTCTAATTTCTTCAAACAAAAAACCCACTCGTAAACAGAGTGGGTTTTATCTCTATCCAATTTTCTTCAATTAGGGCATTGATACACCAGCGCTCCGTAACGAATGTTATTTACATAGAACGGTTGGAAATAATCTGTATCTACGTCCGGGTTTTGCCAGCTCTTGGTGCGCACCCACACGGTATTGCCCCCCATTTGTTTTGCGCTGGATACCAGCCCTTGGCGGATGGTATTGTTTAAGTGAAGCAAGGACTCCGGTATTCCGCTTACGTCCGGATTGGTGTCGCCCATTACCGCCCCTTTAAACACGCACGCCGCCGCCGGCTGTACTTCCACCAGCGTCACGCCGTCCACATCCATTCCGTTTGCCGGCACCACCGGCCCCTGCGCCTGCTGCCACACGGCGCATCCGCTTACCCCGCACAGGGCCGCCAAAAAAATCCAAAGTTTATGCTTGTCCATATTTTTCCCCCCTCGCTGTGCATAAATTATAGCAAACTGCGTTTTTGTTTTTGCTATGATATGGTATATGAACATCCTGCTGATTGTTTTAATTGTTGCCGGCATCGTCGGTTTAATTGCCACCACGCGCACCCGCAGTGCGCAGATTGCCCGCATGGCCAAAACAAACGGCTGCCGGTATGAACGCGAAAAAAATTCCATTACCACCGAGCAAACCGCCGGGCGGCTGGAGTTCTTTACGCAATACTTCCACCAATACCAAAACGTATGCACCTGCACCGACGATTTTGCTTTTATCCGCGTGGCGGACGATAATATCTACCGCGACGATAACCCCAAAACCAAGCCCGTTAAATTTACCATTTTTACGGCGGAACTGAAAAAACGGCAATTCCCGGCTTTAAAAATTGCGCCGATTGATTCCCCTTTTGCTCCTTCCCAGTATGCACTGATGAAAACCAATATCCCACAGATAGACAGCCGCTACCGCATCCATGCGCCCACGCCGGCTGCGGCCTTGGTGCTGACGCCTTTTATCATCGGCCTTTTAAAAACGCGCTCCAATATCTACATGGAACTCAACGACAACGCCCTCGTGTATCACGAAAACGCTCAAATGCCGCTTTCTGAATTTCAGCAATTCCGCTTCCGGGCCATTCAAATTCTGCACGAATTTGAGAATATCATCGTCCGCTTAGACGAGGCCAACCCGTCCACCACCGCCACGCTGGTGCCCAAATCGCAGGACGAAGCCGAACTGCGCGCCGAAGCCATGATGAAGGCCCTGTGCACCGTGCACAACCCGGTTTCTTCCAAAACAAGCGGTTGGCGGGGCATTTGGATGTTGGTGTTATTAGCTGTTTTGCTGGGGATGTCGCTTCTGTCGTGGGTGGTGCTTTCCAACTGGCTGCCCCGCTAAACAACATTTTAAAAAATCCGCGTTCATTCTTTTGAACGCGGATTTTTTATGCCAAGGCCGTTTCGCTATTTTTCTATTCCCAAACTTTTCACAAACGCCTCGTCGTTATACGGCCGGCCCAAGAATTTTTCCACCATTTCGTTTTCGTCGTATACCGTGCCGGGCGTGTAGATATACCGGCGCAGGCGGGCGCCCAATTCTTCATTAAACAAGCCCTGCTTTTGAAACTCGCCGAAAATATCCTGCGCAATCACCAGCGACCACGCATACACGTAATACCCCACATCATACGGATCCGTTAAGGACATGATATGCCCAAAACTGGCCTGCGGGTAGGTGCCTTTTGTCATCGGCATTCCCGTAATTTCCAGCATCATTTTCGCATAGAGTTTGGTGGTGTCCACTCGTTTATCGGCGGCGTGGGCGGCCAAGTCAAACTGGCCCAAAAAGTTCTGGCGCAAAAAGGCCGTCGCCTCGCCGGCGTGTTTGGATTTTATAAGCGCATCAATCATTTCCTTCGGCATGGGCTCGCCCGTTTGGTAATGGGCCGAAATCCGCGCCAACACTTCGGGCTGCCAAGCCCAGTTTTCAAGCAGTTGGGAGTGGGTTTCAATATAATCCCACGCTACGTTGTCCCCCGTCAGCGTGGCATATTTGGAAGTGGCCATAGACATTTGCAGCACATGCCCAAACTCGTGGAATAAAGTTTCCACTTCGCTGTGTTCCAGCAAGGAGGGAACCCCGCTCCCGGCGGGTGTGAAATTGGCCGCAATTACCACCGAAGGCGTTTGATACGACTCGTCCGGCAGTTCAAACCGGTCAATAAAGCTCCACGTGGCGGCGTGGGTATATTTGCCGTCGCGCGGGTACAAATCCAAGTAAAAATTGGAAATCAGTTCTCCGGTTTTGGCGTCTTTCATTTGATAGACGATCACGTCCGGATGCCACACGGGCAAATCCGCCTTTTCAAACGTAATGCCAAAAAGCTTGCCAAACAGGGAAAACATTTCCGCCATCACGCGCTCGGCCGGCAGGTATTCCTTTATCTTCTCATTGTCCACCCGGTAGTATTTTTTCTTGTATTCGTTGCTCCAATAGGGCAGTTCCCAGGCGGTCATTTCGCGGGCTTTTTGGCCGGTGGTTTCTTCTTTTAATTGCAGGTACTGCTGCAGTTCTTTTTGCGCAAGCGGAGTGACTTCTTTTTGTAAATTTTTCAGGAACTTTTCCAGCGTTTTATAATTTTTTGCCATGCGCACCGGAAGCACGTAATCGGGATACTGGGCATAGCCCAGCAAAGCCGCCTGCTTGCGGCGCAGTTCCAAGGTGTCTTCCAACAGGCGTACGTTTTCTTCTCCGCCGCGGCGGGCGAATTTTTCCTGCAGGGCTTTGCGCGCTTTTTCGCTTTTGGCAGATGCCATAAACGGATTATAATCCGGATATTTAAGCGTAACGATATACTTCCCCTCCGGCGTGCGCGCCAGGCGGTTGATAAACGTGTCGCCCAAGCCTTCCAGCTCCTCGCGCGAAACGATAAGTTCGTCCTGGTAATTATTCAAATTGACGTTATACTGCGTGATTTTTTGCAGCCGCTCGTTGTTTAAACGTGCGTATTCAGCGGCATCCTCGTCGGACAAAGCCATCCCCGCCCGTTCGTAGCGCTCCAGCCACTTAGACAACAGACGCGCTTCTTCGTGGGGCAGGACGGGCTTTTTGTCGGCATACTCTTTTAAGGCTTGATACACATCCTTTCGGGCAAACACGGCGGCTTTGGTTTGGCTGCCTTTGGCTTCCAGCCGGGCCGCGGCGGCGCGGACGTCCGCATTTTCGTGGAAATACGCCAAAAGCGACAGATTTTTCGGCACGAACCAGTACGACGTATACGCGTTTTCCAGCGCCAGCACCGTATTTTCAAAATCCCGGTCTTGGGCGGGAATGCGCACCAAAAAATTTAAATTGACATCCAGCTCTTTGGCGGCGCGGGCCTCCAGAGAGGAAATTTCCTGCGGCGTATAGTCAAAGCGGAGATGCCCGTTTTTAAACATATCGCCATACGCGCCGGCAAACGCGGCGCACGGCAGCGCAAGCGCCGCCACACCCATCATCATTTTATGCATAATTAAATTATAGAAAAAACCGCACCCCGCCGCCCAACGGACGTATGAATTTCCTATAATATAAATATGGAAAAAGAACAGGACGTTACCGTTGCCAAAAGCGCCGGTTTTTGCCCCGGCGTCAAACGCGCGATAGACAAAGTGTTGGAACTGGAAGCCGCCGGCAAAAAGCCGGTCTATACCATTGGCCCGCTGATTCACAACAAACAGGTGACCGATATGCTGGCCGCCAAGCAAATTACCTCCATTGACCGGCCGCAGCAAGCCGCCGACAAATCGGGCGTATTGGTCATCCGCGCGCACGGCATTACGCCGCAGTTTCAGCAAGAAGTAGAATCCTGCTCTATGGAAGTGGTGGACGCTACCTGCCCGCTGGTTAAACACGCGCAGAACATCATTGCTAAATTTGCCCAACAAGGCTACCACACCGTCATCGTGGGCGACGGCGGCCACGCCGAGGTAATTGGCCTGCTGGGATACACCCAAGGCAAAGGAACCGTTGTTTCCGGCCCGGAAGAAGCCGCCCGTCTGCCGCATTTTGACAAGGTAAACGTCGTATCCCAAACCACCCAGCAGGAAAGCGTTTTTTATCAGACGGCCGAAGAAGTAAAAAAACATGCGGACGTGTGCCAAATTTCAAACACTATCTGCCAGCCTACCAAAGACCGCCAAAAAGAAACTATAGAACTTGCCCAAAACGCCGATTTAGTAATCGTCGTAGGCGGGCGCCACAGCGCCAACACCGCCCGCCTAGCTACGCTGTGCAAACAGCTGGCCCCGGCGGTGCTGCACGTAGAAACCGAAGACGAGCTGGAACCTTTGCCGCTGCAGCGCGCCCGCAAAATTTTTATTACGGCCGGCGCCTCTACGCCCAACTGGGTAATTGACCGCGTGGCCGCACGCGTGCGCGAACTGCGAAAGCCAAACGCCAAATCCATTTTGTCCGGCTGGTTGGGGAAAATTTGGAGTTTTTTGGTGCGAAACTGTTTCTATACCGCTTTTGCCGCGGCGGCGCTGACGTATGTGTGTATGCGTTTGGAAGGCGTTCCGACCGACGGGCGCCTGCTGGCGTTTGCCGGATTGTTTGTGTTTGCCCTCACGGCGTTTAACCGCGGGGCGGAAACGGATCCCGGCCTTAATAAGCGTTTTTTAACCGCGGCCAGTTTGGCGGCGGCGGCGGGGGCCGCCCTGTGTGCGGGATTTATCAGCAAAGGCGCGCTGGGGATGGGGCTGGTGTTTCTGCTGGCGGGATTTTCCTACCCGTACCGCCATTTGTTTAAATTGCAGCTCGTTTCGCTGCCCGGCACGAAAGACATCGTAACGGCTTTGGGCTGGGCGTACGCCTGTGCGTTTCTGCCGGCGTATACCCACGGCATGGTGCTGCGCAAGGCCGCTTATTTGGCCGTGTTTTACACGGTGCTTTTGGTGTTTATGCGCTCGGTCACGCTGGGCTTTACGTCCGCCAACAAAGATTTGATTATCGGGCGGGAAAGTTTTTACAAAGCATTCGGAATGAAAAAAACCAAATGGGCCGTCACGCTGGTGCTGGCGGCGCTGACGGCGGCGCTGGCGACGCTTCTTTCACTTACGTGGAAGCCGGCCTTGGTGGGGATGCTGCTCATCGGCCATTTGTATACCGTTTTTATTGTAATATATTACTATAGCAAGAGCAGTACCCGCAGCGTAAAAGACGAAACCCTCATTGACGGGCAGTTTTTTGTGCTGTGGGCAGTAAGCGCGTTAGCCGCTTTCCTATAACCGGAGGGGATATGAGTATTAAAAGAATCGGTATTTTAACCGCCGGGGGCGACTGCCCCGGGCTCAACGCCGTGGTGCGGGCCGTGAGCAAAAACGCCTTAAAAAACGGCATTGAGGTGTTGGGCTTTAAAAACGGATTTGACGGACTGGTGCGCAACGAATTTTTAAACATTACCAACGAAACCGTCTCCGGCATTTTAACCATGGGCGGCACCATTTTGGGCACCAGCAACATCGCCAACCCGTTTAACTATACGCTGCCGCCGTTCGGATCTGCCGACTCGCCGCGGGATTTATCCTCGGTCGCTTTGCATAACTTTAAAGAAAACCAGTTGGACGCCCTCATTACCATCGGCGGCGACGGCACACTGCACATGTCCCAGCAATTTGTGGACTTGGGCCTGCCCATCGTAGCCGTACCCAAAACGATTGACAACGACCTCTCCGCCACCGACCAGACCTTCGGCTTTGATTCGGCCCTGGCCGTTGCCACCGAAGCCATTGACCGCCTGCATACCACCGCCCAAAGCCACCACCGCGTGATGATTGTGGAAACCATGGGCCGCTACGCGGGCTGGATTGCCCTGCGCTCCGCCATTGCGGGCGGGGGCGACATTGTGCTCATCCCCGAAATTCCGTACAACGAGGACGTCATCGTCAATTACATTTTAGACCGCAAAGCCAAGGGCAAAAACTTCAGCATTGTGGTAGCCGCCGAAGGCGCCAAGAACGAACTGGGCGAACAAACCGTCGCGCGCACGCTGCCCGGCAGCACCGACCCCATCCGCTTGGGCGGCATTGCGTATAAGCTGAGCAATATGATTGAAGACCGCACCAAAATCGAATCCCGCGCGTGCGTGCTGGGCCACACCCAGCGCGGCGGCACGCCCACCGCGTTTGACCGCTGGCTCTCCACGCTTTACGGAGCCAAGGCGCTGGATATGGTGCTGCAAGGCCAGTTTGGCTATATGGCGGCCTTCCGCGATTTTAAAATTACCGAAGTAAAAATTGCCGATGCTATTTCCAACTTAAAACGGGTGGATCCGCACGGGGAAGAAGTAAAAGCCGCGCTGGAAGTGGGCATGAGCTTTGGTTCTTCCGAAATCGGTTAAGGAGCTGATATGAACGACAATTTGGATATGATTTACGGGATTCACCCCGTGATGGAAGCGCTCAGAAGCAAAAAGCGCAACGTTACCCAGCTGTATGTGTCCGACAGTAAAGCCGGGCACCGCGCCGTGGAGGAAATCATCCGCCTGGCCAAGCGGCAAAACGTAAAAATAGACCGCATTGACAACAAAACCCTAGACCGCCTGACCCGCAACGCAAACCACCAGGGCGTGATGGCCAAAGTACAGCCCATTAAGCTGATGAAGCTTTCCACCGCGCTCTATGAATCCGACGGGAACAAAAAAGATCTGTGGCTGGCGGTGGACGAAATGACCGACCCGCAGAACTTGGGCGCCATTATCCGCAGTGCGGCGTGCTTGGGTTTTTCCACCATTATCCTGCCGCAGCGGCGCACCGTGGGGATTACCCCCGCCGTATACAAAGTGGCCTGCGGCGCCATTGAAAACATCAACATTGTGGAAGTGTCCAACCTCTCGGCCGCGTTAAACGACCTAAAAGAAGAAGGCTTTTGGGTGTACGGCGCGGATATGGACGGCCAGCCCATTACGCAGACGGATTACGCCTCCCCGGCCGTACTGGTCATCGGAAGCGAAGGCTTCGGCATCCGCGAGAAAACGGCCGAAAACTGCGACCAAATTATTTCCATTCCCCAGCGCGGCGGCGTGGAAAGCTTAAACGCATCGGCCGCGGCCAGCATCATTATGTACGACATGATGGCCAAAGTGCAGCTTAAGAAATAAAACAACTCTGCCTTACGTAAAAAACGCCTCTTTTATAAGAGGCGTTTTTTAATTATAAAACGGGCAAGCCGCTGGCTTATAAATAAATTTCCAGCGTATCCAGCTCTTTGCCCAAGTTGTTATATACGGTAAGTGTCAGCTTGCGGTCTACAATTTTCCCGGACGCATAATGCCGCGCCGCCACAAAGCGGGCGGTAGACGCATCGGAGTGCGTCCGTTTGCCCGGCGCGGGAGCAGCCGTGCCCAGCGTAACATACGTTACGCCGCGCGGGTTCGGCTCTCCGCGGTACATGGGGAAGGTGCGTTCGTAGTCCGGATCGCCCCCTTGGATAACCAGCTTCACGCCGTAATTTTCAAAAATTTTAATCAAATTCAATGCCACTTCGTTATTGGGCCCGCGCGGGCCAGTGGAATAGGCAGGCGCATTCATGACCACGATTTTCCACTTTTCGCCCGCACCGCTTAGCATACTTTTCAGCCATTTTACCTGCGCCGAATCCTCGCCGATTTCCGGCCCCCATACCGCGCCTTCGGCGACGTTGGTATCCAAAAAGATAAAACGCGCATTGGCCGTATCAAACGAATAATACTTGGGGGTGGCGTTGCTCCACGACATGTCGTGATAGCGCGAGTAATTGGTGCGCAGGAAGGATTTACTGTCCCGGTTTTCCCGATCCGGCCCGTATTCGTTTGGCCCTAAGGCAACAAACAACGGGGTCTTGGCCAAGACGTTTTTAAACGGTTCAAAAAACTCCCGGTCGGCGTCTTCATTAAGCCCGCTGTGGGTGATATTGCCCGTGTGAATCAGAAAATCGCCGTCTTCCTGCTCCATCAGCGCCGCCAGCTGGCTGCGGGCCTGGGCGGCCTCGTCTACAACGGGCAGTCCGTCCGGCAGCGGCAAGGGCATTTCCGCCCCCGTGGCGCCCAGCACCAAAAAGTTGACTACTTTGCGCTCCGCCGAATACAAGGTGCGGAAGCTCCCGCTGACGGGTTCCTGTACGCCGTCGCCGGCGGCATTATTTACATAAATGCGGTAGCAGAAATCCTGATTGGGCACCAAGCCGTACAGAATGGCTTTGTGCTGGGTGCCGGCGGGCGTAAGCGTCATAATTTGGTTGCAGCGCGGGGAGGGGCCGTACTCCAGCCAAGCGGGGGTTTTTTCGTCCGTTTGGAAACGTAAAATCATGGTGGTCTGGGTCGGATCCTCAATATAAGGCCCGCGGATAATCTGCGCCGCCTGCACGGAAGCGCCTAGCGTACACAATAAGGAAAAAAGTAAGATTTTCTTCATCTTTTTTATTCTAGCAAAATATCCCCCCTAACAAAAGAAACCTTGTATAGCTAAAAAACATACCGCAACCGCTTTAAATTTTGTTAAATGAAAGATATGAAAAAGTTTATCCTGTTTTTTATGTTACTGGCTTTCCCCGCCACCCTGCCGGCCCGTACGGTAGATGTTGCGGCAGCTTATATTGGTGCCTCCCACTTTGACCAAGTGCGCGTGGCCGCCACCATGGCTCCTACGCTTAATTTGCTTACCGGCATAGAAGCCCAAACCATACACGAACGCGCGTTTAAAGACCCTATTTACTCCGTAGGAATCCCGATTTTTCTGGATTATGACTTGCTGCAATTTAACATTACGCCTTTTTACTATTTCAAAAACAAAAGCGACAACCCCGATTATCAGGACGCCTCCGCCTACGGCGTAACCGCCCGGCTGATTATCGCCCTGGAAGACGACCAGGTAAACGACCTTTACACCCATGCCGTGCTGGGCGTTTCGTACGCCAAACAGAAAGGAACCGTGTTCCGGGAAGGGGGCGATTTTTCCAATACCGATTATGATCAGCTGGTCTATACCCTGCAGCTGCATAAAAACTTTTTCCGCATGTTCGGGTTTGAAGCGGCCGCCAACGTGTTCCAATACCCGGACGGAATTACCGGCGTAACCGGACTTCGCAGCATTTTAAACCAGCAAGATTTGGCCTTCACGCAATCGTTTGACGTAACGCACGATTTGGCCAAATATACCTTGGGCGCCCGCATTACCCGCATGTGGCCCGATAACGAGGCCACCCTGTACGCGGCCTACCGCTACGGCGAATACTACACCGCAGACCCGGAACATTCCTTTATCATAGGGAACTCGTTTGCGGCCACCCGCACCATCAGCGCCGATATTGCCTATAACCATGTAAGAACCATCCATAACGACAACAAACGCGATATCCTCTACGCCCGGATGATTATTTCCTTCTAGGAGCCGTTTATGAATGAACCCAAAGATATGAGTGTTACCTCCAGAGCCTTGTCTTTAATTTCACACAAGCTCAAAACGCCTTTGTCTATTATCAACGGCTATTCGGAGGCGATTTTGTCGCAGGCCAAAAAAGAAAAATTTTCGCCCTTTACTTCCAAAGCCTTAGAAGAAATCAATAAACAAGGGGGGCGGATGTCGCTGTTGGTGGACAAGCTGATGGCGTTTAACAAAGTAACCGCCGCCCAGACGGAGGGCATTGAGAAGCAAACCGTTTACTTGAAAAATTTAATCAAAGACTGCGCCGCCAAGGCCATCGCGCAAGAAGAAGAAACCCCCGCGCCGGCGCCGGTATCGGATGACACGTCCGTCAAACGCGGCACTCTTGTAGAAATTGACTGCCCCGAACATTTAAGCGTGCTTGCCAACGAAGAAATGCTGCGCCTGTGCATCCGCGAGCTGCTGGCCAATGCCATTAAGTTCAACAATAAAATGGAAAAAATCATCAAAGTGCAATGCGCCAACCACGGCGACAGTATTTCCATTTCCGTGCGCGACTACGGCGCCGGCATCCGCCCGCAGGACGTCAACCGCATCTTTGAACCTTTTTACCAGGTGGATGACTACTTTACCGGCCAAATCAGCGGTTGGGGGCTGGGCCTGCCCATGGTCAAACGGATTCTGGATTTGCACGACGGATCCATCAGCGTGGTATCCGATCGGGGGCTGGGCTCCATCTTTACCATTAATTTCCCGATTTTATGAACTGCGAAACACTGTTAGAACAGATTTCCGCCCGGTGCGATAAATTCCGGGCAGATTTAACCGCCGCCGCGCAAAATTTGCGCGACTTCAACCGCCGGCTGGAACAAATTCTCCAGCAATTGCACAAAGACATTGCCGTGCGGGATGAAGCTTTTGCCGGGCAGTTTAACCAATACTGCTTGGCCTTGCGCCAAGAACTGGACGAGGATGAACCGTTCTGGACGCAAAGCCGCGCCCAAATACGCACGTATAAAGATTCCGCATGGTCGGGCGACTTGGCACTGGCGGCCAAAGGGCTCAACAGCCGGGCCAAAACGCTTTCCCGCGCGTGCGACGAGTTTACCACCGCGTACGATGCTTTCTGCAAAAACTATAACGGCTTTACCGCGGCCAAGCTAAACGTATGGCTGCTGACTTCGTACCAAAACGACGCGGCCAGCCTGACCGGCAAAATTTTGTTTCTAGCCCGCGAAATAGCCAAAAAAACAGAACGAAACAGGGGGCCTCATGTTTTCGGATAAGCCGACTTTCTATTACCTCAAAGCCAGCACCATCTGCCTGACGATTATCGCCGCGGGCATTGTAACGGCTTTTTTGGTATATACCAAATCACTGATGATTCCGTTGGTGATTTCCATTTTGCTCTATACGATTTTAGCGCAAATGACGCTGTATATGAAGCATAAATTTTCTTTCCCGTCCTGGCTGGCGATGACGGTGTCTATCTTGCTGTGCGTGGCGTTGTTTGTGGGGGTGATTTGGTTTACGGCCAACTCGGTAGGCACGTTTTTGAAAGGGGCCGAAGTATACCGGCAGAATTTAATTGACACGATTAACGACATTGCCACCCGCCTGCAGCAGCACGGCATTACCTTTGACCAGAAATTTATTGAAAATTACCTGCGGGAGCTGCCGCTTTTTAACTGGCTGAAAAATTTTGGCGGAAAAGTGTTTAACATCGTTTCGGATGCGACGCTGGTGGTTTTGTTTATGACCTTCTTCCTCTTTGGCAGCAAAAAAACGCCGCCCATTACCAACCCCGCCATCAAAGAAATGCTGGCCAATGTGTCCGTGTATCTGTCCGTCAAGCTGATTGCGTCTTTGGCAACCGGCTTTATCGCGGCGGGTATTTTATTCGGCTTTCAGGTAAAATTGGCGGCTTTGTTTGCCCTGTTTGTTTTCCTGCTTAACTTTATTCCCAGCGTGGGGTCTATTATTGCCGTGCTGTTGCCGGCCCCGGTACTATTTTTGCAATACGGCTTGGGCCCGCAGTTCTTTTTGGTTATCGGGTTGCTGATCGCGACCGAATTTACCATCGGGAACTTGCTGGAGCCCCGTTTCTTGGGCGAAGGGATGGATTTGCATCCGGCGGTCGTTGTGGGCGGGCTTATTTTCTGGACGCTTGTTTGGGGCGTGCCGGGGGCCTTCTTGTCCGTACCGATTACGGCCTCCATTAAAATTGTGTTAAGCAAAATCAAACACACCCGCCCGGTGGCCGAATTTCTGGCGGGACGCCTGCCGCATTAACCGATTATCCGACAAAAAACCGCCCCGAAAAAGGGGCGGTTTTTTATTTAAGCCAGAACTTACTGCGCCACCGGCAGCTGCTCGCTGCGGATTTTGTTAAACAGGTTGCTCTCGGTAGCCCGCTGCAAGAACGCTTCCCATTCCTGCTGGGTCAGTTCAAAGTCATCCATTACGATATAGGAAATTTCTTTAGCCGTGTCTTTTCCTAAAGCGCCTTTTTTGGCGTATTCGTTTTCCAATTCCACATACCGGCTGGCTACGGCGTAGTCAATATCCTCTTGGGAATACGTCGGGATTTCCGGTTCATTCATGGTATTGGTGTCAAACACGCCTTCCTGCGGGGCGGCCAGGGGCTGATCTCCCGCGGGCACAAGCAACTCGCTGTGGGCGGCCGGCTGATGGTTGATAGCCGGTGTTTCATCCATACTGTTTGTTACCCGGCCCATCATCAAATTGGAGCAGGCGGAAGGGTTTACAATAAAATAAATACTTAAAATAATAAAAACTAAAATGGCAGCTTTGATAAAAATTTTAAGCACGGGGAACCTCCTGATATTTTATAGGATACAATATTTTCCTTTTTTATTCAGCTTTTTTTGGCTGAGTAGCCGTAGGCATATTCCCCTGCAGCTGTTTCACGCTTTCTATAAACTGCGGATTGGTAAAAATTTGCTCAATGGTTTTGGCAAATTCAGGGTTTTTCATGCTTTCTTGCACCAATTGCCCCACTTGGGGGGTTTCCTGCAGGATTTGAAGCATCTTCTCCCCGCTTAAATCGGCCAGATTATCGGCCTCCCCCTCGGTGGCGTCCGCTAACTTCTGATTAAATTTTTGTATGTTGGGATCTTGCGCGTAATCCATTAAAATAGATTCAATGGTTTCCTTAGCCTGCTGTTGCTGCAACTCAAACGACAGGGGCGCCGACTCCAAAAAAATGGCCGTTTGCGCCGGGTCAAACGCTACCGGGTGCGAAACCGGCTCCGGCCGCGGCGCCGCCAAAGAAACCGGTATGTTTTGAAACGTAAACGCATTGCCGCTGACGGCATCTTGCGCCGCTTTTTCGGCCGCTTTGCGTTCATATGCCTGATAGCCGCGCACTGCACCCATATAGAGGATCGCGGCTATCATAACGGCAATCAGAAAATAACTGGTTTTGGACATTATTTCCCTTGCGAAAGCACTTCAATATCAAACACCAACACGGAATTGGGCGGAATTTGACCCACCGGGCGGTTGCCGTAGGCGGTATCGGCGGGGCAGACCACTTTGGCGCGGGAACCGGGCTTCATTTGCTGGAGGGCTTTTGTCCAGCACGGGATGACATCGGTCAGCTTGGTTTCAAACGCTTCGCCGCGGTCGCGCGAACTGTCGAACTGGGTACCGTCAATTAACGTGCCGGTATAGTGCACTTTTACCGAAGCATCGGCCTTGGGCGTTTTGCCTTTGCCCGCGCGGCTCAGCTTGATGAGGGTGCCGTTATCCAGTTCTTTTACTCCTTTTTCCTTTTTAAAATTGGCCAAGTATTCCTGCTGGGCCGCTTCGCGCTTGGCGGAAATAATTTGTGCGTCGTCTTGATATTTTTGGATAATGGCCGGCTTATACTGATCTAAATCCGTTTGGGATTTTTTGTTCAGCAAACTGTCGCGCATGCCTTGGGAAAGGGCTTTGTAATCGTCTTCATTATCCAGGATCAGCTGGCGTTTTAAATTATCCCCCAGCAAAAACCCCAGCGAATAGAGCATTTTATTGCGCTCGGCAATGTCCTGCACCGACGGCTTGGCATCTTGTGCGGCCGCCGCGGGCTGCACAGCTTCCTGCGCGCTTAGCAGCAAAGGGGCTGCCAATAAAGCTAAAATCATCATTTTCTTCATATTCTTTCTCCTATTTGATATTCAAATACGCTTTTAGACGGCTGGAAATCTGGGCCGAGGCCTGCTCGCCCACGCTTTGCATGCTTTTTCGCAATGAATCTTCCGCCCGGGAAGTGCCCGCCCGTTCGTGTACGTTAAAGCGGGAAAAGGTAACCCCCCGTTCTACGTCCACCAAACTGACGGACGCCCCGCTGGAGCACCACACCAACCCTTCCACTTTTTGCGAATCATACGCATCCACATCCGTTGCAATCTGCACCAGCAGTACTTTGTCCGGGTCGGCCGCGTCCACCACGCCCAGCCCCATGCGGTTTAGAGCGTCCACCACATACGTTACCATCACGTCGCTTTGTACGCCCGTTACGTCCACCCCCACTAACACGGCGGCCATTTTTTCCTGCAAAACGGCCTTATACGGGGCAAACACTTCCGGCCGGTAGCTTTCGCGCGAAGCGTTTAAAAATTGGTACATTTCGTCCAACGCCGCGCGGCGGGCCACCACCGGCTGCATTTTAAAAGCCACTTTTAAATCCGCCAACGCCGAAGCCGGAGAGGCAAATTGCTTGGCCAGTCCTTCCAGTTTGGCATCTTCCTGATCCAACAGCGGGGCCAGCACTTTATGGGCTTTGCTGCGGGGTAAAACCGCCAGCGCATAAAAATGTTTCCCGTCAAAATCTTTATCCCGCCATACTTTTTCCACCTCGGCATTGGCCATTAAATCGGTTACCACGCCTTGGTTGGCCGCCGCCGGAGCGTTTTGCACCATTTCGCGGCGCATATTTTCCAGCGCGTTTTGCGAGGCTTCTTCTTTAGACATTCCTTCCCCCGCCACCACATAATACTTGGCCGAATCATAACCGCCCATTTGGTAATTAACCGTATTCTTATTCATCCCCGCGCACGCCGCCAGCCAAAGCGCCATGGCGCATAAAACGATTTTTTTCATAGTTCCTCTCAATAAGACGTTCGGTAATGCAAAAACACCCTGCCTCCGCGCGTCAGTTCCACGTCTTTAAAAGTATATTCTCCTATTATATTACCATATCCGCTGCGAAACAACAGGGTAATATCCTGTTTGCCCGGCTGCAAAAACAGCCGCGCCAAGCGCACTTCGGCCGGCAGTGTAAACCACTGGCGCGTGTCGGCCGTTTCGGAGGCGGCCCCCAGCGCGCTTACAAACATTTCGGCCAGCGTGCCCCAGGTATCATCCTGGGCGGCGTGGCGGGCCTGCACGGCCGCCACCCGCTTGGTAACGGCGCGCGTGGCCGTGCGAAAAAGAATGCCCGGCATTTTTTCTTCTAAGTCCAACTTGGCGGCGGCGGCAAAATCGGCCACTTTTTGGGTAGGATATTGCACTTGCCCCGCTTGCACCGCCGAAAACGCCACCCGGCCGGGTTGCTCCACCCACTCCGGGTAAGACAGCGTAACCGCCGAGCCCATCCAGCCGGCGGCAATGGCGTTTTGCACCTGCGGAGAAACTCCCTGCCGGGTTTCCCCCGGGCTAGACGCCAGGGCCAGCGCGTCGCTCCACGCCACTTGCAACGTTTGCGTCCGCTTAAGCGGCATACGTCCGTTGTAATGGAACACCAGCACTTCGCACAACTCACCGGCATTGGCGGGAACGGAAAAATCGGGCGCTTCCAGATGCAATGGCTTTCCCAGCCGCTGGTACGCGTTAAGCGCATTTTGGCGGGCGATGCGGGCGTCGGAGCGCTGGCCGACGGACTCAAACACCAAACTTGCAAAATACTGCACGAAAGGATCGTCGTTGTAGCCGTCTTTTTTATCGGCGCGCAGGTGGTCTAAAAAGAAAACCGCTTTTCGGGCCTCCACCGCGGCGGAAGAAATATCGCCTTGCTGCAAAAAATTCTGGGCGCGGTAATAGTAGGTAAGGGCTTGTTCGTAAGCGGGGACG
Source organism: uncultured bacterium (assembly GCA_949294095.1). GTDB lineage: Bacteria > Elusimicrobiota > Elusimicrobia > Elusimicrobiales > Elusimicrobiaceae > Avelusimicrobium. The sequence continues at coordinate 213,447 of CASFFZ010000001.1, forward strand.
TAATAGGGGGCGGTCAGGTCGTTAATCAACAAACTGCCCACCGTGCCCGAAACGCTGGTGGCGTAGCGGGCGTCTATTTCCTGCTGGGCTTGGGCAAACAGTGCGTCGCTGGCGGAGGGGTCTTGGGCGTCGTGCAGGAGGGTGGCGCTGTCTAAATAAAAAAGTACGCCGTCCCGGCGGCTGTAGAGCTTGTCTTTCTTTTCCTGCACACGCGCGGCCGCCTGCTCAAATTTGCCCGCCGCGGTCAGGCGGTTGATTTCCGTCTTATAACGCAAAGAAGGCGCCGCACACGCGGAGCAAACCAACGCCAGCCCCAACAAGCATATGCGCGCCTTCATAAAAACCTACCAAGTTACTTTACTGCGTTTGACGTACTTTTTGATTTGTTTTTGTCCGTTCCAGACAATTTGGTTCGTCTCAATATCAATGAGTTTCAGATTGACCTGGTAAAACACCACCGCTTTGCTGCCGGCTTGATCCACCACCGAGTTCAGCACGCCGCTTAACATATAATCGGCGCCGATCTCCTGCCCAAACGCCTTGCGCGTGGCTTCGGAAGCAAATTCATCCTGCTCCAGCCGCTCCGTGCGGATTTCGCCCCGTTCATCCGCCGAGGCTACAAAATCCACCTTGGCCGAATTGATCAGCGCCCGCTGCATGGATTCAATAAACACATCCGTGTTGATGTGCTCCATGGTGTTGTTGGTAACAGTGCCGACGATTACCGTCGGCTCTTTGCCGTTGCGGGTTAAAAAGCGGTTATACCAGCCGCCTTGCAGACAGTCGGTAATCATTTCCTGCGCCACCATTTGCGCATCGGTATCGTTCCAACCGCCGGAAACGTCTTTTACCAAATTGGTCTCTACACGTTTGACGCTGGGCGCGCACGCAAACAACAAAGGCAGCGCCAACAGCGCAATAAAGTATTTTTTCATAAGAACTCCTTTTAAAAGGAGGCGCTTAAATCCACCCGCTCGCAAATATGGCTGCCCGCAATAGAACCGTCTTCATGCGAACAATCCACCGAGCCTTTGTCCAAATCCAAATCAAACCACTTGGGAAACCCTTTGTGCTGCACCCGCAGGATATTGCCTTCTTCCAGGCGGTATACATAGTCCGAGCACACCATTTCTATTTTGCCGTCTTCCCGCTGCACGGGGCAGGGAAGTTCAAAATCCAACCGGGCAAAATCGGGCGTATAGGCGCCGTGCTGGGTTTTGTAAGTGGCCTCCGCAAAAGCCAGCGCTCTGCCCAGTTCCAGCGCGCGCTGGGCTTTGGCAAGCGTTTGATGTCTCTTATATTGGGGCCATCCTAAAGCCAGGCCGAAACCGACAATGACTACCAGAATCAAGACAATCGTGTGAATGGAACCGCGTTGTCCAACGAACATAGTCTCTCCTTTATTTCAGTTTTTTATATTGTAGCAAAAATCTGTCAGTGATACGGCACGATATTGGGATGAATCCCTTTCACTTTGGTAATATACAGAAATTTCCCCGTGCGGTACCCTTTTTCAAGCGCCGGCGCCAACACCACCAGCGTAACGGCCAGAATAATCAACGCCACCCCCCACGCCGTAGAGCGCGTGAACGGCTCGCCGAATACCCACACGCCCACCGTCATCGCGGTAACCGGCTCCATCGCACCCAAGACGGAACAAAACGTAGAGCCGATTTCTTTGATTGCCAGTACCAGCGTCAGGTTGGAAACAACCGTGGGAATCAAGGCCAAAAACGTTAAATTTAAATCGCTTTTCCAGCCCGGCGCCGGCTGCAGCCAGCCCATGCTCCCCGCCCCCGCCAACAGAAAAAACGCCGTAAACAAAAAGACGTAAAACGTCAGTTTATCAGAAGACATATTCCGCACCGAAGATTTATTGACGGCAATAATATAAATCCCGTACGAAAATCCCGAAAGTACCGCCAGCAAAATCCCCCTAAAACTTACCCCGCCGGCTTTTCCGTTCCAAGACAATAACGCCACCCCCACTACCGCAAGCCCGATGGCGAGCATTGTCCAGAATGAGTTTTTTTCCTTAAACACATAAATCATAATCAGCGCCACAAACACCGGGTACAAGAACATCATCGTCGTGGCGATGCCGCTGGCCAAATAGTGGTACGACCAAAACAAAAACACGGCCGATCCGATATACAGCACGCTCAGCCCCGCCAGCACCCCCAGCTCGTTTTTGGTTACCCGCAGGGAACGACGCGTAAAAAAAGCCAACAGCCCCAACATCAGCACCGCAATAAAAAAACGGTAAAAAAGAATAGACGGGATATTCATCCTCTCCCGCAAAAGGGGCAGCGTAAAGAGGGGAATGAGTCCGAACGTGGCGGAAGTAATAACTGCATATAAAAAGCCTTTCCAGTTAAGCATATATAATATTGTATCTTACTTTCTCTTCCGCCGTCTTTCCGCTTACCATAAAAAAACGGGACGGTTCTCGCCGTCCCGTTTTCGGTCTATGTTTTGCTTATCGTTTCTGGCCGGTGCGGTCTTTCCGGTCAAAATAGTGCGTATGCAGCAGTTTGTGCGCCAACGGGCCGCCCACTTTATCCAAAATGCGGCCATACAATGCCAATACGCCGCTGTTGTCCTGCGATTTATAGGCCAGTTCCGTATCTTCCTGATACAGCCCTTCGGCGCGTTTTCGGCGCGGGGCCCAACCGTCAAACTGGGGCTGCCCCGCCCCCGCCACACAACCGCCTTGGCAGGACATGACTTCAATAAAGTCGTAATGGTCTTTGCCGGCTTTGATATCGTCCAACAGTTTGCGCGCGTTTTTAAGCCCGCTGACCACGGCGGTGCGGATTTTGATGTCGCCCACTTCCACCGTTTTTTCTTTAAATACCGTTCCTTCGCGCAGGCTGGAAAATTTAACGCTGCGCGCGTTGGCCGGGTCTAATTCCGCCAATGCGTAACGCAAGGCCGCTTCCATCACGCCGCCGGACGCGCCGAAAATCACGCCCGCGCCCGTCTTGGTGCCAAACGGCATGTCAAACCATTCGTTTTCCAGGTTTACAAAATCAATGCCGGCCTCTTTAATCATCCGCGCCAAGCCTACGGTGGTAACCACATAGTCCGTATCCGGGTTGTCGTTTACATAGAACTCGTCGCGTTTGGCTTCGGTCTTTTTGGCCGAGCACGGCATTACCGCCACCACCACCAAGTCTTCGCGCTTGCCGCCTTTGTCTTCATAATCGGCTTTTAAAATGGGCCCCATCATCTGCATGGGGGAACGCGCGGTGGACAGGTTGGGAATAAATTCCGGAGCAAATTTTTCCACGTAGTTAACCCACGCCGGGCAGCAGCTGGTAAACTGCGGCAAATTGGTGCCTTTTTTAAAGCGTTCCAAAAATTCGGTGGCTTCTTCCACAATGGTTAAATCCGCGGCAAAAGCGGTGTCGTACACGTAATCAAACCCCAACATGCGAAGCGCGGCGGCGATTTTGCCGTCCACATTCTGCCCTTGAGGAAGGCCAAAAATTTCCCCCAGCCCCACGCGCACCGCCGGAGCAATGTGCACGGCTACTTTCTTTTTGGGGTTGTTGATGGCTTTAAACACGTCTTCAATTTCCGAAGAATTGGGCATTAAGGCGCCCGTCGGGCAGACGCGGGCGCACTGCCCGCAGGACACGCATTCGTGGCTTTGGCCGAGTTCTTTGTTAAACGCCGTAGCGATTTTGGAGCGGAAGCCGCGGAACGCAAAATCAATGGCGCCAATGCCTTGCACTTCGTTGCAGATGCGCACGCAGTTGCCGCATAAAATGCATTTGCTGTGGTCGCGCACCAAGGCAGGGGAGGTGGCGTCTTTATGACTGTCTAACTTTTTGGATTTAAAACGGATTTCCGTTACGTCCATATCCTTGGCCAGTTTCTGCAATTTGCAGTTGTTGGATTTGCTGCACAGGGTGCAGTCGTGATTGCCGGAGGACAGCAGCAACTCCAAGTTAATGCGGCGCAAATGGCGGATTTCGTCGCTGTTGACGCGCACTTTCATTCCGTCTTTAGGGGCTACTGTGCACGAAGCCACAATGCCCATTCCTTCCACTTCCACCAGGCACAGCCGGCAAGCACCGTAGGCCGCCAGCTCCGGATGGTAGCAGAACGTCATGATGTTGAAATTGGCCTTGCGGATCAGTTCCAACAGGTTTTTCTCGCCTTCAATCGGTACTCTTTTTCCTTCAATGGTTACAAATTGTTCTTTTTCCATAATTACGCTCCCGTTACCACGGCACCAAATTTGCAGGTGCTCTTGCAGCCGCCGCATTTAATACATTTTTTGGGGTCAATATGATGCGGTTTGCCCACTTCGCCGCTGATGGCGGAAACGGGGCAGGCGCGTTTGCACATTCCGCAGCCTTTGCATTTGCTGGCCACGATTTCAAACCGGGCAAGCGCTTTGCACACGCCGGCCGGGCAGCATTTGTCCACCACGTGGGCCAGGTATTCTTCCCGGAAGTGCTTGAGCGTAGACAAGACCGGATTGGGGGCCGTTTTGCCCAGGGCGCACAGCGAGGCTTTTTGAACGGCCTTGGCCAAATCTTCCAAGTTTTCCAGCGTCTTGAGCGTGGCGCGGCCTTCCACGATGTCGTTTAACATCGTAAGCATTTGTTCCGTTCCTTCGCGGCACGGCACGCATTTGCCGCACGATTCGCGCTGGGTAAATTCCAAGAAAAAGCGGGCCACGTTTACCATGCAGGTTTTGTTGTTCATGACCACCAACCCGCCGGAACCCACCATGGCGCCCGCGGATTTGAGCGAGTCAAAATCAAGCGGTAAATCCAAATGTTCACGCGTCAGACATCCGCCCGAAGGGCCGCCGATTTGCGCCGCCTTAAACGCCGCTTTGTTGACGGTTCCGTCGTCATTGGTCGTTCCGCCGGCCACGTCGTCAATCACTTGGCGAAGGGTGGTGCCCATGGGCACTTCCACGAGACCGGTGTTGGCAATATGCCCGGTAACAGCAAACGTTTTGGTGCCCGGGCTGCCCAAGGTACCGATTTTGCGGAACTCTTCCGCGCCCATTTCCATAATCTTGGGAACGGTGGCCAAGGTTTCTACGTTATTAATAACCGTAGGCTTGCCAAACAGGCCGCTTTGGCTGGGGAAGGGCGGTTTGATTTTGGGCATGCCGCGTTTGCCTTCTACGGAAGCAATCAAAGCCGTTTCTTCGCCGCACACAAAAGCGCCCGCGCCTTCCATGACGTTGATCTTAAAATTCTTGCCCGAGCCAAAGATGTTTTCGCCCAAAATACCCAAGTCTTCGGCTTGTTTAATGGCGGTGCGCACCCGCTGGATGGCCAGCGGATATTCCATACGCACATAAATGTATCCTTCGTCGGCTCCGATGGCGCGCGCGGCAATCATCATCCCTTCCAGCACGGCGTTGGGGTTGCCTTCCATGACGCTTCTGTCCATAAAGGCGCCCGGGTCGCCCTCGTCGGCGTTGCAGATGACGTATTTTTTCGGGCCGGGTTCCACGCGGGTTAAATCCCACTTTTTGCCCGTCGGAAAACCGCCCCCGCCGCGGCCGCGCAAGCCGGAAGTGATCATTTCTTTGCAGACTTCTTCGTCCGTCATTTCCGTATAGGCGCGCTTGGCCTGGGCGTAGCCGCCGTGGGCAATATATTCGTTGATGTCTTCGGGATTAATGCGTCCGCAGTCGTGCAGCAGGATGCGCTCCTGCTTGGCGTAAAAAGGAATTTCATCCACCGTTTTGGCTTTTTGATTATTGGCGGGATTGTGGTAGAGCAGGCGGTCAATTACTTCCCCCTTGATCAGTGTTTTTTCCACAATTTCGGCCACATCTTCGGGTTTTACTTTCGTGTAGAAAATATCCCCCACGCTTACCAGCGGCCCCATGGCGCAAAACCCGCGGCAGCCGGAAAGGCTTAAATAGTTTTCATGGCAGTCTTTGGTGATTTGCAGGCAAAAACCGATTTTGCGTTTTTCCATCTCTTTTTGAAACGCCTCGTACACTTTCAGCGACCCGCCGGCAATGCAGCCCGTGCCGCCGCAGATAACCACGCGGCCGGTAATTTTTTTGTAAGCGTCTTTATAGTCTTTGGCAATTTTTTCAATGTTCTTAGTCGGCATTTTTGGCCTCCGAGGCGATCACTTCATCAATAATTTCTACGGCTTTGGCCGGGGTAATCTGTCCGTGCACCACATCGTCCATTACCATGACAGGCGCCAGCCCGCACGCCCCCAGGCACGACACGCATTCCAGCGTAAACATCATATCTTCGGTGGTATCTTGCCCTTCCTTGAGTTTGAGTTTATCTTTTACCGTATTAATTACAAAAGAAGAACCTTTTACGTGGCAGGCCGTGCCGTTGCATACTTTAATGATATGCTTGCCCTTGGGCGTGATGGCAAAGTGCGCAAAAAAGGTGGCTACGCCAAATACTTTGGCCGGAGAAATTTCCAGCTCGTTGGCGATAAAGCGCATGATATCTTCGGGGAGATATTTGTATTCGTCCTGCACTTTTTGAAGGATGGGAATTAATTTGGAACTGTCGTAATTATGTTCCTTGAGAATCTTTGCGGCGGGAGCAAACTTGTCTGTCATACTTTCTCCTTTTTAGGCGGTAATAAAACACTCGGTGCACAGATGCTGCGCACCGGTACGGCAGATAACTCTTGTAATTTGAAATACTGCAAGCCAGGGACGTCTTTCCCTATTATAACTTCATCCGATTAGCGTGTCAAACAACGGTTCTTTCCTAAAACGCAGTTCCCCGGACGGGGCTCCGCTCTACGGGCCAGCGCCCTGTCCAACCGGCGCTTACCGAATCCAGCGGTTGGTATCCCGGTAATAAAAATAATGACGTAATTTTTCCATAATGTCCCGGGGCCATTTTTTGTTCCGTTCAAATCCGGTGGGAACGGAAATCATTCCGTCAAATCCCCGTTTGAACAAATCCAGCCCCATCTGCTCATCTTCCTCATACGCGGAAAGCGCCAAAATGGCGCCCTTAAATCCTTTGTCGCGCAAAGAGGCCGTCAGATAATACCCGCCGCCGCCGGGCACGATAATATCCGTCAAAATCAAATCAAACGACTGGCCGCCGGCTACGGCGCGAAGCAAGTCTTCCGTATTGTCGTAGGTGGACAGTTTCCAATCCGGGAAAAACACCTTTTGATGCGCTTGTTCAAAGGCGTCCAAAACGCTTTGTCTGTCGTTAAGCACCGCTATTTTTAATGCCGAGGGCGCCCCAAGCGCAGGCTTGCGGTGGGGCAGAAAAGAGGGAGGCCAAGTCATCCATCCGCTTTTTTGATTTTTGACAACAGGCGCATGAAGATAAAATTCTTCCTGTACATATTGCCGGTCGGTGCGGGCAAATTCCTGTTTGGTCAGCAGTCCGCGCAACACCGGATTTATAAATTCCGCCGCCAAAATCATATATTTCCGCGCCGCCGCATACGCCGGATCGTGCGCCGCGATGATGTTTTTCAGCCGCCGCAATTTTGCATTTACTTCATTGATTCTTTCGTTCCAATCTTGGCGTTCCAGCACCGTCAGCTCATGCCGCTCGTTCGGTTTGGACTGATAATACAGAAAAATGTCCATATCCCGCTTAAACTCTTCAAACGCGCTCATCGCTTCCATATATTGCGCCGCGGCGTTCAGCTCCTGCTGCAGCGAGGGCTCGTATAATAAAATAGGCAGGTTTTCATAATCCGTGGCCAGCACTTTTTTAAAGATATACGGCTCCAAATCAACCGGAATTTCCGATTTGGCTTTTTGCCGCTCCAGCAGGATTTTCCCCTGCACCACCCGCGGGTGGCGGGCGATGGTTCCGGAGACGGCTGATTTTGTCATTTGCTGCAGGGAACGGCCGGCTGCGACTTCTTTGAGCATATGCCGCTGCGCCGCGCAGGGAACGGAAAGCAGAAAAATAAAAAGGAATAACAATTTTTGCATAGGTGGTACCGGCCCCAAAAGGCATTCATCGGACTATATGAATACGATAACAGAAGAAAGAAACGAAGACAAGGGCCCAAAGTCCTATAGCGGCATGGGCCCGCCGGGTTTATAAGAGAATGGAGAGAAAGATAAAATAGCCGGCCATCAGCGTCAGCCCGGTCGGAACGGCAACCGCCGCCCATTCGCGGCTTTTGATGCCTAATTTTTCAGCCGCTACAATGTTGGGCAGATTGCCCTGCACCAACATGCTGCCAAAAGCGGCTAAGCCGATAACCATATAGATCAAATCTTTATCGGAAATGGACGGCACAATTTCAATGGCCGCCAAAGTGGTATTATCAATAATTACCGAAACGGCATTGGCCAAAAACAGAATCTTTCCGCCCAGGTGGGTAATGGTGCTTTGGGCAAGCGGGCGCAGGCCGGTGCTGATTAAATTCAGCGCGGCAACAAACATATAGATGTGCAGCGTGCGGCGCAGCACGGAAGCATAGGATTCTTTATCTTCCCGGATATGCATCTGCAGCGTCGTTCCGGCATGGCGGGCGCAATAGCCGGCCGCCAAAGAAAGCAGCACGACAGCCGGCGTAATCCACCAAAAGAAATGACGCAGTAAAAAGAAGAAGTCCGCATGGTGCGGCGCGCCGGCCAGCGCATTGTTAATAATCAGGCCCAGCGGCTCGGCCAGCGGGGTAAGCACCGCCCCCAGCCCGATTGCATAACAGGCAAACACCGTAATCCGCACCGTGGCCGTCCGTTCCAGGTTTACTACTTTTAATACTTCCGCCAGCACCAAGGCGGAAACGGTAACGCTTACCAGCGAGGACGTCATCCCCAAAAAGAAAATCAAGAGCGCAAAACTGTAACGCGGCTCCAACTTGCGAAAAAAGGCAAACAACACCCGAAAAATATAGCGGGAGTAATTGTTGAAAATCACGCTGACCACCAACACAATAAAAGCCACATTGACCGGATAGTTTAACGTTTCATACAAAAATTCCGTACTCCAGCCCCCGCTGATGGTAACCGCTGCGGCGCCCACCCCCAGCAAAAACAATTCCAAATGGCTTTCCACCCAACGCGAAGCGAGCGGCCATACCAATAAGTTGACCACCACAATACCCAACAACACATTTACCCACCAAGGGGCCGCGACTGCCATTTCCATGGTTACATTTTACCAAAAAACCGCGCCCGCTGCCCGGCGTATTTTAGATAAGAAAAGCGGATGTTTCCTTTAAATTTAGTACAATAATCAAACAAAGTTTCATAAAGGAGAAAAGAATGAAAAAAATCATTGTATTCGCTTTTGCGCTGACGATGGCGGCCGCTTGGCCGACCGCTTCCCGCGCGGCCGAAAACTGCGGCTGTGCGATGGGAGATGTAACTTGTATTAACAATTGCACCTTGTCCAAAATTACCGCTTTAAGACAAAACATCCAAAGCAGAAAAGACGCCGCCAAAGCCAAATTGCAAGCGGCCCAAGAAAAAGCGACTGCCTCTTCTCAAAACCAGGCCGACGTAAAAGCCCAGTTAAAAGAAGCTGAACAAACGGCTAAAGAAAAAGCCAAAGCGGCCGAAAAAGAAGCCAAGGCCAAAGCTAAAGCCGCTAAAGAAGAAGCCAAAGCAAAAGCCAAGGCCGCTAAAGAAGAAGCTAAAAAAGAAGCCGAGGCCAAAAAGGCCGCTTTAAAACAAGCCAAAGAAGACGCCAAGGCCAAAGCCAAAGCGCAAAAAGAAGCCGCCGAAGCCAAAAAAGCGGAAGCCAAACAAGCCGCTAAAGACGCCAAAGCCGCTTTGAAAGCCGAAAAAGAAGCTTGGAAAGCGCTTTCCAAATAAAAACCAATTCCTTAAAAAAACCCGCACGCTAAGTGCGGGTTTTTTGTTGTTAAAACGATCCGGAGCCGCATTCTTCCGGCCGGCGGCTGCACGGGCTCCACGCTTCGGCTTCCCACTGCCCGGTTTGCGTATTACACCGAAAATCCCGGCTTTGCACGCCGCAGCCGTTGCACACCTGCGTTTGGGCGGCAGGCTGCATGCCCGACACCGCCGAACAATCGCACGTATCGGCGATGCTGCACTTGCCCCATTCTTCCCACATATTTGTTTCCGCGTCGCACCGGCGCGTTTGCACGCCTCTTCCCTGGCAGCCGCAGGGGCGCGCGGACGGCCCTTTGCATAACGGCCGGCGGGGAACCGGCGAGCATTCTTCTCCGGATACATAATCCGCCCGGGCCGTTAAATCCGTACAGGTGGGAAAGCGGCCTTTCAATCGGCGGCAGCTGGCCGGGCTGTCGCAGCACAGGCGGCCGTCTTCATACGAGGGCATTTTTAAAACATATCCGTGCCGGCCTTTTCGGTGAATTTCCATACCGGTTGGCTTGAATACATATTTAAAATGTTTATGTCTCCGTTTGGGAAGCAGGCCCGGAAAGGCTTTTGCGTCGGTAGTATAGTGTTTATGGTAGGCGCATTGTTTTTCCTGCTCCAAGCGAATGGAGGACATAATCTGCTCGGCCTGTTTCATTTGGCGGGCCTGCCGGTGCCAATAACCGCCGTAAAAGGCGGCCCCGCATACGGCCGCCCCTATCAGGACAACCGTCCAAATTTGTGTTTTGCTCCATCTGTTTTTTTGTTTGGGTGCTTTCATAAAGACCTCCCGCCTGCACTTTGCCCATACTACTGTTGTAACAAATCCGGACAAAAAAATCCCCGCTTTTTTTAAAGCGGGGATGGCAAACGTTTTTGTGCGGGCTACACGATAATCTGGCTAACCGCCATCACAATCAAAACCAGTCCGGCCACCAGCTCTATTTTTTTGCTGGTAACCACCTTGGACGTGCGGCTGCCCAAATGGAAACCAAGCAGCGTCATTCCAAAAGTAATAAAAATTAAAATAAGCACTTGCGGGAAAAAGGATTTATCCATCGCTTCCACGACATATCCCACCAAAAAGGAATTCAGCCCGATGACGGCAGATACCTGCACCATTTTTCGGTTATCATCCGCATCTATATTGCTGAAACTGGGCGATTTTTCAATAGATTCCAGCATAAACTTAATTCCCAGCAGCAAAATAAATGCAAATGCAATCCAATTGTTTGCAAAGTGCACCCAATCGTGAAAGAAAATAATGCTCAGCAAGTAGCCGATGCCGAAAAACAGGGCATTGAACCCGGCAAAAAACAAAGCCATTTTAATAGAAAATACACTTTTCTTTTCCGGCGTCATTTTCATAGCGGACATATTGGAAGAAACCATATTGTCCACGCAGATGCACAAAAAAACAATCGTTACGGCGATTATGCCCATAACCGCACCTCCCTTAAGATATCAGAATTCTACCAAATGACCACGCCTTCAAGCAACAATTTAAGCCCAATCAACATTAATACCGCTCCCCCCAGCGCTTCCATAACTTTTCCGAATTTCCGTCCCAAATACGCCCCCACATAAAACCCCGTCCAACTGGTAACGAATACACACGCCGTCAGCATCAGCACCGTGGCCCAGAAAGGCGCCGCCGTAAACGCCAGCCCCATCCCTACCAACAGGGCATCCAAACTGGTGGCTACTGCCAGCGCGCACAGCATTTTAAACGTATGCAGCACGCATACATCCTGCCCGGATTCTTCGCGGCTGCGGGATTCTTTAATCATGCGAAACCCGATAAACACCAAAATGGCAAATGCAATCCAATGATCCACCGCCCCGATATATTTGCCCAACCCGGCCCCGCACAGCCACCCGCCGGAAAACATCGCAAAGTGTGCTATTGCAAACAACGAGCTGACTTTGAAAATATAACTTTTGGGGATGGCGTCATGGTGGGAACAGCCGGAAGCAATCGTAACCGCCCAATTATCCATAGAAAGGCCCAACGCCACTAAGAGGGAAGAAAGTATATTCATACCAAATATGATAACATTTTTTATATATTGCCCGTTGGAAAGGAACACTCAGATTTATGGAATCATTAAAAGAATTATACAAGATCGGCATGGGGCCTTCCAGCAGCCACACCATGGGCCCGCGCAAAGCGGCCGACGCCTTCAACCGCGCGTACCCCAACGCCGTTAGTTTCAAAGCCGTTTTATACGGTTCCTTGGCCGCCACCGGCAAAGGACACTTGACCGATTTTACCATTAAAGAAGCCTTTTATCCCAAGCCAGTGGACATTGCATGGGATTACACCACCCTCATGCCCAAACACCCCAACGCGCTTCGTTTCCAGGCGCTGGACAAGGCCGGCCATGTGATGGGCGAAAAAGTGGTCTACAGCATTGGCGGCGGCACCATCCGCGACGACGAAACCATCGGCCAGCAAGTCAACAACATCTACCCGCACCACTCCATGGCGGAAATTTTGGAGTACACTTCCCAAAAGCGCATGCTGTTGTGGGAATATGTGGAAGAATGCGAAAGCGCCGACATTTGGCAATACCTGCAAACCGTGTGGCAAACCATGCAGGCCACGATGAAACGCGGCTTAGAAAAACGAGGCGTGTTGCCGGGCTCGCTTAATTTAGAGCGCAAGGCAAGGCGGTATTTGTATAAGGCCGAAAACTCCCCCCAATACTTGCGCCGCATGAACAATCTGTTTGCCTATGCCTTGGCCTGCGCGGAAGAAAACGCCTCCGGCGGCATTGTCGTTACCGCGCCAACCTGCGGATCTTGCGGGGTGGTGCCGGCCGTTTGCCGCTTGGTGCAGGAAATTTGCGAATTTGAAGACAACACCATTATCCGCGCCTTGGCTACGGCCAGTTTGTTTGGAAATATGGCCAAAGCCAATGCCTCCATTTCCGGGGCGGAAGTGGGATGCCAAGGCGAAGTTGGCGTAGCCTGCGCCATGGCCGCGGCCGCCACCTGCCAGCTGGAAGGCGGCGACAACCGCCGTATCGCCTACGCGGCGGAAATGGGGCTGGAGCATCACTTGGGCCTCACGTGCGACCCGGTGGACGGGCTGGTGCAAATTCCCTGCATTGAACGCAACGCCCTGGCGGCTTCGCGCGCGCTGGACTGCGCCACCTATGCCCTGATGTCCGACGGAGACAACCGCGTTTCCTACGATGACGTGTTAGCCACCATGATGCAAACCGGACTGGATATGAATAAGGATTACCGTGAAACGGCCCGCGGCGGGCTGGCGCGGTTTTTTAAAGAAAAAGTACTACGCATTAAGGGAGATAACAAATGAAACTAATGGAAGCTGTTTTAAAAAGAAGAAGCATCCGCCAGTTTACCGACAGGCCGATTGCGCAAGACGATTTAAACACCCTGCTGCGCGCCGCTATGATGGCGCCCACGGCCCGCAATTGCCAGGAGTGGGAATTTGTCGTTGTGCGCAACAAGGAAACATTCAAAAAAATGATGCATGTGCACCCCTACGCCAAAATGCTGGAACAGGCGGACTGTGCCATTATCGTCTGCGGCAACACCCAGCGGGAACACGCCCCCGGCTATTGGATGGCCGACTGCGGCGCCGCCACCCAAAACATTCTGCTGGCGGCTACTTCGTTGGGAATCGGCAGCGTATGGTTGGGCGTATATCCCAATGAGGAGCGGATGAAGGGGCTTGCAGCACTGTTGGGCCTGCCGGACTATGTAAAACCCTTAAATATCATTGCACTGGGATACCCGGCCGAGAAAAAGGAAGAAGTAGACCGCTTTGACCCGGCCAAAATCCATACCGAAAAGTGGTAACCCCGTCTTAAACGCCCGGGACAACAGTTTTACAAAAAGCGGATTTTTGCAAATCCGCTTTTTTATACTTTCCAAAATCCTCGGCCGCCACGTGCCCTTTACAGCCGTACATGGAAAATGATAGCATCAAACAAACATCCGGCGCTGCGTTTCCCGAAAGAGGGCCTCGCGCCCTTTTATTAAAACGGGGACGGAATACCTCCCCTATGCGGAAAACCGTTGGTATCGGCCGTATGGGAAGATCCGGAGAACACCTATGACAAGAATATATGCCTTTTTGATTTCTTTTTGTGCTTTATGGACGTTCGCCGCCGACGGCTTGGCCCAACCGGCTTCCCCAAAACAAAATTCGGCCGCCGTGTTACAGTCCGTTTGTCAATCCTTACTCCAGCATGCCGACTCCGAAGCGTTTCGCGCGGCTTATTTGCCCTTGGAAGAGAAACGGGACTTGCTCATGTTGGTAGACAAAGAGCACGCCCTGCCGCCCGATTATGAACCGTCCGATTTAATCCGCATACGGGAAGGATCCCTGCGAAAAGAAGCCGCTTTTTGGTTTCAAAAAATGGAGAAGGAGGCCCGCAGACAAAACATTTATTTGATTCCTTTATCCACCTATCGCTCTTACAAGCATCAACAGCATCTCAAAAAACGCACGCATAATCCGCAAGAAGTAGCGGATCCCGGGCAGTCCCAACACCAATTGGGTACCGCTATCGATTTTAATACACTAGACCCACAAGACGAATACTTGCCCGCCCTGCATTGGCTCAGACAAAATGCCGGGAAATACGGGTTTAGTTTGTCCTTTCCCAAAGGCGAGGAAGCCGAAACGGGATACCCCTATGAACCGTGGCATTACCGCTATATTACCCCGGAAGGCGTAGCCCTGCAAAATAAATTTTTTGGCGGGAGCCAACATAAAATGTTGCTCTTCTTAAATATGTGTCTGTGGAATAAACCCGCCCCCCAAGCCGATTCAGCAAACGACTAAGATTTTCATCTTTGCCCCGTCCCTGCGCAGCACGCGTCGGACGGGCTTTTTTGCGGACAACAGGCCCCCGCCTTCCCTTTTCTTTGGGTATTGTTTCTTTTTTCACGACAGCCCAAAAAATGCTACTATCAAAAAAGAATTCTCCGATTGCAAGCAGACGCAAAAACAGAGGTGCTCCTGTGAAAAAATCTTTTTCCTTTGGGCGATTTTCCATTTTAGTTTTACTGTGTACGGCCGTGCTGTCCACCGGGATTTTTTTGTATGTAAACCGGCTAAGCAATCTACTGCATCACAATATGAAGACCTACCTGTCCGAGGTAGCCAAGCAGGGCGTCAACACTATTGAATCCAAAGTGCAGGATGACTTTAATTTACTTCAAAGCATCGCTACCGCCATTGGCGTCATCCCTAACCCCACCGAACAAATGATCACCCGGCTGATGAAAGCGGAAAGCAAAACCAATAACTTTAAACGAATGGGATTCGTCTACCCAGACGGAATGGCTGTATTAAGCGACGATTTACTGCTGGACATTTCCCATGAACCTCATTTTGCAAAAGCACTCGCCGGAGAGGCCAATGTGTCCAATTTAATTAAGGACGCCGCCGACGGAACAAACATTTTTGTGGAATCCGTCCCCGTATACCACCAAGATAAAATCATCGGCGTATTGTTTGCCGCCCGCGGGATGGAGGAATATGCCCAAGCGTTAGACGTAGCCAGTTTTGAGGGAGAAGGATATTCCGTAATCGTCCGAGCCAACGGAGAAAAAATCGTACGCGTGGAACATAAAAACGCCGTAAGCGGCATGCATAATATTTTCAATACGCCGGATGATCCGGCGCATGAGCTGGCGCAATCGCTTCAAGACAAACTGAAGCAACGCCAAAGCGGAACGATTGATTATCAATCCGCCGAAAAAGGCTCGCTGCATATCAGCTACGAACCGTTAAATATCAACGATTGGTTCCTTTTCTCCGTCGTTCCCACTGCCCACCTGACGGAACAAATCAACGCTTTTATTACCCTGCTGTTAATTTTATGTTTGGCCATTGCTGTAGCCGGCCTTGTCATCTGGGGGTACGTGTTTCTGCAGCAAAAAAGAAATAAAGAACAGCTCTTCAACTATGCCTATGTGGATCCCGTAACCGGATTTCCCAATGCAACGGCCAACCGCACGGAGGCGCAGCAGTTACTTAAAGACAACCCCAAAGAACAGTATGCAATGGTGGCGATGGACGTGAGCAAATTTAAAATTTTCAACGAACAATACGGTTATGAGGTGGGGGACATTTTGCTCAAGCATATTGCACGGCTGATTAAAAACAATTTGCAGCCGCAGGAATTATGCACCCGCATATACGGCGATTATTTTGCCATGCTGCTTAAATACACAAACGAAGGATCTCTGAAAAATCGCCTGGAACTCTTAGGCGAACAAATTACCAATTTCCAAACTGAAAACCACCAAGCTTATACGGTGCTGCTGTCTTTCGGCGTCTATCCGATAGAAGATAAATCCATGCCCATCCGTGCCATGTACAACCGGGCCGCCGTAGCCAAATCCCAAATTAAAGGCCGTTATGACCAAATTGTAGCGTTCTACAAACCTGACTGGCAGCAAACCTTGGAAGAAGAAGATTTTGTAGAGCGGCATATGCAGCAGGCTCTTAAGAAGGGAGATTTTCAACTGCTGTTGGAACCCATTGTCTCGCTGGACAAAGGCACCCTGGGGGCGGCGATGGTGCTGGCTCAGTGGACGGTAAAAAATCAACAAAAAACATTGAAGATGGAACAATTTGTCCCGATTTTCCGCAAAAACGGTTTTATCTATCAGTTCAACCTCTTTCTGTTTGAACAGGCTTGTAAAACCTTAGCGCAATGGCAAAAGGAGAAGCGCCCGCTTTTCCCTTTAGTCATTAACTTGGAGAACGAGTTGTTTTTTGACGCCAATTTTGTGCAACGCCTCGCCCAAAAGGCGGCGGACTACGAAATCCCAACCCGTTTTTTGGTCGTGGAATTAAGCGAAACGGCGCAACCTGATGTTCTCCCCCTTCTGGAACGCGCCGGCGCAGAACTGCGCAAAGCCGGGTTTGGGCTAACCGTCCGTTATAACGGGAAAGGGGGTACCTTGACCAACATTTTCCAGCATTTGCCTGTAGAAGGAATTAAAGTCGCCCCCGGCGTATGGCAGCCGCATACAAACCCAAAACAGCAATTGCTTGCCCGCGCCATAACGGACATCTGTAAACAGCTGCATTTATTTTTGGCCGCCGAAGGCGTGCAAACCCCGCAGGAAACCGAATATATTAAAAACATGGGATTTCAATTTGCACAAGGCGCAGGCCTGATGCCGGCGGGCACCCCGGCCGAAATCATCCAACGCCAGCCCGCCCCGCCATCCAACCTGCAATAACCCGGCCGCGGTTTGTGATCCAAGCCGGGCTTCCCGCGCACCCGGCCGAAGTCCAGCGCTAAGAGCCTAATCCGGGCCGGGATTTGGCAGAACAAGTAGGAAATTGGTATAATATAATAACAGTTTATGGTGGATGTAGCTCAGCTGGTTAGAGCGCCGGTCTGTGGAACCGGAGGTCGCGGGTTCAAATCTCGTCATCCACCCCATTAATTTTCCCGTCGAACCCTCGGCGGGAATTTTTAATTGTTTTTTGGCCCATTTATCCCCGTTCCCCGTCGGGAATTTTTTGTGTAGAGAGGAAAAACGTCAAACATATACCGATTGGGTTAGGGCTAAATAGGCGAAAGAAAAGGCCTAAAAAGTATAAAAGTATCTTTTTGCCCCAAAATTTAACTAGCGAAATTTAATTTTTGTTATTATTACTAATATGCAGATACTTCAATCTATCTTTTGTACTTGGCAAGGCTGGAGCGAGCTGATTATTCCCGCTATTGGTGCTATTGTTATTCCTCTCTTTATCGTATGGTTAACTTGGTATTTTAGTTCTTCTAGAGCAGAAAGCATTGCTGAAAAACAACAGAATGAAAGTAAATTAATCTATCTTCGCTCTCTGTTAATTTATGCGATAAAAGACTTCTTGATGTTCCGCAATAATATCATTACAAAAAGAACATACCTTCATAATTATGCAGACCTCACGAGTGAAGGGAAAAAGCATCTTTTTGCCGTCGTTGCCTTTTATGATATTTATTCTCAGTTTGAACCACAAAACTACGCAATATTAAGTGAAAACCGTCATAGTTTTATTGTCAACATCTTGCAAGCAAAAACCTATATACTCCATGTTTATTCAAAACTTAATTTTTTCAACGAAAGTTTGAAAGAAGGCCCTAAAAATTTACAAGGCCTATTGGCGACTTTGCCCGATAACTTAAGAAACTTACAAATAGATATTGATGCCGCTATCAGAAGTATGCTGACAGTATTAGAAGATATTGAATTTTTAGAAAAATGTTTAAAATTAAACCTGATTCAACTAGAACTAGAAAATTTTGAAAAAGAAGAGCTAAAACAAGCACTGGAAGAATCAAAATCATTTTCTATTCCACCAGCTAAGATTGTTGAGAAGACTTCAAAGCAGCGTTAAAATCTGGCTCACTCTCGCACTGCTTAGCCCAAGGGCTTGCGCGCACTCCTTCTGGCTTAAGTTATTGACACGCATATATTCCCGTATCTGCAAGGCAAGCGCCTTATAATATGTATTTTTGTCTATTTTGGGTGTTTGGGGGTTGGTGTTTACCCGTTTGGTGCGCCGCACATAATTGGGTTTTACCACCGCGTGAAATGCAAAACTTACCCCGTTGGGGAGCAATACCTCTATATTTTCCCCTTGGTATGCGTAATTAATCCGCCGCACCACTTGGGACAACATTTCCGTTTGTTGCTCTAATTTCTGCTGTTCTAGTTCCGCTCTATTGATTAACCCGCGTTCTGCCAACTGTTTTAAAACGGACTCATTAAACTCCGGCTGGCGTACCGTTCGGGTAGGGCAGGAGGCATACCCATCCTTTTGGCAGCGGTGGCAGATATAATAGAAATGTTTTATTCCATTCTTTTTAGCATACACCGGTACCATATCCGAGCCACACTCCTTACAGTAGAGAAGGCCCCTTAATAGCCCGGGTATCCGTTTGCGGGTAAAACCGTGGTTTAGGCGACGGGAACGCAGTAGTTCCTGCACCTTATCATATGTTTCCCGCGAAATAATACCTTCGTGTTCGCCTTCGTATATTTTCCCTTTATAAAGCACTTGGCCGATATAGGTAGGGTTGTGGATAATGCGGTATAAATGGGCGCGGGATATGGGGCGGGCCTGCCATACTCCTCCATGGCGCAGTTTGCGTTCTGGGAGCCCGATACCTTTTGCATTTAAAACATCCAGCACTTTGGAAACATTTTCCTCCCGCAAAACGCTTTCAAAAATAAACCGTACCTGCTCGTCATACGGTGGATTTGGCACTAGCAAATGCCGTTCTCTATCCAACCGATAACCAAACGGGATAAGGCCTCCCACAAATTTGCCTTTCATACGGGAGGCCGCCATTTTGTCCCGCGTACGCTCACCGATGATTTCCCGTTCAAACTGGGCAAAGGACAGCAATATGTTAAGCGTCAATCGGCCCATAGAGGTTTTGGTATTAAAGTTTTGCGTAACGGATACAAACGATACGGAATGTTTATCAAAAAATTCCAAAAGCTGGGAAAAATCCAGGAGAGAGCGGGACAGACGGTCCACTTTATACACCACCACACAGTTTACTAATCCTTGTTTGATATCGCGGATTAACTGCTGGAGACCGGGCCTATCCGTATTGGCCCCGGTAAAGCCGCCGTCATCATAGTGAGTATTAAGGGGGTGCCACCCCTCCCCGCGTTGGCTGGCGATATAGGCCATGCAGGCCTCGCGCTGGGCATCCAAGGAGTTAAAGTCCTGCTCCAGGCCCTCACTGGTGGATTTGCGCGTATAGACGGCACAATACAGCGGGCGGATAATTTCACTCATAAACCAAAGAAGTGATACCCGCTGATATGCTGCCCGGTAATAGCACAGGCGACTGCGGAAAGGCTTTTATAGTATTTGCCGTTATACTCAAAGCCGATTTCCAATACTTTGACTGCTATTTCCCGCCCTTTATATTTCTTTTCCAACACGGCTCCTGCCAGCGGCAGGCGGACATCTCGCAGGGACTTTTTGTTCTCTGTGGAGCGCTTTTCGGCCCGATACTTATTTTTACGCATAAGCTGAGCCAAGGGGTTTACGGTATTGGCAATTTCTCGCAGGTCATTTGTGGAAGGGGTTATTGATTTCTGCTCCGGGGTGGGAGCAAGGACGAGTTGGGTATCTGGAAGGGGTTTTGCGGGCAAAATGGATTGTCCGGCTTTCGTTTCCGTTCCCAAATCGTGTGGAGCGGGGTTTTTCTTGTTCTTAGACGAGGGTGTGGTTGCTTTTTTCTTTAAGGCAGTGGCTTTTTGAGAAGCCTTTTTAGTGTTATGTTTGGTCATACTTCCTCCCTATAGTTTTAACGTACCTACATATACGCTTACTATAGGGAGAGAAGTCAATATATTCCATTTCTGAAGTACTAGAAAAGAAGAATAATTTTTGATAAACTTAAACTGCAATTTATCTCTTATTGATGAGGTCTTTATGCCATCCTATTCTATTTCTCAAGCACATCTTTCCATAGAAGAGTTAACACGATTGTATCAGAAAGCGAAAGATTCTTTGCAAATTACAAATCCCTATGATTTGGACTTGATTTTTCAGGTTGCTATAGAAGACACAGATAGATTCCCTACTATTTCTATCAAAGAAGGAACCGATCCAAAATATTATTTAGTGCGATGGATAACCAATTATATAGATGCTCGAAATAATCTTCCTAGCAAAAGAGAAGCTCATCTTAAGTCGGCGTGTACCGATCCTGCTATCCGTGTCATTGTACAAAATGCACAGCAACTATCAGAAGAAGAAACAATAAAAGGCGAAGCCCAACATAATTTATTTATGTCAGCAGAAAATATTCAAGGAAATCTATTAGAAGAATTCCTTGCTCAACAAATACGTCCTTATGGCTTTTTATGGTGCATAGGGAACACTTTGCACGCCATAGATTTTTGCAATTCAACAGGGAAATGTCTGTTACAAATAAAAAACAAATCTAATACAGAAAACAGCTCCAGTAGTAAAATACGAACAGGAACCTCCATTACAAAATGGTATAGATTAGGAACACGAACCCAAAAAGGAATCAAGATACCCCGTTATAATTGGGAACAGATCAACGCCTTAATCAGTGATAATCGCACCGAAGGATTTCAACTTCCGCCATTGAATATTACAGAAAAAAATTATTTGCACTTTTTACAGCAAGTATCGGTTGTTAATAAAAAAATTATTACTGACCAATAGCTAGACTTTTCTTAATTCTTTGTTTCATCTCCTGTTCCCAAGAGTCTTCATCTGTATGATTATACCTCGAATAACGAAATCCTTCTATTTGGGGAAGTTCTTGGCCTCGCATATCTGCAAGAATTGTTCGGGCGATGGCTCTTCCTAATGAAACAGGAACAGCATTGCCAATTTGTCTGTAACACTCAAGGATGGATCCGCAAATTTCCCAATCTGGGGGAAATCCTTGAATTTCCTTGTATTCTTCTACACTAAGAGGCCTGTTTTCATAAGGATGACATAAATCCGTCGCAGGCATAGTAGGATTAGTAACTAAAGTAGGCGAAGGCTTGTCGCAAGAAAGGCGGCGGAAAAAACCTGTTTTGCCTCCGCCCAACTTCAATTTTTCTCCCATTGCTTCATATTGTAAATGTGGCGGAAGATCCTTCCAATACTGTCCTTCTTTCAAAAGACGATAGAATTTTAAACGTTTTTCCGGAAATTCTATATAATGCTGTTTTTTGTTATGCATTTTCGCCAGCACAGCTTTCAAAGGAATCCACGGATGAAGAGAATGTTTCCCTCCTTCTGAATGAGTAGGTGCTAAATGAGGAACTTTTCCTCCACCTAATTTCCCTATGATAACTAAACGCTCCCGAATTTGAGGGGCTCCAAAATTAGCAGCATTATATAATTCAAACGAGACTTGATATCCTAACTTTCGCAAGCGTTCTAATATGATCCATAAGGCCCCGCCCTTGATTGGATGAGTTAAATTGGCGCATAAAGCTTCTGCTGACAACAGACCTCTTACATTTTCAAGCACAATATATGTGGGCCTAATATCTTGAATAATATCGATGTAAGTCAAAATAAGATTTCCCCTGCTGTCTGCAAACGATTTTCGTAACCCAGCAGTGCTGAAGGCTTGACACGGCGGGCCGCCAACAATTAAATCGACTTTACGTCCAGATGGCACTTTAGCAAATTTTAAAATATCTTCTGAAGAAAAATTATGAATATCCCCAATTAAAGCGATCTGTGGACGGTTTCTAGAAATAGTCATCCGACAATATTTATTAGATTCACATAATAATCTGACAGGAATTCCTTCCTGTTCTAAACCAAGATCCAGCCCCATAGCACCAGAAAAAAAGCTTAAAGCAATGATGTTTGATTCGCTTTTTCCCATATACTCATGATCTCGGGGTTCTTTCCAACAACTTTTGCGCATGATATAAGAATTTAATTCAGATCGCTCAACAAGCCATTGCCTGCCCAATAGCACCCCCTTTATTTGTCCAGATATAATCAATTTCCTTACATATTGAGGGGTCTTGGCAATTATTTGCGATACTTCTTGTACAGTTAATATCTCTTTCAAATTTTCCATTGGTCTATTTTATGTTTCTTTAAAGAAACTTATTAATGACCAATATATCATTTCTGGACACTATTGTCTATTCTTTTGCTTTGATTACATTTCTTTTATTTCAATAATTTGCATAAAATTAAGCAAGGAACTAAATAAAATCAAAGGTTTTGGGTTTCCAATACTCTAATAATTGGGATAATGTGTCCACTTGGTCATCGTGCTTGGTATGCGGGAAACCCAGCACCTCGTGCTTAAAGTCAGCCATCCATGCGGGTTCCCCTTCCGGCAGGAAACAACGCCCCGCCTCTAAAGCAGGGGTTACATTTTTAAGGCGGGTTTCCTTATCGTCTATAGGTTTAACAGGCAATACTGAGCGGAAGTATTTGCGCTGAATTTCCTGCAAAAAACCAATGCCGCAGCCGGCTTCTTCCACCAGTACCTTGAAAGATAAGCCATATCTAAGCCGTTTGAACAGCGCGCGTTTTTCCTCCATATAAGCATAGCCGGTTTTAACCAATTCGGGCAGTTCCAATTTCCAGCGTTTTACATCCAAAATGTACCAGCCTTTATCGGTACGCAAGGCACAAATGCACACGCTGTAATCATTTTCTTTGCCGCGTTTAATGGCCAAATCCCAACTAAACATCATTTGCAGAACGGAAAACTCCCCACTGTAAACACTCTGCTGTAATTCTTCCCAGCGGTAACGTTTAAACCATTCCCATTTGACGATATTCCCGCCCGGCGCCAGTGGATCCTGCTGGCACTGGCAGGCAAACGCCATACGCCCCATAGAGGTTTGGATACGCTCTATTTCCGCCAATCCTTCCCCGGCCGGGTGTAACGGCTCGCCAGGCGAACGGTCATAATGAAACTGGCGCGTTATATTCCCTACCCGCCGCGTCCAAACCCAATGCTCGGTCTGCCGGGCCTGCAACGGAATAGCCGTATGCTTAAACCCGGCCTGGCTTTCCAGCAGATAACCGGTCAAATCCTGCTCGTGTGTGCGTTGCATAATAAGAATAATCTTCCCGTTTTTCTTGTCATTTAACCGGCTGTAAAGCGTATTTCCGTACCACTCGTTCACTTTATTGCGTATTAAGTCCGAATTTGCGTCGGCGGGCTTAATGGGGTCATCTATCACCAGCCAATTGCCGCCGCGCCCGGTTAAGGTACCGCCTACCGTCGTGGAATACCGTCCGCCGCCGCGGGTAGTTTCAAAATCCATCACTTCCCGGCGGGACGGCGCTAGGCGCGTCCAGGAGAACACACGCTTATACCAAGGGGTTTCCATCACGCGCCGGCAATCCGCCGCCAGTTTTTTGGATAATTCATCTGCGTAACTCACACAAACTACGGCCTCCTGCGGACAATGCCCCAGCACATAGGCCGGCCACGCCACAGAACAAATAATGGATTTCATATAGCGCGGCGGAATATTGATAATTAATCGGTTATTTTCGCCGCGAAGCATAGCCTCCAACTCAGCGCAAATAAGACTAATGTGCCAATTATCCTGGTAAACCGCTCCCGGGCTGATTTCCAAAAACACCTTACAGACGAATGTTTTAAAATCCTGCCGCAGAAGCGCGTCCAGCTGTTTTCGGTAAAGAATTATCTCTTCATCCACGCGCCTCTTCCCCTAAAAACTCTTTTAAAACAGCGTCAAGCAAGGCTTTGTCATCTTGCTGAAGGACCTCCCGCTGGACGGCCTGCTCCGCCTGCCTGTGTTCCAGCCGTTCGCATAACTCCAGGATACGTTTAATCGCTCCCTCTTTGCCTTGCAACCCCTCCACAAAAAGTTTGCGGATAATTCCCTCCAGCATTGTCATCTTTAGCACTTCGCCATTTTTCACAATAGTAATTTTTTCTTTTAATACTTTGCCTACAATGGTGTGCAAATTGGGCTGACCTTTGGGCCGTCCCTTTTTATTGCCGCTAAAGCCCGGCTTAAACCGGTTCTTCTTCGGGGGCTTGCCGTATCCGACCTCATAATCATTTGGCATGTGCAGCCTCCCGCCGTTTTTCGGACAGCAACTCTTGATATGTTTTCCCGCTGGGCAGATGAACGGCCGTCCGGCCGCCCCCAAGGCCCTCATAGCGCCGGATAGCCGTATCCACATATTTGGGCTCCAATTCCACCCCATAGCAAATCCGCCCGGCCTTTTCGGCGGCAATAAGCGTACTGCCGGAGCCTAAAAAGCTGTCCAGCACCAGTCCGCCGCGGTTGGATGCGTCCAAGATTGCGTCTTTAATCATTTCTACCGGTTTGACGGTGGGGTGCATAGAGCGTTTTTCGGTATTTTCTTCCCCCGGGGTATTGACGCTGGGATAACACCATACATTGGTGCGGTAACGGCCGTGTATGCCGAGTTCTACATTGTTGATGTGCGGCTCGGTGCCGTGTTTAAACATAAAAATCAGTTCGTGCTGGGAACGGTAAAACGAGCCCATCCCCGCATTATTTTTGCGCCATACGCACAAATTTTTAAACTGGTCATACACTTCTCCCGCCGTTACCATCTCTTTAATATGCCGCCAGTCCATACAAATATAATGCAAAGAGCCAGATTTGCTGAACGCACACAGGCGTTCAAACGCCGTACGCAAAAAATGCGTAAATTGCTCGCTGGTCATTTCGCCGGAGGCAAATTTAAATTCATCGTGTTTTACACTGCCGGCCCCGCAGACATGCCCGTTAATTTTTACATTGTACGGAGGATCCGCAAACACCATATCGGCTTTCTTGTCCTCCATCAGTGCCCGCAGGGTTTCCTCCTGCAGGGAATTGCCGCAAATCAGGCGGTGTTCCCCCAACTGCCAAAGGTCCCCCTCCCGGGCAATGATATCGCTGTCTGCAATAAACGGGATTTGATTGGTTTTGGGGTCCGCCTCGCGCTGTTCCCCCTCCAAAATGAGGTCTATATCCCCCATATCATACCCCGTAAGCGTAAGAGGAACGTCCAAATGCAGTTCCTCTATGGCCTTAAACTCCGCCTGTAGCAGTTCTATGCTCCAGGTACCCAACTCCGTCAAACGGTTGTCGGCAATGCGATAAGCCTTCTTTTGGGCTGGGGATAAGTGTTTTAAGCGAATAACGGGCACTTTTTCCATACGGGCGGCTTGAGCGGCCGCAAAACGGGCGTGGCCGGCTATAATTTCATTCTGCTCGTCGATTAAAATAGGGTTGATAAAACCAAAATGCTCAATAGAACGCGTAATTTGCGCGATTTGTTTATGGCTGTGCTGCCGCGGGTTGCCTGGATATTCTTTTAAACCAGACAAAGCGGCATACTCCACCACCAAAGGCGTAATTAATATATGGTCCGTCATAGAGAAAAACTCCTAATGAGTGTATTGAGGGAAACCCTCAGGTTTTTATAGCAGTTGGCCTTGCTTCTTCATGTTAAGGCAGGAAAGAGGTGCCGGCACATTTGTCCTTGTGCCAAGGGTAGAGTTCGGGGACCTTTCCAAAGGTAAGATAATTTAGTTTTTGCACTCGTTTGATATTGTCATCAAACGAATACAAAGGTAATTTATAGCATTATTTTGAAACAAAAATCAAATTTTTTCCATTTATTATCATAAATAAATAGTCTTAAAAAATAAGGATTTCCAATAAAATATGACGACAAATTATTAGATTTTTATTTTTAAAAATTTTTTCGGAAATGCGGAAGCCATTTATCCATTAAAACCCCCTAATTAATGCTTTTAAAAACTATTTTGCAACAAATTGCTACAATGAAAGTAACTTTTAAGGAGGACTGACGTTTAACATTATCTTTAACATTTTTACCCTGGCTTAGTGCCGCACCAACGGCACGCTTTTACGAAAGTAAAAGGAAACCAATACTAAGAAGGCCAATTAGCCGCAAGAAGGCAGGAAGTCATGAGCTTGCCGATTATGCGGCTCGTTTTGTTTCTTTCAAACGGCTCCAAAAATAAGTCTTAAAAATTTTAATTTGTATAGTTTGTTAGATTTTATTTGTTGTCATTCCACTCCTAATAATTCTATTGTCGCAGAATATCAAAACCTAGTTAAAGCATACGAATATTGTATAATTAGTATATATTATGATTGCAGCAGAATGATAATTTAAAAGGGAGAAATAAAAATGTCAGAAGAAAAACACGCCACCATTTCAATCAATTTGGCCGAAGGAAGTGTGACCATTGAGGGATCCGAGTCTTTTATAGACAAGAATCTAACTAATTTATTATCCTTTCTTGAAACGAACAAACAGTCTTCTCTTTCGACTATTAAAAATACCATCTCTTCTCTGCCTACACCTGACGCAACTCCTGCTCCTATTCAACAACAGCATGTAACCGACAAATACCTTCAAGCAGGAATCTATTCTATTGACCCCGAGTCAAAGGAAATACACATCACTGCCAAAATTGAAGGTAGCACTAAAGCGGAAAAAAGTCGTAACCTCGCGTTAATTGCTTTATATGCAAAAGGAGAGGCAATCAGTTCCTCCGAATTAAAAGACCTATGTAGGAAACATGCTTGTTTAGATGCCTCTAATTTTTCATCGATATTTAAAACTGATATGGAACATTTCGTAAAAAAGGGGAAAGGTCAAAAATGGCAGCTCGAATTGACTATACCCGGGAAAGAAGAAGCTAAAACGCTTCTTGAAAAAATTTGTAATGACCAAAAATAAAATACAGATTATCCTTGAATCCTCTTATTGTAAAGAGCTTATTCCTGCATTAATGAAAAGTTATGTTAATGCGTTGATGGAATATAGAAAGAGTCATTGGCAATATGCTGGAGCTGAATTGGCGCAATTTGTTGAAATATCCAGAAGAATTATTCAACAAAAGGTCTTCGGAATCTTTACTCCTTTAAAAGAACGACTTACTACATTCAATGAAAGAGAACTGGCCTCTTTTGAAAAAGCTTCCGCCAATGACTCTTTGCGTATTATTATTCCTCGTTGTTTATATTTTATGTATTGTATACGGAATAAACGGGGAATAGTACATAAAGGAGATATTGATCCAAACAAGTTAGATTCTACTGTTTTACTAAACGCCGCTAAGTGGGTACTCGCTGAGTTTATTAGATTAGCTGGTTCTATCCCTTTTGAAGAAGCCAATGAGTTAATGGACTCTATTATGAGTAAAGAAATTGATATCGTTTGGAATACAGGGCAAACTCTGCGCATTTTGGACAATAAAATATCTACAACAAACAAGATTTTATGCCTTTTGTATGTAAAGAACAATCAGACTGATCGAGAACTTCAACAATCTATTGAATACGCCAATTTTACTAGATTTAAAACCCTGCTAAAAAAGCTACACAAAGCACGTAAAATTGAATACAATAAGTCATTCTGTCAAATATCTACACTAGGGATTTTAGAAGCAGAAAAAATTTTGATACAACAGAATAATTCCCTGTTATGATTTTAGGGAATTTGGGTAAATTATACAGGGGCGGCACTATACAGAAGGGCGCCCCTTTCCTTATGTAATAGGGCTAAAAACACACCAATTCCCTGTATTTTCCCTGTTTATCAGGGAATTTATCCTATTTTTGCATACATTATCTTACTATCTTGGTATCCGGATACAAAACAGATATAAACACTCTTTTGGATAAAGCGAGATATTCCCTGTTTGGCACAGGGAAAAAGGTATCTTTTTGGCGGAATTTGGATAGAAAAGAGGTACCGGCAGTTGGTTAGCACCCCATTTTTATATCACAAGTTTTCTACTACTTAAGAATTTCCACCACGCCCTTGCTTCCGTTTACACGTACTCTTTGGCCGTTTTTAAGTGTTTTAAGTACATTTCGCACAGACATCACCGCTGGCAATTTCATTTCGCGGGCCGTAACGGCTCCATGAGACAAAGGGCCTCCGCTTTCTGTTATCAAGGCGCAAGCATTGTAGAAAAGCGGCGTCCAAGCAGGATTAGTTGTACGGGCCACTAATACTGCATTTTGGGGGAATTTGGAAAAATCTTCCGTGGAGTGGACGATAAACACTTTCCCTTCGGCCACGCCCGGACTGCCGGCCAAGCCGTGCATTTGCACGGCAGAGGACGAGGATGCTTCCTCTTTGGCCTGTAAATCCCACACGGGGGTGCGCTCCTTGTTTTTTAAATAGGCAGCTTTTTCTGCCGCAATTTTCTTTTTGAGTTCGGCTTTTGTCAGCTTCCCTTCCACAAATTGCTGCAGGCTGTCCATATGACAAAAGAACACATCATAGGGATCTTTGACTATTCCAGCTTTTTGAAGTAATTTTCCCATGGCCAAGGTTCCCTTCCGTATAGGCAAAGTAAGCCGCGTGGTTTGATAGTGCTCAATATCATCCAGCGAAGTATACGCCCGCACCAAACGCAGTATTTCGTAGTAGAAGAAGTGTAAATCTTTCGGCAGTTTGGCAAACAGCTGGGCCTGGGCCTCCTGATTGGCGATTTTGATGTCATACTCTTTTTCCACCGGTGTTTTGGTTTGCGGCGTATCAATAATCAGTTTGATGTTGTCCAACACCACCCAAGGCGCCTCCACCCAGGTGGGAATATAATAATCAAAGTCTGTTTCCCGGTGGCCGTGCATCTTTAAGAACGTGCGGAAAGCCGTTTCAAACGCGGGGAACTTTTTTAGACACTGCTTACGGATGATGTCCTTGGACGGGTGTTTAGACAGCAGTTTAAGCAACGCTTTATCTTTCTTGGCCAGCTGGGCCAAGCCGTACAATTCCGTATTTACCAAATTGGTTTTGGTTTCGGTGGTGGCAATTAACAGCGGAAATAAGCGCTTGGCTTCCCGTTCTCCTACGGCCAACGTAATAAAATACAAAAACATTTTATACAGCAGCGCCTGCGTGATGGAAATAGCAATGTTGGGGCGGAAATAGTTTGTCCCCAACTCGGCCACGCGCAGCAGATAATTCCATACTTCCTGCAGATTTTTTTGGGACAAATCTTCCGCCATCAGCGCACCGATACCCAACAAATACGTATCCAAATTGCGCGTCCACTTAACCGGCAGTTCCTGCACATAGGCAAAGCGCTCTTTCAAAAAACCGATTTTGCCGCGCAAATCGTCCAAATTTGCAATTTGCACCGGCGTCTGCCCCATATAGAGCCATACGGCATTCTGGTTGCCATAAATGTAATTATCAAACATAGCGAACCACTTGCCTTCAAACGGAGGCAATCCCATCAGGCGGAAAGAATGGTTTAGCGAAATATGGAACGCTTTTTCCACAAAATCCCAAGTAAAAGGCGTAATCACCGTCGGGTAGCGCTCGGCCGATTCGTCACGCGTCCAGCGGGCGGGCAAGGTGGTAATCGGGCGGGCCTGCAACAAAAACAATTGCCGGCCCTGGAAGGCCCATTCAATATCCTGCGGGAACCCGTAGTATTTTTCCACTTTGGCATTTAATTCAGCCACCTGTTTGATTTGCGTATCGGTCAAACAAGGTTTTAAGGCTTCTTTAGCACTCAAACGAATTGTTTTGGTTCCTTGCGCCAGCGACACAATTTTTTCTTCTTTTTCTGCTATCGTCCGTTGCAATATCCGGCTGTCTTTTTTAGAAACAATAAATTGATCTACCGTGCTTTCTCCGCTCACTACCGATTCTCCCAAACCGTAGTTGGCATTAATTAAAATTTCCTGCACATTTCCATTTACAGGATTAATGGAAAAGCCGACTCCAGCCGTATCTGCCTGTATCATCCGCTGTACAACCACCGCCATTGTGGTAGCCCGCTGATTAAACCCTTGTTTATTTCGGTAAGCAACGGCTCTGTCATGCCACAAAGAAAGAAAACACTCTTTGATTTTTTCTTCAATGTTTTTTTCGCCTACACAATTCAAAAAGGTATCATGCTGCCCGGCGAAAGCGGCCCCGGATAAATCTTCCATGGTGGACGAGGAGCGCACGGAAAAAGCTTTTATACTTTTAAATTTATTTAGCGCCTGACGGATTTCTTTGCGCAAAGAAACCGGCAAAGATAAGGCCGCCAATTTCGTTTTAAGATTTTCCGTCTGCTTGACTAGTTTCTGGGGATGCTTATAATCAAACCGACCAATTTCTCTTTCTAAAAAATCCGCTTGGGCAATAAAACGACTATAGGCCTGTGCCGTTACAATAAATCCTTGGGGAACGGGAAACCCGGCCGCGGTCATTTTAGCCAAATTGGCCCCTTTGCCGCCGCTAAAGGCTATATTTTGGGCCTGTTCATCCGTAAACAATAAAATATCTTTCATATCAGTTTTCCTCCCCATGTTTCATATAATATTCCGCGAATAAAAACATCCCTATTGCCAATATAAATCCTGCCACACAGTCCACGGTATAATGATACCTCAAATAAACCGTAGAAATCCATAATCCGACGCAAGGGAGCAAGTAGCCCCAAAAACGTAATTTATGATATTTGGAATCAAACAATAAAATGAACAAAGAAACCGCACAATGCAAACTCGGGAAAACGTCTGTATAGTTTGTTCCCTTGGGATACATATAATGAAGAAAATCCATAACGGGGCCCGCTTGTATCGGCCCGCCAAACACATCAGCCATAGCTAAATATGGCCCTACAGCAGGCACTAATAAATACCCCATAAAGCCAAAAGCGTATAAGCTGAATAATCCGACATAAAACCCTTTTGCCGTTTTAAGAGGCTGGAACAAATAATAAAGACACGCCACGGGGAGCTGAATCATAAACAGCATATAACAGGCGGCTAAAATCTCCGTCATCCAGACGCGCATATACGGCATCAGCCATACCGACAAATTGCCTCCTATAAACACCTCATCCCAATGTTGCAGCAGCGCGTCCATTTTACCTTGCGGATTCAATAACGGAGAAATAACCCCCAAATTACCAAAAATCACATTCATGACTATAAAATAAATCGCTAATCGCCATTTCCATTGGCTGCGAAACACATAGCCATACGCTGCTAATGCCAAAGGCAGCAACGTATATAGCGCACTGTACAAAGAAAAACCGGTCATCCACCATAGACGAATTGCTGTAATGAGTAAAAAGAGATTAAACAACAGCTCATGGGGCAAAATTCTAACGAATAATTTTTTCATATAATTCCCCGCGCAATTTGTTAAATTTTTTCATGCCCGCCGGCCAACACAGCCAGTTATACAGGCTAACCGTATGCTTTTTCCAAGCCCCATAAATTATAAACCCCAGCAAAGAAACCGCCAAAGACAATAGGGCCAATCTGGGGAATAAAACAATCTCAACCGCTGTAAAAATTAACGCTAAGGAAAAGGAAGGAATAATTTTCCAAAGTGAGATGACATTGGCGTCATCTGCAAATTTGCGGGCACAAAAATACCCAACCCCTATCGGTAATAAATTCCAAAGAAAAGCATAGCACACAAATGGGCATGTAATGCACCAAGTCCAGATGCTGGTTACAAGGGAACGGGGAAACGCCGGTACTTCTTTATAATACCACAGTCCGGCGTGATTGATTTGGCGAAACATCTCTGCCGCTTGCTGATAAAGGGCTTTATTATCATAAATTTTACGCAAAAAGAAAAAATAAGGTTTCTTCCCATCCATAGACAAACAGGCCGCCGTTTTTTGTATAAGTTGTGCTTGTTCCTCATTGGCATAATCTATTCCTATTTCTTCCAGCGCCCGTGAAAACAGCTGATGAATGGCATGGCGGTTCTGTGTTTGGGTAAAAACAATCGGTTTCCCTGCCACCACTTCCACTTTGCCGCCCAAGTGCGTTGGGTCATCGTAAAAAATAGCACAAGGGATAACTGTCAGTTGTTTGTTTTGAGCAAAGTTAAAACGAGACGCCAAAATAGCCGCCCCTTCTTTAAAAGGCAAATGGACAGGCCCCAAGGTACTTGTTCCTTCAGGGAAAACAAACAAACGACCGCCTTCTTCCAAGAAAGAAATGCATTTTTTCAAGGCAGCGATATTGCCCTTTACTCCCTGATCTTTTGCACGCGTCACTTCTATGCCGTCAAAAAACAAACGGACAATTGGATTGCGCCGCAGTTGGGCCGCCAGCATAAATTCCACCGGCGCCAGCGTGCGATAATATACAAATCCGTCCACCGCGCCGTTTTTGTGAAGGCCGATAAACAGAACGGGCCCGCGGGCGGGAATATTTTCTTTTCCGTACAGTTCCACCCGACGAAAATACACCAGCGTAATCAACCTGATAAAATTGGGATACCACCCTTTTTTCAGTAAATTCATTTTTGCAAGGCCATTTCCTTCAGTTTTACGTAGTCCGTTTTCCCGGTTCCCATCAAGGGTATTTCATCTACAATGCGGATGGTTTTGGGAACGGCCAACTCGCTCAGCCCCTTTTGGCGGAAGGCCGCCGCCAGGGCACCGCGTTCGGCCGTCGGCTCGGTGGTGAACAACACCAATTGTTCCCCTTTCCGCTCATCCGGAATATTTACCACGGCATGCATTTTGCCGGGCCACAGGGCATTAATTTCCGTTTCTACCGCCGCCAGGGAAATCATCTCCCCCGCAATTTTGGCAAAACGTTTTGCCCGGCCCAAAATGTACACAAATCCGTCCTGGTCCAGGCGCACGATGTCGCCCGTATCATACCAACCGTCCGACGGGGGCTCCAGCACACCCGGGTTGCTGTCCCGCAAATACCCGGCCATAATGTTGGCCCCTTTGACTAGCAACTTGCCGCCGGCTTCCACGCCCGGCACCACTTCCAGGCGGTATTCAATCCCGGGTAACAGCCGCCCCACGCTGCCGCGTCTAAAGTACATCGGCGTGTTCACCGCCAGTACGGGCGAAGTTTCGGTGGCACCGTATCCTTCCATAATGCGCAGACCGAATTGGTCGTAATACTTACGGATGGTTTCTTCTTTTAATTTTTCCGCGCCGACTACCGCCAAGCGCACAGAATAGAAATCATAAGGGTGGGCCATTTTGGCATAGCCGCTGAAGAATGTATCCGTACCAAAAATAATCGTAGCGTTTCGGTCGTACACCATTTCCGGTATGATGCGATAATGCAGCGGCGACGGATAGAAAAAGACCGGGACGCCGCACAACAGCGGCAGGAGCGTCCCCACCGTTAGCCCGAACGAATGGAAAATAGGCATCGCATTAAACACGCGGTCTTTCAGGCCGAAGTCCAACACGCTTTGCAATTGCAAGCGGTTGGCTTGGATGTTTTTGTGGCTTAATACCACCCCTTTGGGGGTTCCTTCGCTGCCGGACGTGAACAGCACCACCGCCGGATCTTGTGGCGTTACGCTGCCGCGGACACGCTTGTAATAATGCCGCGGGAAATACGATGCTGCCAGCCCGACCAGTTTATCCCAGCCGGAGATTTGTTTCTTTAAATCTTCCAAATACACCAGCCGAATTCCAGCTTGTTTCAGGGCGGCGGCCGTTTCCACCAGCCCCCCTTGCCGTAAAAAGAGTTTGGAAGTAAATATCGTGGTAATTTTAGCCGCCTTGCAACACGCCAGCATATTTTTTATGCCCGTTGAAAAGTTCAGCATGCACGGCGTAATGTTAAACGCACGCAACCCGAAAAAGGCCACCACGCTGCTGGTCATATTGGGCAGCAGAAAGCCGGCCATTTCGCCCGGTTTTTGATGTTTGGCCATTTGTTTACCAAGCACAAAAACAGCCGTTAAAAACTGGCCGAAATTAAGCGGGCGGCGGGTTACGTCGTTAATGATTCGTTTATGGCGGCCCACCAGTTCGTACGCGTCCAGCAGTGCGTCTATCAGCGTTTCCTGCACGTTACCGGCTTCGTATTTCATATTGGCCATAATGTCATATAACCCGCGGGCTGCCGCCAAGCGGCGTTCCTTGCCTTTTAGGGTTTCGTCTATATGCAACATTTTAGGAGCTTGAATGGTGAGGGTGATTTTGCTCTGCGGGCGCGTTTTCAACTGAGTGCCAAAACGCGAGAACAGCGAGTACTGGCTCCCTTCCAAATAAACGGGCAGCAGTTTGGCGCCGCCCTTATCGGCAATCATCGCGGGGCCGGGATAAATTTTCATAAGTCCGCCAGTCATCGTAATGCGCCCTTCTGGGAAAATGACTACCCTTTTACCTGCTTTCACTTCTTCAATAATGGACTTAACGGCCATTGGGTTGGTGGGATCTATGGGGAAGTATTTTACCAAGTGCAAAAAAGGCTTGACCCACCATTTCCGGGTAACATACGTGTCTATGGCAAAATGCAATTTTCCGGGAAGGTACACCCACAGCAGTACCGCATCTAAAAATGAGGTGTGGTTCGCAATGATAAGCGCATTCCCCTGCAAATTTTTCCAGTGTTCCAATCCGTTTACCTTTACGCCATACACCCAATTCAGCACGCGCGTCAAAATCATCCGGATGATATGGTGCGGCAACAACCCGCAGATGTAGACAGCCGCCAACGCGTTGGCAAACGCAATTACCCCAAATACGGCAGGGATTGTAAAATGGGACGCTAGCAACAACGCACAAAAACCGCTGCCCACTACCATAAAAAGGGAATTCACGATGTTGTTCGTGGCAATCACGCGGGAGCGCGTGTTTTCCGTAGCCAAAAATTGCAACATCGCGTTGAGCGGAACGATGTACAAGCCCCCGCAAACGGCAAACCCGAGCAAATCCAGCGTAATGCGTCGGCCGGGCAACGTCATCAAAAACGCTTTATAATCCATCGGCTGCGCCGAAGGGATATAGCCGGAAGTGGCAAGCGCCAAATCGGCCAGGAATACGGTCATCAACAGGGCGCTTATCGGCACGTATTTGCTGGTGATTTCCCCCTTTACCAAAAATTGGCACAGCAAAGACCCTAACCCGATGCCACACGAAAAAAGCGTCAGCAGAAACGTAAATAATCCCGGCGTACCGTTTAAAATGCTGTGCGCCAAAGAAGGCATTTGCGCAATCAACGCAGTACCCAACATCCAAAACCATGAAATACCTAAAATACAAAGAAAAATATTGTGGTTTTGTTTGGCGAAAGCCATATTTTTCCATGTGCTGCGAAGAAAATTCTTATCCACCTTTAATTCCGCATTAATAGGCCTCTGCACCGGGATGAATAAACTGGCGGCCAAACCCAAAATTGCTACCACCAAAATAATGCCTGCCAGCAATTTGTCACTCACGGCGAACGAATAGCCCCACAAATCAATCTGCGTCAAGGTGATGATGAGCCCGCCGAAAATAGTACCTTGCAAAATAGATCCGTAGGTGCCGGCCTCAATAATACCGTTGCCCGCAATCAATTGTTTCTCGCCCAAAATATCCGGCAAAATACTGTATTTTACCGGGCCGAAAAACGCCGATTGCGTCCCCATCAAAAATAACACACCCAGCAACATCGGTATGTTCGTAGTCAAAAAGCCGATTCCAGCCAACAGGGCGATGACCACCTCCAGCCCTTTGGTGGCTTTAATCAACACGTCTTTGCGGAATTTGTCGGCCAGTTCGCCCGCCATTGCTGAAAACAAGAAAAACGGAAGCATAAATAACGCCACCGCCAGCGACACTACCACGGATTTGCTTTCCGAAGACATACTGGTTACTTTATACGTCACAAACGTGGCCATTGCCGTGCGAAAAAAATTATCGTTAAATGCTCCTAAGTATTGCGTACAAAACAGAGCCAAAAAGGCGCGGTTAAAAAAAGTTTTAAGCAGTGAAATCATTATGGAGATCCTTGATATGCAAAAAATTGAATAACATAAAACCGTTTCCATGCAAGGAAATAGTCTTATAAATTCTTTTTTAGTTTATCATATTTTTTAGCAAAGTCAGCCGCAAGCACCCTTTAGGTTTTACAATAAGTGTGTAAAACTGTTGGAAAATGGTTTATTTATTTTAATTTTAGCTGGCCGTTTTCTTACAATTAACCGTGCAATTCCTTGTCAAAAGTGCCCCAAACAAAAATGTGGTTAGAAGCCGTTTTTAAGGGTTCGTTCTCGTCGGGAAAGCAAAATATGCCAATAAATGACATTGGTGGAGAAAAAGTTGTAAAAATATTCTAAAAACGAGTCCCATATTTACTCCCATCGAACTTTGGATGGGATTTTTTAATGCCTTTTTAGCTTGTTTATCCCCGGCTATCGTCGGGGATTTTTTGTTTTAAGCCTCTCTGGGGCAAACGGATACTTTTGCCTGTGGCGCATTTTGCCCCCAAAAGCAAGGGCAAAAGGTATCTTTGTATCCTTTTGCCCTTCATTTAACTGCCCAGAATTTAATTTTGTATAAAACTAAAAATTAATATAATCAAAACAAAGAGTTTATCAATATGGAAATCTGATTATGAAAAATAAAGATTATTCTTTTTATATTTATGCCTTAAAAGATGGAAGAAAAAATCCCGCACAAATTTTCTATATAGGAAAAGGGACAGGGATGAGAAAAGATGAACACTTACTAAATATAGACAATACAAACAAAGGGCAGTTTATCCAAGAAATTATTCAAGATGGCGGAAAAGTTATTGTAAGTACTCTTATTGACAATTTAACTGAACAGCAAGCTTTAACACTGGAAGCAGAACTTATTGCCTCTTTTGGAACAGAAAAAAATGGCGGAATCTTAAAGAATTCAGTCACGCCCAACCCTTCTATCACTTCTTCGAAACGGGAATTAAATTTGCCTGTTGGAGTTTATGAACTGGCAACTATAGGACTAGACTTTATGAAAAAAGCTATATTAGAGTTTTTAGAAGCTAATCCCGATGGTATAAAAAATGCTGAATTCGCAAGATATCTTAATTTACATTCAGATAATGCCGGCAAACAAAAAGATTATCTAACCTATTCTATCCTAGGAATATTAATGAGAGAAAATAAAATCAGAAAAGAACCTCATGGGAAATATAAAATAAATTAAAGCAACTAGCGTCTATTATATTTAAGGGACATATTATATGATTTTTGATTCTCGTCCTTGGAAAAAAGAATTATCCAAACTAAGCCAAATTATATATCGGGCAAGATTCAAAACGAAGTTATCTGAATCCCGGGATATTGCTTACGAAAAAGCAATCTTCATTTCGGCATATATTGTTAGGAAATTGTTCGAAGCATCTAAATTGTCTTATAAACTAAAAGAAATTTCTTGCCCTATAAAAAAATACCCCAATATTAAACACGTTAATTTATTTAACTGGCATAATATTGATCAAGTTTTTGATCTGAATAATCCGGCTAAACACTCTCTGAATATTAAAAAATTATGTAACTATTTAATTCATAGTTTTATATTTATACTTTCTTATAATGAGAGAAATTCTTTAAATGGATTCTTTTTTACTTCAGACAAAGAAAAAAACAACTCACTTTATTCTATTCAAATAAAGGATTTTATAAATATATTACAAAAGATAGTTAAAGACGAAAAAATTCACAGCAGATATATAAAAGATAAAAATGGGGATTTAAAAGAAATAGACCCGAGTTAAAAAATAAGCTTATTTATTAATTTTTTCCCTTTTTTCACTCAGTAGCTGGCTCACGCGGGCGGAGCTCATACCAAGGGCCGTGGCACATTCCCGCTGGGAAAGGTCATTCACGCGCATATATTCCCGTATCTGTAAGGCAAGCGCTTTATAATACGTCCTTTTGTCTATCTTGGGTGCTTCGGGATTGGCTTTAACCCGTTTGTTGCGCCGCATATAATTGGGTTTTACTGCCGCGTGGAATGCAACACTTACCCCGTTGGGGAGCAAAACCTCTCTATTTTCCCCTTGGTATGCCTCATCCAGTCGCTGCAGCCTTTCAGAATCCCGTTTGATATGCAAAAACGGCGAAATGATGCCGGCGGCGACCCCATTTTTTTTGCTATACTGAATTATGGGAAAAATATATCAACACATTTTATTTTCGGTTACAAACAGTGCCAAAAACAAGCAAACAGGTTTTACGTTAATTGAACTGTTAGTGGTTGTGTTGATTATTGGTATTTTGGCAGCCGTCGCTTTGCCGCAATATCAAAAAGCGGTGGACAAAAGCCGTTTTGCCCCCTATATAGCAATAGGCCGCAGCATACGCAATGCACAAGAATTATATTATTTGGCAAATGGCACATATGCCTATTCTTTATCCGACCTGGACTATTCCTTCCCTTCCGGCTGTAACGTAGGCTCTGCAAATACCGCCTTTTGCGGGCCGGTGGCCTTTAATAATCATTCCGCCAATTCCCAATCGCTGGGCGTACTTATTGTAACGCTTTGTCAAAATTTGGACAATAATACCAGTTCCACGTGTTTCTATAATAAAAATGCAGTAGCCAGCATGTGGCTGTACTACAACCATCATGATTCCACACCCGGAAAAGACAATTGCGTCTGGTCGGACTCCCGCGGCCACAGCTTGTGCCGCTCCATTACCGGCCAATAATCCGGACGCGTTTTTTGTATCTTACAAAAAAGCTCATGCCGCCGTTCGGCTTTCCTGCAGGATTGCCGGATAGCGGTATGAGCTTTATTTTCTAGACGCCCCGGCGTTCGCGGAAACAACTTATTTGCTGGCCTCACACAACCTGTCTGCGTTTGAAAGGACTTTTGCTTCGGAACTCTCTATTATTTTCAATACTTTAGCAGGCACACCGCCCACAACAGCCCGGGAGGGCACATCTTTTGTTGCCATGGCCCCTTCCCCTATTTTTACGCCGGGCAAAATGGTAGCATTGGCGCCAATCCATATGTTTCCCCCGATAAAATCATCTTTTCAACCAGCCGTGCGCCATCTGGAAAACGCTGCATACTTGAGCGCGGATTACACCACGTTATAGCGGATTAGATTGCCAGCAACAACGAAAAAACCCTTTTGCTCCCAAACGCTGCATCCAGCAATGCTTAACTCATTTAAAATTCTAATATAAAAAAACCCCGTTTGCAGAAATAAACTTTTTTATAATAAGGGAAAGGAGGACGTGTATGAAAAAAATTTTCTCTTGCCTGCTGGCCGCCGGACTGCTGGCCGGGCAAACGCCGGCAGACGCCTGCACCGGCATTGCGTTTCAAACAAAAGACGGCGCCCGCCTGCAGGCGCGCACCATTGAGTGGGGCGGGTTTCCGCTGGAAAGCCAACTGGTCATTATGCCGCGGGGGCAACAAAACACCTCGCTTACGCCGCAGGGGCAAAACGGCCTTTCCTGGAAAAATAAATACGGTGCCGTGGGGATTAGTGTCGTCAAAGCCCCCTTTATCGGCGAAGGCGTGAACGAAAAAGGCTTGGCCGCCGGTATTTTTTATTTTTCCGGCTATGGCAGTTTAGCCCCGTTTAACCCGAAGCGGGCCAAAAAGTCCGTGGCGGATGTGGAACTGGTGCGCTGGATGCTGACCAACTTCGCCACCGTAGACGAAGTGATTAAAGGCTTGAAAAAAATTGACATCATCACCATTTACCCCCCGCAGCAAGGGCAAGAAACCGCTTCCACCGGGCATTGGCGCATCGCGGACGCTACGGGGCGGAGCATCGTGCTGGAAATTGAGAACAACGGCGAGCGGCACATCTACGAAAACACCGTGGGCGTGCTGACCAATTCCCCTTCTTTTCCGTGGCAGGTAACGCATTTAAAAAACTACGTGCACCTGCAGGCGGGCGACGTAAAACCCGTTTCCTACGGCGATACCACCTTAGCGGCTTTTGGGGCCGGCGCCGGCATGTGGGGCCTGCCGGGGGACATTACCCCCCCTTCCCGCTTTGTCCGGGCGTTTTTCTATCTGCACACCGCTCCCCAAGCGCCTACGGCGCAGGCGGGTGTATTGCAGGCGTTTCATATTTTAAACAACTTTGACATCCCGATTGGGGTGGAATTTGCGGCGGGCGAAAAAATCCCGGATCTGCCCAGCGCCACCCAATGGACGAGCGTAACCGATATGACGCACCCTGCTTTCTACTACCGCACGATGAACAACAGCCAAATCCGGCAAATTGATTTAAGCAAGATAGACTTTGCCTCCGTTTCTTCGCAGGTCTTGCCGCTGGACAAAACGCCGGAGCAGATAGAAACGCTTTCGTTCTAACAAAAATACATGTGCAAAACCCCGGGCATATGCCCGGGGTTTTTTATACGCCTGTTCAGAAAATCCGCCCATTGGAATTGTCCCGCAAAAAAGCGCCTCCTCACTTTTGAGGAGGCGCTTTTTAATGCATCGGCTAAACTTATTTTCCGGCGGCGCGTTTTTTATCCATATACTCTTGGAGTTTCGGTTTAATAACGCTTACCACCGGGCCATATACTACCTGGATGGCGGTGCCGTTAATCACTACGCCCAAGGCGCCTGCTTTTTTAAGAAGAGCCTTGTCAATTTTGCTGCTGTCCTGCACGTTTAAGCGCAGGCGCGTAGCGCAGCATTCCGGGTTTTCCATATTGTCCAACCCGCCTAAACCGGCAATAATGTTTTCCATTTGTTCGTCGCGCTCAAAGCCGGAGGGTTGCTCAGCCGGCGCTTGGGCGGCGGCAGGCGTTTGCGCCGCTTGTTCGGCGGCTTCTTTCTTTTCTTGCTTGGCCTGGTAATCGGCTTTGGTGTAGAGCTTGGTTTCCTGATCGTCTGCTTCGCGGCCGGGCGTAGGCAAATTCCACTTCAAGATTACCCAGCGGAACAGGTAGTAATACACCACAAAGTAGATGACGAAAATCGGCAGCAGGCGCACCCAGTTGGTTTTGTCGTTGCCCTGCATCACGCCGTAGAGCACGTAATCAATCAACCCGCACGAGAATGTCGTGCCGATGGTAATTTGGAACACGTGCATCAGCACAAACGACAGCCCCGCAAATACGCAGTGTACCACATACAACAGCGGCGCCACAAACAGGAAGGTAAATTCAATCGGTTCCGTGATACCGGTTAAGAACGAGGTCAGCGCGGCCGAGAACAACAGCCCGCCCACCAGTTTGCGTTTGTTGGTTTTGGCGGTATTATACATAGCCAGCGCGGCGCCCATTAATCCGCCCATCATAATGGCGTATTTGCCCGTCATAAAGCGGGCGGCTTCAATGGCAAAGTGCTGGGTGTTGTGCGAAGCCAGCTGGGCAAAGAAAATGTTCTGCGCGCCGTAATACATTGTGCCGTCAATGTTCATCGCACCGCCCAGGCCCGACTGCCAAAACGGCATATAGAACACATGGTGCAGGCCGAACGGAATCAGCGCGCGTTCCATAAACCCAAAGATAAATGTTCCGTAGTAGCCGGTCTTTACCACCAAGGCGCCGCTGGCCAAAATCAGGCGTTGGATCGGCGGCCAAATGTAGAAGCAGATAACCCCCAGCACAATGGCGGCCAAAGTACAGATAATCGGCACAAAGCGCACACCGCCAAAAAACGAGAATACCACCGGCAATTCAATGCGGTAAAAGCGGTTGTGCAGGCAGGCCACCGCCAGCCCCACCAAGATCCCGCCGAAAATACCCATTTCCAAGGTTTGAATGCCCAGCGTCGTGCCGATAGTGCCGGCGATGACATCCGAAGCCAGTTTGCCGTCGGGCAGCACCTGCCCGGAGAAAACCAGCAGTTCGTGAATGGTTACGTGCATGATGATAAACGACAGCGCCGCCGAAAGCACGGCCACGGCTTTTTCTTCCTTGGCCATACCCATCGCCACCGCCAAGGCAAACAGCAGCGGCAGGTTGGCAAACACCGCGTTGCCCACGGAGCTCATCAGCATAAACACATGGTTGAGCACGGTACCGGCCCCCATGATGGATTCCAACCCGTACTGCTGCACCGTAGAAAGGTTGGAAAAAGAAGCGCCGATACCCAATAGAAGCCCCGCTACGGGGAGAATGGATATCGGCAGGAAGAACGAACGGCCTATCGTTTGTATGACGGTAAGAATCTTATGGTTTTTGGACGAAGCCATACGACACTCCTCTATGTAATTAAGATATTTGCTAAATAAGAAGTCTTGCTGCAGGGGGAATGCCCCCTACTTGGATATTATCTTTTTTGGCGGGGTTCTTCAATAACCAAACGCCGCGGGCGGGCCGCGGCGGATTAGTGGGCGGAAGTGGTTTTGGAAAGCAGCGCTTCAAACTGGGCCGCCGGCAGCGGGCGCGAGAAGAAATACCCTTGCGCCAAATCGCACCCGGTATGGCGCAGGAAATCGGCCTGTTCGCCGGTTTCCACGCCTTCGGCCACTACCTGTATGCCAAGCGATTTAATCATCGCCACGGCGCCTTCAATGACCTGGTGGGCATGGGGATTATTTTCAAATCCGCTTAAAAATTCCTTATCCAATTTGATGCTGTCAAACTGCAGGCTTTTCAGCACATTCAGCGAAGAGTAGCCGGAGCCGAAATCATCCATTGCCACCGAAAAGCCCAGCCGGTGCAGCCGGTTAATGACGTTCTGCGCCCGTTCCAAATTATTAAAAATCACGCTTTCGGTCAGTTCCACTTCAATCATTTCGTGGGGCACGTCGTATTTGTCCACCACGCGCAGCATCTGCGGGATGTAGCGCGTATCGTTTAAATGCAGGCGCGAAAAATTGACCGCCACCGGCACCCGGTTCAGCCCTTTCACTTTCCACGCCGCCAGCAGCCGGGCCACTTCTTCCAAGATAAACATATCCAGCCGCAGGATAAATCCGTTCTTCTCAAAAATGGGGATAAAATCATCCGGTTTTACGAGTCCCTGCTCGGCCTGGTTCCAACGCACCAGCGCTTCCGCACCGCGCATTTGACCGGTGGCGAAGTCGCACTTGGGCTGGAGATAAACGGAAAAATCGCCGTGATCCAAGGCGGCTTCCATCGTGTTTTCAATTTGTTTTTCCGCCACAATCCGTTTGCGGTCGGCCTCGTCGTAGAACTGGCATTTGTCAAACGACATTTTCTTGGCGTTTTCCAATGCCAGGTGGGCGCGGTCTAACATAATATAGAAAGGAATGTCTTCCGTTACTTCATACACGCCAAAAGCCACGTCAATCATCAGGCAGGAGTCTTCCACCGTGCAGTCCCGCCGCAGCTGGGTGGCCAGCGCATGAATACGCGAGCGGAAAGATTTGCGGTCGGTATATTTTAACAGCAGGATAAAGTTATCCGCCGTGGAGCGGCAGAAACATTCTTCCGGGCTGATATTTTCGCGCAGCACGCGCGCCACCCGCTGAAGCACTTGGTTGCCCCGCTCGTACCCGTGCAAATCGTTGATGACTTTAAATTTATTGATGTCAAAAATCACAAGGGCCGCTTTGCCGTTTAAGCCGGCCAGTTTTTCCGGGAATTGCTCGCACATGCGGTTAAAGTTGTCCGCCCCCGTCAGCTGGTCTACAAAGGCCGTGGCAAACAATTGGCGGTTGCTGTACGTGCGCATATGAATGGTGTAAAAAATAAGCGCGCAAAAAATAACAAAAATGGAAAGAAATAAAATTAACGACAAGTACGTCAGCTGGCGCGCCTGATGCTCCACATAGGTTGTAGGCAGGGCCGACACCATATACCAATCATTAATCTGAAGCGGAATAAAATGCAGGAATCGGTGTCCGTTCGGCCCGCGAAACCCCACCATAAAGTGTTTCCCGTCCTGCACGGCCTGGCGCAGGGCGGCGGGGGTCATTTCCCCGTCAAAATCCACGGCGGCAAGTTCCTCAAATGCATTGGAAAACCGGGGGAAGCGATACCCCAGCACCGGTTTGCCGCTGCGCTCAATCACCAGAGAATACCCTTTGTTGCCCATAGCCGAAAGCGCCAACAGCGGCCGGTAGCGCCCCGGATCCTGCAGGGCAAACAACGCCCCCACCGGGCGGCCTTGTTTTTTGAGCAATACGGCCTGCACCAACACGTCTTTGCCGTCGGCCGGATCGGCTTGGCGCACAGACAGGTAATTCCCCTCCTCCAATGTCCGGGCCAATACGTCTGTAATAAAAACGGGGCTAAAAGAACGTTCGGAAGACAAAAAGACGTCTCCCTTCTCCGTAATCACCCCCAGCAATTTAAAATAATTATGCCGCGTCTGCCGGCGCAAAAATTCGGTTAGGTTGACGGAATCCCCCCACGGATACGTGTCCTCCACCGTGATGGCGATGGATTCCAATACTTGCTGGTCGTTTTGAACGAGGCGGTTGAAGTCGGAAGCGGCTTCTTCGCTGGCGGCCGCCACGTGGGATTTTACGTCCCGCTCCAGAATGCCGCTTACTTGCTGCCAATACAACAGCACGCCTGCGGTGATGACCGCCGCCGCGACCATAAAAAATACAATAAAGAAGCGAAAGGAAATGCGCTGCATCCGTTTGTCCCCCGGTGCGCGCCCCGGCAGGGGCCCGCCGCGTAACTATTATAGCATTTATCCGTTTAAAACCCGCCTGCCAAAATAGCCGTTTTCCCCCCGGAAAGGCCG
Organism: uncultured bacterium; assembly: GCA_949294095.1. GTDB lineage: Bacteria > Elusimicrobiota > Elusimicrobia > Elusimicrobiales > Elusimicrobiaceae > Avelusimicrobium. The sequence goes on from CASFFZ010000001.1 coordinate 258,124, forward strand.
CCTGATCGCTTGGCTTTGGCAGCGGCGCCGCCCAAACAAAAAAGGAAAATAATATAATGTAGCAGGAGGAAATCTTTATGAAAACAGCTCTGCTGGTGCCTGTATATAATGAACAGGAAGTATTGCCTTTATTTTGGGATGCGGTGCAGCAAGTCCTTAAACAGCTGCCGCAGGAAAGCTTTGAATATGTGTTTGTAAACGACGGCAGCAGCGACGGAACGGCCGAGCTGCTTAAAGCGTGGGCCCGGCAAAATCCTGCCGTGAAAGTGATTTCGCTCTCGCGCAATTTCGGCAAAGAAGCCGCCCTGACGGCCGGCCTTGTGCAGGCGGCAAAGGCAGACGCCGTTATTATCCTGGATGCAGACCTGCAAGATCCCCCGGAGTTAATTATTCCGTTTCTGCAAAAATACAAAGAAGGGTTTGACGTGGTGTACGGCCAACGCTGCGACAGAAGCCAAGATTCGTTTTTAAAACGTTTTACCGCCGGGTGCTTTTACAAATGCTACAACGCCATTTCCACGCGGCCGCTGCCCGCCAACGCCGGGGACTGCCGTTTATTAAGCCGCCGCGCCGCCCAGGCGGTGCTTGCGCTGCCGGAGCGGGAACGGTTTATGAAAGGCCTGTTTAATTGGGTGGGATTTCCAACGGCGGCCATTCCGTTTAAACGCCAAGCACGCAAAGCCGGGCAAACCAAGTGGAATTACTGGCGGCTGTGGAATTTTGCGTTGGAAGGGCTGACCGCCTCCAGCACGGTGCCGCTTCGGCTGTGGACGTACTTCGGTTTTAGCGTCTCCGGATTTGCGTTTTTGTATGCGTTGTGGATTGCATTTCAAAAAATAGCATACGGCAACCCCGTCAGCGGGTATGCTTCGCTGATGGTGGCTATATTGTTTTTCAGCGGCGTACAGCTTATTTCGCTGGGCATCATCGGCGAGTATTTGGGCCGTATTTTTATAGAAGCCAAACAGCGCCCGCTGTATATAATAGACGAAAAAATAAACTGCGATTAACCGTTCAAAAAAGCCGCCCCGAAAGGCGGCTTTTTGGGTGCCAAACTTAATTTCAATTAAGAATGCCCCGGCTTAGAAGAAGCCTGCGTTTCCTGCTCGCGGAACAGCCCCAGCGTTTGCTGGGAATAAGCAAAAAACGGATAAAAATTATTTTCCGGATTGCGCAAATTTACTTCGGGCAATTCCGTATAGAACAATTTTTCCTTAGACACGGCAAACAGCCGCACCATTTGCGGCGAAGAAGGCGGAGGCAATTCGCCCCCCGCGGCCACCGCCGTCATTTCCCCGGTCAGTTTGCTGGCGTGCGCCAACATCCGCGCGGCCGTTTCCTGCAGGGCTTCGTGCCCGTGCCCGCCGATGATGCCGCCCAAACCGCTTTTGCTGTTGTTTTCAAAATACAGGCTGCTGTCCCCCAACGAATTGGTGGCTAAAAACAAATGCTTTACCTCATTTCCGTCCTGCATCGCCATTTCAATGCCGGCCACGGAAATTTTATCCGGCCCGATTTCAATAACGCCCTTGCGGTTTTCCAGATTTTTAACGTCCAGCCAAAAATTTCGCATATTTACGTACGCTTGTTTCATAACTCCCCCTTTGGTTATATACTATACCATTTTGCTCTTTCTTTGGCGCAGCGACAAAGCGATTAGACGGCGGCACTTTTTTGGGGTATAATAAAAGAAAAGCAGGAGGCACCTATGACCCGTAAAGGAAGAGCTGTAATTTTGATGATGGATTCGTTTGGAATCGGAGGCGCCGAAGACGCCGCCAAATTTGGCGACGCCGGGGCTGACACGCTGGGGCACATCGCCGCCGCGCGCGGCGGGCTGAACGTGCCGAATTTGGCGGCGCTGGGCCTTTTTAAAGCGGCCGAAGCTTCCACGGGCAAAGCTCCCGCGGCGGGCGCGCAAACCAAAGCGTCCGTTTCGCTCCCTTCCAAATACGGTTTTATGCGCGAAATCAGCCACGGCAAAGACACTTCTTCCGGCCATTGGGAAATGGCGGGATCCCCGGTACAGTTTGAGTGGGGCTATTTTAAGCCGGACTATCCTTCCTTCCCGCCGGAACTGATTGAAAAAATCTGCGCCGAAGCCGGCCTGCCCGGCATTCTGGGTGACAAGGCCGCCTCCGGCACCGCCATTATTGAAGAACTGGGCGAAGAACATATTAAAACCGGCAAACCCATTTGCTACACGTCGGCGGACAGCGTCTTCCAGATCGCCGCGCACGAAAAGCATTTCGGCTTGGAGCGGCTGTATAAGGTATGCGAAATTGCTTTCAAACACGTGGCGCCCTACAACATTGCCCGCGTGATTGCCCGCCCGTTTGAAGGTGAAAAGAAAGGCGAATTTAAACGCACCAAAAACCGCCACGACTATTCCGTCAAACCGCCGATGATTACCGTGTTGGACGAAATAAAAAACGCGGGCGGGGAAGTGATTTCCGTCGGGAAAATATCCGATATTTTCGCCAAGCAGGGCATTACCCAAGCGGTAAAAGCATCCGGCCTGGAAGAACTGTGGGACGTTACCCTCGCGCAAGCCAAAGCGGCGCCGGACTTCAGCCTCGTGTTTACGAACTTTGTGGATTTTGATATGACGTGGGGCCACCGCCGCGACGCGGAAGGCTACGCCAAAGGCTTGGAATACTTTGACACCCGCCTGCCCGAACTGGCCGCGCAAATGCAGCCGGGGGATGTGGCGTTTATCACGGCCGACCACGGCTGCGACCCTACCTACAAAGGCACCGACCACACCCGCGAGCATGTGCCGGTGATTATGTTTGGCCCGGAGGTAAAGCCGCAGTTTATCGGCGGGCGCGACACCTATGCCGACTTGGGCCAAACCCTGGCGGATTATTTCAAACTGCCGCCGCTTCGGTTTGGAAAAAGTTTTTTAAACGACTAATTACAAAACCCCGGGTTTCCCCGGGGTTTTTGATGTATGCTTTAGCGTTAGGAGCGAAGGACTGCAATACTTTGCAGGCCGCTTTTCATTACCCATTTTCGCAAAAACGGCCGGTACATAAACGGACATTTAAACAGCTTACTCCACAATTTTAGCCGCAGGCGCAACGTGCTGCGCGCGTAGCGGCGGTGTTCCGCCCGGCCGGGTGTTTGCTCAAAAGAATCCGCCAGCCGGCGGGCGCTTTCAAACGCGCTGGAAATGCCTTCCAAACTGCTGGGGCTGATAAAGCCGGCGGACTCGCCAATTAAAAATACGCCGTTTCCGTCCAGGCAAAATTCTTTCCACCCCGCCGGACGCAACACGCGGCACGCTTCCGTTTTAAGCGGGTTTGCGAACTGAAGGCCCAGCCGCTCCAGTTTCTTTTTTTGCCGCTCAAAGCGCGCCCGGCTTCCCTGCACGGGATAGGCGCCGCCAAAAATAAAATATCCGTCCTTGGAAACAGACCACGCGTAGCAGTCCGTTTCCGCCGGGTCAAAAATACAGGAATAAAAAGGACTTTTGTGCGTATCCACAAACCATTGCTGTACGGCCGTGTAGCTGCGGATAACGTGCCGGGGGAAAAACGTCCGCCGGACAAACGAGTCGGCCCCGTCCGCCCCCACCAGGCGCCGCCCGCGGGCCGTGTGCAGGCTGCCGTTTTGCCGAAACGTTACCGAAAAAGAGCCGTCTGCTTCCTGCGCGGCGCGCACCACTTGCGCGCCCGATTGCACGGATACGCTGTTTGGAATTAACGAAATCAGCCACCGGTCAAAACGGTGGCGGTTCATATTGATGTAGAAACGCGGATAGTGGCGGCAGAGCCCGCTGGCCAAGTCAATCGTGCGCACGGAAAAGAGCTGCGGGTCTACCAAAACGGATTTGGGAAGCGTCAAATCAAACCGCGCCAACGCCTTTTGCGCGTCCGGCGCCAGCAGGCCGCCGCAGGGTTTTGAAAAACTGTCCGAAGCGTCTGTTTTTTTATCCAAACAAAGCACTTTTTGCTTGCCGGAAAGGAGCCGGGCCAACGTACTGCCCGCCGGGCCCAGCCCGATAATAATAACGTCAAACATAGCTTCTCCCGCTTGCGTGGCCGGCGCCATTTCAGCGCAGGCGTTCGGCTTCCGCCAGCCAGGCCTGTACGCTGGCGTCGCTGGGCATGCGCCAGTCGCCCCGCGGCGAAAGCGCCACCGACCCTACCTTCGGCCCGTCCGGCAGGCAGGAGCGTTTAAATTGTTGGGCAAAGAAGCGCTTTAAAAACACCTGCAGCCATTTTTTGATAACGGCCGGCGTAAACTTTTTATCAAACGCGTGCTTGGCCAAGAAATAAATTTTTGCCGGGCCAAAGCCGTACCGCAGGAAATAATACAAAAAGAAATCATGCAGTTCATACGGGCCGACCAGATCTTCCGTCTTTTGGGCGATATGGCCTTTGGCGGTGGCGGGCAGCAGCTCGGGGCTGATGGGCGTAGCCACAATATCGTTTAATACGGCCTGCGTTTTTTTGCCCGTTTCGTGCTGCGCCGCCCACAACACCAGCGACCGCACCAGCGTTTTGGGCACGCCCGCGTTTACCCCATACATGGACATATGATCCCCGTTATACGTGGCCCAGCCCAGCGCCAGTTCGGACAAATCCCCCGTCCCCACCACAATTCCACCTGTTTGGTTGGCGATATCCATCAGCACCTGGGTGCGTTCGCGCGCTTGGGTGTTTTCGTAGGTAACGTCTTTGGTTTTGGGGTTATGGCCGATATCCGAAAAATGTTGTTCGCACGCTTTTTGAATGTTTACTTCCCGAATGGTAACGCCCAGATTTTTCATTAAAGCCAAGGCGTTTTGGTAGGTGCGGTCGGTCGTGCCGAAGCCGGGCATGGTAACGCCGATAATTTTTTTGCGCGGCCAGTCCAGCTTGTCAAACGTTTGGGCGCATACCAGCAGGGCCAGCGTGGAGTCCAGCCCGCCCGAAATGCCCACTACCGCCGTTTGGGCGTGCGCCGCGGCAAGGCGCGTGGCCAGCCCCGTTACCTGAATGTTAAAAATTTCCTGGCAGTTCTCGTTCAACGCGCTTCCTTTGGGCACAAACGGCAACGCGGAAACCGGGCGGGACAAAGATAATACCGGCGCCGGCGCCATTCCCGTTTCCACCCGTTCATACGGCTCGGCCGCTTCGTAGGCGGCATCGGCGCGGAACGTGGTGTTTACCGCGCGCTCGGCGCGCAGGCGCTCCACGTCTATTTCCGCACTTACCAGCTGCGCTTGGGTGGAAAACCGTTCCGAGAAAGCCAGCGGCGTGCCGTTTTCGTAAATCAGCGCATTGCCCCCGAATACGACGTCGGTCGTTGATTCGCCAAACCCGCACGAAGCATACACGTACCCGCACAGGCACCGGGCCGACTGCTGGGCCACCAACTGGCGCACATAGGCGTATTTGCCCGTCAGGGCGTTGCTCGCAGACAAGTTAAAAATAACGTCCGCCCCCTGCAGCGCAAGGCGCGAAGAAGGCGGCACCACCGCCCACAAATCTTCGCAAATTTCTACGCCGAAATTCATTCCGCCCGCTTCAAACAGCAAATCCGGCCCCGCGGGCACGACCTGCCCGCACAGCTCCACTTCGCCGCCGCCCCATTCCTGGGCGGAAGCAAACCAGCGCCGTTCATAAAATTCGTTGTAATTGGGCAAGTGCGTTTTGGGCACCACGCCCAAAATTTCGCCGCGGTAGCAGACCGCCGCCGCGTTTAACAGCACCGTTCCCGCGCGTACGGGAAGCCCCGCCATAAAAACAATGTCCAGGTTTTCCGTCCGCCGCAAAAGCGCCCCCAGCACGCGTTCGGCGGCGTCCAGCAGCAAAGGTTTTAAAAACAGATCGCCGCAGGTGTACCCCGTAACCCCCAATTCCGGAAACACCACCGCCCGCACGCCTTCGCGCACGGCTTGGCGCAGGCAAGTTTCCATTTGCGCGGCGTTATAGGCGGGATCCGCCACTTTTACGGACGGCACCGCCGCCGCCACTTTTACAAAACCGAAATGGTTCATACTAAACTCCTTTTGCCGGGAAGTGCTTTCTTTTATTGTATCAATTATCCCGCAAAAAAGCCGGGCGCAAGCACCCGGCTTTTGGCGTTCAGAACGGCTAATTGATGGCAACCACTTCGTACCCCGCTTTTTGCACGGCTTGCTTGAGGGTTTCGTCCGTGATTTGCGCATGAGATTCTACCACGGCGCATTTTTGGCTTAAATCCACTTTGGCCTGTACGCCGGGGATAGAATTAAGCGCCCTTTCCACGCGCCCAGCGCAGTGGGCACATACCATCCCTTCTATAATTAATGTTTTTCGCATAGTTTTCCCCTTGTGTTGGTGTTTGCGGGCAATCCGAGCCGGCTTAAAAAAGCGCAGCCGCAAAGCGTTGGTAACGACGCACACGGAGCTTAAACTCATCGCTGCGGCCGCAAACATCGGGCTCAATTTCCACCCAAACGGCAAATACAGCACGCCCGCCGCCAGCGGAATGCCCAACACGTTGTAAATAAACGCCCAAAATAAATTTTCTTTAATGTTGCGCAGCACCGCCCGGCTTAACTGCAAGGCGGTGGCTACGCCGGTTAAATCGTCCTTCATCAGCACAATGTCCGCCGATTCTACCGCTACGTCCGTCCCCGCGCCCAGCGCCATCCCTACATCCGCCCGCACCAGCGCCGGAGCATCGTTCACGCCGTCGCCCGCCATGGCCACCACTTCGCCTTCATCCTGCAAACGGCGGATGACGGCTTCTTTTTCCTGCGGCAGTACGCCTGCAATCACGCGGTCTATGCCCACCGCCCGCGCCACGCTTTGGGCGGTTTGCGGGTTGTCCCCGGTCAGCAAAATTACCTGCAGGTGCATGCGTTTTAACAATCCTACGGCATCCGCCGAGGCAGGCTTTATCGTATCGGAAAAAGAAATCATTCCCAAATACTTTTTCCCACGCGCAAAGAAAAGCGGCGTGCGGCCCAAGGCGGCTTCTTGGGCAAGCAGTTTTTCGCCGTCCGCAACCGCTACGCCCAATTCCTGCATATAAGTTAAATTGCCGCCGCTAAGCTGTTCTTCCCCTTCTTGGGCGCATACGCCGCGGCCGGGGATGCCCTCAAACCGGGAAACCGGCACCAGCGGGATATTCTTTTCTTCCGCATAGCCCGACAGCGCCTGCGCAAACGGATGTTGGGAAAAATGCTCCAGCGACGCCGCCTGCGTAAGCAATTCTTCCAAAGACGCTTGCGCCCCGGGCACAATCCCCGCCACCTGCATCCGCCCGCTGGTTACCGTGCCGGTTTTATCCAACACGACCGTGGTAACCTTATGCGCGCGTTCCAGCGCCGCGGCCGATTTGACCAAAATGCCCTGCCGCGCCGCGCTGCCCGTGCCCACCATAATGGCCGTAGGCGTGGCCAGCCCCAGCGCACACGGGCAAGAAATAACCAATACCGCAATGGCCGAAGACAGGGCAAACGAAAAACTGGTTCCCTGCGCCAGCCACACCACCAAGGTAAGGAGCGCAATGGCGATAACCGTCGGCACGAATACGGCGCTGACGCGGTCTGCCAGGCGCGCAATCGGCGCTTTGCTGCCGGCCGCTTCTTCCACCAGCGTAATAATTTGCGCCAGCACGGTGTCTTTGCCCGTGCGCGCCACTTTCAGCTCCACATAGCCGCTGGCAAGCAGCGTTCCCGCCGCCAATTCCGCCCCGATCGGCTTATCCTGCGGGACGCTTTCCCCCGTCAGGGCCGACTCATCGGCGGCGCCGCCGCCGTCTACCACCACGCCGTCTGCCGCAATCCGCTCGCCGGCGCGAACGACCACAATATCCCCCGGCACCAGCCCCTGCACGGGAACGGAAACTTCTTTCCCGTCCCGCAGCACAGACGCCTCCTGCGGCACCAGCCGAACCAAAGCTGAAATCGCATCCGAGGTTTTTACTTTGGCCCGCGCTTCCAGCCATTTGCCCAACGTAACCAACGTTAAAATCATCGCGGCCGATTCAAAATACAATCCGTGAAAAGCCTGCTCCAGCGCGGCCGTCCAATCCGGGTGTTCCATCAACACCAAAATGCGAAACAACCCCCACAAGCCGGACAATACCGCCGCCCCCGAGCCGAGGGCGATGAGACTGTCCATATTCGGCCCGCCCTGCACCAGCCGTTTAAACCCGTTGGTAAAGAAACGGCGGTTGACGGATAAAACGGGCAACACCAATAAAAACTGCGTGAGCGCAAAAAGGCCGGGGTTTTCCGTCAGCTCCTTCGGAAGCGGCAGCGCCAGCATCTGCCCCATGGCCACGTACAACAGCGGCACCAAAAAAACAAGCGACGCAATAAAACGCTGCTTGATGCGGCGCGCCTCGTCTTTGGCGGCCCGCTGGGGCGACAAGACCCCCGTTTCTTCGCCGGGGGCAAAAGCGTCGTACCCCGCCCCGCGCACCGCGGCAATAATGTCCTGCGTGCTCAGGCGTTCTTCATCATAATCCGCCGTCAGCGTGTTTTGCAGCAGGTTCACCGCGGCCGAGCGCATGCCGGGCAGCCGGGCAACCGCCCGTTCCACGTGCGCTTGGCAGGCGGAGCAAGTCATACCGGTAACATTAAATTTTTTCTTCATACACTAAAATCCTCTTCTTTTAAAGGATATGCTTATCGTCGGCGATTGTCAAGCAAAACCCGACTCCGCGGCCGGTATTACACGACGGGCTCCCCCTTTTGCTAATACTTCTTTTTTGCTACACTATATCCCATGACTATACTCATCATCCTTCTGATGCTTGTTTTAAACGCCCTGCTGGCCGCCTACGAAATGGCGCTGGCTTCCATTTCCCGCACCAAGCTTTCCATTTTGGCCCAGGAAAAACGCCTGGGCGCCGAACAGGCGCTTTTTATGAAAGACCATATGGAAGGCAGTTTGGCGGTAGTGCAAATCGGCATTACGCTGGTGGGCGCCATTGCCGCCGCGGCCGGAGGCGCGGGCGCGGACGAAATGTTTTCCCCCATTTTGCAGGAATGGCTTTCTTTGCCCAAACGCCTGGCGGATGTCGTATCCGTGGCGGTGGTGGTGGTGCCGCTGAGTTTTATTACCATTGTGTTTGCCGAGCTGACCCCCAAAACCTTCGCCATTAAAAACAAAGAATTTGTAACGCTTAAATTTTCGCCGGTCATGCGCGTGTTGTATTCCATTTTGTCGCCCATTGTGCACATTATGGAAGCCTTGGTGCGCTTTTTTACCCAAAAACCGCTTTCCAGCAAAAAGCCCGACCCCAAAGAAGCCCAGCAGGCCGCCATGACCGACCTGCGCACCGCGGCGGCTATTGCGTCTTCTTCCCGCTTGTTTGGCAAAACGGAAGAAAAAATCGTGCTCTCCAGCGCGATGTTCTGCATCCGCAAAATCCGCGAAATTCAGGTGCCGCTGGATCAGGTATATATGCTGGACGCCGGGGATTCCATCGCCGATACATTCGTCAAAGCGCATTTGGATATGCACACCCGCTTTCCGGTGCGGGAAAACCCGCAGGATCCGCAAAGCATTATCGGCTACTTAAATTTTAAAGATATTTTCCTCTCTACCAAAATGGCTTCCGGCTCGCCCACTTCGGCCCGTTCCATCGTGCGCCCGATGCTGCGGCTGGAGGCCGATACGCTGATTTCCACCGCTTTGGAAAAATTAATGAAAAGCAAACAGCACATCTGCCTCGTAACGGAAGGGGACAAAATTACCGGCATTTTGACGCTGGAAGACATTTTTGAAGAAATGGTGGGCGAGATTGAGGACGAGTATGACTTTTTCCCCGCCTATATCCGGCCGATCGGCTCGTCGATCGTGGCCAGCGCCACCGCCAAAATGGCGGACGTATTTACCCAACTGGGCGTGCCCGTGCCGGCCGATGTGTCGCCCACGGTTACCGTACTGCAATGGGCGGAAAAGAAACTGGGCCGCGAACTGGATAAGAACGATAAATTAAAGGCGGACGGCATTTTGGCAGATCCCCGCAAATTCCGCCGCCATAAATTAATGGAAGTACTGGTCAGCAAGGCCGAATAACCCGGCCGTTCAATGCTTTTTGCCAAACCGCCGCCTTATTTGCGGCGGTTTTTTATTTGCGGTGCCGCTCCCCCCACGCACACATTTGATCCAAAATAGGAATCAGCGATTTGCCCCTCTCGGTTAACCGATACTCCACCTTTGGCGGAATTTGCGGATATTCTTTGCGGTGCACCAATCCGTCCGCCTCCAATTCTTTTAAAGTGGCGCTCAGCGTTTTATAGGAAATGGTTTTAATGTATTTTTTCAGCTCATTAAACCGCACCACTCCAAAACCCATTAAGGCATACAAAATAAACATCTTGTATTTGCCTTGAATAAGAGACATGGTATAGTTAAAGCCGGTTTCTTCCAGCTTGGCGTTTTTAATGCAGGATAAACTCATTTTACACTCTACTTAAAGTAAGTATACTACCTAAATGTACGTACTTGTTTTCAGTTTTAATTCTTACCTATAATTTTAGTATCGCAGGGCAGGAAAGTCAATCCTGCCAAAAGGAGCAAGCATATGCAGAAAAATTTAGGAGTCAAACCCTTTTTGTTCCCGATGCCGACGTATATGATCGGCACCTATAATCCGGACAATACGCCGGACGTTATGATGATGGCCTGGGGCGGCATTTGCGCCGAAGACTGCGTAGCCCTCAATTTGGAAGCCTCGCACAAAACGGTGGCAAACCTGAAAGAAAGAAAAGCCTTTACGCTGGCCGTTCCCGGAACGGACACGCTGCGCCAATCCGATTTTTTAGGCATTGCCAGCGCCAACCAACTGGCGGACAAATTTGCCCGCACGGGGCTGCACGCGGTAAAAAGCGAGCGGGTGGACGCCCCGGTAATTACCGAATACCCGCTGACGCTGGAATGTGAAGTAACGGAAATGCAAACCCAACCGTACGGCCTGCGCGTACTGGGCAAAATCGTAAACGTACTGGCCGATGAAAAAGTGTTGGACGCCGCCGGCAAAATAGACCCGGCCAAACTGCAGGCCTTTGTGTTTGACCAAATGCAAAACGGCTACTATGCCGTTGGCAACAAAATCGGGCAGGCCTGGCACAGCGGAGCGGATTTAATGAAAAAATAAATTTCCTTCCGCTTCTGAATATAATTTATTTGGATACTATTTAAAAGGAGTTTTTATGGAAAAAATTACTTTACCCAAAGCCTCCCAGCTCACTTCGCCCAACCCGGTAACGGTGGTATGCACCCAAAAGCCGGACGGGACTACCAACCTGGCCACTGTTTCTTGGTGGACGTATCTTTCTTTTAATCCCGGTATGATTGCGTATGCCATGGCTAAAACCTCGTACAGCGGGGAAAGAGTGCGCGAAACCAAACAGGTGATTCTGACGATTCCCGGCGCGGAAATTGCACAAGCCGTCTTGGGCTGCGGCAGCACCAGCGGGCGCAGCACCGACAAAGCGGAACGCTTTCATGTGGAGCTGACCCCGGTGGAGGGGAGTTCCATCCAAATTCCCGTGCACAGCCGCGTGGCGATTGTTTGCCGTCTGAAAGAATACCACGAAGCAGGCGACCATTACCTCTACATCTGCGAAGTAGAACACGTCTACGCCAACGAAAAAGAAGAGGCTTTATTTGCCTGGAACGGATATACCCAACTCCGCCCGGCCAAATAAGGAAATCCGCTTCCGCCCGCCGCTTAGCTTTGCTATGTGAGCAAAGCCCGAAACGGTTCAATTCCCTGTCAAAAAGCCCCGCCGATTGGCGGGGCTTTTGCATGTTGATTTTAACGGTAAATACTATAAAATGCCGCGTTTAAGCAGTTCCATGCGCAAAGCGTCCGGGCTCTGGAAGGGGATGGCGTCAAACCCCAGCATAGCGGCCGCCGAAACGTTGGCGGCGTTATCGTCAATATACACGCAGTTGGGCGAATGGAGGCCGAAGCGTTTTAACAGGCGGGCGTAAATTTCCGGGTCGGGTTTGACCAAATGCTCTTCCCCCGACACGACGATGCCGTCCATCTGCTGCAGAAAATCATATTTGGCCTTGGCAATCGGAAACGTCTCGGCCGACCAGTTCGTCAGCGCGTAGATGCGGTAGCCTTTGTCTTTCAGCTCACGCCAAATGGCCGCCGTACCCTTGATGGGCCCGCCCAGCATTTCTTCCCAGCGTTTGTAATAATCTTCAATCTGCGGCGCATATTTGGGATATTTTTCTTTGGCTAAAGCAATCCCTTGTGCAAACGGCCGCCCGGCGTCTTGCTGCGTGTTCCACTGCGGCGTGCACACGTTGGACAAGAACCATTCCATTTCTTCTTCGGAAGCAAAAATTTTTTTGTATAGATAGCGCGGATTCCAATCTATCAGCACTCCGCCTAAATCAAAAACGATATCTTTCATAAAATCCCCCTTTTTTTATTATACTCTCCCGAAGTAAAAAAACGCAACCCTCCTATAAAAAACCCGCGCTTACAAGCGCGGGTTTTTGTTAAAGCACCAACGTGTCTTCCATATCCGGCCCGGTGGAAATCAGTGCAATTTCCGGGTGCGGATACGTCCGTGCGCACAACGCTTTTAAATTGTCCAAAAACGTTTTGGCTTCCGGGCTGAAATCTTCATACTTTTTCACGCGGTCATTACCGGGAAACATATCAATGTGCGTAATGGCGATTTTGGTGCAGTTGTTAATCATAATCGCCCGCGCGGCCGAGCGCGATTCAAACGCGCCGATGCGGCGCAGCCGCTTGCTGACGCTGCCCACTTCGTGCCCTTTGGTATGATACACCTCCAGCTGTTTTTCATCCGTCAGTTCTCTTTCCAGCGGGCCGGGCCCTACGCGCGTGATATAAGGCTTAAACACCACATACACGTCCCGCACGGACTTGGGGCCCAGGCCGGCCTCGCCCAAGAAAGTGCTGGCCGTCGTGTCGCGCGACGTAACAAACGGATATTCCCCGTGCAGCAAAGACAGTTTAATTCCCTGCGTGCCTTCCAGCAAAATTTCGCCGCCTTTGTCCAGGCAACCGTTTAACAGTTCCGGCACGTCTTGAATAAAATCTTTTAACAGCGGTTCGTCCTTGGCAAATTTAATGTCGCGCCGTTCAATCCGGTCGCGCACGGCCTGCCCCAGCCCGGTGCCCACGCTGCCGATGTGCTGCATAAAATGGGACGCATTCTTTTCGGCCGCCGTCTGCTCGTCGGAAATCAGTACGGCGTACGGGTCTATAATCAGCCGATCGCGCGTGCCCGTCAGTTTGACTTCTTCCAACAGCCATTCGGTTTTGGTATACGCGCCCGCGCCCAACACCAATTTGGTTTTGGGGTTTAAAAAGCCCGAAGGGATGTTTTTAAGCGTGTAGGATTTGCCGTCTTTTACCACGGTGTGCCCGGCATTGGGGCCGCCCACCCGCACGCAGTAATCGTAATTCCCTTTATAAGACAAATACGCAGAAATTTTGCCTTTTCCTTCGTCGCCGGCTTGGCCGCCGCAGACAATATCAATCATACTTTTCCTCCGCAAGTTCGCGCGCGCGGCCCAGATAGTTTTCCGGGCACAGCGCCTGTAGTTTGGAACGGGTTGCCGCATCCACCGGCAGCCCGGCTATAAATTGCTGCAACAAACAGGCCGTAACGGCCCGCCCGCGCGTAAAATCGCGCAGGGTTTCATACGCGTGCGGATACCCCGCCGCGCGCAAAAGGGTTTGAACGGCTTCCGCCAGTACTTCCGGGTGGGCGCTGAGCTCCTGCCGGGCCGCGGCCCGGTCAAACGAAATTTTGCCCAGCCCTTTTAGAATGGACTGGTACGCCACCAACGCATAGCCAAACGCCGCCGCCATGTTGCGAAGCACCGTGGAGTCCGACAAATCCCGCTGCAACCGCGAAACCGGCAATTTGCACGAAAACAGCCCGAACAACGCATCCGCCAGCTGCAAATTGCCTTCCGCATTTTCAAAATCAATCGGGTTTACTTTCTGCGGCATGGTGGAAGAACCCACTTCCCCCGCCGCCGTTTTCTGATGAACTAACCCGGCGGAAATATATTGCCACATATCCCGGCACAAATCCAACAGCGCCACGTCCGCCCGGCGCAAATTGTCAAACAGTTCGGCGTAGCTGTCGCGCGGGTCTACCTGGGTGGAAACGGGCGTCAGCGAAATTTTCATTTTGTGTCCGCGGTTTAACACAGCCGCCATTTTAGCGGCCGCCCGCGGCCAGCGCACCTGCGGGAAAGCCGCATAATGCGCGTTAAAATTGCCGACGGCGCCGCCAAATTTAAACGTGATTTCCTGCCGTTTAAGCTGTGCAATCTGCCGCGCCAGCCGATTGGCAAATACCCGCATTTCTTTTCCAAACGTGGTGGGCACCGCCGGCTGGCCGTGCGTGCGGGCCAGCAATACGGAACGGGCCTCTTTGCGGGCAAGTTTCGAAAGTTCTTTCTGCAAATTTTCCAAGGCCGGCAGGAGCGCTTTTTCCACGCCCTGCGTCAGCAAAAGGGCATAGGCGGCGCTGTTTACGTCTTCGCTTGTCAGGGCGAAATGCAGCCATTGCAGGCGGTCTTTAAGTGAGGTTTTGCCCAAGCGCAAACGCAAAAAATACTCCACGGCTTTCACGTCGTGCTTGGTAGGCGGAATGTGGCGGTAGCCGTCAAACTCCAACGCGCGGATGTGTTCCAAATCGGCCGCACGCAGTTCACACGCCTGCGCCAGCAGGCCGCGTTCTTCTTTCGTAAGCGGTTTAAAAAGTTTTAATTCGGAAAGGATTTCAAACCACGCGCACTCCACGCGCACGCGGTATGCAGTAAAGGCGGCTTCGCTCATTACACTTCTGAGCGCGCCCAGTCTGCCGCTGTAGCGGCCGTCCAACGGGCACAGCGCCGGTATGTTCATATATATATTTTACTAAATTTCCGGCTTTGCGCCCAGTCCGCCGGCTCCGAAAGAGGCGTACCCCGCGCGGGGGAAGACAAAAAATCCCCGCGCTTACAAACGCGGGGATGCAGAAAACGGCAAAAACTAAGGCTGCGCCGGCGTTTGCGGCGCCAGGGCGGCTTGTTGTTTTTTGACTAAATTTTCATACGGGCCGAAACCGTCCTGCACGTTCCAGCCGCCGCCCAAGGCTTTAGACAGGTTGACGATAGCCGCCAACTCGTCGTTGCGCGCCGTGGCCAAATTCATCTCCGCCGAAAGCAGGTTTTCTTCCACGTCCAGCAAGTCCGTTACGCCGATGAGGCCGGCGTCTTCCTGTTTTTTGGTCAGCTCGTAACTGCGCTGCATGGCTTCGGTTTGCTGTTTGTACGAATCAAAAATTTCGCGGTTGATTTGGTTGGCGGAAATTGCGTCCAACGCTTCTTTAAACGCGCTCTGCACCGTTTTTTCGTAGGAAGCCAGCGTTTCGCGGTATTGCGCTTCGGCTTTTTTGTTTTCGGCGCGGATTTTGCCGCCTTCAAAAATAGGCGCCAGCAGCTGGCCGCCGGCCGCCCACACGCCGGAAGAACCGGTAAACAAATTATTCAGCGCCCCGCTGGCGTATCCGGCGGAGGCCGTCAGCGGAATGCTGGGAAAATACGCCGCCCGCGCCGCCCCGATATTGGCATTGGCGGCCATCAGCTGCCCCTCCACGGAGCGCACGTCCGGCCGGCGGGCCAGCAAGTCCGAAGGCAGGCCTTGGGGCACGTCCGGAATCAGCGTAATTTCGGACAGGCTTTTCCCGCGCGGCGTATTGTTTTCTACAATTTCCCGCGGGGACTTGCCCACCAGCACCGAAAGGGCCGTTTCCGTCTGAGCGATTTTCAAACGCAGCTGCTGTTCCTGCGCCTGTACGCTGGCCATATTGGCTTCCACGCGTCTTAAGTCCACTTCCGTGCAATAACCGTTTTGATAGCGGCTGGTGTAAATGCGCACGTTTTCCTGGCGGGCCTGCAAAGTGCGCTGAGCAATATCCAGCTGGGCGTCCAGCATCCGCAGGGTAAAATAGTTTTTGGCGACGTCCGCCGTCAGCGTCAGGCGCACGGTATCGCGGGCGGCTTCGCTGGCCAGCAGCTGGGCTTGGGCGGCTTCGCTCAAACGGCGGTATTTGCCCCACAAATCCAACTCATACGACACCGACACATTGGCCGTGCTTTTGCTCTGCCCCGAACCGGCCTGATCCCCGGCGCGGCCCGATTCCGCCGCCGCAGACAGGCTGGGCAGCTGGTCGGCCGTGGCAATGCCCACTTCCGCACGGGCTTGATCCACGCGGGCGATGGCGGCTTGCAAATCTTTATTGTGTTCCAAGGCGTCGGCTTCCAGTTGGTTTAATACCGGGTCTTGGAATACTTCCCACCATTTGCTGTTGGTAAATACGCTAAAATTTTCCGCTGTTTGGCCGGCCGGCAAATCCAAATCCGGCTGTTTGTAGTTGGGGCCCAGCATACATCCCCCCAGCCACACCGCGGCCAGTACGGTTCCCAGTTGTTTCCAGTTCATACATTCTCCTTTTTGGTTTCAGATGTTTCAACGGCTTGCGCCAGCTGTTTGGTGCGCCCGCCGCTAAGCAAAGTAAAGAACATCGGCACAAACAGCGGGGCAATCAACGTGGCGGCCAACATGCCAAACACCACCGCCGTACCGATTGCGTGGCGGCTGGCGGCGCCGGCCCCCGTGCTGATAGCCAGCGGCACACAGCCCAAAATAAACGCCAGCGAGGTCATTACAATCGGGCGGAAACGCAGTTTGGCGGCTTCCACCGCGGCGCGGGTCGTGTCGTAGCCTTGGGCTTTAAGCATGACGGCAAACTCTACAATCAAAATAGCGTTTTTGGCCGCCAACCCCACCAAAGCCACCAAGGCGATTTGGAAATAAATATCGTTGGAGAGGCCTCTGGCCCACGTGCCCGCCAACGCCCCGAAAATGGCAAACGGCACCGCCAGCAATACGGCAATGGGCAGGCTCCATTTTTCATACTGCGCGGCCAAAATCAAGAACACCACCAGCATGCCCAACAAAAGCGCCACGGCCGAGGCGTTGCCGGAGATTTTTTCCTGATACGCGGTGCCCGTCCAGGCCAGCGTAAAGCCGGAATCCAAGACTTCTTTGGCGGTTTCTTCCACGGCGCGGATAGCGTCGCCGGAGCTGTAGCCCGCGGCGGGAGTAGCCATAATTTTGGCAGCCGGGAAGACGTTAAACCGCTCCACAACGTCCGGGCCCAAGGTGGGCGTGAGCGTAACCAAAGTGGAAAGCGGCACCATCGCCCCGGAATTGGAACGGACGTAGATGCCCGAGATTTGCTCCGGGCGGGCGCGGTACTGACCATCGGCCTGCATCATGACTTTAAAACTGCGGCCCGAGTAGGTAAAGTCGTTGATGTAGTACGTGCCGAACGTGCCCTGCAGCGTGGCGTATAATTCCGAAAGGGGCACGCCCATGGCTTGGGCTTTAATTTCGTCCACATCCAGCTTATACTGCGGAATGGCCGCCGAGAACGTTGTGCTGACGCTGGAGAGCTCCGGCCGTTTTTTGGCGGCTTCAATAAATTTTTGCGTTTGCGCTTCCAGCGCGTCGCTGCCGCCGGAACTGCGGTTTTGGATATAGCCTTCCAGCCCGCCGGTGGTGCTCATGCCCATAATGGGCGGCGGGTTAAACGGCATGACGATAGCGTTGGGAATCTTGGTCTGCGCTTGGGCGTACAAACTGCCCACCAACGCCGCGGAAGAAAGCGATTTTTCTTTGCGTTCTTTCCAGGGTTTGAGCATCACAAACGCCGCCACCGCATTGCTTTTTTGCGTACTGCTTAAAATATCGTAGCCGGAGAAAGTCAGCACTTCCGACACCGCCGGCTGGGCCATAATCAGGTTTTCCAGCTGTACGGCAACCTCGTCGCTGTTGGACAAAGAGGCCGACGGATCCAACTGCGCCGCCACCATAATAACCCCTTGGTCTTCATCGGGCAGCAAGCTGCCGGGCACGATTTTAAATAAACCGAACGCGCCCAAAAACAGCACCGCAATTAAAACGACCGACACCGTAAGCTTGCGGATAAAGAACGCCACCCAGGTGCCGTATTTGGCCGTCAGTTTTTCAAAGAAACGGTCAAACTGATAGAAAAATCCGCGGGTGGGGTGCGGTTGTTTTTTAAGTAGCAGCGCACACAGGGCCGGGGTCAGCGTAAGCGCCACCAAACCGGAAATGACCACCGATACGGCAATGGTAATGGCAAACTGCTGGTACATAATCCCCGTCAGCCCGCCCATAAACGCCACCGGCACAAACACCGAACACAACACCAGCACAATGGCGACCACCGGGCCGGACACTTCGCCCATGGCCTTAATGGTGGCTTCCTGGACGGGCAGGTTTTCTTCGTGCATGATGCGTTCCACGTTTTCAATGACCACGATGGCGTCGTCCACCACGATGCCGATGGCCAACACCAACCCGAACAGCGTCAGCGTGTTAATGGAAAAGCCCAACAGCAGCATGCCCGCAAACGCACCGATGATAGACACCGGCACCGCCAAACACGGGATCAGCGTGGCGCGCCAGTCTTTTAAGAACAGGTACACCACCAAAAACACCAAGATCATCGCTTCAATCAGCGTGTGGATAACTTCTTCAATAGAGGCGGTTACGAACAGCGTGGTGTCGTACGCCACTTTGTAATCAATATCCAAATCGGGCGGAAAGTTTTGGGCGATTTCCTTCATGTGTTCGTCCACCGCTTTGGCGGTGGCCACGGCATTGGCCCCCGGGGAAAGATAAATCCCCACCGGCACCGCCGGCTTGCCGTTAAAACGCCCGTTAAATTCATACGTCTGGCTGCCCAGTTCCACCCGGGCCACGTCTTTTAAGCGAAGGGAGGTACCGTCCGGATTGGCGCGCAGAATAATTTCTTCAAATTCTTTCGGATCCGTCAGGCGGCCGGGCGCCACGATGGAGTACATCCGGTCTACTTTCACCGGCAGCGGCGGCTGGCCGATTTTGCCGGCCGAACGCTGGGTGTTTTGCGCCTGCACGGCGGCCACGATGTCGCTTACGGAAAGGCCGCGCTGGGAAAGGACATCCGGCTTAATCCAAATGCGGATGGAATAGTCGTTGGAAGACATGACCTGCGCGTCGCCCACGCCTTCAATGCGTTTTAAATCGTCTACAATGTTTAACAGCGCGTAGTTGCCGATGGTCGTGGTATCGGAATGGCCGTTGGGGGAATACAGTGCAATCAGCTGCAAAATGGCGGAAGACTTTTTATTCACTTCCACCCCGTAGCGGCGGACGTCTTCCGGCAGGGTGGCCGTGGCCCCTTGCACGCGGTTGTTGACGTTAATCATCGCCTGATCGGGGTCGGTTCCTACTTTAAACGACACCACCAAAGACATATCCCCGTTGGAAGACGAAGTGGAGTTCATATACAGCATGTCTTCCACTCCGTTCACCTGCTGTTCAATGGGGGCGGCCACGGTGTTGGCAATCACTTCGGGGCTGGCGCCCGGATACGAAGCCGAAACTTCAATAGTGGGCGGCGTTAAATCCGGGTACTGTTCAATGGGAAGCATCGTGATGGACACGATCCCCGCCAGCGAAATCAACAGCGAAATGACCGTAGAAAAAATCGGACGGTTGATAAAGAATTTAGAAAACATTTTCCCCCCTATTTTCCGTCAGAAGATTCTGCCGGCTGGGGCGCCGTTTGGGCGGCCTCGGAAGGAGCCGCCGGTTGGGGAACGGTGTCATTCGCTGCGGGCTGGGCGGTTTCCGCTGCGGCAGGAGCCGGTTGTTCGGCCGTTTGGGCCGCGGCGGCCGCGGGCTGAGCAGCCTCCTGCTGGGCGGCATTTTCAGCGGCCGGGGCAGGCTGTTCCTGCGGCAGGGCCTGCGTGTCGGACGCTTCGGAGGCTTCTATTTCTTCTTCCAACACGGCCGTGCTGCGCCCGTCTTGCGCCAGCGCGGCTTCCTGCTCGGCCGGGGCCTGGGTGTCAAAATTCTGCATTTGCACCTGCACCTGCTGGCCGGGGCGCACTTTCACAAGCCCGCCGTTCATAATGCGTTCGCCGGCTTTTAACCCGTCGGTTACGATATACATATCTTCCTGCAGCTGGGCCTGAATGGGGCGTGCGACGATGGTGTTGTTGGCGTCTATCACGTACGTCATCATCCCTTGCGCCGTATTCAGCACCGCCGAGGACGGGATGAGAATGGCGTTCTTATACGTCGCTCCTACCAGTTTCACGCGCACAAACTGCCCGGGCATTAACGCGCGGGAATTGTTGGGGTTGGCCACTTCCGCCTTCATGGCCAAGCTGGACGTTTGGGTGTTTTCGGTACTGTCAAAGAAAACAATTTTGCCTTTTTCCGGGTATACTTTTCCATTGTTTAAAAGGACTTCCACGTAAATCGGGGCATCGGCCGCGGCGGTCTTGCGGTATTGGGCGGCGTCCAGCTTGTCCTGTTGGTCTTCCGTGCCGATGGCAATCTGCCCGGAAATAAAACCGGCCGATAATTTTTCAAACTGGCGGCTGGGCATGGAGAAATTGACATACAGCGGATTAATCTGCACCATATCCGTCAACAGGCCCGATTCGCCCGCGGGCGAAATCAAACTTCCCACCGACTGGGCTTCCTTGCCCGCAATGCCGGAAATCGGCGCAGTTACTTTGGTATAGCCCAAATTAATTTCCGCTTCGCCCACGCCCGCCTGCGCCACTTTTACGTTGGCCTGAGCCGTTTCATAGGCCGAAAGGGCGTTGTCGTAATCCTGCTGGCTGACGGCATTGTCCGCGCGGAGGCGTTTCATGCGCGCATAGGTGCGCTGGGTACGGCGTTCTTCGGCTTTGGCCTGGGCCAAGGTGCCCTGCGCTTTTTCCAACGCTACTTTATATTCTTTGTCATCAATCTGGAACAGCTGCGTTCCGGCGGTTACATATTCGCCTTCGTTGTACAGACGCGCCTGCAAAATGCCGCCCACCTGCGCGCGGATTTGAATTTCCAGCGAGCCCGCCACTTGGGCCGGGTATTCAATGTCCCACGGCAGATCTTTCTGCACGACGGTAATCGCATTTACGACAGGTGCCGGCATGGAGGCCGTATTTTCCGCTTTTTTGCATCCGCAAAAAAACGCCACCGAAACAAACACAGCGGCTAAAACAGCCGGTGTAAACAGTTTTTTATTCATTGGCAGTTGTCCCCTTTTAAATGGTAACGCGCTAAAAAGCGTGTGGTTGTATTGTATAAAATTTTCCCGTCTCCATAATACAGTCCGCCAGCCAAACGGCTGACAAACTTTTCACAAACACTTATAATAATAAGAAAGATTTGAGGCATGCGCATGAAAATAAATTCATTAGAACAGGCCATCGGCCGCACGCCGCTGGCCGCCGTCACCCGCTTAAACCCGGGCCCGGGGCACGTATGGGCCAAGCTGGAAATGTTTAACCCTTTTAGCGTCAAAGACCGCGCCGCGCTTTTTATGCTAAACGCCGCCGAACAAGAAGGCCGCCTGCGCCCGGGCGCAACGATCGTGGAGCCCACCAGCGGCAACACCGGCATTGCGTTGGCTTTTTTGGCCGCCGCGCGCGGGTACAAAATTGTATTAACCATGCCCGAAAATATGAGTGCGGAACGGATGAAACTGCTAAAAGCGCTGGGCGCGCGCCTGGTGCTGACGCCCAAAGCCCAAGGCATGAAAGGCGCCATAGACGAAGCGGGAAAAATACTGCGCCAAACGCCCGGCTCGTTTATGCCCAGCCAATTTGAAAACACCCACAACGCCCAAGCCCACGAGCAAACCACCGGCCCCGAAATTTGGGAAGATTTGGAAGGAAAGGTGGACGTATTTGTAGCGGGCGTAGGAACCGGCGGAACGCTGACGGGCACCGGCCGTTTTTTAAAAGGGAAAAACCCCCAGCTTCGGTTGGTGGCCGTGGAACCGGCGGACTCGCCCCTGTTAAGCCAAGGGCGCTCCGGCCCGCACGGCCTGCAGGGAATCGGGGCCAATTTCGTTCCCCCGGTGCTGGATCGCTCGTTAATAGACGAAATCATCCCCGTCCAAACGCAAGACGCCGTGCAAACCGCCCGCCGTTTGGCCGCCACGCAAGGCATTTTGCCCGGCATTTCCGGCGGGGCCGCGTTATGGGCCGCCCTGCAGGTGGCGGCGCGGACGCAAAGCGCGGGAAAAAACATTGTGGTACTTCTTCCCGACAGCGGAGAGCGGTATTTGAGCACGGAACTGTTTGAATAAATCAAAAAGCTATATTACAATATCCGTATGCAGATAAAATGGCTGGCAATTTTATGTTTGCTGTTTTCGGGAGCGGGCTGGCTGCAGGCACAGGCCGAGGCGCCCGAAATCGTGATTGAAATGCACGGGGAGCCTTCCCCCGTGCGGGAGTCCGTTTCCATTTGGGATAAAAACGCCCGCCAGCTGACCAAGCTCTTCCGCGGCAAAGACCGCACCTATGTGCTGTATCACGTGGAAAACGTCTCCTCCAAAGACACCACCCTCTCCGCTCAAGACGACACGGAATATGCGTTCGTGCAATACGGGAGCGACGATACGGATTACCGCAAATTTTTGTTTAAAGCCGAAGACCCGCAAACGTTTGTCGCCTGTGCGGCCGATATTAAAGACGTATTGGCCGTAAATAAAAAATACGGCGTGAACCTGGGCGTGAGCCTGCGGGATTTTCTGCGCCAATACGAAGAACAAGCCACCTTAATGAATCTGGCGGATCATGCCGCCGGGAAAGTCTATCAGGTCTATCAGCTGAACTATTCCGACATTAACCACAAAACGCCTTCCCCCCATTACTTTGTATTTGAGGGCGACGCGTTACTTTCCACATACGCCGGGGACGCAGAATACAACCAATTTGTAGAACAAATTTCCCAAAGCAACAAAGAACTAACCTCCCGCCAGCAAGCCCAGCAACAAGCCCGCCAAGAAAAATTACAGCAGGCGCGCCAAGAAGCCCTGCGCCGCCAAAACCGGCCGGTGCGCAAGGCCTTGGTGTCCGGCGGCACCGCCTACGACCAAGCCTATATGCCGCGCGCCGTCAACGCTACGCCCCTGCCGGCCCTCACCCCCAGCAAACTGCCGGCCGGCACGCCGCTGCCCACCCCGCAGTAAGCCGCCCGCCGCAAACGACGCGTTTTTCGCACACTAACCTATATTTTTACTTTTCAAAAGGCGCATTTTTTTTATAATAAAAATATGCACATAGATCCTATTTCCGCCTCTTCTTTTGGAATTGCCGGTTTCTTATTTTTGCTATTGCAAATACTCGTAACCGGACATATCATCTGCCGCAAAGACGACGTAAAAAGTTCTTTCGGTTGGATTGGCCTGGTGTGGCTGGCGCCGCTGGTGGGCTGCATTGTCTATATCGTGTTCGGCATCAACCGCATCCGCCGAAAAGCGCTTTCGCTTCGCAACAAAGGGCCGGATATTTTTACCGTTACGGGCAAAACGGAAGAAGAAATAGAAAAAGAAATTCCCAAACCGTTTTTGCAGCTGCTGCGCCTGGGCTACAAAGTGCACCCCCAGCGCTTTGCCTTGGGAAACCGCGCCCAAGCCTTTGTAAACGGAGACAGCGCCTACCCGGAAATGTGCCGCTTGATTGCCTCGGCCAGAAAAGAAGTGCTGATGCAAAGCTATATCTTTGACAACGACCGCGCCGGAAAAATGTTTGTGGACGCTTTTAAACAAGCCGTTCAAAACGGGGCCAAAGTAAAAGTGCTGGTGGACGGCGTGGGCCTCAATTATTCCAAACCGACGATCGCCTCCGTCCTGCGCCATATGCGAGGGGTGGAGTTTTCCGTTTTTCTTCCTTCCAAAAGCCCCGTCAATCTGCCGTTTGTCAACCTGCGCAACCACCGCAAAATTTTAATTGTAGACGGCCGGGCCGCCTTCTTCGGCGGAATGAATGTGGCGGAAGGAAATTTGGTAAACACCCACCCCAAAGAACCCATTGTGGATATTACTTTTCGGGTAGAAGGGCCGGTGGTAGACCAAATGTCGCGCGTATTTGAGGAAGATTGGATTTTTTCCGGCAAGAAACATTTTATCCCGGCTTCTTTCCAGGTGTCGGCCCCGCTTCCGGGCACGATGCCCGCGCGCGTGATACCCGACGGGCCGGACGGCGATTACGGCAAAATTGAACTTATGGTGTTGGGGGCATTGGCCTGTGCGCAAAAAAGCGTAAAGGTGGTAACCCCGTATTTCCTGCCGGAGAGCAACATCTTAACGGCGCTGGAAGTAGTGGCCATGCGCGGGGTGGACGTGGAAATTATTTTGCCTTCCAAAAGCAACATCTTCGGGATGGACGGCGCCATGCGTTCCAATTTTGCGCGCCTGCTTAAAAAAGGCGTTAAAATTTTCCGCACGCAGCCGCCCTTTGACCACAGCAAAATTATGCTGGTGGACGATGCGTGGCTGTTTATCGGCTCGGCCAATTGGGACGTACGCAGTTTTAAATTGAATTTTGAATGCAATCTGGAGTGTATGGACAAACAACTGGCGCATGAGGTAAATCAAATTATCGCGCATAAAAAAGCCAACGCCGTCAGCGAAAAATGGGATAAAAACGCCAAGCCTTCGCTCTGGCGCACGCTGGCGGACAATACCTTGCGCCTGCTGACGCCCTACTATTAATATGCTCTATTCCAAACCCCGTTCCTGCGATGTTTTGGTGGAACACGGCCGCGCCACGCAGGCTGCGCTGCCCAGGCGTTTTACCGTGTGCGTATGGAACTGGCAAAAAAGCAAACAAAAAGAATGGGCCGCCGAATTTAGCCGGCTGTCCCAAGCGGCCGATTTGTTCTTGGCCCAAGAGGTGCGCCGCTCTCCCGCGGTCAAAGAGGTTATGGAGAAAACCGCTTTCCATTGGAACGGCGCGGTCAGTTTCTTTTCCCTAAAAGGCAAAAATCCCATCGGCGTAGCCACCGGATGCATTGCCAAGCCGCTGCAAGTGTCGTTTGCTGCCACGTCGCGCGAGCCCGTGTTCCGCATTCCCAAAATGACGCTCGCCACCTTAATCCCCATCCAAAATATCAAACGCCCCCTTTTGGTGGTCAACCTGCATGCCATCAATTTTACCGGCATTCGGGCGTTTGAAAAAAACCTGCGCGGCGCCGCCGAAATTCTATTAGACTATAACGGCCCCATCCTTTTGGGCGGTGATTTTAACTCCTGGAACCACAAACGCCTGCGCCTGCTGCATTGCATCATCCGCTCGGCAGGACTGCAGGAAGTGCCCTTTGAGCCGGATCTGCGTTCGCGCTGGATGGGCAAGCCGCTGGATTATTTGTTTGTGCGGGGATTGAAAGTATTGGCCAGCGGCGTGCGCGTAACCCGCGGCTCCGACCATAACCCCCTGCTGGCCCGGCTGGAAATCCGCTAGTTTTTGCCCCTTGGAACCCGGGCCAAATATGGTAAAATATAGGTAATTATGAATACATCTGACAATAAAGCCGTGTATTTTAAACGCGAAGCCCTCAAAAAAGTGGTAGAAGCTTTTGACAAGGGCACGCTGGAAAAAAACGCGTACCGAATCCCTTTTGAAGTTATCCCTCCGGATTCCAAATCCGCGGTGCGCTGCTGTATTTACAAAGAACGGGCCGTTTTCCGCGCCCGCACGCTGGCCGCCATGGGCTGCAGCGTGGAAAAAGACGACGAGGCCACCTCGCTAAACGACTATGCCAAGCAAGCTCTCTTGCGCAAAGCCGTGCCCGAAGTGCCGCTGACGGTTATGGATATCGCCTGCAAAGGCTGCGTAAAAGCGCGCCATATCGTTACGGAAGCGTGCCAAGGCTGCTTGGCGCGCCCGTGCCAGCAGGCGTGCAAATTCGGCGCCATTTCGTTTTCGGACGGCCGCTCTCACATCGATCCGGATAAATGCAAAAACTGCGGCCAGTGCAAAGCCGTCTGCCCGTACAACGCCATTACGTATGTGCCCGTCCCGTGCGAGCAGTCCTGCCCGGTAAACGCCATCCACAAAGGCGAAAACGGGTTTGCCCAAATTGATTTTGACAAATGCATTTCCTGCGGCCACTGCATGGACGCCTGCCCGTTTGGTGCCATTATGGAACGCAGCCAGCTGATTGACATTTTAGGCCAAATTCAAAGCCACAACAAAGTGTGCGCGATGATTGCCCCGTCTATCGTGGGCCAGTTTGACTGCACCCTGCCGCAGCTGATGACGGCCATCAAAAAAGCCGGGTTTGACAAAGTAACCGAAGTCGCCGAAGGGGCCGACATCACCACCGCCAACGAAGCGCGCGAACTGGTGGAACGCTTGGAAAAAGGCGCCCGGTTTATGACCACTTCCTGCTGTGCGGCGTGGATTCAAGCCGTTAAAAAGCATCTGCCCGCGCTAAAAGAATTCGTCTCCGAAACGAAAACCCCGGCGGGATACACGGCCGAAATTGAAAAGAAAAACGGTTTTGTTACCGTGTTCGTCGGCCCGTGCGTTTCCAAACGTGTGGAAGGGATGGAAGACCCCAATATAGACTTTGTAATGACCTACGAAGAACTGGGCGCCTTGCTCGACGCCAAAGGCATCGACCCCTCCAAATGCGAAGAAACGCCGTTAGATCCCAAGATCTCCGGCGAAGCCCGCTACTACGGCGTAACCGGCGGCGTGGCCCAAGCGGTGGAAAACGCCATTGCGGGCAAACGTCCGTTTAAGAAAATGGCCATCAACGGGTTGGATAAAAAAACCATGATGCTGCTAAACGCCTATGCCAAAGGCGCGGGCGACTTTCAGCTTTTGGAAGTAATGAGCTGCAAAGGCGGCTGCATCGGCGGGCCGTGCACACTTCGCAAACAAGCCGCGGTGATTAAGCCGATTAAAGACTTGGTGGCCCAAAGCCCCAAAGTGCCGTGCGCTTTGGACGAAAAAAAGGAAGAAAAATAAAGTTTATCTTTCTAACAACAGCTCCCGCGCTTAAGCGCGGGGGCTGTTTTTCCCTTCTGTGCCTTCAAACGTTACTTAATTTCGTAAAGGTTATAACTGTCGTTTTTAGAAAAATAAGGCCCCATCGTTTTGCATAATTCATTCCCTTCTTTCGAATTAATCAAGGTATAGCAAAACCGCTTTCCTATATACACACCCAAAAACCGACGAAAGGAAATCCTAGAATTGCCTTTAATGCGGCAAATAACAGAGGGGGCTGCGTTTTCAACATTTTCTTGTTTGTTTGCCAAAGTACAAGTAAACCCGTCTCCTTTCACTATATTTTCGGCAGTTTGCGTTCCCGGCATAGAAAAATCCAACTCATCCAAACGCGTCGGCCATACGCCATTTGCCATGTAATAGAGTTCAGAAGCAGCATACAACGCATCGCCGGCTGTCATAGCGTGTACATATTGGGCTTTTAATACCGCTTTTTGATACTGCGGCAATGCCACCGCCGCCAATATCCCGATAATAAGTACTACTACCAATAACTCTATCAAAGTAAAACCTTTTCCCATTAAGAACTCCTTATCGTGTGAATTAAAAGTGTTATTTACAGTTTAATAATTTATAATCTCCTAATCAACGCTAGGGGCAGTGTATCAAAAAAAAAAAACGAGTCAAGGGGCGAGCCGCCCTTCCCCACTCTAGGCCCGTTCATCCGATTAAGTTAAGCCACACTGTTTCTGCATTGTCGCTCTCTAACACAACAGCAGGCGAGCCGCCCCTCCCTACTCTAGGCCCGTTCATCCGATTCATTTAAACCACACTGCTCCAGCAAAGAAAAGACGAGGCTGAAGCTAACCTATCCCAATTCCATAAGGTATTTCCGCTTTATGTCGTTTCCGTTTATCCGCTCCTTTGTCCTGCTTATAAAAAGCCTTTGCGGCCGAATAGAAATTTTATTGTTTGAGCACAGCGAGTTATAAAATTTCCGGCCGCAACGTGATTTTTATAGGACGCCGGGCCAAAGCTTGGCCGCCCACTCATTACCCGTTCAGCTGATGGGTGCAGATTACCCTGTTTCTGTACGGTCGCACACTTGCGACAAGAGGCGCAAAAGGCTGCTCGCCCCAGCCCAAAGCCTGCCCGCCCCATGCAAGCCCTACTCTTCTCTGCTTCCTTTAAGCCACGCCGTTTTTGCGCAGGCGCCCCCCGCCAAAGCCGGGCAATGTCCCTGCCCGAAAAGACGCTCCTTTCTTTTTATCCAAAGAAAAACCCCGCTCCAAAGAGCGGGGTTTTTAGATAGGAAACAGTACCCGGCTAAATGCCGCCATAATCAAAGCCCGTTGTTTTGCATACTTCTTCGCACTTAGGATCTTGTACGTTGTAATTTCCATATACACATTCTATTTTCCCTGGCTTATTGGAGTGGTCTAACCAAACTTTCCAACCACAGGTAGCATAAGGCGTATTCATGGGCATGGTGCACCACACCCAGCCAAAAGGAGAATGAAACAAAGCGCATTGGTTTTTATCCCACCCTATATAAGACGGGTTTGCCGTAGAAATAGTTCCGAAAGGAGTAATGTCCAGATCATTGAAATTCTCGGTATATTTTCCGTTTGCCAAGTAATACAGTTCTTCCGCATTTTTGATGTCTTTGGTAACGGGCAGCAATTTCATCATCCGGCTCTTGAGTACAGCCCTCTCATATTGCGGAAGCGCAACGGCCGCCAAAATACCGATAATTAATACCACCACCAACAGCTCTATAAGTGTAAATCCAGCGTTTTTACCGCCGGGGAAGGATTTTTGATAAATTTTGTTCATAGACAAAATTTATCAAAAAAAAAAAACGAGTCAACCCCCTTGTTAGCGGCAGGCATTCTATGCCAGTTAACGCGACTAGTTCACGCCATCCTGCTAATCGATGCCGCACTCTTACAAAATGCCCCTCCCCGATGGGCCGGAGCTTGGCCGCCCAACTAAAGACCGACTTTTCTAATTAGCTTTAGGCCTCTCTGTTTCTGCGCGATCGCACCCCTGTAAAAGCCAAGCAATGCCTCCGCTCAAAAGAGCCCTTATTCTTCCTTATCCAACGAAAAACCCCGTTCCAAAGAGCGGGGTTTTGTAAAACATCTCCTGCAAGTTTCCAGCCAACGATTAACGTTTGGAGAACTGGAAGCGTTTGCGGGCGCCGGGCTGACCGGGTTTCTTTCTTTCCACCATACGGGGATCGCGGGTAAGATAACCGGCCTTCTTGACGGCTTTTTTAAGATCTTCGCTAATCGCGGCCAAAGAGCGCGCAATCGCGTGGCGCAGCGCGCCGGCTTGGGAGGATACGCCGCCGCCGATTACTTTGGCGTTTACGTCGTATTCTTTTTCCAAGTTGGTTACCACGAGCGGCGCCTTAACGGCGGCTTTGCAGCGGGCGTGGTTTCCGAAATATTCATCCAGGGATTTGGCGTTGACGGTAATTACGCCTTTGCCTTTCAAAAGTTCCACCTGGGCGACGGAGGTTTTTCTTCTTCCGGTTTTCAGTTCTTTCGTATTGTTCATAAATTTCTATCCCTCTTATTTACCAAAGCGTTCGGTGAAGGCGTGTTCTTCGCCGGCGAACAGTCTCAAGCGTTTCATTCTGGGCGCGCGGAGTTTGTTTTCATCCAACATTCTCTTTACGGCCAGTTCCAAAACTCTGGTGGGGGTTTTTTCCAACACTCTTTTTACCGGCGTTTCTTTGGCGCCTTTGGCGTAGCCGGAGTGGGAGAAGTAAACCTTTTCTTCCATTTTGTTGCCGGTCAGTTTGATTTTGCCGGCGTTGGTTACGACGACGAAGTCGCCGCAGTCCATATGAGGCGTATAGGTTCTTTTGTGTTTACCCATCAGCAAGACGGCGATTTGAGAAGCCAGTCTGCCCAAGGTTTGGCCCGTGGCGTCAATATGATGCCATTTGCGGGTGGTTTCAACTTCCTTGACGGAAGGCAAAAAAGTTTTTGTCATAAGTTTTGTTTCTACCTTTTGTAATTAATGCGCAGCGGAGTGGTGGCCGCTGTCTTAATGACTCGTGGTTTCCTATATATTATATCAAAAAATTCTGTCTTTTACGGGATTTTTTACAGCCGTTGCAGCGTGTTGGCAAACAGTTTTTCAATATCGGCCAACGCGTCCAGCCGCACAAACAGGCCCCGTACCTCAGCCGCGTTGGGGAAATCTTTAATCCAATATCCCGCCGTTTTGCGGCTGCGGTTTACGCCAATGCGTTCGCCGTAATAGGCCACATTCTCGCGGATTAAGTCCAAGTATACCGCTAGGCGGCTCTTGGGGGTATGAGAAGAAGGCTCTTTGCCGGCCAACGCGTCTTGAATATCTTGAAAGATAAACGGGTTTCCCACCGCGCCGCGCCCAATCATCACGCCCTCACAGCCGGCCTGCAAGAACTGCCGCGCCGTGTCCGCCGCCAAAATGCCGCCGTTTCCGATGACCGGAATCGTTACGGCGCTGCAGGCCTCGGCTACGGCCTCTATATTGGGCGGGCCGGAATGTACGTCCACCGCCGCACGCGCATGCAGAGTAACCGCGCTGGCCCCGGCGTTTTGCGCCAGTTTGGCAAGCCGCGCGCCCAACCGTTCTTTATGCGTAAGCGCGATGCGGGTTTTAAGCGTAACGGGAATGTTAACGCTTTTTACCGCCGCTTCTATCAGGCGGCCCAATTTGGCCTCGTCTTTCATCAGCACGCAGCCGGCGCCGGCTTTATTGATTTTTTTAACGGGGCAGCCGGCATTTAAATCCACGATATCCGCCCCCTGCGCCTCGGCGTTGCGGGCGGCTTCGGCAATGGTGGCTTCATCCGAGCCGAAAATTTGCATGGAAACGGGGTGCTCTTTTGGGTTTACCTGCAGCATCCGTCCGCTTTTGGCGTTTCCGTAATGCAGGGCATGGGCCGACACCATTTCCGCACACACAATCCCCGCGCCTCCTTTCAAGCACAGCACGCGGAAAGGCGAGTCGGTAATCCCCGCCATGGGCGCCAACAACAAATTATTGGCGGCGGTAAACGAGCCTATCTGAAGCGGATGAATGTAGTTCATGAGACTTTTTTCCAACGGCCGCGGGCGGGCGCCTGCACCGTTTTTTGGCGGCGCAAGCAGGAACGCATGATTTGGCGGGCTTCCACAAAAGTATTTTTAAATTCCAGCGAATCAATAAATCCGTCGTGTCCGAAGCCGCCCGCCAATACATGGTCGGTTACGGCAAAGCGGTACGTTTCCTGCGGGCGGACGATGCGGCCGTTATCCAATACAATTTGGCGGATTTTCCGCCCCGCCGGCGTTTGGGCATACGAAACCGAAAACCCGGCAATCTGCGGGAAATTGTCTTTGGCGTTTAATGAAAGTTCCATTGCTTTTAAAAACGCTTCGCCTTTAATCGTGATAAAAGTGATGTTGTCGCCATACGGGTACGTTTTGTACAAATCATATTCCGTCAGCGTGCCGGCGGGCAGGGGGCTGCGGATAGAGTCGGAATTAATCACGGCGCCGTCCAGCCGGGCCCATTTATGCAAACATTGCGCCAATAAATCGCCCAATGCAGATTCCTGCGCCAACGCATTTGGAATTTCCGCCGGAACCTCGGCCACCCGCGCGTTCATTTTTTTGCGCGTAGCCGCGCGCAAGGCGGAAGCCTGCTGGGCCACGGAGGCGTCTTCCCCAAAGGTTTCTTTTAAAAGGGGCACGTCCTCAAACGAAATGTCCCGCAGTTGTTTGTTTTTATCAAATAACAGCCGAATATGCCCCACGCTGTCCAGCTTGGAGCCGGGGTAGACGATAAAGGTTTTGTTGATTTGGTCGGTTTCGGCGTTTTCCCGGTCTTTATTGGAACTCAAAATAAGGTCAATGCCGGGGGTTTCTTCGGCCAGGGCCGTATCGCTCAGGCCGTCTTTTTGGGTGGCGCCGATGGAACTTAGCAAAATGATATAGTCCACCCCTTTCTCTTTGAGTAAATACGCCATTTGCTGGGCGGTTTCCACCGCATCCAGTGCGCGCAGGCCCAAGAGGCGGGATTTGTTTTTATTGACGGCCTGCGGGTCGATCAGGCCAAAGATGCCGATTTTGATTCCGTTTACGGTGCGGATTTGATAATCGTGCAGCGGCCAAGGCAGTTGGTTTTCCAGCCGCAGGTTGGAAACGACAAACGGATACGGCAGTTCCCGCACGATGCCGCGCAGCGAAGGCCAGCCGTAAACCAAATCTTTATCGCTGATGGTTCCCGCCGTGTAAGGCAGGGTGCGGGCCAGCTCCGCCACATAGGCGCCTTTGGTCATGGTGCCTTCCGGTGCAGAGCCGAACCAGCTGCCGCCGTCAAACAAGAGGTATTCCCCTTCGCGGCTTTGCAAAAAATTTTTTAGAATTGCATATCCGCCCGCTTCGCGGTTATCCCAGCGGGGCTCCGGGCGAGACCAATAAAACCCCTGCACATCTGCCGTGTAATACACGTCAATAGGCGTTAAATCTTCCCGTCCGCATCCGCCCGCCAGCCACACGGCGGCTAAAAGCAAAAAGAGCTTCTTTCCCCGCATATTACCGCCGGTAAATTCTCCCCGTTTCCGGCACTTTTACCGGCCCGTTTCGAAGGGCTTCTTCCATTAAATCGCGGATGGTTTTGTCGCCGGCCAGTTTTTTGTATTCCGCCGGGATCTTTTTAAACATCCAGCCTTCGCTGCCGCCGCCCGCAATGTAGGAGTTGGTCGCCAGCGTGTATTTTTTGCGGTTTTGCACCGGCTGGCCGTTTACAAAAATTTCCAAATCTTTTATTTTGCCTTTTTTATTTTGCTTGTAAGAAATCGTCAACCCGGCATACGAATACAAGCTGTTGGGCGCAAAACTCTTTTTAATAAATTTCTTCAAGAAACGCCCGTCCACGTTTACCAAGGTAATCGTGTTGTCAAACGGATGAATATCAATCAAATCGCGTTTGGTAACCGGGCCTTTTTGCATATCCACCCGGGTGCCGCCGTTGTTGTGAACGGCAATCTGCGCGCCGGAATAATCCAAAATGATATCGGCAATCCAATCGTTGAGCGCGGCGTCTTGCTGGTCGTCGCGCTGCGGCAGGCGGCTAAACAAAGCGGGGGCCTCTCCCACCACTTCATCCACTCCGGGCTCGCGCAGCGAGTCGGCGTACGCCTTCATGTCCGGGTCTTCGCCCGTTTGAGCCAGGACGAGCGGAATTAACTCGGATTTGGCCGACACGAACTTGCCGGTCTTGTCATCCGTTTCCACGCTGACGCGGCTGACGTTTTGCAAATTGCATCCGCTTTCCACAAACAGCGTCCCGCCGATGTATTTGTTTTGCAAAATGTTATGGGCATGCCCGCCCAGCACCACATGCACCCGCCCGCCAAACTTGCGGCCGATTTTCCCCACATACGACTGGGTGCCGTGTTTTTCATCCTGCAAAGAATCGTGCACCAAAACCACTACGATGTTCGGCTCTTTTTCTTCCACTTCCTTAAGGGCTTTCTCCAGCGCGGGCATCGGTTTGCCGTAGGAATACAATTTGGAAGGATTGGTGGGCTCGCGGTTGGCCAAGCCGATGACCGCAATTTTAACGCCGTTTTCATCAAAAATTTTGTAGGGCAGCACGGACGGCGGATATTTGCCGGTGGCCGTTTCAAAAAAATTCGCCGCCAATACGGCAAATTGAGCATTGGCCAAAAGCGGGGCCAGGCCTTCGCCCTTAAAATCAAACTCGTGGTTGCCGATGGTGGCCGCGTCGTAGCTCATGCGGTTCATCATCTGTACGCCTTTAAGGCCCTTGGAATTGCGGGTTTCCACGGTGCCGTTGGAAAAATCGCCGCTGTCTAAAAGCAAGTAGCCTTGCGGCCCCTCTTTTAACACGGCCGCCAACGCCGCAAAACCGCCTTGCCCGTTTTTCGGATAGAAAAAACCGTGCACATCGCTGGTGTGATAAATAGTAGTTGTTTTGGCCGCCAGCAATAACGGCACAAACAAGAATACGGCGAGCAACCAAGTTTTTCTCATAAGAGGCCTCTCTTTGCTATGGGGATAATTTTATGGTAACAAAAACATCTCTCCCGTTCAAGGCATATAGTCATTATTTTTGCACGACGCGTCCCGTTGCGGGCGGGGTAAGCGGGCCGTTTTTAAAATCCGCTTCCAAAATTTGGCGCATCGTCAGCTGCCCGGCGGGGCGGATGCTGCCTTGCGGCAGGGTTTTAAATAATTTGCCTTCGCTGCCGCCGCCCGCCACATACGAATTGACGGCCAACGTGTATTGTTTATCGTCCTGCAGCCGTTCGCCGCGCACCCAGATTTTTAATTTTTTGATTTTCCCTTTTTTCGTTTTTTTGTACGAAAACGTAAGCCCGCTGTAGGCCAGACGGTTCCACGGCACTACGCCCCCGGCAACCAATTTTTTTAAAAACGCGCCGCTTACCGTGGCCGTAACCACCGTATTGTCAAACGGGTACAAATCAATAATATCCCGCCGGGTAATATCCCCTTTCGGCAGGCCCACGCGCGCACCGCCCGTATTGTGAATGCACACGTCGGCCGGCGTATAGCGGCAGGTGGCGTCGGCTACCCAGTTGTCCACGGGGTCGTCTTGGTGGGAGGGAATAAACGATTTTTTGGAAAAAGCCGCCGCCGTCTGTCCGATTACTTCATCCACGCCCGGCTCGCGCAGGGATTGGGCGTAGGCTTTCATTTTCTTGTCCTCGCCCGTTTGGGCGGTATTCAGCGCAATCAGCTCCGAGCGGATATCCGTAATTTTACCGGTTTTGTCGTCCGTTTCCAACGTGATTTTGGTTACGTTTTGAAAATGACATCCGCTTTCGGCAAACAAAATGCCGCCGCGCCATTCGTTTTGAAAAATTTTATGAGCATGCCCGCCCAGCACCACCTGCACCCGGCCGCCAAATTGCCGGCCGATATCGCCGATATAGTTAGGAGAGCCAGGGCGGTCATCCGCCAAGGAATCGTGCACCAGCACCACTACCGCATCCGGCTGTTGCTTTTCTGCTTCCTGCAGGGCTTTCTCCAGCGCGGCAAGCGGCTTAATAAACTTATATTTTTGGCTTTTTTTCGTCGGGTTGCGGTTGGCCAGCCCGATTACCGCCACCTTCATTCCGTTTACGTTGTAGAGCTGATACGGCTTTATCCGTTTAGGCAGTTTCTCCCCCGCCGCGGGCACTAAATTGGCCGCCAGCACGTCAAACCGGGCCGCTTCCAACAGCGCGTCAAATCCTTCATCCCGAAAGGCAAATTCGTGATTGCCCACCGTCGCCGCGTCGTAGCCCAAGCGGTTCATCAACGAAACGGCCTTCAGGCCGTTTGAGCGCTGGGTTTCCACCGTTCCTTCCGCAAAATCGCCGCCGTCCAGCAACAAGTAGTTTTTGGGGCCGGATGCAAGCACCGCCGCCAGCGCGGCCGCGCCGCCCTGGCCGTTCTTCGGATAGAAAAATCCGTGCGTGTCGCTGGTGTGGTAAATTGTGGCGGTTTTCGCCGCCAGCGGAAGCGCCACCCAAAAAGAAAGCAACAGGATAAAAATTTTTTTCATTTTTCCTCCAAATAAAACCGCGCCTTTTTTCAAGGAGCGGTTATTAAATTTACGCGGCTAAACGCGAAAACGGCGAAATTTTACGCAGCCGTTCAATGATGGGAGGAAGCTCTTTGAGCACCCGTTCAATGTCTTCCCGCGTGGTTTGATCCGACAGCGAGAAGCGAATGGATCCGTGTGCAAACTGGAAAGGCACCCCCATGGCGCGCAAGACGTGCGACGGCTCCAAGGATCCGGACGTGCAGGCCGAGCCGGACGAGGCACACACCCCCAAATCGTTGAGGTACATCAAAATGGATTCCCCTTCAATATAGCCAAAACTGATGTTGGTGGTATTGGGCACGCGGTGTTCGGGATCGCCGTTTACTTTTACGTCCGCAATCGCGGCCACAATGCCTTGCTCCAGTTCGTCGCGCAAGGCGGCGATTTTGGCGCTGGTTCCGTCCGTCAGGCGTTTTTGCGCCAGCTCCGCCGCTTTGCCAAGCCCCACAATATAAGGAACATTTTCCGTGCCGGCGCGGCGGTGTTTTTCCTGATGGCCGCCCATTAAATAGGGCATAAACCGCGTGCCGCGGCGCACATACAAAGCCCCCACGCCTTTGGGGCCGTGGAATTTATGCGCAGAAAGCGACAGCATATCAATATCCGTTTCCTGCACATTGACGGGGATTTTCCCAACGGCTTGCACGGCATCCGTGTGAAAGAGCGCCCCTTTTTGGTGCGTCAAACGGGCAATTTCGGCAATCGGGAAAATCGTTCCTGTTTCGCTGTTGGCCCACATGACAGACACCAGGGCCGTATCTTCGTCCAGCACGCTTTGAAAGCGCTGCATATCAAACCGGCCGTATTCGTCCACCCCGATAAAATCCACCCGGTAGCCTTGCGCTTCCAGGTATTTGTACGGCTCCATAATGGCCGGGTGTTCCACGGCCGAGGTAATGATATGTTTCTTTTTGGGGTAAGAGCGCACGGCGGAAAAAATGGCCGTGTTGTCGCTTTCGGTAGCGCAGGAGGTAAAAATAATTTCATCCGCGTGTGCCGCCCCGATAAGCGAGGCCACCTGCTGGCGGGCTTGGTCAATCGCGTGGCGGTTGTTGCCGCCGAAGGTATGCATACTGGAAGCGTTGCCGTACTTTTCCGAAAAATACGGCAGCATCGCTTCCACCACGGCGGGAGAACACTGGGTAGTGGCGTTATTGTCCAAATAAATCACTTTCATATTAGGCCTGCTCCACGGAGAGGGAAGCGTCCACCTTTTCCTTCAGCGTTTTTTCAATAAAATTTTTCAGCGTACCCATCGCGCCCGCACAGCCGCTGCACATGCCCGTGAGGCGGATTTTTACCACATTCCCGTCCAAATCCACCAGCTCGGCCGATCCGCCGTCCATATTCAGTTTGGGGCGCACGTCTTCTTCCAGCACGTGTTCAATGGTTTTAATTTTTTCCACCACCGTCATTTGGGCAAACGTTTTTTGCGCCGCAGCCGCCGGTGTTTCGGCCCCGTTTACTTTATCTAAAATCTTTTGAATTTCCCCTTTGCACCGGCCGCAGCCGCCGCCGGCTTTGGTAAAGTGGGTTACGTCTTCCACCGTTTTTAAATGGTTGGCGCGGATGGCTTTGATAATCGTTTCCTCCGACACGTTAAAACAATGGCAGACGATTTTTTCTTCCTGCTGTTCAAACACCACCGGCGCACCGCCCTGGCGGTAGCTTTTTACGGCGGCTTCCAAAGCTTCCATACCCATTACCGAACAATGCATTTTTTCCGCAGGCAGGGTGCCCAAGGCGTCGGCAATGTCCTGGTTGGTAATTTTGGACGCTTCGGCAATGGTTTTGCCTTTAATCATTTCCGTTAAAATAGAAGATGAGGCAATGGCGCTCGCGCAGCCGAACGTTTCAAATTTGGCGTCTTCAATAACATCGGTTTCTTTGTTTACTTTGATGGTCAGCTTCAGGGCGTCTCCGCACACCAAGCTGCCTACCTGGCCCGTGCCGTCGGCATTGGGGATGGCCCCCACGTTGCGCGGATGTCTAAAATGATCCATTACTTTATCCGTATAGTCCCACATAGCAAGACCCCCTTTCCTATATATTTTAATTATACCATTTTGGCTTTGGCCGTACCTTTGAAAGAGGGGTTAGCGTTTGCCCCCGCCCGCGGCGCTTTTTGCTAAAATAAAGATACGATGATTTTTAAAAATGCCGCCGTTTTTTACAACGCCCACAAAACACACACCGCGCCCCTGGCGCAGGAAGTGTGCGCTTCTTTGCGCGCCCACGGCGTGCATACGGATTTAATTACCCAGCTGGACGGGCTGACCGCGGAGACGGATTTGCTCGTCAGCATGGGCGGGGACGGCACCATGCTCTATTGCGCCCGCGCCGCGGCGCCGCTGGGCATTCCGATTTTCGGCATCAACTGCGGTACGCTGGGCTTTCTGGCGGCCTGCGAAAAAGAAGACGCCCTGCCCGCCCTGCAAGCCCTGTTAAACGGCAAATGCGCCGTGAACGAACGCTTTATGCTGCACACGCGTATTCTGGCAAAAGGGGCCAAGCCGCGGGAATTTTTGGCGTTTAACGACTGCGTCCTGCGCGCGGCCGCGCCGCGGGCTTTTTTACTGGAAGCCAAATGGAACGAAAAAGAAATCCCTTCGTATTTTGGAGACGGCGTCATCGTGGCCACGCCCACAGGCTCCACCGCCTATTCGCTGGCTTCCGGCGGGCCGATTGTAGAGCCGGGGGTGGACGTGCTGGCCGTTACGCCTATCTGCCCGCATACGCTCAACCAGCGGCCGCTTATTTTATCGGCGCAGGGCACGCTCTCGCTCACGCCTTCGTTTAAAAACAAGGCCGACCGCGCCCTGTGCAGTTTAGACGGCCAAATCAACCTGACCCTTCCCGCCGGCGCGTGCGTGCAAATTACGCGCAGCGCGCTGAAAGCCAAGTTGCTTTGCCCGCCCGAGCGCGGATTTTTCCAAATTCTAAACCGCAAATTAAAATGGGGGAACCGCTGATATGCTCGTGCGGCTGCGCGTACAAAATTTTGCCATCATTTCCGATTTAACGCTGGATTTTGCTCCGGGATTAAACGTCTTCTCCGGGGAAACGGGCGCCGGGAAATCCATCGTCATTGAAGCGCTTGGGTTTGTATTGGGCGCGCGCGGAGACGTGGGCGCCATTAAAGACGGCGCGGACAAAATGACCGTCTCGGCCGTATTTTCCAGCGCCGATTTGCCGGCTTCCCTTCGCCAAGAACACCAAATCGCCGCGGATGTTTTTACGTTAAAAAGAGAATTAGACCGCAAAGGCAAAAGCAAGGCTTTTATAGAAGGACGCCCGGCCACCGTGTCGGCCTTGGCGCAGTTGGGAAAAGCGTTGGTGGATTTTCACGGCCAGCACGATCATCAAAGTTTACTGCACGCTTCCGTGCACCTGATGCTTCTGGATCAGTTTGCCGGGCACGGCGCCCTCGTGCAAAAAACGCAGGACGCGTACCGCCGCATGCAGGACATCGCCGCCAAATTAGACGCAGCGCGCATGAGCGCGCAGGAAAGGGAACGCCTGCTGGATATGAGCCAGTACCAACTGAAGGAAATAGAAGACGTCAACCCAACGGCGGAGGAAGATTTGCAGCTGGAGCAGACCCTGCCCAAAATGAAACACGCCGGGCGGCTGATGGAGCTGGCGCAAAACGCCTACGAGGAATTGTACGCGGCGGAAGATTCGGCCACTTCCCGCGCGGGCAAAGCCCTGCGCGAAGTGCAGAATATGGCGGAACTGGATGAGCATTTAAACACGCTGGCCGAAGAGTTAAACAGCGCGCTTCTGACGTTGGAAGACGCCGCTTCCACCCTAAACGCATATAAAGACGATATCAACCTGGATCCGCAATCCTTAGACCGCATGCTGGCCCGCCACGAAAAAATCAAACGTTTAAAAGCCAAGTACGGGCCCGAAATGACGGACGTGTTGGAAACGGCGCGCACCCTGCGGGAAAAAATTGACCTCCTCCAACACGGCGAAGAACACGAACAGGAATTACTGAAGGAACTGGAACAGGCCCGCCAACAATTGCTTGCGCTGGCCGGAGAACTGCACGACAAACGCATGAGCGCCGCCCAACGCCTGGCCGCCCGCATCAGCGAAGAAATCCGCCCGCTCGGATTTAACGCCGTACGGTTTTCCGTCGCCGTGGAAATGGACGAAGAAAACCTCGGCCCCGCCGGCGCGGACAAAGTGGAATTTTTATTTTCCCCCAACCCGGGCCAAGCGTTGCGCCCGCTTAAAAACATTGCTTCCGGCGGGGAAATTTCGCGCGTAATGCTGGGACTCAAAACCGTGCTGGCCCCCACCGTGCCGGTAATGGTGTTTGACGAAGTGGACGCAGGAATCGGCGGCGAGACTGGGCACCTGGTCGGCCAGAAACTGCACCAGGCCGCCCGCGGGCGCCAAGTGTTGTGCGTCACGCATCTGGCGCAGGTAGCCGCCCAGGCAGACCAAAATTTTTACGTTTCCAAGAAAGCGTCCAAAAACGCGACCGATGTTTCCATCCAGCCGCTTTCCGGCGAAAAATTAACCGCGGAAATCGCCCGTATGCTAGGCGGCGGGGACAAACATTCCGCCGCTTTCTCGCACGCCAAGGAGTTGCTTACCGATGCCAAACGGATTTAAAAAAATAACGCCCTTTCTGCCGCATCATTGGTTGGAACTAAAAGGCTTATCGCGCCTCTACTTGTTTCTGTTTTATGCGACGCTTGCCGTGGGATTATATGCGGGGGTTTGCTGGCTGGAAACATACTTCCAGACGCCCCGGCAGCTGGCCCTTAATTCTGCGCCGCTTCGCCGCTTGTACGGGCTGGCCGCGCTGCAGGCGGGGCTGGCGTGTTTGGTCTGGCTGTTTCTGCACCGTTTCTGCCGCATTTTAGCGCTCCTTTCCCTCCGAATCAAAAACCGATAATTGGTTTCATAAAACGCCGCGCTTTTTGATACAATATGAACAAAGGGGGGTGTGCTGTTTTTCCCCAGAGTAAAAAGGAGAGAACTATGTCTAAATGCTGCAAATGCTCCAAATGGTGGCCGCACAACTGGCTGTGCCTGAAAGGGTTGTCCGTCCTCTTTTTGGTGCTCTTTTATCTGGCGTTGGCTTATGCCGTGTTCCAGGCGTATGCCATCTTTACCTATCCGATGCTGCACGGCTCTGAAATGTGGCTTTCCGCCTTTTTCTACGTGGCAAGCGATTTGGCGGCTGCAGTCGGCTTTTTAACAGTGGCGAAAATTTTGAAAGCCCTGCGCAAAATTAAAAAAGCCGTGGCGCCCTGCGCCTGCTCGGTGGAAGAAAAACCGGCTCCGTCGGAAATTGAAAAAGTAGTGGAAAACGAATCCAAATAATAGAAGCGGCGCGGTTCTTCCGCGCCGCTTTTTCCCTTTTACAGAAGCGAGGTTGTATGAGAAAAAGCGTGTTTGCCGTGTGCTGTCTGCTGGCGGCCGGTTTGCTGCAGGCGGAAACCATCAAAATGAAAACCGGGGAACTCATCAGCGGTTCTATTTTGTCCCAAACCGAATACACGCTGAATTTGGCCACTTCCTACGGCAACATCACGCTCAACCAACGCGAAATTGAACAAATCCTGCCGGACAAACACCGCCTGATTTTAAAAGGCGGCACGCAGCTGATCGGCGTCATTTTGGATTTGGATGAATTTAATTTAAAACTTCAAACCGACGACGGCGCCATCGTCAATGTGGACATGCCGCAAATCATCTCCATTGAAGTCTATGACTACGATCAAGGCGAAAAAGCCCAGCAGCAATTTGTGCAGGAAAACATCCAGCAGCAGCAAGCCGCCGCGCAAGCGGCCGCCCAAAACGCAAATCCGGCCGCCACGGTGGAAGCCGCCGGCGGGCTGACCTTTGATTCCGACA
The DNA here is from genome assembly GCA_949294095.1 of uncultured bacterium. Classification (GTDB taxonomy): domain Bacteria; phylum Elusimicrobiota; class Elusimicrobia; order Elusimicrobiales; family Elusimicrobiaceae; genus Avelusimicrobium. The sequence goes on from CASFFZ010000001.1 coordinate 299,457, forward strand.
TCAACCAAGTCTTTGACGCGCAAACCGCCACCGTCGTCAACGGATCGGTGGTTACGCCTTCGGCCCGGGTGCAGGCCGCCGCACCCAAACCCATGACGGACGAAGAAGCCTTCTTAAAAGGGGTCAAAACGGGGGCCGTTTCCCAGCAGGAATATGCCGCCGCCGCCAAGGAAGAATTGGCTTCCAAGAAGCCCGCCGCCCAAAAACAAACTCCCAAAAAGACCTATAAAGAAAAAGATTTTGATAAATACTTTGCCGTGGAAGCCGGCGCCATGGCTTTGGACTTGCAGGCAAGCGGCGTACTAAAGTTGGGTGATTTGGCCACGGTAGATTTGGGAAGCAACACCCTGGACGCCGGCGGCACAAGCGCGGTTATTTCTTCCAAATTTCTCTGGCGGTTAAAAGAAAGCAACCTCTGGATCGGCCCCATGCTTACCTTTGCCAGCATTGCCAACAACGACTATTCTTTTTCGCTCCCTTCTTTAGGCAGCGTCTCGGCCAGCAGCAGCGGCAACATCTTTACGATCGGCGCCGCCGCCAACTACTATTTAAACCCCGCCGGACGATTTTCCTTTTATCTGACGGCAAACGCCGCCTACGAAATGCTGACGCTCAACTACCGCGGCAACATCACTGCCTCCTCTTCCACGGGCACGCAGGAACTGCCCTTTCGCGACTCGCTGACTTCCAACGGATTCTCGGGTGCGCTGGGTATAGGGGTGGAAACATGGGTGGATGACGTGATGATCGGGCTGGAAGTGCGCCAAGCGTTTGCCCCCCGCAGCGGGGAACTTAAAGAATCCGCCGTTTCCAACACAATCGCTCAGGCCAAACTCAGCTGGAAATTTTAATGCATATTCTTGTACTTCCCAATGCGTTTAAAGGTTCTTTAAGCGCGCTGCAGACGGCGCGGCTGCTGAAAAAATATCTTTCGCCGGCGCATACCGTTAAGGCCTATCCCATTTCCGACGGGGGAGACGGCTTTATAGATTTCTTCCGCGCGCTGTATCCCGACTCCCGCGTGATTTATCTTCAAGCCAAAAATGCTTTTCTAAAAAATAAACGCTCTTCTTTTTTAATGCTTCCCGACCAAAAGACCGCCGTTATAGAAACGGCCCGCATCTGCGGGTTGGGAAGCGCCAAAAAAGAAGAATTGGATCCGATGGGGGCCTCTTCTTTTGGCGTAGGGCAAACGATTTTAAAAGCCGTCCGGCAAGGAGCAACCGAAATTTACGTGGGCCTCGGAGGCGTAGCCTGCAACGACGGCGGCGCCGGCCTGGCAGCAGCTTGCGGTGCGCGCATCCGCGATAAAAACGGAAACGAAATTCCCTTGGGAGCCGAACCCCTCCTGCGCGCGGCGAACCTGGAACTAAAGCAACTGAAACAAAATTTAAAAGGCGTTCGCCTCTACGCCGTGGCGGACGTGACCAACCCCTTGCTGGGGCCGCACAGTTCGGCCAAAGTTTTCGGCCCGCAAAAGGGCGCTTCGCCCGCGCAGGTAAAAGTGCTAGACCGCGCCATGGCCCAGTGGGCACGGGCGGTAAAACGCGCCACCCGCCGCGATATTGCCCACACGCCCTCCACCGCCGCGGCCGGAGCGTTGGCCGCCGGGCTGTACGGCTGCTTTGGAGCAAAACTGATTTTAGGAAGCGAATTTTTGTTTCGCAAAGCGCATTTGGAAAACGCTTTGGATTGGGCGGACTGGGTGATTACTTCGGAAGGAAAGCTGGACGCACAAACTTTTTACGGCAAGGCCCCGCTGGCCGTATTAAAGCTGGCTAAAAAACATAAAAAACCAGTCTTGTTTATCTGCGGGCTGGTAGAAGAGAAAGCGCTCGCCCGGCAAAAATACCGCCCGACTCAAATTGCCGTACTGGCGGATTTTGCCCCTACTCCGGACGCCTGCCGGCAGCATCCCGCCGTGTATTTAAAACGTTTGTGCAAACACTTGTTTGAAGGCTAAGCCGCTGGCGGCCAAAAATAAATTTGATGTCATAAAAAATCCTCCGGGCGGCCGGAGGATTTTTTGTCTTTAGAAACGGTTTTTAATCCACCATGGCGGCGATTTCCGCCGGGGTGTCCGTCATAAAATCCGGCTGATAACTCATCAGTTCTTCGCGGGAGCGAAACCCCCACGTAACCGCACACACGCGCACGCCGGCGTTGTGCGCCGTTTGCATGTCCACATCCGAGTCGCCCACATACAACACATTTTGTTTCTGCACGCCGGACGCCCACAAAATTTCTTCCACAATCGCCGGGTCGGGTTTTACGGGCACGTCTTCGCGCTGGCCCAAAACCGCCGCAAAAGAAATTTCCGGAAAGAAATGTCTGACCAGCCGCTGCGTTGCGCTTTGGTATTTATTGGAAGCCACCGCCAGTTTCACGCCGCCGGCCTGCAATTTGGACAGCAGTTCCTTCATCCCGGGATACGGGCGGGTTTGATCAGTCAAATGTTCATCATAGTACGCAAAAAAAGCAGGGCGCATGTTTGCTATGTCTTGCGGGGTTTGATGCCCTTGCGGGAGAGCTCTTTCCAGCAGTTTATTAATGCCGTTTCCCACAAAACGCTGGCACTCGGCCTGCGTGCGGACGGGAAAATGATTGGCCTGCAGCGCGGCATTGGCGGCGGCGGCCAAATCGGCAATGGTATCCAGCAACGTTCCGTCTAAATCAAAAATAACAAGTCTTGCTTCGTTCATCTTTACTCCTCTGTTCCAACCGCCCGGTTCGGCCCGGAGCCCTGCCCCGCAGCGAACGGTTTTATAAATACTGCCGGAAGAAATCGGCCAGCCGCTGTTTGTATTCAAACCCGCCTACTTCGGCGCATTTGTTGTGCTTGGCGCCGGGCACGAGCCAAATTTCTTTGGGTTCGCCTGCTTTTTTAAAGAGCAGCTTGGCTTGGGCGGCGGGAACCAGGTTGTCGTAGCGGCCGTGGATGATAAATACCGGGCGGGGCGAAATGCGGGGAATGTTGTACTTGGGGCTGTAGCGCTCCGGATTGACGCCCAGATATCTATGAATATAATGCAAAATAATCGGGATCAACGGGAAATAAGGCACCCGGTGGTGTACCCACGCCCAGCGCGAAACGACCCGCCGGAACGAATAATAGGACGCTTCCGCCACGACGCATGCAATTTCCGGGTTGCGCGCGGCTTCGCAAATGGCCACCATCCCGCCCATAGAAAGCCCATACAGGCCGATCTTTTCGCAAAATTGCGGACGGGTTTCTTTTAAAAAGCGCACGGCGGCGGTCACATCTTTCAGCTCCAAATACCCGATAGAGCTCGTTTTCCCGCCGCTTTCCCCCAACGCCCGGAAATCAAAATACAGCAGGTTAAATCCCAAGTCGCGCAGGAAATAGGTGTTTTTTAAAATATCCGCCCGGTTCATTCCCCAGCCATGCATCAAAATAATGGTTTTGTTGGAATAAGGCTCGCTGGGAATAAACCAGCCTCTAAGCTGCACTTTGTCTTCCGTCTTAAAATAGACATTCTCATAGGGCAGGCCAAATTGGTCGGGCCAAGCGTCCAAAGGCTTTCGTTTGGAAACCGGATGCAGCACCCGCTTGGCCGCATGCATGCAAAACAACACCGTCCCCAAGCACAGAAGCAACGCCGCCCCTAACACGATAAGCAAGATATATAAAACGGAAGTCATAATTTCTCCTTTCAAAAATTATTGCAGCACTTCCAAAAAGGCCTGCGGCAGCGCGTCTGCCGTGTCGCGGGCCAGCACACCGAAGTCGCTTCGTTTCAAAGCGGCCAAATCGCCCGCCAGACCGTGCAGGTACACGCCGCATAAAGCGGCTTTTGCCGCGCTGGCGGCGTCAAAGCCCTGTGCCGTGCCCAGCTGGGCCCACAACCCGGCAATTACGCCGGATAATACGTCGCCCGAGCCTGCCTTGGCCAGCGCCGGCCCGCCGGTGGTATTCTGCCACACCTGCGGGGTTTGCGCTTGCGGCACGCAGACCAAGGTGCCGGAGCCTTTTAGCAACGTTACGCCCCCCGTTTTGCGGCACAGCTCCTGCACTTGGTGCAGGCGCTCTTCCTGTGTTTGGGCCGCCGGCTCCTCAAGCAGGCGGGCCATTTCGCCGGGGTGCGGCGTAAAAATACACGGCCGGTCTTTCGGCCAGTTTTGCTCCCAATGCGGATGGCGGGCCAATGCATTCAGGGCGTCGGCATCCACCACCAGGGGCAAAGACAGTTCAAAAAGAAGCTTGTCCGCCAGCGGGCTTTGGCCCATGCCCGGCCCGATAACGGCCAAGGAGGGGCGGTGTTCCCGAATAAAATCCAGCAAATCCGTCCACGCGTCTTCCGCTAAAAGGCCGTCCGCAGTTTGCGCCAGCGGCAGCGTAATAGCCTCCGGCAACGCCGCCGCAAACGCCGGCTGTATGCTTTGCGGCAACGCCCAAAACACGAGCCCCGCGCCAGCGGTCAATGCACTTTTGGCGCACAAAAACCCGGCCCCGCCCATACAGCGGGAACCTGCCACCGCCAACACCCGGCCGAAAGAACCTTTATGTGCGGTTTTCTCCCGGCGGGGCAAAAAAGAGCTGAGTGTTTCCCGCGTGATTTGTTTCATTGCTGCACCACCGCTACGGCCGTTGCGTAGGACTCCGTATGTGAAAGCGAAATTAAAATGCAAAGCCCTTGGCAACGCTCGTCCTCTACGCGCACCTCCGGCCGGCCGCTTTCCAAATTGGTTACCTGTATTTTCTTAAACGCAATCCCCGCAAAAGGCAGCGCCTTATATACCGCCTCTTTGGCGGCAAAACGTACCGCCAAATGTTGGTATTCGTTTTTGCGGGCCCGGCAATAGGCAATCTCCTGCGCCGAAAAAATACGCTCCAGCGCACCCGGCTTTTGGGCGAACGCCTGGATACGTTTTACTTCCACGATATCCGTCCCTAAGCCGATGATTTTCATTTATTCCACCGTTACGCTCTTGGCCAAGTTGCGCGGCTGATCAATATCGCATCCCAGCCGTTTGGCAATCCAATACGCCAAAAACTGCAGCGGCACCACATCAATAATAGGCTGCAGTAAATCGTCCGTTTGCGGCACGGTAATCACTTTATCCGCCACGTCCTTGGCTTGTTTGACGCCGCTTTTGGTGGTAATGGCCACCACAAACGCGCCGCGCGCCCGGCATTCCTGACAGGCGGACAGCATTTTTTCAAACAACGCATCGTGCGGCATCAGCACAAACACCGGCGTGCCCTTATCGATAATAGAGATCGGCCCGTGCTTAATTTCGCCCGCCGCAAAACCTTCCGCACTGCGGTAGGACACTTCTTTTAATTTAAGCGCGCCTTCCAACGCAATCGGAAAATTGACGTTGCGCCCCAAGAAGATAAAGCGGTCTGCCTTGTAAATTTTGCGCGTTAAATGACGCACTTCATATTCCAGCTTTACGGCTTCGCTCATGGCTTTAGACAACGACAATAACCCTTTGTAGGCTTTGTCAAACGCCGCTTGGCTTAAATTGCCGTTGGCCTGCCCCAAAAACAGCGCCAAAGCATACACCGAAGTAATTTGGCTGGTAAACGCCTTGGTGGAAGCCACGCTGATTTCCGGCCCGCAGTGCGTAAAGAAGGTTCCGTCGCACGTGCGGGTAAGCGTAGAGCCCAGGACGTTGCAAATGGCCAAGGTGCGAAAACCCAACTCTTTGGCTTTTTTAATGGCGCCAATCGTATCGGCCGTTTCGCCCGATTGGCTGATGGCCACCGCCAACGTATGCGGCAGCGGCGCAATGGCACGGTACTTATATTCGCTGGCCAAATCCACGCTGACCGGAATCCCGGCCAACTGCTCAATATAGTATTTGCCCACCAGCCCGGCATGATAGGCCGTGCCGCAGGCGATGATATGAATGTTGCGCAGCGCGCGGATTCCCTTAGTGTCCAAGCCTAGAATTTTGCCGAAATCGGCCCGCGCGGTGCGCAGGGTGTCTTCAATGGCTTGGGGCTGGTCGTAAATTTCCTTGAGCATAAAATGCGCAAAGCCGCCTTTTTCGGCCGTTTGCTGATCCCAGGAAATTTTAACGGGTTTAACCGCTTTTTCTTGTCCGTCTTTATCCAGCACGGTTACGCCGTCCACATGCAACAGGGCGATTTCGCCGTCTTCCAAGAAAAGCACTTTGTTGGTGTGTTTTAAAAAAGCCGGTACATCCGACGCCAAGAAATTTTCGTTTTTCCCAAGCCCCACGACCATCGGGCTTTGGTTTTTGACGCCAATAAGCAACCCCGGCGTGCGGGCCCACAGCACCCCGTACGCATACGCGCCGGCAATTTCTTTGTTGGTTTTTTGCACGGCTTTTAACAGGCGGTCTGGGTCGTTAGAAGCGCGGACGTGCAGTAAATTCTCTTCAATTAAGTGGGCGATTACTTCCGTGTCCGTCTCGCTTTTAAAGCGGTGGCCGCGCGATTCCAATTTGCTGCGCAGGGTCAGGTAATTTTCAATAATCCCGTTATGTACCACCACGATATCGCCGGTACAATCCGTATGCGGGTGGGAATTTTCCTCGCTGGGTTTGCCGTGCGTGGCCCAGCGCGTGTGGCCGATGCCGGTGTTTCCCTTGGGGTTGGCAAGCAGGGTGGCTTTTTCCAATTCGGCCACTTTCCCCACGGCGCGCACCGTTACCAATTCATGCCCTTGCAAAATGGAAATCCCCGCCGAATCGTATCCGCGGTATTCCAGCCGTTTCAATCCGTCAATAATATAAGGAACGCTGTTATTGTTTCCTACGTAACCGATAATTCCGCACATAATCGCTCCTTACAACAACCCTTTCATCTCATTTACGGCCGTCGGAAGGCCCGCAAAAAGCGAGCGGGTAATAATGGCAAAACCGATGTTCATACACGCCATTCCGCCGATATCCGCCACCGCCAGCACGTTGTGGTAATCCAGCCCATGCCCGGCGTGTACCTCAAGCCCCAGCTCTTTGGCCAAAAGCGTAGAGAGCGCCAAATCCTGCAGGCATTTGCGGGCCTGTTTGGCAGAGGCAGCCTCGCTGTAATCGCGGGTGCACAGCTCCACAATATCGGCCCCCAGTTTGGCGGCCGTGCGTACGGAAGCCGCATCCGGGCTGATAAACAGGCTGACTAAAATGTGTTTTTTATGCAGGTTTTCAATCATCTCCAGCAGGCGTTTGTTTACCTTCGGCGAAAATTTAAGGCCGCCCGTAGTCGTTACTTCGCCCGGTTCTTCCGGTACGATACAGACGGAAAACGGCTTGTATTTTAAAGCGGCTTTTTCCAGTTCCGGCGTGTAGGAGCACTCCAAATGGATTTTGCCCGGAAACGTTTTGCACAAAAGGGCCACGTCTTTTTCATTAATATGGCGCTGGTCTTTGCGCAGATGCACCACAATGTAATCGGCCCCTGTGGCCAGGCAGACGGCAGCGGCGTCCACCGGATCCGGAAAGGGCTCCCGGCGCGCTTGGCGCAGGGTGGCGATATGATCTATATTTACGCCTAATTTCAAACTCATTTGCATACCTCCGTTTTTTGGCGGTATAACGCTTCCACTTCATCCAACACGCGGTTCACCGTTTTTTCTTCGTCCCCTTCCACTAAAATGCGCAGTTTGGGTTCGGTGCCGCTGTAACGCACCACAACGCGGCCGCGGCCGTGCATGGTTTTTTCAATCTCGGCTACGCCCGGCAAGAATCCGTCCAAGCTGTCCAGCGGCGGCTTGCTGGTTACGGCCAGCGCTTTTAATTTGCTGGGATATTTTTTCCAGCGGTCTGCAAACCAGCTGACCGGATGGCCGGATTTCTTGACAAATTGCAAAAATTGCAGGGCGGACAAAATGCCGTCCCCCGTATTGGCAAAACGGCGGAAAATAATATGCCCCGAGGTTTCCCCCCCGATGGACAGATTTTCTTTTTCCAACGCTTCGGAAACGTATTTGTCCCCCACGGTGGTCAGTTCCACTTCCACGCCGTTTTCTTTTAAATAGTTGATGCAGCCCAAATTGGCCATAATGGTAAGCACGGCTTTGTTGCCGTTTAATTCGCCGGCCTGCTTCATGCACAAAGCGGAGGAGGCGATGATGTTGTCGCCGTCCAGCTGGCGGCCTTGCTCGTCGGAAGCGATCACGCGGTCGGCGTCGCCGTCAAAGCTAAAGCCCACAAAGGCGTGCTCTTGTTTCGTCAGCTGCTGCATAAATTCCGTATGCAGGGCGCCCACGTTTTTGTTGATGTTGGTGCCGTCGGGCTTGGCGGCGGTTACGGTAACGTCCATCCCCAACCCGGCAAACACGTTGACCGCCACTTTGGAGCTGGCGCCGTTGGCGCAGTCCAGCACGACTTTAGTGCCTTTGAGCAGCGAAGCGTCCACCGTAGACATGAGGAAACGCTCATACTCCCGAACTAAAGAGTCGTCCTGCAAAAACGCTCCCTTGGGGGCCGGAATGCTTGGCAGCGATTCAATTTCCGCCTCAATGGAATTTTCCAATTCTTCGGGGAGTTTGGTGCCGTGGTTGGTAAAAAATTTAATTCCGTTAAACTCGGCCGGATTGTGGCTGGCGGAAATAACCACCCCGCACAAACTGCCGGTATGTTTGACCAAGTAGGCCACGGCCGGAGTAGGGGCAATGCCGATGCTGATAACATCCGCCCCGCTGGCGCGGATGCCTTTTTCCAGCGCGGACAAAATCGCCGGGCCGGACGCGCGCGAATCCTGCGCGATAATGACCTGGGGTTTTAAATGCTCGCTTTTGGCGTATTCCTGCAATTCGCGCAAAGCGGCATACCCCAATTTTTGGATGAAATCATCCACCAACGGAAACTGGCCGGCAACGGCACGGACTCCGTCGGTTCCAAAGTATTTTCCCATACGACTTCCTTTTGCGCCGTGCGGAGCAAACCGCCGGGCGGCGCGGGTAATTCCCGTACAGTTCCTTACGCCTTAAAAGAGTTCCGCCTGTTGAGCCTCCGGCTTTTCGGCTTTCGGCGCCTTCGGTTCCTCTTTTACCGGTTCCGGTTCTGCGGGCTGCGGCTGTGCGTCCTGCGAGGCCGCGGGTTTCAAGCCCAGTATTTCGTCAATTTCGGCGGCTTTCACTACTTCTTTTTCAAGCAGGGTTTCCACCAATTTATCAAATGCCGCACGGTTTTTGCTGATAATGTCTTTCGCACGGGCATAGGACGACTTAATCAAATTCATAATTTCTTCATCAATAGCGCGGGCCAATTCCGGCGAATAGGTGTGGTGGCGGGAGAGATCTCTTCCCAAAAACACTTCGCCGTCGTCCCCCGTCGGCAGGGCAATGGGGCCCAATTTGTCGCTCATGCCCAGCTCCATTACCATTTTGCGGGCATAGGCCATGGTTTTGTTCAAATCGTCGCTGGCGCCGGACGTAATTTCGCCAAACACAATTTCTTCGGCGGCGCGGCCGGCCAGGAGGATGCACAGCTTGTCCAACAGTTCCGACTTGCTGGTTAAGAATTTATCTTCCAGCGGCAGCTGCATCGTGTAGCCCAACGCTTGGCCGCGGGGAATGATGGTTACTTTATGCACCGGGTCGGAATGATTCGTCAGCCGGGCGACCACCGTGTGCCCCACTTCGTGCGCGGCGATAATGCGCTGTTCTTTGGGGGAAATGATGCGGCTTTTCTTCTGCGGGCCGGCAATCACGCGTTCCACCGCTTCGTCCATATCACTTTTGGTGACCGCGTCTTTATCGGCACGCGCGGCCAAAATGGCCGCTTCGTTGACGACGTTGGCCAAGTCCGCCCCTACAAAGCCGGGCGTTCCTTTGGCAACCACTTTTAAGTCCACATCGGCACCCAGTTTTACTTTTTTGGCGTGCACTTTTAAAATTTCTTCGCGCCCTTTTAAGTCCGGCGCGGGAACGGAAATATGACGGTCAAAACGGCCGGGGCGGATAAGCGCCGGATCCAGCACGTCCGGGCGGTTGGTGGAGGCCATCAAAATAATGCCTTGCTTGCTTTCAAAGCCGTCCAATTCAATAAGCAGTTGGTTGAGCGTCTGCTCGCGTTCGTCGTGCCCGCCGCCGATGCCGGCAAAGCGTCTTCTTCCGACGGCATCCAGCTCGTCAATAAAAATAATGGCGGGAGAATTCTTTTTGGCTTGGTCAAACAAGTCGCGCACGCGCGCCGCGCCCACGCCCACAAACATCTCCACAAATTCGGAGGCCGACGCCGAAAAAAACGCCACCCCCGCCTCGCCCGCAACGGCTTTGGCCAGCAGGGTTTTCCCCGTGCCGGGCGCCCCGTAGAGCAGAACGCCTTTGGGCAGTTTGCCGCCTAATTTTTGGAATTTTTTGGGGTTTTTGAGAAATTTAATAACGTCTTGCAGTTCTTCTTTGGCCTCGTCGCAGCCGGCGACGTCTTTAAACGTAACGGTCTGCTGGGAAGGATCCTGCATTTTGGCTTTGGAACGGGCAAAATTCATGGCGCTGCGGCCGTCGTTTCGCTGCGGACGCAGAAAGATGAACCACCACAATCCGATCAACAGAAAAATCCACAGTACATTAAACAAAATGTTGCTTACCCAGCTGTTATCCGTTTCGGCTTTGTACTTGATATCCGCCGCCGACAGCTGGCTGACGAGTTCCGGGTCGTCCATGCGCACCGTTTTAAACGGGGCGAATTCGCCTTTTTCGTTTTTGTACATCCCGCTAATCATGCCGGGAGCAATCGTCAAATCCGACACTTCCGAAGACGCCACTTTGTGTTTAAATTCGGAATAGTCCAACTCCGTTTGTTTCACACCCGGTTTGTTGAACAGCAATACAGCCAGTACAAATACAGCCACCCAGCCTACAATCTGCCCCACGGAAACGATGCGGCGGTTATTCTGATTTTTGTTATTCTTCATTATTTTCTAAATACCCCTATATACGGCAGGTTGCGGTACAGTTCGTTGTAATCCAGCCCGTAACCAATTACAAATTCATTCTCTACGGTAAAACCCACATATTTGGGATGTACGTCCGCCTTGCGGTTGCACGGCTTATCCAGCAGGCAGCAAATTTCAATGCTGGCGGCGCCGCGGTTTTGCAGGTTGCCCAGCAAATAGTTCAGCGTCAGCCCCGTATCCACAATATCTTCCACGATAATCACGTGGCGGCCTTTGATGCTTTCGCGCAAATCCAACATGGTGCGCACCTGCCCGGTGCTGGAAGTGCCCGAGTAAGAAGACAGGCACATAAAATCCATATTGCAGTCCACGCTGATGTTTTTCATCAAATCGGAATAGAACAAAATGCATCCGCGCAAAATCCCCACAAAAAGCGGCATTTTGCCGCGGTAATCGGCAGAGATTTGGCGGCCGAGCTCAGCCACCCGGTCGGCTAATTGCTGTTCAGAAAATAATACACGTTCCAAAATCGGATTTTCAGGCATATGCCCCCCAATAGAGAATATACATAAAGGATACCTTTTTTTCGTCCGAAAAGAAAGAGTGCACGCGGCGCTTTTCCAAAGCTGCGAAAACGCACCTTGCGCACGGGGCAGAACGGAAGTAGAATAAATAGTATATGAAGCCTGTTTACCGGTTGGTTTGTATTTTCTTATTGGCAAGCGGCCTGCCCGTGCAGGCCGGCCAGTTTTCCGCATCCGCCCCGAGCGAAAAGGAAGGGGCCGGCGTGTCGCGCCGCCAGCTGGAAAACCGCATTTCCGCCGAGTTGCAAAAGCAAACGACGCCATCCAATTTTGAACAGGCGCAACGGCAGCTGGCCCTCCTTCTGCAGAACGCCCCCGCTGAAACGATTTCTTGGGAAGAATACCAAACCCTTAACAAAAGCGCCGCAGAACGCACGGAAGTGGCGTATCATTTAGACTTGGAAACGTTAAAGCAATCCACCCAGCGCGAGGATCAGCCGCTGGTCATTACCATGCACAATTCTTTTCCCAACTATAAAGAATTATTAAAAGGGTTTCGCTATATATATGTGGGGGAAGAACATTACACGAAAACGCTCCCCGCCGAAATGATTCGGATTATGCAGGCGGTACGGCAACTGTATCCGGATAAACGCATTTTATTGGCTTCCGAATTTGTCAAACGCCTGCGGGAAGAGGATTCTCCTCTCATCAAATTGCCTCATTCGGAATTCTTTATATCAATATACCCCCAAGTAAACCGAGAAGCGAAACGGCTTAACATGGACGTTCTGGCCTTGGACGATTTTCAACTCTCCTTTCGGCAGGAGGACAAGGATGTTTTTCTGACCGCCAAGTGCGGGCGGTACTGGGTGAGCCAACAGCATAAAATCCCGGAATCGGAAATGAAAAATGAATTCTTTTCGCCCTCCTTTTTAAACGATTGGGAGGATTTTTCCTTTCTCGTTTCCATCAGTCCGTTCGGCGTCCTGGAACGAAACCGCCAATGGGCCCGTTACATAAATGCCGTTAAGCCCTTTTACGATATTATTATTCTGTATGCAGGATACGGGCATATAGACGATACGCAAATGAACGACATTCAACACTTTGTCGGCCCGCACGATTTTGTCTCCATTACGCTTCTTCCCACGGAAGAGGGACAAATCCCCTTGTCCCCGGAGGAGAGATCCGCCATGTTTTCCCAAGCAGAGAAAGAAGGAATTCTGTACAGCCAACTGGGGCAGGATGTCGACCAGAAAAAGCAGGAACTGTTTATGCCGCGGCTGCAGATAAAAGGAAGCTGGGATAATCCGAACAAGCCTTTTTGGGGCTATGAAACGGTAGAAGAAGCTCCGTTAACCGACGCTGAAAAAAAGACGCCTTTCAGCCACCGAAACATCCTCATCGCTCTCCCGCCTACAACGCCTCTCCCGGAAGATCTCCCGCTCACGCCCCCTTTTCTCAAGCTGCCCGTTCCCCATTTGAAACCGCCCGTTCCTTCTTTAAAGAAGTAAACCGCCCCTTTCAAACGGATGGCCCGCCCCTCTGCTGCCGCCTGCTTGACGCCAAAAAATTTGTTTATCCGCTGTTTGCTTTCCCTTTTTCCGCGCAAGCGTTCAGCGTTTTTCTGACGCCAGAAAAAATTCCGGCTCTTTGCGCGCGCCGTATTTTAGCAGGAAAGCCGCTTGCGCCACCCCCTGCAACAGTTTATTAATGCCTCGGGCCCCGTGCGGACACACGGCCACGCAACGCATACAGCTGATGCAGCGGGAAGCATCCGTTTGGGCCGGGTTTGCTGGCGAAATGGCCCCGGTGGGGCACGCTTGGGCGCAAACGCCGCATTTTACGCAGGCCGATGACGCCGCCGGCTGAAACGGAATTTTAGGATACGCTTGATAAGGGCGTTTGCCCTTAACGGCGGGCACCGTCAGCTCCTGCGGGGAAGCCTGCCGGAGGTATTGCTGTACGCGGGCCGCAAACGCCGCCAACAGGGAAGCGTCTTTTTCATCCGGGCGGCCTTTGGCTACGCGGGGCATTAACGAATGCTGCGCCACCGGCGCCGCCGCCGCAACGGGCACAAACCCGCCCGCCAAGGCGATGTCCTGCATTTCCAGCAAAGCGTCGTCATAATCCCGGTTTCCAAATACCGCCAGCACAACGGCCGGGGTATGGTTTCCTTTCAGATGCGAAAACCGCCGCGCCGCCGCCGCGGGAATCCGCCCGCCGTATACGGGTGCGGCAAACACCACCAGCTCGCTCGGGCCGAAAGAAAGCGAAACGTCCTCTGCAGAAAAGGGGGTAATGTCCACCTTCTTTACCGGGGCGCCAAACGCGTCCGTAAACAGCACAGCCGTTTTTTGGGTAAGCCCCGTGGCGCTAAAAAAAACACACGTAATCCGGTCTATTTGCATGTCTTATCTCCCGAATAGTTTATCCAGCTGTTTCATATCCACCTGCGCAATGCAGGGCCTGCCGTGCGGGCAATGCATGCCGTCTTTGCATTTTTTCATATTTTCAAGCAGGCCTTCCGCCTCTGCCGGCGAAATAGCGTCATGCGCTTTGATGGCTTTTTTACACGCCAGCATGGCCACCATTTTTCGTTTAAGCGTTTCGGTGGATTTGGACGGGTCGCCCACCACTTGCGAAAGCGATACGATAAATTCTTTCATATCGTCTTCTTTAAAACGGATCATATGCGGCATCGTGCGCACCAGCACGGTGCGGGCGGAAAAAGCCTCCACCTCAAAACCGGCTGTTTTGAGCCAATCCGCCCAAGAGAGCAGGGTTTCCGCGTTGGAAGGCGGCAAATCCACATGCACCGGGAAAAGAAGTTTTTGCACTTTTACGGCCCGCCGTTCAAACGCGTCCAGATAATGTTCAAACAGCACGCGTTCCTGTGCGGCGTGCTGGTCTATAACCACCAACCCCTGCGGGTTTTCAAACAGCAGATAACTCCGCTGCAGCTGCCCTAAATAATGATACGGCCCCTGGTACCACGGAGGCGTTGCCTCCGGCAGGGAGGCGCGCGGCGCGGGAGCGGACGGAGCTTCGGCGCCCGACGGTTCGCCTTCCGGGCGGGCGATGTATTCGGCGGGTTCTTCCGTTTCTTTCATCACAAAATGCGGTTTGGGCGAAAAGGCCGGCGCCGGCCGGGCGGCGCACGCCGCGGCAAAGGTGTCCATAGGCGTTGGAGCCGCCGGAGACAAAAGCTTTTGGGCCGCCTCCTGTGCGGCGGGCGGCAGCGTCATTTGCGGTGCCTCCAGCCGCACGTCCACCGGGCGGGATTGGGCAAAAATCACTTCCCCCGCGTCGTTCATAATCCGACCGAACACTTTGTTTTCGTTTTCAAAGCGAATGTCCCGCTTTTGCGGGTGGATGTTGACGTCAAAATCCGCCGGATTAAGCGTCATATAGACCAAAAACGCCGGATGGCGGTCTTTGGGGCGGACGTTTTGATAGGCTTTATAAATGGCTTGCTGAACCGTTTTGGAATCTATCGGGCGGCGGTTGACGAAAATATACTGCATATCGCGCACGGTTACCAATTTATCCGCCGGCGAGAGGAACAAATTTAGTTTTCCTTCGTCAAACGCTTTAAACAGCAAAGACCCCGCCACTTCTTCGCCCAAAATCGCTTTGGCGCGGGCAATCACGGCCTGTTCAAACGGGCCGGATTGGGCGGGCAAATCGTACACGGTGCGGCCGTTCACGTGCACCCGGTACGCCACTTTTAAATTGGCCAAGGCGCTTTCTTCAATTACTTTTAGCAGGCAGGCGCGTTCGTATGAATCGCTTTTTAAAAATTTAAGCCGGGCCGGCACGTTATAAAACAAATCGCGTATTTCCACCGTGGTGCCTTTGATGGCCGGGGCCGGACTTTTGGAAAATACTTTCCCCGCGTGCAGTTCCAAGCGGTGCCCGGCGCCTTCGCCGGTGCAGCTGGTAAGCGTCATGCGCGAAACCGCCGCCACGGAATACAGCGCTTCCCCGCGAAAACCGAACGTCTGCAAGGTGGTCAAATCGTCAAACGAGCGGATTTTGCTCGTAGCGTGGCGCAGTACGCTTTGCTCCAGGTCTTCTTCGTCCATTCCGCAGCCGTTGTCGTTAATGCGGATAAGCTCGCGCCCGGCGCCTTCTATATCAATGTTAATGCTTGTGGCGCCCGCGTCCACCGCGTTTTCCAGCAATTCTTTCAGCACGCCCGCCGGGCGTTCAATCACTTCGCCCGCGGCGATTTTGCCTGCCGTTTTTTCGTCCAATACGCGTATGTTACTCATTGATTCGTTTCTTCCATTCGCAAATTAACTGCAGCGCCGCCAGCGGCGTAAGTTTGTCTGGGTCGGCCATTTTGATTTCTTCCACAATCGGCGAGGAGAACAAGTCCTTTACCATATCCTGCTCCTTGGCCGATATTTTGGCCCCTTTCTTGGCTTCCAAATCTTTCAGCACTTTCTTGGCGCGCAGCGTGCACGCCGCCGGCAAACCGGCGATTTCGGCCACGTGAATGCCGTAAGAACGGTCGGCCGGGCCGGGCAAAATTTGATACAAAAACGCCAGCCGGCTGGCGCCGCAAGCGTCTTTATATTCCTTGGCTTCCACGTGGTAGTTGCGCACGCTTTCGTATTTGTTTTCCAAATCCACCAATTCAAAATAATGCGTGGCAAACAGCACCTTGGGGCCGCCGTGCGGCTGGTATAAATACTCCACAATCGCCCACGCAATGGAAATGCCGTCAAAGGTGGAAGTGCCGCGGCCCACTTCGTCCAGCAAAATCAGGCTGCGCGGCGTTTTGGACGCCAAAATATGCGCAGTTTCGTTCATTTCCACCATAAAAGTGGAGTTGCCGCGGCTTAACGCGTCGTGCGCGCCGATGCGCGTCATAATTTTATCCACAATCCCTACTCTAGCCGACGAAGCCGGCACAAAACTGCCCATTTGCGCCAAAATCACCAAAATGGCGGTTTGTTTTAAAAACACGCTTTTGCCGCCCATATTGGGCCCGGTAATCAGCATAATTTGGTTTTGCGGCGTGCCGATATCCAAGCTGTTGGGCACAAAACTGCCGGCAGGCAAGGTAGCTTCCACCAGCGGGTGGCGGCCGTTTTGGTAGTGCAGTTCGGTGCTGTTGTCCACCACGGGTTTTACCCAGCCGCCCTGCAGCGCGCACAGCGCCAGCGATACATACACGTCCAGCTCCGAAACAATGTGGGCAAAGTCTTTTAAATTATTAATCTGCGCCGCCAGCGTTTTGCGAACGGCATCAAACAAGGCGCTTTCCAAGCGCAGGATTTTTTGCTCGGCATTTAAAATTTTGTCTTCCAGTTCTTTGAGTTCTTCGGTAATAAACCGTTCCGCATTGACTAGCGTCTGCTTGCGCACGTAGGAATAAGGCACCTTATCAATGTGGGATTTGGTCACTTCAAAATAATAGCCGAAAACGGAGTTATACCCCACTTTCATCGTGGAAATTCCCGTTTTTTCGCGCTCGCGGGCGCAGATTTCTTCCATGCTTTTGCTGCCGTTGGACTTAAGCGAGCGCAGTTCATCCAGCTCGGCGTTGTAGCCCCGGCGGATGACGTGCCCGTCCGATAGGCGAAGCGGCGGGTTTTCGTCAATGGCGTCGTACAAAACCCGCGCCATATTTTGAAGCACCGGCAAAATTTCGGTAAATTTGGCCTGCAAATGCGGGGCAATGGCCGCCCCGTAGGTTTCAAACCAGCGGGCGATCGGGTCAACATTTAATAAAGACTGCCTCAGCCCCGACAAATCCCGCGGCGACGCCGTGCCGGTAGCGGTGCGCGTCATGATGCGTTCAATGTCGGAAATGTTTTCCAGCAAAGCTGTCAAATCGGCCACGGCCGCCGGGTTTTTGGCAAAGCCTTCCACGCAATCCTGCCGCTGGGCAATTTCCCCCGGATCCATCAGCGGGTGCAAAATCCATTCTTTTAATTTGCGGCTTCCTACCGCCGTTTTGGTTTTGTCCAACAGGGCCCACAGGCTGCCTTTGCGCCCCCCTTCCTGGCTTTTGACCAGCTCCAAAGACGCTACGGCGTTTTCGTCAATCTGCAAACATTCTTTCAGTTCCCGGTACGACGGAATCAAAACCGTTTTAAAGCTGGGCTCGGTAACGTTTAAATAGTCCATCGTCTGCAGGGCGCAGGCAAGAGCCTTGCGTTTGTTGCCCCATGCGCTTAAAGAAGGCCAATTGTCCGGCAGAGTGTAATCCCCGTCAAACGCGGGGCGTTCGGTAAGCGTCAGGTTGCCCGGAAGAACCACTTTTGTTTTCAGCAGGGCCAAGCTGTCTTTGTCTCCGATAATTTCCGAAGGGTTAATTGCCGCCAGCGCCGCCGCCAAGTTGGTTAGAGTGGGGTCTTTGTCGTTTTGATTGATCCAAAACTCGCCGGTAGACACCTCCACGCACGACAGCGCCCACCCGTTTGCCCCAGCGCTCAGCGCCACCAAATAGTTGGACTGGTTGGCGTCCAGAAGCGTATCTTCCATCAGCGTGCCGGGCGTAATGACGCGAATGACTTTGCGTTCAAACAATTTGGTATTTTTGTCCATTACCGAGCTGGTCTGCTCGCAGATACCAATCTTCTTCCCGGCGTTGAGAAGCCGTACAATGTAGTTGTTTGCCGCGTGGTAGGGAATGCCGCACATGGGCGTGCCGTTGCGCGCGGTGAGCGTGAGCCCCAACAACGCGCTTACTTCGCGGGCCTGCTCGTCAAACATTTCGTAAAAATCGCCTAACCGGAAGAACAAAACAATCCCCGGGTATTGGGCCCGGATGTCGTAGTATTGTTTCATTAAAGGGGTGGTTGTGGTCTTTGGCATAGTGATATTTTAGCAATTTTACGAACTTATTGCCCGACGGCAGCCCGCGGCGTTGGCCGCCGTAGGGGGCTGGTAAAGCGGATGACAGGAAATAATTTTTTTGTTATAATATTTGTACCTAGTTGTTTAAGTAATAACTAAGGCCCGGGGGCTTCTGGTTCCCGGCGTTTTTAACGGTTTGTTTGGTAGGATGGCTGAGCGGTCAAAAGCAACGGTCTGTAAAACCGTCGGGCTACGCCCTACATAGGTTCGAATCCTATTCCTACCACCATTTAACCCCTGCGTAAGCAGGGGTTTTTGTTTGGGTAGGAAAGCAGGCAAACTGCTTTGCCTGCGTTAGGATTCGAAAGGCGCAGCGATGTTTGGGTTTGCGCCTGCAAGTGCGCAAGGCCCAAACCGCGAGCCCGGCCTGCAGGAATTTTCCGTCAGGAAAATTACCGGAAGGCGAATCCCCTACCACCATTTAACCCCTGCGCAAGCAGGGGTTTTTGTTTGGGTAGGAAAGCAGGCAAACTGCTTTGCCTGCGTTAGGATTCGAAAGGCGCAGCGATGTTTGGGTTTGCGCCTGCAAGAGCGCAAGGCCCAAACCGCGAGCCCGGCCTGCAGGAATTTTCCGTCAGAAAAATTACCGGAAGGAGAATCCCCTACCACCATTTACCCCCGCGGGAGCCTTTGGCAAACGCGGGGTTTTTTATAAGCGAAAAACAGGATAAAAAAGCCCCGGCACCATGCCGGGGCTTTTGATGCATATAGAATTACAGCGTCTCTTGCAACTGGCCGATCAAGTCCCGCCACGGACGTTTGGCCTCGCCGCCGCCTTGGGCAAAATCGGGCCGTCCGCCGGCGCGGCCGTTTAAGTCCGCCGCGATTATCTTGGCCACGGTTACCGCATCGGTGTTGGGCAGTTTGCCCGCCATCTTGACGACAAACGAACGTTTGCCTTCTTTGTCGCACATCACGATAATCAGCGCCTGTTTGTATTTTTGCGCTACGGTATCGGCAATGGTGCGCAGTTCTTTGGGCTCGGCTCCGTCTGCCTGGCGCAGTACCAGCGAAGAACCGTTTTTCATCGTAAACGTCATTTCGTTCATTCCGCCGGCAACCAGCGTTCTCTCGCGGAATTGCGTGTAGCGGCGTTTGACTTCTTTAAGCTCGTCCATAATCGCGCCCACGCGCGTAAATACGTCTTTGGCCGGTACTTCCAGCCGTGCGGCCAACGCGTCGGCCTGGCGGTTGACTTCTTTTAAATAATCCAGCGCGGCATACCCCGCCACGCCTTCAATGCGGCGCACCCCGGCCGAAACGGAGCCTTCCTTAAGCACCAGCACCGTAATTACATCCGCCGTGTTTTTGACGTGCGTACCGGCGCACAGCTCCAAACTGTATTTTTGTTCCGGGTGTTCAAAGTCGCCCCCCATCAGCACAAAACGGGCCGGGTCGGCATACGTTTCGCCCAGCAGGGTTACGGCTCCCAGCTTTTCGGCATCCGCCAACGGGCGTACTTGGCACGTAACCGGCAGGGCGGCTTCGGCCGCTTGGTTGGCAATTTGCCACGCGCGGTTTAATTCTTCGGCCGACGGCGTTTTGGAAAGCGTATAGTCAAAGCGGAACCGCTCCGGCGATACGTACGACCCGCTTTGATGCACCGACGTGCCGAACACCTGGCGCAGCGCGGCGTTTACCAAGTGAATGGCGCTGTGGTTGGCCATACAGCGTTTGCGCAGGGCGGCGTCCACCCGCAGGGTAACCCGTTCGCCTTTTTTAAGCGTGCCGTTTACTTTATGCAAATACACTTTGCCCAGCGGTTTTTGCACGTCTTCCACGCGGGCGATTTCTTTGCCGTCCGCCAAAATAAGACCTTTATCGCCAACTTGTCCGCCGGATTCGGCGTAAAAAGGCGTTTGGTTAAACACGGCGTACCCTTCGCCCTGCAGGCTGTCGCAGGGTTCAAATTTGTCGTTTAAAAGCGCCAGTACTTCGGCCGCGTCTTCCAGCGTGTCGTATCCGGTAAAACGCGTGGCGGGATAACCGTTTTCCAATTTTTGCATCATAACGGCTTTGCCTTTGGTAAATTCGTCCGCATAGGAGCGGCTCTTTTCCTGCGCCGCTTCTTTGGCTTTTTCGTAGCCGGCCACATCCACCGCTACGCCTTTGGCGGCGGCGATTTCTTTGGTCAGCTCCAGCGGAAACCCGTACGTTTCGTGCAGGTGAAAAGCTTCTTCCCCGGGCAAGGTTTTGCCGCAGGCCGCTAATAAAGCCGCCAATTTTTCTTCGCCGGTAATCAACGTTTTAAGGAAAGTTTTTTCTTCTTGTTTTAAAACGTCCTGAATGTGGGACAAGTTTTTGTCGATTTCCGGGTACAGCCCCGCAAAAATGCGCTGCACCACCGGCACCAGCGTGTAGAGGTAGGGTTTATCGTTGCCCATCAGCTTGGCATAGCGCGCGGCGCGGCGGATCAAGCGGCGCAAAATATAGCCGCGGCCTTCGTTGGAAGGCAAAATCCCTTCGGCAATCAAAAAGCTGGAGCTGCGCACATGGTCTGCAATAATGCGAAGCGCGGAAATTTCTTCCTTTGTTTCGCCCTTAATGTGCAAGTCTTTTTTGGCTTGCGCCGTAAGCGGGGTGAACAAATCCGTTTCAAACACGTTCTTGGCGCCCTGCAGGGCCATGCACAGGCGTTCTAAGCCCATGCCGGTATCAATGTTGTTGTGCGGAAGGGGTTTAAAGGTGCCGTCTTCCTGGCTGTTGTAGCTTTCAAAAACTATGTTCCAAATTTCTACGAAGCGGCCGCAATCGCAGGTAATGTCGCAATGCGGGTTTTGGCAGCCCTTGGGGCCGAAGTCGTAATAAATTTCCGTGCACGGGCCGCAGGGGCCGGTGGGGCCCATCGTCCAAAAGTTGTCTGCCTCGCCCAGCTCAAAAATCCGATCGGCCGGCACATATTGGCGCCAGTATTCATAGGCCTCGGCGTCGCGCGGGGCGATGCCCCCTTTGTAGATGCTGACGTAAAGTTTATCGGCCGGAATGGCAAGCACTTTGGTCAGGTATTCCCAAGCCCAGGCGATGGCTTCTTTTTTAAAGTAGTCGCCAAAGGAAAAGTTGCCCAGCATTTCAAAAAACGTCAGGTGCCGCTCGGTAAAGCCTACGCTGTCTATATCCGTGGTGCGCACGCATTTTTGGCAGGTGGCGGCATTTTTAAGCGAGTTGTCGATCCCCAGAAAATTGGCTTTAAACTGCACCATGCCGGCAGAGGTAAAAAGCAAAGTGGGATCCGAATGGGGAATCAGCGAGCTGGAGGGCAAAATAGGGAGCCCTTTGGAATGGAAAAAATCTAAGTAACCGTTTCTGATTTCTGTGCTTGTTTTCATAAAACCTTCTTATTCTAAAACATATATAATAAAGTATATCAAATACAGGGGGCGCTCCGCGCGCCGCCCGCCGGAGAAGAAATGCCTTTTAGCGCCCAAGCCGTCCGCTTTGTCTGTTTTGACGCCGACGACACCCTTTGGAAAAACGAAGAATTTTACCGCCAGTCCGAGCGGGACTTTGCCCGCCTGCTGGCGCCCTTTCTTTCCCCACAGCAAGCCATAGACCGGCTGTTTCAAACCGAAATGGACAACTTGGAAACCTTCGGCTACGGGGCCAAAAGCTGTATGCTTTCCATGATGCAAACGGCCTTGGAAATACTCCCCCCGCAACAGGCGGCCGGCGCGCTAAAAGAAATCCTTCACATCGGCAGGCGGCTTATTTTACACCCGGTGGAAGTGTTGCCCGGCGTAAAAGACACGCTTGAAAAACTGACCGGGAAATATCATTTGTCCGTCATTACCAAAGGCGATTTGTTAGACCAGCAGCGCAAGCTGGAACGCTCGGGCCTGCGGCCGCTTTTTAACCATGTGGAAATCGTCAGCGACAAGACGCCCGCCGCCTACCGCGCCCTGTTTGTGCGTTTAAACGCCAAACCGCAGGAAGTGCTGATGGTGGGCAATTCGCTGCGCTCGGATATTTTCCCCGCCCTGCAGGCCGGCGCCCAGGCCGCCTATCAACCCAGCCCCTTTAACTGGAAACACGAAGAAATGCCCGAGCCGCAAGATCCGCCTTATTTAAAAATTGCCGCCCTGCCGGACTTGCTGCCCGTTTTGTTATAATTTGAAAAGGAGTGCGTATGAATAAAATTTTCGGCTATTTGTTAATTTGCGCGGGGCTGCTACTGATTTTCTTTTCGCTGGTGGGCATGTACAAGGTGTTTGTAAACGGCAACGCCGTCGTGCCGGTTATGCAGGTGGCGGATTTGCAGCTAAACACCGCCTACGGCCCGGTGCAAATCCCGATGAAAAGCATCGGCACCGCGGTAAACCTGGGCTTGTTTGCCGTGTTTATGATTTTTGTTTTATCGGCCGGCGGAATGATCGCCGGAATCGGAAACGGTCTTCTTAAAACCGAACGCATTTACGAAGCCCTGCTGGAAAATCCTTCCGCCCCGGCCCAGCCGGAGGCGCGCAAAAAATTATGAAACTTCTTTTTATCTTAAATCCGCACAGCGGCAAATTAAAAGGCGATGCCGATAAAATTGAAGCGCTTGGCAAAGCCATTCAGCTCAACTTTCCCGGCGCGGATATGCGCCTGACCCAAGCCCCCGGCCACGCCACCCAGCTAGCGCGCGCGGCCGTACTGGCCGGCTACCAAGCCGCCATTGCCATCGGGGGAGACGGCACCATCAACGAAACGGCGCGCGGGCTGGTGGGCTCGCAAACGGCTTTGGGCGTAATTCCCAACGGCTCCGGCAACGGTTTTGCGCGCGAGCTGGGCATGCCCCTTTTGCCGCAAGAAGCCCTTGCCCGGCTGCAAAAGCCGCGCCCCTTTTCGTGCGATGTCGGCTACGCCAACGGGGAACTCTTTTTAAATTTGGCCGGAGTCGGCATCGAGGCGGACATCGCCTGGCAGTTTATGGAACAGGGCAAAACCGGCGCCCGGGGCATGTGGCCTTATTTTAAAATCGGCGCTCGGACGGCTTTTACCTATCAGCCCAAAACCATCGCTTTGGAAGCGGATGGGCAAACGCGCACGCTGGCCCCGCTGACGCTGGTGTTTGCCAACGGGCGGCAGTATGGCAGCAATTTTAAAATCGCACCCGAGGCCAGCCTGACGGACGGGCAATTGGACATGGTTACCGTGTCCGACGCGCCTAAATGGAAGCTGGCGCTGGCCGCACCTTCTTTCTTTACGGACAAATGGCGCCCCTTTGGCATTACCAAAACCGAACACGTAAAAAAAGCGCTTATTACCCGCCCGGGGGAAATCATCTACCACATTGACGGCGAACCGCGCAAAACCGCCGACAAGCTGGAAATTTCCGTTGCGCCCGCGGCCTTGACCGTGTGGCGCCCGTGCCGCTGATATGACCAAACGCAAACGCCGCGTTTCTGTTCGTCTAAGCCGCCGCTTCAAATTTTGGGCGTCGACGGCGGCCCCGTCTGCAACGGAAGCAACGAAAAAAACCTAACTTTTTGGATGCAATTATTTAATTAAGTATTTGTCTCCCGAAAGGAGCGTGCCCATCGAACGGCAAATTTTCTGTCCTTGCGTCGTAACGGCTCCGCACAAACGGTATCCTTTTTTAGAAAAAGACCATTGTTCCCCGTTTAAATCCAAGAACAAATCATAATCGTGATTGGTCCACTGATTTCCTTGCGCCGTTCCGCGGTAAGCGCGCACGAAGTTGGGAGATTCCAACGAATAAGTAAAATTTTTGCTTTCTTTTAAGCCAAGCGTTTGCGCATTGGTATGCCCCGAGGCCGGCAGAGGAAAATCAATATCCAGCAGTCCCCACCTATCGGTAGAAGAGGTAAACGCGCTCATATCCCCCCCGTTTTGCAAGCGATATAACTCCATCGCATCGCCCAAGGATTTCATTGTCTCAAACGCCTCGGCCGAACGCGCTTTTTCAACCGCCAAGGTATATTGCGGCATTGCAACCGCCGCCAAAATACCAATAATCAAAACGACTACCAACAGTTCGATTAACGTAAACCCTTTCTTCATAGTATTGTCTCCTTGTTAAAGATGAACGGAAACAGCGTTTCTCTTACTTGCCGTGAATCCGATACCACTGCAGGGTAATGATTGTTTTCGCGTCGGTAATCTCGCCGTTTTCAATCATCTTATATGCTTTTTCCAGCGGGAATTTTTGCAAATTCAAAAACTCGTCTTCGTCCGGCTGGTCTTTGCCGCGCGTAAGCCCCGTGGCCAAATACAGGTGCTGTTCTTCGTTGGAAAACGCGTTGCACGGATGAAACACCATAATTTCTTTAAGCGACTTGGCCGTCAAACCCGTTTCCTGTTTCAGCTCCGCCTTGGCGCAAGCCAAAAAGCTTTGCCCTTTTTCCCGCTTGCCGGCGGGGATTTCCCACGTGGCCTGCCCAATCGGGTAGCGGTATTGCTGCACCAAGTATACGTTGCCGTCTTCCACCGGCAAAATGCCGCTTGCGCCGTGGTGGTCAAAATACAGCCGGGTGGACGTGCGGCCGTTTAATAATTTTACTTCGTCCAGCTTCACTCCCAGCACGCCGCGGTAGAGCGTTTGGGAAGAAATTTTTGTCTCTTTTAATTTACTATAATGTTTCATATATACATCTTATAACATTTTGGACGTTCCCCGTCCCCGCGCGCTTGCCGCGCCCAAGATCAGGCAATAAGGGTTTCTCTGTTTTATGGCCGAATTTGTACAACTGCACAATCATACCGAATACTCGCTTTTGGACGGGATGCTGCGCGTGTCCGAAAACCACAAGCCTTCCCGCTTTTTGCAGAGTTTAGCCGCCCAGGGCATTCCCGCTATGGCCATTACCGACCACGGCAATATGTACGGCGCGCTGGATTTTTACGATTCGGCCCGCGCCGCCGGCATTAAGCCCATTATCGGCTGCGAATTTTATATTACCGAAGGCAAATATACCGAAAAAGACAAATCCCGCACCGGCCATTTGACTATTTTAGTCCGCAACCACGAAGGCTACCAGAACCTGGTAAAACTCAACTCCATGGCGTGGGTGGACGGATTTTATTATCACCCCCGCATAGACAAAGAACTTTTAGCCCAGCACAGCGGCGGGCTGCTGTGCCTGTCGGGCTGTTTGAAAGGTTTTTTGTCCCAATACGTGCGCGAAGGCGCGTTTGAAGAAGCCTGCCGGCTGGCCAAAGAATACGAAGATATCTTCGGCAAGGGAAATTATTATATTGAGCTGATGGATCACGGCATTCGCGAAGAGGTGGAAGCCCTGCCGCTTTTAAAAGACGTGGCCAAACGCACCGGCATTCCGCTGGTGGCCACCAACGACTGCCACTACGAAAAGAAAGAAGACTGGGAAGCCCACGACGTGCATGTGTGTATTGCCACCGGCAAAACGCTCAACGACCCGCGCCGGATGCAAATGTCGCACGAGCTGTATTTCAAATCGCCCGAAGAAATGTGCGCCCTGTTTGAACACACGCCAGAAGCTTGCGCAAACACCTTGGCGATTGCCGAAAAATGCAATTTGGAATTTCCCAAACACGGCTTTATTTTGCCGAAGTTTGACATCCCGCCCGAGTTTTCCAGCTCGGCCGAGTATTTTAAAGACTTATGCCGCAAGGGCCTGACCCAAAAAATGAACGGCCACGTGCCGGATAATTATTGGAAGCAGCTGGAGTATGAATTTAACGTCATTATCACCATGGGCTTTGACTGCTACTTCCTCATCGTGCAGGATTTTATCAACTGGGCCCGCGCCAACGGCATTCCGATCGGCCCCGGCCGCGGCTCGGGCGCCGGCTCGCTGGTGGCCTACAGCCTGGACATTACCCGCGTAGACCCCATTCAAAACAAGCTGCTGTTTGAACGCTTTTTGAACCCCGACCGCGTGAGCATGCCCGATTTGGATATTGATATGTCCGACGCTGGGCGCGAACGCGTGATTGATTACGTGCGCCAAAAATACGGGCACGATAAAGTTTCCCAAATCATTACCTTTGGCACCATGAAAGCCAAGCTGGCCCTCAAAGACGTGGCCCGCGCCATGGATATCCCGGTGGCGGAAGCCAACCGCATCGCCAAAATGATTCCCAACGATCCCAAAATGACGTTGGAAAAAGCGCTGGAAATCAACGAGCTTAAAAACGAAGTGGAGAAAAACCCGCAAAGCAAACGCCTCTTTGAAATGGCGCGCAAAATTGAAGGGTTAAAACGACACACCGGCATCCACGCCGCCGGCGTGCTGATTACCAAAGAAGCCGTCTCGGAATACGTGCCTTTGGCGCGCGGCGCGCGGGACGCGATTACCACCCAGTTTGAAGGGGAGCCGTGCTCCAACCTGGGGCTTTTGAAAATGGACTTTTTGGGCCTGCGCACGCTGACGGTCATCGACAATGCCGAAAAAATGATCCGCCAGCGCCACGACCCGAATTTTGACATCAACAAAATTCCGTTGGACGATAAAAAAACATACGACCTGCTCTGCGCCTGCAAAACGCTGGGGATTTTCCAGCTGGAAAGCGGCGGCATGCGCGACCTGATCAAAAAACTCCAACCCACCAAATTCAGCGACGTATCCGCCTTGGTGGCGCTCTACCGCCCCGGCCCGATGGAATCGGGCATGATGGATATGTTCGTGCGCCGCAAAAACGGACAGGAGAAAATCGTCTACGAAACGCCTCTTTTGGAAGAAGTGCTCAAGGACACCTACGGCTGTATGGTGTATCAGGAGCAGATTATGGAAATTTCCAAACGCCTGGGCGGATTTACCCCCGGCGAGGCAGACACCCTGCGCAAAGCCATGGGGAAAAAGAAGCTCGACGTAATGGAAAAATTCGGCAAAAAATTTGTGGAAGGCTGCCAAGCCCACCATATCTCCGAAAAAATCGCCACCCATATTTACGAACAGATGAAGGCGTTTGCCGGATACGGTTTTAACAAATCCCACTCGTTTGCCTACGGTTTGGTGTCGTATCAAACGGCTTATTTAAAGGCCAACTATCCCATTGAATTTATGTGCGCCGCATTAACCAACGAAATCGGCCACAACGCCATCGGCGCGGACGACAAGGAAAACAAAATCGTTACGTATCTGGAAGAAGCCCGCAGCATGGGATTTGAAATTCTGCCGCCGGACGTAAACAAATCCCAGCCGGAATTTTCGGTGGAAAAAATTGACGGCAAAGAATACATCCGCTACGCCTTGGAAGCCATTAAAAACGCCGGCGAGGAAGGATGCCTTTCCATCGTAAAAGAACGCGAAAAAGACGGCCCTTACCAATCGCTGGAAGATTTATGCAGCCGCATTGATTTGTTCCAAGCCAACAAAAAAACCATTGAAAGCTTGACCAAAGCCGGCGCGCTGGACAGCACCGCCCCCGGCCAAGACCCCAAAATCACCCGTGCCAACATCTTGGCCAACATTGACAACGCCGTAGATCTGGCGCACTTGGTGGCCAAAGAAAAAGAGAAAAACACCGGCAATTTGTTCGGCGACGATTTTTCTTCCGTCTTAAGCGTCAAGCAAAAAGCCCCCGTCGCGGCCAAACCGCTTACGCAAAACGAGCTGCTGGGCTATGAAAAAGAAGTCTTGGGCCTTTATTTCAGCGGGCATCCCATGGCCAAATATCAGGAACATTTGCCCCAGCTGCACTGCACGCCGATTATTGACATTTTGGAAGGGCGCGCCAGCGGGCGGCTGAATGTGCTGGGCATTATTACTTTGTTTAAAAAACGCCAAAATAAACGCAAAGAAGAATGGGCCCAAATGGTCATAGAAGACTGCACCGGCTCCATTATGGTAAACGCGTTTGCGCGGGCGTATGCCAATATGTCGCACAAATTGGCGCCCAACGCTATTTTAAACTTTCTGGGAGACATCCGCGTAGACGACGAAAGCGCCCGCATTGAATTAAACTTGCAGGACGTCAGCAGCGTAACCGATTTAATTTCCAACATCGCCAAGGAATTCACCATCCGCATCCCGGCCGATTACCCCAAAAACGCGTTGCAAAAGCTGAAAAGCTACTTGGATATGACCCGCGGCACCACCACCGTTATTTTGGAAGTGCCGTCCAAAGAAAACCCGGGCAAAATCCACCGCATCCGCACCAATAAGCGCATTCTGCTGCACAAAGGCCTGTTGGAATATATTGAAAACACAATGGGCAACGCCTGGAGTTTTAAATAAAAACACCGGCGCCCGTTTATCGGCGCCGGTGTTTTTTGTCTGTAAAAAATTTTACATGATGTTGCCTAAAATTTCTTTTACTTCTTCCCATTCTCCCGTTTGCAAGGTCTGCATGGTGCGGAAAATTTCATCCATATACATTTGGCACAGCTGGTGAAAGTCGCCCCAGTCCGTTACAGCCGGGTAATCCGCGTGATTGTATTTTAACACTTTCGCATCCTGCGGAAACATTTTCACCAAGGCATACATCATCGCATGCTGGTAATCGTCTCCGCGGGTGGCCTGTACTTTTTCGCCCATAAAGTGTTCAATATCAGCCGAGGTATAGATCCCTTCGGAAAAGTTAATCAGCTCAAAATACATTTTCAATCCTTCCACCACATCGGCCGCGCCCAAGCTGGTGTATCCCGCCTGATGCAACCGCTCCACTACCTGTTGCATCATGCCCGGAAGCGCTTTTACCTGCTGTTCGCTCAACCCCGGCTGGAAGGTTTTCTTTTCTTGCTGCTGCGCCACATATTGCTTCATAACGGCTCTTTCCACCGCCGCAGAAAACGAATTCCCCTGGGCAAAAGATACGCCCGTCAACCCGCACAACATTACAACCGCCCCTGTGATCATCTTCTTGATATACATGTCTCAACTCCTTCATTAATGTTTTGTAATTCTGCTTCAGCTATCAGCTTCTTTTTTTATCATAAGATTATTCAGGCCTCCCAACAAGAGACAAAAGACCCATGCCGCCCCGTTATTTAGACCTAGGCACATTATCCCATTAGTCCTATTCGGCCTTTTGGGCGAAATCGGATGACCCGTCCCCGCAGGATAGATTTTCAGACGGCAAACCGCCCCGAACCGGTTGTGCGGAGGCGAATTATGGTATAATAAATAAAGAAGAGACGTTTCTTCTTTCCGATTTAAGCCCAGTTGGCGCAGCGGTAGCGCGTTCCCTTGACATGGGAAAGGTCATAGGTTCGATCCCTATACTGGGCACCATTTAGAGTCCTCGTTTTACGACGAGGATTTTTTATTTTCTCTCTATTTTAAGACTTTGCAGGTACAAGTCTCCAAACGGTCTTTTTTGCTATTTTTTGCAGGTTTTTGTAGTTTTATTGGCAAGATTTTGGCAATATTCTTATTTTGTCAACCAAACCGCAAACCTAGGCCTGCCGGCGGCCTATCATCTTAATCTCGTTTAAATAAATCTCTTGTATAGACTTTTTCTTTTACGTCGTCTAAACAATCGTCATAACGGTTGGCCACAATGGCCTGGGAACGCATTTTAAATCTCTGCAGGTCATTTACAATCTCACTACCTTCAAAAGTGCTGCCATCAGCAAGAGACGGCTCATAGACAATAACCACCGCACCTTTTGCTTTAATACGCTTCATAATGCCTTGTATAGAGGATTGCCGGAAATTATCGCTTCCGGTTTTCATCGTCAGGCGATATATTCCAATAACTACAGAATCTTTTTTCCCCCCGCCAGAAACGCGGTTCTCTTTATAATATCCTGCCTGTTTCAGTACACGGTCCGCAATAAAATCTTTCCGCGTGCAGTTGGAATCTACAATGGCCTGTATAAGATTCTGCGGTACATCGGCGTAGTTGGCAAGTAATTGCTTGGAGTCTTTTGGTAAGCAATAGCCGCCATAGCCAAATGACGGATTATTATAATGATTGCCTATGCGCGGATCCAAACAGACCCCTTCAATAATTTGTTTGGTATCAAGCCCTTTCATTTCGGCATACGTATCTAATTCATTAAAATAACTTACGCGCAGAGCCAAATATGTATTTGCAAACAGTTTGACCGCCTCGGCTTCCGTATATCCCATAAAGAGGGTCGGGATGTCTTTTTTAACCGCTCCTTCCTGTAAAAGATGGGCAAAAATATGTGCTTTTTGGGCTAATGTTGCATCCAGGGGGTCTGTTCCCACTACAATACGAGACGGATACAAATTATCATACAGGGCATGCCCTTCACGCAAAAATTCCGGGCTGAATAAAATATTTTTTATCCCCATTTTTTGGTGTATATACCGTGTATACCCCACCGGCACGGTAGATTTTATGATTATAGTAGCTTGCGAATTATATTTTTTAATTAGTTCTATAACCGCCTCTACGGCAGAGGTATTAAAATAATTATACTGTGGGTCATAATTTGTGGGAGTAGCAATAATAATAAATTCCGCCCGCTCATAGGCTTCTTTGGCTTGCGTAGTGGCCGTTAAATGCAAGGGCTTGCTAGCCAGAAAATTTTCTATTTCTTTATCAGCAATAGGAGATTTTTTGCGGTTAATTAAATCCACTTTTTCTGGCACAATATCAACAGCAGTTACTTCATTATGTTGGGCCAACAAAACGGCCAGTGACAACCCCACATACCCCGTCCCGGCTATAGTTATTTTCATATTATTTCTCCTTTGAGTAAAAAATATCGCAAACGATTAATTCACCTTACCCTTCGGACACATCGTTCGGTAAAAGATATTTATATGCCGTTTAAGAGAAAAGCATATAAGCAGCGTTTTGGAGTCACTAAATTACCGCAAATGTAATATGCGCGATTCCAAAAATCGATACAAATGTTTTACGCCTTCGTATATGGTTAGTTTTTCAAGAATATTCTTAAAACAGATATCAAACAAAATGCTTAATATCAGAGAAAGAATAAAATAAAACGCACAAAAAACTAATACTATTACAAGGATATTAACATCTTCAGTATATTGCTAGACTTCTTCTAATAAAGCAGGCCGAAGATATCGGCGAAACAGCAAATTTTCATGAATTAAATAAACCAAAAGCATATAAGATGCCGTTTTATTTATCCACTTACTCTGCCATTTAATATTCCGAAACAAATTTAATAACGCTATTGCAGAAATGACCCAAAATACCGAATAATTACTCCCCCAATAAAGCATTTGATTATGAATGAAAGGAATTTTCAGTCCCAGTACATTGGTTATATAAGTCAGTGTTAGCAGAGAAAAAGTACTGACTATAAAAATATAAATATTTATTTTCCTATTATTTGATAGATTAGGCAGATAAAACTTGATGTATCCAATAGTGAAATATATTGTCGTCCAAAAAATCAGAATGGAAGGGAAGAACAGCCTTTTGCAAAATGTATTACAGACCACATATAAAGTAAACATTGTAATGGAAATTTTCAGTAATTTTTCCTTAGACGATTGCTGAATAATGGCATTCAAAATAGTATGCATTGGATAAAATAAAATATAACCGGTTACAAACCAGTTATTTGCAAATAAGGTCGGAAAAAAACATTTTATAGTGATTGTTAATGGGGGTCTATGCAGCAAAAGAACAAAAAACGATAAGATGAGAACTGACAACACCCAAACGTTGATAATTAAATAAATCAGTTTTTTTACTTTTACTTCTTTGCTGTCCAGTAGAAACCATGCCGATATTATAAAGAAAATAATATTTCCCCAAGCTCCGAACATATAGAATATAGATAAAACAAAATGTGAAAATACATGGCTGGCAGCAGTAACATCCACCGGGACTGGACCTAAAGATAAATTAGAAACGGTTTGCGTTATATGGGCTAATACAATTAACCCCATAGAGATAATTCTTAGCAGTTCCACTCCAGAGTTTCTCTTTAAAAACGAGGGTCTATTCATAGTTTTTCTCTCTATTGCTAAATATAAAATCAGAAATCAGTTGCCATAAAAAATTATAGGCCTGCATCTTAAAAATTTTTGCTAAAGCTAAATATGAAACAACACCTATTATGATTTGTATGATTAATTTAATTAAAGAGGATTGAAGCAGCGACCCAACGCTCCACATGATTCCAGCCATAGCAGAAGATAATAGTAAAGCCGGAATAATATCTTTCATCTGGTCCCCAAAATTGTATTGAAGTAATTGATGATTCGGATAAAAAGTAATTAAGCAAGCTCCAATCCCTGCCGCGAGGGATGACCACGCAATCATTTTGACCCCAAAAGGCAAACTAAGTAAAAGGAAAGAGATCTCTAATCCTTTACGAATAAATTCCAACTTCAACGGTGTAGAAGAATCTCCTAACGCCGTATAAGTCTGGGTGCTGGCAATTTGCGAAGGTTGGCACATGTAGGAAAATGCAAAAATTTGGATAAAAGGGACACATAGAAGCCATTTACTGCTTAACAGTACTTGCACAAGTGGTGTCGCAATAGCGACCAGCCCACACATAAGCGGGAAAATAAGAAACACGGATATACGAATGGTTTGGCGCAACATACTGATGACTTTGGTTTGATTGTCTTGGTGCTTCGCATACACCGGAAGCAAGACGGATTGGATAGTGCCATTAATGCCATCCATGACCGCCTGTGGAAACTGTTTGCCTCGGTTAAAAAAACCCAAATCAGCAACGCTATATAATCGCCCGATAAATAAACTTCGTAAATTTAGAAATAATGTAACCAACAAATTGGAAACTAATATCTTAGAGCCGAAGCCGAACATTCTTTTTAAGCGAATAAAACTAAACTTTCCCTTTGGGAACCAACGGCTTAGTAACAGCAAACATATACAAACACAAACTTGATTGGTCAATTGTTGGATAACCAAAGCCCATATTCCCATACCATACAGTGCACTTACAATACCAATTATTCCAGCTAAAATAATCGCCACAAAAGAACCAATAGCCAGCGTTTTAAATTTTAAATAGTGGCTTAGATAGGCAACTTGGATAGAATGAAAAGCTGCAGGAAATAGCATTAAAGCGGTTACACGCATTACCTTCTCCAAAACAGGCATTTGATAGTAAAGAGCCAGATAAGGGGCCACCCAATAAATGGTCAGATACAACACCAAGGCAGCAGCCAATGAAAATATGAGCACAGAAAAGAAATCAGCGGGTTTGGGGTCTTTCTTCTGGATCAGAGCCGTATTAAACCCTGCTTGTACCAAAGTGTTGGCAACCACCACAAAAACCATCACCAAAGCCACTACGCCATAGTCTGCAGGTGTCAATAAGCGCGCCAAAACCAACAGAATCACAAAATTGCCCCCTTGCAGCCCCATGCGTTCTGCAAATTTCCAACTTATGGCATTTAATACTTGCTTTTTACGAGGGGTTATTTCCATAACTTTTTATAAATACGAAAAATGAAATATTTTATTTTATAGGGAATATACTGTTTTATCCCAGAAAGGGTAAAAAGGCGTGGTTTGGCCACATATTTAATTACTAATTCTTTGACTGAAAATCCCTTTTCAAAATCTTCCAAACAAGCGGTCCGGTAGGGATTTTCCGGTGTGCTACGCACTAACAAAGGATTATATTGCATAATTTTTTCAATTGGACAAGAAAGCAAAACCAGCCTCTTATCTAAAATTGGCACCAAATTGCTTGCTTTTTTTGTATTGCAAATCAAAGTAGAATAATTACGTCCGTCTTTTATATCAGGAAACACTGCAGGAAAAGCATTAAAATCAGCAATCGTAAAATCCCCATAGCGATTGATATGACGATATCGGCAATGCTCCCCACAGCTGCCGCGCAGACACAACTGATTTAAAAACAGTTTATTGTAATTGTCTTCCAAATAATACCGAATGGAATTGTCACCATAAACTACTTGGCTTTGATAGCGCGGGAAATTACCCCAACGGGAATGCTTGGCCCGAAATATATAAGCCTGGATTTTTTTACCGGTCTTATGTTCAAGCTCCGTTAAATAGCGCTGGAATACAGCGGGGCTCCCTACACCATGACAAATGAGATCAATGCATAATAAACGGGGATAGTCTTTTCCCAAGAAATTACGGAGTCCGGCTACTTGGCACGGCGTGCCGGAAAAAATAATCCGTTTGTTTTCTTGTAATAATTGCTTAATTTGGGTAAAACAATCTCCCATTATGCTTTGCACATATTTAGATTTATTAAACAACGATAGATTTTTCAACAAGGCTCCTTTATGTACTACACGCAGCCCCTCAAAAGTCGCACCGAATACTATTGTGATATTGGGAGCCTCTTTACCCCAGGCGCGGCAGATTTCGCTAAATGCACCCCCTGAGGTACTCTTTTCCCATACGGCGGCATCTTTTGTAATGCAGGCAAATGCCAGGGGCTCATTCGTATGTCGAGGTATATTAGGCGTATGCAAAGCCGGGCAGACCTGCTCACAGCGATGGCAATGCAAACATTGTTCTGCATCTAAAACAGGATACGGAAATCCTTTTCCGTCAGGATGCATCGCAATACATTGCACGGGACAAACTGCCTGGCAAGCCGAACACGCGGTGCAATCATATTGATTATTCAAAAAAGGCATCATACTGTTATTCTCTTCCAACTCCTTTTCGTAGCATCAATTGCAAAATTTGATTGCTTCGCTTCCGCTGCTCCTGTAACAGAGGATTTATTTTTTCATAACTAACAGATGTAACTTGCAGAGGAACAGTAGTCAGCAATCTATCCCGTAATTGCAATAAATCCAAAAGGTTATAAATACGCGAATTTTGATTGATAGGGTCTTCCTGCGTAAAGCGTTCTAATATATAAAAATCTTTCTGTAAATTAATAGAAAGGGCCATGCCATGAAAAGAATCAGTCACTACAAGTTTACTTTTCAAGATATATCCCAAAAATTCTTGCGGCCCCATATTGCTGAAGTAAGTCCATCCTTTTTTATGAATGACTTTATGAGGTGTTACACAAATTACGGCAAGGTGCCGTTTTTGAGAAATCTCGTTAATCCATTGATAATGCTCCGGATTATTTCCCAGCAAATAACAAAATAAAAATGGAGTGTTTAGCTGTGGCAATAAAGCGAGTTCCCGCCAATGCATCCTATCAACTAAAAACGTCGGGTCTAATACACTTTCTATCGGTCTGTTCAAAAGTTTTCGCAATAGCGCGGCGCCTTGCTCTTCTCGTACGGTTATGTGATGGAATCGTTGTAAATAATGTTGATAAACTGATTTCTTCCCCTCAGGAATATTGGGAAGTCCAATACTGGAACCATAAGAATATTTAGGCGTATCATCATCAGCAAAAGATAATAAATACGCCTTATCTAATACATTAGGAGCCCAAATTTGGTCACTACCACATAAGTACATTTTGAATTGTCCTTTTAAAGAACATAATTGCCGTTCCGTAGTATAAAGGACTGTTTGTTTTAAAAATTTTCGCTGAAAACAATAAGCAGGAACTTGAAAATAGCGCGGCAATAAAAAAGGAAAATACGAAGATGCACGAGCACAGATTTCTTTTACGTGATTTTTCAATAGACCGATGCAAGAAAGAGGGCGGTAATTGATAAAACGCACACTATATCCAGCCTGCTCAATTGTGTGAAATAGTGCATAAGACTGCAAACAACTTCCCACATTGCTTTGATAATGCCATGTCAGCAACCCCACATCTGTCTTCACAGCCATATATGCTTTTCTCCTCAATATTTTTCGCTCTTATGCCTACCATTTCGTTTTAGGAGCGCCCATTAAGAGATGTTTTACCTTGCTCCATTGATTTTTTATAAATAATGTATTCTTGGCACCTAGAAAACGAGTCATAAATAAATAAATTCGCCATCTAGGGCTTGTTTTGCACCAACTGCTCATAAAATGATGAATTGTAAAA
The DNA here is from genome assembly GCA_949294095.1 of uncultured bacterium. Taxonomy (GTDB): domain Bacteria; phylum Elusimicrobiota; class Elusimicrobia; order Elusimicrobiales; family Elusimicrobiaceae; genus Avelusimicrobium. The sequence goes on from CASFFZ010000001.1 coordinate 335,485, forward strand.
GTGTTTTTTGTTATTCCGCCGGCATCACCGTTATAAGTAACGGGACAAAAATATTCCATAGGAAATAGTTTAAAACCGTTTACTGTTTGTTCAGTATTATTGGCAATTAATCCATATTTTAAACAAATCTTCGTCATACGGATCACATTGGGGGTTAAATCTGGTTTTCCATCGGCCAGCAAAAAGGGCAAATCATCATAATCCCTTAAAAATTCTTTAAATAGCGGGAAATCCTTTTCACAGGCTATCAGACCCGTTGGAATAATATTTAATTTTTCAAAACCGGAAACCGCTTTGTATTGTAAAATAGGGTCTAATGATTTTAATACCTCTACATCTGTGTCCATGTAAATACCACCAAATTTTACTAAGGCCCATAAACGCACGAAATCCGTTACAAAAGCATATTTTTTCGTTTCGTATGCTTCCTTTACATAACGACATATATTGATATCAAAATTGCTTTCATCCCACCGCTTAATTTTATAATCAGGACAATATTTCCTCCAACTTTTCAAACATTTCTTTGCAAGAGGAGGCAGGGGCGCACCTCCGAACCAACAATAATGAATTGTTTTAGGTATCATCTTTTATTCCTTTATAGCTTTCTCAATATATTTAAGATACGTTGACTGGAGCATCCGTCCCCATAGGGATTGGGGGTGTTGCTCATTTTATGGTATTCCGTTTTATTGTCCAGCAACAGCCTTACATTTTGAATAATACGTGTATAGGAGGCTCCCACCAACTTTACTACACCTGCCCTGAGAGCCTCGGGCCTCTCGGTAGTATCCCTCATTACCAACACGGGTTTCATCAACGAAGGGGCTTCTTCTTGAATACCACCGCTATCGGTTAGAATGATTGTCGATTTTTCCATTAAATATACGAACGGCAAATAATCTAGTGGTTCTATAAAAAACATATTGGGGGATATCTGATTCCCAAACACGGTTCTGATCGGTTTACGGACATTAGGATTTAAGTGCATTGGATAAATGAAATCAACTTGCGGATACATACTATTAAGATCTTTTATCGCACGGCAAATATTCAAAAATCCTTCTCCGAAATTTTCCCGTCTATGGCCTGTAATTAAGACCATTTCCCTTCCCGCTGACAAACGTTTTAAATTATATCCACAGTCATTTATTCGCTTGTTTAATTCTGATTGTAAAGCAGTATCATCTGCAATTTTCTTAATGATAAACTGCAAAGCATCAATGACAGTGTTACCTGTAATAAAAATTTTATTTTCATCCACGTTTTCTTTTAATAAATTCTTTTTATTAGACTCCGTAGGTGCAAAATGATAACTGGCAATTCGCCCTGTAATTTGGCGGTTCATTTCTTCGGGCCATGGACTATATACGTTGTACGTTCTGAGTCCAGCCTCCACATGCCCCACAGGGATTCGTTGATAAAAACTGGCAAGAGACGCGGCCAATGTGGTAGTAGTATCCCCATGGACAAGCACTAGATCCGGTTGTACTTGTCTTAATATGCCGCGCAGGGACATCAGGACATTAGAAGTAATATCATACAGGTCTTGCCCTTCTTTCATAATATTTAGATCAAAATCGGGCTTTATATCAAATAAATTAAGCACTTGGTCTAACATTTGGCGGTGCTGGGCCGTAACACAAATGATAGGCTGAAAGAAAGATTTCTCCCTTTCTAGTGCTTTAATCACGGGAGCCATTTTTATAGCTTCCGGTCTAGTGCCAAATATTAACATTATTTTTTTCATTCTTTAATTCCTAAAAGCAAAATTCAAAAGGAAATATCGCGTTCCATTCCGGGCGATATATAAAAATAATTGACCTATATAAGACAAAACAGACTACCAAACTGACCATAAGTATCAATCGGATTTGAGGGTGGTAAACGCGTGCAAATAGTGGGATAGAGAGGAAATTAAAACAAGAAAAGTATAAAGCCAGCCGGTCTAACCCCATGACCCTAATGGAAACAAACTGTACGCAAACAGCTAATACGTTACACCATAAGAGAAATGAAATGCGGATCGGGCTCTGGATAGCCTTTAATTGGGGAGTAAAATATTTGTACGATATTCCACAAAAGACAGATATCACTAGTTGAACCATTGTCTTTAAGATAGAAGCCGTTTTAGCTTCCTCCAATAATCTGTTGCTGGCGTATCCGCTATAATGCCCAATTTGGTTAACTAGGTGATTTAAAACGGGCCCTATAAAAAGAAACAAACCAATTGACGCTAAGACTATTGCATAAAAATATTTTGACTTAAAAGGCAACGGATAAATAAAATACAGAGCAATAGTTATAATCGCGGATGTATGGAAACAAGCTGCCACACAACAGGCTATTACATATGGCAATAATTGCCTTTTGATAATAAATGGCAAGGAAAGCAATACAATACATATCGCAATCTCCTGTCTGATCATACTTAAAGTAGTCGGGAATTCTAAGATAACAAACAAGAGCACAGAAAAGAAAAAAGAGATGCTGTACTTATAGAAAGTACGAAGCCATGCCCACATAAAAAAACAAGAAGTAGAAATTAAGAGGATTTGCGGGTTACGACTAATGGAGCCAAGAAGTCTATTAAATAATAGATACCCTGTTTCCATATGAGATTTCATTAATTCAGGATAATTAATAGATAAGATAAAAGATTGTATATAATTGGGAGTGTCTGTCCCTATATGCCAGGCTCTAAATCCCGCGATGAAAAACAATTCCGAAAAACACAGAACAAAGAATATTATTTTCCCTAATCTCCTATCCAGGGACAATAAAATTCCCTGAAACAAAATTACAAAAATTAAGAGATAGTATTGCCAAATATAGCCCATATCAGTTTCCTAATTGAAGATAATAATTTTGAATTTGCGCTGCTACATCTTGCACAGAAAAACCTTTGGCGTTAATTGGTAAAGTAGTATCTTTTCTTTCAAAACCGTTTGCAAATGTTAATGCAGCAGCAAGCCACTCATCAGGTTTTTCCAGGGACAGCATTTTATAATTACAAATACAGGCCTCCGCAGGCAAAGTATCGGCTAATAAGCATGGGAGACCAGCCGCCTGAGCCTCTATAGCGGCAATACCCAGCCCTTCAAACAAAGAGGGAAAGATAAACAAATCAAACGCCTGCAACAAGGTAGAAACATCATTTCTGGCTCCTAAAAATAACACTTTATTTGGGAGATTCTTTCTCTTTACGATTGTTTTTAATTTACTTTCCAAGTATCCGTTTCCTACTAATACAAGCTTAGCAGAAGGAATTTTCACCAGAATTTTTGAGAAAAGATGTAGCAAAAAAACATGATTCTTCTCTGGGCTAAGATGCCCCACATGGCCTATTACAAATGCGTTATCCAGCCCTAATTCTTTGCGTTTTGCTAATCTAACCTCAGGGCTGTAACTAAATTTTTCTATTTCTATTCCATTTTTAATAATTTCAAATTTATTTCTGAAAAGAAACTTACCTGCCTTTTCAGAACACGCTAGCCTTTTTGTAATTAAAGGCCAAACGCTATGCAACATAAGATAATTGCGTATAGCTTTAATTTTTGTATCACTTAACTTAGAAGAATGAGCATGCTGAATAATATTCTTCACTCCGCAACTCTTAGCCACAGGGAAAATAAGCATTGGCAACTGGAGAATATGAGAATGTATTGCGCAATATCTATTTTCTTTCAAAATCGTGCTCAAACTGGATATAAAACGAATCGGATTTTGATAGGATAAATAAAAACATTTTCCTCCGCGTTTTACTATTTCTTGTTCTTGACTAATAGCAGCATCCTGCGCAAAATATAAGTAATCAAATTGTATTCTTGTAGGATCAATATATTTATGCCAATTTAAAACGACATTAAATACACCGCTCGTTTGATTGATGGAGGGAACAATTTGCAAAACACGAATGGGTTTATTCATAAATTAGTCGCGTTCTCTATTATATGTGCTGGCACCCCAACCGCTGTGCAATTGTCAGGTACATCTTTTAACACAACTGCGTTGGCCCCTATTTTGACATTATTCCCTATCTTGATATCCCCAAGAATAACACACCCTGCCCCTAAAATGCAATCGGAACCTATTTGGGGGCCACCGGCATTTCCTACGGTTACGTTCTGGTAAATAACGGTTCTTTCTCCAATTACGGTTTTTTGATGTAAAACGATCCCCATCCCGTGTGCAATATGAACTCCCTCTTTGAGAATCGTTGTAGGCGGGATTGCACAGGCAAATAAAATTCGTATCAAATAACAAACAATTTTAGCTGATATATACAGCTTATGTTCATAAAGCCATCTCATTACACGATATAACCGCATAACAATTCCCGGATTATTTTTCACGTTCTCTCTCCTCGGGCAAAATAAGCTGGCGGCCCATTTTATTTATAAATTCATCTGTGAAATAAGCGAAAGCTCCCGCTGCCGGAGAAAAAGTCAATTCTCCAAAATATATTTTGCCTTTGACTTCATATAAATCCACCCGCACAAAAGGGAAATCTTGAGACAAAACACTCGCGATAGACAACATCTGCTGTAAATGTTGGGGTGGCGCAATAAAGTTGGAATTTGGAACTTCTAACCCGCTTGTTTGTAAATACTGATTCAAATTTCTCCAGCTCGTATCAAATAGGTTAAATTTGACTGCCATCCGTGCTTTTGAAGCATCTCTTCCGCTGATTACTAATATAAAATCAGGATGTCCATTTAAACAATGAAACTTATAATCTATCATCTGATCCGGTTTCCCCAACAAATACTCTGCATAAATGCGGTGGGGAATATCCTGATAATGGGGTTCCACAGAATAAGTGCCATAGGTAGTATTTAGCCACTTTTGCAAAGTGCGTTTACAAGCGGAAATATCCAGTTTAGATTTGTCCGACACAAAATAATTCATCTTACATCCATGTGTGGCTTTTAAGATAAAACCGTTTGGCAACGCATCAAAATCAATCTCGTCTACATTGGACCAGGGCCCGCCTGCTGCCGGGATTAAAATAGCGGCTAGTCCTTTTTGGGCTAAATATTCCCGTACAGCCCATTTATCCGCACAGGCAGACATCAAAGGCGTACTATGGTGCAAAAACAGATAAGATACTTTATCGGCCAAGGTTTGCGGATTTTTTAAATTTAATTTTCGCCGAAAACGCAAATATGAATCAAATTGTTTGGCAAAGTCTACTCCAAACAAAAAGATCAGTAAATGAAGCCACAAACCATATATTTTTTTAAGCATTTTTCCTCTATTTATTCGTAATAAAATACAGAATTTTTTAAATCCCGCTGGTGCAACTCTGTCATATGCACTTTGGTAAGGCCAAGTTGTGTGCCTTTGACCCAGGCCCAGCACAAGATATACCACGCGCTTTTGAGCAGGCTTAACTTCTCTATATGGCGGTATAAATGCCAATGGTAAGGGAACAGTTTGAGCTTATTACGGCTGACCGATTGGGAGCGTACTCTATACTTAGCCAATACGGTCGACATACCGTAACAAGCGTCCGTTTTATGAAGGATTTGAAGCCACAGGGCATAATCATTGCGTTTCTGAATATCCGGCACTTGTTGCTCCCCAATGATTCTCCGGTCATACATAACGGTTAAATTTCCCACGGGACAGGAAAGTCGCAGCATTTTGTCATATGTCGTTTTGGCGGGCGGAATAAAAGCAATGCCTGTAGAAATACCGTCTTCATTTATTAATTCATAACCCGAAGCGGAAAATGCCACACCCTCCCTTTGCATAAAATCTATCTGCAGAGATAATTTGTTTGGGACCCACAGATCATCGCTGTCTAAAAATGCGACATACTCCCCTTTCGCTTGTTTTAAAGCGGCCGAACGAGCCGCCGCAGGTCCGCGATTTTTTTCAAAGCGGATATAGTGGATGTTTGGATAATTGTCCAAATACGAAGCCAAAACGGTTTGAGTATTATCGGTGCTGCAGTCGTCTGCAATCAGCAGTTCCCAATTTTCGTAAGTCTGCGATAAAACAGACTTAAGCGAATCTTCAATAAAAGCACCGCAATTATACGTAGGCATTATGATACTCACCAATTCACCCATGGACCTCTCCTCAATTAAAAATCCAAGTTTCCGTGTGGAATATCTTCCGCAACCAGTCCGGAATAAGCAAGTATTTGATAAAACAGCTCATCACTTTGCCGTAATAGGAAAACACGCTAATTAATTTATATTCACGCATTACGTCATGCAGTTTTTTATTCGCCTGGAAGAACAGCCACGCACTGCAAACCCATCGCATAGCTGGATCTTTGGGCATAGCAACCAATATGTCCGGTAAATTGGCAGTTTTATATCCTTTGCCAATTACGCGCACCCATAAATAATAATCTTCCAACAAAAAAGGAAAAGGCTGATAATTCCCGGCTTCCAAGACCGCTTGTTTCTTAAACATTACCGTACCGTGTTGAAAAGGGCATTGTTGTTTTAAGAATTTTTTTATTTTTCTATGCGCAAGAGGAACGATATGGTCCCCTACAGGAACCAAAGATTTTTCGTCTATTTCTTGGAAACAAGTCCCTAATACAGCGATGTCGGGATGCCCCTTAAAATAAGCTAGCTGCTTTTCGAAACGATGAGAAGACGAGATGGAATTCCCATCTTGCAGAGCGACCAATTCGCAAGAACTTTTGGAAAGAGCTGTTTGCAAAGCGAAAGCACGCCCATAATCTACAGGATAAGACAAAACGCGTAAATCCGTATTTGTTTTTGCTTTGTCTAAAATTAGCTGTATTTGGGGACTCTTCACGCCGCAGACGACAGCTATTATTTCTGATGGGCGAACCGTATTGGCGAGAACGCTATCTAACGCGCGGTTCAACCATTCGAAAGAGCTTTTGTCATTTATATAAATTAAAACAGAGAATTTTTGTTCCATAAACAGTCCTCAAAAATCCGTTTATGGAGACAAAAAACGACTGCCGCCGGTTACTCCACTCACAGGTATAACCAACAGCAGTCGTAGCCGCAAAAATTCTTGGGATAGAACTCTTTCTAAACAAGAATATGCCAGCATTTGGCAGAAGATATTGGGCTTATGACTTCCCAATATTCTTCTACCTAAATGACCGCTTTTGGATGTGAGTGGACATTGAGTTTCCTCAATAACCATCCTATTTATGCATAGGATTCCAAAAACGAATTAAATTATAATTGCAAATTGCCTTTGATTTGAGGCGTGCTTCCCTGGCTCCTTTTTAATCAATTTTTTATATTTTATCAAAAAAATAAGATTATCTACAAATTTATAACATTCTGTAACTATGATGTACTTTAAGATACAAATATTGGATATATTCACTTAAATCTAGGCTCCTTTTGATAGCGCTATATACATCATTACAACATTTGCCAAAGGATGAGAAAATATATCCCAAAGAGAATCAATTCCCAAGTCAACGACATAAACTGCCAGCAGGTCGCACCAGCCTATACTATAAATATGTCAAAGAGGATAGATTAGGTGTGCTCATATTGCACAAACGGACAAACTGGACCTCTATCTCAAAGAACCAGTCATATTTCTAGGATAAGTAGTAATAATGTGTTCATAGGAGGATGAGTTGCCATTATTGCTTTTTGAAATTAGGATTTAAATTACCACCCCAATCGAGGAAGCCATCTAACAAAATATGTAGCTAAGGCAGTTACTAATTTTCCTTTTGTCCGCCATTTTTCGCTTGCCAAAAATAAGGACGGCGGACGGAGACCACCAAGAGCGGAAGATAACATCACAAAAATAAATTTTGGACTTTTCAAATAAAAGTCCGGTCAAAAATTTTTCTGAAAATTTTTAGAGGCCGTCCTTCCTCATACAATTATATTGTTCCTTACATCACGCAATTAGCAGGCCGATAGAATCAACAATTACAAGTCTTATCCCATATAATTTCCTACATTAAAAAGCTACCAAACACCCAAATTTATATAAGAATACACTCGGGGATTTTGTCACCCTTTTCAGTGCACGAGACTGCCCCCAAACTAGGCCTTTAGGGGTAGTTTTGATTAGGGCTTTTGTCCCTATCATCTGTAAATTATATTTCTCATAATAAGATGCTGGAAATAAGAAGGCTTGTGCACTCTTGTGCAAAGCGCGGGTAGCACTCTCCTAGGCTGTTTACCTAATGCAATATTTCTAAGCAAAAGTTAAAAATGGTATACACTTACCCATTATATAGAAGGGAGGAAGATTTTTGCCTAAAATGCCCCAGATATATAGGTTGAAAGCGCCATACCGTAAATAGGAATTGTAAATGGTATACACTTATACATTAAGTAACAAGGGAGGATAAGAAATTATAACGGGATTTATAGGTTCTAATGACAATTTATAAAGCCACCCAGAAAGCCCATAACTTTTATTAAGAGAGATTAAAGAAGGTATACACTTATACATTTGTTGAACCTGAAAGAGTTCCCAGATTGAAAAATCTTGGATTTGAACTGAGGAGATTCGACAAATATGATTGATCGAATAAAAGGTGGTATTGAACCAGAAAATGTAAAAGAATTGTGGCCGGGGGCGATAGAGTCATTGAAAGCCCAGCGAATTAAAAATTCCCACAATAAACCCATAGTGTCTTATCACAGCAAAAAACAACAGGTTGTATTTGATGTAGCCGCACCAAGGTGTTTGTTTGGCAATAACCTGGCGGAAGCCACGGATGCGGACTTGGATGAGTTAGTGACAGCTATTCAATGCGAATTTACCAGAAGCGGCGTAGATGTGCCCAAAGAAGCAATATATAACGCACAGATTTATTACCTGGAGTATGGAAAGAACATTATTTTGCCTATAACTACTTCCATGCCCGCCTTGTTCAAGCGGTTTGGGAAGGGATTCACCAAAGGGTATAATGCGCTCGAATTTCATCACTATAGAAAAGACAGAAGAGACGGGTATAAAGTGGGTATAAGCCTAGACAACAGAGACATCGCTTTTTATGACAAAACAACCAAGGAAATAGTGGGAAAGAGCCTATATAACAAGGAAAACAAAGAAATCTATTGCAAGTTGCTAGAGCAAGGGAAGCAAGTGCTTAGGTATGAAGTCACTTTTTATAGTAGCCCTTCCGTAAAGGCAAATTTATCCAAGTTTAAGCAATGTAGAGGGAAATTTACATTACGGGAAGTGTGGGATAGTAAATTAGCCAGGGAGTTACTGGTAAGCTTCTCTAATGAGGTGCTAAACAATTTACCCCCTGCTGGGTGTTCCAAAGAAGCAGAACTAAGGCAGATAAAAGAAGCCATAAGGGGCGGATTCTCCACTAGCGATATTCTCATATACAAAGGATTGGAAAATCTAGAAAAAAAGTTGGGAGCCAATACCGTTAAGGAAATGTTTAATCCTATTGAAGAGAGATACTCTGGAGGGAAAAAGCAATATATGCAGTACAGCGCCGCAAAGAAGAAACAAGAGAAGTTAGCCGAATATTTTAAGACTAAGCGGGACCAGACAATTAGAAAAATCAAACGGACGATCAATGATTTTAAGCCTATTCGGGTGGATATGAGGACCAAAGAAATAATTGACTACTAACAGGGGAATACAAAGGAGCAAAAATGGATAACTTAATTAAACAGATGGAAGACTACAGACTTAAAAACAGACTTACACAGGCGGAACTGGCCCAATTATTGGGGGTTTCTTATGTATCAATCAACAAATGGCTTAACGGGCATACGCGCCCCCAAAAGCTGCAAATTTATCAGATTGAGCAATTGGTAAGCACAGCGGGCAGTAATGAGGAAGAGGGGTGTATATTATGTAAGAATAAGTAAGGTTAATAGATATAGATAAATAATAGACATAAGTAAAGAAGATATAGGTGTATAGTGCCAAGGGTACAAAGTAGACTTGGCAAGATTACAGGGTAATCTTTAAATAGGATTTAGAAAGATATAAGAATGCAATTTAGAGATGTAGGGAAGGAATTAATCTTATGATTAGTATATCCTTCCAGGGTTAAAAGCAATAGTAAATAAGGAAAAAAATTATGGAATATGATGCAAAAACTTTAATGGATGTAAATGAAGTAGCCGCGTATTTACATCTTTCCCCTTCAACCGTTTATTCTAAAAGAGCGCGTGGGGAATTTCCAAAAGGCAGTATCGTGAAATTATTTGGGAAATTACTTTTTAAGCGGGAAAAGATAGAGCAACTGGTGGAAGATTCTATAGAACCTTCCTTTGGGCTCTATTAAAATAATCTCGGTTATTTGGTTTGTTCTGCTTCAAAAAATCTTTTAAGAGCTAACCGAATAACCGAAGACAAATTACGGTCTTCCCGCTGGGCATACTCTTGCGCCTGGGCTAAAAGTTCGGCAGGAAGCGTAAAACTTACCGTTTTTGTTTTTTGCTTGTTATCTTGTTCAGACATATATAGATAATAGCACATTTGATTAGATATGAAAACATAATACTTGACAATATAAAATAATATTATATAGTATTATAATATAATATTGGAGAATATTTGATATGAAAATTTATCGCAAAAAAAAGGATTGTGCGGAATTGATTATAATGACGAAACAGGAAAGAGACACCGGAAGATTGTCGCCACAAACGAATCTGCCGCAAAAGAAGAATTAGCGAAAAGGACGAATGCTTTCTATAAAGCAAAAAATAATCCGCAATTAATGCAGGAAAGCCAGTTATTCAAAGATCTAGCACCCTTGTTTATTCAACATCATATAGAACTATTACCTTCAAAACAAACCTATCTGGCTATGTTTAAGCAGATTTTAAACCATTTTGGCAGTTATACCCTAAAGGCAATTACTCCCTTGGAAGTACAAAGTTTCTACAACCAAAAAGCCATGGCAACATCCTACTCGAATGCGAATCGCTACTTAGGCATTATTAGCAAATTTTTCAATTGCTTAAATGATTGGGATAAATACAGTGGCCCCAATCCCTGCCGTAAGGTTAAAAAACAAAGCGACCCAGAACCTTTTAATCCCCATCCCATAAATGAACAAGAGATTAAAACGCTTTTGCCCTATCTAAGCAACGAAACCCGCCCTTGTGTAACGATTGGGTTTTATACAGGTCTTAGACGCCAGGAATTATTAGGGCTCCGCTGGGAAAATATAGACTTTGTTCATCGGACGATCTATATCCCTAAAACGAAAACAAAAAATTCGCGCACGTTAGGTTTAACAGGCGACCTTGAACAGATTTTGCAAGGCTTACACCCACAAAAACAAGGATTGGTCTTTGCACAAGTAACGGAAGACAAATTAAAATATCAATTGAATCAAGCCGCTGAAAAATCTGGGGTAGGGCATATTCGCCCGCACGATATGAGGCATTCTTTTGCAGTTAATTTTCTAAACCGCGGTGGCTCACTAGAACATTTACAACGCTTATTGGGACACAATAAAATAACCACTACACAACGTTATTTGCGCTTTAAAACAGGAGAGATTGCCAGCAAAATGATGGTAATGGATGGAATGATTCCATTAGATATTGTAAGAGGGAATTTGTAATCTACGCACAAACTACGCATTTTTTGCGTATTTTTATTTTAATTGTATTTATACTTAACTATCAATTTAATAGATTTTGATACTTATTGATAGTTGACAATTAGGCAGATTTTTTTTACACTATAGCTATCAATTTAATAGATTTTGATAGTTATTGATACATAGTTATGAAAATACCAGAGAAGGCCCCTAAATTACGAGAATTATTAAGTACAAAATCAAAACAAATATTGGATGCAATGCATAATCCCGATATCGCCTCTATTTTACCTACTTTGATTGATAAATATGATTATTGGACAGAATTTCAATATAAACCTCTTCCAGAAGGATTAACTCCAGATGTAGCCTGGGCATTACGCGAAATTGATTCTTTGGGACAAAGGATTAAAACCCCTATCAAAGACCGCCGGGGAGTTCCCTTTGCTTATTCTCTTACGCCAAATGCCCAAAAAATTCTGCATTTTATAGATCGAGGAGCACAAGCGTCTTTTCCAATTAATGATTTAAGGGAAGTTGATGATAAAAAACGCTATTTATTATCCTCCTTAATGGAAGAAGCTATAGCCTCTAGTATGATTGAAGGGGCAGCTACAACACGCAAAGAAGCTAAAGAGATGCTCCTTTCTCGACGAATGCCTCATAAAAAGGCTGAATGGATGGTACTAAACAATTATACCGCGATTCGATATATTAAAGATAATATTGCGGAACCCTTGAGCAAAGATTTTTTACTAGAACTGCACAAGATTTTAACCAATAATACCTTTAGTGAAAAGGAGAAAGACGACAGCGGTAGATTTAGAAGACCTATCCCTGAAGATGATCAGGTCGCCGTGTATGATGTCGATGGTACAATGCTGTATCAACCCCCCAATGGAAAAGAAATTCCTCAATTAATTGATGAATTAATTGCTTTCGCAAATACAAACCATAATGGGAATGAGACTTCTTTCATTCATCCTGTAATTAAAGCTATTATTTTGCACTTTTGGATTGCCTATATTCACCCCTTTGCTGATGGCAATGGTCGTGTAGCACGTTCTTTGTTTTATTGGTTTATGCTCAAACAAGGGTATTGGATTTTTGAATACATTTCCATTTCTAGACTGATGCTTAAGCGCTCAGGACAATACAAAAGAGCTTATCTATATTCAGAATTATCAGAAAATGATTTAAACTACTTTTTATTATTTAATTTATCTATTATCGAACGTTCCATTTTGGCAATGACACGTTATATTAAGAACAAAGAAGCAGAACAAGCTGAGAGCAGGTTCCTTTTTGAAAGAGTTCCTACTATCAACTTGCGGCAACGTGATATTCTAATTAATGCGATTAAACACCCTAATAGAGAATATACTATTGCAAAGCATTCTGCTTTACACGGAATTGCTTATGCTACTGCAAGGCAGGATTTTTTATCATTGGTAGATTTGGGTCTATTTATTAAACAATTACGGAACAAATCTTTTATCTTTATCCCTATAAAGGATTTGTACCTGAAGCTGACTACTAAATAACCCCCTTTTGGCAATATTTTGGCAGTGCCCCAAAAAGGCAAACCTCAAGGCATTTCGCCGTCGAGAAACATTTTTTCTAATTGCCAAGGCGCCTTTGACATGGGAAAGGTCATAGGTTCGATCCCTATACTGGGCACCATTTAGTACCCCTGCCTCCGGGCAGGGGTTTTTGATGAAGAAGCCCCCTGTTGCCGCCCGTTGCAAGCGCGCCCCTCCCTTTTAAAAAAGGTAAAATATATGAAGTACGGACGACGTTTCCGCCGTTTCGCACCAAGGAGTCTGTATGAGTATTTTTGAAGCGTTAATGATGCTTGGTTTTGGGCTGGCGTGGCCGTTTAACATCAGCCGTTCGCTGCACACCAAAACCGCCGCCGGAAAAAGTTTCTTGTTCATGATTACCATTGAATTGGCCTACATCTGCGGGATGATTCATAAAATTCTGTATAATTTTGACTTGGTTTTCTGGCTGTATGTATTAAACTTTGTGATGGTGCTGATTGATTTGCTGCTCATGATCCGCTACACCAAGCTTGATTGGTTCCGCAAACAGCACGCCCAGCTGCGGCAATCCCGCCGCAAAGCGCGTCAATAATACGCCGCTGACACCGCGGGCAGAAAAAGTTATAATGGAAACACGAACTAGCTGGTTCTAAAAAGAGGGGCATTATGATCCGATTTAACTGTGATTACAGCGAAGGCGCACATCCCGCCGTACTGGAAAAGCTGGCGCTGACCAACTTGGAACAAACCCCCGGTTACGGGCAGGACATTTACTGCCGCCGGGCGGCGGACGTAATTAAAGACTTATGCGCCGCGCCGAAAGCGGATGTCCATTTTTTAATGGGCGGCACCCAAACCAACCTTACCGTGATTGCCGCCTGCCTGCGCCCGTATCAAGGGGTCATTTCGGCCACCTCCGGGCACATCAATGTGCATGAAACCGGCGCCATTGAGGCCACCGGCCACCGCGTTATTACCGTAGAAGAACAAAACGGCAAGCTGACCGCGGAACAAATCGCCCGCTGCTGCCAAGAGCACTGGCAAGATGACAATCCTGAATTTGCCCCGCAGCCCAAGCTGGTGTATATTTCCTTTCCTACCGAATACGGAACCTTATATTCTAAAGCGGAACTGTCCGCGATCCGCCGCGTGTGCGACGAGCACAATTTGTTTTTGTTTATGGACGGCGCCCGCCTGGGCTACGGGTTGGCCGCGCCCGGAAACGATTTGACGCTTGCGGATATCGCCGCCTGCTGCGACGTATTCTATATCGGCGGCACCAAAATCGGCGCCTTGTTGGGGGAGGCGGTCGTCATCGTCAACCCGAAACTGCAAAAAGATTTCCGCTATTTTATGAAGCAAAAAGGCGCCATGCTGGCCAAAGGTCGCGTGCTGGGGCTGCAATTTTTGGCCCTGTTTGAAAACGGCTTGTATTTTAAAATTTCCAAACACGCAGACGACATGGCCCAGCTAATCCGCCGCGCCTGCCAAGACGCGGGGTATGCGTTTCTGTACGATTCCCCCACCAACCAGCAATTTCCGATCATGCCGGAAAAAACCATCAAACAGTTGGAAGAATTTTACGCCTTTTCGCACACCCGCCGCCTAGATCACGGCCGGGCGGCCATCCGCATCTGCACCAGTTGGGCCACCCGCGAAGAAGACGTGCGCCTGTTGGCAAACGACATCCGCAAATACGCCGGGAAATAAATATGTTTTACATCGGTTGTCATTTATCCGCGTCCAAGGGTTGGGAAGCCATGGGAAAAACCGCCCTGGAAATTAACGCCAACACCTTTCAGTTTTTTACGCGCAACCCCCGCGGCAGCCAGGCCAAAGAATTGGACTTGCAGGATGTTGCCCGCCTGCGCCAACTGCTCCGGCAGCATCGTTTTGGCCCGGTCATCGCGCACGCGCCCTACACCTTAAACCCGGCTGCGGCCAATCCCAAAATCCGCGAATTTGCGTTGCAGACCATGGCGGACGACCTGGCCCGCCTGGAATACCTGCCGGGAAACTTTTATAATTTTCACCCCGGCAGCCATGTGGGACAAGGCACCCCGGAGGGCATCCGCCTGATTATTCAAACGCTAAACGACATTCTTACCTCCCGGCAGCATACGACGGTCTTGCTGGAAACCATGGCGGGCAAAGGCAGCGAAATCGGACGCAGTTTTGAAGAATTAAAACAGATTTTAGACGGAGTAGCACAAAACGACAAGCTGGGCGTTTGCTTGGACACCTGCCACGTGCACGACGCCGGCTATTCCTTGGCAAAATGGGATGAAACGCTGGAGGATTTTGACAAACAGCTCGGCCTTCAACGGCTCAAAGCCGTTCATTTAAACGACAGCCTCAACCCCCGCGGCGCCCACAAAGACCGCCACGCCCCGATCGGCCAAGGGCAAATCGGCACCGAAACCATCGCCCGGGTCATCAATCACCCGGCCGTAAAAGACCTGCCGTTCTGTTTGGAAACCCCCAATGACTTGGCCGGCTACGCGCGGGAAATCGCCCTGCTTCGCAGCTTGCGCGCCGACTAGCTAACGCCGCACGCGGGCCACCAACATCACGCTGTATCCCCCCACCCACCAAGCCGCCCAAGAATGAGGCAGCAACGAGTGCGCCGCCTTGCGGATCAGCATGCCGATTCGGCTGCGCAGCCGCGGCAAGGGCGGAGGGCATTCCACATATTTGTTGGTATAATGCCAGCTTAAAATTTGATATCCCCGGCTCCGAAGCAGCCGCCGCAGATACGGGGCGGTGTAGAAGTGAATGTGCCCCACGGTGCGGCGTTCCGTTTCCAAAATTTCCGGCTTAATGACGCTGCGTACCGACAAATCAAGCGGCACGTGCAGTACCAGCAACGGGGCTTTGGTTTCCAAATGGGTTAAAAATAATTCGGGATCCGGCACATGCTCCAGCACGTCAATCGCCAAAACGGCGTCAAAAGCATCCTCCCCCGTTTTATCCCCTTGTACAAAGCGTACGTTGCCGGGGGCTTCTTGCAGGCACAGCTGATGCGCCTGCGGCGAAATATCACACCCGGTAAAATGCATCCGGGGGCAACGCCGGGCCCACGCTTTGACCAGTTCCCCAGCCCCGCACCCGATGTCGCATACCCGGTGCAGCCGTCCGACGACGCCCGCCCGCTCCAGCGCCCACAAAACATGCTGCAGCTTCCAGCGGGCGTCTTGCGCGTGCCAGCCGGGATTGGCTTGCAAATAGGTGCCGTCCGTATAAATAGAATCCATAGGTTTATTATAGCTAAAAAAGCGTTTCCCCGCTTTTCTTCCTTTGCGGGGCGCCGCCGCCCGGAAAAAGACTCTTTTCTTCTTCCCAAAAAGCCTGTAAATATCCCTTTATTTTTATCTTAAATTCTGTATAATAGAAATATATTGCTTTTTTAATTTAAACCGGAGGGCAAATGAAAAATTTGACGGCAGGACTCATCCTTGCATTTTGTTTGTCTTTCACCGCTCAGGCCCAGACCTGGAACCCGATTGAAACGGCTGGCCCGGTGGAAGGAGAAACGGTAACTATTAACAACCCGCTTACCCAAGAAGCGACCAATATGATGATTGCGGGAGGGGCTTCGCTAAACAGCACGGCCACCAACAACACCTTAAACATCTCCACGGATATTTCGGAAACGGACACCACCGTGCCCGAAGGGCAGCGCAATCACTACATTGCAGGCGGCGCCGTGTATAACAATACGGCCGAAGGGAACACCGTCAACATCTCCGGGGCCACCCTTTCCGGCCGCGCCGTGGCCGGCGGCTTGGCCCGCACCAACCGCGCCGACGCCGTGGATGCCGAAAAATGGAACACGGGCCATGCCAACAACAACACGGTCAACATCACGGGTGCGACGATTGACGTCAACCCCCAAACGGCAGACAGCGTGTTTGACATGGACGGCAATCCGGTGGCCGTAGCGGGCGGCGCTTCCCAGTTTTTTGTGGGAAATGCAGCCGGCAACACCGTCAACATTACGGATTCCTCCATTACCGGCGGCGTCGTGGGCGGCCTGTCTTACGTCAAAACCACTCAGGAAGAGGTGGACAACCACCCCGATATTACCGCCGACCGCAACAACAATTACAATACCGTCAAACTGACCGGATCTACCGTTAACGGCGACGTATACGGTTCTTTCGGCGGCGTAACCGGCAACTACAATACGGTGGTATTGAATCAAACCACGGTAAACGGAAGCGTATTTGCCGCACAAAGCGGATTTTCCCTTTATGACGGCGAGCAGTCGGTAGGCACCTTTGATTACAACCGCTTGGATTTATTAAATGGTTCCCGCGTAACCTCCGCCGCGGCCGTATCCGCCGCCAACAACAATGCCAGCCACAACATCATGAATATCCAAAATTCCACCGTTTCGGCCGGCACCCTGTACACGGTAAAAATGATTCACGGCCAGGAAGACAATTCTGCCACCATCGGCGGAACGACGGATTACAACACGTTAACCATTACCGATACGCCCATGAACGCGTATGAAATCGGCGGGGCGCTCAACTTTACGGGCAACCCGAGCTACAACACGGTAAGCATCAACCGCTCCGACATTACGCTTAACTATAACAACGACCAAGTGTTGGGCGGGCTGATGAATCTGCAGGCGTTGACCACGCAAAACCTGCTGGGCACGCAAACCGCACTGGGCACCCCCATTGCGCCCACGCTTAGCACCGCGCACGGTTATATTTTGGGCGGTGCGACGGCGGATTACACCAGCCAGACCAACTCCGTCGCCAGCGAGGAAGCCCCCGAAGAAGTAATCATCGGGTTTGGTTCGTCCGCCAACAACAACACCGTCTCGCTGCAAAACGGCACGTTGAATGCAAACGTCGTAGGCGGTTTGGCCGCCTATGTGCGCGAAGTCAACTACACCACCCAGGAAACGGACGAACAGGGCCGCCCCACGCAAACCGTGGAAGTAAAGAAAAACGGCCTGACCACCACAACCATTACCACCACCTATACTTACAATGACGAAACCGGCCAAGTATCCACCGAACAGGAAACCCAAACGGATACCGCCGAACAAATTGATGAGCAATTCAGCGCCTCCGGCAACACCGTTCTCTTAACGAATGTAACCGTAAACGGCGACGTATACGGCGGTTACGTGGACGGGGCCGAGCTGAAACGGGAAAACATGCTCGCCCGGAATAATACGGTGGTATTATCCGGCAACACGCAAGTCAACGGTACCGTATACGGGGGCTCCAATGCCTATTATGCCGATACCAACAAACTGATCTTTAATCATATCGCAAACGGAGACAACTTCGTTTCCTACGATATGAATAATTTCAAGAATTTCAACCCGATGACTTCTATCTACGGCGATTTTGACACCCGCCTGCAATTTACCGGCGGCGACGTGCACGCGCAAATGACGCTGGCCTCCACCGCCATGAAAGAATCCGATGCCACGGTGATCATCCGCACCCCCGGCGAGATCTTGGACGGATACGGCCCGGTAGAATGCAACGGAGACCCCAACTGCATCAAATATACTTCCGATGTGACTTTAACCAACAATAAAATGGGCGCCTATTCCTTTACCTTAACCCCGGATTTACAGGGCAATGTGCTGGAATGGACGCTGGCCAGCCACAAAGATAAAGCCAATGTGGAAATGTACGGGCAGCTGCCGCTGGTCGGCTTGGCGCTGGTAAGCGAAGGGCCGGAAATGCTGAACCAAACCATGAACGATATTTGGCAAAGCGATACGGATCAAAACACCTTTGTAAACGGGGCATACCACCACACCCGCTACAAAACGGGCAGCGGGTTTGACTTGGATTCTTCCGTCGTGCATGCCGGCGCCTGGAAAAAATTTACCAGCGATTGGGTAATGGGCTTTTACGGCAAATATGCGGGCGGCTCGTATGACACGTTCCCGATTAAAGTTTCCGGCGACGCCAATGCGTTTGGCGGCGGGCTGATGACGTCTCTTCGCTACAGCGAATCGGGCCGCTTGGAACTGAGCGCCGAAGTGGGCTATATGGATATGGATTTCAACTCCAGCGAGCTGCTTTCCTCTTTCAGCAGCAAAGGCCTCTACTATGGCGCCACCGCCGGCTTTGTGGAAACGCTCCTGCCCGATTTGGACTTGTTTGCCAACATCCAGTGGCTGCGCAAAGAAAAAGACGACATTACCGACAACCTGAATCAAAAAATTGCATTTGATTCCATGCAAAGCTTGGCCCTGCGTTTTGGGGCGGACTACGCTTTTACATCGCTCGATTGGGGCGGGCTTACCCCGGCCTTGGGCGTAAGCGGCATTTATGAAATGGACGGCGAATCTTCCGTAACCGTAGAAGGAATGACCAATAACGACGCTTCGTTAAAGGGCATGAGCGGCCGCGGAGAATTCTCCCTGGTCTACCACAACCGCGACACGTTCCTGCCGCTGCATACGGTACTGACGGTATACGGGCAGGTAGGAAAACGGGAAGGATACGGCGGAGAGGTAAACATCTCGTTTGAGTTCTAACCCCTTACAAAAGAAAAGGCCCGCAAGGGCCTTTTCTTTTGCTTGAATGACAGTTGCACTTTTGCACAAAAACTGTTATAATAATTAGGTAGTAAATAAGGGCCTGTAGCTCAGCTGGGAGAGCGCCTGCATGGCATGCAGGAGGTCGCAAGTTCGATCCTTGTCAGGTCCACCATTTTTTATGTTACCCCGCGCAAGCGGGGTTTTTTTATGTGCTGCTGAGCCCGGGCGCTTGCCCACGCCGCGGCTTGTGTCCTATGCGGGGGAATGCAGTTTTTCCGCCGCGGCCAGCACGGCGCCCTTTAATTTTTCGGCCGCTTGTTCAAAGTCCCGCCCGGAAAAGGCGATCGGGTCTGCGATATCTTCTTCTCGGTGAAAAGCATAATCATTAAGAAGCCACATTTTTTCCAAATACGGGGCATACCGGTCGGCTATTTTATCCAAATGGGACTGTTCCATGAAAAAAACGATATCGGCCTGCCGTAGATCCGCTTCGCTCAGCGGGGTGGCGCGGTGAACGCCGGGGGAAATGCGGTTTGCGGCCAGAAAACCGGCTACCTTGTCCGGCACGCGATAGCTAGGATCTGCATATAAGCCGCGGGAAAAAACGGTGTCTTGGGGCAGGGCCTGCTTCCACAGTTCTTGCGCCATATAGCTGCGGCAAATGTTAGCATAACAAACAAAAAGAATCTTCATATTATCAATATAGCAAATTTTATAAAATACCTTTTATGAACCTTTTCCTGAAAATTTTAACCGGAATTCTGTTATTTTTTGCCCCGTTTAGTTTTGCTGCGGCAGAGCCTTGGTCGTTTTCTGTTTTGCAAGGCGGAATTTTGACAGGGGTATTGCTGTTGGTTTTTTCCCGACGGGAAATAGTGGTTACGCCGCCGCTGAAATGGCTGGCCTTGACCGGCGCTTTTGTGGTGGCCTACACCTGTTTGCAATGCGCGTTTACGCAAACCCTGCTGGATACGCCCGCTTGGCATCCTGCCACTTTGGCGCGGCTGTATTCGCTGGAACACGTCTGCCTGTTTGTTACCTATATACTGCTTCTTTTTCTGACGGCAAATGTCTGGCAGTCTTTTAGGGACAGCCGCCAGTTGCTGCTGCTTATTGTATTATGCGGCTTTGCGGTGGGATTGTGTGCGCTGGGATTACAAAAAGGAGAATATATCCGCTTTTTTACCGGCGTCAAGGGCGGCTTTGGCCCGTTTTTAAACCGCAATCACGCCGGCATGTTTTTAACCCTGTGCGCCTTGGGCACGCTGGGCTATGCCTGGACGGCGTGGAAAGCCCCCCGCCCCCTATATGCCCGGCGAAAAGGGGAGTTATTCCTCCGGCTGGGCTTTCTGGCGCTGGTGTTTGCCGGCCTATGTGCCCTGACCGTCGCCACCCGCTCGCGGGGAGGCATGCTGTCTTTGGCGGCGGGGCTGTTTGCCTATGCCTTTTTGTGCACGGGGTTTATTCCGCAAAATCCTAAAACCCGCCTAAAAGGCCTGCTCCTCACGGTAGGCGTGCTGCTGGTTACGGCCGCGCTGGTATGGGTCAATAAAGATGCCATCAACGCTTTTGCGGGGCGGGTCTCGCCTGTTTCCGTGGAAATACGCCAAATGCTCTACGCTGCCGCTTGGGATATGATCCAAATCTATCCGTGGTGGGGAATCGGCGTGGGGGCCATGCCGGTGGCAATCACTTCTTTTATGGCCCACCCGTTAAATGAATACGTGGAACGGCTGCATTGCGATTGGCTGGAAATGTGGCTCGGGTTGGGTACGGTGGGATTTGCGGTAGCCCTGGCGGGGGCCGGAATCAGCCTGTGGCTGCTCCTGCGGCGGATGAAACGGCTGGAAACCCAAAAACAATTTCTTTTTGCCGCACTGCTTAGCGCGGTGCTGGCCATGTGTATAGGAAGCGGGGTAGATTTCCATTTTTTTATTCCGGCCAATGCCTTTTTGTTTTTTGTGCTCTTAGGTCTGGCGTGCGCCCCTTCCTATCATAAGGGACATGTGCATAGTATACGGGCCGGGCTGGGGCTGAAAATAGCGCTGTGCATTCTCTGTGCAGCCGTATTTTATTTGCCTGCGCAAAAGACAATTGCCTGGCGTTTGTTTTTGTTTGGAAAAGGCCTCAATCCGCAATCCCGAATTGTATATTATGAACGCGCGTTATCTCATTATCCCTCCCCGCGCTATGCCTTGCGCACGGGGCTGGCCTATTATAATTATGCCCGGCAGGCCTCAGACAAAGAAGAAGCCCGCCTCTATTATCAAAAAGCGCTGGATATTGCCGTTTACTACCTCCGGCAATATCCGCAGGAAAAAGAACTTTCCCAACTCTATATGCGCGCTTATTACCGCCTGCGGGAAACTACTTAAATTAGGTTATTTTTGCTAAAATATAGATATGAATAAAAATTTCGTTTTTTGGATGGGCAGCTTTTGCTGTTTGGCGTTGGCGGCATGTTCTCATGCGCCGGCCCATGTACAGGACGGGGCGGCAACGCCCGTTTCGCAGCAAGTCCTGCAAAATCTAGCGGATATCCGCTCCGCCGGTTCCTACCGCCTGCAACCGGGCGATTTGTTGGAAATTCAGGTGTTTATGGAAGATGATATGCTGCGCACCCTGCGCATAAGCGGCGAGGGCAGCGTAACGTTCCCGCTGGTCGGGAACGTACAGGTGGCCGGCTATACCGTGTCCGAAGCGGAAGACCGCTTGGCCCATGCGTTAAAAACATATTTAAAAAATCCGCAGGTATCCATTTTAATTAAAGAATACGGCAACCAAACCGTATATGTGCTGGGGCAGGTAACCAAGCCGGCCGCCATCGAACTTCCCCCCGAAAAATCGCTTACGGTGCTGGAAGCCATTACGTCTGTAGGCGGGTTTACGGATGTAGCCGCTACATCTAAAGTGCGCGTATTGCGGATGGAAAACGGCGTTCAGAAAACATTGGACGTAGACGTTACCCAGATTACCAAACAAGGAAACAAGGCACTGGATATTTTGCTGCAGCCGGGCGATGTGGTATTTGTGCCGCAAAGCATGTTCTAAAGGACAGGTATGGAAAATATAAATAACGAAGAGTTGGACTTTAGCTATTATATTAATATCATCTTCAAACGCTTCTGGCTGATTGTGGGCTTTGTCGCGTTGGGGTTGGTGGCCGCGGTATTGGTGAATGTATTTATGCGCCCGGCTTACAAGGCAACCGCGCTGATGATGATTAACCAGGAAGACGCCGGAAAAATCGGCGCGTCGCCTTACGGTTCTTTTACCAGCGAGGAAGATTACTATCGCACCCAGTACAAACTGCTTGAAAGCCGTTCCCTGCTGGAAAAAGTATACCGAAATTTGGAATTGGGACAGTATGAAGAATTTGCCAACCCGGGCGGCGTAAAAAAATTGGAAAATGCCTTGTCCATTGAACCGATTACCCGCAGCCGGTTGGTAAATGTTTCCGCCGTGACGTATGACCCACGCCTCTCGGCCCAAATTGCCAACACCCTTTCCAAAACATTTGTGGCCGAAAACGTAAGCAACCGCATTTCTATGGGGCAAGACGTCATTGCCGCGTTGGAAAATACCGAGCGCAGCCCCGAGGAACAGGAGTTGCTCAACTCCATGCCGCAGGTGGTCAACAGCGATTTTATTAAATCGCTCAAACAGCAGGCCGCCCAACTAACCGGCGAACAAGCCCGCCTCTCGGCCAAATATACCGACCAACATCCGGATTTGCAGTCCGTCCGCCAGCAGCTGCGCGCCATTAACAACCAAATCAATCAGGAAACCCGCCGCTTGGTGCAAAGTATTAAAATTGAACTTTCCGGGCAGTTTTCCGGCAACAATGTGCGCATTGTAGACAGCGCCGTCGTGCCCGAAAAACCTGTCCGCCCCCGCAAACTGCTTAACTTGGCAATCGGATTATTGGCCGGCGGATTGTTGGGATTGGGGATTGTGTTCGTTTTGGAATTTTTGGATCAAAGCGTTAAATCTTCGGAAGATTTGGAAGAAAAACTGAATTTGCCTTTTTTGGGTTTTGTCCCGTATGAAAAGCCAAAAAAGAAAGAGACGGAATACGCCACCCTGCTCAAAGAAGGCAATTTCTTGATCGCGGAAAATGTACGCAATGTACGCACGATGTTGGATTTTGCCTTGTCCAACGACCATAATGCACCCATTCTTATTACCAGTTCCCTGCAGGGAGAGGGCAAAAGCCATTTGTCCGTCAATTTGTTGGTGGCTATGGCACAGGCCGGGAAAAAAGTATTGGTAGTGGACGGCGATTTACGCCGCTCCCGCCTGCACAAAGCGTTTCGCCTTTCGCCCGAAAAAGGCTTGAGCAACATTTGGGACGCCAACCCGCAAAAGGCCGATTATGCCGCCAATGTGCAAGCCGTCAAAGACGTGCCGAATTTGTTTGTAATGACCGCCGGCCAACGTCCGCCCAATCCGGCAGAACTTTTAAATACGCCCAAACTGGCCGATTTTATTGCGTGGGCCCAAAAGAACTACGACCAGCTGGTGGTGGACTGCCCGGCCATTTTGCCGGTGTCTGACACGCTGCTGTGGGGTAAATACATTCCCCGTGCCGTGTTTGTCATTAAATATGGGCAAACCAATGCCAAATTGGCCAAAATAGCGCTGGATAAATTGCAAAAGGCAGGCATTAAAGTGCTGGGAGCCGTCATCGGTCACTATAAGCCGGAAGGCTTGTCCTACGGGAAATACGGCTATTACAAAAGCTACAGTTATTACAGCGAAGACAAAAAATAGCCTCTTCTTAAAAATCCCCGCTTGCGCGGGGATTTTTATGTCTTAATCAAGAGGGAGGTGTTTCCCGTCCTTTTTATTCCCATAAACCCGGCGATAAACGCTGTTAGCCGCCTCGGCTAATAACCGCAGCGGCCAAGGCTTCTCTTGCAAAAGTGCCGGAATCAGCCGGCGCAGCGGCTCCCGATGATAACGCGCAAAAAATTCCTGCCGTCTGGGATGCGGCTTGGGGCTGCACAACAACCGGGCATTAAACTTTTCTATTTGCTTTAAAGACACCGGTTTTAATTCCAAAGATCTGTTTTTTTCCAACAACGCTTTCCCTTTTTCCGAAGACACCAACAGCGCGGACATGCCCGCCCTTTTATCGGCTGGATTCAGGATCCCCTCGGGCCATTTGCCCCACAAATCACCCAAGGTAAAATCTGCCCCGTGCCGCCCGTTTTTAAACGGGCATTCGTGGCATATCGGCCGGTTAATCAATTCTTTCAAAAAAGCTTTCAGAAATAAATTTTGATAGACAAAGGGAGCAATTTTAGTAAACATTTTATTTCTGATTATCCTTTCGGCTATTGTTTTCCGGTCTCCGTGGACACGCGGGCCTTTATCCGTTTGAAAGCTTAAATACGAACAAGCCCAGCTGAAAGTTTTATCCTTAAAATTAACCGCCAAAATACGCCGGGAGATAAATTGTTGTTTTAAAAATAACTGCCAAACAGCAGGCGAGGGAACGGCATGGCAAATCAGCGCCGCGGTAAACAAGTGCGGATAATCCCGGCCCAAATAATTTTTTAATCCCGCTATTTGGCAAGGCGTCCCCGCAAACAACACCGCGCGACCGGCGTCCAGCCGGATTTGCACTTCCTCATACGCGCTTCCCATTTCACTTTGTACATATTTTGAACGCAGCAGCTTATCCAAATCGTCTTTTGTGTCCGCCGCTTGCTGCCCTACGCTCCAATCGTCCCGGAACGCCGCCCCTCCTTCCGCAAAAATCTGCTCGGCAAGCGCAGAGAAAACACCGCCCGAAGAGCTATGCAACCGGACGGATTTGTCTTTATGTTTGGCCGCATAGGCAAGCGGCTGTTGCACAGGCGCCGGGTGGTGCAAGACCGGGCACACCTTTTCACACCGGCCGCAATTTATACAACGTTCCGTATGCACATGCGGGTATAAAAAACCTTCTTCATCGGCCTGCATGTGAATACAGCGGGCCGGACAAATGGCTGCACAAGCGTTGCAGCCGCAGCAATCCGTTTTGGCGGTTAGAGTAATCATCCTTTGAAATAGTTACGAATTTTGCGATAATCTATAGGCAGCCCAAGCAGCAATTGTTTTAAGTAAACTTTTATCTTTTTTTGAAATATTTGTATTTTACCCGTCTTTGCCAGTACTTTCGCTCTTGAGCGGGAAGATCCATCCGTTGCAACGTCCCCTGAAGGATTTGTTCTATTTTGTTGTAAAAAATCAACGCGTTTCCGCTATGGCTTTCGGAGTTTTTCCGAATGACGTACTTGCCCGACTTGGCTTGCAAATAGCCGCACGGATAACGGTAGGCCAAGGGGAGCAGCATTTGATAATTTTCCCCGATTTCATTATGGGGCAGCGTGCGGGAAGGATTGACCGCATCAAAAGCGGATGTACGGGCAAAGGTGCCTATGGCGGTAAAAAAGACATTTTTTTCCAAAATTAAATCCGCAAACAGACGATCTTTCCCGGCCGGCGGCGTCCGTTTTAACACGCCGGTTACCTCGTCCAAATGGCCTTCGTGTACCGCATCCACCTCGGCGTAACACAGGCCCAGCGCCGGATGGGCTTCCATAAAGGCCACCCGCTTGGCAATAGAATCGGGATACAGGATATCGTCCGCATTCGGCCAGGTAAAATATTTTCCCCGGATGTGTTTGAGACCGGCGTCCAGCCCACCCGTAACGCATTCATTTTTCGCCAATCGCAGGTAAACGAATTTATCCAGTTTTTTGTCTAATTGTTCCCGATAGCAGGCAACCAAGTCATCCATATTATCGGTAGACCCGTTGTTCACCAAAATATATTCCAACGGCGCATACGTTTGGGCCAAGACGGATTCTAAATGAGGCTTTAGCCAAGGCGTGCCGTTATAACACACCGTAACAATACTTGCCAGCGGATTTTTATTTGACATGCGCTATCCCTTTTTGAAAAATTTTTTGCAGCGGTTGTAAAATTAAATTTTTCTCATATGTATTAAATATAAATTTCCAACAAATCACAAAGAAAAACAGGCAAAACGCCGCGCCATGCCCCACCAGCGCAACGGGCGTTTTAGGCGGGTATAGATATTCCGCCGTCAATCCGATTGCCAGACAAACCAGAATCATCGGCAGCATGGAGCCGATATTGCGAAAATATCCGCGAACCGAAATTCCCTGCCTGGCATAATATATATCCGTGGCGAACAACTGCCCCACCCCCAAACAAACGGCCGTAGCCAACGCGCAGCCCAGCCCGCCCCACCACTTACAAAGCACCACGGAAAGGGCCAAACTGACAACGCCCGTAATCGTATATATATATGCATACGGGGCATATTTATTTTTGGCCTGCAAAATCAAAACCGCCATATTTTGGCTGGACACAAACAAATACCCCAGCATTAAAATAATTGTATACGTATAGGAAGGCAAAAAATCCGCCCCCACCCAAAGAGTCAGAAAAGGCTTCCCGTATAAGATAAACCCGATTAACACAAGGCTTAGAAGCATAAACTGCAAACGCGAAATTTTAATAAAGATATGATTCATTTCTTCCATGCGCTCCGTGCAGGCGGCAATAGCGGACAGGCGGGGTAAAAAAACATGAAAAATAGCGCCAGAAAAACTTCGGAACATCATTAATATCTGCACGGATACCGAATACACCGCCACCGCAGCCGTTCCGATAAAAGCACCCAGAATCAGCTGGCCCGTTTTCAGATAAATAATTTCCACTACCATGACTAAAAAAATAAAAAAAGAATACGTCAACAACTCTTTTACAAAAGCACTGCTCCAAGTATGCAATTTAAACGTTACATGCAGTTTGGCAAAGGAGTACCAGACTGTCAGACAAATAACCAAGATACTGCATGCGGTATGGCCCAGCGCCACCATCAACACATGAGGAGAACGGGAAAGCAATAATAAAATAACAATCGGCTGCAAGATGATATTTAACAGCGAGAGGCCTTTTGTAAAAATAAATCGCTCGTGTGAATTCACAATAGCGGTAAAGATATTGGCCGGCAAACTGATGGCCAAGTTGAATAACAAGATGAAAAATAAGTATTTCGCACTTACTATTTCCTGCGCGCTTAATGTATTCTGATAGAAAGGCAGAAAACCGAACAGCAGGCCTGCCCCCACCGCGAACACCAGCACGGCCAGCCCCCCATACAAAATGGCACATGTTGCCAACAAATTTTCTTGAGCGGCCGTATCTTTCTGAGCCAAATACCTGGAATAATATCGCGTCGTCGTGTTTGAAAGGCCGAAATCCATCGTGGACAAATAACCCACCGCCGCCCCTACCAATTGATACAGCCCGAATTCTTCTTTGGTAAGAAACCATAACAGCATGGGGATATATATAATCCCCACGATGCTGTTAATCCCTAACGACAAATAAGAAAGAATCGCGCCGGCTTTTCGTTGGTTCATGCTGTTAATCCAATAATTTTTTAATTTCGTTTTCCGCCTGATAGGTCTTGGCGATATACCCGGGCATAAACGTTTGATAATGCTGACGGATTTGCGTTTCGTTTTGCATAAGTTTTACAAAGGCTTGCGTCACTTCATCTTCCCGCTGCAGGCCTTGTACCGGCAACACATATCCGTCTTCGGTGCCAAAAATATCCCGCGCAATGCCGCGCGCCTTTACAGAATACCCGATTACCAACGTAGGCACTTGCGTGGAATAGGCCGCAATAGAGGCATGGGTGCGCGCCGCCACCATAAAACGACATTGCGAAATGATTCCTTTCAGCTCCGGCGCATTATAGGGTTTGTCTATCAGGCAAACACGGCCGGTCTTTTTAAAAAGTTCGTACAACTGGCTTAACGGTTCCAAATCATTATTATTTTCCCAAATAACATGTGGAATAAAAGCCACATTCATAGTGGTGTTGTCCAGCAGATATTGCACCAAATGAACGAAATTTTTAAAAGTAATATTTCCCCCTTGTTCTAGATGCTGCACCATCGGGCTTAGATTAATACCTACGGTATTATGCGGAATAAAGGCGGCGGGCAAGCCCTCCGGAAGGATGGGGGCCATCGCGAAGGCGGGATCCGGAAACAGATGCGTGTTTTTGTTAATTCCGTTATTGCAAAGGGCCTGAAAAGTAAGCGATTCGCGCGCGGTAATAAGCGCATAACGATTTAAATCTTGTCGTAGCTTTGTACTTTCTTGAATATCTTTAGGCTCGATTGAACAGCCCCATAAAATTGTTTTATTCCTCCGACTCAGCAGACGATTCACAGTAAACAATGCATGCGGAGTGCCATAACAATAATTATCCCCACCTATTGAAAGGAATAAAGACTTTTGTTCCCGTAATAAAAACTTATATTGACGCTTTATGCGTAGATTTCGAATAAACTGGGACAAAATAGAAGGAAGCGCATGTTGCAAGCAAGCACGAAAAGCCCTTCGACCATTATTCCCAGATGTTTTTTGATGAAGAATTAGTGGCCCTTGTTGAAAAATCCGGGCTACTTCATCTAATTTAAACATTTGATCATCTTTGATATTAAACGAACACAATGTCACGCTTATTCCTTTTAAGATTGCAGCTGTTCCACGCACAATCGCTTCACAACCATGATTTTTGCTTCCGCCATGATAAAAAAGTATAACTTTTTTCACATCTGTGCCCCTTTCTAAATATTAAATATTGCGATTTTGAAACAGATAACCCTCTGAAGTATAATAGTCATCAAATAAATAGGTCGCCGGCAAGGCCCAAAATTTCAGGTTGTCGCTCAGAAAAAGTGTTTCTCTAAAACGATATCCGTCCAACCCTTGTGACAGGAGCATTAAACCGATTAATACCCACAAGCGCAGATAGCTGATATATTGTTTTCTCCTCGCCCCTTGTATAATCAGAGATACGATAATAAATATCTTTAGCAACGCAAAAAAGCGGCCCGGCAAGGTGGGTAAGGACAGATAGGCCATATATGTCAAAAGAACGCCAAATGTCATTTTTTCAAAACGGAAAGACACTTTCTTTTTAATTATAAATAATAATATTAATGCGTAAGAAATAAAAGTATGATGCAGCCAAAAATAGATCTGCCCTCGTTCATTTCTATACTCCATAATATTCGCCCAATAACCACTTATATATGTTTCTATTTGAAAAGAGGCCGGTAATATGTGGGTATATAAAAACATAAAAACGAACTTACCTGTCAAAAGAGAAATCGCCAACAACACTAGCCGCCACCCTCGTGGAATATCTAGTTTTCGTGAAAAGAAAAAAATAAGTATCGGCGGGGTATATAGCCAAGCACCAAAATGCATACAAATAGCCAATATCAGAAATAAAAAGCCTTTTGTTATTCGTTCCTGTGTAATAAAATAAAGAGATAAAATACACAATACCGTCGCATAACTATAACGCAATGCATTCGTAATACCCACAAAATCAATTGTTAGAACAAACAATCCTACGGACAGAAAAAAATAATGCTTTTTTGCAACAATTTCTGGATAACGACGGCAAATATCATTAAACAACCATGCCAACATGCTTAAAGACGAAGCTACTAAACAAAAACGCAGCGTGAAATAGCTGATATGACATTTATGGCAACAATAAGACAATATATAAAATAGAATGTCTCTTTTGTTCTCCAGCAAAGCATTTATTGAAAAAGAATCACTTTGCACAAAAACCCGGTAATAGTTATAGGCATCATCAGTAATAGGGACAGAACATAACACAATCGCAAAAACCATCATTAATGGATACAAAGCCCACGGTTTTCGTTGGTATAACGCAATCAAAGTCAAAGGAAAAACCAAGAGGGGACAAACAAATGCCCCTAAAAGGAGAGCCCAAAAATATGCTCGTTCTTTCTGAATAACAAGGGATGGCATCTTATCTATTCCTTAGTATTAAAATTTTTCTCAGCCAAATTAAAACTTTCATACTGATTAACCCCAAACCATAACATTTATACCGAACCAACCAAAACATATAATTTCGATACCACGTGTCCGGCTCCGTTTGTGAAGGAGCGATCATTGGCCTAACTTCCGCCGTATGATAAAAAGAACGCAGCGCAGACCTTTGTTGGCTAAATGGGATGTTAGATGACGCAAGTTTATAGAGAAGCACGAAATTAATCTTCTTTAATTTTAAGCTAAAAGCATCAAGCAAATCAGAGGATGCTTTTTGTTGGCTGAGCATCTTTTTCATTTCGCGGATATTATTGATATACCACTCCGTATCGTCCGTTCTAGAGGTATGGGTTACAGAATTAAGATGTTGAACGTAATTATAAAATCGCTTGTCCGTAATGGAATAAATCTTATGGCAACATAATAAATAGCGAACAGTAAAGAATAAATCCTCCCCATAGAGCAAGTTCGCGGGAAAAAGGATTTTATGTTGCCGAATCAGGTTTGTAGACAATAAGTATAAACATATATTATGAGCTTCTTTCCCTTTCAATATTTCTTTCACAAGAGAACGAATTTCTTCTTGTGATAGTATCCCTCGTTTAAAAGACAAGAAGAAATTCTGCCTGCATTGCCCATTTGGAAGGATTGCCTGCATTCCCCAACGAACGGCCTCAATTTCCGGATATTGCTGGAGCAAGTCAACGGCAGTTTGATAAGCATTAATATCTAGGAAATCGTCACTGTCAACAAAAGATATATATTCCCCTGAGGCCCATTGAATACCATGGTTACGCACCGAAACTCCTAAATTTTTTGCAAAATGATGGACTTTGACCCTAGCATCCTGCTTGGCATAGCAATCACAAATAAACCCCGAACGATCTGAAGAGCAATTATGCAAAAGCAAAATTTCCAAATGGGAATAGGTTTGCCGCAATAAACTTGTTAAACATCTAGGCAAATCTTTCTCCGCATTATAAACAGGAACAATAACTGAAATCAGAGGAAGTGGTTTCATATGGTTAATTATTTTTTAATAAGCGCTTGACCATCCTGATTATGCGCAATACCGGATAAGGCAAAATTTCTTTGATTTTCAAAAATAACCGTTCTTTGGCTGTTAGTCCTTCCATATAGAAATGCATCGCTTTCAAAATGTCCATTGTTTTTAATGTGTTCAAAATCAGCTCTCGCTGGCCTTCCTTTATTTTGATTTCCCGTCCATTTAAAGCAATTTGGGCTCGCCTACATTTATCACGATTTCCTTGTTTAGCAACCAAATAGTTCCCTTTTTGCAAGGCTTCCCATATTATTTTCCCTTTTGCAGTAATGGGAAAGGCTGCACTCACTCCTGCTTGATTGGCTTCATAATCTCCCCAAAAATCTGCTAGGCGAATATCACTGAATCCAAACTGTGTTCTGGTTGGGCAAACATAACAGCTACGATTTAAAAGCAAATCGCTAAAAAATAAGGCATAGAATGGGCATTGAGTTCCTTTTTTAATATATTGTTTCCCATGGGAAGATGCCGTAAAGCAAAAAATATTCCATCCATATTTTTTATCTCTGAAGTTTATTTTGTCAGGAAAATTATGCAAAACATTTTTTAAATAACTCAAAAAGGCTTTCCAAAGATAATAAGAAGGAACTCCGTGGCACAAAAAATCTACCAACACCAACTTGTCCCGTATCCCTTTTTTCAAAGAAGCAGAATGTAGAGCAGAAATTTGGCATGGCAAACCAAAAACGACTATTGGCCTTTCTGGCCCATGTAAAATAGTCTTAAAAGCGTCAATTGTAAGGCTCTGCAAATATTTAGATGTTTTAAATGCCTCGGCTTCTTTTGGCGAAGAAGCTACTTTTAAACAAGCTTCCTGTTTTTTATCATCATATACAACCCCAGCCACTTGATATCCCTGATTGAATGCCCAACGTGTTATTTCAGACGCTATTCCGCCAGATGCGCTGTGATACCTTGTTTGAGCATTTGTACTCCACGCAGCATATAGTGGAACATCTTTAAATTTCAAGGATTTAAAATCAGCTAACGTCTTTTTGGGACAAACAGACGCACATTGCCCACAATGGATACATTTCTTTCTATCTAGCGCCGCCTCATAAAAGCCTTCGTTGTTTTGCACCAAAGAAAGAGCCCCTGTTGGGCATATGGACACACATCCACCACAGCCAGAACAAAACCCGTTCAGATCAGCCGCAATTTGATTCATGGCGATAAAACCTCGTTTAAATAATTCCTGGATTCTGTTCTCTTTTGATTTAAAACAGAATCTAGTTTTTCCCAGTCTATCTTTCGCTCAAACCGGCTCAATAACGATTCTTCGGCCCGCACCTCGGCTTCTTGAACTGCAAGGGAAGAAAGAAGATCATACATCTTATTCGCATTCTTCGCTTTTCTAATAAAGACTACTACCTCCCGGTGCGCCAGTAAGGCTAAAATCGTTCCATGAAAAGTATCTGTTACTACATACTCTGCCTGCTGAAACCACGTTAACAATTCTAATGGATTCACCGGAATATTCCTATCGGCCCATGCGTGATACGACCCTACAGATAAAATTTTAATTTTCTCTTTGCGGGCGAAAGCGCGGACGGCTTCAATTTCGTGTGGCAAATTAAAGCGAGTATCATATGCATATAATAAAAGATACTTATGTTTGAAAATTGATTTTCTATTTTTCTGCAGTTCTTTCTGATAGCCATATAACAAAACCGGATCCAAGACAACAGCTGCTTTCCGTCCGCACAAGCTCCGCACAATATCATAGGAGTTTCTATCTCTCACACTAAGAGCAGAAAAATTTTCTGAAAACCCTGCTGCAATCAAAGCTCGGCAACCCCTTTCCTCTATTTCTTTTATGTCGGTTTGGCCGAAGCTTCCGGCATAAGAAAAAATTGTCGGGCAAACCACACTGTGTCCATACATCATTATATTAACGCCTTTTTCCAACGAAAAAACTCCGTCGCTTCCTATACAAACAGCGTCCATTTGATTATGGTAAAGCGGTTGAAATTTAAAATGCGTTTTCAGAAATTTTTTAAATATGGTTTTGGTTCGTATTTTAAACACAACGCCCTTCCACCCATAAGTTTTAAAATAATAAAAGATAGAACGCCAGTGTTTTTTTCTTTAGCAAAAGAGGCCTCGTTTTGGGGGACAAAATCAAAATTTTTTTCATAGGTTAGCGTATAGGGGGCATATCCCATAGAGGCGAATTCATAAGATAAGGCCAACATCTGCAGGATAGCACCATGATTATAAATTTGATAATGCGTTAATATTCCTATTTTCTTCATCTATTTATTTCCTTTCTCTCTAGTTCATGCGCAAGGATTTTGTATATATTTTTTGATAGGATCGACTCATCGCATAATTTGAAAAGTTATTTTCTATATACAGATAGCGTTTCTCTTTTGTGTTCAACTCTGTCGTTTTTTCTAACCGTTGAACAGCATAATAAAAAGCGTTGGGTGTTCCCGACGGGACTAACAACCCCATTCCTTTTTGAAAAATATATTGATGCTGGGGAATATTCGTTAACAATAAAGTTAACCCACACGCCGCCGCCTCCAATACGGCACAAGGCAACCCCTCGCTGCGCGAAGAAGAGACATAAACATCGGCAGCTTGTAAATATGCTTTCAATTGTGGGGTATACCCTGTAAAAAGGACATTATCGCAATGATTTAACTCTTTGCGGCATTTTTCCAATAAGGGCCCCTCTCCGCAAAAAACAAAAAACAGATTTTCTTGTTTCATTTTTTTAATTGCTTTTACCCAGCAGAGCGGATCTTTTCGCTGGATAAAAGCACCGGCCCAAATAAAAATTATTTTATCTGAAGGGAGAGATAGCTGATTTCTGGCCTGTTTTAAATCTGTCGTAGGCCGAAAAAGATTGGTATCAACACCATTATTGATATAGTTAAATACCAGAGAAGGCCTTTTTTTTGCAGCAATTCCGCCAATACTTGGGAACAACAGATTCGCATATCCATTTTCTCTATAGCCCATGAAAACATCCTTGCCATAATGTGTCCTGTGATTTTCCCATAGGCCATTGTAAAATCCGTAGGATAATCGCAATGTATGGTAACCACTCGTTTGCAACGCGGGGGCAAACAAGCATTTAATAAGGTGGAACGGAAACAGTGCGAGTGAATAATGTCGGGGTGGATTAACGCCAGTTTTTGCTGAAGCCTGTGTTTAAGAGAGAAAATTTTCCATCGCGAACCATTAAGATTGTAAATTTCTACTCCTTGCTGAGATAAAACAGGCATCCAAGAATCAGAAAGATCCTTTTCGGGAGACAAAGTGATAACATACGGTTTATAAACTTTTCTGTCCAAATGAGCAATGATTCCCGCTAAAACATTGGTTGGCCCGGTTTTTCGCAAGGTAGAGATAATATAGACAATTTTAATCATGGTTATATCGTAAAATCTTCTTGTAAAATAAACTTCTTAAAAAATTAGGCATCGCTACCTGCACCGTAAAACGCACCGCCAAATTGAACAGATACACCGGCCAGGAAATAAGCCCCCATCGGCGTAATGCAGCCGACAGAGCCACATTGCTTTTGAAATATTCCCAGCCGCCCCGCCGCCCGTACATCGCGGCATTGACGCGTACTCGCACCAGAATACTAGACATATTGGCCATTTTAAAGTGCTGTGCGGCACAGCGCGCCCACAAATAATAATCTTCCATTAAATGAAACGGCTGGTAATTTCCCACTTGTAAAATCAGGTTTTTTTTAAACATTACTGAAACATGGTTAAATGGACTTCTAGTTTTTAAAAATTTTCTGCATTGTTCATCTGTCTGAGGCACTCGCCGTATGGCTATCAGATGTAATGTTTCTGCATCCACTTCTTCAATTGTTCCGCCCAGCACGGCCAAATCCGGCGTTTGGACGAAACACGCTAGCTGCTTTTCAAAACGCTCCGGCAGGGAAATATCGTCCGCATCCATGCGGGCCACCAGCTCGCATGAACACGCTTCTAAACCTTTTTGCAACGCAATGCCAAGGCCCCGGTTTTGCTCCAGCACAACGGGCTTGATCCGGGGATATTTTGCCCTATATTCTGCCAAAACCCGGCTTATTCCCGGCGGCACCGGGCCGTCCTGCACCACAACAATTTCTTCCGGAGGCACCGTATTGTGCAGCACGCTGTCCAACGCTTGAGCGATCCAGGCGGGATTGTCCTTAGCGTACACAGCCATTAAAACGGAAAAAGGAGGATATGTTTTTCCCATAAGATAACCAGTTTAAATTATATTATTTTGAGATTTTAACGAAAAATTTTAGAAAAATCATTTCGCCAAACACCTAATCAAAATTTAGTATAATTCTATTATCTTATGAATACCGATATCCTTCTGCCGCAATCCTACACTTGGCTGGTAACCGGCGGGGCCGGTTTTATCGGCTCTCACTTGGTTAAAACGCTGCTTCAACACGGGCAGCGCGTACGGGTGCTGGATAACTTTTCTTCCGGCTTTGCGGCCAATCTGGCTCCTTTGCAAGATCACATTGATTTGTTTACCGCAGACATACGCAACGCTGAAAGCGTGCGGCAAGCCCTGGAAGGGGTGGATTATGTATTGCACCATGCGGCGTTGGTATCGGTGGCTGAATCGGTAGAAAAACCTCTCCAGACGCTGGATATTAATGTGCATGGAACGGCAAATGTGTTGCAAGCGGCGCGGGAAGCCGGCGTCAAGCGTGTGGTGTTTGCTTCTTCCGGCGCCGTATACGGAAACGGCAAAGACATGCCCTATACGGAAAACAGCCCCGTGAATTGCCAGTCACCGTATGCACTGTCCAAACAAACGGGGGCGGAATTATGCCAGTTGTATACCCGGTTGTACGGGCTGGAAACGGTCAGTTTGCGCTATTTTAATGTATTCGGCCCGGGGCAAAATCCCCATGCCGCCTATGCAGCCGTCATTGCGAAATTTATGCAGTTCGCCCGTCTGGGGCAACCGCTGCATATAGACGGGGACGGCCGGCAAAGCCGTGATTTTGTGTATATTGACGATATTGTGCAGGCCAACCTGCTTGCCGCGCGAAAAGCACAGCCCGGGGAAATTTACAATGTGGCCAGCGGCAAAACCTATTCCTTGCTGCAGCTGGCGGATCTGATAGAAAAAGTCTCCGGGCGGCCCCTGCCGCGGGTGTTTGGCCCCCGCCGGGCCGGAGATGTGGATCTTTCCGCGGCCGATATTTCCAAGTTTTGCGCCCAAGGGTATCGCCCCGGCGTCTCGTTGGAAGAAGGGCTGCGCCGCCTGTGGGCACAGACGGAGGCACAATGAAGCGGCGCTTTTTTTTATTGACGGATTTCTGCGCTTTTTTTATCATTTTGTTTTTCGCGGTGGCCGTGCGCCGTTTGGAACTAAATACGCTTATCTACATCAACAACTGCAAAGTATTTCTGTTTGTGTTTGCTTTTTGCACGTTTTCCCTTTGGCTGTTTTCTTTTTACGATATTAAATCCCTGCGCAAGCAGCGGATGAGCTACAAATCCCTAGGGCTGGCGTTTCTGCTGTCCACTTTTTTATCCGTATCCTTTTTTTATTTTCTTTCCGGCCGTTTGCCGCTGCTGACGCCCAAGTCTATTTTGCTGGCCGTTTTGCTGTTGTATTTTGCATATGCCTACTGGGTGCGGAAATCTTATTTTAAATTGGATTTTGCCAAAACGAACCTGCTTTTGTTTGGCAGCAGCCCCACGCTGGACGAAATTGCACAGGAGGCCGCCTCTTCAAGAGGGTTTTCCGTCCGCACTTATGAACCGGCCCCGCAGCCGGATAAAACGTATTCCCTGCGCAATTTAGACGGAGTAGTAGTGGGCAGTAAACTCTTTTTGACAAATCCCTCCGCTTGGGACATCGTGTCGCATAAATTCATTGCCAAAGGCGCCTATGTAGATACGGATTTTAACGTTTTTGAAAAGATGTTCCGCCGCGTTTCGCGTGAAAGCATCAGCGACGGCATGTGGCTTTTGCGCGGGATCGGCACCCGCCGCGAAAGCACGCCCTATACTCTGTTTAAACGCGTGCTGGATGTGGCGTTGGGGCTGTGCATGCTGCCTTTTTTGGCCGTATTGGGCGGCGGAATTTATCTGCTCATAAAATACATAGATCACGAAGACCCCATCTTTACCCAAAACCGCGTGGGATATATGGGCAAAACGATTACTATTTATAAATTCCGCACCATTAAGCATCAAAACCAGGAATCCGCCCAAGAGCAAATCACGCGCACCGGTGCATGGCTGCGGCGCTTTCGGCTGGATGAAATTCCGCAGATTATCAATGTGCTGCAAGGGGATTTGTCGTTGGTAGGGCCGCGGCCGCTGTGGGTGGGGGAATGGAATATTTTAAATGCCCAAATTCCCAATCATACCATCCGCACCATTGTCAAACCGGGCATTACCGGCTGGGCGCAGCTGAATTTTAAAGCACCGCCTAATTATAAAATTACCGCCGAGCAGCCTGCCGCCCCGCAAACCCTTTCTTTTGACAGCGCTTTTACCCGTTTTTCCTATGACGTATGGTATATAAAAAACCGCTCCATTTGGCTGGATATTGAAATCCTTGTCAAAACCGGGCTGCGCGCATTTATTAAGGATTCTCATGTGGCTTCGTAAATGTTTTTTATTGGCCGGTTTGTTAGCCGCCGCCGGCGCGAGCGGGGCGGCCCCTTTTGCGCTGTGTATGTACGGCGTAGACGACCCGGCAGACATTCCCCTCTTAAAAAAAGCCGGTTTTAACTGCCTGCAAACTTACCGGCAAGATCCGGCTCTGCTGGCCCGTTTGGCGCAAGCCGCCGAAAAAGAAGGGCTCAAAACCGTTTTTTATCCAAACCCCGTGATCAGATCTTCCTACGAAGCACAAGCCCGCGCTTGGCCGATGCTGGCGTGGTATCTGGTGGATGAACCGGATGTAGCCGGCTGGAGCCGGGAACGCGTACTGCAAAGCCGGCTGCGGGCGCAAGCGGCCTTTCCGTCCGCGCCTACGGCCTTGGTTGTGGGACAGGGCAAAACAATGACGCCTTTTTACGATTTGCCGGATATTTTTATGGTGGATTGGTATCCCGTGCCGCACCTGCCGCTTACGTCGTTTGGCCAGCAAATAGCCTTGGCACGCGCCGAGATTGACCGAACAGGGCAAAAAAACAAGCCGCTTTGGGCCGTGGTACAGGCTTTTAATTGGAAAGAGTATGAACAATACCGACCGGATAGTGAGCGCATAGGCCGTTTTCCCACCCAGCAGGAAATACGGTTTATGTCCTACGACGCTATTATGAATGGAGCCACAGGCCTTTTTTATTTTACCTTTACCACCCAGGGCCGGCCGCTGCCGCAAGCCCGGCCGCAGTGGTGGGCGCGGGTAAGCGCCGTCAGCCGCGAGTTGGCCGCATTCCGCCCCGTCTTGGAAGAGGGAAAAACGGTTAAAAATCCGGCGCCCGAAAGTGAAGGACTGAGAATGAAAACGTGGAAGTATCAGGGCGATAAATACACGCTTTTGCTAAACCCTTCCGATACGCCCCGGCCGCTGCCTAAAAAATTGTTGAAAGATAAATATCAGCTTTTGTTCGGAGCGGAGAAAACGCCCCACATCCCTGCCTACGAAGCCTGGATCTTGCGCTATTAGCCCCTGCCCAAGCCGCCTGCGGGCGGTTTTTTTGTGTTTTCTTTTCCTGCCAAACGTCCTCTCCCAACGCCCTGCCAGAAAGCCAAACGCCGCCTAAAGCGGCAAGACCGCCGCTTTCCAGCAGAGCTGCGGGGCGAATGTCTGCCCGGGCCGCACAGGCCCCCCTACGGGCCCAAACGGCCAAAATAAAACCCCGCCCGATCGGGGCGGGGTTTTTAGGATAAGATCCAATTAGAACAACGCTTTTGCGTAGATACCGGCCTGATTGCGGTTATAGTCAAAAGGATTGGTGTTGGACTGGCGGGTGCGGAACTGATACCACACACCGGCAGAAAGCCAATCTTTGAACTGATAGTCCAGCGCGGGGCGGATGGTGTACAAGTCGTCGCTTCTCTTGGTGCCGTTCCATTCGTGGGCATAGTCCATATTTTCCCAGCCCAAGGTCAAGGAAGCCGTCCATTTATCGTAGATTTTTTGAGACCCGTACAACGAAATAAGCGTATCGGCATAGTAGCGGTTGTTGCCGTAGAAGGATTCTTCCATGCTGCGTTTGCCGGACAGGCGGATCGTGTTGCGATCGGTCGGCTGCCATTCCAAGGCCACATAATAACCGAACAGATCGTTGTAGTTATTTACGCCGGCCATATCGTGGTCATAATCGCGCATGTCGTAAGTTACTTTGGCAGTACCGTTCAACGTAGCGGTCAAATCGCCTTCTACCCCCAATCCCACGGAATTACCCGTAGAATTTTTTACTTTCGCGGTATCATAAGCGATATCGGAATACATATATTCCGCAAAGAAGCTCGTCTGGGGAGAAACATTGTAGAACAATTTCGCACCCAGGTTGACGCGGTTGCGGTTCAAGCTCTGGAATTCCGATTGGAAATAGCGGTCATAAGAGTCGTTGGCAAACAACCCGAAGCCGAACATTTTTTCCGTAGAGGTTTTAAAAGAGATGTACCCCGTGTTGTTCATACGTTCGGCGCGTTCGGTCAATTCGCTGTTGGCCGGGTCGGAGGTATACAGAAAGGTATCTCCCAGCTCAAATTGATCGTTTTTCAAGGCCACGTCGGCCAGCGCATTCCAGAAGTTGTTTTTGGAGCTGTCTTCGGTGTAGGCGTTATATCCCACCAAGCCGATGGCCGTCAGTTCCAAACCGGAACCCGGCACATTGGCGGCATAGTTGGCGCCCACTTGCGTGGAGCTGACAAACGAATCTTTGGTATTGCTGTCGGTCATGTAGATGTTGTCATCGTAGCTGACGTCTTCCGATACCATAAATTTAAGCGGCGTCTGGGCAGCCACAGGCCACGCCATCAGCACGGCTAAAAATACGATTGCTAACTTTTTCATATCGTGTTTTTTTCTCCTTTTTGCTTAGAACGGAGCCGACGGGCTGAGCACTTTGCTTTCTTCCGCATTCTGGGCCGCTTGTTCATAGGCGGCACTGGTTACAGCCGT
Organism: uncultured bacterium; assembly: GCA_949294095.1. Lineage (GTDB taxonomy): Bacteria > Elusimicrobiota > Elusimicrobia > Elusimicrobiales > Elusimicrobiaceae > Avelusimicrobium. The sequence continues at coordinate 376,131 of CASFFZ010000001.1, forward strand.
GGGGGCCACGAAAGCCGGAACGGCTTCCCCGGCGGCGGCAGCCGTCTGGCCGATGTTTTTAGCCGATACGGAAGACCCTTGGGGCACGGCCACCGTTTTTCCTTTAGCGTCGCTGACCGTAATATAGCCTTTGTTTACGGTAATCAGCTGCGTGTTCGGATTTACGGCAAAAGAAGTATTCCCCGTCCCGTTGATCGTAGCTTTGTTGATTTTAACACCCGTGAAATTCGTTCCTTCTACGATCACATCGCCGTTGGCGGCTTCTTTAACAGTTACTTTCGCCCCTTTGGGAATAAAAACTTTTACCCCGTTATAAGTAACAGTGGTATCGGTTGTTCCCGTAACGGAGACGACACTGCCGTTTTTGTAGTTGGTTGCTTTGCCGTTTGCTTCTACGGTTACAGCGGCTTGCACCGTTGCAGCCAATAAAAGGGCGCCAAAGACCAGCGCAAAATTTCTTTTCATATTCAGGCGAACTCCTTTTTATATTTTTATACTACTATTTTTATCATAGCATATTGTAATGCAATTTGGGTTTTTTTCTTTTTTGCACTCCTCTATACTCTTTTTATTCCGGCCCGCCCGCTGCAAGCATAAAGCCCGCCCGCGCAAAGCGGTTAAAAGGATTATTTTGCATAACTATTTTTATCTATTTTATTATTCTCCCCTCCACCGTCCGCCCCGCAGACGGTTTCCGCGCCGCCGGCGGCCCCGCCCAAAAGTGCTGTTGCCGCAACGGTTAATTTCATACAATGCTCTTATGCCCTTTTATAAAGACAAAACTTTTCAGCTTCTTTTTGTGCTTTTGGCGCTGTGCAAAACAGCCGTCCTTTTGTATGTAATGCTTGCCCACCCGCTGGGCCAAGCCGTGCTGGTTTTTCCGGATTCGCTTACATATGTCTATCCCGCACAGACTTGGCTGCAATACGGCGCCATGTGGGAGGCCGTTTCCGCCGCGCCCCTGCTCTTGCGCACGCCGGGATATCCGTTCTTTTTGGCGCTCATCGGTTTTTTTACCGGCAATTTAACCTGGGCCGTGGCCATTGTGCAAAACATCCTTTCGCTGTTTCTTTTGATCCCGGTTTATTTAACGGCAAACCGGCTGGCCGGGCGGGTGGCGGCCCGTTGGGCCGCGTTTTTCTGTGCGGCAAGCGTATTGTATTTTTCGCTTTCTTTTGCCGTGCTGAGCGAAACGCTGTGCGTGTTTTTATTGGCTTGGTTCGTATTCTTTACGGTGCGCTTTCTGAAGCAGCCCCGCACGGCGGATGTAGCCGCGGCGGCGGTATTTTTGGCGGCTTCCGTTTACGTACGGCCGGCTGTATATTATTTTATGTTGGCGGCGGCGGTCATTTTAGTTTGTTTTCAAGCGGGCAAACTCGTTCGCTTCCCGCTGCATAAAATAATTGTGTTTTTTATACTGCCGCTCCTGCTTCTGACGGGGGCCTGGCAGCTGCGCAACCGCCTGCAAACGGGGTTCGGCGGGTTTTCGTCGGTAGGTGCCTACAACTTATATATGTGGAACCAAGACTACTTGGCGCATAAATTTACCCTGTCCGTCCCGCAGGCGCACGAAGCGCTGGAGCGCGCCCTGCCGGCGGACTTCAGCCAACGGCCCGCCCGGGAACAAGTGCAAATTTATAAAGCGCTGGCGCGGCCGCTGATTCAAGAAAGCTTTTTTTATAAACTCTCCCGCGCGCCGCTTTGGGCGCTCAAAACGCTGTTTGGCGCCAACTTTGTGCACCTCTCCCGCCTGCTGTGGGGCGGGCGTACGCCGCAAGAGGCGCTGGAGGGAGAAATGTTAAACCACACCGAAGCGGTGCACACGCGCTGGCTGGAAAATTTTTCCGATAAACTGTTATTTGCCGGTGCGGCCGGGCAGGTAATGCTGACGGTACTGCTGGCTATAACGGGGTTTGGACTGTTGTGGAAAAAAGACAAAGCAATTACCTTCTTTTTAGGGGTCTACTGCCTGTATTTCTGGGCGATAGGATCCTCCTTCTTCGGGGCCTATGCCCGTTTTCGGGCGCCTTTTGAATTTGTGCTGTGCATTGCCGCCGGTGCGGCGGCCGCGGCGTTATGGCAGCGGGTTAAAACGCACGGCAAACGCCGGCTTTAGCACCCGGGCGCCGGCCGTTACAATCCCAGCGAAAGACTGTCTATTAAAAAAGAAGGATATTTTTGTTCCGCCATTTTTTCCTGCGTGACGTGCCAATCATACGGCTGGCGAATAAAGCGGAAAGTTTTGGCTTCCGTATCCCAGATGCCAAAGGAGGCGTGGGGGTTATTGTCCCGCGGCTTTCCCACCGAGCCGGGGTTAATAACGTAGCGGTTTTTGTCATTTAGCCTGACGAGGGCGTCCTCTTTGCGGTTTAAATAAATGGCGCAGGCGCGGGGAGAGCCTTTCATGTAAAAAGGCAAGTGCGTATGCCCCACCCAGCAGATTTGCCCTTGCCACAAAGAATAGCAGGCCCGGAACTGCGAGCAGCTGGAAAAGTATTCTTTAATCGGGTCGGCCGGGGTGCCGTGTACGACGGTAAAATTTTCCCCATGCTGCACCGTGGGCAGCGCAGAAAGAAAACGGATGGATTTTTCGCTCAATTGTCTTTTGTTGGCGTCCAACGCCACTTTGGCGTCGTAATTAAAAAGCGCTTCCAATTCCGGCTGAATAAATACCGCATCGTGGTTGCCTAATACGCAGGCCAACAAATTTAATTGGGCGATTTTGCGCACGCACGCTTCGGGATCCGGCCCGTAGCCAATGATGTCGCCGCAGTAAATAAAGCGGCTTACGCCTTCTTGTTGATACCGTTCCAAACACGCATTGAGCGCTTCCAGATTGCCGTGTACATCCGAAAAAACGCCTACTTTCATTACGCCTCCGCCAACGCTTCAATGGCTTCTTTCTTTTTGAGGTCTTCCGGGTTGGAACGGTCGGCCAAGTTGACGGACATCACTTTGGAAACGCCGCTTTCTTCCATGGTAATGCCGTAGAGCATGCGGGCGGCTTCCATGGTGCGTTTGTTGTGGGTAACCACAATAAACTGAGTGGTTTTGGAAAACTCTTTAATCAGGTTGACGTAGCGCTCCACGTTGGCTTCGTCCAGGGCGGCGTCGGCCTCGTCCATAATGCAGAACGGGGACGGATTGTGCGTAAAGAACGCAAACAGCAAAGACATGGCCGTAAGCGTTTTCTCGCCGCCGGACATAGAGGAAATGTTTAAAAGTTTTTTGCCCGGAGGCTGGGCGTAAATTTCAATGCCGGTTTCCAGCAGGTTTTCCGGCTGGGTAAGCACCAAGTCGCATTCCCCGCCGCGGAAAAGCGTTTGATAAATGTTCTTAAAGTGCGTGCGCACCTGTTCAAACGTATATTTAAAGTTTTCGCGCGTGGTTTGGTTGATTTTATTGATGGCGGATTTTAAATCTTTTTTGGCGCCGTCCAAGTCCGCCATTTGGGTGCGAAGGAAGGTGTTGCGCTCGGTCAGCGCGTCGTACTCTTCCGGCGCGGTCATATTGACGGCCCCCATATTTTCAATGCGTTTTCGCATCATTTTTACGCGTTCGTAATCCACCGTTTTGTCGCCGTAATTCATCTGGGCTTCTTCCGGCGTAATGTTCCAGCTTTCAAACAAATTGTTGGTAACCGTGGTGCGCTGGCGGCGGGCGTTGGCAAGGGCGTTTTCCAAATCGTTCTTTTTAATGGCCAGCTCCGACGATTCTTTTTTACAGGCGTTTAATGCGGCGGTTTTATCGCTGTATTCTTTTTTAAGCGCTTCCAAATCCGCGCGCATTTTGTGTTCGTCCACTTCCAATTTGGCCAGCGTGTCGCGCTCGGCCGATAACTTGGCCTGGGTGGAAAGTTTTTCGTCGGCTAGGCTTTTTAAACGCAAATTGGAAGAAGCCACCTTTTCGTTGCGTTTGCCTTCGCTTTCCGTCAGGCTGTTAAATTCATATTCCGTGGATTTTAAATCCAGCTCCACGTTGTTCTTTTTAATTTTCACTTCATACAGCCGCGCGTTGAGCGTGCCGATTTCCGATTTGCGTTTTTCGGCCTCTTCCCGCAGTTGGGCCTGCTTGGCTTTCAGTTCTTCCCCTTGCCGGGTTAACTGCGTTTGGCTGTTTTTTAATTCTTCCAAATTCTGTTTTAAGGTTTCTGCATTTTTCTTGCGGCCTTCCACGCGCAGGGTAATTTCCTGCTTGCGTTGGGCGGCCCGCTGCAGCGCGTCCTGCACGGAGCGAAGCTCCTGCTCTTTGTTGGCCCGCTCGTTCTGCACAACGTTCAGCGCCACGACCGCTTCCTGCGATTTGGCACGTAAATTTTTCAGCGCTTCGTCGGCACGGGTAAGGGCGTCGTAGTTGGAAATAATTTCTTTTGAAACCGCGTCTTCTTCGGCGGCTTTTGCTTCCATCTCGCCGCGGACGGTTTCTTCTTCCCCCCAGTAAGCTTCCGGCGCGCGCACGTCCGCCGCGCCGCCGCTTACAAAAAATCCGCCCGTTACGGTTCCGTCCGCATACGAGTAGCCGCCGACAATAAAATTGATTAAACCTTCCAAGTCCGAAGCATACGAGATCTGTTGCTTCAGCGTTCCGTTCCCGGCCGGCGCCGTTTTAGGCACATCGGCCAGTACAATAAACTTGGCGCGCGCCTTGCCGTGCTGTTTCAACACGCCCAGCGCCTGCTGCAAGGCGTTGGCGTCTTGGCACAAAACGGCATCCAGGTATTTGCCAAACGCTTCTTCCACCGCTACCGCTAAAGAAGCCGGATATTTAAGCGCTTTGCGAAGCGTGCCTTTTACGCCCGGCAGCCCGCTTTGCGCCACCGCTTTGGCGCCTACCCAGTAGGGGTCGTTTTTGCCTTGGGTTTGGATCATCTCCAACTTGGCGGCCAACGCCGCGCGGGCCGCTTTCACGGCGGAAAGTTTTTCATTTAACGCCGTACGCTGGGTTTGCAGGGTGCGAAGGTCTTCTTCCCCCGCCGAAATGGCGCCGCGGGCTTGGTCGGCCTCGGCCTGTTTGGCGGCGGCGCGGGCGGAGATTTCTTCCAGCGTGCGGGTAATCTGCTCCGCGCGGGCCGTTTGTTCCTGGCTGGTCTTTTCGGCGGTAATCAAATCTTCGTTTTCACGCTGGGCGGACGATTCTTCCAGCGAAATGCGGTTGGAAACTTCCATCTGTTTGCGCACCAAGGCCATCAGATCGCCCGCAACGCGCTGGGATTGCGCTTCGGCGTTGCGCAAATCGGCTTCCAATTGTTGGGAAGCGGCCACCTGCGTATTGTATTGTTCCTGCAAAGGGGCCAGCTCCGCCGAAACGGCTGTCAGCTGCTCTTTAAGCTTGGCAATGGCCGGCGCCAATTCCTGCAGGCGGCTTTGCCCGCGCTGGGCTTCGGCGCCAGACGCGGCGATTTGCGCCGTCAGTTCGGCGGTTAAATTGTCGCAGTTTTTGATAGCCCCTTCCAACAAGCCCACCTGATATTTGCTGGCGGAAATTTTTTCGTTAAATTCGGCCGCTTCTTTTTGCTTATGCGTTAAATTTAAATCCAACGCCGCCGCCGCGCCTTCCTGTGCGGAAATGCGCGCCTCCAAATCTTCCAGCTTGCGCAGCACCGGCTCCAATTCGCCCGTATGCTTGGCGATTAGGCCGTCCGCTTCTTTAATGGAGCAAACCGAAATGGCGATCTCGCTTTCTTTCAGTTCCTCGCGGTAGCGCTGATACAGGCGCGCTTTGCGGGCCTCGCTGTCGAGCTTTTTAATTTGCTCTTCAATCAAGGCAACCGTGTCGGACAGGCGGGCCAAATCCAAATCCACCCGCTCCAAACGTTTGATGCATTCTTCCCGTTTGGCCTTATATTTAGAAACACCGGCCACTTCTTCAAACATTTCGCGGCGTTGTTCCGGCGAAGCGGAAAGGACGCTTTCCACGCCGCCCTGGTCAATGATGGCGTATCCTTCCCCGCCGATGCCCGTGTCCAAAAACAAATCGCGTATGTCGCGCAGGCGGCACTGCACCTTATTTAAATAGTACTCGCTTTCGCCGGAGCGGAAAATTTTGCGCGTAACGGTAATTTCATTAAAATCAAGCGGCAGCTGGCGGGAGGCGTTGTCAAACACCATGCTGACTTGCGCCATATTCAGGGGAGCGCGCTTGGCGGTGCCGTTAAAAATAATGTCTACCATGGAGGATGAACGCAGGGACTTCCAACTCATTTCGCCAATGGCCCAGCGTACGGAATCAATCACGTTGGATTTGCCGCAGCCGTTCGGCCCGACCACACACGTAATGCCCGGCTCAAAATCCAAACGGGATTTTTCGGCGAAAGATTTAAAACCAATAATTTCAATAGCTTTTAAGTACATAGCGTCCCCTTAGGCAGATATATTTTGATTATAGCATTTCCCTATACAAGATAGGGAAAAAGCCCCCGGGCAGACCCTTTCTGCGTATCCTACGCGTACGGATTTTGCAGCTTCCGAAGACAGCCCGACGAAAAAAATTCCTTGCAAATAACTGAAAATTTTATTAGACTTTTTCGGTAAGACTGTTTTCCTTAAAAGGAGGATTATCCACATGGCAGAAAAAGTACTCAAAGTTGGAATGGACCGCGAAGACGGCTTCCTCTACTACATTGACAAAGACGGCGATATCGCCCGCGTGCAAATGGCCAGAGGCGGCAAAAAAGGCGGCAAACCGAAAAAAGTAGAAAAATGCGGTATCAAAAAAGAAAAAGGATATCTGTACTTCTTGGATAAGAAGGGCGATATTTCCAGAGCTAAAATGGTAAACGCTAAATAAAAGGATTTAAACACCCCGCGCTCGTGCGGGGTGTTTTTCAAACGCGGTATCCGCGCGCACACGTTTTTTGCGCGGACTAACCGTCCGACGCAAAGGGGCGCATCTCGCATTGTACGACATCACGCAGTGCCTCAGCGTTTTGCGCCTCTTTTTATAGAGTTTTTTCTTCCCGTATGTTTCCGGCGGGGGGTTGAATTTTCTCCAATCGCGCCTACAATTACTATATCCGACGTACCCGGAGGCGCATCAAATCATCTTTCATCCTAAATCGCAGCGGTTTCCCGCTGGCAGCGGCCGGCCCATCGGGGCCTGTTGGCTGCATCCGTTTTCTGTTCCGCGCCAGGCGGAGGGAGTACTCCTTATTTGTTTGCCGGCGCAACTGCCCCACAGGGTTTAGCATCCGGTAGATCAGGCCGGTAACGCCGTTTCAACACCGGCTTCCCGTACGCGCCCGCGCGCGGGTTTCATTGACAGGGGGCCTGATTAATGGTTTAATAACTCTACGGGGGAATCTCTCGCAATTACTTATACGGAGGAATTATGGATATTAAAATTACGGCCAAAAACATCAAATTGACTCCGGCCATCAAAGAATTTATCAATACGCGCGTGGGGAAAGTAGAAAACTTTTTTGACAATATCGTTTCCGCGCAGGTGCTGATCTCGGTAGAAAAGAAAATCAATCAGCGCGCCGAAATCATCTTGCACACCGGCGCCAAAACCACCATCAGCGCCAGCGCCGTGGAAAGCAACCTCTATAAAGCCATTGACGCCGCGGCCGTAAAAGCCGAAGCACAGGCCAAAAAAATTAAAAACAAAGCCAAAGCCCGCAAAGTAAGCAAAAAATCCGTTAAAGAAGCCGACATCAATCCGTTTGCCGAACACGTGCTTTTGCCGCAGAACGACGTAAAATTTTCCGTCATCAAGCAGGTAGAGGTCTCGCCCATGAACCCGGAAGACGCCGCCTACGAAATGGAACGGCTGGGATACTCCTTCTGGATGTTCCTGGACGAAGATTCCAAGCAAATCAACCTGATTTTCAAACGCTTGGACGGCACCTACGGTTTAATCAAACCGATTAAAAAGAAATAAGCCGTACGGGGGCAGTTTTGGAATTTACCAAATCTATCACCGTTGCAGAACTGCTCCAGGTTAAACGCCTTAACCTGGAGCTGGTCTGCGGGAAAAGATACATCCACCGCGAAATTACCCTGGGCAGCGTAAACCGGCCCGGCTTAGCCTTGTGCGGCCATTTGGACAGTTTCCGCGCCAATTCCGTACAGGTGTTCGGCCGCGGGGAACATGCGTTTTGCGTCAAAGAAAACAAGTCCCGCCTGCGCGCCAACGTAGAAAAAATGCTGGTGGAAGGGAAAGTTCCCTGCGTGATTATGGCGGCGGGGCTGGATCCGCTGCCGGCCATTCGCAAAGCGTGCTTAAGCTCGGACGTGCCGGTATTAAAAACGGATATGGAATCTTCCGCTTTCGTGGCGGAGTTTACCCGCTTTTTAGACGAGAAACTCTCCCCGGTTACGCACATGCACGGAGTGTTGGTGGACGTAAGCGGAACGGGCGTATTAATCCGCGGGGATGCGGGCATCGGCAAAAGCGAATGCGCGCTGGAGCTTATTAAACGCGGGCATATTTTGGTGGCCGATGACGTAGTGGAAGTACAAAAGCGGTTTGGCCGTTTTTTGGTCGGCTCCTGCCCTACCATGCTGAAGCATTATATGGAAGTGAGGGGGCTTGGCATTTTGGACGTACCGCTTCTGTTTGGCGTAGGCTCTACGCTAGACGAAACCAACATTGATATGGAAGTGGTGCTTACCTCCCCGTCCAAACAACCCATTGACCGGCTGGGAGTGGAACAAAAAACGACTAACATTTTGGGAATTGAAATTCCTTCGCTGGGCCTGCCCGTTACACCGGGGCGCAACCTGGCGGTGCTGATTGAAGTGGCGTCTTTAAACCAACAGCTTAAAAGCCAAGGTATTTTTTCCGCCAAAGAATTCAGCCAAAAAATCTTAGATAAAATGAAAAAGGGAACCAATGGCAGACAATAAACGCCGTATTTTTATCATTACCGGGCTAAGCGGGGCCGGCAAATCCCAGGCGCTGAAAATTTTCGGCGACTTCGGCTTTTACTGTGTGGACAATTTGCCGCTGGCCTTGTTTAAAAACTTTACCGACTATATTAAACAAAACGGCGAACGCAAGGATATCGCCTTAGGCATTGACGTGCGCGAAGGCGGACGCCTCAAAGACATGCCCAAAATTTTAAACTCTATGGTGGCGGATGATTTTATTGTAAAAGTCATCTTTTTAGACGCGTCGGAAGAGTGCCTGATCCGGCGTTTTTCCGAAACCAAGCACCGCCACCCCATCCATAAAAAACTGGCGGCCGCCATTGCCCACGAACGCGAAGTGATGAGCCCGATCCGCACCATGGCGGACAAAGTGATTGATACCTCGGACTTAAAACTGGGGGAACTGAAAGAAAAGCTTTCCGCCCTCCTGGGGCTTACGCGCGAAGGCGACATGCAAATTTCCGTGGTGTCTTTCGGTTTTAAAAACGGCATTTTGAAAGACTGCGACATCGTGATGGACGTGCGTTTTTTGCCCAACCCGTACTATATCCCCGAATTGCGGGAGAAAACCGGCTTGGATAAAGAAGTGCAAAATTATATCATGTCGTTTAAAGAAACGCAGGAATTTGCCGAAAAATTTGCAGACCTGATTAAATATTTGATACCCAAATATATAAAGGAAGGCAAAAGCTACCTGACCATTGCCATGGGCTGCACCGGTGGCAAGCACCGCAGCGTGTTTATGGCGCACGAGCTGGCCCAGCGGCTGGCAAAGGCCGGGCTGAACGCAACGGAATTTCACAGGGATATAGGACTTTAATTATGGTAAAAATTATTTTAGTTACGCACGGGAATCTCGCCCGGGAAATGCAGGAAACGGCGGCGCAAATCATCGGCAAACCGGCCGATGAAAGCTTGGCCGTATTTTCCGTAACCGCCGCCGCTTCGGTGGAAAAAGAAGCGGCCAAATTGCATGATGTGCTCAGCACCTGCGAAGAAGGGGCCGTCATTCTGACCGATATTTTTGGCGGAAGCGCCACCAACATCTCGCTTACCGCCAGCAAAGACTTGCCCAAATGCCACGTGATTACCGGCCTGAACTTGAGCATGCTGCTCACGGCCATTAACAACCGCAAGAAACTTTCGGCCAAAGAATTGGCAGAAAAAATTGAAGCGGACGGCAAACGGGCCGTAATCAATGCAACGGAACTTTTGATAAAGGGGCTTTAATGCCGATTATTTTTGCGCGCGTAGACGACCGCTTGATTCACGGGCAGATTGTGCAGGCTTGGCTGCCGGAACTGAATGTGGACGAAATTTTAATCCCCTGTACCAAGGGGAAAGAATCGTGCCTCAACCGCGGCCTGCTGCGCCTGAGCCTGCCGTATGAATACGAGCTGACCATCTTAAACTCGCATGACTGCGCCCGCTATGCGGCCCAGTCCAAGCGGCGCATTTTTTTGCTGATGAGCTCCTTGCAGGAATTTACCGACCTGATAGAAGACGGGCTGCAAATCAAATCCCTCAATATCGGCGGCATGCATTTTAAAGAAGGCGCGCAAAAATTGGATGAAAACGTCTTTTTGGACGACAAAGACAAACACTTTTTAAAATTAATCCGGGATTTGGGAATTCAGATAGAAACCCGCGCCGTACCCAATTCCCAATCTATATCGGTCAACGAGGCTATTTCATGATGACGCCGGAAGTGTTTATGCTGTGCGTGCTGGCCGCGCTCTTGGAACTGGATACCACCTATGCTTTCCAGCTTACGTTTTCGCGCGGGATTATCGCCGCGCCGCTGATGTCGCTGCTGACGGGCGACCTGGCGGCCGGCATTCAGGTAGGCGTGTTTACGGAATTGATTTTTGCAGACATCAACCCCTTGGGCGGCATTCTTCCCCCCAGCGCGGTGGTGTGCTCGGCGGTGGCATTGGCGCTGCATGCCTTGGGGATTGATTTGTATTTCGCATTCTTTTTTGGCGTAGGCGGGGCCATTTTGTTTTCATTTGCCGAAAAGCTCATGCGCAAAAACCGCTTTAAATGGCTGGTGTTTTGGGAACAGAAAATCACCCAAAAGCCTTCCGCCGTCAACCGGACGGTGGCGCTGGCGCTGGCCACCTCGTTTTTAATGAATTTTATTCTTATTTTTATTTTTACGTGGATCTGCGGCAAATTGATGCTGTGGCTGTTGCCGTATATCCCGGTAAAGGCGCAGTTTGCGTGCAAGTTTGCGTATATGGCCGTTCCGTGGATTGGGCTGGCCACGCTGGTGCCCGCGTTCCGCCTGAAAACAAGGTAACGTATGAAATTCTCCTTGCGGCTTAATATGTTTTTGCGTTCGTTTTTCCTGCAAACGGGCTGGAACTTTATGAAATTCCAGAACCTGGGATTAACGTTTGTAATGATGCCGTTTCTAAAACAGTTGTATAAGGACGACCGGGACGCCCTCCCATCCGTATTGCAGCGTTATCTGGAAAATTTCAACACCCAGCCCGTGATGGCTTCCTTCTGTTTTGGCGCGCTGGCTAAGCAGGAAGAGGCCGTGGCCCGGGCCGAATCGTTGACCAAATTTAAAGAAAAAGTAACCGAATGGGCCAGCATCAAAAAAAGCCTCTCCATTACCACCGCCTCCATCGGCGACCGCTTGTTCTGGGGCACGCTTAAACCGCTGACGCTTTTAATGGCGCTGTTTATCTGGCTGATGCTGGGCGTCAATTTCTTTGAAATTGACTTGCCGCAAAACACTTCTCTGGTGTACGCCTTCTGCGCCGGAGGCGCGGCTTTCTTTGCCTTTAATGCGGTGGCCTTATTTGTAAAATGGCAGGGGCTCAAAATCAGTTATAACGCGGACGAAAGCAGCTGCTTCGGCCTGACTCGTTTTGACTGGAACAAAACCATCTACAACGCAAAACGCATCGGCATTGTGCTGGCGGTGGGGATGATTTTGTTCGGTATTTACCACTATCTGAAAGACTTTGAAGAAGTAGACGTTCACTTTGTTACGCGCGCGGTCATCGTGCTGTTTTTCGTGATGATCAGCTTTGTAACCCGTAAACTTCGCATACCGAACATGTACTTGTATTTAGCGGCCGTGGTGGTGTTCAACCTGGTCTGCTATTTATAGGGGGATATGTGATACAGCAAGACATTCAAATCACCAATCGCTTAGGGCTGCACGCACGCCCGGCCGCCTCTATTGCGCAAACGGCCGCAGGTTTTGCCTGCGATATTAAACTGACAAAAGACCATGTAACGGTAAACGCCAAAAGCATTATGGGGGTTATGATGCTGGCGGCGGAGTTTGGTTCACACGTGCAGTTAACGACGGACGGCTCGGACGAAAAAGAAGCGTTTGAAGCCATTAAAAAACTGTTTGACAACAAATTTAATGAAGAATTCTAACCGGGAGCACAGCATGTTGGTTTTAAAAGGCGTGGCCGCCAGTCCGGGCGTAGCCATCGGGCCGGCCGTACTGCTGCCGGGGGAAAGCTTTGCCGTTACCCGGCAATACATAGAACCCGGCGAAGTAAAGGCCGAACTGCAAAAAATCCGCACCGCCATGCAAAAAACCTTAGCGGAGCTGGATGCCTGCGAGCAAAAAGTGCTTACCACGCTGGGGGCCGAATACGCCAACCTGATGTCCACCCACAAACTGATTCTGCAAGATCCGTCGCTCAAAGATTCCGTATCCAAAAAAATCCGATCGGAACATCTTTCCGCTCAGGCGGCTATTTTTATTACGCTGCAGGAACTGGCCGCCAGCTTTGATAAAATTGAAGATCCCTTTTTTAAAGAACGCCGCAACGATATTTTTGACGTCGGCAAGCGGCTGGTAAACAATTTGGAAGGGGACAAAGGGGAATTTCTGGCCTCCATTACCAAACCTTCTTTGCTCGTCGCCCATAACTTATACCCGTCCGACACCATTAACCTGCAGGAAAACCAGGTAATCGGTTTCTGCACGGACGTGGGCGGCAAAACCAGCCACACGGCGCTCTTGGCGCAAAGTTTAAACATTCCGGCGGTGGTGGGGCTTTCCACCGCGTCCAAAGAGGTAAAATCCGGCGACACGCTGATTATTGACGGGGAAAACGGCCTGCTGGTCATTAATCCGGACAAATATACGTTGGCCAATTACCGCAAAATCCAAAAAGACATCAAAAAGACCGAAGCCCTGCTCAAAACCATCAACCACTTGCCGGTCATTACCGAAGACGGGCACGCCGTGAAGCTGTTTGTCAACTACGACCCCCGCACCGACAACAAAGAAAACAAACGCTTAATTACGGACGGGCTGGGCCTCTTGCGCACCGAATTTTTGTATATGAACACCCCGCACCCGCCCACGGAAGAAGAACAGTACCAGGTTTATCTGTCCGTGGCCAAACGCTTTGACATGCGCCCGGTAACCATCCGCCTGGCGGACTTGGGGGCCGACAAACTGCCCGATTTCCCCTTGGATGAATTTGACCAAGACGATAACCCCTTTATGGGGTGCCGCGGCATCCGGTTGTTTTTGAAGAACCCGGATTTAATGTTCACGCAGCTGCGGGCGATCATCCGCATGTCCTGCGAAGTGCCGGCGCAGGTAAAAATCATGGTGCCGATGATTTCGTCCGTGGAGGAAGTGCGCCATGTGCGAAACGCATTTAACCAGGTACTGAAAGAATTTGAAGCCCAAGGCAAAAAACCCGTCAACCGGGTGGGGTTGGGCGCGATGATTGAAGTGCCGGCGGCCGCCATTGCGCTGGACGGGATGATCCAGCTGCTGGATTTTATTTCCATTGGCACCAATGACTTGATACAATATTTAGTAGCGGTGGACCGCGTCAACCAAGAAGTGGCCCATATGTACGACCCCTGCCACCCGGCAGTCGGGCGCACCATTAACCAAATCATTCAAACCGCCCACAAACGCGGGCGCAAGGTAAGCATCTGCGGGGAAATCGCCTCCGACTCTAAAATGCTGCCGCTTTTGCTGGGGCTGAATGTAGACGCGCTGTCCGTTACGCCGCGTATGTATTTACGCGTCAAAAACAACATCCGCAATTTAAATTTTGAAATTTGTTCCGACTTGGCCCAAGCCGCCCTGTTGATGGGCAGCTCGGAAGAAATTCGGAACCTGATAGAGCAGAACGATAAAAATGAAGATTCGTAATTTTTCCATTGTCGCCCACATTGACCACGGCAAAACCACCCTTTCCGACCGTATTTTGGAAGACACCGGCACCGTTCCCAAGCGCAAAATGCAAGCCCAGCTGTTAGACGGCATGGACTTGGAGCGAGAACGCGGCATTACCATTAAAGCCAAAGCGGTGCGCATCCGGTACAAAGATTATATTTTAAACCTGATTGACACCCCCGGCCATGTGGATTTTTCGTATGAAGTGGCCCGCTCGCTCCGCGCGTGCGAAGGCGTACTGCTGTTGGTAGACGCATCGCAAGGGGTGGAAGCGCAAACGGTGGCGCACGCCCACTTGGCCCAAAGTTTGGGGCTTAAAATTATTCCGGTAATGAACAAAGTGGATTTATCACAGGCGGATGCGGACGCTTCGGAAGAACAGCTGTGGGACATTTTAAAAGAGCCCATAGAGGCCGAGCGCGTCAGCGCCAAAACCGGCATGGGCATTGAACATTTGCTGGATCGCATCATCACCGATATTCCCGCCCCGCAGGGCGACCCCAACGCCCCCCTGCGCGCGCTTATTTTTGATTCTTACTACGATCCGTTCCGCGGCGTCATCATGTATATCCGCCTGGTGGACGGTTCCGTAAAACCGGGGCAGCAAATTCAGTTTATGTCCTCGGGCGCGTCGTACAAAACCGAAGAAATTGGCTTCATGACGCCCAAGCAGCTGCACAAAACCGCTTCGCTTTCCGCCGGAGAAGTGGGCTATTTGGTGGCCGGCATCAAAGATATCCACCAGGTAAAAGTGGGCGACACGATTACTTTGGCCGAACGACCGGCCGAAAAAGCCCTGCCCGGATACGCCGAGGCCAAGCCGGTGGTGTTTGCCAGTATTTTCCCGGTGGAAACGACCGATTTTCCGCTGCTTCGCAAGGCGTTGGAAAAATTAAACCTCTCGGACTCGTCTTTCCATTACCAAAGCGAAACTTCCAAAGCGTTGGGATTTGGCTTTCGCTTGGGATTTATGGGCATTTTGCATATTGAAATCGTAAAAGAACGGTTGGAGCGGGAATTTAATCTGTCGCTTATCGCCACCAGCCCCAACGTGGTGTACCACGTTAAATTTACCCCGCGCAAATCCCATCCGCAAGAGCTGGCCGCCTTGCCCGACGCGCCGGACGATCCCGGCTACAAAATTATTGATAACCCGGCCAATTTCCCGCCCCACGGCGATATTATTGATATCAAAGAGCCCGTCATCCACATCACCATCGTTACGCCGGTGGAATTTATGGACGGCGTGATGACGCTTTTAAAAGAAAAACGCGGCACGTTTATGAGTATGGATCATTTGTCCAACCAACGCGTAATCATCAAATACGAAATGCCGATGGGCGAGATGGTAATTGACTTCTACAATAAATTAAAATCCGTTTCCAAGGGATACGCTTCGTTTGACTATGAAGTGGCAGGCTTTAGAAGCTCGGACGTGGTGCTGATGGAAATTTTGCTGCACGGCACGCCGGTGGATGCGTTGTCGGTAGTGGTACACAAAGACAAAGCCCAAACCATGGGCCGCGCGTTGTGCGCCAAATTAAAAGAGCTGATCGGCCGCCAGCAATTTGAAGTGGCGGTGCAGGCGGCGGTAAACGGCAAAGTCATCGCGCGCGAAACCATTCCCGCCTTCCGAAAAGACGTCATTGCCAAATGCTACGGCGGAGACATTACCCGCAAGCGCAAATTGCTGGAAAAACAAAAAGAAGGCAAGAAAAGAATGAAAGCCATCGGCAGTTTGAACATTCCGCAGGAAGCGTTTGTGGCCATGCTAAAAATTGACGAAGAATAATAAAACCCCGGGATCCCCCGGGGTTTATTTAATTGGAAAAAGGAAACGTTTGCGTAGATCCCCATGTTCCGGCCGGCTCCGTTCGTCCGGTAATCCGCTTGCAAAAATCCAGCGCAAACGAGTTGGTGCGGGTGGCGCGGCATTCCTGGGCGCCCGTTGTAAAGTTGATGTTGTACCAAATCCCGTCTTTTTCCAGCCAGCACACCATGCCGGCGGGAGACCCATTTTCCACATCACTGCCCACGGAAGTCGTCATCGTGCACGTAATGCGTTTGGCCGCATTGCGTACGCCGTACACCGTTCCGTTGCCGGACGTATAGCTGGGATGCGCCGCAAACGAAGACGGAAACTCTATATCCAGTGCAAATAAATCCGCCGAATACTTGCCGTTGGCCATCTTATATACTTGCTGTCCTTTTCGGATGTCGCTTGCTAAAGACAGAAGCTCCATGTATCTGGATTTGGCAACCGCATACTGATACTGCGGCATGGCCACCGCCGCCAATATACCGATAATCAACACGACTACCAACAATTCTATTAACGTAAAACCTTTTTGTTTTAACATACGCAACTCCTGCATGTTTTTTAAATATACCAAAAAAGCGCCCGTTTCCAATGCGCCTTTCCCGTTCGGCATTCCGCAAGGCGGGGCTTTATTTGCTAAAATAATACATATGATTTTAGAAGGACGCACCCTGGCCGCCCAAATCCGCGAGTCCCTGCCCCGCAGGGCCGAGGCCGTTTGTCAACAATTGGGGCGTCCCATTAAACTGTGCGCCATCGGATCTACGGAAGATTACGGGGCGTACGTTTACCTGAAAAAAGAAGTGGAAGCCGCACAAAAACTGGGCGTAGAAACACAGGTGTTTGAAATTAACAACCAAACGCCGGCGGCCGAATTTTTAGCGTTGGTGGAAAAATTATCCGCCGACGCGTCAACCGACGCGGTGTTGATCCCGCGCCCCCTGCCCGACCATCTGGCCGCCACCGACTTTGCAGACCGCCTGGCCCCGCAAAAAGATATTGACGGCATGTCCAACATCAATATGGGCAATTTGTTTCTGTGCAAAACCTGGCCGGAAATTCAGGCGTTAAAAGGCTTTGTGGCGTGCACGGCCATGGCCGTTATTCGGCTGCTGGCGTATCATCACGTGGCTCTGGAAGGGAAGGAAGCGGCCGTCATCGGCCGGTCTATTACGGTAGGCCGCCCGCTGGCCCACCTGCTGACCTGCCAAAACGCCACCGTGAAAATCTGCCACACCAAAACCGATTTGCCCCGCGCCGTAAAAGATGCGGATTTGGTCTGCTCCGCCGCCGGCACGCCCGGCCTGATCGAAGCGGACTGGCTGCGCCCCGGAACGACGGTGGTGGATATTTCCACCAACTGGCACAACGACCGCCTCTGCGGCGACGCCGACCCGGAAAAATTGCAGGCGCGCGGCATTTCCTACTCGCCCGTTCCCGGCGGAGTAGGGCCCGTAACGCTTGCAGTCCTGCTGGAAAACATTATACTATCTGGTGAAAGGAAACTTAAGGAGAACAAATGAAAACATTTTCCCTGCTTTTGGCTTTTGTCTTGTGCGCGGGCTTTTTGACCGCGTGCAACACCAATGAAAAAAGAAAAGAAAAATACAACCGCAAAATTTATCTGACGGAAGAAGATTATATGGAAGATTTGTCCAAAGACGCCGTCAGAGAGCGCCGCGAAACGCCGCCCAACGTAGAGTCCGAATATATTTTCAACGTCGGGCCGGAAGAACAAAGAAACATTTATTTCTTTGACGAACGCCAACAGCCCAAAGTGCCCGGCCAACCCAGCGAAGCCGATTACAAGAAGGAAAAACGCCTCTGGAAGAAGCCCAAACGCTATACGCCCGAACAATACTACGGCATGCAGGGCACGGCTGACGCCTCGGCGGAAGACACTTCTTCCGAAATGGCCTACTCCGGCTACGGCTATTAGTTTTGGCCTGTTTAAAAAAGCCCCGCTTAACGGCGGGGTTTTTTAATGCTCGGAAACAAACCAATCAATGCAGTCCGTAAAAATGCCGTCCGCCCCTTCTTGCTGCAGGCGCTTGGCCAGCGAAACATCGTTTACGGTATAGAGATAAATTTTTAACCCGTTTTGATGGCACGCTTCCGCCAGCTGCGGAGTAAAGCGGGTGTAGTTTAAGTGAACGCTTTCCGCCTGCAGGGCTAATGCTTTGGAAACGTCAAAAGAACGCGTTAACAGGCCGATACGCGCGTTTTTGTTTAGTTGGCGAATACGGAGCAGGGTGTCGTAATCAAAGCTGGAAAACAATGTTTTAGGCAGCAGTTCTTCATATTCGGCCGCTAACAGGTTCAGCAGTTTTTCTTCCAGCCCCGGGTAGCAGTTGGCGTCGTTTTTTAGCTCTATGTTAAGCAGTTCCAACTTCGGCGCCACCACAGGCAAAACGTCCTGCAGGCGCGGGACAAATGCCGGCGTTTCGTTAAAACGGTTTTGCAGCGCACAGCGGCAAAGCTCCGCCCAAGAGAGTTCTCCTATTTTTACGTCTTTCCCGGCCGTAGCCAACAGCGAATAATCGTGATGCACCACCAGCTGGCCGTCTTGCGTCAGGTGGACGTCCAGCTCATAACAGCTCGCCCCCAGCCGGCGCGCCAGCCGAAAGGCTTCCAGCGTATTTTGAACGCGCCGGGCAGAAGCCCCGCGGTGTGCAAAGTAAATCATACTTTTAGTGTAAAAAAATCGCCGTTTTTTAGCAAGACGGCGCGTTATTTAAAAAGAGCGGGAGTTCCCCGCTCTTTCGGTGTTCCCGCAAAATTATTTTAATTCGGACGTACAATGCGGACAGCG
Organism: uncultured bacterium; assembly: GCA_949294095.1. Classification (GTDB taxonomy): domain Bacteria; phylum Elusimicrobiota; class Elusimicrobia; order Elusimicrobiales; family Elusimicrobiaceae; genus Avelusimicrobium. Next base: position 394,817 of record CASFFZ010000001.1, read on the forward strand.
CACCGCACCCAACGGGATTTCCGTACAGCAAAACGGGCAAGCCTTGGTGGTGGGGGCGGCATCTTCTTTGCGTTTGTTGATTTTGTTCATGGCCTTGACCAGCGCAAAAATACAAGCGGCCACGATTAAAAAGCTGATGATGGAATTTAGAAAATTGCCGATATTAATGGTGGTGGCGCCGGCTGCTTGGGCGGCGGTCAACGATTCATACGGCCCGGGCGTAGTGCTGCCCTGTTTAAGGACGACAAACCAATTGGAAAAATTCACTTTCCCCATCAGCAGCCCCAAGGGCGGCATCATTACGTCCGCCACCATGGAGTTGACGATTTTCGTAAACGCACCGCCGATGATAATACCTACAGCCATATCCAGCACATTGCCGCGCATCACAAAATTTTTAAACTCACTATAAATGTGTTTGAACATATTTCTCCTTATTATTTAATTAATTTAACCGCCTTTAACAGCGGCGCATACAAATCGTTCTGCGGCGGGTATTTAATTTCCGACGGGTTGGTGCCGTCCACAAAAGTAACGGGGGCCTCCTCCGCCAGGCACAACGGCTGTTGTTCGGCTGCCTCCCCCATGGTAAGCGCGCAGGCCGCCGCCAGTGCATCGGCCGCGTCCACCAGCGTCACTTCCAACTTTTTGCCGAAGATATCTTTTCTCCCGCGCAAATCTTTCACGCCCTCAAACCCGCTGTACGCCACCGCCGCGCCGATAATGCCCGCCCGCAGGGGAAGAATCATACTGTCCGTAATAATTACCCCCAAGTGCTGCACGTTCCATTTTTGCCGCAAGGCCGTCCGCAGATCTTGGGCGCAGGCATAGCCGTCCGGCGGCAGCAGAATCAATTTCCCGTCCGCATTGGATTCATCAATCCCGGCGTTGGTCATAATCATGCCGTCTTTAATCGTCAGCCACGCAAGCGGGGTTTGCAAGGCGGCTTGGCTTTCCTGCCGGATCAACTCTTCCTTTTGCGTGCGTCCCGTGCAGGGAATCGTTTTCCCTCTCCACAAAGCCACCAGCTTGGAGGATACCGTTAAAACGGTTTTTTCCGGCACGGAAACGATGTGCTCGGCAATAAAAGCGGGCAAATCTTCCTTTTCTTTAAATATACGCGTATGAACGGGGGTAATCTTCATAGTTCTTCAAACGGCGCCACAAAACTGCAAAACACTTCATTGGCCAAAAACAGGCCTCCAAAAGATAATTTTACTTTTTTTCCCGCCCGTTCCAATAGGCCGCTTTGCAAATGCTTTTGAATTTCTGTTCCAAACATTTTTTCTTGCCGCGGGGTCAGCTCTACGCCGTCCAACTTGCGAAAAGCCAACATCAGCGTTTCGCCTTCTTTGGCCTTGCCGGTTAGTCTTTCGCGAAACACCACCGGGCTTTCGCCCGCCGTCATCCGGCGGATATACTCCTGCACGTCCGGCGTGTTCTGCCGGCGCTCCCCCTCCCAGTACGACGCCGCCGCACTGCCAAGCCCGATATAGGGCCCGTTGTCCCAGTAATTCGTATTGTGCCGGGCTTCCCGCCCGGGCAGGGCAAAATTGGAAATTTCGTAATGACAGTACCCCGCGGCCTGCAAACGCAGGTGCGTTTCCTCCAGCATGCGGCGCATCAGCAGTTGGTCGCACACGACGCCGCGGGCGAAAAAGGGGGTTCCTTCTTCTATCTGCAGGCCATACACGGAAATATGCTCCGGCCGCAGGGCAATCAATTTGGAAAGCCCCTCTAAAAAGCTTTCCAACCCCTGCCCCGGCACGCCGGCAATCAGGTCTACATTGATGTTTTCAAACCCGCCCGCGCGAGCCGCCTGGTAAGCGTTTAAAAAAATTTTTACGTCGTGCACGCGGCCCAAGGTTTTAAGCGCTTGGTCACAAAAGCTTTGCAGGCCGATGCTCAGGCGCTTAAACCCCGCCCCGCGAAGCAGGGCAATTTTGCCGGGAGTTAAACTTTCGGGGTTGGCTTCCGCCGTGCTTTCCGAAAAACGCCCGATGGCGCCAAAATTATCCGTCAGTACTTGGCACAGCCGCGCCAACTCCCGCTCCGTCAACAGGCTGGGCGTGCCGCCGCCTACATACAGCGTATCAAACGTTTTAACGGGCGTTTGCGCCGCCTCGCGCGCCAGCGCCTCCAGATAAGCGGGAATCTGTTTTTCGCGCCCGGCAAACGAGGCAAAATCGCAATAATTGCATTTTTGCCTGCAAAACGGGAGATGAATATACAAACCGGTAGGCATTATTTTTTGTGTTCGGCTTCGTAGTTTAAGAAAGCAAAAATAAACGGGTCTAAATCGCCGTCCATCACGGCGTTGATTTGCGACGTTTCGTACCCGCTTCGCAGGTCTTTTACCAACTGGTACGGCATAAATACGTAGGAGCGGATTTGATGCCCCCAGGCAATTTCGCCTTTTTGGCCGTAGCGTTTTTCGGCTTCGCTGCGTTTTTTGTCCATTTCCATTTCGTACAGGCGGGCTTTGAGCATTTTCATAGCCGTCTGGCGATTTTGCAGCTGGCTGCGTTCAATGCGGCAGGAAACCACAATCCCCGTGGGAATGTGCAGCAGGCGCACGGCCGACTCCACCTTGTTTACGTTTTGACCGCCGTGGCCGCCCGCGCGGGAGGTTTCCAACTGGATGTCTTTTTCGGGGATTTCAATGTTGATGTTTTCGTCAATATCGGGCAGTACGTCGCACGAGGCAAACGAAGTATGCCGCCGGGCGTTTGCGTCAAACGGGGAAACCCGCACCAGGCGGTGCACCCCGTTTTCGCCTTTCAAATAGCCGTAGGCATAGGGGCCTTCCACCATGGCGCTTAAGGTTTTGATGCCGGCTTCGTCGCCGGGCTGCGTGTCCAGTACGGAAAACTTAAACCCGTGCTGTTCGGCCCAGCGCGTATACATGCGCGCCAGCATTTGCGCCCAGTCGCACGATTCCGTGCCGCCCGCGCCGGCGTGGATGGTTAAAATGGCGTTTAATTTGTCGTTCGGCTCCGAAAGGCGGATCTCCCCTTCTTTCTGCGCCACCTGTTTTTCGGTTTCCTGCAGCGAAGCGTTTAACGCCAGCAGTTCTTTTTCGTCCTGCATTTCTTTGCACAAATCAAACCAGGCGCGGTCGTCTTCTATTTTTTTGCCAAGCGAGCGGAATGTGTCAATGGAGTTTTTTAAAAAATCAATTTGCCGGCTTACTTCTTTGGCTTTTTTGGTGTCGTTCCAAAAAGAAGGATCGGCCGACTGCTCCTGCAAGGCGGCCAATTCTTTTTGTTTGCCGGGAATATCGTCAATGGATTCTATCTTGGCAACCCGCGCCGCCAATTCTTCCAGTTTTTGTTCTACGTCTTTAAATTCAATGTTATTCATAACTAAAAACCACCGTGGAAATCAACAACGTGGCATACAACGCCGCGCACAGCCAGGCGAACCAATCGCCCCATTGGGTATAAAAATTCTTTTGCTCGTTTAATGCCAGCGGGACGGAGGCCTGCAAAATCTCCTGCGTAAACAAACGCGACTGTTTTTCAATCCGTCCAAACGGATCAATAACAGCCGAAAAGCCGGTGTTGGCCGCGCGCAAAACGGGGCGGCCGGTTTCTACGGCGCGCAGTACGTTTACCGCCAAGTGTTGGAAAGGGGCCGCCGTTTCAAAAAACCAAGCGTCGTTGGTAACGTTAATAAACAACTTCGCCCCCTGCCGGTTTTGCGAAAGCCACAGCTGCGGATAAATGGATTCGTAGCAAATGGTTTCCCCTACGGCCACGCCGCCTAAATCCAGCGGTTTCTGCCCGCGCGCACCCGGCGTGAAAGAACCCAGCTCGCCCAATACGGCCACATCCTTAAAAACACGGCGCACCAACCCTTCCAACGGAATATATTCCCCAAAAGGCACCAGTTTGGTTTTGCGGTAAGACTGCAGTCCTTCCGCCTGCGGCGCCAGCAAATAAGCGCCGACATATTGCTTGCCGTCTTCCTCCACATTGGAGCCGATAAATTGGTAGGCGTTTGTTTGGGCGGCAATCTCTTTAAAAAGCGTCCAATACGGCTCTTCTGTCAGCGCACCGGGCACGGCGCTTTCCGGCCACACCATCAGCCGCACGCCCTTTCCCGCCAGCGAAATTCCTTGCGCCTGAAGGGTCTGCAAAATTTCCGCCTCGTATTGAGGGCTCCATTTTTTGTATTGGTCTATATTGGGCTGCAAAAGCGCGGTGCTTACACTCAATAGCGGTTTAAACGGCCGTTTGGAAGAGTCATCCGGCAGCGTATAATGCCCATACGTATACGCGGCCAAAAACACTACTGCGGCCGCCGCCATATGCCATACCCCGTCTTTTACGCCTTGGGTGGCAAACGCCCAACCCAAGCTGGCTCCCGTAAAGGCCACGATAAAACTGACGCCATACACCCCCGTAAAAGCCGCCAACTGCAGCATTTCCGGCGCGTTCCATTGGGTATATCCCAACATGACCCACGGGAACCCCAACCCATAAAACGCCACCGTTTGGTGCAGCCATTCCAACGTAACAAACCCGCACGCCGCCAGCAACGGGAAAAAGGGGCCTGTTTTCTTTAAAAAATAGCAGCTGCCGCCAAAAAGGGCAAACTGTACGGCCAGCAATCCGCTAAGCCCCAGCCACGCCGCCAAGGAGAGCCCCTGCGACAGGCCGCCCCCGTGCAAACAGGTGTAGTAAATCCAGTAAAAAATACCGGCGTGAAATAAAAACGCCGTCAGCCAGCCGTATAAAAAAGAAGACCAAAACCCTTTGGTTTTGGTCACACCCCAAATAAAAGGCGCCAAAGCAAACCACGCCAACGCATGGCGCGACACGCCCGGATAGCTTTGGTACACCAGCCACGCCGTGGCCCCGGCGCACAGCAATAAAAACAAATAGCGCCCCAGCGCAGAAAAGCTGTTTTTAAAAAAAATGCTCCAGCGATTTTGCGCCAATAAGGCATCTTGTTCGGCGATGGTTTGTCTGAATCCGCGCATAACCGTTAGTACGAAATCCGGCAGACGTTTTCTTGGCAAACGGCTTGAGCCGACGGACTGCACTCCCGCTCCACCGAAGGAGCCCCTTCCGGGCAGGCCTTGGTAAGCGAGTTGGACTGAAATTTATTAAAGTCCAGCGTATAGGCCGCATTAATCGCCGTAACCCCTTCCGGCCCGACTAAGCAGCCGCAAGGGTCTTTGTCTACAATAATGCAATCTTCGTTTACGCTGCAGCTGACCATCCGGCGCATAGCCGCCTGAACGGCCGATTCGGCCGCCTCTTTTTGTGCTTTGGCTTCTTTGGCCGCCAGCTGGGCTGCATCCAAAACCGGCACGGACACTTCTATCGGGTTATCCTTGCTTAAAAACAAAGGAATCGCGCCCAATGCCGCCAACGCGCACACCAGAAGCATCGCTTCTTTTATTTTTAATTTCATAGATTCGCTCCGCAACATTTTTTATATTTTTTGCCGCTTCCGCACGGGCACGGATCGTTGCGCCCGATGTGTTTGCTCACGGGGGCGGCATTCTTGTTTGGGTTTTTAGCTGCCGCCTGCTGGGCCCGCTCCGCCGCCGTAGGGCGGGGAGGCAGCTGCAGCCGGAAAATATAGCTGACCATCAAGTCCCGCACGCGGTTTAACATAGAAGAATACAGTTTGTAAGATTCCTTCTGGTATTCAATCAACGGGTCTTTTTGGGCATAGCCGCGCAGGCTGACGCTGCTTTGCAATTGATCCAGTTCATACAAATTCTGTTTCCAGGCGTTATCAATAATTTGCAGCAAAAGCATCCGTTCAATTTCCGCAAAATTGATGCCCTGCTCCGTAAAGTACAGCACGCGGGCGTGGTATAAGTCTTTTACCTGGGCCATAATTTCATCCACCAGCTGGTCGTGGGATTTGCGGCCCACATTTTCGGCCGTGAAGTGAAAATCGCCAGGGAAGAAATTGCGCAAATTAATGTTTAACGCTTCAAAATCACTGCGCTGCAAATGGGCCGGCTGATAATACTGTTCCACCAATTCATCCACAATTTCTTCCATCATCTGCATGGATTTATCGGTCATATTCTCGCCGTCCAAAATGGCGTTTCTGAGCCCGTAAATGGCGGTGCGCTGTTGGTTCATCACTTTATCGTAATCCAGCAGCTGTTTGCGGATGTCAAAGTTGCGGCCTTCCACCATGCGCTGGGCGCTTTCAATCTGCCGCGTCATCAGGCGCGATTCTATGGCTTCGCCCTCTTTCATGCCCATCGTGCTGAGCACGGAAGCAATTTTGGTGGTGTTGGCAAACAGACGCATGAGTTCATCGTCCAGCGAAATATAAAACCGCGAACAGCCCGGATCCCCTTGGCGCGCACAGCGGCCGCGCAGCTGGTTATCAATACGGCGCGACTCGTGCCGTTCGCTTCCGATCACATGCAGCCCGCCCAATGCAACTACCTGTTTTTGCTCTTCGGGATCGGCCGGGTTGCCGCCCAGCACAATATCCGTCCCGCGCCCGGCCATGTTGGTGGCGATGGTTACCGCCCCCTTGCGCCCGGCTTGGCTGATGATTTGGGCTTCCATCTCGTGGTATTTGGCGTTTAACACTTTGTGCGGAATGCCTTTGGAGCGAAGCATATGGCTGAGTTTTTCCGATTTTTCAATGGAACGCGTGCCCACCAGCACGGGCGCCCCCTGCTTCCACAAGCTTTCCACTTCGTCCACAATGGCGTTAAATTTTTCACGCTCCGTCAAATACACCAAATCCGGGTAATCAATGCGTTTGGAAGGCTTATTGGGGCGGATTTCCACCACGTCCAGCTTATAAATTTGCCAGAATTCGTTGGCTTCCGTCATGGCGGTACCCGTCATACCGGACAGTTTTTTATACAGCTTAAAGAAATTCTGGAACGTAATCGTGGCCAAGGTCTGGTTTTCTTCTTTAATTTGCAGGCCTTCCTTCGCCTCCACCGCCTGGTGCAGGCCGTCGCTCCAGCGGCGCCCCGGCATTAAGCGGCCGGTAAATTCGTCCACAATAATCACTTCGCCGTCTTTTACGACGTAATCCACATCCCGCTCGTACAAGTGGTGCGCCCGCAGCGCTTGGTTGATGTGATGCACCCATTCCGATTCCACGTCGTTATACAAGTTGGGTACATTTAAAAATTTTTCGGCTTTGGCAATCCCCGTATCCGTCAGTGTGGCGGTATGGGCTTTTTCGTCAATAATAGCGTCTACGCCTTCATCCAGTTTAATGCCCTCGTATTTGGCTTTCACTTCGTCTTTTTCCGTGATCATGCGCACTTTTAGCGACGGAATCAGGCGGTTGACGATGTAGTACTTATCGGTACTTTGTTCCGACGGGCCGGAAATAATCAGCGGGGTGCGGGCCTCGTCAATTAAAATGGAGTCCACTTCGTCTACGATACAATAGTTCAGCGGGCGCAGCACGCGGTCTTGGCGGTTGATGACCATATTGTCGCGCAGGTAGTCAAACCCCAGCTCGTTGTTGGTAACGTAGGTAATGTCTTTGGCGTACATCTCGCGGCGTTCGGTGCTGTCCATGTCGTGGTTGATGTACCCCACGGTAAGCCCTAAAAATTCATGAATGGGGCCCATCCATTGGCGGTCGCGGCGGGCGAGGTAATCGTTGACCGTTACCACATGCACGCCTTTTCCCGTAAGCGCGTTTAAGTAGGAAGGAAGCACCGCCACCAGGGTTTTCCCTTCCCCGGTGCCCATTTCGGCGATTTTGCCCTGATGCAGCACAATACCGCCCAACAACTGCACGTCGTACGGGCGCAGCCCGATCACGCGCTGGGCCGCCAAACGCACTACGGCAAAAGCCTCCGGCAGCAATTGGTCTAAAGTTTCGCCTTTGGCCAAGCGGTCTTTAAATTCCTGCGTTTTGGCTTTTAATTGTTCATCGGTCAGTTTTTCAAATTCTGCGGTAAATTTATTGGCGTCGTCCACATAATGTTGGATTTTTTTGAGGTCGCGTTCGCTTTTGGTGCCAAAAATTTTATCAATTATTGTTTTAATCATATATGTTCCTTTTCCTTGAGGTAAAATCGTATAGTTGGGTACGGCGCGGAACGCTCCGAAGCGGAGCGGAACATATTATTTGGCAACCGGTTTTTTGTTTTTGGTTTTAATTTGCAGATTAGGGGTTTGCAGCGGCTGCTCGGCGGCGGCTTGGGCTTGGGCCGCTTGCACGGCCTGTTGCTGTTGGGATAAGTTTTTATCCGCCTGGGCCATGTAGGCATCTACCGAGGCCACAATTTGGCCGCCGGGGTTTTTTTGCAGGGCGGAGCTTTCCCGTTTGAGGGCCGCTTTGCGCAGCAGCAACGCTTTTTCCTGTTCTTCGCGCTCTTGCGGGGACAGCTTTTTGTTTTTGCGCACGGCTTTGAGCTGTTCTTCTACGCACTGCAGTTCATATTCCCGCAGCTCTACGGTTGCCGCCCAAATGTTTGCAAACAAAGGCAGCAGCTGGCTGCGAAAACGCACCGCCGCGGGCGCCAAAGGGGCGCCGCTCATGTGCGAAAAAATGAAAGCGTCTCTGTATTCGGCCGTCGCTTGCTGCAGGCGGATGGAATTATCAAAATTACGGGCCACCGCAATCAATTCATATCGGTTCTGCTCCGTCTGCGGGGCCGCATAAGAAGACAAGAAACTTTCTAAAATAGCCGCGTATGCTTCGTTTTGGCGGGCGTTTTCCAGCACGGAAGGATTATACTGGGCAAACAGTTCCAGTACTTTTTCGCGCGTGTAATTGTCCGCTTTCGGCTGTGCATACAAAGCCGACGACATCGCCAGCGTGGCTAAGATAAAAAGACTTCTTTTCATCCGGTTTCCTCTGTTCTTTTATTGTGCTATTTCTATAGGGGCTCGTCAAGCCCTGCGGCCAAACGCCTATACAGCAAAAAGCCCGGAACGGACATCGTTCCGGGCATCAAAACCAAATGCAGGCTAACGGGCGGCCGTGCGGAAAAAGTTCCCTTTCACGTTGCGGGCCAACTGCACCCGGCCCAAGGTTTTATCCGCCGCTACTACGATGTTTTTATCGTTGGGTTTAATAGCGCCTTCCACCGCACCGAAAATATCGCCTTTTTTGACCACACCCAGCTGGCCGTGGTTGTTAATCTGTACTTCCAGCTTTAAAGAGCCCTCCACGCTGGCGGTCAGCAAGTCCGCCTCTCCCATGGAAAATTCCAGCGGAAATTTCGGATTGACAACCCGTTTAATAGCCACCGGCACATCGGCTTCGTTTTTGACGATAATGGCGCAGGAATTATTGTCCGCCTCGGCCATGCGCGCCAAGCGTTCCGGAACGGTTACCGTGCCGGAAATATTAAAACGCCCTTCGCTGACCGTACGAGCCAAACAAAAAACGCAGGCGATGATACTGGCAGCCGCAGCTGCAATTAAAATCTTTTTCATACTTATATTTTACCCTTTTGCGCCTCTTTTTGGCAAGGGCAGCGCAAACCCTATATACAGTATATTCTTGCCGGACTGTTTTTCAAGCCCTGGGCGGCAAAAAAAGGGAACCCGGGCGGGTTCCCTTTTCGGTTTACCCAAAACTTATTGTTTAAAGAAACCCCACAGGTTGACGTTATACACCCAGCCTTCGCATTTGCCGTCTTTGGGGTCGGCCGGTTCGTCTTCCACCTGAATCCAACTGCCTTTTTTGGAGATGTATTTAAACGGATAGCCTTTTTCCACCGTGCAGACAATTTCCGCATTGGAAGAGGGGCTTTTGCGCACGTTCAAGTCCACTTTGGCAGACATTCCGCCGTTGGGGCTTAAGAGGCTGGCGGAAATCCAGCCGCTGTATCCTTCAAAATCTTTGACAAGCACCCAGCTTTTGTCTTCATTGGTTTTTACCATAATTACCGGGGTGTATCTCCAGGCATACCATTTGATGGCGCATTTTGTACCGGCGCAGGCGCGGATGTTGGCTCTTTTGGCATTCACGCTGGCATATTTCTGGGCAAAAACGGGCGCGCTGACAAGCAGCATAAGTGTGCATAAAGCGATGATTTTTTTCATATACCTTCGTCTCCTCTGCAATAATCCATAAAACGCTACCCCAAAAGTATAGCAATACTGCCCCGAACTTTGCAAGTATTTTATGGGTTCCTGCCCCGCCCGTCCGCGTAAAAAAGATATAATAAGAAGTAGTTTATCCCTTTTTGGAGCGTTTATGAAAGAACAAGTACAAGAAGTTGTGAACCAAATCCGCCCGATCCTGCAAGCAGACGGCGGCGATATTGAACTGATCGGCGTAGATGAAAAAACCGGCATTGTTACCGTAGGGCTGCGCGGCCGCTGCGGCGGATGCCCGCACGCCCAAATGACGCTGCAGGCCGTGGTGGAAAAGAAGATTAAAGAGCTTGTCCCCGGCGTAACGGCGGTGGAACGCGTCTAATATGCCCAAGGTGGACTTGCACACCCATTCCCATTTTTCGGACGGCACCAGCACGCCGGAGGAAGTGGTCTTAAGCGCCCTTAAAACAGGCATTACCGTTTATGCGCTGACCGACCACGACACTACCGACGGCGTGCGCCGGGCGGCCGCCGTGTGCAAAGAACACCGCGTTTTATTTACGCCCGGCGTAGAAATCAGCACCCGCGATCACGACCACCTGCACTTTACCGGATATAATTTAGATTTGGACAATGCGGACTTCCAAGCCTTTCTGGCGCAAAACCGCCACAACCGCCAAGAGCGCATCCGCCAAATCATCCGTCAGCTGCAGCAGGCGGGGGTGGATATTACCGAGCAAGACGTCTTTTCCCGCGCGCCCAATACCGTTTCCCGCGCGCACGTGGCGGACGCTTTAAAAGCCAAAAAAATCGTCTCTTCCCGCCAAGAAGGCTTCCGCAAATACCTGGTGCCGGGCCAGCCGGGCTATGTGCCTTCCGCCGGCGTGACGGCCCTAGAGGCCATTCAGCACATCAAGCGGGCGGGCGGAATTGCCGTCATTGCACACCCCGGCATTGTAGCCGAGCATTGGAACTTTCCCGCTTGGACGGAAGCCGGCCTGGACGGAGTGGAGGTCTTTTATCCGGCCCATACATTCTCCATGCGCCAAGATTTGCTGGCCGTCGCCCGCAAATACGGCTTGCTGGCCACGGCCGGATCGGATTACCACGGGCCTCAGGGCGGGCGCAACAGCACGCCCGGCATGCAAATTCCGCAATCCCACTACGATAAACTCCTGCGAAAATTATTCAACCGTTAATCCCCCGCCCTTGCGGCGTACCTCAAAAGGCATTTCCCCCTTTCTGCAAGCAGTTGCCCATAAAAAAGCCCCGGCCTTTACCGGGGCTTGTTAAATGGCGTATTTTTATTGGGCGGGGGCGGCGTCGTCCAAATTCCCCGCGGGCGGGTTCTTGCCGCCGCGTTTGAAAAGATTTTTAACGCCTTTCCACAAGCGCTTGGCTTCGTATTTTAATTCTTTGACCATAGTGGAATTGCGCATCATGCCCGGAGTCAGCACCAAGCTGGCGCCTAAAGCGGCCCCTGCATACAGCAAAGACGACGCGTCAAACCCCGTCATGGCTGCCAGGTAACCCGCCGGAATGGCGCCTAAACCGCCCAGCGCCATCGTCAGCGCCAGAATAGAGGAAAGCTCGCGGTTCTGCTTCGGGTATTTGTTCATAATGTAATCATACATTTGGGTAAAGAAGTTCCCCACCCCAAAGCTGGCCACCGCCGCCCCGGTTACCATCTGGCCCACGCTGTCGCCGGCAGTGGTCATAATTACCGTACCCAAGGCGGAAAACGCCGAGCAGAAGATGTACATACTGTCTGCGCTGATGCGGCGGCTGATGATATTGCCGCCCAAACGACCGGCAATCAGCGGTACATACAGCGAACAGGCAATCAGGAAGTTGGCCAGTTCGCCTTCGGTAATGAGCTGTTTCATCACGCCGGCAAACGAGCTGGAGATGACGAATTCATGCACGGTGGCAAGCGTCATGGCCGAAGCTAAGGAGAACACACCCGGGACTTTGAGCATTTTGCCCATATTGCCCAGCGTGTTTTCTTGCACGATCAACGAATGTTTGATTTGGGCAGTCAGGTCTTGGGCCTGCGCCGGAGCCAGGGCATATTCCTGCGTTAAGCGTTTTTCCAAGCGCTGCAGAAAACTGTCCTTTTCTTTTGCGTACAAATCGGCTTTCTTCTGCCCCGGATTTAATTTAACATCCGCAAAAACCAAAGCGTCCAAAGCGTCTTTAAACGCCCGGGCGGCGTCATCAATTTGGGTAGAAGTAATTTTCCCTTCCACCTCGGCCAATGCTTTGGCGCCGGAGGAAAGAGCCAATTCCAAATTCTTTTTGCTCTGCTCCAAATTCTTGGCGGAATACGCATCCCGCAGTTTGGCCCGCCACACTTTCCACGCCACGACGCCGCTGTATACGGCATAGATGGGGAAGCTGATGGAGTAATCAATCCCCAAATCCACGCCCGTGGCCAGCAGAATGCCGTGATTAATTAAATACGGCGAGGCCAAGAAGGCCAGCGTGCCCACATTTTTGTATACGAAGCTTAAATTGTACAACACCACATCTTTTAAGCTCACTTGGGATTTTTTCGTAAAGAATTCTTTCAGCCGCAGCCCGATCTGGGCAAAACCGTGTTTCTGTTCGGCCGTGAATTCGGTTTCGGATTGTTCCAGCGCGGCTTTCGCGTCATTTAAAATTACCTCGCCGCGGTTGGCGCGAATCAGCATATTAGAAACCAGTTGCTTTAAGATGCTAGATCCGCTCATTAAGAACAAAGCCGTGATAAACAGCCCCTTGGAAACCGGCCCCAGCGTCAAACCTTCCACAAAGCCGTAGAAACCGCCCGCACTGGCCAAGATCCCCGCCGCGGAGGACATCGCCAGCGACAGCACCATCAGTTTCTTCTCCCCGTATTTTTTCAGGATCGGCGTCAGCAGCGAAGCCAGCCCCGGCAAAATATAGTTAATGGTAAACATCATGCTGTTGGCCGCGCTGACTTGCATATTCAACGCTCCGTTTACCATCGGCCCCATGGTTTTACCCAAGCTGACATTGGTTAAAGACGCATCCCGCATAATCAAATCGGCGCGGTTTTGCGTGGGATGGACGGACACATTAAAAGAGGTAGGGCTAAAGCGCAAGACTTCCACAAAATTGGCAATTTGATTTTTAGGCAGACGCACGTAAAAACCGGACAGCGCCGTAGGCGTTATCTCCCCGGGTTTTAATAACCCCAGCGATCCGTCTTCCATGACCACCATTTTTGCATCCGGTATGTACGATTTTACCGGCATTTCCACTTCCAAGGGAAGGGGTTGTCTGGTCAACAAATCGTATACGGGCAGCTTGACCGATTTATACACCACATCCGGCGCGCTCTCTAACTTAAGGCTGAATTTTTCAACCCCGGCCGCTTCAATCAAATCCGCCAGCGCCCCCACTTGGTTGCTTTGCAGCCGCATGTAGAAATGCGCCATCCGCAAAGGTTCCTGCTCCTGGTTGCGCAGTTCCGCCACATATCCGTGTTTGAAATCCGAATGGGCCGCAAAAGCAATGCGGTTATACCCTTTCACGCGGAAGCGGTTGCTGATTTCCAAATTAACCGGCAGGATTTTTTCAATGCCCTTTTCGTCTACCAGCGTTAACTTGAACCCTTTTTCCGATACGGGAATAAAACCCGTTTCATTGGCGCCGATCACTTCATCGGCGGCGGCGGGCGCTTCCGGCGAGCGCAAATTGCTAAACACTTCGTGGATTTCCGAATCGTCGTGCAGGCCCGGCTCTTCGGCGGCCGCTTCCGGGGCGGCGCCTTTTTTCTGGTTCCATTTATTGCGCACCCACGCAACGGTCTTTTGCAGCGCTTTTCCTATTTCAAATACCGGAATGCCGCTGTAGAGCACCCCGGAAGAAGAGGCCGGAGCGCTTTTGGCAAAGAATTGGGCGGTTTTTTCTTGTAATCGGGTAGGGGCCGAGGCCGTCGTTTCGCCGGCGGACGCGCCGCCCGGCAGGGCCACGGGAGCTACATTCAAATCGGTTTGCGGCAAATGCATTTCCGGCAGCGTAATGGCTAAAGCAGGGGCCTGCTCTGGCAAAGCGGCCGGGGCCGCTTGCGCGGGCGTTCCCAGCGAAAGCCATTGGTCAGTCGCCTGGGAAGAAGCCTTTGCATTGAGGGCATTGGGTTCGCAGCCCGCCCGTAAGAAAACGGATAAAGCCTCTTGCTCAGCCACCGGAGCAACCGCCCCCTCCGCTACGGAAATCTGTACGCCTTTTGTGGCCGCCCGCTGCGCCACATCTTGCCAAAAAGGGCCCTTGGCGGGAACCATTTCCGCCAGTTCTTGCAGTTCTTTATATGCCCCTTGGCGCAGCATGCCGCGCGCGGCAATCAGCGCGGCCGTATCTTTTAACACGGAGGAAGAGGCTTTTTTGTAAAACGCCAACAACGTTTCCCCGTCTTGCGCGCCGCCCAAAAGACCTAACGCCGCCGCGGAAGACAACGCCTGCTGGCTGCGGGTAACCGCCTCGTAAGAAGCATGCCCTTTCGTGCGGGCAATTTGCAGCAAGGTATTTAAATCGGTTTGGGGAAGAAGGGCAAAAGAGGAAGATTTGTCCTGAATATCCGCCCGGTAAAATTGTACGGCTTGGGCCACTTGGGCCGGCTCCGCCCCGCCTTTTAACGCCACGGTTACAAATTCGTTGCGCAGCAGTCCTTCCCGGAAAGCCGGTTTCGGATAGTTTAAAATGCGCGCGGCCAAACCGTCCGTTTGCCCGGCGGCTGCCAAGGCCCGGATGTCTTTGCCGCTTAAGGCCAATTGCTGGCGGACGGAGCGGTCTATATTAGTACGAATGGCGGAAAAGTTATAAGAAGGAATCGTAGAGGGAACGGAAACAGCGGGAAAATCCGACTTGACCGCGCCGGAAAGAGCCGGCACTGCAGCCTGTGCGGCGGAAGCGGACACCCCTTGCCCAAGCAGTTTGCCGGTAAGTTGTTTGCCGGCCGCGGCCGGAAGATTTTTCGTGCCGCTCTCCAACAAACTCTTGGCTGCCTGCCGACCGGCCGGAACAAGCTGGGCCAGCGACGGCGTAACGCTGCTGACCAACAGACTGATGCTTAAAATGGCTGCTAGTATTTTATTCATATAAGATTCCTCTTATCCCTTTCCTTTCATTATGTTTTAAATAACGGCAAAAAAATAGGGCCAAAAGACCTATATTTTTTCGGTTTTTGGCCCTATACAAAACTGGGACTGACAGACACTGCAAATAAATGGAATAGGAAACGGTTTGGATATTTCTAAAAAGACGGGAAAAACGGAAAGCGTACGGAAAAGGGAAAACGGCAACGGATGCCGCCGTCTGCGGCTTGAGCCGCTGGGGCAAGCACTGACACGCAAATTGGATATCCTTGCTGCAGTACATTCAAAAACTCCTTTTATCCTTCTCCATAGATATTATAATAAACTTAGCCTTTCTCCCTCAACCGAATAAAAGACCTATTTTTGCTTTAGGCCTTTTGGGTTATGCTCCGACGGAGCATAAAAAAGCCCCGGTCAAAACCGGGGCTCAAAAGAAACTCACGGGCGCTTCTTCCGCCGCAGCGCCTCCGCCACGCAAGGCGGCACCATCCCGCTTACGTCCGCCCCGTAGGAAAACGCCTCCCGCACCGCCGAAGAGCTTAAAAAAGCATATTCGGGACGGCCCGGCAAAAAAACGGTTTCCGCCGGGGTATAAAATTGTTTGTTGTAATAGGCGTTTATCAATTCATGCTCCAAATCCCCTTCGCCGCGCAGGCCGCGCACCAAGACGTTCAGCCCGTTCTTTTTTAAATAATCCGCCAGCAACCCCTCGGCCGCCTCCACCCGGACGTTTTCCTCCCCTTGCAGGGCTTGGCGCAGCAGTTCCACCCGTTCTTGCGCCGTAAAAAGCGGCCGCTTACAGGCATTGGGCATTACCAGCACAATCACGGCGCCAAACACGTTCCGCGCCCGGCGGATGATATCTATATGCCCGTTGGTAACGGGGTCAAAACTTCCGGCATATACGGCGGGGGTAAGCATACACGCTCCTTTCTGTCTTCTATCTTCCTTTTATATTATGGTATCATAATTTTATGGTAAAAAATCCGTTCCCCAATGAAATCTATTTGGCCCGCACCCACGCCCATACGCCCGATTTGCGCGATGAGTATTTCCGCGATCAGACCAAAATTATTCACTCTCTTCCGTTTCGGCGCCTGAAACACAAAACGCAGGTTTTCTTCGCGCCCAATAACGACCATATCTGCACCCGTATTGAACATGTGCTGCACGTGGCCACCATCGCCGCCACCATCTGCCGCGGCTTAAATAAAAGCGGGAACTGGGAACTGAGCGAAGACATGGCCTATGCCATCGGGCTGGGGCACGATATCGGGCATGCTCCCTTCGGACACGAAGGAGAACGCGCGATTGACGCCTGCATCCGCCCCAAACGTTTTTTGCACGAACTCAACAGCTACCGGGTGGTGGAACATCTGGCCAACTACGGGGAAGGACTGAATTTAACGTTTGCCGTCAAAGACGGCATTATCTGCCATTGCGGGGAAGATTTTGCCAATAATAAGCTCCGCCCCGCCGCCAAGCCCAACGATTTGGAAAAAATTACCGGCCGCAACCAGATGCCTTCCACCTATGAGGGATGCATTGTGCGCCTGTCGGACAAAATCGCCTACTTGGGCCGGGATATTGAAGACGCCGTAAAAGCCGATTTAATCACCACCGATGATATTCCAAAAAACGTTCGGGAAGAAATAGGAACTTCCAACGGCGAAATTATCAACACGCTTACCTTGGATTTAATCAATCATTCCAAAGATAAGGACTTTATCGGATTTTCGGACGACAAGTTTGCCCTGCTCTCCCAGCTGCGCACATTCAACTACGAACGCATCTACCATAACGAGCAAATGCGCCAGCGCAAGGAAACGATAGACAAATGTATCCGCGATTTGTTTGATTACTTCCGCAACATTTTTAGCCGCTACGGCTTTGACTACGAAGCCTATGCCAAAGAAGGCAAAAACACCGCCAAAAGCTTTGCCAATTATATGAAGTCTATGACCAAGGTCTACCACCAGGATCCCGCCCAAATAGACACGGCCATCGCCGATTATATCGCCGGGATGACCGATTCGTTTGCTTTAAGCGTGATGGAAGACGTTATTTTGCCCAATTCCATTAAATTTTTCAGCTAAAGCGCATCCGGAAATTCGTAATAAACCATATTCTCATCGTGGGAACCGTCCGGAGCGGATTTGCCTGTAAGTTGTTGGCAAATCTGTTGCACATACGGTTGTTCGGTGCAGATGCAGCGGCGTTTTTTGCTGGGCAAGAGAATACGGTAATATAAAATTTCCGCATTGTTGGGCCGAATATAACAATTAATATACGGCGCGGGCGAAACACCGGTTCTCATTTCCCGAAAATAACAACCTTCTTTGTTGCTGTACGACATTTCTACAATGTTATTCCCCCCGTCATACAGCCAACGCGTATATTTAGACGGCATCGTAATATCTAAATCGCCAAATCCGGGGGCGTACGCCCCATTTGCCATGCGGTACACTTCCTGCGCTTTTAAAATAGCGTCCGCCAGCACAACCGCTTGTGTATAGCGGCTTTTCAATACGGCTTTTTGATATTGCGGCACGACCACCGCTGCTAAAATACCGATTATTAATACCACTACTAAGAGCTCTATAAGCGTAAATCCGGCGTTTTTACCGCCGGGGAATGATTTTTGATAAATTTTTGCCATACGCAAAATTTATCAAAAAAAAAAACGAGTCAAGGGGCGAGCCGCCCCTCCCCACTCTATGCCCGTTAACACGATTAGTTTAGGCCACATTGTTTCCGCCCTGTCGCCCGCTAACAAAACGGCAGGCGAGCCGCCCCTACCCGCTCTGTGCCCGTTCATCTGATTGGTTTAGGCCACATTGTTTCTGTATGGTTGCACTTTTACGAAAGGCCAGCAACTGCCCGCCACACCTCATAAGGAATTTTCTTTTATGCGTCGTTGCCGTTTATACATGCTGTTACTTGGCAACAAGGTATTTCCTTTTGATGCCGTGGTTGTTTATCCGCCCTTTTGTCCTGCTTATAAAAAACCTTCCAAGACGAGTAGAAATTTTATTGTTTGAGCGCAGCGAGTTATAAAATTTCCGGCTTGGAAGTGATTTTTATAGGACGCTGGGGCGGCGGTCTTTTTCGTACTTTTTCTGACGCCAGAAAAAGTACCCCTTCCAGGGGATGGAACTCTATGCCCGTTAACACGATTGGTTTAAGCCACACTGTTTCTGTCCTGTCGCGCTCTAATACGACAGAACAGAGGCCTCTCCCCGCTAAGCCCGTTCCTTGCAATATAAAAAGGAACACCTCCGGAGGGGTGCCGGAGGTGTGGGGGGGATGAAATGGAAATTATAAATACGGGGCGTTTTCTTGGAAGAACGCAATGACTCGGGCCATACCGGGGGCGGCGGCATTATCCCGCGCCGCTTGGGCAATGGTGCGGCCGCTGGCGTCTCTGCTCATTTCCGCCACGGCGGCGGCTTCCGTTTTGGCCACTTCGGCAATTAAACCGCCTTTGTTCAATTTGGTTTTTACCGCCATCATTTTGTCGTACATATCCGTATACGGAAACGCAATGCGGAACGTATCGGCGCGGCCGTAGTTGATCTGAGCCTGAACCGGCGTCTCGCCCAGCTGGTTGCGCTGGTTCATCATCTGGCGGATTTTCGCTTTATAATCGCTGGGGTAAAAATCCCGCAGGGCGCGCGCCAATGCCTGAAACGTTTGCGCGTTGCGCGCCACATGAAAAACGTTATTCCCGTTCTTGCCGGTGCGCAGCAGGAAAGAACCGTTGGCCGCGCGCTGGCTATAGCGCAAAATGGCGCTTACGTCCCCGTTCTGGGCAGCCGTAAAAACGGGCGTATCGCCAAATTCATTTTCTTTATTCAAATCGGCAGAGGAAAGGGCACGCGTCAGGTATTCGTGCACCAATTGCTGACGGCGTTCTTGGCGGGCATCCCGCGTCGGCGCCGCGTTGACCATCGAAACCATCAAACAAGCTATTAAAATAAAAAGAATGTTTTTCATAATTACCTCTTACTTTAGTATCCCTTTTTCCTCTCATTTTTACGAGGGCCTTTGGGCCTATTTCAAGCGGAATTTAGACCTATCTTTTTTTGGGCCTCCCCACAAAAAAACCGCCTTCCCTGTTGGAAAAGGCGGTTTTGAAAGCCCCAAAACTCTTAAAACGCCAGCGTCTCCCCGTCGGCCGGGATGAGCAGGTTATCCAGCCGGTGCTGTTTGGCAAATGCCGCCAGTTGCGCCCGCGTAACGGACGCATGGCTGACCTCATCCATATGGCTGGCCACAATCTTAGCCTGCGGCGCGGCCAAGGCCGTTTGCAGCACGTCATTTTCATCCATAATCAGGCGGTCTCCGCTGGCCACGCGCGCCGCGCACGCATTGACTATTACCACCGCCGGCCGGTATACGTGCAGGGCCTGCTGCACTTCTTCACAGAAAATCGTGTCTCCCGCCAAATACAGGGTTTTCTCGCCTTCCGCTTGCATCACAACGCCCATAGCATCATACGGCATGCCCAGCTGCCGGCACATAGGCTCCACTTTAGCTCTTTCCCCGTGCTGACCGCTCGTTTTATGCAACATAACGCCCCGGAAAGACGTTCCCCCCTCGCTTAGTACGCTCACGCGCGTAAATCCTTTGCCGGCCACATACTTTTGGTCTGTTTCGGACTGAACAAAAAAGGGAATGTCTTTTTGCAGGGCTTCTTCGGCGTAAGCATCCCAATGATCCGGATGGACGTGCGTTAAAATCACGGCGTCCGCCTGCGCCACCGTCTGCACCGGGAACGGGAGCTCCGTGCGGGGCTGGCGGATTTCCGGGTGGAGGGCCCCTTCAAAGCCGGGCATATATTCCTTGGGCCCCAGCCAAGGATCCACCAAAAATTTTACGTTATGATATTCTACCCACAGGGTAGCATTGCGGATTTGCGTAATTTTCATAGGGTTTCCTCCTTTCTTGTATGATAAGTTTTTTGTATATTTTTAACAAGAATGTACTTTTTTGTACAATACTTACTTTTTTGTATAATAATGTCCATAAAAGGATTTAAAGCCTATGAAAAAGAAAACACAAGAATACAAATGCCCGCTGGAAGCCACTATGGCTATTATCGGCGGGAAATACAAAGGAATTATTTTAGGGTATTTAATCGGGCGGAAACTGCGCTACAGCGAATTGCAGAAATTAGTTTCGCAGGCAACGCCAAAAATGCTGATCCAGCAACTGAAAGAATTGGAGGCGGACGGGATGATTGTGCGCAAGCTCTACCCCGTGGTGCCGCCGAAGACGGAGTATTCCCTCTCGCCCCGCGGCAAAACGATGATTCCCATTATCAAAGCGCTTAACCTGTGGGGCATACGCTACTTAAAAGAGGAAAATATCCCCTGCAAATACAACCCTGATAACTTATCCCCCGCGGCGAAGAAATTATTCCAATAAAAAACCCGGAACATTGTTCCGGGTTTTAAATGGAGCGGGCGAAGAGAATCGAACTCTCGTCTCAACCTTGGCAAGGTCGCGTTCTACCATTGAACCACGCCCGCAAAATCGTTTCGCCTTCAACAATAAAATTATAACAAATTTACCGCCGAACGCACAACATTATTTTTTGGAAGCGGCCGTTTTGCCGGCGGCGGCCGCCTTTCCCGCCGTTTGGGCGCCCGAAGCGGCAGGGCCTAAAATAATGTTGGCGATTTTCTTTAAATACGGGTTTTCGCGCACCGCCACCTGCACATGCGGATTCTGCTGAACTTCTTTTAAGTACGGATTAGCGGCAATGGCGGCGGCGGCTTCCTGCGGCCGGTCGCGGAAGTATTTCACGGCTTTGCTGATGAGCAAATAGCTCATAAACCGGCTGCCGGCCACGCTGCGCACCATTTTTTCGTTTGCCAGCACTTGTTTGACGGTATCGCTGTCAAAAAATTCTTCCATGGAGGCGTTGTCTTTTGTAAAAGCAAGCAACAATTGCGGATCCTCCAGCAAAGGCGCCACGTCCGGCCGCGCCAAAAAGGCTTTAATCATCGTATCGTTAGAAAGCAGATAGCGCATTAAATCGGGGTCGGAGAGGTTGGAAGAAAAATTGGTGGTCAGCGCCCAAGGGGCCGCCCCGATGACTTCGTAATTATCCGGGGTAAAAGAGCGGTAATTAAACCGGCTGATAATGGGCAGCGTGGTGCCCAGGTTGCTGACGGCCACGTTGCGGTCTTGCCCTTCCCGAACCTGAATATAGGTAACCCCGGTATTGGGGTTAAATTCCGTTTCCGACACCGATAACCCTTTTACCTGTTCGGGATCCAGCGCCGCCGTTAAATTATCCGCCCGATTTTGGGCCGAGCTGATTACCAAAAGCGTAACCGCCACCAGCGCCGCCACGCCCAAACCGACTCCAAACAGCAATTTGTCCTGCCGCTTGCGGGCGGGCTCTTTTTGCGTTTGTGCCTGCTGCGACTGTGCGGCTTTTTTATCCTTGCGGTATTTGGCGGGATTTCGCAATAATTTCATCAATTCTTCTTTTTTCATACGCTTATTGTAACAAATCAAACGGTGCTTTCCACCTTTTATATCAAGTATAATTTATTATATGAAATCTTATACGCAATATCTAACCGTTTGCACCGACAAACGTTACCAAATCGTCAACATCACCCCCCAGGTGGAAGAAGCCCTGGAAAAAAGCGGCATTCAGGAAGGGTTATGCCTGGTCAACTCCATGCACATCACTTCCAGCGTATTTATTAACGACAACGAACGCGGCCTGCACGCCGATTTTTTGCGCTGGGCCGAACAACTGGCGCCGTACGGCGTGGATAAATACCAGCACAACCTGACCGGGGAAGACAACGGCGACGCCCATCTAAAGCGCACCTTGCTGGGGCGCGAAGTGGTGGTGGCCGTGACCAAAGGGCGCCTGGATTTCGGCCCGTGGGAAACTATTTTTTACGGGGAATTTGACGGGCAGCGCAACAAACGGATTTTAATTAAAATTATCGGAGAATAATATGCAAAAAACCATCTTTTACCACGATACCGACTGCGGCGGCGTGGTGTATTACGCCAATTATTTAAAATTTTTTGAAGAAGCCCGCACCCTGTATATGGCCGAAAAAGGCTTCTCCGTGCCGGCGCTGATGCAGCGCGGGCTGTATTTCGTGGTGGCGCGGCAGGAAGTGGAATACAAATTTTCCGTGCGCTACGGCGACGTGATTGACGTTTCCACCCGGGTGTTGGAAGTGTCCGACATTAAAATCGTGTTTGAAAACATCATCACCAACCAAAACGGCCGCCTCTGCACCAAAGGCAAGACCACGTTGGTATGCGTCAACAGTTCGGGGATGCCTACCCCCATGGGGGCGGACGTAAAAGCCGCCATGGCGCCCGCGGCCTGATGCCTTTTATAAAAAACTCCGGCGTTGCTGCCGGAGTTTTTTATCGCAATTCATAGCCCGACCAACCGCCTGACGCACTCCCATACAGAAATCCGCCCATTCGCTTGCATACTTCTTCGGCGCGGCTGCCATACGGCGCCCGGCACCAACATTTGCCCGACAGGTGCGTAATCCCCGTTTGGCCGGGCGTATTATGAAAACCGTAGCAAATAAATACGGGCATTTCGTATATACTTCCTCCGTTGGCCGGCCAAGCCTCGCTGGCCGAACCGCCGTATCCGTTTTGCAGCCGGTATTTTTTGACAACAGGCATTTCAATATCCAACCCGTCATAATCTTCATTCGCGGCGTAATAGCCGTTTGCCGTCCAAAACAGCTCCTGCGCCTGACGCAATTTACGTACACTCAAAAGTGCTTCCGTGGCACGCGACTTGGAAACCGCTATCTGATATTGCGGCACGGCAACTGCCGCCAAGATGCCGATAATTAAAACGACTACTAACAACTCTATTAGCGTAAATCCGGCGTTTTTACCGCCGAGGAAGGATTTTGATAAAATTTTGCCATACGCAAAATTTATCAAAAAAAAAAAACGAGTCAACCCCGTTTTCCTATACCCAATTATAAAACCCGGGGCGGTGCGCCCCGGGTTCAAGTTTCGGCAGAACAAAAGTCAAACAATTTTCTTTTCTTCTTCCTGCGCTTTTGCAATTTCCTTATCCAGCCGGGCGGCCAGCCGTTTGAGCGCCGTTTGCGTGTTGCGTTTCCATTCTTTTACGTCTTTCAATTCGCTCTCCACGGCTTTTAGTTTTTCTACGCCGTCTTCCAAGCTGCGCAGTTTGGCTTTCAGCGCGGCGTTCTCGCCCTGCAGCTCTTTCTGCCGGGCGAGCACCTGCGATACCAAAAGCTCCAGCTGTTTCAGTTTTTCCTGCATATTACCTGAGTTCCGCCCCCACCTGCTCGCGCAGCTGCTGCACAATGCGGTTAAACGCTTCGTCCGTTTCCTTGTCCTTCAGCGTGCGCTGCGGATTGGAAAACGCCAGCGAGAACGTAACGCTCTTTTTGCCGGCGGGCAAATGCTCGCCTTGGTAGAGGTCAATTAAATGATATTCCAGCTGCACGTCCAAGGGCGTTTTGTCCAAGGCGCTGGTAATGCTTGCGTAGGGGACGCTTTCATCCAGCACGACGGACAAGTCGCGCAAAGACGGCGGAAACACCGCCACGTCTTTGGCCGGTTTGAAATCCTGCGCCGAGAAGGCTTTTTCAATCAGCTTGGTGGCAAATTCAAACGCCCATACGTCCTGCGTTTTAACGTCAAACGCTTTAAGCGTCAGCGGGTGCACTTTGCCAAACACGCCGATTACCTTGCCGTTTAGCAAAATGTCCATGCAAATTTTGGGGTGCATATACACCGGCGCCGTTTTAGACGGAAGAAACGCAACCCCTTCCACCTCCGCCAAAAGCGCCTGAAGCAGCCCTTTTAACCAGTAGAAATCCACCGGTTTTTCCGCCCCGCCAAAGAACTTTTCCTGCTCCAACGTCCCCGTCAGCACGCCGGCCACGGCGTAGCCTTCCACCGGGAACCCTTTGATGGATTGGAACGTTTTGGTCGTTTCAAACAGGGCCAAATTGCGGTTTCCAAAGCGCAAATTGCTTTCCACGTTTTTTAAAAGCGAAGGCAGCAACGTCGGGCGCAGGTAATCCCACCCCTGTGCCAGCGCGTTTTTGATTTTAATGCAGTTTTTGGGTTCTGCGCCAAACGCCTTGAGTTCCTTTTCTCCCAAAAAGTCTATATTCTTGCATTCGCAGAAACCCGCCCCAATCAGCGCGCGGGCGTATTTTTTGCCCAAGTCAATGCCTTTGGGATTATCGGCAAACGCCAAGCCGGCCTTGGTTTCCGACACCGGAATCATATCGTAGCCGGCAAAGCGGGCGGCTTCTTCGGCCAGATCCCATTTGTGGTTTAAATCGCGGCGGTGAGTGGGAGCTTTGAACGTCCACTTTTCCCCGTCCGCGTGGAATTCGGCGGCCAAGCGGCCGAAAATTTCTTTCAGTTTTTCTTCCGGAATCTGCGCCCCTAAAATGGCGTTGATTTCCGCCGGGGTAAACGCAACGGTCGGGCTTTCGTAGCGGGAGGGATACACGTCCACCACTTCCGAGGCCGTCCCGCCGCACAGTTCCAAAAACAAATCCGTCGCGCGCTGCATGGCCAGCGTAACGCCTTCAATGTCCGTTCCGCGTTCAAAGCGTTGGGAGGAATCGGATGAGACGGCAAACTTTTTGACAGTTTTGTTTACCGTCGGCGGATTGAAATAGGCGGCTTCTATAAAAATATCCTGCGTATCGTCTTTAATGCCACTGTTGAGCCCGCCCATAATGCCGGCCAAGGCGGTGGCTTTGTGGGCGTCGGCAATCATCAGGCAGTTATCGTTTAGCGTAAGCTCACGCCCGCCCAAGAGCGTAAATTTTTCCCCTTCCTGGGCGTTTCGCACGATGATTTTGCCGCCTTCCACCTCGCGCAAATCAAACGCGTGCAACGGGTGCCCCAGTTCAAACATCACGTAGTTGGTCACGTCCACCAACGCGTTTTTGGGGTTGAGGCCCATGGCAGACAGGCGCTGTTTCATCCATTCGGGCGATTCGGTGTTTTTCACGCCGCGGATAATGCGCCCCGTATAGCGCGGGCAGCCTTCGGCGTTTTGAATTTCCACTTCCAGGGCTTTTCCTTCGCCTTTTACGGCTTTTACCGCAGGCAGTTTGACGGGTTTATTAAGAAGCACCCCCAATTCCCGCGCCACGCCCAAGTGGGAAAGCAAATCCGGCCGGTTGGACGTGATTTCCAAATCAAACAACGAATCCGGCTTGCCGTACAGAGAGGACACGTCCGTCCCCAACGGCAAATTTTCATCCAGCACCATGATGCCGCGGGCACGGGTTTGCGTCAGGCCCAGTTCGTCGGACGAGCAAATCATCCCTTCCGATTCCACCCCGCGGATAACCGCCGGCTTGAGCACGTTTTTGCCAAGCCGCGCCCCTACGCGGGCCAGCGGCACTTTCTGCCCTACCGCCACATTCGGCGCCCCGCACACGACGCGTTGGGTTTTCCCGCCGCCCAAGTCCAGCGTTACCAGGTGCAAATGGTCGGAGTTGGGGTGGTCTTCAATGTTGATAATTTGGGCCACAAAAACGCCTTCAAAATCCGCGCCCGTGGTTTCCACGGAGGCGACTTCAATGCCGACGTCGGTCAGTTTTTTAGACAGTTCTTCGGGAGTTAAATCCAGGTCTATAAAATCTTTCAGCCACGAATAAAGTATCTTCATTTTAAAATTCCTTAAAATTGTTTCAGCACGCGCAAATCGTTTTCATAGAATGTGCGGATGTCTTTGATGTTAAGCATCATCATCGCCAAGCGTTCCACGCCCATACCAAAGGCGTAGCCGCTGTAGGCCTCGGGATCAATGCCGCAGTTTCTAAGCACGTTGGGGTGCACAACCCCCGCGCCCAGCATTTCAATCCAGCCGTTTCCTTTGCATACGTTGCAGCCTTTGCCTTGGCAGAACACGCATTTTACGTCCACTTCCACGCTGGGCTCCGTAAACGGGAAGAACGACGGGCGGAAACGAATTTCGGCCTTGTTGCCAAAGAGCCCTTTCATAAATGCGGTCAAATCGCTTTTTAAATCCGCCAGGCTGACGTGCTTGTCCACATACAGCCCTTCAATCTGGTGGAACACGGGGCTGTGGGTAGCGTCCAGGCTGTCGTTTCTAAACACGCGGCCGGGCGCCATAATGCGAAGCGGCGGTTTGTGTTTTTCCATATACCGGCTTTGCACGTTGGAAGTGTGCGTGCGAAGTACAAGCGGCATTTTGCCGTCCACAAAGAACGTATCCTGCGCGTCGCGCGCGGGGTGGTGAAGAGGGATGTTGAGCAAATCAAAATTGTGTTTTTCGTCTTCCACCCACGGCCCTTCCGCCCATTCAAACCCCAGGCGGGAGAGGATGTCCGTCATCCGGTCTTGCGCCACGGAAAGCGGGTGGCGGTGCCCTTTGGCTACGGGATAGCCGGGGAGGGTCAAGTCCAGATTTACTTTGTTTAATTCATCGTTAATTTCTTTGGCGGCAAAAAATTCGGTTTTTTCGTCAAACGCGGCCGTCAGCGCGGCTTTTAATGCGTTGCCCAGCGGGCCGGCTTCTTTCTTTTCTTCTATGGAAAAATCTTTCAGTCCTTTTAAAAGTTCCGTCAGCGCGCCTTTGCGCCCCAAGGCGGCTACGCGCAATTCTTCCACGGCGGCCAAATCGGCGGCTTGGCCGATTTTGGCTTTGTATTCCTGTTCAATAGTGGAACAAGCGGATTTAAATTCTTGGATAGTCATATATCTTAATTATAGTATTTTTAGGCGCCCGTATAGGGGATTTTTCCCATTTTTTGGGCTTTTTTGCCGCTTTTTGTGCGGGCCGCGCCTAAAAATGCACAACCCCCGGCAAAAAAGTTACAATACCAATATGGCCAAAGATATTGTACAAGTGGAAATCAAGCGGATCCCGCTGGATATAGAAGCGTCCGAATTGGGCATGGTGGAACTGACCGATCTGGCCGCTTCGGTGGAAAAATATATGCTTCAGCTGCAGGAAGAGGGCGAAATTGACACGTTAAAGCAAGCGCTCTTAGCCGCCCTGCATTTTGCCGCGCAGGCCTATTTGCAGAGCCAAAACGAGGGCGGCAAACGCAAGGAAGAAGAATCCCGCGTGGACGATTTGATTGTAAAATTAAAATCTTCTTTGGACAATACCCGCAAATGACACCCGACGAACAGGAAAACATCCCGCTGGCCGCGCGCCAAGCGCCGAAACGATTGGAAGATTTTGCCGGACAGCCGCACCTGCTGGGCCCGGGCAAAATGCTGCGCCGCCTGCTGGAAGCGGATATGATTAAATCGGCCGTGTTTTTTGGCCCGCCCGGCTGCGGTAAAACGGCCACGGCGCGCTATATCGCCTCGCGCACGCAAGCTTATACAGTGGAACTTAACGCGGCGGCCGCCGGCGTGGCCGATATTAAAAAAGTACTGGCCGAAGCGCGCGACCGCGCCCGCACGCCTACGTTTGACCAAAAGCGAACGCTGGTAATTCTGGACGAAATCCACCACTTTAATAAAACCCAGCAGGACGTTTTGCTGCCGTCCGTGGAACGGGGCGACATCATCCTGATCGGCATTACCACCGAAAACCCGTATTTTTATATCAACACGGCCTTGCTGTCGCGGTTTTCCGTGTTTGAATTTAAGGCGCTTGGGGAAAAGGATTTGCTTAAAATTCTAAACCGCGCCGCCGAAAAAGAAAAAGCCCAAATCGCAGCGGACGCGGCCGACTATTTTATCACGCAGGCCAACGGCGATTCGCGCAAAATGCTAAACGCCGCGGAACTGGCGTTTGTAACCACGCCCCCCGCACAAGACGGCCTGAAGCACATTGATCTGGACATTGCCAAAGAATGCATCCAGCGCCGCCATTTAAACTACGACAAAAAAGGCGACGAACATTACGACATTATTTCCGCTTTTATTAAATCCATGCGCGGCTCCGACCCGGACGCCGCCGTCTACTGGCTGGCGCGGATGCTGGAAAGCGGGGAAGACCCGCGCTTTATCGCCCGGCGCATTTTAATTTGCGCCTGCGAAGACGTGGGCCTGGCCGAACCGTACGCCATTATGATCGCCCAAGCGGCGTTTGCCGCCGCGGAAGAGCTGGGCATGCCCGAGGTGCGCATCCCCTTGGCGCACGCCGCCATTTACGTGGCCTGCTGCCCTAAAAGTAATTCGGCCTATCTCGCGGTGGACGCCGCCCTCAAGGAGGTGCGCGAGGGCAAATACCGCCCCGTGCCCGACCACCTGCGCTCTGGCGGCAAGAACCGCGGCTACAAATACGCGCACGATTTTCCCAACCATTATGTAAAACAGCTCTATATGCCTTCCCCCATGCAGTTTTTTAAGCCCGGCGTGCTGGGCAAAGAAGCCGCTATTATAGAACGCCTGAAAAAAATCAAAGGAGAATAAATGGAACCCGAAGCGCCTTTCCGCGGGCAGGTATTTACTGTTACCGCCATTACGCTGGCCCTCAAGCAAATGATGGAAGGGGTGTTTCGCGACGTGTTTGTGGAAGGCGAAGTGAGCAGCCTGCGCGAGGCCGCCAGTGGGCACATTTATTTTGACCTCAAAGACCGCGAATCGCTTTTATCCGCCGTGATGTTTAAATGGGACGCCCGCAAATACGGCTTTGAACTGCAGGAAGGCGTGCAGGTGCGCGTGTGGGGCAGCCTGTCCTGCTATGCCAAGCAAGGGCGGTACCAAATTGTGGTAAAAACGGCCGAAGCCTTGGCCAAAGGCAACCTGTTTTTGGAATTTGAAAAATTAAAAAAGAAGCTGGAAGCCGAGGGCTTGTTCGCCCCCGAGCACAAAAAAGAAATTCCGGCTTATCCCCAGCGCATCGGCGTAGTTACCTCGCCCACCGGGGCGGCGGTGCGGGATATTTTATCCGTTTTAAAACGGCGCAGCCCGCATTTGGAAATCGTCATTGCACCGGTGCTCGTGCAGGGAGAAGAAGCCGCCGGCCAAATCGCCCAGGCCATTGCCGATTTAAACCGCTTTAAACCAGCCCCGGACGTGCTGCTCGTGGGCCGCGGCGGCGGCAGTATGGAAGATTTGTGGGCGTTTAACGAAGAAGTCGTGGCCCGCGCCATTTACAAAAGCAAAATCCCCGTGATTTCCTGCGTGGGGCACGAAGTGGATTTTACCATTGCCGATTTCGTGGCCGATTTGCGCGCGCCCACGCCGTCCGCCGCGGCGGAGCTGGTGGTGCAAAACTCCCAAAATACCCGGCAGTATATCCGCCAGCTGCAAAAACGCCTGCTCCAATCCGTCAGCTTGTTCTACGAACGCGCCCGCAACCGCTTTGACCGGGCCCTAAACAGCCGCGTATTTAAAAACCCCGAAACCCTTTTTCAAGCCAAAGAACAGGAATTGGACGATTTGTCCCTGCGGCTGGAAAACGCGTGGAAAGAAAAGCTGTCTAATTTTACCCACCGTTTTGAACTCGCCCGGAACCAACTGCAGGCGCTGGGCCCCCAAGCCGTGCTTAAACGCGGCTACAGCATTACGCGCAAGGCGGACGGCTCGGTCATCAGCCGCGTAGGCCAAACCGCGCCCGGCGAAACCGTATTTATCCAAGTGCAGGACGGCATGATCCGCTCCGAAGTAAAGTGAGGCATTATGGCAAGCAAAATAAACTTTGAAAAACAACTGGCCCGGCTGGAAGGAATCGTGGCCCAATTGGAAGAAGAACAAACGGATTTGGACGCTTCTGTAAAACTGTTTGAAGAGGGCGTCGCTTTATCCAAAGAGCTGTCGCAAAAATTGGAAACCGTCAAATTCAAAGTGGAAGAATTAAAGAAAAAAGGCGGCGAACTCTTAACCGAGCCGTTTGACACCGAACTGGCCGAGGATTCCGATGGCAACTAAAAAATTACGCTTGGATATGGCGCTGGTAGAAAAAGGTTTTTTCCCCAGCCGAAACCGCGCGCAGGCCAGTATTATGGCGGGGGAAGTGTTGGTAAACGGTGAAGTGGATACGCGCGCCGACCGCACGATTCTGCCGGAAGACGTGATTGCGCTAAAAGAAAAATCCTGCCCGTATGTATCGCGCGGCGGGCTGAAGCTGGCGGGAGCACTGAAAGCCTGGAACATAGACCTGAAAGGAAAAGTGTGCGTGGACATTGGCGTAGCCACGGGCGGATTTTCAGATTGTATGATTCAAGCCGGCGCCAAAGACGTGTACGGGGTGGACGTGGGCAAAGGCCAGCTGGCCGACGAAATGCGCCGCTATAAAAACTTTCACTTTAAACCCGAAACCAACGCCCGCTATATGACGGCCGATTTGTTTGACCAAGCCCCGCAGTTTGCGGCGGTGGACGTTTCGTTTATTTCCTTAACGATGATTATGGAGCCGTTATTTACGGTGCTGGCAAAAGAAGCGGAAATCGTGTTTTTAATTAAACCGCAGTTTGAGCTGACGCCCAAACAGGTGCCGCACGGCATCGTGA
This sequence comes from uncultured bacterium, assembly GCA_949294095.1. Classification (GTDB taxonomy): domain Bacteria; phylum Elusimicrobiota; class Elusimicrobia; order Elusimicrobiales; family Elusimicrobiaceae; genus Avelusimicrobium. The sequence goes on from CASFFZ010000001.1 coordinate 425,402, forward strand.
AAACGGAAGAAAACCGGCAGCTTGCCATTCGGCGCGTGCAGGACTTTTTTGAAGAAAACCTGAAAGAAAAATACGGCGGCGTATCGGGCGAAGTGATGGAAAGCCCCATTAAAGGCACACACGGAAACACGGAATACCTGTGGCACGTAAAACTAAACAAACCGGTTTAACCACAAAGAGCGTAAAAAACCCCGCTTTTAAAGCGGGGTTAAATTTAAATGGGGTTTCCTTCTCCTTTAAACAGCTTACACCAGTTTTCTTTTCCGTAACATACAATCGTATTAGCTGACCCTTCACATGTCTCATATTCTAACATGTACTTATATTTTAAGTTTCTCGGATTATCAGCAGCAGCTTCACGTCCGTCTCCTTCCATCCGAGCCGCAATCACATTCTCGTTTCCTACACATATGGATCCCCACATAAACCCGGTGTTTATATAGCACCAGTCCTTGTTGCAGCAAATTTCTTCTTCCCCCGTCCAAGAGCAAGTTAGCCCGGCCGGCAGCTCTATTCCCAAATCTTCATTCTTTTTCTTATATACGGCATCCGCCCCGTTTGCCAAAATATACAGCTGTTTTTGCTGATTCATATAGCGTAACATCTGTACCGCTTCGGCAGCACGGGATTTTTCAACGGATTTTTCATATTGGGGCAGCGCAACAGCGGCTAAAATGCCGATAATCAATACCACTACTAACAATTCAATTAGCGTAAAACCTTTTCCCATCACAACCTCCTCAGCATGTTGATTTTTAGGCTAAAGTTTACTGCTTCTGTGCCAAAAAATCAACGTAGACACACTGTATCAAAAAAAAAAAACGAGTCAAGGCCAACACGAAACGCTAGGCTATGAATAAAAACCCGGGGCGGTGAATTTCCCGGCCCCGGGTTTTGGATGTTTTTATAAATTTATCAATCAGTTAAAGGTATTCATCGCTTTTTCCATGCCTTGCGTAAAAAGCATTTCCAAAGCGTCCACCGCCCGCGAAAGGGCGTCTTCCAACGCCGGTTGGTCGGCCTTGGGAAATTTGGAAAGCACAAAATTGGCCATATCAAATTTTTCGGGCTTGGGGCCAATGCCTAGGCGCAGGCGGGGAATGTCCTGCGTGCCCAACTGCTCAATCACGCTTTTCATCCCTTTCTGCCCGCCGGCCGAGCCGTTTTTGCGCAGGCGCAGCTTGCCCACCGCCAGCGAGACATCGTCAAAACACACCAAGCAGTTTTGCGGCGGGATTTTATAGAACCGGGCCAGGCTGGATACAGCCCGACCCGATTCATTCATATACGTGGAAGGTTTCAGAAGAAAGACCTCTTTCCCCGCCACCGTTACTTTTGCATATACTCCCAAGTTCTGCCAGGCTTTCCACTCGGCGCCCCATTTCTGTCCGGCGGCGTCCAACACCATAAATCCGGCGTTGTGGCGCGTGCGTTCATACTCGGTTCCGGGATTTCCAAGCCCCGCCAGGAGATATTGCATACGTTATTTCTTAGCGGCGTCCTTCGTGAGGTTGCCTTCTTCGTCTTTCTTGCCCTTGGTGGAAGAGCTTTCCGGCTGGGCGGCGGCATCAGCGGCCGGCGCAGGAGCAGGAGCTTCTTCTTCTTTCGGAATGGCCAAGTGCACCACGGGGGCTTCGGCATCCGTGATGAGTTCCACCCCTTCGGGCAGTTTAATATCGCCGGCTACCAAGCCTTTGTTGATCGTCATGGGCGTAATATCCAACACGATTTCGTGCGGAATGGCGCTGACCAAGGCGCGTACTTCAATTTCGCGCAGGATGTGTTCAATAATAGCGCCGTAGTTGGCCACGTCGGCCGGGGTTCCTTCCAGTTTAAGCGGAACAACGACGTCCATTTTGTCTTTCATGCTGACGCGCTGAAAATCGGCGTGAATCGGATTGTCGGTTACGGCATGGTATTGGATTTCTTTTACCAGGGCCAATTCTTTGGCGCCGTTTAAATCCATTTCCACCAGCGTGTTTTTACCGGCTTTTACGATTTTGTCCAAATCTTTTACGCTTACGGTTACGCTAACAGGTTCTTTTTGCCCGCCGTAAATGACGGCCGGGATTTTCTTTTCGGCTCTGATTTTAGAAAGAGCCCCTTTGACGCCAATCCCTTCGCGGGCGGCGGCAGAGATAGTTACTTTTTCCATTTTATTCCTCCAAAAATTTTCATCCGAAAATTTTGAAATTTCGTTTTAGTTAAACATATCGCTGATAGAGCGGCCGTCGTGGTTGCGTTTAATCGCGTCCGCCAGCAAATACGACACCGACAGCACTTCCACCTTCGGCCCCAAGTCGCGAATCGGCAGCGAGTCCGAAATGACCAGCTTTTTGATTTCCGACCGGTTAATTTTGTCTATCGCGTTGCGGGACAGCAGACCATGCGTGCAAACCGCATAAATCTCGCGGGCGCCCCGCTCTTTGATTTTCTGGGCTACGGTGGTAAGCGTACCGGCCGTATCCACAATGTCATCAAAAATAATGGCTACTTTGTCTTTCACGTCGCCGATGACGTTATAGACCACCGCTTCGTTGGCTTTGGGGCGGCGTTTATCAATAATCACCAGCCCCGCATCCATGCGGGCCGCAAATTTGCGGGCGCGTTCCACGCCGCCCACATCCGGCGAAATAACCACCAAATCTTTCCGGTCAAAATCTTTGAAATAATCCAAAAACACTTTGCGCGCGCGCAAATGGTCTACCGGAATGTCAAAAAAGCCCTGAATCTGCCCCGCGTGCAAATCCACCGTCATGATCCGGTCGGCCCCGGCTTCGGTAATCAGATTGCTGGCCAGCTTGGCCGTAATCGGCACGCGCGGGGAGGCCTTGCGGTCGGCGCGGGCATAGCCGAAGTACGGAATCACGGCCGTAATCTTGCCGGCACTGGCGCGTTTAAAGGCGTCAATCATAATCAACAGTTCCATCAAGTTTTCGTTGACGGGCGGGCAAGTGGGCTGAATTAAATAGCAATCGTGCGCGCGGACGCTTTCCAAAATCTGGACGTCAATTTCTCCGTCGGCAAACCGCTCTACGCGCAGTTTTCCCATTTCCATATTGAGATGGCTGCAAATTTTCTGCGCCAGAGCAATGTTGGCATTGCCGGAGAAAATTCTTAAATCGCCGTTTACGCTTTTAGTCATTTTTCTTTACACCTTTTTTTTCCAGAACGACCTGACGCGAACGGGCTATCGCCAGAGATTCCGCCGGAACCTCTTTCGTGATGGTTGACCCCGCGCCGATTTTTGCATATTCGTGCACCGTTACCGGCGCCACAAAATTCACGTTAGACCCTACAAACACATGGTCTTCAATAACCGTTTGGTGTTTGTTCTTGCCGTCATAATTGCAGGTAATGGTTCCCGCCCCCACGTTCACGCCGGCGCCCATTTGGGTATCGCCGATATAGCTTAAGTGGTTTACTTTGGAACCTTCCCCGATGACGGATTTTTTAATTTCTGAAAAATTGCCCACTTTGGCGCCTTTTTTAAGCACCGATTTCGGACGCAAATGCGCATACGGCCCCAGTTGGCAGCACGCCTCCACCTGCGACTCTTCAATATACGTGCCCATTTTAAGGGTTACGTTGTCGCCGATGACCGAGTCCTTGATATACACATTGCCTTCTATCTCGCAGTTTTTGCCGATGACCGTGTTGCCGCAAATATAGCAGCCGGGGCAAATGCGCGTATCCGTGCCGATTTTAACGCCCGGATCAATATACACTTCCCGCGGGCGCACAAGGGTTACCCCTGCGTCCATCAGTTCCGCGGCCACGCGGTCGCGCATGATTTGCTCGGCCTCGGCCAGCTGCGCTTTGCTGTTAATGCCCAGCGCCTGCTGGTAATCCGTCCCCGCAAAAACCACTACGGGCTGATTCATTTGCTTAATCAGCGCCAGCGTATCGGTTAAATAGTATTCGCGTTTCGGGCCCTGCGGCGTAAGCTGGGTAAGCGCCGTTTGCAGCGCGTGGGAATTAAAAACGTACATGCCGCTGTTAATTTCGGCGATTTTTTTGGTTTCTTCGTCGGCGTCGCTGTCTTCTACGATATTTTCAAACGAGCCGTCCTCCGCCCGGATGATGCGCCCGTACCCGCTGGGGTCGGGCACCGTAACGCCCAATACAAGCGCGCCGGCTTCGTTGTGCTCAAACACTTCGGTCATTCGCGCCAAGGACTGCGCTTTTAATAACGGCGTATCGCCGTTTAACACTAAAACGGTTTCAAATTTTTGCAACAGAGGAACGGCCGCTTTAACGGCGGAAGCCGATCCGGTCAGCTCGGTTTGCTGGACAAACACCACCGGCGCCGTAATGCCCCACTGGCTCAGGCCGGCCTGCACGGCGTTTACCACCGTTTGCGCTTCGTGCCCCACGACAATGCCAATCGCGGCCGGGCCCAAGGCTTGGGCCGCCTTCAAAATATGTGCGATAATAGGAAGACCGCAAACGATATGCAGCGGTTTGGGAAGAGGGGACTTCATCCGGGTGCCTTTTCCGGCCGCCAAGATGAGTACACACAGATTTTTTTTGGCTACCATTGTTTTATCTACTCTTGCCTAAAAAAGAATCTAACTTGTTAATGAATAATCAGGAACAAATTATATATATATTATACCAATAATCCGCCCAACCTGCAAAGCGGAAATGTCGGCACTTCCTGCCTAGGCGGGGCATTGGTTATATTGTAGCATTTTCACTTAGAAGGGCAAAAGCCCGCCTAGCACAAAATGCCCCGGCACAGGCCGCCTTTGGCCCCGGTAATCCGCACGCGCACCAGCCCGCGGCAGGGCTGAGCGGTTTCCAGCACCGTTTGCTGAAAGTTGGAAGTAATCCCGTGCGGGCGGCCTTGTTTGTGCTCTTCTATAAACACTTTCTGCTCCGTTCCCACCAGCGAAGCGGCAAATTGCGCGCGGAGCTCTTTATCCAACGCGCGCAGGGCGTCTGCGCGGCGTTTGATTTCTTCGCGGGGCAGCTGTTGCAGCGCCGCCGCCGGCGTGCGCGGGCGGGGCGAATAGCTAAATACGTGAAGGCCCGCCAGTTTTACTTCGCGGATAAAAGCCGCCGTCGCTTCAAAATCAGCTTCGGTTTCGGTGGGGTAGCCGGCAATTACGTCTGCAAAGATGCCGATTTGCGGCACCTGCCGGCGCAAATCCGCCACCCGCGCGCGGTAGGCGGCGGTGTTGTAATGGCGGTTCATGTCCTTTAAAATTTTATCGCACCCGGCCTGCAGCGGCAGGTGAAAATAATTGCAAAACCGGTCAGGCCGCAAGGCCATTTGCCGGATGATGCCGTCCGTTACCGTTTGCAATTCAATAGAGGAAAACCGCACCCGAAAACGCCCCGGCAGGGCGGCAATCTTTTCGCACAGGGCGGCCAAATCCGCCCCCGTTTGCGGGCAGATGTAGTTGCCGATGTTAATGCCCGTCAGCACGATTTCGGCAAAGCCTTTTGCTTCCAAGGTCTGGATTTCATGCAACACATCCGCCAGCGGTTTGGAACGCTTAACGGGCCGCGCATAGGGGACAATACAATAGGAGCAGAAACAGTCGCACCCGTCTTGAATTTTAATAAAAGCGCGGCTGTGCCCTTCGTGGCCGGACACCGTCCAACACACGTCTTCCACACCAAAAAGCTTTTCGCCCAGGTCGTACTTGCCGATGATTTGCGCCTGCGGGAACTTTTCGCGCACCTGCGCTTCGTGCGCGGCGGCGTAGCAGCCCGTCAGCACCAAGCGTGCGTTGGGGTTGCGGCGCAAAATTTGGCGGATTTGTTTTTCCACGTCTTTATCGGCCTGATGGGTTACCGTGCAGGTGTTGAGCAGGCAAATATCGGCCGTTTCCGGCGAGGAGGCCGGCGTATACCCGCCGCGCAGAAATTGCTCCAAGAGGGCTTGGCTCTCTACCTGGTTGACGCGGCAGCCGAAAGTTTTAATAAAAAAAGTAGTCATTATAACAGTTTGGCGGCTACGGCAATGCACGCCGTTTCCGCCCGCAGGATATTGACGCCCAGCGTAACGGGCAGTACATTGTATTGCGCGGCGATGACGATTTCTTCATCCGTCCAGCCCCCGGCCGGCCCCACATACACCCGCAGGCGTTTGGGATGGCCCAATTTTTCCAGTCCCCACGCCAAGGTATGCGTTTCTTCGGCCTCGTAAGCAATCAAAGACGGGATTTCCTGCCCGATAGCTTGCGAAAATTTTAACGGCGGCAGTATTGCCGGCACAAACGGCGTATCGCACTGTTTGCAGGCGGCAATCATAATTTGGTGCCAGCGGTCGTTTTTGCCGTCCCATTTTTTAAGCACATCGTATTCGCTGCGCTCGGTTACCACCGGCCGAAAAGCCGCCACCCCCAGCTGGGTGCATTTGTCCAACACGTCTTCCAGCCCCGTGCGGGAATTGGGCGCAAAGCAAAGCTCCAACTCCAGCGCCGGACGGCGCACCTGGCACGGCCTTAACAGCGTGCCGCGCACGAATTTTTTTTGAATACGGTCAATGCGCCCCATATACTGGCGGCCCGTACCGTCAAACACGCGGATTTCGTCCCCCTCCTGGTGCCGCGCGACGGCGCAGGCGTGGTGGGCTTCCGCATCCATCAGAAAAAATTCGGTTTCTTTGATATCTGCAAAATACTGGGGCATACAGTTATTTTACTTTTTTATGCTTTTAAAAGTAAAAACCGCCCATAAAAAAGGGGAACCGCGTTCGGTTCCCCTTTCATAGCTGGTAAGTGAAGATTATTTATCTACCACTTCGGCTTCTACCACGTCATCCTTGCCGCCGTTGCCTGCCGCACCGGCTTGAGCCGAGGCGTCCGGCCCGGGCTGAGCACCGGCTTGGGCGCCGGCTTGGGCCTGCTGTTGAGCTTGCGCGTTTTTGTACATCGCTTCGCCCAATTTCTGGCCGGCTTTCAAGGCTTCTTCCGTGGCGGATTTGATTCTGGCCACATCTTCGCCTTTGAGGGCGTCTCTTAAGTCGCTCAAGGCGCGGTCAATGGCCAAGCGGTCATCCTGAGACACTTTATCGCCGTATTCTTTCAGCGATTTTTCCGTCTGGTAGAGCACGCTGTCGCCCTGGTTTTTGGCTTCAATGACTTCTTTGTGTTTCTTGTCTTCTTCCGCAAATTTCTCTGCGTCTTTGACGAATTTTTCCACTTCGGCATCACTGAGCTTGTTGGGCGAGCTGATGGTGATATGCTGTTCCTTGTTGGTACCCAGATCTTTGGCGGAAACGTTCAAAATACCGTTCGCGTCAATATCAAACGTAACTTCAATCTGCGGTACGCCGCGAGGAGCCGGCGGAATGCCGTCCAAGTCAAACTTGCCCAGCGGCACGTTGTCTTTGGCCATGGGGCGTTCGCCCTGCAAGACGTTGATGGTTACGGCCGGCTGGTTGTCCGACGCCGTAGAGAAAATCTGCGTCTTGCGCACCGGGATGGTGGTGTTGCGTTCAATCAGGCGCGTGCACACGCCGCCCAAGGTTTCCAGCCCCAAAGACAGCGGGGTTACGTCCAACAAGAGTACGTCTTTGACGTCGCCCGTCAAAATACCGGCTTGCACCGCCGCACCGATCGCCACGCATTCCATCGGGTCAATGCCGCGTTCAATTTTCTTGCCGACCAAGTCTTCCACGTATTTCTGCACAATCGGCATACGGGTCGGGCCGCCGACCAAGATGATGCGGTCAATTTGCGAGGCCGTCAAACCCGCGTCCGACAAGGCCTGATTGACCGATTTGCCGCAGCGTTTGACGATGTCGTCCACCAAGCTTTCCAGTTTGGCGCGGGACAATTGGAGCTCCAAGTGTTTCGGGCCGTCCGCCCCCGCGGAAATGAACGGCAGGTTGATGTCCGTTTCCATGGTGGTGGACAATTCAATTTTGGCTTTTTCGGCCGCGTCTTTCAAGCGCTGTTGGGCTTGTTTATCCTGAGACAAATCAATACCGGTCTGTTTGCGGAATTCATCCACCATCCACGCGATGATGGCGTTATCCATATCCGTACCGCCCAGCTGCGTATCGCCGGAGGTGGACAGCACGTCAAACGTGCCTTCTTTGCCCATTTCCATAATCGTTACATCCAGCGTACCGCCGCCCAAGTCAAAGACCATTACTTTCTGTTCTTTGCCGGCTTTATCAATCCCGAAGGCCAACGCGGCAGCCGTCGGTTCGTTTACCAAGCGCACCACTTCCAACCCGGCAATGCGGCCGGCGTCTTTGGTGGCCTGGCGCTGGTTATCGTTAAAATAGGCAGGTACCGTGATGACGGCTTTTTCCACGGGTTCGCCCAAGAACGCTTCGGCGTCTTTTTTCACTTTCTGCAGAATGAAAGCCGACAGCTGCTGAGGCGTAAATTCCTGCCCGCGCAAATTGTATTTATAGTTTTCCCCCATTTTGCGTTTGAAGGCGGTTACGGTGCCTTCCGGGTTGGCAATGGCCTGCCGGCGGGCCGGTTCACCCACGAGGCGCTGGCCGTCTTTGGTGAAAGCTACATAAGACGGAAAAGCCTTTCCGCCGATAGAGCTCCCTTCGGCAGACGGAATGATCGTTCCTCTGCCTCCTTCCATCACCGCAGCGGCGGTGTTAGAAGTACCCAAGTCAATACCAATAATTTTAGCCATACTTTATTTCTCCTTGTGAAATCAAAAAATTTTACCCCATTTGGGCGGAACGGGCATTACCCTTCCGCGTGCTGGCCGACAATGACCCGCGCCGGGCGCAGGACTTTGCCGTCCATCGTAAATCCCATCTGTACTTCCTGCAAGACAAGTCCGTCCTGATCTTCGCTGGACGGAATCATTGCCACTACTTCCTGGGTGGCCGGATCATACGGTTTGTCCAGCACATCCATATGCTCAATTCCTTCGGCCTTAAAAGCTTTTTCAAGCTCCGCAAACACCATATTCAGCCCGTCTTTAACGGCTTTTAGCGAAGCGGAACATTCTCCTTTGTCTTCTTCTTTGGCCAGTTCGGCGCGCTGGCGCAAAAGCACTTCGTACGCGGGAAGCAGTTTTTCGGCAAATTCTTTTTTCCCGTAAGCCAGGAAAGAAGCTTTTTCCCGCTCGGTGCGTTTGCGGTAGTTGTCAAAGTCCGCGCTTAAACGAACCAACTGGTCGTAATAATCGGGCTTTTTTTCCGGGGCGGGCTCGTCCGCCGGTTTTACTTCCATTTCCGGCTCGCGCACTTCCGGCAAGTCCTGCTCATCAAGCGCTTGGGCGGTTTCCTCGCCGCCGTTTTTATGCTGATGTTTTTTACTCATAGTCTTTCTCATCCTCGGAGGGCAAAGCCGTCCAGGTATTCATAGAAGCTTCCAACAAACTTCCGATAAAATTTACCAAGGACATCACTCTGGTATACTCCATATGTTTCGGGCCGATAATGCCCAACATCCCTACCGTTTTATCCCCCACACGGCAAGCGGTAGACACAATGCTCAGGTTGCGCAGTTCCGCCAGTTCGTTTTCGCTGCCAATGCTGACGTTTAACTTCTGGTTGGATTTTTCCATATCCGTCATCTTTTCATTGAGCAGCGAAGAAAACCGTTCGCGCTCCTCCACCACCCGCATCATTTGTTTCAAATCTTCGTAATCTTCCTGCGTGGTATTTTCCAGCAGGCGGCCGATGCCTTCCACATACAATTCATCCGCACTGGTTTGGGGCCGTTCAATATCTTTCAGCACCTGGGTGGTTAAATCCGCCAAGTCGGAAATTTCCCGATGGCCGGAATGAATGTGCTGCCACAGCACCTGCCGCGCCTGAGCCAGCGTGCGGCCGGCAATTTCTTCATTAATAAAGCGGCTCAGTACCCGCAGGCGGGCCGGTTCAATCACGTATCCCGTACGCACCGGCCAGTGCCGCACGGCGCCCGCTTGCGTAACCAGTACTACCAAAATCAGCCCCGGCGCCACCGGCACAAAATCCAGCCGCTGAATCCGCTGGTCGTCCACGTTGGCCGTGTACACAAACCCCGCCGCGCCGGAAAGCATCGCCAATAAGCGCGAGGTTTGCACCAGTATATTGTCCACCTCGTTGACGCGGGCATCGTACTGCTCTTCAATGCGCTGGCGCTCGCGGGCGGCCATTTTTTGCACGTTGGCCAGGTAATCCACATAATAGCGGTAGGCTTTGTCTGTAGGAATACGACCGCCGGAAGTATGCGGCTGGTAAAGGTATCCTTCTTCCTCCAGTTCTTTCATAATGTTGCGGATGGTGGCGCTGGAAACATCCGGCAGGGCGCCGTCCGCAATCATTTGCGAACCGACCGGCCGGCGGGTTTCCACAAACTGCTGGATGACCCACCGCAGGATCTTTTCTTTACGGGCTTTGGCAATTTCCGGTTTTAAAATTCTCATATGCTTTTGGGGAAACGGGAGCGTGCCGGTTTTATTTTTAGCACTCTTTGTTTCTCTCTGCTAGTATTATATGCAATTATTTTATTTTTGTCAACCCCTTTTTTAGACTGCTAATTTTGAAGCCGCCTTTCCCGTCGGATCAAAGAGCAATAAAAAACCCTTCCTATCAGCCAGTATAGAAAGGGTGATGCGCAAAAACAAGCGTATTTTTGGATTAGACCTGGCCCCGCCGCAAACGAACTAGGCCGCGGAAGGGAACAAATACACCCAGCCGCCTGTTCCAAACCGCCCCGAAGGGGTACTTAATCCCGTCAATACGCGGCAGGCTTGATTGATCCGCTCGTCTTCCGAATAAGCGATGCATCCTCGTTATAATTAGACAAATAAATGCGGTAACTAATCATCTGCCCGGAAAAGGGTTTTAAATAACAGTTAATATAGCTGGCCGGCGTAGAACCGGTGCGGGTTTCCCGGAAATAGCACCCTTGTTTTTGATCGGCGGTCACTAAAGACACCCCCTTTCCTTCGCCGTCATATGCGGGAACCTTATAATGCGAGGGGAGCTCCACATCCCGCTCGTCAAACGCGGCCGCATACTGACCATTGGCCATGCGGCAGACTTCCTGCGCCTTAAAAATGCTTTCCGCAAGCGTAATCGTCTGCATATAGCGGCTTTTGAGGACGGCCGCCTGATATTGCGGCAAGGCCACCGCCGCCAAAATACCGATGATTAAAACGACCACCAACAGCTCTATAAGCGTAAATCCGGCTTTTTTCTCCGCCGGGATAGATTTGTTGCAAAGAAAATACATATTTCCACTGTATCAAAAAAACAAACCCTTCTAAAATTTCTCCGTAAAAAGATACAATATAGTATGCACTTTATTGATTCGCACGCCCATTTAAACGACCCCGCTTTTGACGCCGACCGCACGGAATTAATTACCCACAACCTGCCGCAGGCCGGCCTGACGCTTAGCGTAGAAATCGGCTGTTCGCCCGAAGAGTGGCAGCCCGCGCTGGACTTGGCTTCGCAACATCCGTCGCTCATTCGCGCGGTGCTGGGGGTTCATCCGGAATATGCCTGCAAAATGGACGAAGCCGCCTGGAAGCGGCTGCCCTCCCTTTTGCCGGACGAACGCAACGTGGCCGTAGGGGAAATCGGGCTGGATTACACGTGTTTGGAATTTGCCGATAAAGAAAAACAACACGAAACTTTTGCCCGTATGCTTTCGCTGGCCAACCAAACGCAAAAACCGCTTGTGCTGCACATCCGGCGCGAAGGCGAAGATTACGCCGCCTATGCAGACAGTTTCCGCCTGTTAAAACATCAGTGGAACGGATCTTCTTCCACCAAGTACCCGGGCGTGCTTCACTGCTTCTGCGCCCGGTATGAAGAAGCCAAACAAGCCTTGGACAGGGGCATGCTGCTGGGAATCAACGGCTGTTTTACCTATAAAAAGAATGAATACATCCGCGAAGCCGTTAAAAAAGCGGGCGCGGACAAAATTATTTTGGAAACGGACTGCCCGTATCTTTCCCCGCAAGGAAAACGCGGCCAGCGCAACGATCCTTCCAACATTCCCTTGATTGCCGAATTTGTGGCCGATTATTTAAATATGCCGCTGCAAGAGCTGGCCGAAATGACCTCCCGGCAGGCAAAAGCCTTGTATGGGCTGGAATAAATTTGTTATAGTGGGGGAACCGGAGTTTTTATGAAAAAAAGAAGCTTATTTCTGTTGGTTGCCGCTGTGGTGCTGGCCGGATGCACGTCCAAAGAGCAGGAACAGCAAATCCGCCTGTTTTGGCTGCAGCAATATACCAATTTAATGATGAAAAAGATAGCGGCCGCCCAACACAATTTAGCCAAAGATCCGCGGATGAAAGAGTTCGCGGCCGTCCTCCAAAAGATCAACGCGCAGCCCCTGCCCGCCGCGCCGCAGCAGCCCGCGCCCAGGGCGAAGCCCCCGCAGATTATGGAGGTAAGCATGTCCGAAGACCTGCTGCCCGGGAAAGCCTCCGAAGCCGACCGCGCCCGCATGAAACGCGCCTTGGAAGCGGTGCAGCTTTCCAACCAAGCCACCCTGTCCGACATTGAAACCACTTTTGGGGGAGACGTGAAGTACAAAGCTTTTTTGATTACCGCCAAAACGGAACGCCAGCTGAAAAACATCGCCGCGCAAAGCGCCAACTTTACCGCGTATTTCAACGAACAGCAAAAACTTCTGAAAAATCAAGAAGCGCAAATTAACCAGCTGCTGCTCCAAAATACCGGGAGCATTAAAAAAATCCGCCAGTAATCGGCACGGCCGCGGCAAACGCCCGCGCAACTTTTCCACATAAAAAACCCCGCCCATACGAGCGGGGTTTTTACTTGCAAAGCAGAAACGCTTACGCGGCTTTGACCACGTCCACCAATTTCTTGAAGGACACCGGGTCTTTGATCGCCATTTCAGACAACATTTTGCGGTTAAGCGTGATGTTGGCTTTGGCAAGGCCGCTGATGAATTTAGAGTAAGACAAACCTTCCTCTCTCACCGCGGCATTGATGCGGGTAATCCACAACTGGCGGTAAGTGGTTTTTTTGTCTTTGCGGCCAACGTAAGCATGCACGCCGGATTTATCCAGCTGCTGGGTGGCCATGCGCAAGCGGCGGGATTTGTCTCCATAGTAGCCGCTGGCTCTTTTCAATACTTTTTTCTTTCTTGCGTGTCTGGCAACGCTGAATTTAATTCTCATGTTTCTACCCTCTTATTTGGCCATAGGAAGATATTTTTCCAAAATCTTCCCTTTGTTGGACTCGGGCGTAATCACGCCGGTCTTTCTGGTTTCGTGCTTCCGGGAGGCAGAAACAGGCGTAAGCAAGTGTTTTCTGCCGGCTTTTCTGTGGGTGAATTTACCCGTGGCGGTTTTTCTGAAGCGTTTTTTGCCGCCGCTGTGGTTTTTCAATTTAGGCATTTTATCAGTACCTCTGTTTAATTAGTTCTTTTTCCGAACAACCTGCGCCGGGAGCCGGTCAAGCCCCGCACGCAGTACACTAAAAAGAACCTAAAAATCGGTTTAGTTTTTGGGCACAAACGTCATAGACATCCGGTTGCCCATGGACTGCAGTCCGCCGTCCACATTGGCAAGCTCGGCCAAGCGTTTGGCCGTATCGTTTAAAATCTGGATGCCGATATCCTTGTGCTGGTTTTCGCGGCCGTGGAACACCACTACGAAACGCACCATATCCTTCTTGCGCAGGAATTCTTCAATCTGGCGGATTTTCACGTCCAGATCGTGCGGAGCAATGCGCGATTTGATGCGCAGCTCTTTTAACGTTACTTTGGCTTGTTTCTTTTTGGCTTCCGCCGCTTTCTTTCCCTGTTCGTAAACATACCGGTTGTAATCGAGTATCTTACACACAGGAGGCTGGGCGTTGGGTGAAATTTCCACCAAGTCCAGCTCTTGTTCTTTGGCCAAGGCGATGGCTTGCGCCACCGGCATGACCCCAATCATCGCGCCGTCGGTATTAATCACTCTTACTTCGGGCACACGGATGTTCTGGTTTCTGCGATAGAGATCTTTTTTGTATTCTCTTCTGTTATCGTATCTGGCCATTTAGTTATTCTTTCAAAAAAATAGTTCCCCTATACGGGAACATATTTATTATACCAACTTCCGCAAAAATGTGTCAACGCGCGGGCGGGTTGGAAGCCTGATACAAAAGCACGCCTTCCTTCCACAGCCGCCACCCTTGCGCCAGGCGCAACAGGCGCCACGGGCTTCCCGGCTGCGTCCAACAGGGGCCGTCTTCCGTAAACGAGCGGGCAAGAAGCAGCGGGCTTGTTTTAACCGGCAAAAAGACTTCCGCCTGCGTCCCGTCGGCAGACAGCACCACATACGCTTCCGTTTCATCCTGCACGCCGCTAAGGGCAATGCCTTCTTCCCACACCCGTATGCACGCCTGCCGGGCCGTACTCCACGTATAGCCGGCGGGTGAGATACATCCGTGCCCGTCCCTGTCCGCGCCTAACGGCGCCTGCACAAGCGGCTGCCCGGCGCAGGCCGCCAGCCCCAAGCTTGCCAACATAACTCCGAAACGTTTCATGGTTTTATTATAGAATTTCCAAGAGCGTTGCACAATAAGAAAGGCCCCTTGCGGGGCCTTGGTTGCAAAAGACGGGTTTAATCGTCGTAGTCGTCGTAATCTTCGTCGCGGTCGCGCACGACTTTACGGGCGTTGCCTTCTTTGCGAAGCGTAGAAGGATAGCCTCTGTATTCAATTCTGCCGCGGCCGTTGGCTTGGGCATATAAGGCTTCGCCGGCGTTTACTTTAATTTTGCCGGAAGCGTTCGCGGTGGCGCGCACCGTAACGGCGCGCAGGTCGTCGGCGTCAATTTCGCCCGATCCGTTGTTGGTCAACACGGCTTCTTCCGCCATGCCGGACAAATCCACATCGGCACGGCCGTCAGCCGTGGCTTTTACCTGCTGCACATGTACCCGGCCCAGTTCAATGTCCGAGCGGTCATAGGCGGCTACCGTAATAGTGTCGGCGTTTACGTAATCCATGGAAATATCCGAATCCGCATCCGTGGTCAGCGTCAGTTGGTTAGCGTCCAACGAGCCGCGCAGGTCAAACTCGCCGCTTTGGCTGGCGGTTACGGCCGTCAATTCCGGCGCTCTTACCGCTACACGCAGTTCGTATTCGCCGCGCACGCGCACCGGGCGCGTAAAGCTTACCACCAGCACGCCGTTTTCCACCCGTACGTCCGACAGCGCCACCAGGTTCTCCCGTCCGCTGACCGTGACGGAAGTGATTTTATCCTGCATAAAATCCACTTCAATATCGCCGCGTACTTCTACCGCGTGGAATGCCGGCAGATTGTTGACATCACGCGATACATAGCGCCCCCGGCCGGTTACCGACTCTGCAAAAGCCGGAGCCGCCACCAAAAGCGCCGCCAGTAAGAATAGACTTATTTTTCTCATTTTCTTCCCCCCTTAGGTAGTTTTCAGCTTTTTTATCTTATCACAAAAAAATGCAGAATACCAGTATAAAAAAGCATTATCCTGCCGCTACGCGCTTTGCGCGCACGCGTTCCTGCAAGGGCGGCGTAAATTTGCTAAAATCTATATAACTTTTATTACAATTTGTTTTGAAGGTGGGGAAAATGAGCAACAGAAGAATGGCCCGGGAATGTGCCTTGCAATCGCTTTATTACGCCGACAGTGCCAAAGACGCCCAGGAAAAAGACGTCCTGCGCTATGCGGCGGACTTTAAAAGAGAACTGGGGGATTGCTACCCGTTTTGCCAAGACTTGGTTTCCGGTACGACCGAACATTTAAAAGAGATTGACAAGCTCGTTTCCGCCTATGCCAAAAACTGGACGGTGGCCCGCATGTCGGCGGTAGACCGCTCCATCTTGCGCATGGCCACCTATGAAATGGTGTTCAGCCCGGAAAAAACGCCCGTTCCCGCCATTATTGACGAAGCCATTGAACTGGCTAAAAAATACTCCACCGAAAATTCCAGCAAGTTCATCAACGGCCTGCTGGATCAGCTGAAAAAAGAACGCAAATAAAAGTTATGCACCCGAAAGAAGAGATTGAACGGCTTAAAAAGCTGATCAATTACCATAACAACCTTTACTATAATTTGGACAATCCGATTTTGTCCGATACGCAGTACGACGAGCTTTACAAACAATTAAAAGACCTGGAAGACCAATACCCCCAATACCGCACCAAAAATTCGCCCACCCAGCGCGTGGGCG
Source organism: uncultured bacterium (assembly GCA_949294095.1). Taxonomy (GTDB): domain Bacteria; phylum Elusimicrobiota; class Elusimicrobia; order Elusimicrobiales; family Elusimicrobiaceae; genus Avelusimicrobium. Next base: position 441,511 of record CASFFZ010000001.1, read on the forward strand.
GCCAAGCCGGGGCGCTGTTTTCCCCGGTAAGGCACACGACGCCGATGCTCTCGCTGGACAACTCCTACTCGGCAGACGACATCCGCGAATGGTACGCCCGCGCCGAAAAAACCCTCCAACGCAATGATTTTGAAATGGTGGTGGAAGGGAAAATAGACGGGGTTTCCTGTTCGCTGACGTACGAAAACGGCATTTTGGTAACCGCCGCCAGCCGCGGGGACGGAAAAGTGGGCGAAGACATTACCGCCAACGCGCGCACCGTGTGCAATATCCCGCACAAAATAGAAAATGCCCCCGCCGGCTTGTTGGAAATACGCGGCGAGGTGTATCTGGATAAAAAAGATTTGGAAGAACTCAACCGCAAGCAGCAGCTGGCGGGCGAAAACACCTTTGCCAACACCCGCAACGCCGCGGCCGGCTCGCTGCGCCAAAAAGACCCGCACATTACCGCCCAGCGGCCGCTTAAATTTTTTGCCCACTCCTTTGGCGCGGGAAACATCGCGGCCGATTCCTTCAGCGGATTTATTGATTTATGCCGCCAATGGGGTTTTTCCGTCTGCCCGGCACGCACCAAAACCACGCAGATTTCCGAAGTCATCCGTTTTTATAATCAATTTGAATCTTCCCGCCACCAACTGCCCTTTGACGTAGACGGCTTGGTGGTAAAAGTAAACCGTTTTGAATTTCAGCGCATTTTAGGCGTGACCGCCAAAAGCCCGCGCTGGGCCATCGCTTTTAAATACCCCGCCCCGCAGGCCACCACCGCCGTCAACCGCATCCTTTTTTCCGTGGGCCGAAGCGGCGTAATTACCCCGGTGGCCGAGCTGCAGCCCGTGCCGGTGGGCGGCGTAACCATTTCCAACGCCACCCTGCATAATTTTGACGAAATTAAACGCTTGGGCGTGCGCGTGGGGGATACGGTGATTGTAGAGCGCGCGGGCGAGGTCATCCCCAAAATTATCAAAGTGGTGGAGCACAAAGGGCAAGAAGAAGTCCTGCCGCCGGCTGTTTGCCCGTCCTGCGGCGGGCCGGTGTATAAAGAGCCCGACGAAGTGGGGTATTATTGCGTCAATCCGTCCTGCCCGGCGCAGCTGCGGGCGCGGCTGTTGCACTTTGCCTCGCGCGGAGCCATGGATATTGACGGGCTGGGCGATGTGGTGATGGATCAATTATTGGAAAACCATTACGTTTCCGACTTTGCAGACATCTATAATTTGACATTTTTGCATTTGTTAAATTTGGAAAATTTTAAAGATAAAAAAGCCCAAAACCTCTTAGACGCCATTGAAGCCAGCAAACAAAAACCGCTTTCGCGCCTTTTATTTGCGCTGGGCATTGCGTTTGTGGGCGCAAAGACCGCCGAAATTTTGGCAGACCGATTCCGCACGCTCGACGCCTTGAAAAACGCGTCGTTGGAAGACTTGCAAAACGTGCGGGAAGTGGGGGAGATTGTGTCCAAAAGCATTTACGATTTCTTCCGAAACCCGCGCGCCCAGGAACAAATTGAACGCTTGCGCGCGGCGGGGCTTAATTTTACGCAGCCCAAAAAAGAACTCTCCGGCAATATCTTGGACGGGAAAACACTCGTGTTTACCGGCGAGCTCAAAACAATGACCCGCCCGCAGGCCGAACTACTGGCCAAGCAATACGGCGGCAAAGCCAGTTCCAGCGTGTCTAAAAAAACGGCCTATGTGGTGGCGGGGGAAGCCGCCGGCAGCAAGCTGGCAAAAGCCCGCGAACTGGGCGTGCCGGTGCTGACGGAAGAAGAATTTTTAAAGCTGATCGGCAAACAAGCTTAAAACGCGTAAGACAAAAAAAGAGCGGGGGCCAAGCCTCCGCTCTTTTTTAGATTTGTCCGGCTATTCCAACAAATTCCCGTCGTCCAAACACACCGTATAGCCGTAAAACGCATAACTTTCCACCAGCGAGTTGGACGGCACTTTTACCTTGGGGTTGCGCTTGGCGTGCGCCGCCATCAAGTAATAATACGCCACGCCTTTTTTGGGGTCGGCCGTTTGCCGCGCCAACACGAAATAGCGCACGTCGTTTTTGGTAACGGGCAACACATACACCCCCAGTTTGCTGCGCAACGTTTCATCGGAGCATTTGGTTTGGTTTTGAATCATCTTGTATTCGGAACGCGTAATTTCCACATAGCCGGCGTCTTTTAATTCCTGCACGCGGGCGGCCACTTGGGCCAAAAACGCCTGCGTGGGCGGCACCGCTTCGTTGGGCATCAGAAACGCTTTGCGCCCTTTCAGCGCTTCGGTATACACGTAAAAACCGCTTTCCGTAAGGGTGCTTTCCGGCGTAAAAATTTTTTCGCCCTTCATATCCCTTAAATCAAACACATCCTTAATGGGCACGCCCACTTTTTGGAACACGGCAATCGCGTCCTGCCCGATGCTTTTTTCCATTGCCTTATATCCGGCCAGCGTCAGCATTTCCCGCTCAAAACCGGTGTCTTTATTAATCGTAACCACGTATTCCGAAGGCACTTTGAGGTATTTGTTTTTTAAATAATCCACGCCGCGGCGCTGTTCGGCCTGATGAATTTTTTCAAACAACGCTTTATCGGCATCGGTCAGTTCCGTTGCCTCCGGCGCAACGGCGTAGCGCTGTTTAAGCGCGGTAAGCATTTCATCGTTGGTTAAATAATCCGGTTCCAAATTAATCAGCCGTTTGCGCGCAATCAAATTCAGCGGTTCCACCGCCAGGGCCGAGCGGTAATACTCGCTGGCGCCCTGTTTGTCGCCCTGATATTCCACAATCACGCCCTTGCCCACCAGCGAATTGACGTTGGCCGCATTGTATTCCAGCGATTTGGAATAGAGCTTAAGCGCTTTATCGTTTTGCTGTTGCTTCAGCGCAATATCCCCCAGCATGGAGTAGGTGTACGACCAATACGGCGAGTTGCGCTTCATGCTGCGGGTGGCGGCGGTAAAGTACTTTTCCGCTCCGTTCAAATCGTCCTGCGTCAGCAGTACGCCCGCCAGCGACAAAAGCGCCTCCACATTGTCGGAATCCAGTTTCAAGCACCGCGTAAAAACATCCTGCGCCTGCAAATAATCTTTGGCGGTGTAGGCTTTTTTGCCGCTTTCCAAACACGACGAAATGTTTTGCTGCTTGGCGCCCGCCGCCCAGAGTTCCCCCGGCAGCAGTCCCAGTGCCAGCCACAACGCCAAACAATTAGAAAAAGGTTTTAAATAATGCATAAGCAATGCTGTACAATTTTTCGTTCTTCGTCAATTTAACCGGACGGGCAACCAAAAAGCCCGTTTTTTTTATTTTAGCAAGATTTTTTAAATATACATACCCCATTACCCGGCACGGGATCATTTTCAGGCGCCTAAACCCCGCCATTTGTTTAAAAGCCGCCTCGTAATACGCTTCCGCCTGCGCCGCCAGTTCCTGCAGGGCGGCCGCCAGCACCCGCGGGGATCGGTTGTTCAATACGTCTTGGCGGGTAAGGCCAAAGCGGGTAAGCAAATCGTCCGGAAGATAGACTCGGCCCAATTTGGCATCTTCGGACACGTCCCGGATGATATTCGTCAGCTGCACGGCGGCGCCTTCCTGCCAGGCAAGCGCCTCGGCACGTTCCCCGTGCACGCCTAAAATGTCCAGCGTGGCCAGCCCCACCACAGCCGCCACCCGGTAGATATACCAGTCCAACGCTTGCCGGGTGGGATACGTCCGCCCCGTTAAATCGGCCCGCATGCCTTCTATTAACAATAAAAACCGATCGGGAGGAATGGAAAATTCCCGCGCGTCCGCCTGCAGCAGCCGGCCCAGCTCCGTCTGCGGCGCGCCGTCGTACATGCGGTGCACCTCCGCTTCCCAATCGTCCAGCTGCCGGCCGGGGGAGGGGACGTCCGGCTCGTCTGCGATATCATCCATTCGGCGGCAAAAATCATAATAATGCGCCAACGCTTCGCGGCGGCGTTTGGATAAAAAGAAAAACGCCGGGCCGAAGCTGGATTTTTTATACGATTGCACATTAGCCGACATGAATTTTACCGTTCTTGTACAAATAGGATAACGCCGCCCCCGTAGCGGTGGCATAAATGGCGTTTTGAGGAATAATAAAATTGACGCCGTGCATTTTATGAAGCGCCTCAAACACGTGTTTGGCAAACGGCACCAGCGTAAGCGTGCCGGTCAGGATAACGTCTTTTACGGAGTCGTTACGGCAGGCAAACACCGCCATCATGCCAATGGTTTGAAATACCATATTGAGCACGCCCACGGTCAAATCTTCGGGGGTAGCGCCGTCTTCCATTTTGCCGAAGTTGGACGCCGTCGTATCGGGCGTGAGGGTGGAAATCACGCCGGTGCTGATGTCGCCGATGTTCAAATCCACCTGCCCCAGCCGGCCGCCTTCGGCCATTTCCACCACGGTTTTAAACGAGGTAGCCCCGCACAGCTTGCTGCACAGGCCCAGCACCGTCCCGCCGCCGACGCCCGAGCCGCCAATGTGGCGGATGCCGTCTTTCCCCGCGCGCACAAACGCCGTGCCCGTGCCCATGCTGACAATCAGCCCTTCCTTTTTGCCCGAAAGAGCCAAGCCGCCAGAGCCGATGGCTTCAAATTCGTCCACCTTGGAAGTGGCAATCCCGTAGATATTGGTCTTAAATAACGAAGACCCCACCCCCGTCAGGATGATTTGCTGCACGTCCGAAAGGGCCAGGCCGTTTTCGTTGATAAATTTTCCCAGCGCCCCGTAGGCGGAAGTCAGCGGGTCGGCGGCTTCCACTTTGAGCATGGAGACCAATTTCCCGGCGTCCGTATACCCCACGATTTTGGTGGTGGAGCCTCCCACGTCTATCCCGATGACTACGCTCATAAATCCTCCTGCGGCAGCCCGATGGACTGCAAGAACGGTTCTATCTTGGCCGGACGGCCCAAGAAGTTTTCCACCATTTTTTCTTCATCCAGCGTGCCGCCTTTTTCCAAAATTTCGCGGCGGAATTTAAGCCCCGTCTCGGGGTTAAAAATGCCGTTCTTTTTAAACTCGCCGAAAAAGTCTTCCGCTATTACTTCCGACCACAAATACCCGTAATACCCGGCGTCATACCCGCCCATAATGTGCCCGAAAGAGGCTTGCGGAAGGGTGCCTTTGGTAAGCGGAAGCCCGCGGATTTTTTTGGTTAAGTCAAAATACAGTTTGGTGGAGTCGGGCGTGGTTTTGGCGGTGTGTAGCGTCATATCGTACTGGGCAAAAAAGTCCTGCCGCAGGTACGTCCCGCCCGAGCCGAAATTTTTGGCCGCAATCATCCGTTGGATTAAATCGTCCGGCAGCGGTTCGCCCGTTTTGTAATGCTTGCTGATTTTTTTGAGCACCTGCGGATCCCACGCCCAGCGCTCCAGCATTTGGCTGGGCGCTTCTACAAAATCCCAGCTGACGTTGGTGCCCGAAAACGCGGCGTATTTGGACTGCGTCAGCGCGTTGTGCAGCACGTGCCCAAATTCGTGAAACAAGGTTTCCACTTCGCCGTGTTTCAGCAGGGAAGGCGTCGTGGCGGAAGGTTTGTTTAAATTGGCCACAATGGCGACAAACGGGATTTGATAGGCGCCGTCTTTCTTTTCTTCCCCTTCCACCAAGCCAAAGCAGGCGGCGTGTTTGTATTTGCCTTCGCGCGGATAGAGATCCATATAAAAATAGGCAATCAGCCGGCCGCTGGCGCGGTCGGTAATTTTAAAGGCTTTTACGTCCGGGTGCCACACCGGGATATCCACCGGCTCAAACGTAATGCCAAACACCCCGCCAAACAAATCCAGCATCCCGTCAATCACCACTTGGGAAGGAAAATACTCTTTTATTTTTTCGCTGTCCAGATCCAAATTTTCTTTGCGGTATTTGTTGCTCCAATAGCCGCTTTCCCACGAATATAAGGTGCGGCTTTTTTTGCCGGTCTTGCCGTTTTTGTAAGCAATCATTTCTTTGTCTTCTTTTTTGGCAAGCGGTTTTAGCTTTTTTTGCAAATTCTTCAAAAACTTCATCACGGTTTGGGGGTTCTTGGCCATGCGGTCTTCCAACTTCATTTGCGCATGGTTTTCATATCCGAGCAAGTGCGCAATCTCCCGGCGAAGCGTCAGCGTTTTTTCCAGCAGTTCCACGTTTTCCGCGCCGCCGCGGCGGTTGTATTTAAATTCAAGCGCCTTGCGGGCGGCTTCATCATCGGCGTTTAGCATAAACGGCACGTAGTCGGGATAATCTAAGGTAACCAGGTATTTGCCGTCGTCGGTTTTTTCCAGCTTTTCAATATAATCTTCGCCCAAGCCCTGCAGCTGCTCGCGCGTAACGGCAAGGGGATCTTTGTATTCCTGGATGTTTTTGTCAAACTTGATAATATATTCCGCTTTTTGTTTGTTGAGCGCTTTAAATTTTTCCAACTCTTCGTCGTTTAGTTCCATACCGCTGTTTTTAAACCCGATCAGCATTTCTTTGACGAGCTTGGCCTGCACGGGGTCTAATTGGGGGTTGGTGTCGGTATATTCGCGGATGGCGCGGTACACGTCGCGCCGGGTGGCCACGTCCACCATATATTGGCTGATTTGCATTTGCAGCGCCAGGGCCGCATCGCGAAAGTTTTTATCCGTAGACACGTACGACAAAAATCCGCTCATTCCCAAGGCGTTGCCGTAATCGTCAAACGCGCGTTCGTAGGCCATAATGGTGTTTTCAAACGTGCGCTGCTCTTTGGGAATGGCCACCAGCGCGTTTAAATCCTTTTCCAGCTGCACGCGCGCCGCCGCCTCGGCCGGGGCCAGTTCCTCGGCTTTATAATCAAAATGCAAAACGCCGTTTTCAAACATATCTGCCATACAATACGCTCCCGTCGCGGTTAAAAGAAAAGCCGTAACCAAAAGAAATTTTGTTTTTTTCATAGGAATATATTACACTCTTATTGTATCGGTTTTGCGCCCGAAGGAGCAACCGGTAAAAGAGGACTCGGATTATAACGAAAAACAAAAGTCTTTTTCTTTTTGTTATTTGTTATAATTTATATTATATTAATTCACATCAAGGAATTAGTGGAAAAATAAAAATGTACGAAGCGTTTGTACCCAAAGAGATATTCCTTACCAAAGGAATTGGCAGACACAAAGAAAAACTGGCCAGCTTTGAAGAAGCGTTGAGAGACGCCAAAATCGCCAGCTTTAACTTGGTGCCTGTGTCGAGCATCTTCCCTCCCGGCTGCAAAACCGTGCCGATATCCAAAGGCCTTCAAGAATTGCACCCGGGCCAAATTCTGCATTGCGTCATCAGCAGAAACACGAGCAACGAATACCGCCGCTTGATTTCCGCTTCCGTGGGTCTGGCGATCCCGAAAGAAGGAAAGAAAACGCACGGATACATTTCCGAACACCACAGCTTCGGCGAAACCGACAAACAAGCCGGCGATTATGCGGAAGACTTGGCAGCTTTGATGCTCTCCACTACGCTGGGCATCGAGTTCGACAATAATACCACTTGGGACCAGAAAGAAGAAATCTGGAAAATGAGCGGTAAAATCGTCCGCACCACCAACATTACCCAGTCCGCCATCTGCGTGGAAGGTCTTTGGACCACCGTTGTAGCGGCGGCTGTGTTTGTAAAATAACTCCGGTAACATTGTGAGCGATAACGTACAAACCGATAAGTTTATGGGGCTAGAGAGCAAATATAGCTCTCTGCCCCTTTCTAAATTCGTGGTCGTGCCCGTGCCGTTTGAAAAAACGGTCTGCTACGGACATGGTACCGCCAAAGGCCCCGCCGCGGTAATCGAAGCTTCCACCCAAATTGAACTTTGGGACGAAGAAACCAAAACCGAAACGTGGGAACTGGGCATCAACACCCAGCCGGCCATTAACTGCAAAGGTTCTACCAATACCGTTTTCAAAAATATAGATAAAACGGTTCGCAACCTGATGCAATACAAAGCCATTCCGTTCTACATCGGCGGCGAGCATACGGTTACCCAAGCATTGGCGCAGCCTTATATTGAAAAATATAAAGACTTAAGCATCTTGCACTTTGACGCCCACGCCGATTTGCGCGAAACCTTTGAAGGCACGCCCAAAAGCCACGCCTGCGCCCTGTATCCGGCCTCCCGCCAGGTGCCGGTGGTGCAAGTGGGCATCCGCAGCGTAGCCAGCGAAGAAAAACAATACTGCAATGCGGGCAAAGTAACCACGTTTTTAATGCACGAAAACCGCGACATTAAAAAACTCATCCCGCAGGTACTTAAAAAACTGACGGACACCGTCTATATCACCATTGACGTGGACGGCTTTGACCCGTCCGTCATCCCGGCGACAGGCACCCCGCAGCCCGGCGGATTTATGTGGTATGAAGCGCTGGACTTGTTCCGCGAAGTCATTAAGCATAAAAAAATCGTGGCGGTGGACGTGGTAGAAGCCTGCCAAAGAAAGGCCGACGTCATTACGGAATTTAACGTGTCTAAGTTAATTTACCGCTTAATGGGCTATTTGGCCTTGAAAGATCAAAAGAAAAAATAATTTTCTACCCGCTCTTCGGAGCGGGTTTTTTGTGCGCCCCTAATTCCGCCCGTTTCGGTTTCGTGCCCGGAACGGGTTTTTATTCTTAGCGCGGGACGGACGCGGGAACGCCCCCTCGGCCGTCCAATTAACAACCTATATAAAAACCCCCGCGGTACAATCCGCGGGGGTTTTGCCCTCACGCTTTTACGTTAAAACACATACCCCAGCTTTAAAAACACCGTTACATAATGCAGGTTTTCGCGGCCCAAGCCGGACAAGAATTTATCATAATCAAACGAAAAGCTTTGGTACCGTCCTTCCAAGCCCCACAGCCACTGCCCGGCCAAGCGGTGCTCCACCCCCAGCCCGGCATAGTAGGTAAACGAGCGGCTGCTTTCGCTGCGGCTGTCCGACAAGGACGTATACGCCCCGCCGTTTTGCTCCCAAAAGCTGTTTTTGACAGTCGCTTTGGAAAAGGCAATACCCGCCCCGAACGGAATGTAAAATCGGAAAGTCCCTTGCGGATTAAGCGTAAACCGCCCGGCCGCCATCAGGTTATGCACGTCCATATCCTGATCTACCTCGGCTTTCATATGCTGGCCGCTGCCGCCCCACGCGTGTAATTCTTCGGAGGCTCCGTCAAACCAGTTGGCGTTGTATTCCGCCCCAAACGCCCAGTAGGGGCTGACGGCATATAAGTACTGCGCGCCAAACGCTACCGATTCATCCCCCCAACCAAAATCTTTGGTTTGTGCCAGCGGGTAGCCGGTATCATCCCGAAAATCCAGCCCCAAATGCGTATTGTTGGTGGCACCGCCCGCCCCCGCGTGTACGGAAATAAATTGGTCTCCTGCTTGGATGCCCTGCGCGTGCCCCCAGCCCGGCCATACACAGCCCAGGGTAATTACAACGGCGAGCCAAAAACTTTTTTCATACCGCCTTCTTATAGGAATTTTTCTTAATAAGAATATCATACCAATTTTGAATATAAACAAAAACCCCGCATCCGAAAATGCGGGGTTATCCAGGCAGAAAGCCTAAATTAGAAGCGGTAGCCCAGTTTCAGCAACAGCGCGAAGTAGCTCAGGTTTTCCGTACCGTATTCGTCGCTGAATTTGCCGTAATCAAACTGGAAGCCTTGGTAGCGGCCTTCCACACCCCAAATCCAGTTTTCGTTGATGTTACCTTCCACGCCTAAACCCAAATAGTAGGCAAAGGAAGTGCTGGTTTTGCTGGCGGAAGAGCTGTCGCGATCTAAAAGGCCGCTGATCATTTCGGCATAGCTGTAATCAAAGGTAGCTTTAGCCGTAGCAATACCCAAACCTAACGGAATATAAAAGCGGGTATTGGCTTGCGGGTTTACCGTGTAGCGACCGGCAACCATAAAGTTATTTACGTTCATTTTGCTGTCCACTTCGTCTTCTCCCCAGTTGCTGGTGTTGAGGAAATATTCTCTTTCATATTCGGCTTCGCCAAAATTATTGCCATTGTATTCAGCTCCGATGGCAAAATTCGGCGTAATGGCATACATATATTGGACGCCATAAGAGGCCGCACCATCACCCCAGTCCAACACAGAATTGCCTATGGCATCCCCGGTAATGGATTCAGAATGTACACCAGAATCCTGCAACGGGGCAGCCCCGCCCAAGAAAACGGAAACCATTTGATCTCCTTTTTCAATTCCTTGGGCAGACACGGCCGTCGGCCAAGCACACAACATACTTAAAAATACAGCTAACAACGTAATTTTTTTCATTAAGGGCTCCTTTGTTGAATTTTCTATATAATACCAATTTTCAAAGAAAAAAACCTATGCCGAAGCATAGGTTTCCCCCAAAAACAAAAAGTCAAGCCTGCGGCGGCAGCGGGCCTACGTCGCGGCTGGCAGGCACCACGTAAGGCGTTTGCAGCAGTTTTTTAGCCAAATCGTCAAAGCCCCATTTGTCGTCAAACGACAGCACATAGCGATATTGTTTTTGGGCTTTTTCCCGCTCGCCCAGCACGTCATACACCTCGCCCAAGCGCAATTCATTCCACACGCCCCAGCGGCTGGGTTCTTGGTTTTTAATGGCTTGTTGCCCTTGTTCAAACAAGGCGCGGGCCTGCTCAAAATTTCCTTTTTGCATCTGTACCGTGCCCAACGCCGTATACGCGCGGGAAATGTAGATGTCTTTATAAAAAGGATCGGTGCCGATTAATTTTAAAAATGCTTCCGCCTGTTCGGTTACTTCGTCATAATGGGCGGTTTCGTAGAGGCAGATGATTTCCACATAATGCATCAGCGGGTTTTTGGGATATTTGGCGCGCAGCTGGCGGATGTATTCCAGCGATTTTTGCGGGGCATAATACTTGCTGTTGCGCGTATTTTGGATTTCAATTAAAATCAGTTTGGCGCTGTCGGACGTAAAATGCGCTTTTTCCCGCGCCAGGTTTAGCTGGGCCACGCCTTCATCCGGGTCGCCTTTAATGGCCACAATCTTGGCCAGAATTTTAATGACCGAGGGCAGCGTGCCCGCATAATACTGGTAAATGCCCAAACCGAAATAAGCGTCGTAATAGGTGGGATCCAGTTCTAGGGATTTTTCTAGGTTTTTAATGGCTTTTCGACCGGAGAAATACGCCGTAATCCAGCTGCGGTTGCGCATGGTAAACATCGCGCGCAAGCCGTACAAGGCGCCAATGCCCATGTAGGCGTTGGGGTCTTCGGGGTATTGTTTAATCCAGCGTTTGATGCCCGTGATGGATTCATCCAAAATTTGTTCAAACACTTTGCGCTGGCGGTCGTCGCTCAGTTCGTACTCGTATTCGTAGCGGCTCCAAGCAATCATGGCGTTGCCAAAGTGGGCAAACGGATGATCCGGATAGTCCTTAAACACCCGCTCAATGTTTTTTTGCGCGGTGTCAAAGTCCAGACTGTACACGCCGTTGATGCCTTCCGTGGCGTATTGCATCACGTCCGGCGGGAGCGTCAGCTCCGAAGAGGCCGGAAGCGCCGCGGCCAGCATCAGCAGCCCGGCCGCCGCCCAGTGGAGCAGCTTCTTCATTATTTTTTGGCCTCAATTTTGTCTTTGCCAAAATACGGCCGCAAGGCCGGCGGAATGATGACAGAGCCGTCCGCCTGCTGGAAGTTTTCCAAAATGGCGGCAAAGGTGCGTCCTACGGCCAGCCCGCTGCCGTTTAACGTGTGCACATATTCTTGTTTGCCTTGCGCATTTTTGTAGCGAAGGCCCATACGGCGGGCTTGGAAGTCCAAGCAATTGGAGCAGGAAGAAATTTCGCGGAAGCGGTTTTCGCTGGGCATCCAAACCTCAATATCATACGTTTTGGCGGACGAGAAACCAATGTCGCCGCTGCACAGTTCCACCACGTGGTACGGCAAGCCCAGTTCTTTCAAAATTTCCTGCGCATCGGAAACCATAATTTCCAACATTTGGTAAGAGTGTTCCGGCTTGGAAAGCATCACGAGTTCCACTTTATCAAATTGGTGGTTGCGGATTAAACCGCGGGTGTCTTTGCCGTAGGTGCCCGATTCTTTGCGGAAACACGGCGAATATGCCGTCAGCTTAATGGGCAGTTCCGCTTCGGGAATCACGCGGATGCGGTTTAAATTGGTCAGCGGGATTTCGGCGGTGGAAATTAAAAATTGTTTCGGCTCGCCCACCAGTTCGTACATATCTTCGCGGAATTTGGGCAGCTGGCCGGTGCCGATTAAAATATCTTCGTTTACAATCACGGGCGGCAAAATTTCGGTATAGCCTTTCTTGGCGTGCATATCAAGCATAAACGAAATAATCGCACGTTCCAAGCGGGCGCCGTCGCCTTTAAACAAAGCAAAGCGGCTGCCGGACAACGCGGCCGCGGCTTCAAAATCCAAAATGCCCAATTTTTCGCCAATTGCTTGGTGGTCTAAGGGTTTAAAATCAAATTTGGGCAGCGGAATCGTGCAGGGCAGGTATTCGGGGTTGTCCGCGTCCGACACGCCCACCGGAATGTGCTCGTTGGGAAGGTTGGGAATGCTTAAGAGCAAATCGTTGATTTCCTTTTTAAGCGGTTCCATTTCCGCTTCTTTTACCGCCATTTCTTCTTTGAGTTTGCCCACCTGGGCCATGGCTTCTTTGGCGGCGTCGTCGCCCTGTTCTTTTTTGATTTTGCCGATGGATTTAGACATCTCGTTGCGTTTGGCGCGCAGTTCTTCCACGCGGGCCAGCACCGTTTTATACGCGCTGTATTTTTCCAGCACGCCGTCAATCTGCTCCGCCAATTCCGGCTTGCGAAGCGACAGGCGTTTTTTTACTTCTTCAGGATTTGCAACGATATATTTGATGTCTAACATAAAAACCTCGTTATTTGTTTTCTAAATCAATTAAATACGGCTCCGGGAACAAATGGCGGTACGGCTTAAATGTGGCTACCGCGTATTCCATCCCGTAAGCGCTCAGCAGCCGCACGCTGACCGGCGCCACCGAACTTTGCCCCGCCACCAGCGCTCCTACCGTCAGCGCCAGCAAAATAAACAGCGTTTTGACCAACATAAAAAAAGCTTTAAATAACACCGCCGCAGACTGCCGGGCAAAGGAAGGGGTATGCGTCATTTTTGTTCCTGGAGTTTGGTAAGCTCTTTGGTAAAACTTTTGACTAGTCCGCGGGCAATATAATCGGCCGCGTCCAGCGCGCTGGAGGAAGACGCTTCGTCCGAGCCGATCCAAATAATTTCGGCCGTTTCCACATCCACCAATTTGGCGATAATCCCCACCCGCGCGTTAATGGTGTATTCCGTGGGGCGCACGTCCGTCGAGTGGGTATATTGCGTGCCCACGTTGCGGGTATATCCCACATAAGTGCCGTCCGGCAGCTGCATCACGTCCTGCGTGTACACCGGGCGCGCTTCCGTGCGGCGGGTGGCCGTCATCGTCAGTTCCGTGCGGGCCGGCGTGTACGAACTTACTTCGCCAATCAGCAGCACGTCCACTCCTAAAATTTTACCGATTTCGCGCGTCGTCTCCGGCGATAAATACCCCGAAACGGAAATGTTGTGCTCTTTTAGCACGCTTTCCAGCTGGGCGCGCTCCACCACTTTAAATCCGGCGTCAATCAGATATTTGGCAAACAGGTTTTCCACGCCCTGCATGGCCGGCCAAGTGTTGCTGAACCCCATCACGCCGATGCGGTTCATTTGGTCAAAATTGTATGTTTTGCTGATGACGGTTTTGGGCGTACAGCCGTTTAGCGCCAGCAGGCAAAACAACGCCAGACTTAAAATTTTCTTCATATTTTCATTATATAATTTTTAGGCCGCCGGAAAAGGTATAATAACCGTATGAACACCCTCAGTCAGGAATTTATCCAAAAAGCGCGCCGCCTCAAGCTGCTGCTGACCGATGTGGACGGCGTGATGACCAACGGCACGCTCAGCTTTTTTACGGACGAAAAAGGCGTGGCGCGCGAAATCAAAAATTTTGAATCGCTAGACGGCATGGGCCTGTTGTTTTTGGCGTATTGCGGCATTCAGACGGGCATCGTGTCTAAGGGCGCCAGCAACACGCTGGAGTTTTGGGCAAAAGAATTGGGCATGAATTACCTGTTCTACAACACTTCCGTCAAACACCATGCGTTGGAATTTTTGCAAAAAGAATACGGCATCTTGCCCGAAGAAACGGCTTTCATCGGCGACGATTTAATTGACCTGGGCCTGCTCTCTCGCGTGGGGCTGCCCTTGGCGGTGGCCAACAGCGTGCCCGAAGCCAAAGCGTTGGCGCTCTACACCTCCCCCCGCCACGGCGGCGCCGCCGCCGTACGCGACATTGCCGAACAAATCCTGCGAGCCCGCGGCGCGTGGGAGCAAGTCGTGCAGGACAACATCTCCGGCCGCTTTCAAAACCCCAAACGGCCGCTTCGTATTGTAAAAGGGTTGTAAAATTTTTACAATATAAGGGATATTCTTTCAAAAGGAGTTTTATGAAAAAATTACTTTTGTTGTGTGCTTTGTGCCTGGCCGTGCCTGCCGCCGCGCAGGAATACTACGGCCTGCAGGAATACGGCCTGCGCAAAAACACCACCCGGATTGAATTTTACGGCGGGATGGTGCTGCCGCAGGACAGCTGGTTTCACAACGGCCAAGAAGTGGATTTGGGCGGCACCGGCTGGACGGCCGGCTTGGGCTTTGTGCGCAACATTACCCCGGTATTCGCCTTGGGGGTAGACGCCAACTACGCGCAGCCCGGCGACGGAGACAATTTTACCTCCGGCGGCCAGAACGCCTACTACCGCACCGGCATTGCCACCGGGCTCGTGACGGGACGCATTAACTTCTTCCCCTCGCAGTCCACCCGCCTCTATATCCCCGTAGGCATCGGGGTAGGGCATATGTTTGCCCGCCAGAAAAACGAAGACGGCTCCCACCTGACGACCGACAGCACCGACCTGGCCACCATGCTGGGGCTGGGGTTGGAATTTGATATTGACGAAACGGTCATCTTCGGTGTGGAAGGGCGCTACTATTATTTGGACGCCAACGACGAATTCCACGATGCGCTGGGCAAAGGGCATTACCATTATTTAACGGTTATGCTCAAGTTCGGCACGCGTTTCTAATCAGTCGTTTTTTAAAAAACCCACCGCTTGCAAGCGGCGGGTTTTTTTATAACCCAAAAAGTCTTTGGACGAACCGAAACAAAAAATTTTAAATACAGTATGGAATCAAATATCTCCGTCGTGGTGATGACGTTACTTTCACTGATTGTGTTGGCAGCGCTGACGCTGCCTTTTCTGGTGCACAAAGTAGAAGAAGAATTGGAAATTTTTCTGCTGGTGTGCGGGGTGGCCGCGGTGACGGTGTCGGGCGCGTGGAGCGGGCATTTAATGGCCGAAGCGCTTAAAGAGCCCGTCGCCATTACGGCGGCCGTGTTGGTGCTGGGCGTTTTGTTTAAACGCTTCGGGCATCATACCGCCCACGCCATCCACGCGCTGGAAAACAAAACCGGCCCGAAAACGTTATTGTTTTTAACGGTGTTTGTCATCGGGCTTTTTTCCAGCGTGCTGACCGCCATTATTGCCGCCCTGATTACGGCGGAAATCATTAAACTGCTGGACTTGCCCGCCCGCGCCAAAACGCAGCTGGCCGTTTATGCGTGTTTTGCCATCGGCTTTGGCGCCGTTTTAACGCCTATCGGCGAGCCGCTTTCCACCATTGTCATTGCCAAATTAAAGGGCGAGCCTTACCACGCGGATTTCTTTTTTCTGCTTCGCTTAATGGGCGTATGGATTGTGCCCGCGCTTATTTTGTTTGCCGCGCTGGCCGCCCGCTTGGGCAAACAGGCGCTTACCGCCAAGCCGCAGCAGCAGGCCGAGGCGGAAACATACCGCCAAATTTTGCTGCGCGCCGGGAAAGTGTACCTGTTTGTAGCCGCGCTTATTTTGCTGGGCGAGGGGCTCAAGCCCTTAGCCGCGCGCACGATTACCCATTTGTCCAAATATGCACTGTACTGGATTAACTCGCTTTCCGCCGTGTTGGATAATGCTACGTTAGCCAGTATTGAAATTATGCCGTCTTTACCGAAGGAAACCTTGGTCTTTTTGCTGGCGTCGCTTATCTTGGCGGGCGGGCTGCTGATCCCGGGCAACATCCCCAACATCATCTGCGCGTCCAAGCTGGGCATTAAAAGCCGCGACTGGGCCCGCGCCGCATTGCCGGTGGGCATTTTGCTGATGTTGGTTTACTTTTTCTTGCTCTCTATTGTATTATAAGGATATGGACGACATTTTTATTAAAATTTTCCTCGCGCTGGTGCTGGGCGGCGCGCTGGGTTTGGAGCGGCAATACCACGACAAACCGGCCGGTTTTGCAACCAACTGTTTAATCTGTTTGGGGGCGATGCTCTTTACGGTGCTTTCGGAAGTAATGGGCGAGGCTGGGGGCGACCCCGGGCGCATTGCGGCGCAAATTGTTACCGGCGTGGGCTTTATCGGCGCCGGATCCATTTTGCGGGACGGAAATAAAATTTCCGGCCTGACCACCGCCGCCGGCGTATGGCTGGTGGCCGCCATCGGCATGGCCGTCGGGTACGGCCAATACTTTTGGGCCGCCTTATGCGCGGTAGCCATTTTAATGGTGCAGCTGGCCGTGCGAAAAACGTTAAAACTCGTAGAATTTGTGAAGCATTACGATACGTTTTATCTCACTTGTGAACCTCGTTGGAGCGTGGTGGATAAAATCATCAAGCAGATTGAAGCCCAAAACATTTCCATTTTAAAAAGCGAAGTGACCAAACAAGACAACCGTTTCCACGTCAGTTTGGTAGCCACTTTTACCGGGCACGATTTCCAAAATATTACCAAAGAACTGCTGGAAATGCCCGAAGTATACAGTTTGTTTAAATAACCCAAGGAGCGTGTGCTTGCTATGACGGATGACAAAACCCCTATCCCGCTGTTTAACCTCAAGGAACAGCACGACAGCCTAAAAGACCAAATTAATGCGGCCGCCCTGGAAGCCCTCAATTCCATGCATTGGCTGCTGGGCCCGCAGACGGAAAAATTTGAAGAGGAATTTGCCGCACTGATCGGCGTAAAACACTGCATTAGCTGCTCGTCCGGCGCCAGCGCGCTGCAAATTGCCCTAGGGGCCGCCGGCATCGGGCCGGGCGATGAAGTCATCACCACGCCGTTTACGTTTATCGCCACCACTTCATCCATTTCTTTAACCGGCGCCAAATTTGTGTTTGCCGATATTGACCCCCGCACCTATAACTTGGACGTGCACGACGTGGAACGCAAAATTACCAAAAAAACGAAAGCCATTTTGCCCGTGCACCTCTACGGTTATCCCGCCAATATGGACGCTATTATGCACCTGGCCAACGAACACGGCCTGAAAGTAATTGAAGACTGCGCCCAAGCGCATTTGGCCATGGCTGACGGCGTGATGGTGGGCGGTATTGGAGACGCGGGGTGCTTTAGCTTTTACCCCAGCAAAAATTTAGGCGCCTGCGGCGATGCGGGCTGCGTAACCACCAACGACGACGTCATCGCCAACCGCTGCCGCTCCCTGCGCCACAGCGGCCGTGCCTTGGGCAAAGCCTATGAATATGATTTGGAAGGCTCCACCCTGCGCATGGACGAAATCCAAGCCGCTATTTTGCGCGTCAAGTTGCCGCATTTAGAGGAATGGACGGAAAAACGCCGCCGCGCCGCCGCTTTATATGAAGAAGGCCTCGCGGGCGTGCCCGTCGTCCTGCCGCCCACGCCGCCGGTGGGGTATGCGCAGTCGTACTATGTGTACACTCTCCGCGCCGAAAAACGCGACGAACTGCAGGCTTTTTTAAAGGCCCGCGGCATTGGCTCGGCCGTCTACTATCCGGTGCCTTTGTATAAACAGCCCGCCTATAAAAACCGCGGGTTTAACCCGGAAGATTTCCCGCAGGCCGAAAAAGCCGCCCAAGAAGTGCTTTCCATTCCGATGTTCCCGGAAATTACGGAAGAACAAATCCGCCGCGTGTGCGAAACCATCCGGGAATTTTACGAACAGGACGCTACGGTTTAGTAATTTGCACCGCAGAAAAGCCGGGCCTACAGCGCCCGGCTTTTTTATGCCTGTTAAAACAGCTTGCATGCAGCCCCCAACGAACGCTTGTCGGCTTCTTTTGCCGCCCCTAATGGCCTTTGCGGAACTATCCGCCTGCTGGGAAAATGGAAATTTGCCGCAAAAATAAAAATTATCCTTATTTTTTAAGTATTTTTAATCAATAAAAAGCACCCTCCGCTTTTGCAGAGGGTGCTTTAAAAGATGTGGCCAAATTACAGCATTTTATTTTTGAGCCGGCTTGCGATATTATCCAATTCATCCAGCGAATGGTAATGAATGACCAACGTGCCTTTTTTCATATTCTTGCCGCATTTCACTTCCACTTTGGTGCCCAAAGCCGTTTGCAGGTCGTTTTCAAAAGAGGCAATTTCCACCGGTTTGCCGGCTTTGTCTTCTTTTTTGACCGGGAACATCAACGCCCGCGCCGCCGCTTCGGCTTGGCGGACGGACATTTTGGTTTTGAGCATTTTTTTAAATAATCCGTCCCGCTTGGCGCTGTCCGTTACCATCAGCAACGCCCGGCCATGGCCTTCGGAAAGGGATCCTTCCTGCAGGGATTGTTGGATTTCCGGCTCCAAATCCAGCAGACGCAGCGCATTGGAAATGGCCGCCTTGGATTTGCCGCAGTAAGAAGCCAAATCTGCCTGCGTAATATAGAATTTGCTCATTAAATTGCGGTAGCCCAGGGCCGTTTCAATGGGGTTTAAATCTTCGCGCTGGATGTTTTCAATCAGGGCCAAGGCGCACATTTCCTGGTCGCCCAAGTGTTTGTGGACAATGGCGTCAATTTCCGTCATCCCCGCCAGCTGCGTGGCCCGGAACCGCCGTTCCCCCACCACAATTTCGTATTTATCCAACCCGGCATCGTATACCACTACAATAGGCTGCGTTAAGCCGTGTTCCTTAATGGATTGGGCCAATTCCTGCAGTTTTTCTTCATCAAACACGCGCCGCGGCTGAAAGCGGTTGGGCACGATTTTATTAATGGCAATACGGGTAATGCTCATGCCGGGCGTTTGCGTGTGTTGGGCCGCGTCGGACGGCATTTGCATGACTTCCTGCGTTTGTTTAATTAAAGCATCTAAACCTTTACCTAAAGCCTGTCTGGACATCGTCATCCTCCAAAATCGTAGTTCAAGGGCATTTCACCCGTCATTTTAAAATCTTTATATTGCGTCGGATCGGCCCCGCGGCGGGTTAAAAATTCAATTGCCAACTGAATATAGGCATTGGCACCGCGGCAGGCGGGATCATAATCAAAAATAGACTGCCCAAAACTGGGCGCTTCGGCTAAGCGGATATTGCGCGGAATCGGCGTTTTATACACTTGATCTCCAAAAAAGCGGCTTACTTCCGCAAAAACCTGCTTGGATAAATTCATGCGCGCGTCGTACATCGTCAGTACGCCGCCGTCCATTTTGAGTTTGGGATGCAAAAATTGTTTGATCTTAGAGACCGTGCTCATAAAATGAGCCAAGCCTTCCATGGCGTAATACTCGCATTGAACGGGAGTAATCACGCTGTCGGCCGCCATCATGGCATTGAGCGTAAGCAAACCCAAAGAGGGAGGACAATCAATAATAATATAATCGTACATACCGCGGAAAGGAGCCAGGGCGTCTTTAAGCATATTTTCCCGGCCGCGTACGTTTACCAGTTCCACTTCCGCGCCCGCCAAGTCCTTACAAGCGGGCAGGACATCCAGCATTTCGCTGGAGGTTTGCCGCACCACCTGTTCAAACGGAGCCGTTTTGGTAAGCAAATGGTAAACCGATTTTTCGCCGTCTGCCACCGTAACGCCCAAACCGGAACCGGCGTTCCCCTGCGGGTCAAAATCCACTAATAGCACTTGTTGGTTTAAGCAAGCCAGCGCATACGATAAATTGATAGAAGTGGTAGTCTTTCCTACCCCCCCTTTCTGGTTGGCAACGACGACGATTTCTCCCATAAATCCTCCCCTAAAAGTATACTTATATTAAACATTAATTTAACCAGAAAAGCAATATATACGGAAGCAGTTTTCACGTGAAAACACCTGTATCCGCAGGTAAAAAGTTTTCACGTGAAAACCAACTATTTAATCCAGCGTATGCGGCTGAACGGCCAATGAATAAACCAGGCTTTGCCTTTGATATTTTCCCGCGGCACCGGGCCCCAAAAACGAGAGTCGCAGGAATTATCCCGGTTATCCCCCATCACAAAATACGTGTTTTCCGGTACAGTAACTGGGCCGAAAGAATCGCGCAGATACAGCCCCAGATAATTATCTAATTGATGTTCTTCCCACACCTTCTGATAGCGGGCTTTGTCTTCTTCCTCAAAATACGGGGTGCGTTCGATGTCTTCGTACAATTCATAGTCCTGCTGAGGCAGTTCTTTGCCGTTGACCCACGGGCGGCCGTTAATTACCTGCACCGTGTCCCCGGGCATGGCAATGACCCGTTTTACAAAATCTTTCCCGTATTGACTGCCGCCGCAATTTTGCTGTTGGCGGTCTTTGGCCGGAAAACGAAAGACGATAATATCCCCCGGTTTAATTTCCTCAAACTGTCCGAAGCGGATGTTGGTCAGCGGAATGCGGAAGCCATAGACCGCTTTGTTAACAAACAAATGATCCCCTTCCAATAAGGTGTTATGCATGGAAGCGGAAGGAATCTTGAAAGCTTGGATAAAGAAAAACATCACGAATGCCGCTACAAATCCGGCAAAATATACCGTGTTGCTCCATTCCAAATCCGCTTTTTTTATTTTTTCTTGTTTTTTGGCGTCCGCTTTTTGCCCATGGAAAAACCCATACACGGCACAGATTGCAGCTACTACAATACTAGCGACAATTTTGCCCGTCCCTACCGGTTCCCCGGTTCCTCCTCCCATTACAAAGAGCAGTAAATAGGCCGCACATAATAAAATAATAAATAAAAACGAGGCATGCCAATATCCAAAAGCTTTAGCGGTATTAAGTTTTTGTTTTTTAGTTAAATAACGAGTCATCAGCGTAAAGGCATACATGATACATGCGGCCAGAAAAAGACGTTGCTCCATACAGCCTCCTAACGATTTGTTTTCACGTGAAAACTTTTGTCTTTAATTTGTTGATAAAGATGTTGATATTGTGGAGAAGTGTCCGTCATCCGTTTCGCAATTTCCAACGATTGACGGCCCATTGTCCGACGAAGTTCTTCGTGCTGGGCCAGCTCCGTTAACAGACAGCTCAGCAGCGTAATATCCTGTGGATAAAATACAAAGCCATTTTTCCCGTGTTCTACCCATAACGGCATATCTCCCACCCGGCTGACTACACAGGGCAGCCCGGCCCGCAACGCCTCCAATAAGGCCAACGGAAGCGATTCTTCTACGGAAGACAGCACAAATATATCCGCCATATTCAACCAGTCGTTAATATGGAGTTGTTCCCCCACCAAAAAGACGCTTTGCTGCAGCTGATTCATTCGAATATACTGCTCTAATTGCACCCGTTCCGGGCCTTCCCCCACATAGATTAACCGCGCAGCGGGCACCGTACGCAGCAGATTGCGAAAAGCTTGCAGTAAGGTAAGCGGATCCTTTACCGGCGCCAGCCGACCGACACTGATAATAACCGGCTGATGTGGCTCCAACCCATAGGTTTGCCGCATTTGAAGGCGGATATGCTCGTCCGGGAAAAACCGTTTCGGATCGGCTCCGTTAGGCAATAAATATACTTTCTCTTTTTGATATTTTTGATGCTCCACCAAATAGCGGGCGGTGGTAAAGGATTCGGCAACGGTAAGGGTATCTAAATCTTTTAATATAAAATCCGTCCAACGCAGAGCAAATGATTTTTTGGATAAATCAAAATGAGGCGTGCTGAGCACCGGGATACGGGTGCCTGCACAAGCTACCCGTGCGTATTCTATCGCCCGGTATAACATGGCATGCACCAGATCCGGCTGAAAAGCCTTTATCTGCGCCGCCAGCCGCTGGATAATACGCAGGGAATACCATTTCATTTCCAGCGAGGTTACCTCTATGCCTTTTTGTTGTAAGGCTTTCCCCACCGCCCCCAGCGTTTTTAAAGAAATAATTTTAACCGTATGCAAGGGCGCCATATACAACGCCAGTTCTGCCAGGGCTTTTTCCGCTCCGCCGGTTTCGGTAGAGGTAATGATATACAAAATTTTCATATGGTTTATTATAGCAAGTTTCCCGCTGAACAGCGCTCTGAATCTCCGCTCGTTTAGACCGTAGTAAAAAGGGCCTCCTTGCGGAAGCCCTGGGGAAGTATTAAAAATACTTAAAATTTAAGCATTTTTTTCAAAACCGGCCTAAAATTTAATTTTCCGGCTTAAACTGATCCTTTCCTACCCCGCAAACCGGGCAAACCCAGTCTTCTTTTACATCTTCCCACTTGGTTCCGGCCGGCACGCCGTTGTCCGGATCGCCCACTGCGGGATCATACGTATAACCACAAACTTCGCACACATATTTTACCATAAGATATTCCTCTCTTTTCTTTTTTATAAATGCGTTGCACCCGCCGGTGTTTTGCCTTTAATCACATCATGGTAGTACGCATACGTCAGCGCCGTACCCTGCGGCTTAATTACCCCGGCGTCTTTTACTTCACCCACAAACAGGGTGTGGCTGCCTACATCCAACGTCTGGCACACTTCAATTTCCATATACGAAAGCGTATGTTCCGTTACAATCGGACAGCCTAAAAAACCGGTTTTATGCGGCACTTTCGCCAATTTATCAAACGTCCGCCCCGTCCGAAAACCGAAAATTCCGATAAACGGAAGCGGCGTTTGCTGTTCCAGCGGCATGGCGGCAAAAACGCGGCTTTTGGTGATCATTTCGTGCGTAAGACTTTTTTTATTGACGGAAATCGCCACGCGGGCCGGTTCCGCCGTTACCTGAAACACGGTGTTTACAATCAGTCCGTTTTGTTTGCCGGCTTCGGCCGTCGTAACAATATACAAACCGTATGTCACGTAATGAAGCCCTTCGTTAATGTCTTGCGCCGACATAGAACACTCCTATTTTACTTTTTCCGCTAATTTACGGCTGACGGCTAACCCCAAATCCCGGCACGCTTGTTTTACTTTCTCGTCGGGAACAAATAAAGATTTTACCGCCGGCGCCGCTACTTCTACGTTCATGCTTTCCAACGTTTTGGTCAGCTCGTCCACCGGCGAACCGTTCCAGCCGTATGAACCAAACGCCGCACCGACCAGTCCTTTTTTGCGAAGGCCTTTTAAATAGCATAACACGTCTGCCATCGCCGGGAAAATTTGGCTGTTGAGTACCGGCGAGCCGATAAGCAGCGCACTGGAATCCAACAGTTCCGTCGCCACGTCGCTGCGGTGATTGGAATGCATGGAAAGTTGTTTGACTTCCGTTCCGCCCGCCCGCAGGCCGTCGGTAATATAATTGGCCATTTTTTCCGTGCTTCCCCACATCGTATCATAAACGACAATCGCCTTATTTTTAGGCGCCTGGGAAGCCCATTTGGCGTACAAACTGATAATTTTGGCAGGATCTTTGCGCCAAATAAATCCGTGATCCGGAGCAATCATCCGAGGCGAAAGCCCCATCTTTTGCACTTGCCCCAAGAAGCGCAGCACAATGTCCGAATACGGCAGGACGATATTGGCGTAGTATTTTTCGGCTTCGTAGAGCCAAAGGCGTTCTTCGTTCTCGTCGTCAAACAATTTGCTGGTGGCGTAGTGCATGCCGAATACGTCGTTGGTAAACAAAATGTTTTCTTTTTCCAGATAGGAAAACATACTGTCCGGCCAATGCAGCATGCGGGCTTCTACGAACGAAATCGTATCGCCGCCGACGTCAATCCGGTCGCCGGTTTTGACGGTTTTTAATTTCAAATCACAATGAAACTGCGCCGTAATATCCTTAAAGCCCATATCGGAGACGTACACTTCCTCGGGTTGGATATAATTGACTGCCTGCGGCAGGGCGCCGGAGTGATCCATCTCCGAATGGTTGGAAATGATGATTTTAATTTTTTTCGGATCGATCACACTCTGAATCCGTTCCATCATTTCGCCGTAAAATTCTTTTTTTACCGTATCAATCAGTGTGGGTTTTTCCCCCATCACCAAATAAGCGTTGTACGTCGTACCGCGTTTGGTGGAATACCCGTGGAAATCCCGGATGTTCCAATCAATCGCACCCACCCAATAAACATGATCTGAAATTTTTACCGCTTCCATCATAGTTGCTTTCTCCTAAAGTCCATAAGCGCCCTCCTCAGACGAGGAGGGCGCAAAACATTAATTTTCTTTCTGCCACAAACCGTGCAAATTGCAGTATTCCCGCGCCGTTACTTTTTCGGCCTTGGTTTCAAACACGGCTTCCGGCGCGTCGCCGGGTTTTAAGTATTTGCGCTGTACTTTGCCGCATTCTTCGCAAATCAGCTCAATCCATTCAATATAATGGGCGTCCATCATCGGGTGCGCCACACTGCCTACTTTAACACGGTACCCCCCTTCAATTTTTTCAATCACCGGTACGTGTTTTTCGGTCGCTCCGTCGGTGGTGCCGGGGTTTTGCAGCTGCATCGGTTTGCCGCAGCAGACCAGTTCCCCCCCGCCGGCGTGCACGACTTCCACCATATTTCCGCATACAGAACATTTATAAATTTCGTTTACTTTCGTCATCGTGTTTCTCCTGTTACAGTACTTTTTTAATTTCAGCAAGCACTTTTTCATAATCCGGTTCTTGCGTTACTTCAGGAACAAACTGTATATATCTTATTATACCTTGTTTGTCCACTATAAAAACGGCGCGCGTCAACAAGCCTAAATCTTCCAGCAGTACGCCGTAATCTTCGGCAAAGCCGAAATTGCGGTAATCCGAGGCGGTAACCACCTGCTTAATTCCGTTGGCGGCGCACCACCGGGCCTGTGCAAACGGCAAATCCCGACTGACGGTTAAAATGGTTACGTCCCCCGGTAAAGAGGCCGCTTCCTGATTAAAACGGCGGGTTTCCAAACTGCATACCGGCGTATCTAACGACGGCACGCACGAAATAACCAATACCCGCCCGGCAAACCGATCCGAGCTAACCGGCTCCAGCGAGTTGCCCACCAATTGGAAAGAGGGGGCTTTGTCCCCGATTTGAAGCGTATGCCCACGCAGTGAAACCGCCAGGCCGTTAAATGTAATGTGAGGTGTATTCATATTTATTAATAATAATTCCTATTAATATTGTAGCTTATTCTATAATAAAAGAGAAATCTCTCTTATTATAAAAGGGATTTCTGCCGGATACAAGCGCAAAAACTAACTAGTTTAAATGCGGCAGGGTTGATTTGATTTTTCTGTAAAACCTTTCAGAAATGCTTTTTATAATATAATAAGGGGGAAGGGGCTTGTTTTTAAAAAAATTAAAATTTGACTGTTTTTCAGCTATTTAACATCATTTCCTTTGTTTTTAACCATTGACCTCACTTTCAATAAGTAGTATGATGTAAGAAATACTTCTTTATGGCGGCATTATTGTGGAGAATTTACAAGCTTACCCCCAGTTGATTCCCGTTTTTCAGGATATTGAAACAATTATAGGAAAAGATCCGTATGACATGTGGCTGCGTCCTGCCCAATTTTCGTATGAAGGAAATACGCTGACCATTACCCTTCCCAACCAATTTTGGGGGAAAACCATTCGGGAACGATACGAAACCATCATCACAGACGCTTTTTTAAAACACTTAGGGGCGGAAATTACCGTGGTGTATGCGGTATCTGCGCAAGCGGCGGCCCCGGCCGTCAACTCGGCAGAAGACGTTATCCCGGCCGCACCCGCAGCGGCGCCTGTCATTAAAAAAAATCCGTTTCCCTCGCGCTTAAATTCTTCGTATACCTTTGATAATTTTATTGAATCCCCTTCCAACCGCTTTGCTTATAAAGCGGCCGAAGCGGTGGTGCATAAACTGGGCAACCGCGAAAACAACCCGCTGGTAATTTATTCCGCCCCCGGGCTGGGCAAAACCCACCTGCTGCACGCCATTGGAAACCAGATTTTAAAAGAAAATCCCGACGCGCGCGTACTGTATATGTCCGGCGAAGAATTCGTCAGCGAATATATTGAAGCGCTGCAAAATAAATCTTCGGAAAGCTTCCGCAAAAAATACCGTTCGCTGGATTGTTTTTTAATGGACGACATTCAGTTTGTAGCCGGGAAATCCGCCAGTGAAATTGAATTTTTCTATACGTTTAACGCGTTGTTTGAAAGCCGAAAACAAATCGTCCTGTCCTCTGACCGCACCCCGCAGCAGCTGGATTTAGACGAGCGTTTATCCTCCCGTTTGCTCTCCGGCATTATTGCGGAGGTAAAGCGCCCTAATTTAGAAACCCGTATTGCCATTTTGCGCCAAAAACGCGATTCCATTAATTTTGATATCGGCGACGATGTCCTTTCGTTTATTGCAGAAGGTATTCAAACCAATATCCGCGAACTGGAAGGCTCTTTATTTCGGTTAGTGGCTTATTGCAGCATGCACGGCGTTACCCCCACCATTGCCATTGCCAAAGAACTGCTGGCGGATATTTTAACCAACGAAACGGATTTAAACATTAACATAAACGTAATTAAAAAAATAGTCGGCAAGCATTTTAATATCCGTATGGAAGATTTTAATTCCAAACGAAAAACGCAGTCCATCGCCTGGCCGCGGCAAATTGCCATGTATTTAACTACGGAGCTGACGGATTTATCGTTGCCGGAAATCGGGCGGGAATTTAACCGCGACCACAGCACCGTCGTACACGCAAGAGACGTAGTGAAAGAAAAAGTAGAGCAGGATCCGTTTTTTGCGGCGGAAATAAACCAGATTATTATGGATATTAAAGCTGTGGATAAAAAATAAAAAACGGTGGATAAACGGGGGACAATTTACAAAAAGAAACGAACGATTTTTGGGGCGGTGTATGATGTGGATAAAAAAAGCAAGTTATACACAAGGCCGCCGGATGAGTTGTATAGGTAAATAAACAGAATCCACACAATAAACAAGACATATTAATAGGGATTAAGATATGAAAATAAATATTACTAAAGACACGCTCTTGGAAGGAATTCAAATTGTTTCTGCGGGGGTTTCTTCCCGCACTACGCTTCCGATTTTGCATAACTTTTTAATGGAAGCGCAGGGAGGTAAATTAAAACTCGTCCGCACCGATATGGAAATGGCCACCATCCACTACGTAAACGCCGAAGTGGAAGAGGAAGGCAGCATTACCGTGCCGATTAAAGAATTTTCCGATATTATTAAAAATCTTCCCGACGATAAAGAGATTAACCTCTTTAGCGATGAAAACAATAAATTTCATATCAAATCCGGCAAAAGCAAATTTTGGGTTATCGGTACGCCTAAATCCGAATATCCGGCTATTCCGGAAGTGGAACGCGCCAACAGCGTTTCTTTAGATCCGCTCTTGCTGCAGCAAATGATTGAAAAAACGGCTTTTTCCGCTTCCACGCAGGAAACCCGCTATATTTTAAACGGCTTACTGTGGAACAATACCGCCGAAAAATTTGAAATTGTGGCCACGGACGGCGGCCGCTTGGCGGTAGCCTCGCACGAGGCGTTGCCCGGCAGCCAGGAATTTAAAATTATTATTCCCACCAAAGTCTTAACGGAACTGTGCCGCTATATTACCATTGCCAAACCCGGCAAAGACAGTAAAATTGAAGTAAACGTGGCTTCCAACCAAGTCAGTTTTATGATGAACGAAACTACATTTATTTCGCGTTTGATTGAAGGAAATTTTCCGAACTATAAACAAGTCATCCCGACTAAGAAAAACATTGGTTTTGAAGTGTTTTCCAAAGAATTACTGGCTTCCACCCGCCGGGCGGCGTTGTGCGCGGGCGAATTTGGAAGCGTGGTGAAATATAAGCTTGAAAATAACGCGCTGACGGTTTCTTCCAATTCTCAAAATATGGATTTTACCGACGAACTGCCGATTGAATATACGCAGGAAGCGTTTGATGCGGCCTTTAATCCGCAATATATTATTGACGTATTAAAAAATATTTCGTCGGAAAAAGTTTCGTTCTCGTTTATTAATGCGTCCCAGCCGGTGCTGATTGAGCCGGTGGGCGATGCGACGTTTAAATACGTTATTATGCCGGTGAGAGCGTAATGAAATTCGGCCAAAACCCCAAAAAACAATGGCGCTCCAGCCAGGAATTGGACTCGCGTTTTAACCCTTTGCACAACCGGTTAAACCAGCTGATGATTTTAAACCACGTCTGGAACCGGCTGGTTGGAAACAAAAGCCAATTTTGGGTGTTAAAAGCCGTTAAAGAAGATACGCTGTACGTGAAAGTAAAGCAAGCCGTGGCGCGCAACGAATTGGTGGGATGCAGAAACCAATTAATTGCCGAGCTGAACAAACATTTTGAAAAACCGTGGATTCGTAAAATAGAAATCCAATAACGATTTACAAAGTCTGACAAAGGAGTTTTTGATGACAGAAGAACAGAAAGAGAAGAATTACGATTCTTCCAAAATTACCGTTTTAGAAGGTTTGGAAGCGGTACGCAAACGTCCGGCCATGTATATTGGCTCTACGGGGCTGCCCGGTCTGCACCATTTGGTGTATGAAGTGGTGGACAACTCGGTAGACGAAATTTTGGCGGGCGGCGCGACCACCATTACCGTTACCATTAAAGACGATATGACCTGCTCCATCCAAGACGATGGGCGCGGTATTCCCGTAGATTTAATGAAAAACGCCAAAGACGCCAAACTGCGCAACAAATCCGCCTTGGAAGTAGTGATGACGGTGCTGCACGCCGGCGGCAAGTTTGACAGCGGCGCTTATAAAGTGTCCGGCGGGCTGCACGGGGTGGGCGTCTCGTGCGTAAACGCGTTGTCGGAAACCATGGAAGTGGAAGTACGCCGCAACGGGCATATTTATTTTCAGCGCTATCACCGCGGCAAGCCGGAAGAAGCCGTTAAAATCATCGGCGATACGCAGGAACACGGTACTAAAGTTACGTTCCACGCCGATAAAGAAATTTTCGGCGAGCTTGCCTTTTCCACCGAAACCATCGGCAACCGCCTGCGCGAACTGGCGTTTTTAAACGCGGGTGTTAAAATTATCTATACCGACGAACGCAAAGAAGACAATCAAACCGTTACCTTCCATTTTGAAGGCGGTATTGCCCAGTTTGTCAAATACTTAAATACCAACAAAACCGTTATTAACCCCGAACCCATTTACTTAACCAAAGAAGTGGGGGATAATTACATTTCGTTTGCCATTCAGTACAACGAAAGCTATTCCGAAAACGTGTTTTCGTTCGTCAATAACATTCACACCGTGGAAGGCGGTACGCATTTAAGCGGTTTTCGCAGCTCGCTGACGCGTATTATTAACGAATATATTAAAAATAATAACATCTCCAAACACAAAGACGTATCCGTGACGGGGGATGATATTAAAGAAGGGTTAACGGCCGTCTTATCGGTTAAAATTCCGCATCCGCAGTTTGAAGGGCAGACCAAAACCAAACTCGGCAACTCGGAAGTGGAAGGCATTGTCCGCTCGGTAGTCAGCGATACGTTGGCCACTTTCTTTGAAGAAAACCCCAAAACGGCCCGCGCCATTTGCGAAAAATGCGTAGGCGCCGCCGTGGCGCGTGAAGCGGCGCGCAAAGCGCGCGATTTAACCCGCCGCAAAGGCGCGCTGGAAGGAGGGGGACTGCCCGGCAAACTGGCCGACTGCCAAGAACGCGACTCTTCCAAATGCGAGCTGTTCCTCGTGGAAGGGGACTCCGCCGGCGGTTCTGCCAAACAAGGGCGCGACCGCGTATTTCAGGCCATTTTGCCGCTTCGCGGTAAAATTTTAAACGTAGAAAAAGCGCCGCTTGTAAAAATTTTGTCCAGCGATACCGTGCGCGACTTAATCGCCGCCGTGGGTACGGGCGTAGGCGAAGGAGAAGGCGGATTTGATATCTCCAAACTGCGCTACCACAAAATTATTTTAATGGCCGATGCCGATGTGGACGGACAGCACATTTCCACCCTGCTTTTAACGTTCTTCTACCGCCAGTTAAAGCCGCTTATTGAAGGCGGGCACATTTATTTGGCGCAGCCGCCTTTGTACAAAGTCAAAAAGGCAAAGTGGAGCAATACCTGCAGACGGAAGAACAAATGCAGCAGTGGCTGATGAAAGAAGGCTTGGCTACGGTAACCGTAACCGATATGAAAAAGAACGAAGCCTTAAGCGCCGAACAGCTGCGCGACCTCTTGAAAGTACTGCGCGACGTGGAAGATATTTTAGCCAAACTGGAAGTGAAAAACATCACGCTTTCGGACTTTATGGCTTTCCTTTCGGAAGGCAAAGTGCCGGTGTACCGCATTCCGCTTAAAAGCGGCGGTTTCCGCTATTTCTACGCCGAACAGGAATACCGCGATTACGAAAACCAGTATATGCAGGAAAAACGCGAAGAATTGGCGGCCGACGGCGTGGATGTGGATGCCGTCAGCAACGACAGTCTGATTCCCGAACACCAAAGCCTGTTTGAATTCGGCAAACTGTTGGCGGACGAAAAGAAAATGGAAACGTTCGGCTTTACGTTTGCGCAGTACCCCGTGATTGAAAGCGAAAAAGACCGCGTCAACCCGCTCTTTAAAGTCAACAACGGCAAAACCGACGCGCTGGTTTACAGCTTGGCGGAACTGTTGCACGCGGTGAAGGAAGCCGCTTCCGCCGGCGCCACCATTCAGCGCTACAAAGGGTTGGGGGAAATGAACCCCGAACAATTGTGGGAAACCACCATGGACCCCGCCAAACGCAAATTAATCCAGGTAAAAATCAACGACGCTGCCGATACGGAGCAGGCTTTTACCATGCTCATGGGCGACCGCGTGGAACCGCGCCGCGATTTTATCCAATCGCACGCGCTGGAAGTAAAGAACTTGGACATTTAACCGCTTCCGGGCGGTTTCAAACGCCGCCCGGAGCAACGATTTATCCGTAACAGGAGATATTTTTAATGAGTGAAGAAACCAACAACCAGCCTCAAGCCCAAAACACCAATGTGGACTTGTTTGGCAACATCCAACAGCGCGACATCGCGGGCGAAATGCGCTCGTATTACATTGACTACGCGATGAGTGTCATCGTCGGGCGCGCCTTGCCCGACGTGCGCGACGGCCTCAAACCCGTACACCGCCGCGTGTTGTATTCCATGAACGAAATGGGGTTAAAATACAATAAACCCTACAAAAAATCCGCCCGTGTGGTGGGCGACGTGTTGGGTAAATACCACCCGCACGGCGATACCGCCGTATACGATACGCTGGTGCGTATGGTGCAGGATTTTTCGCTGCGCAAGCCGCTTATTGACGGACAGGGCAACTTCGGCTCCATTGACGGCGACTCCGCCGCCGCCATGCGTTACACCGAATGCCGCCTGCAGCGCATCTCCGAAGAAATGCTGGGCGATTTGGATAAAGACACCGTCAAAATGATCCCCAACTACGACGGTTCGCTGATGGAGCCGTCCGTGCTGCCGGCCAAACTGCCGGCGCTGTTGGTCAACGGGTCTTCCGGTATCGCCGTCGGTATGGCCACCAACATTCCCACCCATAACCTGGGCGAAGTGTGCGACGGGATTATCGCCTACATCAAAAACCCGGATATTTCCACCAAAGAGATGATGAAAATCATCAAAGGGCCCGATTTCCCGACGGGGGCCATCATCCGCGGCACGAAAGGCATCTACGAGTATTTTGAAACGGGCCACGGCAGCGTCAAAGTGCAGGCCTCTACGGAAATTGAACAGCGCAAGAACGGGCGGGAAGCCATTATCGTAACGGCCATTCCGTACCAGGTCAACAAAACGGCGCTGATTGAAAGCATTGTCGGCTTGGTAAGAGACAAAAAGGTAACCGATATTTCCGACATCCGCGACGAGTCGGACAGACGCGGCATGCGGCTGGTGATTGAAGTCAAACGCGACGGCAACGCCCAAGTGGTGCTGAACCACCTGTTCAAACACACCCAGCTGCAAACGTCGTTCCCGGTCAACATGCTGGCCATTGTGGACGGCCGCCCGCGGGTATTATCGCTCAAAGAAGTGATGAAGGCGTACGTCAAACACCGCCAGGAAATTGTTACCAACCGCACCAAATTTGATTTAAACAAAGCCCAAAAGCGCGAACATGTGCTCAACGGGTTGTTGGTGGCCATTGCCAATATGGACGAAGTGGTGGCCATTATCCGCAAAGCCAAAGACCCGACGGAAGCCAAGTTTACCTTAATGTCGCGCTTTACGCTTTCGGAAGTGCAGGCGCAGGCCATTTTGGATATGCGCTTACACCAGCTGACCCAGCTGTCCGCCTTGGCGATTGAAAACGAACGCAAAGATTTGCTGAAGTTGATTGCCGATTTGCAGGACATTTTGGGCAACCCGCAGAAAATTTTGGACATCATTGTAGAAGAACTGCAGGAACTGAAAAAGGATTACGGCGACCCGCGCCGCACGGAAATCGGTTCGGACGTAACGGACTTCTCCATGGAAGATTTGATTGAGAAGGAAGACGTCGTCATTACCATCTCCAACGACGGCTACGCCAAACGCATTCCGCTTTCCACCTACAAGAGCCAAAACCGCGGCGGCAAAGGCATCATCGGCAGCCGCACAAAGGAAGAAGATTTTATTGAACATCTCTTCATTACTTCGTCGCACGCGACGATTTTGATGTTTACCAACCGCGGCCGCGTGTTTGCGCTGCGCGCGTTTGAAATTCCCGAAGGAAACCGCCTCTCCAAAGGCAAAGCCATCGTGAACTTGCTGCAATTAACGGGCGAAGAAAAGGTAACCTCGGCGGTGGCGATTGAGGAATTCAACCCCAAACACTGCGACAATACGTACCTGACCATGTGCACCCGCTTTGGCAGCATTAAACGCGTGGAACTGAGCGAATTTGCCAACATCCGCCGCACGGGCATTATTGCCATCGGCTTGGAAGAAGGCGACGTGCTCGTCGGCGTGCAGACCACGCACGGCAAGTCGGATATTATCGTAGCCACCAAGAACGGCAAATCCATCCGCTTTGACGAAAACCAGGTACGCAGCATGGGCCGCCCGGCCAAGGGTGTGCGCGCCATCAATCTGGCGCAAGGCGACGTAGTGGTGGGGATGGAACAGGCCCCGGCCGATGAACCGCAGCCCGATGTGCTGTCCGTCTGTGAAAACGGCTTTGGCAAACGCACCGAATTCAGCGAATACAAACGCCAAAACCGCGGCGGCATGGGCGTCATTACCATCAAAACCAGCGCCCGCAACGGCTCGGTCGTAGGCATTAAGCTGGTGGACGAAAGCAAAGACCTGATGATCGTAACCGAAAAAGGCATGACCATCCGCGTGCGCTGTGCAGACATTCGCTCCGTCAGCCGCAACGCCCAAGGCGTCACGCTGGCCAAGCTCGAACCCGGCGACAAGATCGCCCGCATTGCGCCCGTCGTCAAAGACGACGAGGAGCACGAACCGGAAGAAGCTTCCAAATAGCGTTTTTCCGTTCGGTTCGTTTTATCCGCCCCCGAAATGGGGGCGGATTTTTGTTTAAAAAACGGGCTCCGCCCGGACGAAGTTTGATTAGCTTACCGCGCGGTAAAAAAAGGTTTACAACCGCCCCAGAAAGTGCTATAAAAGTAAGAGGGGAATTTTGTTATGAGAACCAATCCGCACATTTTAGAAATCAATACGCGCTCCTGGCTCAAACGCCTGGAAGCGCGCTATGGGCATCCCCTTACTTTGGACCAAGTGCCGGATGAGTATTGGCAGCGGGCCAAAGATTTAGGGTTTGACGCGATTTGGTTTATGGGGGTATGGAAATTGAGCCCGGCCGCCGAGCAGATTGCACGCTCCAACCCGGACATACAGGCCCAAATCCGCGCCATTAAACCGGATTTTAAGCCGGAAGACATCACGGCCTCGCCGTATGCCGTGTACGAATACACCGTGGATGAAGTGTTGGGGGGCAACGCGGCGTTGGCCGCCCTGCGCGGCAAATTAAACGCGCTGGGGATTAATTTACTGTTGGATTTCGTGGGTAACCATACCGCCATCGACAGCCCGACGGTTACGTCTGACCCGGATTTGTACATCAACACCGGCACACAGGCGCCGCATGCGCATCAGGATTGGTTTTTCAAAAATGCAAACGGCGTTTACATCGCCCACGGGAGAGACCCGTATTTCGCCCCGTGGACGGATACGGCGCAGCTCAACTATTTCAACCCCAAAACCCGCGAATTTATGCTTAAAAACCTGTTGCACGTGGCAGATTTGTGCGACGGGGTGCGCTGCGATATGGCGATGCTGTCGCTCAACAAAGTCCAGCGCGATACGTGGTGGGAATTTATTGGCGGCAATCTGCCCAAAGAAGAATTTTGGCAGCAGGCGCTGACAGCCGTGCACGACAAACACCCCGAATTTATTTTTATTGCCGAAGTATATTGGGGATTGGAGTGGGATATTCAGGAACTGGGTTTTGATTATACCTACGATAAAGTATTATATGACCGGCTGCGCTTTTCCAATGCCGAGAACATCAAAGGCCATTTAGGCGCCGAACATTTGTTCCAAATGCGCTCCATCCGCTTTACGGCCAACCACGACGAAGAAGAAAGCTTAAAAGCCTTCGGGAAAGAAAAATCCCTCGCCGCCAGCACCATTATTGCCACCCTTCCCGGCGCGCGGATGTTCCATTTATTCCAGCTGTTGGGCCGCCCGGAACGGATGCCCATTCAGTACATTAAAGACGATTTCCAAGCCAATATGGAAGTGGCCCAATACTACGAAAAATTGCTTCATATTGCGTCTGACCCGGCGTTTCACGGCGGGCAATGGACATTGCGGGATGTAGCGGCCATAGCGATGGGCGACGATTCCAACCGCAACATCCTGGCTTGGCAGTGGAAACAGCGCAATACCGGCAAGCTGATTGTGATTAACTACAGCGGTGCACCGGCCAACGGGCGGCTTTCCATGAAAGGCGTGTACGGCCAAGACAGCCAGATTACGGAGGAGCTGACCGGCGAAAAAATTACCGTTACGCCGCAATCGCTTTCGCAAGGGTATGAGCTGCATTTAAAGCCCTATGAAAGCAAAATTTTTACGTACGCCGTATAACACAAAAAACCCCGCTTCCCGGCGGGGTTTTTTATGCCCGCGCGCGTGCTTATTTTTCTTCGTAGGAAAACGCCCCGCAACGGCTTTAGATTTACTACAATAAAAGAAAGCGGTATTTTGGTTTCGCCAAGATAGCTTTTTTGGTGAAAGTTTTTTATAATATAAATATACTTACCGCTCGGTAAACAAACCGGGGGAAACCATGGCGCTGGGGCCATTTACCAAGCAAGACCATTTGGAAATTACGACGTTAGGGATGGAGTTTGCCGTGTCCGAAATATTAGGTGCGGGCGCGGGGTATTGGCTGGATCAGCGGTGGGGAACTTCTCCGTGGATGTTGCTGGCGGGGGCGGGGGCCGGGTTTGCGCTGGGGCTGTATCAAGTTATCCGCGGCGCGGGCCAAATGTCCCGCAAGAAAACAAATTTGAGAAAGGTAGAAAAAGAAGATGGACGTCGCTGAAATTATTGCACACCATATTTTGGATCACGATTGGGGGGTTACGCTGGACGGTCTGCGCCTGCCGATTACCACACATTCCGTTACCTTGATGGCGATAAGCGTGGTATTGTTGTTGGGGCTTTCGTGGATTGCCCGCTTGGGGCCCAGCCGCGCAGGGCGCCTGCTGACGACCTTGATGGAAGAATACGTTTCGTTTATACGGGACGGCATTGTCCTGCCTAATATGGGCAAAGAAGGAAAGAGCTTCCTGCCGTATTTTTGCACCTTGTTTTTGTTTGTGCTGTGCAGTGCGTTGGCGGGGCTGATTCCCAATATGAAAACTGCCACTGCCAACATTTCCGTTACCGCCGCGCTGGCGTTGTGCTCGGGCGGGCTGATCTTATATTGCGGGCTTAAATTTCACGGCCCGATCGGGTTTTTAAAAGGGTTTATTCCGTCCGGCACGCCGGGCTGGCTGGTGCCGCTTATTTTCCCGCTGGAAGTAGTCAGTATGATCATCAAAGTATGCGTACTGGCGATTCGTCTTTTTGCCAATATGCTTTCGGGGCATATGGTGCTGATTTGCTTGCTGCTTATTATTTTTGTAGTCGGACAGATGCACATTGCCGCAGGGGCGGGCGCGCTGCTGCCGGCCATGGGGTTGGAACTTTTTATGACGTGTCTGGAACTGCTGGTGGCGTTTTTGCAGGCGTATGTATTTACGCTGTTAACCAGCATTTTTGCCGGATCGGTCATTCATACGCATTGATTTAAAAAATCTAGCAACAGGGCTTTGGCCCAAAAGGAGAAAAACATATGGAACTCGTAGCACTGAAATATATTGCCGCTGGCCTGGGCGCCGGTTTAGTTGTGATCGGAGCGGGGTTGGGATTAGGTAAAATCGGTAACGCTGCGTTGGAAGGGATTGCCCGCCAGCCGGAAGCCGGTGCCGATTTGCGCTCTACGATGATTGTAATCGCCGCGTTGTTGGAAGGCGCCGCCATGTTGGGGCTGGTAATCTGCCTGTTGACGCTGGTGCTCAAATAATCCGTTAGGACGAAAAACGTATGGAAGATTTGTTAAAGCCGGACTACGGCGTGCTGGTACTGACCGTCTGCAACTTTTTACTGTTGGTGTATTTGCTCAAGAAATTTGCGTGGAACCTCATTATTGGCGGGTTGGAGAAACGCGAACAGCAAATTGCCGACGATAAAAAGCAGGCGCAGGACGCCCGCGCCGCCGCGGAAACGCTCAAGCAGGAGTTGGATGCGAAATTGGCCCAGATTTCCGAAGAAGCCTCCAAACGGATGGCGGAAGCGGTAAAAATCGGAGAAAAGCAGAAAGAGCAAATTCTTTCCGCCGCCAAAGAACAGTCCGACCGGCTGTTGGCGCAGGCCAAAGCGCAAATTGAAGCGGAAAAGAACAAAGCGCTCGCGGACGTGCGGGGCGAAATTGCCCGTACGGCGGTGCTGGCTGCCTCTAAAGTGGTACAGCAGCAGATGAGCGAAGCGTCCGCCAAGAGCGTGGTAGACCGCGTGTTGGAAGAAATAAAAGCGAAGTAACTATGAACAGTTCAGACAGACTAGCGGTGCAGCGTTATGCCGCCGCCTATAACGATTTAAGCGCTACGAACGAACAAGCCCAGCGCCGCGCACAGGATTTGCGCGCCGCGCAAGAGGCGCTTTCGTCCGTACGGGAGGTAATGACCAGCCCCCGCGTAACCGCCCGGCAAAAAAAGCAGGCGGTGCGTGCCGCGCTTTCCCAAGCGCCGGAGACGGCGTCGTTTGTGGAACTGTTAATTGACGCAAAACGTTACCCGCTTTTAGAGGCCGTTACCCGCCGCGTGGGGGAATTGTTAGACGAGCGGATGGGTATTTTGCGTGCGGAAGTGGTGTCGGCCCGCGCGCTGAGCCCCGAGCAGAAAAAACAAACGCAAGAGGCCCTATCGGCGCGTTACGGCGCGAAGGTGGAGGCGTCTTTTTCGGTTGACCCGACGCTGTTGGGCGGTCTGAAAATGACTTGCCGGGGGGAACTGATAGACGGCAGCTTGCAGGGGCGGCTTATGAAACTGCAAGAAGAGTTGACACATTAATACGGTAGAAATATGGCAATTAGACCCGAAGAAATAACCAATATCATCAAAGAAAAAATTGAACATTTTGACACTTCTGCCGACGTAAACGAAGTGGGCACCGTCATCCAAGTGGGCGACGGCATCGCCCGCGTGCACGGGTTGAACAACGTCAAGGCGTCGGAACTGGTGGATTTTGGCAACGGCGTGCAGGGCATGGCGTTAAACCTGGAATATGATAACGTCGGCTGTGTGTTGATGGGGCCCGACCATTTGGTGCATGAAGGCGGCCTGGTCAAACGCACGGGAGAAGTCATCAGCATTCCGGTGGGCGCGGACATGATTGGCCGCGTGGTAGACCCGCTGGGCCACGCGCTGGACGGCAAAGGCGCCATCAAGGCCGACAAAAAAATGCCCTTGGACATTGTGGCCCCCGGCATTATTGACCGCCAGCCCGTCAAACAGCCGCTGCAAACCGGCATTAAAGCCATTGACGCCATGGTGCCGATCGGCAAAGGCCAGCGTGAGCTGATCATCGGCGACCGCCAAACCGGCAAAACCGCCATCGCGGTGGACGCCATCATCAACCAAAAGAATATCCCGGCGTCGGAGCGCTGCATCTGCATTTACGTGGCCGTCGGCCAAAAGCAGAGCACGGTGGCCCAAGTGGTCAAAACGCTCACGGATTTCGGCGCAATGGATTACACCGTTGTCGTCTCGGCGACGGCGTCCGATCCGGCTTCCCTTTTGTATATCGCCCCGTACGCGGGTTGCGCCATCGGCGAATACTTTATGTGGCAGGGCAAAGACGTGCTGATTGTGTACGACGATCTGTCCAAACACGCGCAGGCGTACCGCCAGATGTCTTTGCTGCTGCGCCGTCCGCCAGGCCGCGAAGCTTACCCCGGCGACGTATTTTACTTGCACTCCAGATTGTTGGAACGCGCGTGCAAACTGTCCAACGAAAACGGCGGCGGTTCGCTGACGGCGCTGCCGATTATCGAAACGCAGGCCAACGACGTGTCCGCCTACATTCCGACCAACGTCATTTCCATTACGGACGGACAGATTTATCTGGAAAGCAGCTTGTTCTTAAGCGGCATCAAGCCGGCTATTAACGTCGGGTTGTCCGTATCGCGTGTGGGCGGTTCGGCCCAGCGCAAAACCATGCGCAAAGTGGCCGGTACGCTGCGTATTGATTTGTCGCAGTATCAGGAATTGGCGGGCTTTGCCCAGTTTGGTTCCGAACTGGATAAAGAATCCCAGCGTCAAATTGCCCGCGGCAAACGCATGACGGAATTGTTGAAACAAAACCAATACGCCCCGCTGAAAGTGGGCGAAGAAGTGTTGGTGTTGTATGCGGGCGTACACGGATATTTGGATTCCATTGAAGTAAGCGACGTATTGGAATACGAAAAACAGCTGCTTGCTTTTGCCCGCGCCCAGCGCCCCGACGTGCTGGATACGCTTAACGCCGCCAACGAACTGACCAAAGAAGTGGAAGAAAAAGTGGTCAGCACGCTGGACGAATTTAAAACGGTTTTTAAACCCGCTTCACAGGAGAAATAAATGGACGCGAAAACGAAAAAGAAATACTTGGTTACCGGCGGCGCCGGATTTATCGGCAGCAATATCGCCAAAACCTTGGAAGCCCAAGGCCATGAAGTAACGGTCATGGACGATTTTTCCAAGAACGGACATTTCAAAAACCTGATCGGGTTCAAAGGCGACGTCATCACCGCGGATTTGTTTGAATACATGCCCACGGATATGTATTTTGACGCCATCTTTCACGAAGCCGCCATTACCGATACGACGGTAATGGATCAGAAAGCCATGATGGAACAAAACGTGGAAGCCTTTAAAAACCTGCTGAACTTTGCCGCGGAAAACGAAATAAAAAAAGTGATTTACGCTTCTTCCGCCGCCACGTACGGCAACGGCCCCGTGCCCAATGTGGAAACGCAGCCCACGCACCCGGAAAACGTATACGGTTTTTCCAAAGTGATTATGGATAACGTGGCCCGCCAATTTGCCGAAGACAATAACGACATGACCATCATCGGCCTGCGCTATTTCAACGTCTACGGCCCCGGGGAATACTATAAAGGCAAAATGGCCAGCATGGTATACCAGCTTTACAACCAGATGAAAGCCGGCAAACGCCCGCGCGTATTCAAATACGGCGAACAACAGCGCGATTTTGTGTACGTAAAAGATATTGTCAAAATCAACCTCTGCGCGCTCAACAACGGCAAAGAAACCGGCGTCTACAACGCCGCCACCGGCATTCCGCGCGACTATAACGCCATCATTGCCTGCCTGAAC
Source organism: uncultured bacterium (assembly GCA_949294095.1). Classification (GTDB taxonomy): domain Bacteria; phylum Elusimicrobiota; class Elusimicrobia; order Elusimicrobiales; family Elusimicrobiaceae; genus Avelusimicrobium. The sequence continues at coordinate 481,574 of CASFFZ010000001.1, forward strand.
AAAGAGCTCGGCACCAACCTGGAACCGGAATACATCGACAACCCGTATCCGTTCTTCCAGCTTAAAACGCAGGCGGATATGACGCTGGCCAAGGAAAAACTCGGCTACGAGCCGGACTACTCGCTGGAAGCGGGTATCGCCGACTATGTGTCTATCCTGGAAGGACGCAACAGCAAATAAGGAATTGTCATGGAATCACTTAGGGACATACGGCAAAATATAAAAGCCATCAAATCCACGCAGCAGATTATGCAGACGATGAAGATGATCTCCAGCGCCCGCATCCGCCGCGCCCAGGAAGCGATGGAAGCCGCCCGCCCGTTCGCCAAGAAAATGTTGGAAATGGTGGACGATTTGAAACAAGACATTTTAGCGATGCCGCAGCCCGACGAAGGAGAAAGCTGGGAAGGGCGATTTTTCGTAAACAAAACGGGAGATCCCCGCAAAATCGGGCTGCTGGTTATCACCGGGGATAAGGGGCTGGCCGGCTCTTTTAACGCGGTGATTTTGCGCAGCGTCTTGCAGTTTTTAAAAGAACACAAAGACAAAGAAATTTTTGTTTTTGCGGTGGGCAAAAAAGGACGTGATTTCCTCGCCCGGTTAAAAATGCCCCGGCTGCATTTGGCCTATGAAAGCGTGGGGATTTTTCCCAAGGTGTCGTACGCGCACGCCGAGCTGTTGGGAGAAGCGGTTTTAAAGACGTTTTTTGAACAGAAATTAGGCAGCGTTACGCTGATTTATAACGACTTTAAATCCTTGGCCAGCCAGAACTTGGTGGAACAGAAAATCCTGCCGTTTGACTTTGAAGCGATTGCCCAAGATCGGGAAGAAAGCGACTTTCTGTTTGAGCCGGGCATGCTGGAAATTTTCAAACAGTTGGTGCCGCGGCTCTTTAAAGCCAACATGTACCGCTTTTTGCTGGAATCCCAAGCGGCCAACTTGGCGGCCACAATGAACGCCATGGACGCCGCCAGCAAAAACGCAGGCGAACTGGTTACCGCGCTGGGCGTGAAGCTCAACAAAGTGCGCCAGGCGGGCATTACCAACGAAATTTTGGATATTGTCAACGGAGCGGAAGCTCTTAACAGTTAATTTAACATACAGGAAACGATATGAAGACCGGAAAAGTAATTCAAATCATTGGCGCTGCGGTGGACGTGCAGTTTGAGCAAGACCACCTGCCCGCCATTGAAAACGCCATTGAAATTGAAATGGACGGCGGCAAAAAAATCGTAGCCGAAGTAGCCCAGCAAATGGGCGACGGCATTGTACGCTGCGTTTCGCTGGAAAGCACCGACGGCTTACAGCGCGGTGCCAAGGCCGTAGATACCGAAGGGCCGCTTTCCGTGCCCGTAGGAGAAGGATGTCTGGGCCGCCTGATGAACGTGCTGGGCAAGCCGCAGGATCACAAAGGCGACATTAAAGGCGCCATGCAGATGCCCATTCACCGCGATCCGCCCTCTTTGGAAGACCAAAACCCCACCCCGGAAATTTTTGAAACCGGTATTAAGGTCATTGACCTGATCGCCCCGTATATGAAAGGGGGGAAAGTAGGGCTGTTCGGCGGTGCGGGCGTAGGCAAAACCGTACTGATTATGGAGCTGATTAACAACGTGGCGCGCGAACACCACGGAAGCTCCGTCTTTGGCGGCGTGGGGGAAAGAAGCCGCGAAGGAAACGATTTGATGTTGGAAATGAGCGAGTCCAAATTGGCGGACGGCAGCTCGGTATTGGACAAGACCGTGCTGGTATACGGACAGATGAACGAACCGCCAGGGGCGCGCGCGAAAGTGGCGCTGACGGCTTTGACGCAGGCGGAATATTTCCGCGACGTCAAAGGGCAGGACGTACTGCTGTTTTTGGACAACATCTTCCGCTTTGTGTTGGCCAACTCCGAAGTGTCCGCCCTGCTGGGGCGTATGCCTTCGGCCGTAGGGTATCAGCCCACGCTTAACACCGAAATCGGCAACCTGCAGGAACGCATTACGTCCACCAAGAAAGGGGCCATTACCTCTATTCAGGCCGTATACGTCCCTGCGGACGACTTGACCGACCCCGGGGTGGCGGCCACCTTTACGCACTTGGATTCCACGTCCGTGCTCTCGCGTCAGATTGCCAGCTTGGGCATTTACCCGGCGGTGGATCCGCTGGATTCCACCTCGCGCATTTTGGATCCGCGCATTATCGGCGAAGAACACTACAACGTGGCCCAGCGGGTGCGCCAGGTTTTGCAGAAATATAAGGACTTGCAGGACATCATCGCCATTTTGGGGATGGACGAACTGTCCGACGAAGACAAAAAAACCGTGGCCCGCGCCAGAAGAATTCAAAAATTCCTCTCGCAGCCCTTCTCCGTGGCGGAACAGTTTACCGGACATCCGGGCAAATACGTCAAACTGGCCGACACCATTAAAGCCTTTAAAGGCATTGTGGACGGCGAGTACGACCATATTCCGGAATCCTGCTTCTATATGTGCGGCGGCATAGACGACGTGCTGGCCAATTACGAAAAAGTAAAAGACAAAGAGTAAGCTATGTCCAAAAAACTGACCCTGAACCTGATTACGCCGGAAAAACAACTCATCTCCAACCGGGAAGCCGATATGGTGGTCTTGCCCGCTTTGCTGGGGGAGATGGGCATTTTGCCCGGGCACATCAAAACCATTGTGCAGCTGGGTATGGGTTCGCTGCGTTATAAAAACGACGGCAAGGAAGAAGAATTCGCCGTACTGGGCGGCTTTGCCGAGGTGTTGCATAACGTGGTTAACGTGTTTGCGGAAGGGGCGGATTTGGCCGACGAAATTGATGAAGAAGTGGAAAAACAGAAAATCAAAGCCGTCAAAGAATCGCTCTCCCGCAAAGATGCCGATATTGATTTTGAACTGGCTGAAATTGAAATCAAGCAGGCCATTGCACGCATGAAAGTAAAAAAGAGACATATGTAACTTTTGTTTCCGGACGAAGCCCCGCAGGCCTGCGGGGCTTTTTTGTGGGCGGAGCATCCCCCAGAGGGGATATTGATTTGTTTTTTTGTTTTTTATACATTAAAATATATCTTAAAGGATAGGGGAGCCTATGCGGAAAGTAATTTTATGGGCAGTATTTGTATGCTTGGGTACAGGCGCTTTTGCCGAAGAAATGCAGTTTATAACCACGCTGTCTTCTCCGGTGGGGACGTTTGCCCAGCTGGAAACAGCCGACCCGACGGAGAGAACCTATGCTCCTGTGGTCAATTTTTGCACGAGCCGTTCATCGGTGGGACGCATGAATCTGATGGGGGCTAATGCGTATGTGAGGCGTCTGCATTTAGCGGGCAGCACGGTGCTGGGCGGATCCCTGCCGGAGTTTCGCATTGCGGCCTCCATGCAGGTCAATAACGGCGGGAAGGTGGGCGGCGGCCGTTTGATGGGAAATCAAGTGAAATTTACAAATGCCTACAGTGCAAAAAGCAAGGTCAACGGCTCTTTGTATATGAACTCGGCCACGGTGGTGGGGGCGAAAACCGCACAGTTAACCATTTCCTCCGAAGTAGAAACCAGCGGCACGGGTACGGGCAAAACCATGGAATGGAGCAATACCTACAGCCGGGATTATTCTTCTTCCGGCGCCGCGACCGGCAAATCCTACAGTTCCTATTTGCTAAAAGGCAATTAAACGCTTTATGGGTTGTAAACAGCCGCCCGTTGTGGAATGCAACGGGCGGCTGTTTGGCGTCCAGCGGAACTATCTTTTGCGGCGGAAAACCGCTATAATATTACGCGGTTATTTTTGAATACAAGGAGTGTCTATGCGAAACATTACCCCTTTTCAATGGGACGGGAAAAAAATTTTAATCCCCATTTTGGTGCTGTTGGTCGTGCTGGCGGCGTACGGTTCCTTTTTTACGGTCTCTGCCGGAAGTGCCGCGGTCAAACTGCGGTTTGGCAAAATTATAGGCGCGTATGGGGAGGGGCTGCATCTGAAGGCGCCCTTGATTGACAAAGTAGAAAAATTCTCCGTTCGCATTAAAAAAGATTCGTTTGAAACGGAAGCTTTTTCCAAGGATTTGCAGACGGTCGGGCTAACGTTGGCCATTAACCACCGCATTTTGCCCGGTACGATCGAATCCATTTACCGCAACTTAGGGCCGGAGTATACCACCACGGTGTTAAAACCCATGGTGGAAGAATGGACGAAAGCCGTCATCGCCAAGTATTCGGCGGACAGTTTGATTTCCAACCGGGTGGAAGTGGCCCGGGAATTGGATCAGATTTTAAAAGAAAAAATGAAAGAAAAAGAAGTCATCGTTTCCGACATCGCCATTACCAATTTTGAATTTTCGCCGCAGTTTTTAAAAGCCGTGGAAGAAAAACAAATTGCCGAGCAGGAAGCCAAACGCGCGACCAATTTGGTGGAAAAAGTAAAAAAAGAGGCGGAGCAAAAAATCCTGCAGGCGGAGGCGGAAGCCAAATCCCTGCGGTTGCAGCGGGAAGTGGTGTCGGACAATCTGATTAAACTGCGCCAAGTGGAAGCGCAATTAAAAGCCATTGAAAAATGGGACGGCCACATGCCCACCTATATGGCGGGGGATCAGATGCCGTTTGTCATGACAAAATAAAAAATGTAAAACCCGTTTGGTAAAGGTATAATAAAAGGGAGGTTTCGGCCTTCCTTTTATTTTGCCTAAGAGAGGGGGAAAGATGAAAACGTTTTTGAAATTATTACTGTTTGTTCTTGTTTTGGCGGCGGTTTACGTGTTTGTATTTTATAAAACGCCGCAGCAACGGGCTTTTGAACAAACCCTGGCGGCCGCCCGGGCGGGAGATATGCAGGCGGCCGAATGGTACCGCAAAGCGGCGGCGGACGGCAATATGCAAGCCGCGTGGGAATTGGCGCGTTTGTATATAGAAGGCAAAGGCGTGCCGCAAAATTTGGAGGAGGCCTCCGCTTATTTGCAATTGGCCGCGCGCGAAGGAAACGCGCAGGCGCAAAACGAGTTGGGCCGTTTTTACGCAGAGGGACTAGGCGGCCTTCCTGTGCGGCCCGGCGAAGCATTGTATTGGTATTTGCAGGCCGGCCGGCAGGGTAATGCGCAGGCCCAAGCGCGCGCACAGGCCGTGCAACAGGAAGACCCCCGGCTGTATGAAGAAGTAACCCGCTTTGAGTCGCTTCTCGCCAGCGCCCAGGCAGGCAACTCGCAAGCGCAGCTGGAAGCGGGGCAAATGCTGCATGAAGGGTATGTGCTCGCCCAAAACAACGAAGAGGCGGCCCGCTGGTTCACGCAGGCGTGGCAGGAAGGGGACAAACTGCCGCAGGCCGCGTATGAACTGTCGCAGCTGTATCAACACGGGGAAGGGGTGGCAAAAGATGAAGCCAAAGCCATGGAGCTCTTAGGCGCCGCCGCACAAGCCAAAAATCCCGATGCGCAATACCAAATGGGCATCTTGTCCTATGGCGCCAATCCGCCCAAATATGAAGACGCTTTTGCGTGGTTTTCCAATGCGGCCGCCGGCGGGCAGGCGCAAGGGCAGTATATGACGGGGTTTATGTTGATGCAAGGGCAGGGAACGCCCAAATCGGTAGAGCTGGCCATTCAATTCTTCCGCAAAGCGGCCGAACAAAACCATGCCGCCGCGCAATACGTGTTGGGGCAAATTTATTGGAAAGGCTTGGGCGTGCCGGCGGATAAAAAAGAAGGGGAACAATGGCTCCGCCGCGCAGCCGACGGCGGCAACGAGGCGGCAAAAGCGTTGTTGGAAGCGCCCGCGTCTTAAAAAAGCGTCCGGGCGGAAGGACGGGGTTGCTTTGCGCCGGGGCGGATCGGACGGCCCCAAACGAGATTGCGGCGAAGCCGGTTATAAATGCAAGGGTTTCTGGGCGGTTTCGCCCGTCCGTAAGTTAAGGGTCAGGATGCGTTGGCGGACGCCTTCTGTGTGACCGGTTTGCAGGGTTCCGCCTTGGATGAGGTGTATTTCTACGATGCCGTCTTGCGCCAGCGGGAAAATTTTTTCCAAGTGGGCGTAATCTACTTTTTCTTCATCATGCCAAGGGGAAAAAGTGCGCGGAGAAAAACCAAACTGTTTTAAAGAAACGCTGTAGATGTATTCATCAATATTAATTTGGCCCACTACTTTCCCGTTCCATACCAGCGGCCTCGTTTTTTGGTTGTGATGTTGGGCCGCCGCCAATAAATCTTTTAAAAAAGAGACGGGCACCGCATAACTTTCTTGTTTGCTTAACGAGCTTCCGCAATGGATTCCTACCAATTCGTTTTGTTCATTTAGCAACGGGCCTCCGCAGGCACCGGCCCGGTCGTGTTTGCCAAATTCAAACGAAGTAACCAGTCGGCTGGGCGTCGCCGCCAGGACGCGCCGGTTTGGTATGATATGCAACTCTTTTTCAAAAAAGCTGTAAGACCGCAGATTTTCCCCCGGGCGCACCTCTCCCTCTCCCAGCGAAAGGGGGCGTACGAAATCCGATATGTCTTCGTTTACTTTAAACAGCGCAATATCGGCCAGCCCGGTATTCCCTTTGGCCAGCACCGTAATCGGGAAATCCATTCCAAGTCCTTCGGCGGGTGTAATGCGCACCAGCATATCCGGCCCTAAAAAATCAATCATATGTGCGGCGGTAACGCCTAAAATGGTTTTTTCGCCTTGGTATTGGGCTTCTATAAAAAAGGCGGTTGCTTCCAAGGGAACCAGAATTTGAAGCAAAGGGTTGCGCAGCACGCCAATGGACTGCAGGGCGTAGGCGTCAAAGGAGGCCATGGCTTGTTTTTGCTGAGCATATTGTTTGGCTTGGGCCGCGGCGACCGATAGATTAACCGCTTGGGAAATGTGTTGCTGCTGCAGGGAATGAATGCCCGGAAGGCTTGCAGACAAAGCAGGCAGAATGCTCGGGTTGGCGGCCGCGGGCAGCGCCTGGACGGACGGGTACTTCTGGATGGACGGCTTCGCCTGGGCCGGCAGGGTGGAGGGCGCTTTGGAACGCAACATTTTTATCAAATGCTGCCATCCGTTTTTGGCATACGCGGGGGATGCCAAAACCAGCAGACACGCCGCCCCTGTGAGCGTCCACCGTTTTTTCATATCACTTTCTCTCCTTGTGGGAAATCGTCCCCGATGCCAAGTCCAGCGTGTGCAGCAGCAGTTTTCGTTGCGGAGAAGATCGGTCTCCTTTTTGCACGACGACGGTAATTTGGTCGTTGGGGCGCACGTCCAAAAACGCTTCCAGATGATTGTAATCCATAAAAGGATACGCCGGCACTTTGCTGACCAGGGTTCCGTCGCGCACCAATACAACCGACTGTACGGTTTCGTCCGGATGCAGCAACGCAACGGTTTTTCCAAACAATTTCAGCGGGGCTCCTTCGGGTGCGTGGGAGCCGGGCCTTTCTTGCAGGGTCAGCCGGCGCACCCAAGACATTGGAGCGATGCGGGTAAAAGAATGTATTTTCCCCGAAAAAGAAGGGGACAACAGCGAAAACCACTCCGTTTTCTGAGCCATTTCCTCGGGGGTAATTCCTACAAAAACGCCCAAGACTTTCCCCCGGTGCAAAATGGGGGAGCCGCAGTACCCGCTTCGGACGGGGAAAGTATCATACCGGGCCAGAATGCGGTGCGAGCTGGCAAACAAAACGTCTACCTGGGGGAACCACCCGAAATTGCCGTGGGAAAAGCCCGCGGACTGCACCGTTTCTTGCGCGGACGGCAAACGATAATCCGGCTTGAGCGGCTTTACATAAGGCAACGCTTCTGCCGGGATGCGGAAAATGGCTACATCCGCGCCCAATATATTGCCTTCCCGCGCCGAAAACACTTGAAATAACTGCTGTTTGCCGTCGGGGGTGGAAAGGGCCATAAAAGGCGAACGGCCGATATCGTCTAATACGTGCCGTGCCGTTACGCCCCAAATTTGCCCGTCTATTTCTACGGCAAAAGCCGAGCCTTTCCCGTGAGACTGCGGGCTTTGCTGCAGGGTAAAAACGGCCTGGCGTATTGTTTTGGGAGCGGGCAGCAAAGGCCGCGGGGCGTAGGTGCTGGCTGGAGGGTCAAACAACGGGGCCGCCGCGCGCAAGGCCTGCTGTGTGGAAAGTTGCGCAAAAGCAATCGGTTCCAGCCCGTGCCAATTCACGCCGGGCAACGGCTGGCGGCGGGGAAAAAGAGAAGCAAAAAGCGTTTTTTTCGGGAAGAACAACTGCTTGAGTACTTTAGGCAGGTTTTTTTGCGCATAAGCGGGGGTCGCCCCTCCGGTAAGGAAAGCGGTTAATAGGATGACCAAGATTTTTCTGCAGCTAAACATATCTTTTTGTCCGGCTCTTTGCGGCGCTTGCCCAAGGGCCTTTTCCCCGCGAAAAAGTGATACTAACACTTTAGCTTTTTAGTGCCGCAAAAAACAGGGTCAAAAGGCCCACCCGGGCGGTAAAATAGGCCTATAGGCGGTTGGGCCCCGCTTTCCCCGCGGGCCGGCGCTGCGCCGGCGCGGGGAAGAAAGACGTTCTGTTTAGTGAAGCTGCGGATAGAGGGGGAACCGTTCCAGGAATTTTTTTACTTGTCCGGCAATTTGCGCCAGATACGCTTCATCCTGCGCGTGCGAGATGGCCTCGTCAATAAACGCCGCCACTTGCGCCATGTCGGCCTCTTTCATGCCGCGCGTGGTTACGGCCGGCGTTCCCAGGCGCAGGCCGCTTGTTACAAACGGTTTTTCGGGGTCAAACGGAATGGTGTTTTTGTTGGCGGTAATGCCGGCTTTGTCCAGGGCGGCTTCGGCGGCTTTGCCGGTGAGGCCTTTGGAGCGCAAATCAATGCACATCACGTGGCTGTCTGTTCCGCCCGCCACCAAGCGGTATCCGCGTGCGGTTAGTTGTTTGGCCAATTCGGCCGCATTCAGTTTTACTTGATGTTGGTATGCTTTAAATTCGGGCTTCAGCGCTTCCCCAAAGCAAACGGCCTTGCCGGCAATCACGTGCATCAGCGGCCCGCCTTGCGTGCCGGGAAAAACGGCCGAGTTGATGGCTTTGGCCAGTTTTTCTTTGCACAAAATCAGCCCGCCGCGCGGCCCGCGCAGCGTTTTGTGCGTGGTGGTGGTTACGACGTCTGCATACGGGAAAGGGTTTGGATATTCGCCCGCGGCAATGAGCCCCGCGTAGTGTGCCACGTCGCACGCCAGATAGGCCCCGCAGGAATCGGCAATTTCGCGCAGGCGTTTCCAGTCAAACACGCGCGAATAGTTGGAAGCCCCCGCCATAATCAGTTTGGGCTTGTGTTCCAACGCCAGCTTGGCGGCTTCGTCGTAATCAATTTCCTCGGTGTCGGGGCGCACATTCATGGCCACGATGCGGTAAAGTTTACCGGAAAAATTCATCGGATGTCCGTGGGTCAGATGGCCGCCGTGGGAAAGGTTGAGGCCCAGCACGGTGTCACCGGGCTGCAGGAGGGCAAAGTATACCGCCATATTGGCCTGCGCGCCCGAATGCGGCTGTACGTTGGCGTGTTCGGCGCCGAAAAGTTGCTTGGCGCGGTCAATGGCGAGCTGTTCCACTTCATCTACAAATTCACATCCGCCGTAGTAGCGTTTGCCGGGGTATCCTTCGGCGTATTTGTTGGTCAGCACCGAGCCTTGCGCCTGCATGACGGCCAGCGAAGTAAAATTTTCCGAAGCAATCAGCTCCATTTTTTCGCGCTGGCGGCCAAGTTCTTTGGCTACGGAAGCGAAAACGGCGGGGTCAGTTTTTTGTAAATCCGGATACATGGGGTACGCTCCTTGGGCGGCAGCCAAGGGCAGAAAAATTTCTGCCGGGGTTTTGCCGCAAAATTTATATATTTTCTATAGAAAATACGGTGTATATTTAATATAATTTACTAAATAGAAGTAAATAAATCCAGCAGAGGTGTAAAGAAATGGCAAAACTTACCAAAAAAGACTTTCTCAAAGACACCATCAAACACATTGACCTCAAAAAATACAATGTGGTTCCTATGGTGGAAGCCTTTGGGAGCATGGCCTACGCTTCCCGCGAAGTGGCCAGAGCGAGCAAAATCTACAATATGATGCTGTCTGACAAAAAATGCTCCGTCATTTTGTGCATCGCGGGATCGCTCGTATCCGCCGGGCTTAAAAAAGTAGTGGTGGACATGATTCAAAACAACATGGTTGACGCGATTGTTTCCAACGGCGCCAATATCGTAGACCAGGACTTCTTTGAAGCGTTGGGTTACAAACACTATATCGGCACCCCCTATAACGCCGACGACAACTTGCTGCGCGACCTGCACATTGACCGTATCTACGACACCTATATTGACGAAGACCAACTCAAAGAATGCGACGAAACCGTCCATAAAATTTGCAATTCCCTGGAGCCCCGCCCCTACTCTTCCCGCGAATTTATCTGGGAAATGGGCAAATGGCTGGAGAAAAAAGGCAAAGGAAAAGACTCTATCGTCTACAACGCTTACAAATACGGCGTGCCCGTGTTTGTGCCGGCCTTCTCGGACTGCTCGGCCGGTTTCGGCTTTGTAGCCCATCAAACCGAACACCCCGAAGCCCATGTGTCTATCGACAGCGCCAAAGACTTCTTGGAACTGACCAAAATCAAAATCAAAGCCAAAGAAACCGGATTGATGATGTTCTCGGGCGGCGTACCGAAAAACTTTGCCCAAGACACCGTAGTGGCGGCCGAAATTTTAGGGGCCGATGCTCCCATGCACAAATACGCCGTGCAAATTACCGTGGCCGACGTGCGCGACGGGGCCTTGTCCGGTTCCACCCTCAAGGAAGCTTCTTCTTGGGGTAAAGTTTCCACCGCGCTGGAACAGATGGTGTACGGCGAATGCACGACCTTAATCCCGCTCATCATCGGCTACGGCTACCACAAAGGCGCGTGGAAAAAACGCAAAGCGGCCAACTACGTCAAGTTCCTGCAGGACGAAGACGCCAAAGTGGCGGCTTTGAAAGCCAAGAAAGCCAAAAAATAAATTGCGATGCGACTGAAAACCGCGTTTATCAGTTTGATCCTGCTGATCTGCCCGTGTGCGTTATGCTACGGGCAGCTCAGTTTTTCGGGGGTCAACGGGGAACGCGGCTACGCCGCTTTGCGGGCCCGGTACCGGCTGGATTTGGATAACGGATTTGTGTTTACGCCCATGTACGGGTATTACCGGATGACGGATAAAGAAATAGACGAGGCCGGCTCCACCTCGCGCTACGGGCTGGAAGTATCGTATGAACTAAACGACGCCTGGCGGGTGCTGGCCGAAGGGTTTTGGCAGCCGCAGGCCGTTGGATATCAGGCGGTGGGGTATGCGGCGGGGCTTAGCTGGAAGCCGTTTTACCGCTGGTGGATTTTTAAAAACCCGACGCTTACCGCTTACGCCGAGCAGACCCGCTACCGCACGTATGTGGACAAACAAGGCAACGATTTGCCGTCCGGCGCGTTTGGCGAAGTGGAAACCGGCGCGCATATAGAAGCGTCCGCCGACGCGGGAAACTGGAATATGCAAGCCGCTTGGCATAAAGTGATAGAATATAGTAGCAGCCCGCCGCATAACCTTACTTTTAGCTGGGCCAATATCCCTTTTATGACGGCGGTGGTGCAAGGCTTTGTGAAAGAAGCCGCCGCGGTGCGGCTGAGCTACCGCACGGAGTTTATCACGCCGTATGCGTCCCTGGCGCGGTACCGCTACAACGAACTGAGCGACACGGCGGCAGCCGTCAGCGCGGGGCTGCATGTGCATTTGGGGGAGATGTCTTTGTCGGGCGGGGTGGAAGTGTTTGAACCGCGCCGGGAAGATAACCGGAAAACGTATTTTTCCATGTCCGCCGAAGTGGAATTCTGACGGAGGGTATATGCGACAGATTGATTTGCATTGCAATATAGACGAAGATGTCTTTTCGCTTACGATTTTTCTTACCCGGTTGCTGACGGGGCTGGTGCTGTTGTATGTTACCATCGGCAGCCTGCTTTTTTACCGGGAATTTTTATATAACGCCACCGCCATCGGGTTGCCGCTTCCGGTGCCGTTGGGGCTGACGGTGCTGGTGGCGGAACTGTTTTTGGCGTTGTTGCTTATTTTAGGCTGGTTCACGCGCCCGGCGGCGTGGCTGTCCGTGGTGTGCACGGCCGTGATGGGGGTTATCTTTTTTGCATCGGATTTCAATAAACTGTATGTGGCGTTGCTGGTGCTGCTGCTGACGGCGTTGCTGCCGGCCGCTTTGTTGGGCCCCGGGAAAATCAGTTTAGATTACAAACACGCGGTGCGCCGCGCGCAAAAATCACGCAGAGGTTAAGCTATGGAAATGTTTGAAGAACAAAACCAATATGTCAGTTTGGCAAATAAATACCGCCCGCAGAAGTTTGAAGATATGGTGGGGCAGGAAAGCATTTCCAAAACGCTGCAAAACGCATTAAAGCTGGGGCGCATTGCGCATGCGTATTTGTTCTACGGCCCGCGCGGCTGCGGCAAAACCACCACGGCGCGCATTTTGGCCAAAGCGCTTAACTGCACCGGGCACGGCAACACCAAACCCACGGCCGAGCCTTGCGGGCAATGCCCGCAGTGTTTGGAAATCGCCCAAAGTGCGGATATGGACGTGCTGGAGCTGGACGCCGCGAGCAACACCCAAGTGGAAAAAGTGCGCGAAGCTATCATTGATACGGTGGCGCTGGCGTCGTCGCGCGACCGGTTTAAAGTGTTTATTTTAGACGAAGTGCACATGCTTTCCACCAGCTCTTTTAACGCGCTTTTAAAAACCATTGAAGAACCTCCCGCCCATGTGGTGTTTATTTTAGCCACGACGGAAAAACACAAAGTGCCCGCCACCATTGTCAGCCGTTGCCAAACGTTTCGTTTCCGCCCGCTGACGGTGGAAGAAATCAGCACGCATTTGCTGGATTTGGCCGGCGCGGAAAATATAGATTTAACGCCGGGTGCGGCCAAAGTCATCGCTAAAAACGCAGGCGGTGCCATGCGCGACGCGCTGACGCTTTTAGACCGCGCCATCGCCTACAGCGGCGAACGGATTGACGAAAAAGCCGTGGGCGAAATGCTGGGCCTTACCCCCGATGAGTTAATTAAGCAGGCGGTGGAAGCGCTGGTGCAAAAAAACGGCCCGCAGCTGCACCGGGTATTTGAGACGCTTAAAGAAGAAGGTTTTGACGCCAACTCCTTTTTAAAAGATTTAAAAAATACGCTGGGCGATTTGTTTTACTTTTCCCTGGGCCAAGGCGAAGAACCGTTTGAAGGCGCGGAGCAAAGCATACAAGGCGTATCTTCCGGATTTTTGGCGCAGCTGTCGCGCAAGATTAATAAAATTATTGAAGAAGTAAAATTTTCGGACAACGCCCTCGTCAGCGCCGAAGTGGGAATGTTTACGGTAATGGACAGCTGCTTGGACATTGAGTCCTTTATCCGCCGCTTGGAAGCCTTGGAACGCGGGGAAGAGGCTTCTTCCGGCCCGGCTTCGCCGGTGCGTCCGGCGCCTGCCGCGCGCACGGCTAAACCGTCCGTTCAAAAGGCGGTGCCTGTGTCGCCAAAACCAGCTGTTGCCGCCAAGCCGGCGGTAAACATGCGGGAAGATATTCTGGCAGACGACGAAGAAGAGGAAGAAGCTTCTCTTTCGCCGGCGGCCGAGGCTTCCCTGCAAAAAACGCTTTCCAACCGCCAGATTTGGGATAAAATGCTGCAGCAGTTTGCCAAAAGCCCGTTTGTGTATGACGTGATGACCAACTGCTCCGTTACGTTTAGCGACGCGCAATGGACGCTTCATTTTGCCCCCGGCAAAGAGTTTTATCAAATCCCGGCGCAAAACAAACTGCCGGAATTGGAACAAGCCGCCCAAAAAATAAGCGGGCGCGTGATTCGCATTCAGTTAGGCACGCCGGAACAACCCTCCGCGGTGCAAGCCGCCCCGCGGACGGAAAGCGTCGAAAAACCTTCCGCACAAGCCGCCAAACAACCCGCCAAAGCCGCGCCTTATCAGGAGCCGTCTCCCGTGCGGGGAACGGCGGCGGGCCATGCGGCAGAAACCGCTTTGCAGAAGCCATCTGCCCCTGCGGGGGGTTCCCGTGCGGTGATTTCGGAAGAAGAACCTTTTGTAAAAGGCAATTTTGAAGCCGATGCCGCGGCCGTCGCCGCGGCGGATACGCCGGAAGAAGTGAAAGACATTTTGGAAATTTTTCCCGGTGAGTTGATGGCGTAAGTATGAAAAGTTTAGACCGTTTCATCCGTGCTTTGCGAAGACTGCCCGGCGTAGGCCCGCGGCAGGCGGAGCGTTTTGCCGCCTATTTTTTGCGGGCGTCGCAAGGCGAAACAGAAGAATTTATCCATGCGCTGGCGGCCATCAAGCAGGACGTTAAATTGTGCCCCCAGTGCTTTAGTTACAGCGAAGACGGTCTGTGCGAAATCTGCCGCGACCCCGACCGCGACCGGGGGCTTATCTGCGTGGTGGAAGACCCGCAGGACATTGAATCGCTGGAAAAAACGGGCGCGTATAAAGGGCTGTACCACGTGCTGCACGGCGCCATTTCGCCCATGGACGGGCGCGGGGCGGAACAGGTGAAAGTGCGCGAACTGTTGGAACGCGTCCAGCATGCGCAGCCGCCGGTGCGGGAAGTGATTATCGCCACCGATCCGGACAGCGAGGGCGAAACGACGGCCCTGTATCTGGCCGATTTGTTGCGCGGCCTGGTGGGGCAGGTAACACGCATCGGCTATGGCGTGCCGCTGGGCGGAGATATTGATTATATGGATGAAATGACGCTGGGTTATTCCCTAAAAGGCCGAACCAAAATCTAATGCATCCCGATCTGTACAAAAGGCCGCTTTTGTGGTGTTTGGCGGCTCTTATTTGTTTGCTTCTGTGTTTTTACCGTCCCGCTCCTGCCAAGCGGGATGTTTTTCATGCCTTGCCGCAAAAACAAGTTGCGCTTACCGGAAGGGTGGCGCATTTCCCCGTTCATAAAAAGAAATCCACCAATGCCGTTGTGAAGGTCTTGTCCGTAAACGGACAGCCGGCAGACGGCTATGTGTATGCGCGTTTTGCAGGGTTTGAACCGCAGTGGCAAGACACCCTGCTTCTGCAGGGGCGTCTGCAAAAACCGTACGGCATTCACCTGATGGGAAATTTTGACTGGCGGCACTATCTGGCCCAGCAGCATATTTTTACGGAAATCAAAGTCTCGCAGGCGCAGGTGGTGCGCCCGGCGGGGGTGTTCTTTCGCGGGGTGAGGGCGCTGCGAAGCGCTATTTTGCAAACGTTTGAACGGGCGTTTGCGCCCGAGCTGGCGGCCATTGCAGGGGGCGTGCTGTTGGGCGAGCGCGGGGAAATATCTCCGCAGCTCTATGCCGATTTTCAAGACAGCGGCGCCGTGCATCTGTTGGTGGCTTCCGGCGGCAATGTAGGCTTTGTTACGTTAATTACCGTAGGGCTTTGTGCGTTATGGGGAATGGGACGGAAGAAAACCATTATCTGTGCGCTGGCGGTGGCCGGGATATACACTTTGGCGGCGGGGGCCGACGCGCCGTTGGTGCGGGCGTATTTTATGGCGGTTTGCGCATGTGTGGGGTATTTGCTGGGGCGCAACAGCGGGGTATTCCTGGGGTTGCTGGTTTCGTGTTTTGTTATTTTGTGCTTGGATCCCGCGAGCGTGTTTGAAACAGGGTTTCAAATGTCGTTTTTGGCGACGATGGCCATTATCGTGTGCTTGAGCAATTACCGGATTCCCGCCGCGTGGCCGGGGTGGGTGCGCTTTTTTGCGCAAATCTTTTTGGCTACGCTTTCCACCCAGCTGGTGCTGCTGCCGATTTTTACCAATGTGTTTTATAAAGTGTCCGTGACGGGCCTGCTTTCTAATATGATTTTGGTGCCGTGGGCGTCTGCATTAATGGGCATTACGTTTGGCTATTATGTGCTGGATACGGTGCGGCTGGGGTTTTTACTGCAGGGGCCTGCCGCGTGGGGGCTGGAAGGATTTAAAATGTTGGTGGAATTTTTTGCTTCTTTTAAACTTTCTTCCGTTCCGGCCGCGGCCTGGAGCCCGGGCGCCATTGCGGCGTATTATGCGGGGCTGTTTTGGGTGTTTCATCTGCCGCAAAAAGCGTTTGCGCGCAAACTCTTTTGGCCGTGCCTGATCACGGCGGGGATGGCACTGGGGGTGCAGGCGTGTTTCTTTTCCGGCGGGCGCGTGTATTTGTTAAACGAGTGGAACAAAAACGCCGCGATCGTAAAGCTCTCCAACGGGAAGGTATTGTTGTTTGAGGCGGGCATCGCACCCGAAAAACTGACATCTGCCCTTTATAAAATAGGCGTGCAAAAAGCGGATGCCGTACTGACTTTTTCGTCTGCGCCCGTACCCAAGGAGCTGGAGGCCGTTTCCAAAACGGGTGCCGTCATCCGGCCGTTTACGCCCGGCGTCTGGCCGGGGGACACTTTGCACGCGGCCGGCGTGCCGGTGCGGGTTACGTGGGGGGAACATCAAACCCGGCAAGGCAAAATGTGGGTCAATGCCGGCTACAGCGGCACCCGCTTGGATGACGTTTCCTATTGTTTTGACGGCCCCGGGAAAGACGTCTGTTTGGGGGCCGGGGCACGGTTTGTGCGCATGGGGGATGCCGTGCATGCCAACCAAAGAAATCAAACCGTAAAGCTTAAAATTTAGCTATAATAAAAAGGCACCTTTGGAGGATTTTATGGAACAAGCGGAACTGAAAAAACATGCCAAATTTTTAAAAGAAGCCGTTAAAATGGCGGAAAAGGGGATGCTCTCCGGCAAGGGCGGCCCTTTTGGCGCGGTGATTGTAAAAGACGGCAAAATTATTGCCCGCGGCTGCAATCAGGTAACTTCATCCAACGATCCCACCCGCCATGCGGAAGTGGACGCCATCCGCAAAGCCTGCAAAAAATTGGGAACGTTTGAACTGAAAGACTGCATTATTTATTCTTCCTGCGAGCCGTGCCCGATGTGCCTGGGCGCCATTTATTGGGCCCGCCCCAAAGCGCTTTTTTTTGCGGCCGACCGGTTTACCGCCGCCAAATACGGCTTTGACGATGAATTTATTTATAAAGAAGTTCCGCTGCCGGTGGAAAAACGCTCGCTTAGAACGTTTTGCATCGATTTGGAAAACAAAAACGAACCGTTTGAAAAATGGAACGAAAAAACAGATAAAATCGCGTACTAACCAAAGCCCCGCTGAAGCGGGGCTTTTTAGTCCCAATGAAAAATAGGTCAAAAGGCCCTCGTAAAAGAGCGGTATATCTTTTACAATATCAGTATGTACAGCAAAATTTTATTTTTGGGTTTCAGCCTTCTTTTTGCCGGCGGGCTTTGCGCCCAGACTTGGGATAAAGCCATGAAAGCCGCGCAGGCCGCTTTTACCAAACCGGGTGCGCCGACGGTTGTTTCCAGCCGGGCCGCTTTGCTCAAGGCGCGGGTAAACATGCCGGTGCCGGCCAGCCAAAACATCCGGCTGTGGACGGATGCCCAGCTGTCGCCGCTGTCGCCGGTGCTGTCTAATCGGCTGCGGGAATGGGCGATTTTAAGCAACCGGGTGTTGCTAAAAGATCTGCCCGGGAAAGACAAGCAAATTCGTTTTTTCTTGGCCCAATCCTCCCTTCCGCGGGAAAGCGCTTTTTTCTTGCCGGGCAAAGCGGGCGATTTTTCTTCCTATATCCGCCCTTCGGTGCGCTATATTGTGTTTGGCGGCAAGGCGGGCGAACCGCAAGCAGAGGCCGCCTTTAAAAAAGCCGTTTCTTACTATCAGGCGGCATTTCCCGGCCGGGAAATAATCGTTTTATCCGAAACCTTGCCGGATCAAGGCGTTAAATTTGCCTCGGAATTTTCGGCCCCGGAAAAGAGCCGCGGGTTTATCCGCTTGTTTGTGCGGGACGGGGTTTCCATCGCAGGCATTGGGGATGCAGGGCCGGCCCCGGCCGGATATTTGCAGCAGGAAAAAACAAATTTAATTATTTCCGCGGCGGAGGTGCCGGCGGCGGAAGCGGCGCGCAGTTTTCATCTGCGCCGTCGTTTGGCGCAATGGCGGGAGGCTTTCCCTTCGGCGGTGTTTTTGGTGTATGTTTCCCCCAAGGCGGCGGCGTATGACTGGCGGTATTCGCTGGTAAACGCTTTGCCGGAAGAATCCGTTTTTGCCGTCAGTATTACGACGGTGCGCAACTCGCGGGACTTTTTATTTCACCGATGGAGCAATTTTAAAAACGCCAAACCCGGCGTGCTGGGCTGGACAGACAAAACCTGGGCGCGTATGAGCGGGTTTGATGCCCAAATCATCCTTCCCTGATTACAACAGTACGGGCAGCCGCCCTTGGGGCTTCCATTCGCCCGCCAAGGCGGCGGCCGCCGCCTGCTGAAAAGCGGGCGCCGGGCTGAAGGCAAACAGTCTGCCCGGGCAGGGGAAACGAGACGCCGTCCAAGGATTGGCAAAACTGATGATGATGCTTTGCGGATGGTTTTGCAGGGCCTTTTGCACGAACAGGGTTTCCTGTTCGTCCAACCCGATTTTTCCTTTATACGCTTGGTAACGGCGCCAGCAGAGAATCGCCAGCTTGCCTTCCTGTCCGTTAAAAACTTCCGTTCGGATTCGGCGTTTGCGCAGGGCCGCCAGAAACGGCTCCGGCGAGAGGTGTTCGTCGTTCCCTACCGATAGATAATACAAAGTTTCTCCGGCCGTCAGCGTAAGCGGTGCGCCCAGGAGCGTAATCGCTTTTTGCGCCGTGCGGGCGGTAAAATCCGTCGGCCCGAAAGCGGCCGCTTGCGTGGTGCCGGGTACCTCGTCTGCGCGGGCGCATAAAAAATTTTGCTGTCTTAGGGCTTGTTCCACCACGTTGGGGGGCCAAGTCTGTCGGTTTAAAAAATCCAGCAGTTCAAAGGGTTTCTCCGGCACCAGCAGGATATGCGCGCCCGCCAGCAAAGCCGCCCGGGCGGCCTGTTTTTCGTCTCCCAGCGCTTTCATACACAGGGCGTCGGTGCACACGCAGCCGGCAAAGCCCATTTGGTTTTTGAGCAAATCGGTCATCAGCGTATGGGAAACCGAAGCGGGATATTGCTCGTCTAATGCGGGCACCAATAAATGCCCCACCATGACGGCGTCGGCTTTGGCTAAGAGCTGCTGAAAAGGAACCAATTCATGCGTTAGGATATGCTGTTTGGTGGACAGCAGTACCGGCAGCGCCAGATGTGAATCCGTGGCTGTATTGCCGTGCCCGGGGAAATGTTTCAAGCTGTTTAGCGCGCCCCCTTTGGCTAGTCCGTCCATAAATGCGCCCGCCAGCCGGGTTACCCGTTGGGGGTCTGCTCCGAAAGAACGGGTGTTTACGATAGGGTTGTCGGGGTGGTCGGCCAGGTCTACCACCGGGGCGAACACCCAGTCCACTCCGATGCTTTTGGCTTGGCGGGCGGTTAAAAAACCTTTTTCTTCGGCTAAGGCCGTATCGTCCGCCGCGCCGAGGGCCAGGTTGGAAGGCAAAAGCTCCGCATCCGGCAGCCAGCGGCCTAGGCCGTCTTCGTAATCGGCGGAAATTAAAATGCGTTTATGCGGGGAAGCGGCGCGCAGCGCTTGGGTCAAAGCGGCCACTTCTGCACGGGTTCCGCCATAGAGGCAAAACCCGCCTACGCCCATGCGCGCCAGCTGCAGGGCTTCTTCCTGCGGGGTTTTCCCAAACCAAAATCCGGGATGAACCAAACGGTTGATATTCATAGCGTAATTTTCCCTAAAACAGCATCTTTCCGCGCGCCGGTGGCGCGGGAACAATGATTTATTTTTCCGTGCAGCGCCCGCCAGGCAAACAAGGCAAACGCCGCACTTTCCTTGGCCTGCGGGTCAATGCCATAAGATAACGTGGTCGTAATTTTTAAGCCGGGCAACAGGCGGCGCAAAAAAGACACAAGCGTTTGATTGTAGCTCCCCCCGCCGGATACGACCAATTCGCGGCGGCAGCCGGGGGGGACAAATCGGTTGACCGCTTGGGCAACGGCCGCCGCGGTGAACCACGTGAGCGTGGCCAGCAAATCGGCGGCGGTTTTAAAATCGGCGCGGGGGAAATAGCGGTCAAGATAGGTTTCTCCAAAGGTATTTTTGTCTAAACTTTTGGGCGGCTTTTGCAGAAAGTACTTTTGGCGCAGCAGCGTTTGCACGCGTTTTACATCGGGTGTGCCGCGTGCGGCCGTGCGTCCGTTTTTGTCAAACGGCTGTTTGAGCAGGCGCCGGGCGGCCAAATCCAGTAACGTGTTGCCGGGCCCCACGTCAAACCCGAAGGTTTTTATATTTTTGCCGACAACGGAAAAATTGGAAATGCCCCCTACGTTAAGCAAAATTTTGGGTGTGCCGCGCCCCCACACATAGGCGTCAAAAAAAGGAATTAAAGGCGCCCCCTGCCCTCCAAGCGCCATATCCATTGGCCGAAAGTCCGACACCACGGGCCGCCCCGTTTGCGCGGCGATAAAAGAAGGCTCGCCGATTTGCAGGGTGTTGGGCACGGCGTCATAAGGGCCGTGATAGATCGTCTGTCCGTGTGAGCCGGTTACTTCCAAATCGGCGGCGGACAGGTGAAACTCTTTTAAAAATTTTTGAACGGTTTTGGCGTACAATTTGCCCAGTTCAAAATGCAGGGCCGACAGCTGCGCCGCCGGCAACGCGTATGCCGTTAATAATTTTTGCTGGAGGCGGGCGGGATACGGATAATTTTTAAAATGCAGAATACGCAGCGGCCGCAGCTGTACGGCGCTGACGGTAAGCCCGTCGGCGCTGGTTCCGCTCATCAGTCCTAACGCAAATTTAGCCATCAATCACCTTGGTTAAAAAACCGTTTTGCTCTTTTAATAATTTTTCGGCTTCTTTTTTAGACGTTTTTTTTCGGTGCATGACCACCGCGGTTTTAACGTTTTTGCCTGCCGCGCGCAGCAGCTTGGCGGCGGTTTTTTCGTCCGTTCCCGCCACGGTGCAAATTAACCGAATGGCGCGGGCGACCAATTTTTCATTGGTGGGCTGAACGTCTATCATCAGGTTGCCGTATGTTTTGCCGCACAGCGTCATGGCACCGGTGGTAATGGCGTTTAAGGCCATTTTGGTGGCGGTGCCCGCTTTCATGCGGGTAGACCCGCACAAGGCTTCCGGCCCGGTCGGCAGGGCTATATGCACCTGCGCGTGCGGGCAGAGGGCCTGCGGGTTGCAGGAAATAAGCGCCGTGGCGGCGCCTATTTTTTGGGCTTCTTTCAGCGCGCCCAGCACATAGGGCGTGCGGCCGCTGGCGGTTAGTCCGATTACCAAATCGTCTTTTTTGGCGGCTCGGGCGATTTCTTTCGCGCCTTGGCGGGCGTCGTCTTCGGCGCCTTCCTGCGAGCGGAAGACGGCTTTTTTGCCGCCGGCAATCAACCCGATAATTTGCGAGGGTTTGGTGCCAAACGTGGGCACGCATTCCACCGCTTCCAAAATGCCCAGCCGCCCGCTGGTGCCGGCGCCGATAAAAATGATTTTTTTACGCCGCGCATAGGCGTGTGCCGCCATGACCATAACGGCGGCAATTTCTTTGTTGGCGGCTTGCACGGCGCGGGCGGCGTTGAAATCTTCGCGGTTGATTTGGCGGGCGATTTGGCGCGGGGTGGATTTGTCTAAATCCATCGTATGCGGATTGCGGGTTTCGGTGGCAAGGGTATTTAAATTGACCGGTTTCATTGGGCATCCTCCAGCGAGTGTTTGTGGGTGCGGAAAGAAGCTTCCGTTTCTTCAATGGATTTAATTTTAAACGAAAGCGGCACCACCGCTATCGTTACTAAACTGACGAGGCTGGCCAACAAAAAGAAACCCGTGTATCCCAACCGCGTCTGCAGCCAGCCCGAAGCCATGGAGGGAAGCATCATCCCCAAGGCCATAATGCCCGTGGAGATGGCATAATGGGAGGTTTTGTAAGCGCCTTGGGAAATATACATAATAAACACGGTAAACGCCATTAACGCCAGGCCGTTGCCTAAATGTTCCAGCGTAATCAGTACCGTAATCAGCCCGGTGGAAGGGTGCGCCCACGCCATATAGGCGTAGAAAAAATTGGGCAAAATTAAAATTACCGCAAACGGCCAAATGCATTTTTTAAATCCGTATTTTCCCAACAGCCAGCCGCCTGCCAAATTGCCTACGACTACCGCCCCCAGCCCCAGTGTGCCTTTAATCAGCCCGTAAGTTTGCACGCTTAAGCCCAAGGCGCCTTCGGCTTGCGGTTTGAGCAAAAACAGCGGAACGATTTTTTCTAAAAAAGCATCCCCCAAGCGGTAGAGCAAAATGAACGCCAAAATATACAGGATGTTCTTTTGCGTGAAATACGTTTGAAACGCATTTCCCCACGCGTTGCCGCGCACGGTGTGCACCGGCCGGTCTTGCGCCGGTTTGGGCAAAATAAAACGGTGCCATCCGGCCGCGGCCGCAAATAAAGCCGCCAAAAACAAAAACAACAGCGCCCAGTTAAACGGCCATTGAACAAGGGCGTTTTGCCCGTTGCTTCCCGCTTGGGACAGGGCCCCTACGCCCGCTACCAATAGGCCGCTTCCCAAGATCATGGCCAAGCGGTAAAAAATGGTGCGAATGCCTACAAACTGGGATTGCTGCACCGGCGTCAACGCCAGCAGGTAGTAGCCGTCGGTCGCGATGTCTAGCGTGGCGGAGGCAAACGCTCCCGCCAAAAACCCGAAGAGCGACAAATAAAAGAAAGTTAAACTGCCTTGGTGCGCCGCAAAAGAAAACGCTTCCCACGCCGTAAGGGCGGCCAAAAGCAAAAATACGCCCGCCAGCGCCGTCTGAGCGCCCAGCAGCCAGCGGCGTTTGGTGGCGCGGGCGTCTACCCACGGGCTCCAGAACATTTTTAGAATCCACGGCAGATACAGCCACCCCGTCCAAAAGGCGATTTTGTCGTTGGAGAAGCCCAAGTCGGCATACAGCACGGTGGAAACCGTGTTGATAATAATGTACGGAAACCCTTCCGCCAGATACAGCGAAGGGATATAATACCAAGGATTTTTTGTCATTTATTTAAACGCGTATTTCCCGCCCAGCAAATCCGCCAGCGGTTTGGTGGTTTCGTTGCGCTCCAGCGCAATTTTGATAATAGCCGTCATCGGTACGGCCAACAAGGCGCCCATAATGCCCCATACCAGCGCCCAGAAAATTAAACAGGCGATGACGACAATGGGGTCTAAGTCCATTCCTTTTCCAAGCCATTTTGTTTCTAAAATGTTTCCGATGATGAAGTGGATGGCTGTCAGTAAAATCAGGGCCAGCACAATATGCCAGTCAAACCCGTACTGCAGAAACAATACCGGCATGGGCAACAAGGTGGAAATAAACGGCCCGATATTGGGAATGAAATTGAGCACAAACGTCAGCACCGCCAGCATGGAGGCCAGTTCCGTTTTAATGGAAGCGAGCACAATCCAGGTAAAGCCGGCGGCTAACAGCGAAACAAAAATTTTAATCAGCAGATAAAAGGAAATTTGCTTCTGGATATTTCCCACGAGGGAGGGTTTGTCCGCCGAGGCTTTGCCCATAAAGATAAAGATGACAAACAGCGTAATGAGCATCAGGTTGGTTAAAATGGACACCAGCGTGCTGCCTACGCTTTTAAGCATATTAAATACGGGCAGTTTAGAGACGGTATCCGTCACAAATTGAGCATTGATGTTCACGCCGAATTTTTGGGAATTCATTAGCAGCCAATCCAGCGTATCGTTTAGCCGTTCGCTGTAAATATCGGCTCCCGCCACAAAGCTTTCAATAGAGCCGGAAATAAACAATACGGACAAAACAACCAAGGCCAAAAACGCCACAAAACTTAGCACCAAGCCTAAGCCGTAAGGCACTTTCCATTTTTGTTTAAGCCAGCCGGCCAGCGTGCCGGCTACCATGGAGATAAACAACGCAATGACAAAGGGCATCAGCATGGTTTTTGTGTAAACCAATACGGCGGTGGCCGCAGTGGCGGCTAAAATCATTAAGCAAACGGTGTTGATGGGGGCTAATTTTTCCAATGAAGTTTTTGTGAACATAATACCTCTCTTGTATTTAGTATAGCATAGGTTTGGGCGGGGCGTGCGCGGTGTTTTGGAAGAGAAGAAAAGAAAAGCTTTTCAAAAAGAGATGGAAATTGATATAATAAATATACAGTTTTCGGGCAGTTGGCGCAGCGGTAGCGCGTCCGCCTCACACGCGGAAGGTCACAGGTTCAAATCCTGTACTGCCCACCATTTAAACCCCGCTTTTAGCGGGGTTTTTATTTAGGCAGGAAGCGCGCAAACTGCTTTGCGCGCGGCAGGATTTGAAAGCCGCAGCGATGTGCGAGTTTGCCGGTAGGCAAGGCGAGCACCGCGAGGCGGGCCTGCGAGCCCCGAGCGTCAGGGAGGGGACTTGTAGGCAAAGTCTGTACTGCTCCCCATTTAAACCCTGCTTTTAGCGGGGTTTTTATTTAGGCAGGAAGCGCGCAAAGGGATTTAGCCCTAGTTTATTGGGGAATAGATTATTTTTTTATATACTATTTATAAAGTGTTAAACTGTCTGCTTTTAGCAGACACTTTTTCTTTTAAGGAGATTTTTAAACTATGGATTGGGGTCTGTTGGTAAACTCGTTTATCGGTATGCTGTCCATTTTAAACCCGATCGGCAACGTGCCGATATTTCTGGAACACGTGGAAAACGAACCGCCCAAAGTGCAGCGCGCCGTGGCGTTGATGATGGCACTGGCTATTTTCCTGTTGCTGACGGCCTTTTTTGTGTTTGGGAACCGTATTCTAACGCTGTTTGGCATTACCATTCCGGCGTTCCGGCTGGCGGGATCCATTATTATTTTGATCGTCGGCCTGCGCATGTTGCAGGGGAAAAGCAAATTTGAAAGCCACGGCATTGAAACCGCCGCCGCGCAAGGCAATACGTTTGACCAAGCCCGCAACCGCCTGAGCCATATTTTGGTGCCGGTGGCCATGCCGCTTTTTATCGGCCCCGGTTCCATTACCACGGCTATTTTGTATGCGGAAAAGACCACCACTTTTTCCATGGCGATGATGATGATCGGCGTTTTGTTTTTAAGTTCCGTCATTGTAGGCGTTTGTTTGGTAGGCTCTCGTTATATTTTTAATAAAATCGGCCCAAACGGCACGCAGATCGTCATCCGCTTTATGGGTATGATCTTGTGCGCCATTGCCATGCAGTTTATGATTGACGGCGTGGCCCAGTTGCTGCCGGGGGTGTTGGACTCCACTTTCACTCATGCGGCCGGTACCGTTAAATAGTTTAAGTTTTATGTGAGAGGGCGGCTTGCGGGCCGCCCTTTTTTTGCGTGCTTTATATAAGTAGAATAAAGATATGGATCGTTTTCAGTTAGTTTCTCCTTTTCAACCCGCGGGCGATCAGCCCAAAGCCATTGAAGCGCTTACCCAAGGCGTCCTGGCCGGCGTGCCGCGCCAGACGCTGCTGGGGGTAACGGGCTCGGGCAAAACGTTTACCATGGCCAACGTCATTGAACGGCTCAATCGCCCTACACTTATTTTATCTCCCAATAAGGTATTGGCGGCGCAGCTGTATGCCGAGTTTAAACAATTTTTTCCGGAAAACGCCGTAGAGTATTTTATTTCTTACTACGATTATTACCAGCCCGAAGCCTACATCCCGCAAACCGATACGTATATTGAAAAAGATTCCGCCGTCAACGAGCACATTGACAAGCTGCGTTTAAAAGCCACCACTTCGCTGCTGACGCGGCGGGATGTGATTGTGGTGGCGTCCGTTTCGTGCATTTACAATATCGGCTCGCCGGACAGTTTCCGCGAGATGCGCATTTACGTCAAAAAAGGCGCCGAGATGACGCGTTCTTCCCTTTCGGGGCAGTTAATCAAAATTCAATACCGCCGCGACGAACTGGAATTTGCTTCCGGCAACTTCCGCATGCGCGGCCCGTATACCGATATTATGACGCCCTACAGTCAAAACGCCATCCGCGTAGAAATTGCCGGCAAAACCATTGCGCATATTTATGAAATCCACCCCATTACGGGCAATGTGCTGGCGGAATTGGACGAAGCGTGGATTTACCCCGCCAAACACTTCGTGGCGACGGACGAGGACACGCAAAACGCCATTGAGCAAATCCGGCGCGACTTGGACGTCCGCCACGCGGAGCTGTTAAAAATGGGCAAAGAATTGGAAGCCTACCGCTTAAAACAGCGTACCGAGTATGACCTGGAAATGCTGCAGCAGGCCGGTTTTTGCCCCGGGATTGAAAACTATTCCCGCTATATGGACGGGCGCAAACCCGGCGAGCGGCCGGCGTGTTTGCTGGATTATTTTAAAAGATACGACGATTTTTTGATGATGGTGGACGAATCGCACGTAGCTTTGCCGCAGGTGCGCGGCATGTTTAACGGCGACCGCGCCCGCAAACAGATGCTGGTGGATTTCGGCTTTCGCCTGCCGTCGGCCTTGGACAACCGCCCGCTTAAATTTGACGAATTTGAAAAGCTCCTGCCGGCTACGGTGTTTGTATCCGCCACGCCGGGCCCGTATGAACTGACCGTAAGCGGCAACCATATTGTGGAGCAGGTCATCCGTCCGACGGGGCTGGTAGACCCGAAAGTGTACATTCACCCCACCGCCGGACAAATTGATCATTTGGTGGAAAAAATTACCGAGCACAAAAACCGCGGCGAACGCACGCTGGTGCTGGCGCTGACCAAAAAAACGGCGGAAGATTTAAGCGCATTTTTTACGGAAAAAAACATCAAAACACGCTACCTGCATTCGGATATTGAAGCGTTAGACCGGGTGGAAATTTTAAAAGAATTCCGCCAAGGAAAATTTGACGTGCTGGTCGGCATTAACCTGCTGCGCGAAGGCATTGATATTCCGCAAGTGGGGCTGGTGGCCATTTTGGGCGCGGACAACGAAGGCTTCCTGCGCAACACCACCACGCTGATTCAAATTTCCGGCCGCGCCGCCCGCAACGCAGACGGCGAAGTGATTTTGTACGCCGACCGGAAGACCGATTCCATTCAATACGCCTTAAACGAAATGAACCGCCGCCGCCAACTGCAGGAAGCCTACAACAAAGAGCACCACATTACCCCCAAAACCATTCAAAAAATGGAAGTGGATTTGAAAGAACTGCAGCAGCAAACCAAAACGAGCGCCTTCGGCATTTTGAGCCAAACGCTGCCGGAGCCGACGCTCAAAAACATCCAGTCCGTGGAAAAAGATTTGGAACAGCAAATGCTCCAAGCCGCGGACGCGCTGAATTTTGAATTGGCGGCCGAATTGCGCGACCGGTTGTTTGAGCTGCGCCAAATGCGCGTGAAGGGCGGCGGGAAGAAAAAGTGATTGTTTGCCGAAAGCCCGCGGCGATAAATTGGTAAAATATAACTATGGAAGAAACAAAAGTTCCTCTTAAAAAAGTTGAAAAAGTAGTTGGTTTGGAAACCGTGCCCAGCACGCAGGATTTGGCCTTGGAATTGGCCCGCCGCGGCGAGGCGGAAGGCACGATGGTGCTGGCCTGTGAACAAACGGCCGCCCGCCGGCTTGACGGCAGCCGGTTTCACGCACCGGAAGGCGGCATTTATTTTACGCTTATTTTGCGTCCCCGGCGCGCCGATTTGTGCGCTTTTTCTTTAAGCCGGCAGGCGGCGCAGGCGGTGGCGGAAACCCTGACGGCGGTGTTTGGCCTCAGAACGAAGGTAAAAGACGGCCACAGCGTTTTGGTGTGGGACAAGAAAAAACGCCAATGGAAAAAAACAGCCGGAATTTTGGCGGAAACTTTTTTTGAAGAAAACGGCCGGGTCGCTTTGGTTGGCGTGGGGGTTCATGTGAACAACCGCCCCGCGGCCGGCAAAGAGCCGGGCCTGAGTTTAAAGCAATGCACAGGGGCGGAGATCAGCAAAGAGCTGTTGCTAGATGAACTGTTAAACGGGTTTTGGAAACAATACGCCTGCTGGCTGCAATCCGCGTGCTGATTTTACCGGCATAAAAAAGCGCCCGTGGCTGCACGGGCGCTTTTGTAATGGCAAAGCGTATCAATCCCCCAGCGCCTGTTTGGCTTTGGCCAGGAAATCCGTCAGCACAAACGGCTTGGAGCAAAACGCCTTTACTTGCGGGTGGGATAAAAACATTTTTTCCGATTCAATCAACGCCGAAG
The DNA here is from genome assembly GCA_949294095.1 of uncultured bacterium. Taxonomy (GTDB): domain Bacteria; phylum Elusimicrobiota; class Elusimicrobia; order Elusimicrobiales; family Elusimicrobiaceae; genus Avelusimicrobium. Next base: position 509,723 of record CASFFZ010000001.1, read on the forward strand.
TAACAATTACCGGAATGGAGGACAACGTTTCGTCTTCAGACATGATTTTCACGATGCTGGCCCCGTCCAATCCCGGCAGCATGACATCCAAAATCACCAAGTGCGGATGAACTTTTTTCATGGAGGCGATGGCATCGCGGCCCGTCTGGCAGGAATAGACTTCGTAGCCTTCGCGGGTTAAAATAAGCGTCAACAAATCAATGATGCTGGCTTCGTCTTCTACAATTAAAATTCTTTTTTTCATAGCCTTTTCCACTGTCTTTATTTAATTTATTATACTTTTTTATATGACAAAAAAAAGCTTTAATGCTTCCGTTTTGCCTCGTATGCGCGCGTTTGCTTCCCGTTTAATCGGCCGGGCGGATGCGGTGCTGGTGGGGCTTAGCGGCGGGGCCGATTCGGTGTGCCTGCTTCATTTCCTGCGGTATTTGGCGGCGGAAAAACATTTTGCGCTGGCGGCGGCGCACGTCAACCACGGGCTGCGCGGCAAAGCCGCCCAAGCCGACCAGCGTTTTTGCCGGCAATTATGCAAAGAGTTGGGAATTGAGTTTTTAACCCTTAAAACCGATGCCAAAAAATATGCGGAAAAATTTCATTTAAGTCCGGAGCACGGCGCCCGCAAAGCGCGCTATGAAGCGTTTGTAAAGCTGGCCCGCAAATGGGGGGCCAACAAGCTGGCGCTGGGGCATCAGCTAGACGACCAGGCCGAAACGGTTTTATTAAATTTACTGCGCGGCACCAAAGCCAAAGGCTTAGGCGGCATTCCCGTGCGCCGGCCGCTAGCAAAAGGCATTGAAATCGTGCGCCCGCTGTTATGCATTACCCGGGCCGAAACGGAAAGCTATTTGCAACATAACGGCCTGACGCACATTACCGACCAAACCAATTTTGAAGACGTCTACACCCGCAATTGGATTCGCGCCACCCTGCTGCCGCTTTTAGAAACCAAACAACCGCAAATCAAAAGCCACCTGGCCCTTTTGGCGCAGGACATTACCCGGTTGCTGGCCGAAGCGCAGGCGGATCCCCGCGATTAAATCTATTTATCTTTCCTTATGCCTGCTGCAAAAAGCGGCAGAGTTCCTGTTGGGCGTATTTTTCGGCAAACGGGGAATGGCTGCAGCGCTCCCACAATATCGTCTGCGGCCGAATGCCGCATGCCTGAAGCGGTTCCAACACCCCCGCGGCGGGGTGCGGGTCTTGCAAACCGTGCAGAACGCTGACGGGGCACTCCAAGCCGCGGGCGGCCTGCAATAATACCCCTTCCGTGCGCAGGCGGGCGGCTTGCGGCCAGACGGCCCGATATTGCCGGGAGTCCACTTCCAAGGCGGAATCTTCATAGGGGGCGGGAAAGGCAAAATCCGTTTTTTGGCTCAGTTCTTCCAGCGTGCGCAACGCTTGCGGGGAAGAGGCGTTGTTTTGCTCCAGTTGCCGCAGCGCTTCTTGAAAGGCTTTTGCCTCCGGCGGCGTTAACAGGGCAAGCCTCCTTTCTAAAATCTGCGGGACAAATTCATCCGTCAGCGGCGGGCAGGAAATCAATACCAAATGGCGGACGTTTTGCGGGTGCATTGCCCCGTACAACAGCGCCAGCCACGCTCCCCACGAGTGTCCGGCCAACGCCAGGGGCGCGGCAAGCGTTTGAATTTGCGCGTGCAGTTCCTGCAGCAATTCTTCTACGGGAAACGCCGTTTGCAGCAGTTCCGCCGCGGCGCGTTTTTGGCCTACTTGCGCGGCCAGTCCCGCCAGACTGCCCCGCGCCCCCGGCCCGCCGTGCAGCAAGGCCAAGGTATAGGGGCCTTTGCCATATAGACGGATGGAGGCGGAAAGCGGTGCGGCCATAGTGAAAACTCCTAAAAGCTATTTTTTCGTTTCCTACATTCTATCAATTTGGTACCATATTGCTATGTCTTCCAGCATCGTTTTACAAAAAGCGGCCGAAAACGGCCTTGCCGTAACCGGGCTGACGTTCCGTTCGCAGGACGTACGCCCCGGTTTTGTATTTTTTGCCTTAAAAGGCGCCAATGCAGACGGGAATTTATTTATAGACGACGCCCTTTCCCGCGGCGCGGGGATGGTGGTGTCTATGTTTCCGCCGGCCAAGCCTTGCCCGGTGCTTTATTATCAATCGGCCGATATCGACCGCGACATGGCCGACGCCGCGTACGAATTTTACGGGCGTCCTTCCGACGCCATGCACATGACGGGCATCACCGGTACGAAAGGCAAAACGTCTATTGCGTATTTGCTGGAATCTATCTTAACGGCCGCCGGGCATAAAGTAGGCGCGCTGGGGACGGTAAACTACCGTATGGCGGGGCAAATCCTTTCCAAGGCACCCAACACTACGCCCGCGGCGCTGGTGCTGTTTGAGCTGCTTGCCCGCATGAAAAACGGCGGCTGCGACAGCGTGGTCATGGAAGTATCTTCGCACGCGCTGGAATTGCAGCGGGTGCGGCATATTTGGTACGACACGGCCGTGTTTACCAACTTGCAGCGGGATCATTTGGATTTTCACCACACCTTTGAAAACTATTTTAAGGCCAAGCAAAAACTATTTGAAAACTTGGCCGATCCGCACAATTCCAAACCCAACCGCGTGGCCGTGATTAATGCAGACGATCCGTACGGCAAGCGTTTGCTGGAGCGGTTGCAGGGACGCGTGAAAACGGTAACGTTTGGGTTGGAAAGCGAAGCCGATTTTAAGGCGCAAGACATTCAAGAAACCTTGGAAGGCACTTCTTTTGCCGTCAACGGTGCGCCGATGCACATCCGCCTGCTGGGCCGGCACAATGTATATAATGCGCTGGCCGCTTGCGCCGCGGCTTGGGTGCACGGCGCCGACGAAACGGCCATCGCACGCGGATTGGCCGCCTTGCCGGGCGTGCCGGGGCGGATGGAACGTATAGACGAAGGCCAGCCGTTTTACGTATTTGTGGATTTTGCTTATACCGACGAATCGCTTCGCCGTGCGTTTGATACGGTGGAGCCTTTTAAAAAAGGGCGTGTATGGGTAGTTTTCGGCTGCGGCGGCCAGCGCGACCGCACCAAACGGCCGCTGATGGGGCGCACCGCCTGTTCGCGCGCGGACGGAGTGTTTTTAACCAACGACAACCCGCGCTGTGAAGACCCGCAGCAAATTTTTAACGATATTTTAGCCGGGATGAAGGATTTTTCCAATTATCAAATTATCCCCGACCGGGCGCAGGCCATTGCAGGCGCTTTAGAACAGGCCCGACCGGGCGATATTGTGATTATCGCCGGGAAAGGGCATGAAGACTATCAGCTGATCGGCACGCAAAAAAGGCATTTTTCCGATCAGGAAACCATCCGGGCGTGGCTGCAGAAAGAGAAGAAAAAATATGTTTAGAAAAGACAAATTAAAAGGGCAGAAAGCCTGTGTGCTCGGCTGGGGCAAAAGCGGCCGCGCCGCGGCGGCTTTGCTGGCCGCAAACGGATTTGAAGTGTTAATTAGTGAGGAGGCGGCCATTTCCCACGCCGCGCAGGCCGTGCTGCCGCCCGGCGTAACGCTGGAGACGGGCGGCCATTCCGAGCGGATTTTTGAATGCGGATTTTGGATTAAAAGCCCGGGCATTTTTCCGCGGCATCCGGTGTTGGTGGAAGCCAAAAAAAGAGGCATTCCCGTATTTAGCGAACTGGAAACCGCTATTTCCTTTATGCCCAAAGGCATTCGCCTCTTTGCCGTAACCGGCACCAATGGCAAAACCACCACCACGGCGCTGTTGGGCGAAATTTTAAAAGAAAATGCCGCCCGCGAAAACAAGGGCCGCGGCGTACACATTTGCGGCAATATCGGCAGTCCCGTTTCGGCCTGTGCGCCCCGGGTAAAAAAGGGGGACGATGTGGTGATTGAAGTGTCCAGCTATCAGCTGGAAGACAGCACCTATTTCCGCCCCCATTATGCGTGCCTGTTAAACGTTACGCCCGACCATTTGGATCATCACGGCGGGATGAAAGGCTACATCAAGGCCAAAGCCAAAATTTTTAAAAACCAGCGCGCCAACGATGTGCTGGTGGTAAACGGGGCCGATGCCGTGTGCGCGCAATTGGTGGAGAAAGCCAAAAGCGAAGTGCTGGCTTTTTCTACCCAGCCCAAGCACTTGCTGAAGACGGACGTGTTTTTTGACGGAGACGAACTGATTTTTAGCGAAGGACATCAGCTGTATCCGCCGCACCTGAAAGGAATTCATAACATTGAAAACGCCATGGCCGCCGCTTTAATGGCGTTTGCCGCCGGCGTGCCGGCCGAGATTGTGCGGGCCGTGTTTGAACGGTTTGAAGCCATGGAGCACCGCATTGAACAGTTTGCCTATCACCGCGGCGTGGTGTATGTAAACGATTCCAAAGCCACAAATTTGGATTCCACCGTTACCGCATTAAAAAGCTTTGATAAAAACCGCAACTTGTGGCTGATTTTGGGCGGGAGGGACAAAGGCGCTTCTTACGAAGTGCTGATTCCGTATCTCAAAGAGTATTGCAAACGGGTGCTGACAATTGGCGAAGCGATGGATAAAATTGAGCGGGAACTGCACGGCGCCGTACCGCTGACGCGCTGCGAAACGCTGGACAAAGCCGTCCAAACCGCCATGCGCGGCGCAACGCGGGGGGACATTGTGCTGTTGTCGCCGGCGTGCTCCAGCTTTGACCAATTTAAAGATTTTGAACACCGCGGAAAAATCTTTAAGCAACTGGTTAACGCCTATATTTTTAAGGAACGGACGGAAGGGAAAAAATAAACCGCGCTTGCTTTAAAAACCCCCGCCTTTTTAGGCGGGGGTTTTAATTATTTGCTGTAATGCAGGCAACAGTTGCCCAACATGCAATTTTTACATCCCGATACGCTTTGCCGCTCTTTGAGCGAAGCCAGCAGTTTGCGGGCAAAATCCGTCAGCGTCGGGTCGCGCGCGCCCAGCACCAGCAGAATGTCCCCCGGCTGCGCGGCGCCGGCCATTTCGGCCAAAATGCGTTCGCGGCAGTCGTCGTAGCTGACGTTCACGCCGCGCGCTTTTAGCCCTTCGTACACCGTCCGGCAGGAAACGCCCTGCGGGATGGTGCCGCCCGGATAGTACACTTCCGTCAGCCACAGGTGGTCTTGCGGGCCGATGTGTTTGGCAAAACTGTCCACAAATTCCGGCGCCAGCAGTTTAATGGAAGTAAATGCGTGCGGCTGGTAAAACGCCAGCACGCGTTTGCCGCGCAGGTGGGCGGCGGCAATGGTGGCGCCCAGTTTGTGGGGGTTGTGGGCGAAATCGTCAATCACTTCAATTTTGTCGTAACTGCCGATGCTGGCAAAACGGCGGGCAATGCCCTGGAATTTATTGAGCGCTTTGGCGCAGGTGTCCAGATCTACCCCCATTTGCAGGGCGGCCGCCACGGCGGCTACGGCATTGCTTACGTTGTGCAGGCCGGGCACATGCAGGCGGAAAGGCTGGCCTTGGATGGTAAAGTCCGAGCCGAAGCCGTCCACTTTTATTTCGCTCGGGTGTACATCCCCCAACGACAACCCGAACGTTTTGGCCTGCGGGGCCAGTACGCGCAGGTTTTCTTCTTCGGCGTTAATGATGGCGGTTTTGCAGTGGGAGATAAATTCTTTAAAATAGCCCTGCAGCACGGAAATTTCTTTGTGGTCTTTCTGCAAGTTCAGGCAAACGCCCAGGTACGGCTTGTATTTGACGATGGAACCGTCGCTTTCGTCGGCTTCAATGACCAAAATGTCCGAACTCCCTTTATACACGTTTCCAAACACGCCCTGTTCTTTTTGCAGCGATAAAATCGCCGCGCCCGTAATGACCGAAGGGCTCATCCCGGCAAAGGCCAAAATATCGTAAATCATCGCGGTGGTCGTGCTTTTGCCGCTGGTGCCGGAAACGGCAATCGTGCGGTGGGCCGCTACGTGTTTGGCCAATAGTTCCGAGCGGTGCATGGTGGGAATGCCCAGCGCTTTGGCTTTTAGCAGTTCGGGGTTGTCGTCTTCAATAGCGGAAGAGAGCACCACCAGTTCCGTGCGGTGATCCAAGCCGCTTCCGTCCTGCGGGTAGAGCTCCACGCCTAATTTTTTAAGATAATCCCACAAGGCCATATCCGTATAGCCTTTGCTGATCAAGCGGTCGGAACCGGTTACCCGGTCTCCGCCCATGGCATGCAGCTGCGCCAGCGCGCTCATGCCCACGCCTCCAATGCCTACAAAGTGAATTTTCATTTTTTGTTTTCCTTCAATTTAAATTTTGCGTAGTCCGACATGGTGTAAAAACCGCTCTCGCGTTTCATCAGCCACAGGGCGATGTGTACGGCCGAATCGGCAAACAAATCGCGGTTTTTGGCTTCGTGCGTGAGGGTAATTTCATCAAAGGCAGATACAAAAGACGCCGTGTGCGTGCCCACCACTTCGCCGGTGCGTTCGTAGGTTACGTTTTCGTATGGCAGTTCCAGCACGTCCGCCAATTTTTTGGCGGTGCCGCTGGGGGCATCCTTTTTATATTGGTGGTGTATTTCGTGCAGTTTGGCTTCATACCCCGGAAACATCCGCGCGGCTTGGCGCACCAGTTCCGTAAAAAAGTACACGCTTAAACTGACGTTGGGTGCATAAAAAACGGGAATTTTTTCCTCTTCCTGCATTTGAAACAGGAACGTTTCGGGCAAGTTGGTGGTGCCGGTTAAAAAGGGGCGGCGGTGTTTGCGGGCAATGGAAAAAGCTTCCTGCGCACCCTGCGGGGTGGAAAAATCAATTACCACGTCAAAATCGCCCAAGACGGCTTGGCCGCTTTCCCGGCGGATGGATACTTCCAGCCCCAGCTCCGGCCGGGATTGGATGATGCGGGCAATGGCTTTGCCCATTTTGCCGTCGGCGCCGTTAATAAATACTTTTTTCATACAAATTTCTCCAACAAAAGTTCCACAATCTGGCGGCCGTTCATCGCCGCGCCTTTGAGCAGGTTGTCAAACGTTACAAAATAGTGAATGATGTTGGGTTCTTCCGCGTCCAGGCGCAAACGGCAGATGAACGTGGTTTCCAGCCCGCTGGCTTCTTTGGGCGTGATGACTTTTTCGCTGTAGACCAAGTTCGGAAACGCATTCCATAATTTTTTGACTTGTTCCAAATCAAAGTTTTCTTTGGCTTTGAGCGTAACGCCCAGCGAATGGGAATTTTCCACCGATACGCGTACGGTATGGCAGTATACCTTCAGGTGCGGCATTTCCATAATTTTGCGCGTTTCGTACAAACCTTTGAGCTCTTCGCTGGTGTGGCCGTTGGGCTGGACGGAACCGATCAGCGGCACACAATTGTTTTCGTAGTAGGAGCCGGGGGTATGAAAATCATCCAGCAGTTTTTTGCCGCCGCCGCTGATGGCTTGGTAGGAGCAGAAAAACACTTCCGTAAAATGATAGTGCGGCGCAAGCGGCGCCAGACTCATTACGAGGCCGGTCGTCGTGCAGTTGGGGCTGGCAATAAGCGGGGTGTTTGGAGTGATGGCATGGGCGTTTATTTCCGGGATGACCAGCGGCACGCCCGGCGTCATGCGAAACTCGGAAGACATATCCACCGTAAATTTTACGCGGTCTTTAATCTGGGGCGCCAGCTGCGCACTGACGGGATTATCCGTACACAACACGGCAATATCCAGCGGGGTAATTTCGTCGTTTCGGCCAAACGTTTTAATTTCAAACGGGGTGTTTATTTTTTTCAGTTCGGCCAGCATATTCTGCCCCACCATCCCGTTAATTCCGATAATGCCTACGGTTTTCATAGCGGCTCCTTAATGGATAAAAAAGGCCGGGTCTGCCGTTTCCAGCAGGCGGTCTATTTTCTGTTTATTCTCTTCCGAGATGGTTCCCAGCGGCAGGCGCACCGTCTGCGTGCCGAAGCCGATTTTTTCAAGCATATATTTTACGCAAGTGGGATTGGTTTCCAAATAACACGCTTTGACCAACGGGTAAAGCTGGGCAAACAAATCAAACGCTTGTTTGGGTTGGCCTTGCAGAAACAATTTATAAATTTGCACAAAAGCCGGCGCCAGCACATTGGCCCCGGCGCTGATGATGCCGGAGGCGTTCATGGCCAAAAACTGCGGGAACAAATCGTCGTTGCCGCAGATATAATTTAAGCGATGGGCGTATTTTACGGCCATGTCCATGACGTGGGCCATATCGTAGTCGGATTCTTTAATGCCGGCAATTTGGGGCACTTGCGCCAGCAGCCGGTCTAACACGGCATTAGAGAGCTTCAGCCCGGTGCGGCCCGGAATGTGGTAGAGCACAATCGGCTTGCCCAGGGCCGCCACTTGTTTGTAATGTTCAATCAGTCCGTTGGGATTGGGTTTGTTGTAATACGGGGTGACGACCAGTACGCCGTCCGGTTCAAAGGCCAATGCGGCGCGGGTATTTTCCAGCGTGGTGGAAGTGGCGTTCGTGCCGGTGCCGATGATGATTTTGGCCCGGCCCTTAATAAGCGGCACGCAAAACTGCAGGATTTCTGTTTTTTCGCCGGCGGACAAAGTGGCCGCTTCGGCTGTAGTGCCCAAGAGAACAATCCCGTCCACGCCTGCACGCAGCTGGGCGCGCAGCAGGCGCTCCAACGCATCATAATCCACGCTGCCGTTTGGTTTCATGGGCGTGGCCAAAGCCGTGTAAACTCCTCTAAACATAACCCCTCCTTGCGCTTGTTTGCGGCGGGCAGAAGCCTGCCCCGCTGCAGAGCGGGAACTGTTCTTATTTTAGCAATTTAATTGCTATAATTAAGTAACAATTTTGAATTTGCAAAGGATGCCCTATGCCAGAAAACGAAAAAGAAGATCTCTCGGCCTCTACTGATGTGTCTCTTCCCAAAGAACAATGGGAGCAAAAGTTGTTGGAAAACGAAAAAACGGCTTTCTTAACGATTGATTCCGATAAAAAAGAAGAACCCCCCAAAGACCCTAAACCCGCCAAACGGTTTTCGGGCCGCGGCGTATGGTCTTTTTTGCTGCTGGCCTGTTTTGCCGTTTCGGCCGTATGCGGGGTGTATTTGACGGTGCGGCCCGTGCCGGTTTCTCCCGCGGCCAAAGGCGCCAAACCGTCGGCGGAAGAGGTGCTGGGAGCCTCTTTGACGGCGTTGGATAAAAAAGGGAACGTGGCATGGATTAAAGTGCGCGGCGTCATCGCGCAGGACAACAGCACTTCTCCGTTTTCCCGCCCGAAAGGCGCTTCGGAAATTGCCAAAAAAATCCGGGAAGCGGGCAAAGACGAAACAGTAAAAGCCATTGTGCTGGACATCAATTCCCCCGGCGGAACGGTGGCTTCCGTGCAGGATATTTACAGCGAAATTTTACGCGCGAAAGAAAATAAGAAAGTGGTGGCCCTTTTTCGCGATGTGGCGGCCAGCGGCGGGTTTTACATTGCCATGGCGGCTGATAAAATTGTAGCCGAACCGGGCACGATTACGGGCTCGGTGGGCGTGATTATGCAAACGGGTAACGTGGAAGGGCTGTTTGAAAAAATCGGCGTCAAAGTAACGCCCATTACTTCGGGGAAATATAAAGACATGGGTTCCGCCTACCGCCCGATGACGGATGCCGAAAAAGCCATCTTGCAGGATATGGTGGACGATACCTACGGGCAGTTTTTGGCGGCCGTAAAAGCGGGGCGCCCGAACGTAAAACCCGAGGATATGACCGAATATACCGACGGCCGCATTTTTACGGGGCAGCGTGCGTTTAACTTGGGATTTATTGATAAGCTGGGGGGAGAGGAAGAAGCCCTGGCCCTGGCCGGAGAACTGGCCGGGATTAAAAATCCGAAGGTCATTACCCAGCGGCCGGAAAGCCTGCGGGAGTTGATTTTCTCGTTTGGCTCGTCTGTGGAAAACCAGACGCTTACCCAACAGCTTCAGTCCATCGCTACGCCCAGCGTATCGTATCTGTGGGTGCATTAAGGAGCGTGTATGCGCGGGTTGAAAATTTATTTTCATTATATGGAAAACCCTTCCGCGGCGCTGAAAGAATGGGTGCAAGCCCGTTCTGTTGCGCGGGCGTGCGCCGGGTATTTGGCGGGCGCGCTGAGCTGGGTGCTTTTCTTTAATATAGGGGACGGCCTTTCCGCGGCGGCGTTTGCGGGCAAATGGGCGGTGGTGTTCGCGGCCGAGCTGACCGCAGGGTTTTTTATGGCGGCGGCGTGCGGGCTGTTTTTGGATTTCTGCCGGGTAAAAGCCTCTTGTGCCGAGTTGTTTGGCTTAGTGGGTTCGGCCGGGTTTATACAGGGGCTTTTGATTGTATTTGCCCTGTGGAACGCCATGTGGCCGCAGGCCCGCTTGGGCGGGTTGGCCGCGGCGGCGGTATTGCTGGTATTTGGCTTGCAGCTGGGGTATTTAACGCGCGGGCTGATGCGCCTGTATGGCGTATCGGCTTGGAAAGCGTTGGGCGCTTGGCTGTTTGGCCTGGTGCCGCCTTGTGCGGCGGGCGTGTTGGGGTGTATTTTTGTCGTGTGGGGGCTGGCGCTTCTGTTTTAAACAAATGTTGCTTTTGAAAACCCCGCCTTCGGGCGGGGTTTTATTTTTGCCGGAAAGTATGTACAAAAAAACCTTCTTTTGATAAAATATACTTACCGGTAGGTAAATAGTTTATGAAAAAACCAGAGACCGCGAAAACAGATAAATCAGAACGGGAACTGCGCATGCGGCAAACCATCAAAGCGGCCGCTTTTGCACTAATGGCGGAAAAGGGCCTGGATAAAGTATCCATGCGCGAAATCGCCGAAAAGGTGCACGTTACAAAGCCCGTGCTGTATTATTATTTTAAAAACAAAGAAGATCTTTGTTCCAGCATTATTGACGACCACGAACAAGCCTTTTGCAATCAGCTCCTTACTGTACAGCAACGGGCGCAAGGGCCGGAAGAAGTGCTGTATACGGGGTTGAAATCCCACTTGGATTTTTTTATGAAAAATCCGATCCATTCCAAGTTTGTCATTCAAATGATTTCGTATACGCTAGATATGGATTCTGCCCAAATACCCGCCCGCAAGCAAGACCGTTATTTGCAGGGAATGCTGGAACGTATTTTAAAGGAAGAGGAAAAGGAAGGCAAAGTCCCTGTAGGGGCCACGACGGATATTGTACGGCTGGTGTCGGGCATTGCTACGGAAATTATGTTTAGCGCGTACTTGGAACAACACGTATGCCGCGGGCGTATCAAAGGGAGCCTGTATAACAGGGAACAAATTGCCCGCTTGGTAAAAATCATTTTACTGGGAATTAAACAATACTATAAGGAAACAAAATAAGACATATGAGAAAATGGATACTACTCGCGCTGCTGGCTGCATGTGTGCCTGCAGGTTTGGAGGCGGCTCCAAGCAATTCGGCCAACAGTTTGTTTGCCGAACGTGAAGAGGTGGGGGGAGAAAAGATTACCATTGCGGACGCCATCCGCATGGCGCTTTCGGACAGCTACCAAATCATTGACGCCCAGAAGACAAAGGAAATTTACGAAGAGCAACTGGCGGAAGCCAATTCGTACTTTTATCCGTCTTTGTCCTTGGACGGCTCGTACAGCCGTGCTTTGAAAAAGGGCAAAATTATTATGGGCTCCAACAGTATTGAAATCGGCCAGAACAATACGTATACGGCAGGGTTAAGCGGATCGTATATTTTGTGGTTCGGCGGCCAAATCCGCAATACGGCGCGCGCCGCCAAGGTGGGGGCCGAAACCGGGTTTTACAACCTGCGCCATGTGCAGGATTTGGTTACCCAGCAGGTGGTTAAGTTCTGCTACGACATCATTTACGCCGCGGCACTGATCCGCGTGCAGGAAGAATACTTGGATATCGCCAAACAGCACCTGGCCGAAGCGCAGGCCAAATATAAACAAGGTTTGGCCAGCAACTTAGACGTGTTGACCCAGAAAGTAAAAGTGGAAAACATTGAACCGCTTGTACTGCAGGCCAAGAAAAATTTTGAATTGGGCAACCTGTATCTGCGGCAAATTTTAAACCGCGACCCGGAAGACAACATCTATCTTACCTGGTCGGAAAAAGACTTGCACCTGCCGCCTACTCCTTCGCTGGATGAATTGTACCGCATCGCGATGGAACGCCGGCCGGAGCTGATGCTTTCCAAACTGGCGGTGGATGCGGCGCATTACAACATTAATATAGCCAAAGCGGGACACATGCCCATTTTGGCGCTGAACGCCGATTATACGTATAACGGCATAACGGATCACGGGTTCCCGCAACATAAGCAGGATTATTACTGGTCTTCTTCGGCGGGGGTCAGCTTGAGTATTCCGTTGTTTGAAGGCGGGAAAGTCAGCTCGCAGGTGGCGCAAAAAGAATTGGCGTACGAGCAGGCGGTGGCGGCGTATCAGAATAAAATGAAAAATGTCCGCATCCAAGTAAAAGAAGCATGGCTGAACTTGGAAGAAGCCCGCTCCCGCATTGAAGCCACTAAAGGGGTGGTGGATGAAGCCCGCGAAAATTTAAGCGCGCAGATGAAGCGTTACCGCGCCGGGCTCACGAGCCAGCTGGAAGTAAACGACGCCATTTCCAACGTAAACGATTCCGACTTGCAGTTCGTGCAGGCCGTTTATGACGGGGCGATTGCCTTGTCCGATTTGAAATTCGCCGTAGGGGCGGAGGTTGAGTTATATGAAAAAAAAGACAATTAAGCGGTTAAATTATGTTCTTTTGGGGATTATCATTTTAGTCTGTATCGGGCTGTGGATGCGCCGCGACCCGGCCGAAAAACTGTTGGGCAATGTCCCGATGGACGTGTTTGTGGTGCAGACCGAAAAAGTGCAGCTGCGGGATTTAAAACGGCAATTATTGATGTCCGGCAACGTAAAAGCGTTGGAAGAAGCCACCCTTTATCCGCGCGTCAGCGGCAAATTGCTTAAAAACGTACTCAAAGAAGGCGACGCCGTAAAACGGAATCAAACCGTTTCGTTGATTGAACGCGATGAAGTGGGCGCTGTGTATGAGCCGGTCGTCGTGCCCTCTACGATTACGGGTGTAGTCGGCCGGGTGTACTTGGATCCCGGCGAGAACGTAACCACCACAACGCCGGTGGCGTTGGTCGTGAACCAGAGCACGGTGCGCATTGAAGTGGACGTGCCGGAGCGGTATATCGGCGATTTGCATAAAGGTCAATCGGCCGTGCTGCGGGTGGACGCGCTGCCCGGGCAAGATTTTGAAGCCAAACTGAACATCTTAAGCCCCGTGGTGGATTCCATGAGCCGTTCCATGGCGGTAGAATTTGTGGCCGAAAACCCGAAAGCGTTATTAAAGTCCGGCATGTTTGCCAAAGTGGATATCGCCCTGGCGGAAAAGAAGGATGCGCCGTCCGTCTCCAAAAAGAGCGTTTACACGGATGAGCAGGGCCAAACCTATGTATATATTCCTTCCAGCGACAAAAAACAAGCTATCCGGCAGAACGTAGAGGTCGGTTTTGACAATAATGATTATGTGGAAATCACCGATGGCTTGTCTACCGGGGAGGAAATCCTTGCGTTTGCATATGGCGTAAAGGACGGAAGCAAAATCGAAATTAAATAGGGTTTTTATGCAAGAAAAAGAACAACAAGCCACACGGCGAACAGAACAGAAAAGGGGTTTCTCCTCTTTCTTTATCAGACGCCCTGTTTTGACGATTATGTCCTCTTTGGCCTTGGTCATTCTAGGGTTAATGGCATATAACAGCATGGGCGTGGGGCTGTATCCGAACATGGATGTGCCTTATGTGCTGGTGCAGACCACGCTTTCCGGGGCCAGCTCCGAAGAAATGGAAACCTCGGTCAGTAAGGTAATTGAAGAATCCGTCAACCAAATTGAAGGGATTGACGAGTTAACCAGCCAGAGCACGGAAGGCATCTCCCTGGTCGTCATCAAGTTTGATATGGACAAAGACCAGGATGTGGCCGCGCAGGAAGTGCGCGATAAAGTGGACTTGGTAACCAACGATTTGCCCGACGGCACGGACGCGCCTGTTATTATGAAGTTGGACGCGGATGCCATTGCCGTACTGAACGTGGTCGTTTCCGGCGACAGGGACATTATTGAATTGACGGAAATCGCCAAGAAAAAAGTAAAAGAAAACATTGAAAACACCCGCGGGGTGGGGTCGGTGTCCATCGTCGGTGGCCGCGAACGCGAAATTCACGTCATCGTCAATCCGTTTAAATTGTATTCCTTAGGGCTGCCGATTACGGCCGTCAAAAGTGCCTTACAGGATCAGAACGTGGAAACGCCCGGCGGCCGCGTGGAACAGCAACATCAGGAATATACCCTGCGCGTGTTGGGCCGCATTGACAATGTTCCGGCATTTAATGATATTTTTGTGGCGCGCAAAAACGGCACTTCTATCAAAATCTCGGATATCGGGTATGCCGAAGATTCGGGGGAATACGACCGCGAATCCACATTCTTAAACGGCCGCCGCGCCGTCACGCTGGAAGTCAAAAAACAGTCCGGCACGAACACGCTGGCCGTCATCCAAGGGGTAAAAGACAAGCTGGATCAAATCAAATCCACCTTGCCCAAGGATATTAAAATTTCGTTGATGATGGACCAGTCCGGCACCATTCAGGCTTCCGTAAACACCGTGCTGGAACACCTGATTTTGGGCGGTATTTTAGCCGGGATTATGGTGTTGATCTTCATGGGGTCGCTGCGCTCCACTTTTATTGCTTTCTTGGCCATGCCTATTTCCATCATCGGTTCGTTCTTGTTTATGAATATGATGGGCTTTACGATTGACTCCATGACGCTTTTGGGGTTGACCGTGGCCGTGGGTATTGTCATTGACGACGCTATCGTAATGCTGGAGAACATCTTCCGGCATATGGAAAAATACAACAAAACGCCGCTGCAGGCCGCGTTGGACGGATCGCGCGAAATTACCTCTACGGTAATTGCAACCACGCTGTCCATTCTGGTCATTTTCCTGCCGCTGGCGTATATGAGCGGGATTGTGGGCCGCGTGGTAAGCAGCTATGGGATGACGGTGGTGTTTGCTATTGCGCTGTCCGGTATTGTGGCCTTGACGCTGACGCCTATGCTCTGCGCCAAGATGTTAAAGCAAGGGGAGAAAAAAACGAAGCTGGATCATATTGTAGACGCTATCAACCAAAAGTTGGTAAACATCTATATCCCCATGCTCAACTGGTCTATCCATCACCGCAAAACGATGGTCTTGATCTCGGTGTTGTGTTTGTTTTCGCTGGTTCCGATGCTTAAGATTGTAGGGGGGGAATTCTTCCCGCAGGAAGACAGCGGTAAAATTCAGATTAACGTAGAAGCCCCCGTAGGCACCAGCTATACGGATACGCAGCAAATCTTGATGCAGCTGGAGCAGGACGTAAGACGCATGCCCTATGTGAAAGACGTACTGATTTCGGCCGGGGTCGGCAGCAGCTTTTTGGATTCCAACCCCAGCAACCAAGGGCATGTGCGTTTTGAGCTGGAAGACCGCAAAACCCGCCACGGCATTACAACCGCCAAATACCTGGAATTGACCCGTGAAATGATGAAAAAATATGACGGCTTAAAAACCAGCTCGTATATCGTATCGGACGGGCCGGGCGGTCAGAAAGACGTGGAATACCGCATCTCCGGGCCGGATATCAACAAACTGACGGAATACGGCAATGCCGTCTTGGATAAATTGCGCCAAGACCCGCGGTTTATTGATTTGGACTTATCTTTGGATTTGGCCAAACCGGAATACCGTGTCATCATCAACCGTGAAAAAGCGCATGATATGGGCGTGAACGTAACGGATATCGCTTCGGCCCTGCGCACCATGGTGGGCGGCGAAGACGAAGTAACCAAATACAAAGAAGGGGACGAACTGTATGAAGTCCGCATCCGCGTAGGCGAAGAATACCGCGACACCAAGGAAGCCGTCAGCGCGCTCATGGTGCCGGCGACGATTGACGGGAAAGAAACAATTGTCCGTCTGGACAGCGTGGCCACCATTGAGGAAGGCACCGGCCCCAGCCAAATTGACCGCTACAACCGCCAGCGCGAAGTTACGGTGGAAGCCAACTTGAACGGGCTGGATACCCGCACGGCGATGGGGATTATCCAGCAGGCGTATGATTCGCTGGAAGTTTCCAATGAATACAGCGGCGGCACCAGCGGAAGCGCCAAAGAAATGGCCCGGATGTTCCAGTCGTTTATCTTAGCGTTTGTGTTGGCGTTCTTGTTTAAATACATGATTTTGGCCGCCCAGTTTGAGAATTATTCTCACCCGGTGGCAATTATCGTATCGCTGCCGTTGACGGTTCCGTTTGCGGTGTTTTCGCTATTGGTAACCGGGCAGACGTTAAATATATACAGTTTGCTGGGGCTGTTTATGTTGATCGGGGTCGTCAGTAAAAACGCTATTTTGCAGACGGACTATACCGATCAGTTGCGTGCCCGCGGTTACGGCCGTACGGACGCTATTTTGCAAGCCAACCGCGTGCGTCTGCGCCCGATTTTGATGACGACGCTGACGCTGGTGGTGGGGGTTGTTCCGATGCTTATCTCCAATGGGGAAGGGGCGGAATCCCGCCGCAGCTTGGCCATTGTAATTGTGGGCGGGCAGGCGCTGTCGCTGCTGGTAACACTGTTGATGACGCCTGTTACGTACATTTTAATGGACGAATTGGGCGATTGGATCAACTATAAATTCAGAGGCATTCCGTATCCGGAAGATAAGAGCAAAGACACCATCTTGCCGGAAGTGCCGCAAGAAGATTAATTCTTCTTTAGGAAAACAAGAAAACGCCGGGGCAAACCCCGGCGTTTTTTATGGCGGCCATAAAGAAAAACCGCGCTTTAAGCGCGGTGTAGAAAAGAAAAGGTGCGGGCGGGAATCGAACCCACGAATATCAGTTTTGCAGACTGACGCCTTACCACTTGGCTACCGCACCGAGTAAATCGGAAAGGGTTACGACCTAATTATTATAGCAAAAAAAGAAATTTTTAGAAAGAAGCGGAAAAAATAAATTTGGGCCTTGATTTTTTACGCTTGCTTGCTATACTAGCAATATGGGAGTGCCACCAAGACCCGTTTTAGGGTATACCTCTTGTAGGGGACAAGGCCTCCCACTTTTTTTGTCTTTTTGCGCGCGGGCCCGTTACCCGGCCCGATAAATCCATACACAGCCGCCCGTTTTTTGGTATAATAAAACAAAGGCCCCCAACCGGGGGCCGTTTTTCGCGGTGCGCACGCCCGCCCCGGAGCGAAAGACTTTCGTCTTTGTCTGTTTTTTGATATAATAAAGTATATTGCCGTATGCGGGCGTAGTTCAATGGTAGAACACTAGCCTTCCAAGCTTGATACGTGGGTTCGATTCCCATCGCCCGCTTGGCACGGTTGTTACGCGCAAGCGTCAAAACAAATGCTGGGGTAGCTCAGTCGGTAGAGCATCTCCATGGTAAGGAGAAGGTCGTGGGTTCGATTCCCACTCCCAGCTTATGAATTTAAAAATTCCCCGCAAGGGGCAGCAGGAACTGCTGGGGTAGCTCAGTCGGTAGAGCATCTCCATGGTAAGGAGAAGGTCGTGGGTTCGATTCCCACTCCCAGCTTGTTTTGAAACAACTAAACAATAGCAGTACAGACTAAAAACAGGAGAACTAAACGATGGCAAAGGAAAAATTTTCCCGCAGCAAACCGCACGTGAACGTGGGAACGATCGGGCACGTGGACCATGGTAAGACGACGTTAACGACGGCGATCACGAAGGTATTGGCGAAAGAAGGCAAAGCCAAAGCGATGGCGTAC
>CASFFZ010000002.1 GCA_949294095.1 uncultured bacterium
TCCGGGATATAAGCCGCAGTTCTATTTGAGAACGACGGACGTGACCGGGGAACTGTCTTTCAAACAAGACATGATTATGCCCGGCGACAATGCCGAAATTGAAGTGAAGTTGATTACGCCTGTAGCCATGGAAGAAGGGTTGCGCTTCGCTATCCGCGAAGGGGGCCATACGGTAGGCGCCGGCGTAGTAACCAAAATTATTGAGTAGTTTGATTGCACGTGTAATGCAAAAGAGACCGGTTCGCCGGTCTCTTTTTGTTTGGTATAATATAGTTATGTACAAATGGATTGTATTATTAAGCCCGCTTTTTTTGTTGGCCTGCGCGTCGCACAAAAAACATATGAATGAGGTGTTTGCCCATTATGTGGAAAAAGTGCATGTGGCGTGCAGCGTTGATGAAGACTGTGTGGCGGTACTCAAGTCCTGTCAGTACCCGGAATGGGGGTATGCCGCCATTAACCGCCGGGAGCTGGCCGATTTTAACCGCGTCAGGGAGGCGGATTGGTATACGCGCTGCAAAGAACAGCCCGATACCTCTGCTATAAAAACAATCTGCCGCCAAAACCGCTGTGTGGTGGCGCCGGGAGAGGAGAAAAATGAAAAATAATCTAATCGTATTGTTGTTTGCGGCTGTGTTATTTGTTGGATGCACCAAAACCGTGCCGGTAAAAGACATGCCTATTAACGCCAATGCCAAAAATTATGCAGAAGCGGTTCAGTCGGCCGCTACTTCCTGCAAAGTGGATGCGGATTGCACTTCCGTCAAAAAAGGCTGTTGCCTGTGCAACGGTTATGCACCGGTAAATAAAGACGCGGCCGCCGCGCTTAAACCCCTGTGGGAAAAAGAATGCGCCGCCGCGGCGTGCACCTTGCAGATGTGTTATGTGGAAATCAACACCTCTTGCCAAAACGGCACCTGCGTGGGCACCCCGAAACCCATGCAAGATTATTACGCGTATTAATAAGGAGAATCATCAATGAAGAAAGCTTGTTTTTTAGTATTTGCCGCCGCTTTATTGGCCGCTTGTTCCGCCAGCCCTAAACGGGCCGAAATTAATGCCGTCCCGGCCGCTTTAACCAAAGCCATTACCCAGGCCGACCGCTCCTGCAAGACGGATGCGGACTGCGTAGCCGTGAAACAAGGCTGCTGCGAATGCGCCGGATATGATGCCGTAAACGCCAAATCGGCTGAAAAAATACAAAAAGTGTGGAATAAAGAATGCCAGGCCGCCGCTTGCACGCGCGAAATGTGCTACGTACAAATTGACCCCGTGTGCGAGCAAAATGTGTGCGTGGGCAAGCTGAAACCCATGGACAGCTATTTTGGCAACTAATTTGAGCAGGCCAAACGAAAAGCCGGCTGTGAGGCCGGCTTTTTTATGGTTTCATCATCAGACCAGGCCGCGGCGGCTGCGCTTTGACAATACAATACAGATATTATAAAATATATCTAAGCGAATTTTAGGCAGCTGTATAGCGAACGCGGCAAGGTGAAACCCGCTAGTAAATGTATAGCGCAAAAGCCCGCTAATTTGGTATAATAAAATGTACTAAGTTAGACTTAAGGCAGCAAAATTCCACACCGGCTCGTCGGGAACGATGACCCGGAGGTGGGGTTTCTGCCCCATAATTTTTTTGTAGAAAAACATTTAAGGAAACAAAAAATGGCTGAAAAAACAGAAAAAAGAGCTCACGTGCTGAGCCAAGAAAGAATCCGCATTAAATTGCGTTCTTATGACCATCGCATGTTGGACGCCTCGGTTTCCCGCATTGTGGAAACCGCGCAGAAAACGGGCGCCATCGTGGCGGGGCCTGTTCTGTTGCCGGTTCGGATTAAAAAGTACACCGTACTTCGCTCTCCCCATACCGACAAAAAGAGCAGAGAACAGTTTGAAATGCGCATTCACAAAAGACTCATTGATCTAAAAAGTCCCACCTCTAAGACCGTGGATGAATTGATGAAACTCGATTTGCCGGCCGGTGTAGATGTGGCAATCAAAAGCAACTAATAGGAAACCTGACAGAATATGACTGAAGAAATCAAAAACGCTGCTGGTGCCCAAGAGGCAACGCCCGTTGCTGAAGCGGCCAAAGCAGAAACTGTCAAAGAAGCTCCGGCTACGTTTCGTTTCGTAATCGGCGAAAAAGTGGGCATGACCCAGCTCTTTGATGAAAAAGGCAACCTGCATGGCGTATCCGTGGTAAAAGCGGGCCCGTGCAAAGTTGTACGTGTCAGAACCCAGGAAAAAGACGGCTACAACGCCGTATGCGTGGGTTTTGGCGAAGTGAAAGAAAGCAAACTCAACAAACCTGAACTTGGATACTTCAAAAAAGCCAATGTGGCGCCGGTAAAACACATGAAGGAATGCCGTGTTGCCGACGTGAACGGCTTTGAAATCGGTCAAGTCATTTCACTCGAAAAAATTTTTAAACCCGGCGACTATGTAGACGTGCAGGGTAAAATCAAAGGCCACGGCTTTGCCGGTGCGATGAAACGCCACGGTTTTGCGGGGCAGCCCGATTCTCACGGTGCTTCCGACAGAACCCGCGCTCCGGGGTCTTTGGGCTCCCGCCGCTCTTTGGGTAAAGTGCTTTCCGGTCAGCGCATGGCCGGCCACTATGGCACCACCACCCACACCGTTGCCAAGATTGAAGTCGTCAAAGTGGACAACGAAAACGGTCTCTTGTTCCTGAAAGGATCCGTCCCGGGAGCCAGAGGTTCCATCGTTTCCGTTTTGGAAACTTCCAAATTCAAAAAACACTATGTGGCGCCGCAGCAGCATAAAGTGTCTGCTTCCAAAGCCGCCAACAAGAAGTAAGGACTTTGACCCATGGAAACTAAAGTTTTAGATATCAAAGGAAAAGAAAAAGGGACTTGCGCTCTGCCGGACAGCTTGTTTGCCGTCAAAGCCAACCCGACCTTCCTGCACGAAGTCATCACCGCGTTTTTGGCCAACCAAAGAAGCGGCACCGCTGACACCAAAACCCGCAGCGAAGTTTCCGGTACCGGTAAGAAACCGTGGAAACAGAAAGGCACCGGCCGCGCCCGCCAGGGCAGCTTGCGCGCCGTTCAGTTCCGCCACGGCGGTATCGCTTTCGGGCCGACCCCGCATTCCTATCGTCAGGATTTGCCGGCCGCCAAAAGAAGAACCGCGCTTGCGATGGCGCTTTCCACCAAACTGGCCGAAGGCAACTTGGTGGTCTTGGATTCGTTGACCTTCAAAGAACCCAAAACCAAAGCTTTCGCCGAAGTGTTGGAAACCTTGTCCGCCGGCCGCAAACCGCTCGTGCTCGACAACTTTGCCGACGCGAACGCCGCTTTGGCCTGCCGCAACGTGGAAGGGTTGACCCATATCCCGACGCAGGACATCAACGCCTACGTGGTGCTCAACAGCACGAAGGTCATCTTGACCCAGGCTGCCGTTGAAAAACTGTGCGAAACCTTCGCCAAGGAGGGCAAATAATGTCCCGCACGTACGAAATTTTGAAAAAGCCCCTGTTGACTGAAAAAAGCTTGATTGAAAGAGACAACCACAACCGCTACGGTTTTGTTGTTTCCAAAGACGCTTCCAAGGGCGAAATTAAAACCGCGGTGGAAAAAATCTTTAACGTAACCGTTACCAAGATCAACACGATTTCCGTCACGGGCAAGACCCACCGTATGGGTCGCTTCGAGGGCAAAAGACCTGATTACAAAAAGGCCTTTGTAACCTTGAAAGAAGGCGATAAAATTGAAGTGGTGGAAGCCGCTTCAAAGTAGCTGAAAGGAGAAACTACTAACTATGCCTATCAAGTCATTTAGACCTTACACCCCTTCCCGCAGAACGATCACGGTATCGGACTATTCCGACATTACCAAGACCACTCCGGAGAAGAGCTTAACCAAAGGTCTGCGCAAAACCGGCGGCAGAAACAACACCGGTATGATTATGGTGCGCCACATCGGCGGCGGCCACAGACGTGCTTACAGACAGATCGATTTTAAAAGAGAAAAATACGGCATTCCTGCCAAGGTTGTTTCTATTGAATACGACCCGAACAGAAGCGCGCGCATTTGTCTTTTAAACTACGCTGACGGCGAAAAGAGATATATTCTTCATCCGTTAGGCGTAAAAGTGGGCGATGTATTGATGTCCGGCCCGGCTGCAGATATTAAAGTGGGTAACTGCCTTGCTTTGAAAAATATCCCTGAAGGTACTTTTATCCACGCGATTGAGCTCAAAGTCGGCAAGGGCGCGCAGTTGGCGCGCAGCGCCGGCAGCCAAGCTCAGCTTATGGCCAAAGAATCGGACTATGCCCATATCAAAATGCCGTCCGGCGAAATCCGCTTGGTACCCAGCGCTTGCTGCGCGACGATCGGCCAAGTAGGCAACATTGATCACGGCAACATCGTGATCGGCAATGCCGGCCGGAACAGACACCGCGGGGAAAGACCTACCGTCCGCGGTAGCGCCATGAACGCGGTAGACCACCCGATGGGAGGCGGCCGCGGTCACGGTAAAGGCGGCAACATTCCGCGCTCTCCCTGGAACCAGCAGACCCGCGGTTTGAAGACGCGCTCTACCAAGAAAGCGTTTGGCTGGATGATTATCAGCGACAGAAGAAAAAACAAGGTTAAGTAATTATGGGAAGATCAACAAAGAAAGGTCCGTATGTGGATTTAAACCTGTTGGAAAAAGTTCAAGCGATGAACGCTTCCAACGAAAAGAAACCTATCAAGACGTGGGCAAGAGCCTGCACCATTGTGCCTGAATTTGTGGGACACACTTTTTTAGTGCATAACGGCAGAAAATTTCTTCCCATTTACGTTTCCGAAAGAATGGTAGGATACAAGCTCGGTGAATTTTCGTTCACCCGTTTGTTCAAAGGTCACGGTGGCATGACGAAAGATTCCACCGCCCTGAAATAAGAGTTGAGGATTTGATATGGAAGCTTGTGCAAAAGCTAAATTTCAACGGTTTGGTAGCCGCAAGGTGAACCTGGTGTTGGATCAGATCCGCGGTAAAAACGTCAAGGCGGCGGAAGAAGTACTTCCTTTCGTAGCCAAACGCACCTCGGATTTGGTAGCCAAAACCTTACACAGCGCCGCTGCCAACTTGGAAGTCAAAGCCGGTAAAAAGCTGGACTTCAGCAAAGTCTTCATTAAAGAAGCGTTTGCGAATCTCGGCCCCAGCGGCCACTTGAAAAGAGTGCAGCCCGGCCCGCAAGGCCGCGCGATGCCTTACAAAAAGAGCATGTGTCATTTGACTGTTATCGTTACCGACGAAAAAAAGGGAGGTCGCTAATTTATGGGACACAAGATTCATCCCCGGTCAATCAGATTGGGATATATTCAGGATTGGCGTTCCAAATGGTTCGCGCCTAAGAATATGCCCGCGCTGATCATGGAAGATTTCCAGATCCGCAAACTTATTGACGACAAATTCAAAATGGCGGCCGTCAGCTACGTTGGCATTGAAAGAGCCGGCGCGTTCCTGCGCATCAACATTCACACCGCCCGCCCGGGCGTGGTGATCGGCAAAAAAGGAGCCGACATTGAAGCGTTGCGCAAAGAAATTGAAGCCATGACCGGCAGCAAGACGTTTGTCAACGTAATGGAAATCAAAAATCCGGAAACGGATGCCCAGCTGGTTGCCCAAAACATCGCCATGCAGCTTGAAAAACGCGCCCACTACGGTGCCGCTATCAAGAAAGCGATTGAAAAAGCGATGTCGGGCAAAGCGCTCGGTATTAAAATTATGGTATCCGGCAGACTCGGCGGTGCGGAAATTGCCCGCACGGAATGGAAACGCGAAGGCCGCGTGCCGCTGCATACCTTGTGTGCCGATATTGACTACGGTTTCACCGAAGCCAACACCATCAGCGGTAAAATCGGCATTAAAGTGTGGATTTTCAAGAGAACCCATTTTGCCAAATCTCCCAAAGAGATTATGAATGAACTCAAGAAACACCGCGACATGGAAAACGCTTCTGCCCAAGTCGTAACGGAACCCGTTGCGGCGGCCGAAGAAACCAAATAGAGGACTTTGACTTATGTTAATGCCTAAGAGAGTTAAATATCGCAAACCCTTCAGCGCGCCCCGCATTAAAGGCAACGCCAAGCGCGGCACGGAAGTGGTATTCGGCGAATTTGGGTTGAAAGCGTTGGAACCCAAATGGATTACCGCCCGGCAGATTGAAGCTGCCCGTATTACCTTGTCTCGTTTCATCAAAAAGAAAGGTAAACTTTGGATCCGCATTTTCCCGGATAAAGCGATCACGAAGCACCCGGCCGAAACCCGTATGGGTAAAGGTAAAGGCGCGCCCGAATACTGGGCTGCGGTCGTGAAGCCCGGCAGAATTTTGTTTGAATTGGAAGGCGCTTCTGTAGAAGACACCAAAAGAGCTATGCGTTTGGCTTCCGACAAACTGCCGATTAAGACGAAACTGGTAACCAGAAGGTAGTTTATGAAAACGAACGAAAAAGAAGCTTTGAAAAACAAAACGTTGGCCGAACTGAACGAAGCGCTCGGCAAAGCCCAGGAAAAGAAGTTCAACCTTCTTTTCAAACACAGCACCACTCCCATCGCCAACCCGATGGAAATCAGAGCTGTAAGACGCGAGATTGCTCTTTTGCAAACGCTGATTAACCAGAAGAAAGAGCAAAAATAGAGGTTTGAAACATGGAAAATCAAGAATCCCGTGCTAAAAGAAAGGTTCTCACCGGTGTGGTAGTGTCGGACAAGATGAACAAAACCCGCACCGTGACGGTGGAACGCCTGGTTCACGATGAACGCTATGGCAAGACGCTCAAAAGAGCGGCCAAATTCCACGCGCATGATGAGGCCAACGAAAGCAAAATCGGCGATAAAGTGGAAATTATGAGCTGCCGCCCGGTTTCCAAAACGACGAAATGGCGTGTTTCCAAGATTGTGGAAAAAGCCAGAGCATAGTTTTTAAAAACTACGGAGTTATTAAAGTATGATTCAATTAAGAAGCATAGTCAATGTGGCCGACAATTCCGGCGCCCGCAAAGTGCAGTGCTTTAAGGTGCGCGGCGGCCACCACCGGGATATCGCAACTTTGGGAGATGTCGTGATGTGCTCCGTCAGAGATGCGATCCCTACCTCCGCCATTAAAAAAGGCGACGTGGTTCGCGCGGTAGTCGTGCGCGTGGCCCGCGAAAAAAGAAGAAAAGACGGTTCCTACATTCGCTTTGATGACAACGCTGTCTGCATCATCAACGATAACGGGGAACCCAAAGGCACCCGTGTGTTCGGGCCTATTGCCAGAGAACTCAGAGAAAAGAACTTTTTGAAAATCATTTCCCTGGCTCCCGAGGTGGTATAGTATATGATTATCAAAAAGAAAGATACCGTTCTGGTGTTAGCTGGTAAAGACAAAGGCAAGAAGGGCGAAGTGAAATCGGTCAACCCGGCCAAAAACAAAGTAGTGGTGGCGGGCGTGAACTTGGTTTCCAAACACACGAAACCTTCTCAAAACAAGCAAGGCGGCATTATTCAGGTGGAAGCGGCGTTGGATGCTTCTAACGTAGCGGTCATCTGCGGCAAATGCAAAAAAGCCATGACGCCCAAAGTGCAAGTTTCGGCCGACGGCAAAAAAGTGCGCGTCTGCCGCAAATGCAACGAGCCGATCATTTAATCTAGGTACGAATTAAAATGACTAAGAAAGAAACCAAAAACGTGACGAAAGCGCCGGAAGGCTATCAGCCCAGACTCCAGGTGCTTTACAAAGAAAAAGTGCTTCCGGCCTTGCTCAAAGACATGGGCGTAAAAAGCCCGATGGCCGCGCCGAAATTGACGAAGATCGTCATCAACATCGGCGTGAAAGAAGCCCGTGAAGACATTAAAGCGATGGAAGTGGCCAAAGACGATTTGACCGCCATCGCCGGACAAGCGGCCCAAGTAAGACGGGCCAAAAAGTCCATCTCCAACTTCAAACTCAGAGAAGGCATGCCGATTGGCGTACGCGTAACGCTGCGCGGTGCGAAGATGTATGAATTTATGGAACGGTTCATCACCATCGCCTGCCCGCGTATTCGCGACTTCCAGGGTTTTAACCCGAGCTTTGACGGAAAAGGCAATTTGAACCTGGGTATTAAAGAACATTATATTTTCCCGGAAATTGATGTGGAAAAATCACCCAAAGCCCATGGTATGAACATTACGTTTGTAACCACGGCCAAGAACGACGAAAGCGGCCGCCTGCTCATGGATTACATGGGTATGCCGTTCCGCAAAGCGTCTAAATAATAGGAGCAAGAAACTTTATGGCTACTAAAGCATGGGTTGCAAAAATGGCTAAAGACCAAAAGTTCGCCGTGCGCTACCACAACAGATGCCAAATCTGCGGCCGCGCGAGAGGTTACTACCGCGACTTCGGTCTCTGCCGTATCTGCCTGAGAAAGATGGCACACCAGGGTCTCATCCCGGGTCTTAGAAAATCGAGCTGGTAATTACAGGAGGAGGTATCGCTTTCGGGCCAACTCCGGCAACGGAAAGTGGTTTGGGACGATAACCTATATTATGGATCCAATTGCAGATTTCTTAACCAGAATAAGAAACGCCAACATGAAGAAAAAAGAAAAAGTGGATATTCCTTTTTCTAAAATCAAAACCGAAATTGCGCGCATCCTCAAAGAAGAAGGATACATCGCCAATTTCAAAGCCGTCCACAACGAAACCAAGGGCGGCGTAGTGAGAGTATTTTTGAAATATACGCCTGAAAACGAATGCGTTATTCAGGGCTTGAAACGGGTTTCCAAACCGGGTTCCCGCGTGTACAGCTCTTATAACAACATTCCCAAAGTGCGCGGTGCGTTTGGTATTTCCATTCTCTCCACTTCTAAAGGTTTAATGACCGATGCGCAGGCCAAAGCCGAAAAAATCGGCGGCGAACTGTTGTGCCAGGTCTGGTAAGGGGGAACTATGAGCAGAATCGGTAAAAAGATCATCAACATTCCCGCCAAGACCAAAGTGGAAATTAAAGACAATGTCATCACCGCCACGGGCGCGCTGGGCACATTGTCCTACACGATTCCGGAAGGAATCACCCCGAAGATGGAAGGCGCCGTTTTGACGTTCTCCATCCCGGAAAACCGCGTAAAAGAATTAAATGCGTTGCACGGCACGACCCGCGCCAACGTGTTCAACATCATTGAAGGCGTAACGAACGGTTTTGCCAAAACGTTGGAAATCAACGGGTTGGGGTATCGTGCGAACGTCGCCGGGCAGAAACTCAATTTGGAATTGGGCTTCTCCCACCCCGTCAATTTGGATATCCCCGCGGGCCTTACGGTCGTGGTGGATCCGAAATCCGGCGCGGTAACGATTAAAGGCAGCGATAAGTTTAAAGTAGGCGATTTCGCGGCCAAAATCAGAAGAATCAGACCTCCGGAGCCCTATAAAGGCAGCGGTATCAAATACCAAGGCGAACACATTGTTCGCAAAGCCGGTAAAACTGCGGCGGGAGGCAAATAATTATGGCCACTAAACAAGAAAGATATCAATACAGAAAGGACCGCAGCCGCGGACATCTGCTTAAAAACGGTGCCCACCGCCCGCGCCTTTCCGTGTACAGAAGCTTGAAATATATTTACGCCCAAATCATTGACGACAACACCCACAGCACGTTAGTGTCTGCGACGACGTTGTCCAAAGAATTTGAAGGCAAGTTTGACACCTCCGCCAAGAGCATTGAAGCCGCCAAAGCGCTGGGTGCCGCCATCGCCAAGAAAGCGTTGGAAAAAGGCATCAGCGAAGTGATGTTTGACCGCGGCGGACGCGTGTACCATGGCAGAATCAAAGCGCTTGCGGATTCCGCCAGAGAAGCAGGATTGAAATTCTAAGGTTTAGGTGAATTTAATGTCCAATGAAACGCTAGTGAAAAGCGACAACAGAAAAGAAGCGAAAGGCAAAAGAGCCGAGTTTCAAAAAGCAAGACCGCTCTCCGAAGGCAAGACGACGGTCATCCACGTAGCCAGAACGGCCAAGGTAGTCAAAGGCGGTAAACGCTTTGGCTTCCGCGCGCTCGTAGTGGTCGGCAACGGCCAGGGCAAAGTGGGCGTTGCTATTGGCAAGGCGAATCAGGTTCAGCTGGCGATCGCCAAGGCTGAATCCCACGCGAGAAAACACATGATCACGTTCCCGATCGTAGGCGAAACGATTCCGCACGAAGTCATCGGCAAATTTGGTGCCGCTTCGGTGTGGATGAAACCCGCCGCCCCCGGTACCGGTGTAATCGCCGGCAGCGGTGCGCGCTTATTGTTTGAAGCCGCCGGTATTAAAGACGTCTTGGCCAAAAGCCTGGGCAGCTCCAATCCGTGCAACCTCGTGTACGCCACGATGGAAGCTTTCAAACAGCTCAAGAGCAAAGAAACGGTGAACGTTTTGCGCGGCAAGGCTGAAAAAGCCCCGGCTGCCGAAGCCCCGAAAGCGGAAGAACCCGCCGAAGCCGCTAAGGCCGAATAGTTTTGTGGAGAGAATAAAATGGTAACTTTGAATAAACTTTTCCCTAAACATGGGTCTAGAAAAGAAAAAAGACGCTTGGGCTTGGGCCCCGGCTCCGGTTTGGGCAACTACTGCACCAAAGGGATGAAAGGGCAAACTTCCCGCTCCGGCAACACCCGCAAAGAAAGCAAAGAAGGCGGTCAGATGCCGTTGATCCGCCACACGCCGAAAAGCGGTTTTTCCAATAAAGACTTTGCCAGACGTTACGATTATGTAAACGTCGGCTCGTTGGAAAAAGTGTTTGCCGCGGGTGCCGAAGTAACCCCGGAAGCCTTGAAAAAAGCCGGCATCATTCACGATGTAACCCGCGTGAAAGTGTTGGCCAACGGTTCTTTGACCAAGGCTTTGAAAGTGTCCGCCCATGGTTTTTCCGCCACCGCGAAAGCGGCGATTGAAAAAGCCGGCGGCACCGTGACCGTGCTTGAACAGAAGACCAAATAATGGCTAACAACACAGTTGCAAATATCTTTAACGCCCCCGAACTCAAGAAGAGACTTCTCTTCTTGATCGGGGCGTTGGCTGTTTTCCGGATTGCGGCCGCAATCCCAATACCCGGCATCAACACCGATGTGTTGAAACAAATGTTTGCCGCGCACCAGAACGGTATTCTTGGGTTTATGAATATCTTTTCGGGCGGCGCATTGGGCAAGTTTTCCATTTTGGCCCTGGGTATTATGCCGTACATCAACGCGTCCATCATTATGGGACTGGTGCGCGGAGCGCACATTTTCCCGGCGTTAGACAGGATGCACAAAGAGGGTGAATCCGGCAGAAGAAAAGAAAACCAGATTACCCGTATTTTTGCACTGTTTTTGGCGCTCTTGCAGGGCGCGATGATGACGTTTGCCATCACGAAAGTGGAAGGCGCAGGCGGCGTATCTGCGGTTGTAAATCCTTCTTTTATGTTCTTCGTCACCACCGTGCTGACGTTAGCTGCCGGCACGATGTTTGTGATGTGGCTGGGTGAACAAATTACGGAAAAAGGGGTGGGCAACGGTATTTCGCTCATCATCTTTGCCGGAATCGTAGACCGCTTGCCCGGCGCGATTATGGAAGTGGTCAACCGCGTACAAACGGAAGAAATGGATTTCTTCATGGCGCTTGTTATTTTCGGCGCGGCGGTGGTTATTACCGCGTTGGTGGTGTGGCTGGAAACGGCCCAGCGCCAAATTCCGGTGCAGTATGCCAAACGCCAGGTGGGCAACAAAACCTACGGCGGGCAGACCAGCTATTTGCCGCTGAAAATTGACCAGAGCGGCGTGATCGCGGTAATCTTTGCTTCTTCCGTGATTTCGCTTCCGCTGACGATTGCCAGCTTTAACCAGGAAGCGCCTTGGGCGCAGAAAATGCTGGAAGCCATGAGCCACAGCAGCTGGCTGTATATGCTGGTGTTCTCGGCACTGATCATCTTCTTCTGCTATTTCTACAACTCGATGACGATTAACCCGTCCGACTTGGCGGATAATATGAAGAAGTGGGGTGGTTTCATCCCCGGCATTCGCCCCGGCGAACCGACCAAGAACTACATTGAATGGGTCATGAACCGGCTGACGTTCTGCGGTGCCATTTTCGTTTGTTTGATTGCGGTACTGCCGGACTTTTTCCGCGCGGAATTTAACGTAGACTTTTATTTCGGCGGAACGGCGCTGTTAATCGTGGTAGGCGTTGCGTTGGACACGGTGGGCCAAGTACAGGCGCACTTGTTGGCGCGCAACTACGAACCGCTGATGAAAGGCAGCAAACGGATTAAAGGCCGCTGGTTTAACGTAGGCCAGTAATTTTAAACGGTGGGGAGATTGGGGCTTTTGCACGAAGAAGCGTCCGGTCTCCCTCCTTTCCGCCAGGGGCGGCCGCAAAGCGCTTGATTCCCCGGCGGGCGGAAAATGATTTTTGCGTTTAGATCTGCGGGTCTAAACGCGGTATTGTCTGTAAGGATTTGAAAGTGAATATCGTTTTAATGGGTTGCCCCGGTGCCGGAAAAGGCACCCAATCGGCGAAACTGCAGGATGTGTTTCATTTAAAGCATATTTCCACGGGGGACGTGCTCCGCGCGGAAATCGCTTCGGGTTCCGCCTTGGGAAAAGAAATTGCCGGTATCATCAACAAAGGCAATTTGGTGCCGGACGAACTGATGATTTCCATTTTGGAAAAAATCGTAAAGGCAACGGACAAAGGAATTATTTTTGACGGGTTCCCGCGCACGGTGGCGCAGGCGAAGGCGTTGGACGAAATGATGCAACGCCTGCAGCGTGAAATTACGGAAGTAATTATGATTGAGCTGCCGGAAAGCGAAGTGGTCAGCCGGATTGCTTCGCGCCGCCAATGCCGCAAATGCGGGGAAATTCTACACGTGGCGCCCGATGCGCCGGCCAGCAGCGCCTGCCCGGTGTGCGGCGGGGAGCTGTATACCCGCCCGGACGACACGCCCGAACGCGTGAAACACCGCTTGGAAGTGTATCACACGGAAACGCTGCCGGTAAAAAACTTTTACCAGAACAGCGGCAAGTATGTGGAAATTAACGGGAATCAAACGCCCGAACAAGTTTTTGAAGACATTGTACATGTCCTCAAGAAGGTAAAATGATAGAAGTAAAAAACGATAGTGAAATCCAAAAAATGCGGGAAGCGGGCAAAGTAACCGCGGCGGTCTTGAAGCAGATGAGCGAAATGGTGAAGCCCGGCATTTCTACGCTGGATTTGGATCAAGCAGCCGAGAAGACGATCCGCTCCTTCGGGGCGACGCCGCTGTTTCTGGGCTACTATGGGTTTCCGGGCAGCATTTGCGCTTCGGTAAACGAAGAAGTCGTGCACGGAATCCCAAAAAAAGATAGAATATTAAAGAGTGGTGATATTATCAGTATCGATACAGGAGCCCGCCTTGACGGCTTCTGTTCGGATGCCGCAATCACCCTCGGTGTGGGGAAAGTTTCCGATGAAGCCCAAAGACTGATGGACGTAACCAAAAAGTCTTTATATAAGGCAATCGGGCAAGTCAAGCCGGGCCGTCGCTTAGGCGATGTGCAGCACGCGGTGGAAACTTTTGCCATATCCCAAGGTATGGGTGTGGTGCGTGATTATTGCGGGCACGGAATCGGCCGCAATATGCACGAGGAGCCCAGTATCCCGAACTTCGGGAAACCGGGCACGGGGCCGTTGTTGGAGAAAGGAATGGTCTTGGCCATAGAGCCCATGCTTACTGCGGGAACGTTTAGAGTCAGGGAG
This sequence comes from uncultured bacterium, assembly GCA_949294095.1. Taxonomy (GTDB): domain Bacteria; phylum Elusimicrobiota; class Elusimicrobia; order Elusimicrobiales; family Elusimicrobiaceae; genus Avelusimicrobium. The sequence goes on from CASFFZ010000002.1 coordinate 13,732, forward strand.
TTGGATGACGGCTGGACGGTGGTAACCAGGGACGGCAGCTACGCTGCCCACTTTGAACACACGGTAGCCGTTACCGCTGACGGCAGTGAAATTCTCACTGCTTTTGAATAAAATTCGGCCGCGCATTTAGCAACAAAAATGGCGCGGGCGGACGTTTGTTCTGAGATTTAATCCGGACTCGGAGTTGTATGAGCGATAAAATCGAAATTGAAGGTAAAGTCCTGGAAGCGCTGCCCAATGCGATGTTCAAGATAGAAATCCCGGGCGGGAAAATTATTCTGGGGCATATATCCGGCAAAATGAGAGTTCATCATATAAGAATTCTTCCGGGCGACAAGGTCAGGCTGGAACTTTCTCCGTACGATCTGACCCGCGGGAGAATAACTTATAGGGAGAAATAAATGAAAGTCAGAGCCAGTGTAAAGAAAATATGTCAGAAATGCAAAATCATTAAACGCAACGGCGTCGTCCGTGTGGTTTGCGAAGTCGCGAAGCACAAACAGCGCCAAGGTTAATTTATAGGAGTTTTATAAGATATGGCTAGAGTCGCAGGTATTGATTTACCGAAAAACAAAAGAATAGATGTCGCGTTGGAATACATTTATGGCATCGGCAAGAAAAACGCCAAAGAAGTGCTTGCCAAATTGAACGGCCAGATTGATCCCGCCACCCGCGTGAAAGACTTGACCGAACAGCAGGCCGGTTTGCTCAACACCATTTTGCAGAAAGAATACAAAGTGGAAGGCGAATTGCGCCGCGAAGTGGCGCAAAATATTCACCGCGCCATTGAAATTGGTTCTTACAGAGGCCAGCGCCACCGCCGCAACCTGCCGGTTCGCGGACAACGCACCAAAACCAACAGCAGAACCCGCCGCGGCAGAAGAAAAACCGTGGGTTCCAAAACCAAATAAATTTAGAGATTAGGAATTTAAACATATGGCAGAAGAAAAAGTAACAACGGCCGCGCCGGCGAAAGCTCCCGCGGCGAAAGGAAGAAAGAAAAACGCCAAAGCACCGGTTTTCGGTGTGGTGCACATTTACTGCTCGTTCAACAACACGATTGTGACTGTTTCGGACGACAAGGGCAACACGATTGCTTGGTCTACCGCCGGATCTCACGGCTTTAAAGGCACCAAGAAAAGCACTCCGTTTGCCGCGCAGATTACCAGCCACAAAGCGGCCGAAAAAGCTGCCGCCATGGGCATGCGCGAAGTGGCCGTAAAAGTTTGCGGGCCGGGCCAGGGCAGAGAAACCGCCGTGCGCGCCGTGCAGCAAGCCGGCCTTACCGTGTCTTCCATCAAAGACATCACCCCCATCCCCCACAACGGATGCAGACCGCCCAAAGCCAGGAGAGTATAAAAATTTATGTCTAGATATACAGGACCCAGCTGCAAAAAGTGCAGAAAATTAGATTGCAAACTTTTCTTGAAAGGAACCAAATGCTACACCAACTGCGTGATTGACAAGTTGGCGGCCGTAACCAAACGCGGCGGCAAAGTCAGAAAAGCCAAAGTGTCCGAATACGGCGTTCGCTTGCAGGAAAAACAGAAAGCCAGACTGCAGTCCGGCATGTCGGAAATTCCGTTCCGCAATTTGTTTGACGCCGCCGCCAAGGCCGAAGGCCAGACGGGTGAAAACTTCTTGCGCAAATTGGAAACCCGCTTGGACAATGTCGTGCGCCGCTTAGGTTTTGCGGTCTCGCTGAAATCCGCCCGCCAGCTCGTGCTGCACGGATACGTAACCGTGAACGGAAAAGCGGTCAACGTGCCGTCTTACCAGCTGCGCATCGGCGATAAGGTAACCCTCAACAACTCCTTGGCGGAAAACGTCCAGGTCAAGCAGGCTCTTACCGAAGCGGAAAAACGCAACCAGCGCCCCAGCTTTTTGGAATATGACGCGGAGAAAATGACCGGTAAACTTTTAAGATGGCCCGACAGAGCGGAAATGTCCTACCCTGTCAACGAGCAGCTCATCGTAGAATACTACTCTAAATAATTTGGAGGATACAATGGCTTTTAATGAATTAGTCCTTCCCCAAAAGATTCAGTTGGAAGAAAAGACTGCGTCCGACTCCTACGGTAAATTTATCGCGGAGCCGTACGAAAGCGGTTATGGCCACACGGTGGGCAACTCTTTGCGCCGGATCTTGCTTTCCGGTATGGAAGGGGCTGCCGTTACGGCCGTTAAAATCGCCGGGGCCGTGCACGAATTCAGCACGATTCCGAATGTACGGGAAGACGTCATCAACATCTTGCTTAATTTGAAACGCCTGCGCGTGAAAATGGAAGGCAAGAACCGCGACTGCCTGCAGCTGCATGTTGCCAAGCCGGGAGTGATCACGGCGGCCGATATTGAAGAATCCGACGGAGTGGAAATCGTCAATAAAGACTTGGCCCTGGCCACCCTGGAAGTAGGCGGCAGCTTGGACATGGAAATTGAAATTTCCCGCGGCAAAGGTTATGTTCCTGCCGAAGATTTAGCCAAAATTCAGCGCCCGGCCGGTTTTATTCCGGTGGATGCGCTGTTCTCTCCCATTGTGAAGGTTCACTACGATGTGGAACCGGCCCGTGTGGGGCAGAAGACGGACTACGACCGCTTGATTCTGGAAATCACGACCGACGGCACGTTGCTGCCGGCCCGCGCTTTGCACCGCGCGGCGGTGTTGCTGTCCAACTCGCTGCATATTTTCACGATTGAAGGCGAAGACGACTGCGTAGCCACCACCAGTGACGAAGCGGTGGAGGAACCGGTTTCGATGACGGGTTCCGTGGCGGGGGCGAACGTCAATTCCAAACTGGATGAATTGCTCAACCAATCCATTGAGTTTATTGAATTGTCTTCCCGCTCCATCAACTGCCTCAAGTCCGAAAACATCAACACGGTGCGCGACTTGGTGAAAATGTCCGAAGACGATCTGAAAATGATCAAGAACTTCGGCGCCAAATCCATGGACGAGATTAAAGAAAGACTTGCCGAGATGAAACTTTCGCTCGGTATGAAAATTTAAGGAGTAAGTTTTAGTATGATTAAAAATACCGGATACAGAAAACTTGGCAAGACTGCGTCCCACCGCAAAGCGATGCTCAACAACATGGCCACGAGCATTATCCTTCACGAAGAAGTGAAGACCACCTTGCCCAAAGCCAAAGAAGTCAGACGCGTGGTGGAAGGGTTGATTACCCTGGCCAAAGCCAAAAACGAACGTGCCGCCAAAGACACCTTGAAAGATGCCGCGGCCGTGAAGAAGCTGTTTGAAGTGTTGGCTGCCCGCTATGCCAACCGCGCCGGCGGTTTCTGCCGCATTTACCGCGCGGGTGTGCGCCAAGGCGACAACGCCCAAGTGGCTATCGTTAAATTGGTAGAATAGGGGACTTTATGGTAATAGACTATCTGGGAGGGCTTTTCTCCTCAGACTTAGGGATGGATCTGGGCACGGCCAACTGTCTGATTTATGTAAAAGACAAAGGCATTGTGCTGCGGGAGCCGTCCGTAGTCGCTGTGGAGCGGGAAACCGGCGAAGTAAAGGCCGTGGGTTCCAAGGCCAAGCAAATGCTGGGCCGCACGCCGGCCAACATTGTGGCTGTCCGCCCGATGAAAAACGGCGTGATTGCGGATTTTGAAGTCACGCAGGAAATGATTCGCTACTTTATCCGCAAAGTTCACAGCAGAAGCAGTCTGTTACGTCCTAGAATTGTAATTGGCATTCCCTCGGACATTACCGGCGTGGAAAGACGCGCGGTGGATGACGCCGCCCGCCAAGCGGGTGCGCGCGAGGTCTATTTGATAGAGGAGCCCATGGCTTCGGCCATGGGCGCCGATTTGCCGATTGCCGAGCCGCATGCCAGCATGATTGTAGATATCGGCGGCGGCACGACGGAAGTGGCCGTCATTTCCCTGGGGGGAATGGTGGTGGCCAAATCCATTGATGTGGCCGGCGACGAATTGACCGAGTGCATTGTGCAGTATTTCCGCAAGAAATACAACCTGATTATCGGCGAAACGACGGCGGAAGAAGTAAAAATTAATTTAGGCTCCGTCTATCCCTTGAAAGAAGAAAAATCCATGGAAGTCAAAGGGCGCGACCAGACGCAAGGCCTGCCCCGCACGCTGACGGTAACTTCGGAAGAAATCCGCCAAGCGCTCATGGAGCCGGTGCGGCTGATTATTGACGTAATCAAGAGCACCTTGGAAGAAACGCCTCCCGAACTGGCGGCTGACCTGGTGGACAGAGGCTTGGTAGTGGCCGGCGGCGGCAGTTTGTTAAGAGGAATTACCGAACTGATCCGCAAAGAAACGGACATTCCCGTCCACCGTGCGGCGGATCCGCTGAGCTGTGTGGCGTTGGGCACGGGTAAATTCCTGGAGCAGTTGAACGAAAAAGGATCCCGGTTCTTTGGTTCCCGCCACAAATCTTTCTAGCGGACGGTTGCTGAAAACATTTTAAGCGGACACGGTTCTTTCGGGGACAGTGTCCGCTTTTTGATTTTTGATATTTTTGCCTATACGGCCGTTTCCCGCGAACTTAAATTTTACATGCCGCAGGCCCCGAGGGCCGGGCAAACCCATTTTCGCGGGGAGAAGGAAATTGAAATTTTAATATGTCATTGCGAAAAAAAACACCCCACAAGCAAACAACGCCGGGGGCCCGGCGGCGGTTTTTGCTGCCCCTTACGTTTTTGCTGCTTTCTTTTTTACTGATGATCCTGCCGCTGGAGGGTTTTGTTTCTTCGGTTAAAGCGGTATTGGCATATGTTTTTATTCCGCAGGTGCGCTTGGCGCACGGTACGGCAAAATATGCCGAAAACGTGCATCAAACGGTGCGGGAGTTGCTGGACGCCCACCGCGAAAACCGCGAACTCAAGCAAGAAATAGAAATGACCAAATTGCTGGCCTCGCAGGCGGAAGCGATTTTGGACGAAAACGGCCGGCTGACGGAGATTTTGCGCCTGAAGCCCGCCCGCCGCTGGACGGGCGTTTGGGCCAAGGTGGCCTATCGGGAGCCTACGCAGTGGAACACGGTCATTATTGATAAAGGCAGCCGCGACGGCATCCGCGAAAGAAGTGCGGTCATTTCCATGCAGGAAGGGAAAGAAGGCCTGGCGGGCGTAGTGGTGGAAGTAACGGAAAATACGTCTAAAGTGTTACTCGTGCGGGACGAAGATTTTTCGGCGGCCGTTTATCTGGAGCGCGGCCAGGAGGAAGGACTTTTGGTAGGAAACGGGCCCCGGCCGGTGCGCATTAAATATATTCCGCTTTTAACGCATGTGGAAAAAGGCGACAAAGTGTTTACGGCCTCCACCAGCAGCATTTTCCCGGCGGGGATTTTGGTGGGGGAAGTAAGCGGCGTGCGGGAGGACGAAAGTTTTCAAACGGCGCTTACGGTCAATGTCGATCCGCTGGTTTCTTCGGCGGCGGTAAAAGAAGTGTTTGTGATTTTGGATAACGAGGCGAAAAAATAACTATGTGGAGTTTTGTAAAACTGGTTTTTTTATTTGTACTGGCCACCGTTTTTCACTGGGCGTTTGCGTCTGTTTTTTCGTACTGGGGGCTGAGCGTGAACATTTTGCTCGCGTTTGCGGCGGCGTTTTGCGCCGTTCTAAAACCGGCTTTCGGCTATCCGGCGGCCTTTTTCTGCGGGCTGTTTTTGGATTTTTTCGGCACGAAAGTTTTTGGCAACAACGCCTTTACGTTTACGGTGTGCGCGTGCATTGTTTATAATTTGTCCGAACGGTTTGATTTTGATGCATTTTTCCCGCAAATTGTTACCGTCTTTGGGCTTACCTTCCTGGCGGGGGTATTGAACAGTTTGCTTTTTTTGTGGTTTACGGCGGCCGCCCTGTGGCCGGGATTTTGGAGCCTGCTGGGCGGATCGCTGGTTAGTGCGGCGTTTGCGCCGGCCGTTTTTTGGCTGGTGCGCCGGGTGCTGGGCAAAGGAAGCATCTGCCGGCAGTTGTAGAGTGCAAACGATATGGCGGTTACCAAGATTTTTTTTAATGCACGTTTAAAAGTAATGATGGTGCTGGCCTGTATTGCCGGCGGCGTGATTGCGCTGCGCCTGGTGGATATACAGGTGCTGCGCCACCAAGCTTACTTGCAAATGGCGGAACGCAACCGCACCCAAATCATCTACCAAACGGCGCCGCGCGGGCGTGTGTTTACGGCAGACGGCGTGGCCGTAGCCACCAATGCCCCTTCTTTTAGTTTTTATTATCTGGGGGTAGGGAACACAGACCCGGCTTATTTGGAGCGGCTGGCGCGCGATTTTGCCCCGCGGCTGAAAATGACGCCCGGCGAAATTCTTTCCAAATTGGAAGAAGGCGTAAAAACGGGCAAAGCCACCTTGCTGGCGGAAAATTTGTCTACCAAAAGCACGGTAGCCTTGCAGGAGCTGCAGCTGTATTACCCCGGCGTTTATTTGATAGAAGAAACCAAACGAACTTATCCGTACGGCGGGTTTGCCAGCCATTTGCTGGGATATATCGGCAGTATGGACGACCGCGAATGGCGCAACCGCGATTTAAAGTTGGGCTACCGGCTGAATTCCAAAATTGGCAAAAACGGGATTGAGAAAAAATTTGAGAAAGAATTAAAAGGCCAGGACGGCGGCGTATATTTGGAAGTGGATTACCGCGGGCGCGTCAAAAGCATTATTCAGGATAAAAAATGGGCGGCCGGAAGCGATGTATATCTGACGCTTGATTTCAAACTGCAGCAGGCGGCGGAAGAAGGGCTGAAAAAGTCCAACACGGGCCGCGGGGCCGCCGTGGCACTGGATCCGCGCACGGGGGCGGTGCTTGCTATGGCCAGCGCCCCCGCGTATGATCCGAATATCTTCGTCCAGTACAGCGATGAAGAAAATCCCAAGCAGTCCAAAAAAATAAGCGAATACAATTTAGCCATTCAGGGCACCTATCCGCCGGCCTCTACGTTTAAAATCATCACAGCGGCGGCGGCGCTGGAGTACGGCCACCTGGACGTGCACCGCAAAATAAACTGCCCCGGCTATTATGATTCCGGCCCGCGGGTGTTTAAATGTTGGGGCACCCACGGCCCGGTGGACTTTTTTGACGGCATGAGCAATTCCTGCGACGTTTATTTTTACCAAGTGGCCGCCCAAACGGGCTCGGCCGCCATTGAACGGGTGCAGCGCAAATTTATGTTTGGCCGCCAAACCGGGATTGACCTGCCGGGGGAAAAAGCCGGCAACCTCTACGGCCCTACCCGCCGCGCCCGCAACAAAACGTATTGGTTCATCGGCGATACGCTGAACCTGTCTATCGGGCAGGGGGAACTGCTGGTTACGCCGCTTAAGCTGGCGCAGTTTGCGGCGGCCGTGGCCAGCCGGGGCAACGTATACCGGCCTTATTATGTGGACAAAATCGTCAGCAACCAAACCGGCAAAGTACAGCAAATCGGCAAGACGGAAATCCTGCAGAAAGCCGATTTAAAGCCGGGAACTTATGATTTGATTTTTCAAGCGTTAAAACATACCGTAGACCACGGCACCGCCGCACGGGTGCGCATTGAGGGGTTGGACGTATACGGCAAAACCGGCACGGCCCAAAACCCCCACGGGGACGACCACGGCTGGTTTTTGGCTTTTGCCGGGCGGAAAGGGGAAGCCCCCTCTATTGCTTTGGCGGTATTTGTGGAATATGGAAAAGGCGGCAGTTCGGCCGCGGGGCCGATTGCCCGCTCTATGCTGGAGGCCTATTTCGGCATTGAAAAGCCCGCCCCGAAACCGGCGCCGAAAACGCCCCAGACGACGGATGACGCTTATGAAGAACTATTGTTAACTCCGGGAGAACAAGATGGCAGCATTTAGAAATTTTACCCTGCGCTCCACCCGCAGCCGGCTGGATTATATTTTGTTTGGCGCCATGATTGCGCTGGTGGTGCTGGGGGCGCTGTGTATTATGTCGGCGGTAAACAGCCTGTCGTTTTCCAACCCCGTGGTGCGGACGCACCTGGTCGCGCTGCCCATTGGCGCGTTGGCGTTTTTTGTAGGGTGGAGTTTTAATTATCAGATTTTTGACGAACAATGGAAGTACTTGTACGGTTTTATTTTGGCGCTGTTGGTAGGAGTTCTTTTGTTTGGTTCGTATCAGCGCGGGTCGCGCTCGTGGTTTGTGTTTCCGTTCTTTTCCATGCAGCCTTCCGAAATTTGCCGCGTGTGCACCCTTTTGGCGGCGGCGGCGTATTTAGACCGCCGCGGCCAGCGGATTCGGGACGTGTCCAGCCTGTTTGGGCTGGGGTTGTTGTTGCTGCCCATTTTCGGGCTGATTATGATGCAGCCGGATTTTTCTTCAGTCGTGGTTACGCTGCCGGCGCTGTTGGTGCTGCTATTTTGCACGGGAGTAAACGTATTTTATTTGGGGCTTATCGGTTTGTTTGTCGGCGTGGTGGGCGTTTTTACCGTGGGGTGGACGTATATTTACCTGCATCCGGAGCTGTTGGATTATTGGATTGTAAACGCTTTTTATCAGCTGGCGCACAGCCCGTGGTATATGGCCGGATTTTCGGCGTTGGTCATGCTGGGCGGCTACGGGGCGTGGTGGTTTTTTAAACAGCTTCGCATCTTTTTGCCGTCGTTTTATTTTGTGGTGGCTACGCTGGTGGTGTTGGCGGGGCTGTTTGGCGGAATCGTGGCAGACCATCAAATGAAACCCCACCAGCGCAAACGCGTGGAAACATTTTTGGCCCCCCGTTCCGACCCGCAAGGAGCGGGATACAACGTGCTGCAGGCGCAAATTGCCATGGGAGCGGGCGGCATTTTGGGCACGGGGCTTTTTTCGGGCACGCAGTCGCGCTTGGGGTTCGTGCCGGAAAAACATACCGATTTTATTTTGGCCGTAGTCGGTGAAGAACTGGGCCTGTGGGGCACGCTGATGGTGCTGGGGCTTTATCTGTTAATTTTGTGGCGGACGATTGTGGTGGCCTACAGCGCCAGCGACCGATACGGCTATCTGGTGTGTGCGGGAATTTTCGGCATGTTTTTTACGTATATGCTGGTCAATTTCGGCATGCTGATCGGCATTGTGCCGGTGGCGGGGATTCCCCTGCCGTTTATTTCGTACGGAGGTTCCAACCTGGTGGCCAGTTTGTGGGCGCTGGGGGTGGTGCAGTCCGTATATGCGCGCCGCATACGGGCATAAAAAGATGATAAATACGCCAAAAATTTATAAAATGCGTATAGTGCTAAGCGGGCCTGAAAAAGGCACGGGGCACACGAACTTTTTTAACGCGCTAAGGGATATGGTGCTGGCGAGCGGGCTTGCGTTTGAACCGGCCAAGATTAATAAAAACTGGCCCCGCCTGGCGTACGGCCCGGCACCGGCTTTTGGCCAGCGTGCGGAACGGGAGTATTTGGATATTTATCTTACGCAGCCTGTTTCGGCCGAACACGTGCGCCAAGCGCTGCAGCGGGTATTGCCGCAGGGCGCGGCACTGCTTCGTGTGGAGCGGGTTCCGTATGCCTTGCCTTCGGTGCAGCATCTGGCGGCGGCGGCCCGTTACCGGGTGGAAGGAAATTTTGAATTGTACGGCCCGGAAAAAACGCCGAAAGAATTTTTTAATGCCCCCCGCATTGACTTGGTGCGCCGGGCGGAAAACGGCCTGAGCCTTACGCAGAATATAAAAGCGTATGTGGCGGGGGCCGAGCTCCTTTCGAAGCGCGTGTTGCGCCTGACGCTGACGTGCGTGGAAGGAAAATGGATCAAACCGCAAACGGCGGTAGCCGCGTGGCTGGGGCTGGATGTGCCGCTGCAGGACGAGCTGTTTACGGTAGAAGGTTTATCGTTTATAAGGGAAGGACTCTTCTGGCAGGACAGCCAGGGAGCGCTTCATTTGATTTAACACGCCCCGCATTTGGGGAACAGAGAGGATTTGAATATGAGTAAAAATTTGGAAGGACAGCCCACCGTAGAAGTATTGGTGAATACGTCTTTTGAAGAAACGCGCATCGCGATTTTGGAAGATGAACGCGTCAACGAACTGATTTGGGAGCGCCGCGGCGCACTCAATATCGTAGGCAACATCTATAAAGGCGTGGTGGAAAATGTCCTGCCCGGCATTTCCAGTGCATTTTTAAACATCGGGTATGAGAAAAACGCCTACCTGTATATTTCCGATGTATTGGGCGGCGACAAGAAAAATATCGACAAAGTGCTCCACAAAGGCCAGGAAGTGATGGTGCAAGTCGTCAAAGACGCCATCAGCACCAAAGGCATGAAAGTAACGATGGACGTTACCCTTCCCGGGCGCTATCTGGTGCTGACGCCGCACCAAAGCTTTGTGGGCGTGTCCAAAAACATTGAAGATTCCGAAGCGCGCCACAAATTAAACGAAATTATGCAGGAACTGGCCGCCAAACACTTGGACGGCATGGGCTGCATCGTGCGCACGGAGGCCGAGGAAGCCACCAAGGAAGAACTGGAACGGGAAGTGAAATACCTGTACCGGCAGTGGCAGTCCATCGTGAAAAAATTTGAAGCGGCCCACGGCCCCAAACTGCTGCACGAAGATATGGACGCCGTGCTGCAGGTGGCGCGGGACGTGCTGTCCGAAAACGCCAAGGTATATTTGCTGGACAGCAAAAAAGACTATGAACGCGTCTTGGATTTTGTGGAGAAAAACTCGCCCGATTTGGCCGACCGCGTAAAACTCTACAAAGGCAAAACCCCTATTTTTGAAGCGTACGACATTGAAACGGAAATAGACAACCTGCGCAAAACCAAACTGCCCTTGCCCAACGGCGGCAGCATCATTATCCAAGAGGCCGAATCCCTCTGCGCCATTGACGTAAACACCGGCAAATTTACCGGCAACAAATCGCAGGAAGAAACCGTTACACAAACCAACATTGAAGCCGCCAACGAAATCGCCCACCAGCTGCGCCTGCGCAACATTGGGGGGATTATCGTGATTGACTTTATTGATATGCGCAAAGCCTCCAGCCGCCACCGTGTGGTGGAAGCGCTGGCGCAGGCCGTCCACGGCGACCGCGCCAAAATCCGCATTTTGCCCATTACGCGCCTGGGGTTGGTGGAAATGACCCGCGAAAGAAAACGCGCCAGCACGGGCAGCTTTATCAGCGAAGAATGCCCCCAGTGCCACGGGTCGGGGCGGGTTCTGTCGGCCGAGAGCATGCGCATCAAAATCCAGCGTGAGATTTACGACCTGACCAGCGGCCGCCCCGGCGGCAACCTGCGGGTGGTGCTGCACCCGGTACTGGCAGACGCCATCAAGGCGCGCCAGGAAGACATTGAACAAAACATCCACCGCACGCTTAAAATCCAGGCGGATCCGCAGCTTGCGTGGGAAGACTACAAAATCGTCTTGGAATAACCGATATACGTCCGGCCGTCAGGGCCGGACGTTTCTTGCTTACTATGAAACGTCTGTGTAAATTTGTATTGTCGGGGCTGTTGTGTTTGTTCGTTTCCGGGGCGGGGCACGCCTTGGGAAAAGTGGATTTTATCGTTTCCGGGCGGGATAAAGGCTCCGTATCGGCGCTGGAATCCAACGGCGTAACCTATGTGGACGTGCAGAAAACGGCCCGCAAATTCGGCACCGGCATTGAACTGTTTGCACAATCCAAGCAAGCCAAAATTTCCACCAAAGGTTTTTATGCCATTTTAACGGCGCCGCTGGCGGAAATTATTGTTAATGCACAGCCGAAGACTCTCTCTGCCCCGGTATTGATTCAGGGCAGTAAAATGATGGTGCCGGTGGAGTTTTTCCTCCTGCCGCAGTTTCAGGAGGCGGTGGACAAATATGTCTCTTTCCAAGACGGTGCCTTGTACGTAGAGCGGCGTTTTAATTTGGAATTTTCCGGCGAGCAGAAAAACCAGGCGGACACTTTGCTGGTGTTTGACGCCCGAAAAAAAATCGCGTACGAAACCAAACAACTTAATAAACATACGGTAACGGTTACGTTTTCCGATGTGATGCTCAAGCGGGATTTGCACTCGCGCACGCGGACGGATTTTATCGCGTCTATGGACGTGCGTCAAGGGCGCAACGGGGAAGCCGTTTTGAAAGTGATTTTGGGCAAAAACGCCAAAGACTGGAGCTTTACCGAAACGGACGGAAAACTGGTATTTCGCGCCGGAGCGCAAAAAGCGGCTCCTGTGTTGGCGGCCGCGCCCGCCACGATAAAGGCCGAAACGCCCGCTTCTCAGCCGGACGCGAAACCTGCCCTGAAAGGGCCTTCTCTTGCCAACGAAAAGCCTTCCGTTCTAATGGAAGACGACGGTTTTATCGAAATGAAAGCGGCTCCTGCGGTTCAGCCCGTTATGAAGGCGGAAAAACCCGCGGCGTCCAAACCGGCGCCGGTCATTAAAGCGGAGCCGAACCCGTTGACCATTCGTACGGCCCATAAAAAAATGCGCATTATGGTAGACCCCGGCCACGGCGGGAAAGACCCGGGCGCCGTGCGCGGGCGCTACCGCGAGAAAGACTGGAATTTGGACGTAGCCAAGGAGCTTGCGCGTCTGCTTAAAAAAGGCGGGTTTGAAGTGCAAATGACGCGCGCGAACGACACGTTTATCGCCCTGTCCGAACGCTCCAAAAAATCCAACCAGTTTAAAGCCGATTTGTTTGTGTCCATCCACACCAACGCGTCCAAAAACCGCAGTGCAAACGGATTTCAAGTTTATTTCCGCTCGGAAAAAGCCACCGACAAAGAAGCCGCCGAAGTAGCCGCCTTGGAAAACGAAGCCATGCAATACGAAGAAGTGCACTACAACTTTGTAGACGCTCTGCTGCAGTCCATGGCGAAGAACGAGTACATTAACGAAAGTTCCAAGCTGGCCGGCTATGTGCGCAATGCGGTGTATAAGCAGCCGGGCATTGGGATTGCCGTCAATCAAAAAAACAGCGTGCGGCAAGCCAATTTCTACGTATTAAAGGGCGTCAACAGTCCGGCCATTTTGGTGGAAATGGGCTACATCAGCAGCAGCAAAGACCGCGGCCGCCTGGCCAACGGCACCGTGCGCGACCGCACGGCAAAAGGCATTTACACCGGCATTGTCAATTACGCCAAGAAAGAAGGTTGGATTGATTAAACTTAAAAACCCGCTTGCCGGCGGGTTTTTAACTGCTTAGCACAAAGGAACGGCTACTGCATGAAAGCATTTCTGGTTTTATTTTGGATTTTTGCCAAGATCGGCACGTTTACGTTAGGCGGCGGGTACGCCATGCTGCCGCTTATTGAAAAAGAGCTTGTGGACAAACAGGCCTGGCTGGACAGAAAAGAATTTTTGGATTGCGTGGCGGTGTCGCAGGCGGCGCCGGGTATTTTGGCCATCAACGTGGCGATACTGGCCGGATATAAGATTAAAAATTTTTGGGGCAGCGTGATTGCTTCTTTGGGGGCGGCGCTGCCCTCTTTTGTGATTATTTTATTAATTGCCCTGTTCTTTAACGAGTATGAACATAACCCCGTGGTGCAGCGGGTGTTTATGGGCATTCGCCCGGCGGTGGTGGCGCTGATTGCGGTGCCGGTGTTTAATTTATCCAAAGCGGCCGGCATTACGTATAGGACGGTGTGGATCCCGGCCGTTTGCGCGGGGCTGGTGTGGCTGCTGAAGGTGTCGCCGGTGTATATTATTTTGGCGGCGGGATTGGGCGGTTTTCTCTATGCAAGGCATAGCCGGAGGCATCCGTGATCTACTGGAAATTATTTGTTACGTTTTTTAAGATCGGCCTATTTAATTTTGGCGGCGGATACGCAATGATTTCGTTTATTCAAAACGAAGTAGTTTTTAAGCACGCGTGGCTGACCACGGCCGAGTTTACCGACGTGGTAGCCATCAGCCAAGTAACCCCCGGCCCGGTAGGCATTAACCTGGCTACGTATACGGGCTATACGGCGGCGGACGGCGTGTGGGGGGCGTGTGTGGCCACGCTGGCGGTGTGTTTGCCTTCTTTTATTTTGATGCTGGCAGTCAGCAAATTCTTTTTAAAATACCGCAAGGCCGCATCCGTAGAGGCGGTGTTTAGCGGGCTTCGCCCGGCGGTAATAGGGCTGATTGCGGCGGCGGCGTTGGTGCTGTGCAACCGGGAAAATTTTGTGGATGTAAAAAGTCTTCTTTTCTTTGCGGCGGCATTTGTGGCGGTGTGGAAATACAAACTGGGCCCCATCAGCGTGATAGCCGTATGTGGGCTGGCGGGGTGGATAGTATATTAAAGATAGAATAAACTAACTTTTTCAAAATAAAGCAAGTAAAGCAAAATACTATTTATGCCGACGGTATTTTGCTTTTTTATTAAAATACTTGTTAGTTTATCCTAACTTTTGTATAATAAATATATCTAAGCAAGAGAGGACTCCATGAACAGTAATTTTTACACAAAAGCAGTAGTTGTTTTTGCCGTACTTACCGGATTTGCCGGCTGGGGGGCGGCCCAGACCGTAAAAGAGATGAAACCGACTCTGGATCGGGCAGCCGTTCAAGCCGAAAAGAAGCATCGGATGCAAACGTCCGTTGTAAATTTAAATTTCCGCTGGGAAAAAGAGGTTTACTTGAGCGACTTTGTTTCCCGCCGCCGCCCGGGGTTTAAAGACACGTTAATTCAACGGAAACAAAAAAACACCTCTTGCCGCGGGGTTTTGGTGGAAGGCGGCCGCCGCGTGCTGACGCCTGTGCAATGTGCGCAAGCGCCGGAAGGATTTACGCTTAAGTCCGTTACGCTTCTTTTTTCCAATGGACAAAAAGGGCTAGGTTCCAAGCGGACGGTGTCTATGAATGGGGAATTGGCGGAAATTTGGGTTTCGCCGCAAGTAACAAAAGGGTTAAAAGGGGTTCCGCTGGCAACAGTGGCCCCGGGGGAAAGTTTGGCGGATGCTTTTGGAAACAGCGTTTTGGATGAATTACTGCAGTTTTTTATCAGTCGGGGGGTAGTATCGGGGCGGGCGAACCGAATAACGGGAACAAAAAATACCCTGCAAGTGGGCGATCCCTTCTTTTATCAAGGAAAGGTGGTTGCTTTGGTGCGGGAAGTTCCCTCCCGCCTGCCCGTTTCTTTTTGGGGCGGCGTTTCCGAAAAGCCGCTGACTCTTTTACGCACGCAACACCAAAAAGGGCTGTTTGCGTTCAGATAGCAAAACTTCCTCTCCTCAAGCCAGGGACGAGGGGGTCTCCTATAAACCGCCGGTTTGCAGCCGGCGGTTTTTGCAGAAAAAACCCGGCGGGGAAAGCCGGGGTTTAAATTATTTGTTTTCCGTTTCCGGGTTGTGCGCCGCGGGAGTGGGCGAATTTTCTTCGGGCTGCGGCGGTTGGGGGGCTTCCTGCGGTTCTTCGCGGTAGGTCAGTTCCACTTCCGCAAAAATAGAGCCCTTATTTTCGTTTAACCAGCGGCGGTGGCTTTTGTAGTCGGGGCAAAACTGCGCCACCAACTGCCAGTATTCCTGCCCGTGGTTCATATGCACCAAATGGCAGAGTTCATGCACCATTAAATAATCCTGTACGGCCAGCGGCATTTTGATGATGCGGTAGGAATAATTGATGTTTTTCTTGCCCGAACAGCTGGCCCAGCAGGTCTTTTGGTCTTTAATGACGATGTTGTTAAATTCCACCCCGATTTTTTCCGCCCATTCTTTTGTTTTGGCTTTCAGCGTTTCATTGGCTTTGTTGCGAAGCCACTCCGTTACCAGTGCAGCCGGGTCGGAATCTTTGGAATGCAAGTAGATGTGAAAAATCGTTCCGTCAAACGCTACGCCCTCTTCTTGGTCGGGCGTTACATACATGCGGGCTTCAAACAAATCGCCGTTATAGAGCACTTTGTTGTCCGTGTCGGAAGGCGTTTGCGCAGCGGCGGCGCCCGGTTTGGCGTCCGGCTGGCCGAATACCTCCGGCAGCTCTTTTTTGAGCCGTTCGATAAACAGTTTTACGTCGCTGATGACGCTTTGGGTGTCTGCCATATATATATTGTATAAAAAACGGTTAAATTTTATACAATGGACGTATACTTTTGGAGGCGTCCTGTGAACCATACCGATTTACAAAAAACACCGCTTTGCTCCGCCTGCGAAAAAGCCGGCGGCAAGATGGTGGACTTCCACGGGTGGCTGCTGCCCGTGCAGTTTGAAGGAATCATCGCCGAACATCATGCCGTGCGCAGCCAATCCGGTATGTTTGACGTGTCGCACATGGGGCAGATTTTTGTGGAAGGCAAAGACGCGTGGCCTTTTTTGCAGTATATCAACTGCAACAACATCAAAAACGAACCCGGGGCGGGCGTGTATTCCCATATTCTGACCGAAAAAGGCACGATTATTGACGATGCCATTTCGTTTTGCTTAACGCCGGAAAAGTTTTTAGTCGTGGTCAACGCCGCCTGCATTGCCGAAGATTTTGCCTGGTTTGAAAAACAGGCCGCAAAATTTAACGTAACCGTCCGTAACGAAAGCGCCCGCTGGGGGATGATTGCCCTGCAGGGGCCGCAGGCGTTGGAACAGGCGGCCAAACTGCTGCCGCAAGCCAAAGAGGTGGCGCGGTTTCATATTATAGAAATTGAACTGTTTGGCGCCAAAGGCTATTTGACGCGCACCGGATACACCGGCGAGGACGGCGTGGAAATTATGCTGCCCGGCGACAAAATAGAAAATTTGTGGGATGCCCTCTTGCAACAAGGGGTAAAGCCCTGCGGGTTGGGCGCGCGGGACGTGCTGCGCTTGGAAGCGGGATACTTGCTAAACGGCGCCGATGCCGACCAAACCCGCACCCCGTATGAAGCCGGATGCGGCTGGGTGGTGAAGTTAGCCAAAGAAAATTTTGTAGGAAAAGACGCACTGGCGGCGCAAAAAGCACAGGGGGTAAAAGAAAAACTCACCGGATTTGTGCTTAAAAGCCCCGGCGTGCCGCGCGCCGGCTGCAAGGTGTTTGCCGGCGGGCAGGAAAAAGGCGTGCTGACCAGCGGCACTTTTTCGCCGCTGTTTAAGGGGATCGCCGTAGGATATTTGGCGGCGGACGCCGCCGTGCCGGGAACGGAAGTGGAAATAGAAATCCACGGCCGCCGCGCCAAAGCCGAAGTCGTAAAAACACCCTTTTATAAAAACCGAGTTTAATTAACAAGGAGAGCTTATGCATAGCGAAGAAAATTGCCGTTTTGCCAAAACACACGAATGGGCCCATATGGAGGGCGACATTGCCACCGTGGGCATCAGCAACCACGCGCAGGAAGAAATCAGCGATATCGTATTTGTGGATTTGCCCAAAGTGGGCCAGCAGGTAACCGCGGGGCAGAACTGCTGTGTGATTGAGTCCGTTAAATCCGCTTCCGAAATTTACGCTCCCGTCAGCGGCGAAGTGGTGGAAGTAAACACTGCGCTCGCCAACGATCCGGCCCTCGTCAACCGCGAACCGCACGGAAACGGCTGGCTGTTTAAAATCAAGATGTCGGCCCCGGCTGAATACGAAAACTTAATGGATCTGAGCGCGTACAAAGCTACGCTGGGCAAATAAGGTTTAGAAACGCATCCCCCGCTTTGGCGGGGGATTTTCACCAGGATTTTTATGTTTATTGCGAATACTCCCCAAGACCGCGAAGAAATGCTGCGTAAAATCGGCGTTTCCTCGGTTAAAGATTTGCTTTCACAAATTCCGCAGGAACTCTTATACCCTGCCTTAGGCCTGCCCCAAGCGCTTACGGAACAGGAACTGACGGCCCACGTGCACAAACTGGCCGCCCGCAACCAGCCGCTTAAAAATTTTATCGGCGCAGGCATTTACGAACATTTTATTCCCGCCGCAGTCGGCGCGCTTTCTTCGCGCGGGGAATTTTTAACCGCCTATACCCCCTACCAGGCCGAAGCCAGCCAAGGCACCCTGCAAACCATTTACGAATTTCAAAGCTGCATTTGTTCGCTGTTTGATATGGATGTGGCCACCGCCTCTCACTACGACGGCGCCACCGCCTTGGCCGAAGCCGTGCTGGCGTGTTTGCGCATTACGGGGCGCAGCGAAATTTTGATTTCGGCCGCCCTGCATCCGCATTACAAAGAAGTGCTTAAAACGTATGTGCGCCACCAAAAAGGCGTTTGCGTCAAAGAAATTCCTTTCCAGAAAGACGGCACGCTTGATTTGGAAATTCTTTCTCAGGAACTTTCCGAAAAAACGGCCTGTTTTGTGTTGCCCAATCCCAATTTTTTGGGTTGCTTGGAGCGGGCGGAAGAAATTTCTTCCCGCGTTCACCAAGCCGGCGCCTTGCTGACGGCGGTAGTAAATCCCGTGGCCTTGGGCGTGATGCAAACGCCGGGCACTTATAACGCCGATTTTGCCGTAGCCGAAGGCCAGCCGCTGGGCAACGCCATGAACTTTGGCGGCCCGGGGCTGGGCATTATGACGGCCAAAAAAACGTATATGCGCCAGTTGCCGGGGCGTATTGTGGGCCTTGCCAAAGACAAAAACGGCCGCCGCGCTTTTGTGCTGACGCTTCAGGCGCGCGAGCAGCATATCCGCCGCGAAAAAGCTTCCTCCAACATTTGTTCCAACGAGGCGCTGTGTGCGTTAAATGCCGTGATTTATTTAACGCTTTTGGGCCCGCAAGGCTTGCGGGAAGTGGCGGAACTGAATTTGGAACGCGCCCATCAGTTGGCGGATTTAGCGGGCAACCTCCCGGGCTTTCGCGTAAAGTTTGCGGCGCCGTTTTTTAACGAATTTGTGCTGGAGTGCCCGATCCCGGCCAAGCAAGTAATTAAAAAACTGGCCAAAAAAGGCATCAGCGCCGGGTATGCGCTGGGGACTGATTTCAAAGGGATGGAAAACTGCCTGCTCGTCTGCGCCACGGAAACCAAAACCGCGGCCGATTTGCAGGCATATGCCGATGCGCTGGGGGGTATTTAAAATGGAACCGATTTTAACACACAATCAGCTTTCTATTGAAAAATCCCGCCCCGGGCGGCGCGGCGTGCGGTTTGAACGGGCCCCAAAAACGGCTTCGGCGTATGTGCCGCAGGAATACTTGCGCAAAACGGCGCCCAAACTGCCGGAACTGTCCGAGTTTGAAACGGTGCGCCATTTTACGCGGCTTTCCGAACAGAACTATTGCTTGGACGGCGAGTTTTACCCGTTGGGTTCTTGCACGATGAAATACAACCCCAAAGCCTATGATGCCTTAAGCGCGCTGGAAGGCTTTACCCAAATGCATCCGTTTGCGCCGGAATCTTCGGTGCAGGGCACTTTGGAAATGATGTATCACTTCCAGGAACTGCTTAAAAAAGTAACCGGGTTTGCCTCTTTTACGCTGCAGCCGGCGGCGGGCGCACAGGGCGAGCTGACGGGGATTCTAACGGCGCGGGCCTATCACGACGCGCACAAAGATTTTAACCGCACGGAAGTCATCGTGCCCGACACCGCCCACGGCACCAACCCGGCTACCGCCCATATGGCGGGCTATACGGTGGTGAACATTCCTTCCGCGCCGGACGGCTGCGTGGACAAAGAGGCTCTTCAAAAAGCCTTGTCGGACAAAACGGCCGTCGTGATGCTGACGGTGCCCAACACGGTGGGCCTTTTTGAAAAAGACATCCGCGAAATTGCCCAGATGGTGCATAAAGCGGGGGCGCTGTTTTATTTGGACGGGGCCAACTTCAACGCGTTGGCGGGCTTGGTCAAGCCGGCCGATTTGGGGGCGGATTTAATGCACGTCAACGTGCACAAGAGCTTTGCCGCCCCGCATGGCGGCGGCGGCCCGGGCGCGGGGCCGGTGGGCGCGGCGGCGCATGTGGCGCCGTTTTTGCCAAAACCGATTGTGGAATATAAAAACGGCAAATATACGCTGACTGGCAAAATGCCCAAGAGCTTGGGCAAAATGAAAGCGTTTTACGGCAACATCGCCGTTTGCCTGCGCGGGTATTGCTACTTGCGTCAGTTTGACGACACTACCTTTAAAGAAATCGCCGAAAATGCCATTTTAAACGCCAACTATGTACGGGCGGCGCTGAAAGGCAAATTTAATGCGTTCTTTGACCGCACGTGTATGCACGAGTGCGTGCTGAGCATTCGCCCGGCCGATATGAACGGTGTGCATACGTCCGACATTGCCAAACGCCTGCTGGACTACGGGTTTTACGCGCCCACCATTTATTTCCCGCTGATTGTGCCCGAAGCGATGATGGTGGAGCCGACGGAAACCGAAAGCAAACAAATGCTGGACGCGTTTGTGGGGGTAATGGAAAAAATCTATGACGAAATCCAAACCGAGCCCCAAACGGTAAAAGACGCCCCGCACAGCCAATGCGTAGCCCGCATTGACGAAGTTTCCGCCGCCAGAGAACCCAACTTGCGTTGGTAAAGGCGGTTCCGTCCGAATCGTCGGGCGGACAGAATTTAAAACGGTACGGCCTCCGTCCCCGCGGGCGGAGGCCGCTGAAAATATGGATATTTTGCTGGCTTGCCCCCGATTGGACGTATTTGAACAAATGGCCTTGGACGAAACCCTGGTGCGGGTGCGCCCGCAGGCGGTAACGCTTCGGTTTTACCGCTGGACGCCCGGCCCGGCGGTTACGTTTGGCTACGCCCAATTTATAAGCGAAGTGCGCCGCACGCTGGAAAAACGCCGTTTTGTGGGCCCGTATGCCCGCCGCCCAACGGGCGGGGGAGTGGTTTTTCACGAAGGGGATTTAACGTTTTCTTTGGTGTTTGAGGCGCCGGGCCGCCCGGCGGATATTTACAAAAATTTTCATACCCACATACACGCCCAGTTAAACCGCTTGGGCGAAAAGGGAGAGATTTTTGATAAAAATCTGCCCGCTTCGGCCTATGCGCCCAGCGTTAACCATACGGCCAGCGCGTGTTTTTCCAACCCGGTGGAAAACGACCTGTTAGCCGAAAACGGGCATAAAATTTTAGGGGGCGCATTGCGGCGTTTTGGCAATACGGTTTTATACCAAGGATCTTTGCAAGTGCCGCGCGCCCGCGAAAATCCCGCCTATAAACATGCCATTATTGCGGCGGTGCGTGCCTATCTGGCGGCGGATTTGCATCCGCGCCGGGCCACCGAAGAATGGGTGCGGCAAGCAAAAGAATTGGCCCGCGCCCAATATCATACCCAGGCGTGGACGGAGAAATTTTAATGGTTCGCTTGCTTAAACTTTTCATTGCGCTTTTGCTGCTTCCTACCGCGGTGTTGACGTTTGCCCAGACCGTGCGGATTTTGCTTACGGTTTTGGGGCAGCTGTCGGCGGCGGTCAGCTTTGTTGCCGGGCTGGTGGTGTACAGCGGGATCCATTACGGGTATTATAATTTTTCGCGTCCGTATGTTTTTGCGCACGAAATGACGCATGCTCTGGCGGCGCTGTTGTGCGGCTGCCGCATTAAAGACGTGTCCATCGGGCGCGACAGCGGATACGTGAAAATGGATCGCTGCAATGCATTTGTGGTGCTGGCGCCGTATTTTGTGCCGGCGTACGTGCTGGCGGCGGCGCTGGTGTATGTAATTGCGGATTTGTTTGTGGACGTGTCGCCTTACCGGCAAGTCTTTTTGTTTGTCATCGGGTTTTTTACGGCTTTTCATTTTATCCAAACGTTTAAGACCTTGTTTGAGGCCGACCAGCCCGATTTGAAATTAGCCGGCGGGAAAGTGTTTTCGGTCGTGATGATTACGCTGGCCAATTTGGTGGTGCTGGCGGTGGTGTTAAAGGCGTTGTTTCCGGAAACGGTGTCTTTGCTGGAAGCGGGGAAAAATGTGCTGGCGGGAACCGTCAATGTATGGCGAATTATAGTAAACTATATAATGGAGAAAGCGATCAACGCGGCCTAGCAAATGAGTAAAAAGAAAAAGAAAAAACGAAGCTTTTGGTCTTGGGTGTGGCGGTTTATCAAATCGTGCCTGGTGTTAAGCCTGCGCACGGTGTTGTTTACCGTGATGCTCCTGTTGCTGATTGCGGCGGGGCTGTGGCTGCTTTTCTTAAAAACGTTCAACGCCCAGCACATCAGCGAGCTGATTACGGAAGAACTGCAAAAACGTTTAGACCGGCCGGTCATTATTTCTTCGTTGGATTTAAAATTTATCAACACGCTGGAACTCAAAGGCTTTTCGGTGGTGGATACCGAAGGCGCGCCGGGGTATGCGCTGCTGTCGGCCGATTCGGTTACCTTGCAGTTTAAATTGCTCCCGCTGTTAGACCAGCAGTTAATTATTGATGAGGTTTCCTTAAATTCGCCGCGTTTTAACGTTGTACGTTTGCCGGACGGCACCTATAACATCCCGCAGATCCGCACCCCGAAAGAACAGTCCGTCTATACCAGCGAACTGACGGGGCGCAAGTTGGCGGTCAGCGTAGAGGACTGGTCGGTACATAACGGGGTGCTGAGCTATAAAGATTTGGCTTCCGGCGTGTCGCACGCCATTTACGGGCTGAATATGCATTTTGAACAGCTGCGTTTTAACGAGCTTTCGCGCTTCCGGGCGGAAATGATTTTGCGCAACAAATGGGGGGATAATATCTCCGATATGGAGATTAAGGGCACGGGGCATGTTAATTTTGCCAATTTTGATTGGAGCAAATTTGCCCTGCGCAGCTTGCGCACACAAGTGTTTTTATTCCAAAAACCGGTGGATTTATTGATTGATTTGGATAATTTGCGCACGCCTTATTTTAATGTTCAGGCCGATGTGCCGGCGTTTGCAAGCAAAGATTTGTCGCTTTTCCACGAAAAAGAACTGGGGTTTTCTATCCCCAAGGCGCAAATCAGCGCCCAGGGAAAGCTGGAGCAAGGTTACCGCCTCCTAACGCTTAGCGATGTGGCGGTTTCGGCGGAAGATGTAAAAGTACAGGGCTCCGGCACGCTGGACTTTACCCAAACGCCTTTTACGGCCGATTTAACGGCCAGCACGGGGTGGTTTAATCTTTCCGACAAGCATACCTATTACCCCGCCCTTAGCCGGTATAAACTGACCGGCCAAGCCTCCGTTGCGGCACATTTGCAGCGGCAAAAAGGCAAATTTTCGCTGCCGCTTTTAACCGTGCAAGGAAAAGATGTTTCGGGCTTGTTCTACGGTTTTAAGGCCGATAATATAGACGGCGAATTTCAGGCCAAACAAAATTTTTCCGACCTGTACGCCCGCACCACGGCGGGAAAAGCAACCGTGCATAAATCGGTGTTTGACAAGCTAAACCTGAGCGCCAGCTGGCGCAAGGGCAACTTATATGCCTATATTGCGTCCACCGAGCTGAACAAGGTGCCGTTTAAGCTGAGCCTGTCGGTCAATAATTTAAAAAGCGCCCGCCGCAAAATCCGCACGTCCATTTACTGGAAGGATCTGGATCCGCTGGCGTTTATTGATACGGTAAAAGATTTTGTAACGGTCATTACGCCGCTGCTTAAAAAGGGCGCCAAGTTTAAAGAGCCGGTGGAAGGAGAACTGGCATGGCTGCGCAACTTCCGCGACCGGCTGCCCAAGTTTATGCCCAACTTTGCCGGCAACTTAACGGCGGATACGTTTTCCACCCAAGTCCTTTCCGGCAACCGCTTCAGCGCCGAATTTGATTTTACCGGCATGAGCGCCGGCATGCAAAACCTTTCCGGCCCGCTGGAAGCGCGCTTGGAGGGCGGCGTGATTCACCAGATGGAAAAATTAGCCGAAGAACAGCAGGCGCTTAACATCACGTTCCAGCCGTTTATCCTGATGCACCGTATGGAACGGGCCGGAAGTTTTAAAGTGGGACAAGTGTTAAAAGACGTGCCGTTTACCGATATGGCGGTGTCGGTGGATTTTGACAAAGGCCGCATGCAAATTAATAACGCCTATACGGTGGGGCCCACCATTTCGGCCGCGGTCAGCGGATGGACGGACTGGGTAAACGAAAATTTTGATATCATTATATGGACGATGTTTAACAATACCTCGCGTTCGGGCGCGTTGGCGGAAAACCTGACGGATGAATCGGGCAATCCGGCGCTGGCGTTTCGCGTGTCGTCTTCCATGCTAAAACCCAAGCTGGAAATGATGCGCGCCAAAAAAACCGGCCAAACCATCCGCGCCGCGCAGGAACAGGGGTTAAATACCAGTTTTAAAGCCGCACAGGAATTTATCCAAGGAGATTTTCATGCCAAGAAATAATATGGACGTGCTTTGCCTCCTGCAAGAACACGGAGCGATTTTGGAAGGCCATTTTGTAATGCCTTCCGGGTTTCACAGCCAAACCTATATTCAAACTTCCCTGCTCATGCAGCACCCTCATTTGGCGCAGCGCATTGCGGGGGCGCTTTCGGATAAATTTACCAAAAAAGCCGATGTGATTATGGCGCTGACGCCTTCGGATTCGGTGCTGGCGCAGGAAGTGGCGCGCGCCCGCGGCGTACGCGCTATTTTTGCGTCCCGCGCCGAAAACGGCGAAATGCTGCTGAAACACAATTTCACCATTAAAGAAGGGGAAAATGTGTTAATTGTAGACGATGTGGCCGTGTCCGGCCGCAAAATCAACAAGGCCATTGAACTCGTGGGCAAATTGGGCGGCAATGTAATCGGCGTGGGCGTGATTGTAGACCGCTCGATGGGATACCTGCCGCTGGCCGTGCCGCTGAGGGCCTTGTTGTCGTACCCGATGCAAACGTTTGCCGCTAAAGAATGCCCGCTGTGCGCGGCGGGGCTGCCGTTTTCAACGCTGGAAGAGACGGGAAAATAACAGGCAGAGGAATTTATCGTATGATTGAAATTAAACTCAAAGCCAAAGAAGAAAGACGCCTGCAGGCCGGGCATTGGTGGGTGTTTTCCAACGAAATTGACGGATTGGACACTTCGGTGGAACCGGGCACGCTGGTGCGGGTGCTTAGCCACGAAGGCAAACAGGCGGGCATTGGTTACTTTAACCCGCACAGCTTAATTTCGGTGCGCCTGCTGATGAAAGGCGAGGGCGAGCTGCCGGCGGATTTTGTATTTGAAAATTTAGATAACGCCTATTCGTACCGCAAAGAAATCGGCGTGCGCAAATACGGGCGGATGTGTTACGGCGAGGCCGACCATATGCCCGGTTTGGTGATTGATCGCTACGGCGACGTGTTGGTAATAGACGTGCTGACGGCGGGCATGGAAAAATTAAAGCCGCAAATTACCAAAGCCGTCCAGAAAATTTTTAAGCCCAAAGGCATTTATTACAAAAACGACAGTTCTTTCCGCGCGCTGGAAGGACTGACCAATACGCCCGAAATCATCGGCGAAGTGCCGGAAACGGTGGAAATTGAAGAGAACAAAATAAAATACCTGGTTCCGCTGCGCGGCGGCCAGAAAACGGGTTTTTATTTTGACCAGCGCGAAAACCGCGAATTTTTAAAACCGTATTTTAAAGACAAACTGGTATTGGATTTGTATTGCTATATCGGGTCTTTCGGCCTGACGGCCGCCTTGGCAGGCGCCAGCCAGGTATGGGGGTGCGATTCTTCCGCCGCTGCCGTGGAGTGGGCCCAGAAAAACGCCGCGCTCAACGGCGTGGCCGACACGGTGGTTTTCCACCGCGACGATGCGGAGCGCCTTCTTTCCGCCCTCAAAAAAGGCGAACTTCCCGATCAGCCCGATATTGTGCTGTTGGATCCGCCGGCTTTCGTTAAAAGCCGCAAGGCCCTTCCGCAAGCGGTGGGGTTGTACGTCAAATTGGTTAAAATGGCCTTGGAAGGAATAAAAGCGGGCGGATACTTGGCCTTTTCCACGTGTTCGCACCATATTTCGCGGGAATTGTTTGTGGACATTATCCGGCAAGGGGTCAGCAAGTCGGGGCGGGAGGCCGTGTTGGTGGAACTGCGCGGGCAAGCCAAAGACCACCCGGTGCTGATTGGCATGCCGGAAACGGAATACCTGCATTTTGCGCTGATTCAACTGCGATAAACGCGCCTTGACAACATCTAAACCCGGCCGAAAGGCCGGGTTTTTTGAGGGGAATTGTTTTGGCGGGGTTAATTATTGCATAATGAAAAAAGAAGGTTCTTTGAATGGGAGGCGTGCATGCGTAAAGTTTATTTTTTGTTATTTGCTTTGATTTTTCTGTTTACGGTCGGTTTTGCCGGCGGCAACACCACCCGCGAAGCGACTTATAAGCGGCTGGTGCAGCAGCGGCAGGAATTGCTGGAGTGGGAAGTGGAACACCCGATGGCGCCTAAACTGGTGGCTATGTATAAGACGAAAGAAGCGCGGAATATACGCCGGCAGCTGTATCAAAATTTTTCCGATTTGCGGCAACAGGAAATCAGCCAATTTAGAAAAGAACTTCGTGCGGAACTGCAAAAAACGCCCCAAGTTCCGTTTATTACGTTTAATACCCTGCCGCTTGAAAATTTAAAAAAATTAACCGCCAACAAAAAATTGTTGCTGGAATTTTTAAAAGCCTATCCGGACAATGCCGTCAATTTAACCGATGCGTATTTATTGCGTTTGTTCCAAGAGGATGAAGCCTTGGAAGAAATGATGACGTATTATTTGCTGTATCTGAAGACCT
The DNA here is from genome assembly GCA_949294095.1 of uncultured bacterium. Classification (GTDB taxonomy): domain Bacteria; phylum Elusimicrobiota; class Elusimicrobia; order Elusimicrobiales; family Elusimicrobiaceae; genus Avelusimicrobium. Next base: position 40,166 of record CASFFZ010000002.1, read on the forward strand.
ACCACGCCAATCCCGCGGCGACGAAGATTTCGGACGAACAGGAAAAGTTATTAAATAATGCCTATCAAACGGGCAATATGCAGTTGGTGTATAAGCTGTTGTTTTCGTATGCGTCGGCCGGGCTGTCTCAGTCGCGCCGGATACTGGCGCAGCAATATGTGCGAAACTCTTTAGTAAGTGCGTTTAGTGCAAAGTAAAAATCAAAACCCCGCGTTTAAGCGGGGTTTTTGTTAAATCTGCATAAAGAAATGCCGAGGGACAGGATCGAACTGTCGACACCCGGTTTTTCAGACCGGTGCTCTACCACTGAGCTACCTCGGCATTACCTAATTATCATACAAAATTTAAAAACCTTCGGCAATATGCTTGCCATTCCAGACGGGGAACACGCTTCATAACGCGCTGTTTTGCTCAAACAAGCGCGCTATTTTTGCCAGATTTTCACAGTCTTCTTGGTCAAAGCGGTTTTTGACCGGCGCGTCTATATCCAATACGCCCCAAAGGGTTTTATTGTTAAAGACAGGGAGCACCACTTCGCTTTGGGAAGCGCTGTCGCAGGCGATATGCCCCGCAAAAGCATGTACATCCGGCACGCACCGTATTTTTCTCTCTTGGGCGGCGGTTCCGCATACGCCTTTTCCCAGGGGGATTCTTACGCAGGCGGGTTTGCCCTGAAACGGGCCCAGCACCAGCACGCCTTCTTTGAGCACGTAAAATCCGGCCCAGTTGACTTGAGGCAGCCCGTGATACAGAAGGGCGGCCAGATTGGCCATATTGGCCACGGGATCGCGCTCTATTTGCAGCAAGGCGTGGGCTTGGCGCAATAAATCGTTGTATAGTTGTGTTTTGGAAACAGCGGTCATACGGGTATTGTAGCAAAAGCAATTTGATTATTGCGCATTGCTATCTAAAAGAAATATACTTTATGTATGGGTTTTTCGGGTATATCCCCGGGCCCACAGGAGAACTATGCCAAGAATTGAAGTGGACGCCAACAAGTGCAAAGCTTGCTATTTATGCGTCAATGCCTGTCCCAAAAAATGTTTGGGCAAATCCAAAACGATCAGCAAAAAAGGATATTTCCCGGCGGAAATGGAACACCCGGAAAATTGCATCGGCTGCGCCATGTGCTACATGATGTGCCCCGATATTGCCATTACGGTAATTAAAGAGTAACGATTTAAGGATTTTAACTATGACCGAAAAAACATTAAGAAAAGGCAATGAGGCTTTAGCCGAAGGCGCCATCCGCGCCGGGGCGCGTTTCTTTGCCGGATATCCGATCACTCCGCAGAACGAAGTGCCGGAATATATGTCGGCGTATATGGCCGATGCGGGCGGCGCCTTTGTGCAGGCCGAAAGTGAGGTGGCCGCCATCAATATGGTGTACGGCGCCGCTTCTACGGGGACGCGCAGCATGACGTCTTCTTCTTCGCCGGGCATCAGCCTTAAACAGGAAGGCATTACCTATTTGGCCAGCGCGGATTTGCCGTGTTTGATTGTAAACGTGATGCGCGGCGGGCCGGGCTTGGGCAGCATTTCGGGCTCGCAGGGGGATTATTTCCAAGCCACGCGCGGCGGCGGCAACGGGGATTACCACGTGATTGTGCTGGCGCCGAACTCGGTGGAAGAATTGGGCAATTTCCCCAAATTGGGGTTTGAACTGGCCGAAAAGTACCGGATGCCTTGCATGATTTTGGCGGACGGCATTTTGGGGCAGATGATGGAAAGCATGTCTTTCCATTTTGACCCCATTGACCCCAACAAACTGGGCAAATTTGACTGGGCGGTGGACATCCACAAAAACGGCCGCAAGAAAAACAATGTGTTTTCCTACAAAGGCGATAATTTAATTGCCGACGTGGTGGAACGCGCCAAACGCTACGGCCTGATTGAAAAAACGGAAGCCCGCTGGGAAGAACGCGACGCCGAAGGCTGCGATGTGTTATTGGTGGCCTACGGTCTTTCGTCCCGCGCGTGCTTGGAGGCGGTCAACAAAGCCAAAGAAGAAGGATTGAAAGTAGGCTTGTTCCGCCCGATTACGCTGTGGCCGTTTCCGTCCAAACGCTTGGCGGAACTGGCGGCCAAAGCCAAAGGCGTATTATCGGTGGAACAGAGCTTGGGCCAGTTGGTGCAAGATGTGAAACTGGCGATTAACGGCAAAACGCCGGTGTATTTGAACGCTTATCCTGCCGGCGGCCAGCCGGACGGCAACACCATTTTGACGGCCGTTCGCTCTATTTTAAACGGCGGAAAAGAAGGCCTGTTTGACTTGCAGGAACACGCCGCGGGCTTTAGCTATGAATGCAAGCGCGATACGTCGCTTGGCATGCAGGGCGATTTGAAAGGAGGCAAATAAGATGACTATTATCGCCAAAAAACCGGCCAGTTTAACCGATTTGCCCATGCATTACTGCCCGGGCTGCGGGCACGGGATCGTGCACCGTTTGATGGGGGAAACTTTTGATGAACTGAACATTGCAGACCGCGTGATCGGGGTAGCCCCGGTGGGATGCGCGGTGTTTGCGGATTCTTATTTTGCCTGCGATATGGTGCAGGGCGCGCACGGCCGCGGCCCGGCCATTGCAACGGGGATTAAACGCTCCAAACCCGAAGCGATTGTTTTCTCGTATCAGGGCGACGGGGACTTGGCTTCCATCGGTATGGCGGAAATCGTTCACGCCGCGGTGCGCAGCGAAAACATTACCGTTATTTTCATCAACAACGCCATTTACGGCATGACCGGCGGGCAAATGGCCCCTACCACCTTGGTGGGGCAGGTAGCCACCACCGCGCCGAAAGGGCGCGACCCGAAACTGCAGGGCTGGCCGATTAATATGTGCGAGATGCTTGCGCAGATTACCGGCGCCAAATACTTGGAACGGGTGGCGGTGGATTCTCCCCAGCATGTCATGCAGGCCAAGAAGGCCATCAAAAAAGCCTTTGAAAACCAAATGAACGGGGTGGGCTTTTCGATGGTGGAAGTCATTTCGCAATGCCCGACCAACTGGTATGCCAGCGTGCCGCAGGCGTTGGAATTTGTGCGGACGAAAATGATTCCGCAGTATCCGCTGGGCGTCTTTAAAGACGAGGGAGGCAAATAATGTATCAGGGCATCAGAATCGCCGGATTCGGCGGACAAGGTGTGATTTCGGCGGGGATTCTCCTCGCGCAAGCCGGCGTGGAAGATAAGAAAAACGCCAGCTGGCTGCCTTCTTACGGCCCGGAAATGCGCGGCGGAACGGCCAACTGCTCGGTCGTCGTATCGGACGGAGAAGTGTATACGCCCATTGTGTCGGCGCCCGATACGGTAATTATTATGAACGAGCCGTCGCTGCCGAAGTTTGAGCCTTTGCTTAAAAAAGGCGGATTAATGATCATCAATAGCTCGCTCATTAATTCCCGTCCCACCCGCACCGATATTACGGTGGTGTGCGTACCGTGCAATAAAATTGCGGAAGAATTGGGGATGGATCGTATCGCTAACCTGGTGGCGCTGGGCGCGTTTATTAAAAAGACGGGCGCCGTTGCGTTAACCAGTGTGGAGCACGCCATGAAAAAAGTGTATAAGCGTGCCAAACCGGAAATGCTGGAGCTGAACAAAAAAGCGTTGCAAGCCGGATACGACGCGGTAAAGTAAGCAAAAGCGAAAGAGTGGTGGATTTATTCCCCGGGGGCGCAGAACCCGGGGAATTTTAATGCCCCGTGAAAAAAGCGTTGCAAGCCGGATACGACGCGGTAAAGTAAGCAAAAGCGAAAGAGTGGTGGATTTATTCCCCGGGGGCGCAGACCCCGGGGAATTTTAACGGGTTTTTAAGGCCTAGTGTCCGGGTGGGTCTTTTTGCCCTTGTACGCGCCGGGATAAAGAGTTAAGTTATAAGTAACCTTGAACAGGAGGAAGCTTGCATGAAACATCTTTCAGCCGTTTTATTGATTACTTGTTTATTCCTGCCGGCGGGGCAGAGCCTGGCCCAAAACCGCTATTCTTCGGCCATGCAAGCCGTTCGTGCGGGCGTCGTGTCCAACGGGAGCAAATTTACACGGGTTGCCGCGCGTGAATTTTTTGCCAATCCGGTACCGCTTTCTATTGCCGAGTTTAAAACACCGGAGGCTATCCGCCGCAGTTTGGTGGCCCACGGCACGCAGGAAAGCCTGCGCAAGTCCCAGCAATACAGGGAAAACTTAGAAAAATTTTTAGAAGTAAAAAAAGAAATGGATATTTTCCTGCGTTATCAGGAATTAGAGCCCCAAATGCTCAGCGCGGCGGAAATAAATGCCCGCTGGGAATACGCCCAGGAAGGGAAAAAAGCCTTGCAGCACATGGAACGTATTGTGGGTGCTCGGGATCCGGGCGTGCACTTGGGTAAAATATATATTGAACGGGTGTTGAACGCGTTGAAGCCCACCTATGCGGGCTATTCCTCCAGCAATAATGCTGCTATGCCGGAGCGGCTGCGTGCGGAAAATTCGTTTAACGCCAGTCAGTTTTTGTTAAAAGATGTAGACGGAAGTTCTTTAACCCGCAAAAACACGATGCCGGGATCCGAAGGGTTTGCCCAAGCCAAGCAGATGGCGGCCCAACTGCCCCAGATGACGATTGCCGTTTTAAACGACGATCCCGAAATTTTGGAATGGGCGCGCAATTGGAATGCGCAGGGCTTTTTCGGCCCGGGGAGCCGTGTTTCTTTGTTTGATTCACTTACCAAATTGGTGGAATGGACGAAAGATGTAAAATACGATGTCATTTTAATGGATTATGTGTTAGAAGACGGGCTGAGTGTTTTTGCCATTGACCGCATTCGGATGGCGGGAGACAAATCCACCGTCATTTTGCTGAACAGCGCTTTAATGGATGACGAGGTGCCGGCGGAGGAATTGTTTGAACACGGGGCGGACGGTTTTATTTCTTCGGTGGGCTTCCGCGCCGATAACGGCGGAGCTCGGGTGGCCAATGCTTTGTATAATTATATGCAATATCACGGGCGTGCCTCGCTTACGCCGCATGCCAAATAAAACAGGTTTGTTTTGGGATTGTTTACGGGGGAAGGCACTGCGCCTTCCCCCGTATGCATAAACGAACGCGGCAGAAACGGCAGAAGGTTCTTAAGGCGCGGCCGGCGAAATACGCCGCTCAAACCGGGCCGCCATCCAGATAAAGACTATTCCCGGCACCGCCGCCAAACAGCACAGCAAAACTGCGATTTTCAGCCCCCATTGATCTGAGGCATGCCCCAAAAGCATGGGGGACAACGCATCCCCCAAGGCGTGAATAATAAAGATATTAACGGCAAAAGCCATAGCGTGCACTTTGTTGCGGGTGGAAGCTACCAACGCAGCGGCAATGGGGCCGGTTGGCGCAAACAGGCAAATAATCGCCCAACCGAAACAGCAGAGCGCCAGCGCGGGCCGGTTGGTTTGTATGCCTACCCAGGCCGGGGGGAGCAGCGCCGCCAGCGCTAGGCCGATGATCCAAAAATAAGCCTTGGGCGAAAATTCCAGCCATTTATCGGCCAATTTTCCCCCGGCATATGTTCCGGCCGCACCGCAGCAAATGACCAAAGCCCCAAATAACGTGCCGGCTTGGGCCACATCCATGTGCAAATAACGGTGCAGGTATGTGGGCATCCATGCCGAAAGCCCGCCAATGATAAACGTAATCATGGCATGGGCGAGGCAAATCAATAAAAAAGGCTTGTTTTGAAGCAACATCTTATAATCGTTCCAAGACGGTTTGTCGGCCGGGGTTTGCCGGGCGCGGCGGATGTCTTTCAGAAAAGTAAACGACATGACCCCCAAGACCAACCCGGGCAGGCCGGCTGCTAAAAAAGCGACTCTCCACCCCCAATGCATTCCCACATAGCCGCCCCATATATACCCCAAGGCGCTGCCCGCCGGCAACGCTAAGCCGAATACCGCCAAAATGGTGGCCCGTTTTTCTTTGGGGTAATTTTCCGCCAAAAAAGGCTGGGCAATGGTAGTAAAGCCTGCCTCTCCTACGCCAATCACTCCCCGCGTAAACAACAGGGAGGCATAGCTTTTTGCCGTGGCGCAGGCCAGGGTGGCCGCACTCCAGATCAGTGCGCTGGCGCCAATCCATTTTTGGCGGGGGGAGCGGTCTGCAAAATAGCCGACAAAAGGAGCATAGCACATATATACCAGCATAAATACCGAGGCCAGCGTGCCCAGCTGCCAGTCGTTTAAGTGCAAATCCGTTTGCAATAAGGGGAAGACGGAATAGAGCACTTGCCGGTCTATGTAATTAAACAGGTTTAATAAAAATAAAATCCAAAAAAGATGTTTCGTCTTCATCATATATGGGAATAAGGCCTTTTTATTCTATAAAATTACAAGTGGAAACGGAGCGGCCCTGTTCAGGCAAGGGGCAAATTTATATAATAAACTATCTTTTAGGAGGGCCTATGAGAAAAGGGTTTACGCTGATTGAATTATTAATTGTGATGGTAGTGGTAGGGGTATTGGTTACGGTAGCTCTGCCCAAGTATTTTGCTTCCATGGAGCGCGGCCGGGCCTTGGAGGGCATCAGCAATTTGCGCGCCGCCAGCGATTTTGCAAATGCCACCTATGTGATGCGGGATAATACCTATATTCGCAATGCCATTGTGGATACTTCTAAAAATATGTTGAGCGGCAATTTGACAAAATCGTCTTATTTTACGCCGCCGCAATGGTTTTCGGGAACGTCGGACACGGTGGTGCTGGTAAGCAGCCGGGTGGATGGCGGGTATGAATTGTTTGCCGTCAATCAAGGAGGGGAGTTGAAATATATTGCCTGTTCGGGCGATGAAGAACTTTGCAAAAACGCCGGGATGGAAGAAGCCTCTTTTACGGACAGTTATTCAAACAGCAATTTGATTTTGGACTTCCGTTAATAAAAGGATTTACTTAAAAACTCCCTCGCATTTAGCGAGGGAGTTTTTTATGGTTTTAATTCTTTGCGGTTTTGCCGAATCGCTTCAAACAGCACAATGGCCGCCGAAGACGATAAATTAAGCGACCGCACCGGCCCCGGCATCGGGATGGTAAACAGGCGGTGGCGGTAGCGTTCGTAGAAATCTTTGGGAAGGCCGCACGATTCGGCGCCGAAAATTAAAAAAGCATCGGGCGGGAAAGCGGCGTCCCAATACGCGGTTTTGCCTTTGGTGGAAAGAAAAAACATGTTGTCTTCCGTCGGTTTTTCCGCCTCCAAAAAAGCTTCCCACGTGTCGTAGCGGCGGTAATCCAAATGGGGCCAATAGTCCAGCCCCGAGCGGCGTATTTCTTTAGAAGCGATTTTAAAGCCCAATTTCCCCACCAAATGCAGCCGCGTGCCCGTGGCAACGCACGAGCGGCCGATGTTGCCGGTGTTGAAAGGAATTTCCGGATTTACAAGCACAATGTTTAGCATATCGGTAAAATCGGCCGGAAAAATGGCTGGCTTGCGCGCAAGCGGACATTTCTCCGGCCGTGTTGCGTCAGATTCGTTCCGTACTCAAACGGACAACTACTCTTCCCAGCGGATGAACAACGGCGTCAGCACGTTGGGAATGTCGTTATTAAAGGGCAGAATGCGCAGGGCATAGTCCTGCCGCCCGCTGTTAAGCGGCGACATGGAAACTTCGTACAAATACGCATCGCCGTCTTTGCCGGTGCAGGTCATATCAATAGCGTCTTCTTTGACGATATCGCCCAAGGTGCCCCGTTGGCCCAGGTACAGCTCCACCTGTATTTCTTCCGGCGTCAAGGCGCCCAATACAACCCGGGCTTTAAAGTGCACTTTATCCCCCATCAAAATGGCCGTCTCGGGCTGCGGCGTGATGTCCGTCACGCTCACGCGGTACCAGTTTTCCGCAATTTTGCGCCGCCACGCGGCCACGGCCTCGGCTTTGCCGGGCTCGTTTAAAATAAGGCCGTAATTGTTGGCGGGTACGTAGAAGCGTTCGTAGTATTCTTTTACCATGCGGTTGGTGTTAAAAACAGGCGCGATGTGTTTGATGGATTCTTTCATCAAAGACAGCCACGGCAGCGAATACTCCGAGCCGTTTTCCTTGGCGTAATAGGCGGGGGCGATGTCCTGCTCAATCAGGTTGTACATGGCTTCGGATTCTACGGCGTCGCGTTCCGCGTCGGACTTATAATTTTCCGCCCCGCCGATAGACCAGCCAAAATCGCACGGGCCCACTTCATCCCACCAGCCGTCTAAGATGGACAGCGCAAGCGCCCCGTTCAGCGCCGCTTTCATGCCGCTGGTGCCGCTGGCTTCCATCGGGCGGATCGGGTTGTTGAGCCACACGTCCACCCCCTGCACCATATAGCGGGCGGTGTTCATGTTATAGTCTTCCACAAACACGATTTTCCCTTTAAAGCGCGGGTCGTTTTGCGTCAGGCCTACAATCATTTTGATAAATTCTTTTCCGGCGGTATCGGCCGGGTGCGCCTTGCCGGCAAAGACGAACTGCACCGGCCGCTGCGGATTGTTGACGATTTTGTCCAGGCGGTTTAAATCTTTAAACAGCAGCGTGGCGCGCTTGTAAGTGGCAAAGCGGCGGGCAAAGCCGATGGTCAAGGTGTCCGGGCGGAGGACTTTGCTTGCTTTTTTGACGCTCATCACGTCAAAGCCTTGGCGGGTAAGCTGGCGTTTTAAGCGGCCGCGCACCATGTCAATCAGTTTGTTTTTGCGGATTGTGTGCACGTTCCACAGTTCGGCGTCCGGAATGTCGGAAATTTTCGCCCAGATTTTTTCGTCCGAAGGATCTACTTCGCCGCGTTGGTTGTTGTTAAACAGGTACTTGCGGTACAGCTCGTTGAGTTCGTGCGAAATCCACGAAGCGCTGTGAATGCCGTTGGTGATGCTGGTGATCGGCACTTCGCTGACGGGCAGGCCGGGCCACAGGTTGTGCCACATTTCGCGGCTTACTTTGCCGTGCAATTTGGCCACCCCGTTGCAGAAGGCCGACAGGCGCAGCGCAACCACGGTCATGCAGTAGGTGGCGGAGTCGGCTTTTTCTTTGCCCAGGGCTAAAAACTCGTCCCAGGAAATGCCCATCTCGCGGGCGTAAAAATCCATATATTTGCGCACCAAAGCCGGGTCAAAATGTTCGTTTCCGGCAATGACGGGCGTGTGGGTGGTAAATACGGACGTAGCCCACACAATTTCGCGCGCTTGAGCGAAAGAGAGGTTTTTCTCCTTCATAATATCAATAATGCGCTGGAACAGCAAAAACGCGCTGTGGCCTTCGTTGATGTGGTAAACCGTGGGACGGATTCCCATGGCGCTTAGCGCTTTTACGCCGCCGATGCCCAGCACCACTTCTTGGCGGATGCGGTTTTCGCGGTCGCCGCCGTATAGTTTTTCGGTAATGGCGCGCTGGGCGGGGGTGTTTTCCTGCAAGTTGGTATCCAACAAATAGAGAGAGGTGCGGCCGACGGGTACGCGCCAGATGCAGGCTTTTACGGTTTCGTTGCCCAGCGGAATGTCTACGGTAATTTCTTTGCCGTCTTTCATCACGCGTTCCACCGGCATATGCGCCCAGTCGTTATCGGGGTATTCTTCATTCTGCCAGCCTTCACGGTTGAGCACCTGCTGCACGTAACCTTGTTTGTAGAACAACCCTACGCCGATAATCGGCATATCCAAGTCGCTGGCGGATTTAATATGGTCGCCGGCCAGCATGCCTAAACCGCCCGAATAAATGGGCAGCCCTTCGCCAATACCGTATTCCATGGAAAAGTAGGCCGTCAGCAGGTTGCCGTTTTCGTGGCGGTGTTCTTTGTACCAGGTATGCTGGTTGTTTTTGTAGCTGTAATAGGCTTCTTTGACTTGGTTTAAATCGTGTACGAAATTTTCGTCTTTGCTTAATTCTTCAAAGCGTTTTTGCGGCACACAGCCCAAGAACCATTTGGGGTTGCGTTTAGCGGCCGTCCAAAGTTTGGGGTCTACTTGTACAAACAGCAAAATAGCCTGCCAGTTCCAAGTGAACCACATGTCGTTGGCCAACTCTTCCAGGAACTTGATGTTTTCGGGCAAGTTGGGCTGTACGTTGAAAGAATGGATTTTCATAAAATCTCCCCTGATAGAATAATATAACCAGATTATATAAAATTAGCGGCGCACTTGCCCCGCAACCTGCAAAAAAGCCGCCCCTTTAAACAGGAGCGGCTTGTTGGACAGCAAAGCAATTTATAAAACGGCATTTAAAATTACAAAGAACACCAACATCACCAGCGCGCCCAACGCCACGGCGGCTTTGGCCCATTCTTTGCTTTTGATGCCCAGCTTGGAGGCGCAAATAATGTTGGGAATGTTGCCCGGAATCAGCATGCCGCCGGAGATGATTAAACTCATCAGCAGAAAAGTCAGCGTGCGGGTGCTGATGTCGGGCGTTACTTCAATAGCGGCCAGGGTGGCGTTGTCCAGCACGGCAGATAAGGTGTTAATCCAGTACAGCCACCCGGCGGACAAGTGGGAAATGGTCTGCATGGCAAGCGGTTTTAAACCGTCCCCTAAGAATACCAACGCCATTACGAACAAATATACTTTGGCCGCCCGGATGACGATGCTTTTGACGGAATGTTCATCCTGCCCGGCTTCGGCGGGTTTGGGGCCGGGGGCTTTTTGGATGGGGTTATCCCGAATGGCGCTGGCTAAACCGGCCATAAAGACAATCCCGCCCAATACAAACCAACCCAAATGGTCAATTAAAAAGAAGAAATCCGCATAGTGCGGCGCGCCGGAAAGTTTGGAAAGCACCACCGTGCCCAAAGGTTCTCCGATGGAAGTAAGCACGGCCCCCATACCAATGGAAAAACACGCATACACCACCAGTTTTACGCGGCCTTTTCGCTCCAGCGGCAGCATTACCGCCACTTCCGACAGCACCAGCGCCGCGATAATCGCGGTAATCAAGCTGGACGTAAGCCCCAGCACAAACACAATTCCAAACAGCGTGCAGCGCAGGCCCAAACCTTTAACGGCTTTTTGCGTTAATTTTTGCAGGTGTTTGTTAAATTTGCGAAATAAAAGCCCCGCCACCAATACGGCCACGGTAATTTTAATGGGGTCTTCCAGCGCAGTCAGCACCAGTTGCCCGCTCCAGCTTTTGGAAACGGTTACCGCAAACACGCCGCAGAGAAAAAGAAAAGCTTCCAGATTTTCTTCCACTTTGTGCACCGTAAGCGGCAAAAAAAGCACAACGGCAATCAGCAAAGACAGCAACGTCGTTTGTACGGCAGAAAGTTCCATATGTACCTCGCTTAGCAAACAGTATGATTTAAAACGAATGATAATTCAATTATATAAAAATTGAAAAACGCTTCGCCGTTTGGCTGGGTAAAATAAATATGGTAAAATAAAAACAGAAGTCCCGTTCGTCTAGCGGCCCAGGACGCCGCCCTCTCAAGGCGGAGATCACGAGTTCGAATCTCGTACGGGACGTTTTTTTATGTTACCCCGCTTTTTGGCGGGGTTTTTTGTTGACGCAATGGACGGAGAAAGGCTTGACTCGTTTTTTTTTTTGATACATTGGGACATATGCATAAACAGGTTCAAAAAAACATATTTTTATCCGGAACGCGCGGATTTACGCTGATAGAGCTGCTGGTGGTTGTTTTAATTATCGGCATTCTGGCGGCGGTTGCTTTTCCCAAATACGAGCAGGCGGTTTGGAAAAGCCGTTACGTGCAATTGATGTCGGTGGTGGATCAACTTTCCGAGGCGCAGGAAGTATATTATCTGGCCAACGGCGCCTACGATGCTACCGGCGAAAATTTGGATATTGAAAAACCGAAGAAAATGGATTTTTCTTTGTCTTTGGGATTTAATGGCTCGGTGTATGTGGCACAAGTAAAAAAGAAACCTCTTTATTACGTTCGTTATCAAAAAGTAAATGGGGGCTGGAGCGGTGTGCGCCAATGCCGCGTAATGGGGGATGATGAAATCGCTCACAAAGTATGCAGCTCTTTAACCGGCGTGCCCATCCATATGAACGCCGATGACGCCAGCGGATATACATATTACAGATTTCCATAAATTCGGCGCTTTGCTATTTTCCCCGCCTCAGGCGGGGTTTTTTATGGGGCGTCTTTGCGTGGTAGCGGGCGTTGTAAAATGGTAAAATATAAGTAATTATTCCGTTTTATTATTGGTCTAAGGAGTCTGTATTTTATGGAAATTGGTATCGTCGGCCTGCCCAACGTAGGCAAATCCACCCTTTTTAATGCGCTTACCTGCGCCGGAGCGGAAGCCAGCAACTATCCGTTCTGCACCATTGAGCCCAATGTGGGCATTGTACCCATTCCGGACAAACGCTTGGACAAGCTGTTTGAAATGTTTAAACCGCCCAAGAAAACAGCCGCATTTATTAAATTTGTGGATATTGCCGGCATCGTCAAAGGGGCGAGCCAAGGCGAAGGGCTGGGCAATAAATTTTTGGCCAATATCCGCGAGGTGGACGCGATTATCCACATGGTGCGCTTGTTTGAAGACGAGAACGTAACCCACGTGATGAACTCCGTAGACCCGCTGCGCGATATTGAAATTATCAATACCGAGTTGATGCTGGCCGATTTGGAAACGGCCACCAAAGTCTGCGACCGGCTGGCCTCCAACGCCAAAAGCGGCAAGAAAGACGCCGTGGCCGCGTGGGAACGGATGAAAGAAATTAAAGCCGCGCTGGAAAACGGCAAACCCGTCAGCTCGCTGGGGTTGGAAAAAGACGAACTGAAAGACTACCAATTTCTAACCGCCAAACCGGTGCTTTACGTGGGCAACAATTCCGAAAAACGCAACGTGCAAAACGCCGAAAAAGTGGCCAGCTACGCGCGGGAAAACGGCGCGGGGTTTGTGGAGCTGTGCGTGAAGTTTGAAGCCGACATTGCGGAATTTTCGGAAGAAGAAAAGAAGGCTTTTCTGGCCGAAACCGGCAACGATTATACCGGGCTTGAAAAAATCGTGCGCGAAGGGATGAAACTGTTAAACCTGTGCACGTATTTTACCGCCGGCGAAGAAGTGGAAGTGCGCAGCTGGCTGATACCGGTGGGCTGCACGGCGCCGCAGGCGGCGGGCAAAATTCACAGCGATTTTGAAAAAGGCTTCATCCGCGCCGACGTGTATACGTTTGACGACCTCGTCAAATACGGCAGCGAAAAAGCCCTTCGCGAGCACGGGTTAATCCGCTCCGAAGGCAAAGACTATATTGTAAAGGACGGCGACGTTTGCCTGTTTAAAGTAAATGCCTAAGATGACCTGCTCCCATTTCGGCCAATGCGGCGGCTGCGCGCTGCTGGACTTGCCTTACGAAGAACAAGTCGCCCGGAAACGGGCCAAGCTGCAGCAAACGCTGAGCGATTTTTGGACGGGAGACATCCCCGTTACCGTAACGGACGACCCGAAAAACTTTCGCAACAAGGTGGAGCTGGGCTTTTGCCACCAGGTAAAATGGCGTCCCGATTACGACAAAAAAGACCCCGCCAACAAAACCCGCCCGCTGGAGTTTGAAAATGCCCTGGGTTTTAAGCTAAAAGGCCGCTGGGACAGAGCGGTGGACATTACCGAATGCGTCTTGTTTAACGATAAACTAATTCCGCTTCTAAATGCCATCCGCGCCTGGGCCAAGGCCGAAAATTTGGACTATTATGACCAGCGCAAACACACCGGCGTGCTGCGCCACCTGATGGTGCGCGAAGGCAAAAACACCGGCGAAGAAATTGTGGTGCTGTTCGTAACGGACGATTTTAACGAAAAAACATTTGTACAGGCCGTACAAAGCGTTTTGCCGCAGGCCAACATCATGGCGGCAGTCAACACCGGGCTGGCCGATACGGCGGCGCCGGAATCGCTGCGGGTGCTGAAGGGAAAAGACCATATTTTTGAAAAAATCTTTTTGACCGACGCGTCCGGCAAAACCGAACGCGAGGTAATTTTCCAGCTTTCGCCGCAGTCCTTTTTCCAAACCAACACCCTCACCGCGCAAAAAATGTATTCCCGCGTGCGGCGCGTGGTCAAGGCGTTGGCGCCCAAACGTATTTATGATTTGTACGGCGGGGCGGGCAGTTTTTCGCTTTCCTGCGCCGACTTATGCGAAAAAAGCATTTGCGTGGAAAGCGTGGCCCCCGCCATTTACAACGGGATTGAAAACGCCAAGCTAAACGGCGTAAGCAATGTGCAGTTTTTCTGCTCCAAAGTGGAAGATTTCGTCAAACAACACCCCATTGAGCGCAAAGACGCGCTGATTATTTTGGATCCGCCCCGCGGCGGAATGCACCCCAAAGCGGCCAAGGCGGTGGCGGAGTCGGGCGTGGAGCGGGTGCTCTATATTTCCTGCAATCCGGTTACCTTGGCGGCCGACCTTAAAATTCTCACGCCGCATTACGACATTTTGCAGGTAGAAGCGTTTGACTTCTTTCCGCACAGCGAACATATTGAAACCTTTGTTCAGATGAAATTAAAATAACCGGGCGGGGCGCGTATGCCGTGCATGCCGCCGGCCCGCAGCAGGATAGTTATGGATTTGCAAGACGCTTTAAAATCATTAAACCCCCAGCAGTTGGAAGCCGTCAATTACGACGGCGGCCCGTGCCTGATTGTGGCCGGGGCCGGCACCGGCAAAACCAAAACGCTGACGACCAAAATCGCCAAGCTGATTGCCGACGGCTACCACCCGGGGCGTATTTTGGCGGTAACGTTTACCAATAAGGCCGCCCAGGAAATGCGCGAACGCGTGGAAGCGTTGGTGCCCGGAACGGGCAACCGCGTGTGGATTCACACGTTTCACTCGTTCGGCGTGCGTTTGCTGCGCCAGAACGCGCAGGCGCTGGGTCTTTCGCGCGATTTCGCCATTTACGACGATTCCGACCAGAAAAAAGTGGTCAGCCTGATTTTGGAACAAATGGGCATTAAAGACCCTAAAAAAGAGATCAATCAAATCGTCAGCCTAATTTCCCGCGCCAAGGACGATATGGTCTCGCCCGATACGATGATGCAAAGCGCCACGGCCAGCGGATTGGATTTTAAAATCCGCGCGGCCGAAGTCTACCGCCGCTACGAGCAAAAACTCAAGGAAGCGGGCGCGCTGGATTTTGGCGATTTACTCGTCAAAACCGTTGTTTTGCTGCGCGGCCACGAAGACGTCCGCAACTATTACCAGGATTTTTTCCAATACATCTTGGTGGACGAATACCAGGACACCAACCACACCCAATACCTAATTACCAAAATGCTGGCCGCCAAACGCCGCAAACTGTGCGTAGTGGGCGACCCCGACCAGAGCATCTATTCCTGGCGCGGGGCCAATATCCGCAATATCTTGGAGTTTGAAAAAGACTTCCAAGACGTAAAAACCATTACCTTGGAACAAAACTACCGTTCCACCAAGGCCATTTTGGATGCGTCCAACCGCCTGATTACCAAGAACAAAAAACGCAAAGAAAAAAATCTTTTTACCGATAAATCCCAAGGCGACCCCATTGAAGTGCGCGAACTGATGAGCGAAGGCGACGAAGCCCGCTGGGTCAGCCAGAACATCAAGGCTTTGGTCAACGAAGGGGCGAGCCTGAAGGAAATTGCCGTTTTCTACCGTACCAACGCCCAGAGCCGCAGCTTTGAAGATTCGTTCCGCCGTTACCAAATTCCCTACCGCCTGGTGGGAACGGTGCGCTTCTACGACCGCAAAGAAATCAAAGACATTATGTGCTACGCCCGCATGCTGGTCAACCCGGCCGACAACGTAAGCCTCTTGCGCATTATCAATACGCCTACGCGCGGGCTGGGCAAGGTGGCGCAGGAGCGGTTGCTGGCGTATGCCGAAAACAACCACGTTTCCCTGTATGACGCGTTAAAAAACGCGGCCTATGTGCCGGGGCTTAGCGCGGCGGCGGTTAAAGCGGCGGTCAAGCTGGTGCAGCTGTTTGAAAATTGGCGCGGCGACATGCTGCTGACCGATCCGGCGGATATCTTCCATAAGATTATGCTGGAATCCGGGTATATGGACGCCGTAAAAGCCGAACTGGAAAAAGACCCCGAAGCCGAAAGCCGCCTGCAAAACTTGGACGCCTTGATCAACGCCGTAAAAGAATACGAAGAGCGCTGCCAAAAAGGGGAAAAAGAACCTTCGGTAGCGGATTTTTTGCAGGAAATTTCGCTTTTGTCGGGGGAGGACGATTCGCAGGCGGACGAAAACGGCGCCGTTACGCTGATGACGGTGCACCTGGCCAAAGGGTTGGAGTTTAACAATGTTTTTGTAACCGGGTTGGAAGAAAATTTGTTCCCCATCGGGCGCGACAATGAAGACGACCTGGAAGAAGAACGCCGCCTGTGCTACGTAGCCATGACGCGCGCGCGCGAAAGACTCTTTTTAACCTATGCCCGCACCCGGCGCAAATTCGGGCAGCTGCAGGACAATTTGCCTTCGCGTTTTTTGTTTGAAAGCGGTCTTTTGGACGAAAGCGAAGTGCAGGAAGCCCGCGCCTCCCAACCGCGCTATACCGATTACCATTCCCGCTACGGCCTTTACGGCGCTGGGGCGGGCGGTTCCTATTCCGGCGGCCATTACGGCGGCGGATATGCGCGCGGCAAAAATAATTTTGGCGCCAACCGCTACCAAACCTTTGAAGGGTATGCCTCTAAGAGCCGTTTTCAAAAACGCTATGACGCGGACGGCTATGAAATCCAGGAAGACGACGATTTGGACTATACGTCTTCCTCTTACGGCGGTTCTTCCGGGTTGGGCTCGCTGTATGCAAAGCCTTCTTTTTCCCGCCCGGCCTCTTCGCCCTCTTCCGCTTCGCAAGAGGCGGCCACTCCGCCCGCCCAGAAAAACGGCGAACCCGCCGTGGGGGGATTGGTCAAGCACGGGGTGTTTGGGCAGGGGAAAATCGTGTCTATCGCCGGCTCGGGCGACAGCGCCAAAATTACCGTCTTGTTTGGCAACGGCGTGCGGCGCACGTTTATGCTCAAGTTCGCCCCGCTGGAGCTGTTGTAGTTTTTTTGCAGCCGATTGAAACGGGTTGAGGCGCAATGCCTTGACTCGTTTTTTTTGATAAATTTTCCATATGCAAGAAATTTATCAAAAACCCTTCCTCGGCGGGAAAAACGCTGGATTTACGCTCATAGAGCTGTTAGTGGTGGTATTAATTATCGGCATATTGGCCGCGGTGGCCTTGCCACAGTACCTATATGCAGTCAATAAAAGCCGCTATCAGGAAGCGGTTTTGTTGGTGGAGCGAATTTATCAGGCGCAAAAACTGTATCAAATGGCGAACGGAACATATGCGACCGACGCCGAACAGTTGGATATGGATATTCCCCCTCAGTTTACGGTATCCGGCACTATTTTAACTTCTCCGGAGTTTTCGTGCAGCATCAGTCATGTGTATTGTGTGTTTAGAAAGGGAAATTTACAAAGCGTTGCTTATAATCATGCACTCAGCCACGGGCGCAGGGAATGCAATGTGTTTAACTTTTCCATTCAATCGGCCCACGCTTTTTGTAAAAAATACAGTGGGAAAAACGAATATACTACTTATGGCGCATGGAGCGTTTATACACTGGATTGACAGAAAAGTACGCCTCAAAAACGCCCCGTTTCATCAAAACGGGGCGTTTTTTTAAAGCCGTGTTGTTTACGCGGCGGCCAGCATGGCGGTTAAAAAGGCGATAATCGTGCCGCCGAAAAAGATGACCAGCAAAAGCGGTATCAGCGCAATAATTACCGTCAGCCAGCCGCAAAAACCGGCCCACCAAGCCACGCGTTGGGCTTCTTCCATTCTGCCGTCGCGGGCCCAATCCTGCGCGCGCAGCGATAAAATCAGCGCGGCCAAAGCAATCGGTATCGTAAAAAAGCCCGTAAAGCAAGATAAAATAACCGCTACAAGGGACAGGGTAAAGCGGCTGTTTAAACAGCCTTCCCCGTTTAAGCCGCATTTGTAGTCGTCCGTATTTTTGGCGTGCGGCGCCGTTTCTTTTTCTTCTGTCATACAACCCCCTTCCGTCGGGCATTTCCGGGCGGGACGCACAGATCCGCTGCGGGTAGCCAAACGGCCACATTATTATATAAAATATACTTTCAAAGGGAGCATTTTATATGGAAATAACTAAAAAAGATGTAGAGCTTGCCGCCAAGCTGGCCAAGATGCGCGTCAGCGAGCAGGAAGCTTCCATTTATCAAGCCCAGCTGGAAGCCCTTTTTAAATGGGTGGCGGAACTGTCCGCCGTGAATACCGATGCCGTAAAATTAACCAACGTAAACCACTGTGCGCATATGCGCCCGGACGTTACTTCTTCCGACCCGGCGTTGGCGGAAGAATTGCGCCACGCGTTTGATGAAGAACAAGACCAGTGCGCCAAGGTGAAAAAGGTATTGTAATATGATGACCGCTTTAGAAATTGTAAAAGCCGTTTGCAGCGGCGAAAAAACCGCCGAAGAAATTACCCGCCAGGCGCTTTTGGCCATTGCTCAGAAAAATCCGGACGTGAATGCTTTTGTGGAAGTATTTGAAGAAGACGCACTGGCCCGCGCCAAAGAAATAGACGCCAAACGCGCCCGCGGCGAAAAATTGGGCGCCTTGGCGGGCGTGCCGGTGGGAATTAAAGATAACATCCTGTACAAAGGCCACAAAGCAACCTGCTGCTCTAAAATGTTGGAAAATTATGTGGCTTCTTACACGGCTACCGTTGTGGAAAGATTATTGGCGGCGGATGCAGTAATTATCGGCCGCACGAATATGGACGAATTTGCCATGGGCAGCACCAACCAAACTTCCGTGTATGGCCCGGTAAAAAACCCGGCTAATTTGGAATGCGTGCCGGGCGGTTCTTCCGGCGGCAGTGCCGCAGCCGTAGCGGCGGGCATGGTGCCGGTAGCGTTAGGGACGGACACGGGCGGTTCGGTGCGTCAGCCGGCCGGTTTTTGCGGCGTGGTAGGCATTAAACCCGGATACGGGCGTATTTCCCGCTACGGGATTATCGCCTTTGCGTCCAGCGCAGACCAAGTGGGCATTCTGTCTTCCACCGTGGCGGACGCCGCCAAAGTGCTGGAAGTTATTTCCGGCAAAGACGTGCACGATTCCACTTCGCTGGAGGCCCCCGTCCCGCAGTATGACGCCCAGTTTACAAACGGGCTGAAAGGAATGAAAGTGGGCCTTCCCAAAGGATTTTTAGACGGCCTCGGGCAGGGTATTAAAGACAAAGTGCACCAGGCCGCGGCCCGCTTAAAAGATTTGGGCGCCGAGTTGGTGGAAGTAGATGTGCCGCTGGCCAAATATGCCGCTCCCTGCTATTATATTATTACCAGCGCCGAAGCCAGCTCCAACCTGGGCCGCTACGACGGCATCCGCTACGGCTATGCCGACAACGCCGCCAAGGATTTAAATACGTATTATGAAGCCTCCCGCGCGCCGTTTGGGCTGGAAGTAAAAAAACGCCTGATTATCGGCACCTATGCGCTGACGTCGGAGCGGTATGAAGAATGCTTTTTAAAAGCGATGAAAGTGCGAGAACTCATCCGCGAAGACTTCAAAAAAGCGTTTGAAAAAGTGGATGTTTTGCTTACGCCCACCTCGCCCACAACGGCTTTTAAATTGGGACAACACGACGAAGACCCGTTGGCCCTGTATCTGGCGGATTTGTACACCTGCCAGGGCAATATCGGCGGTTTGGCGGGCATTAGCGTGCCGTTTGGAAAAGACGCCAAAGGCCTGCCGATCGGCGTGCAGTTTTACGGGCCGATTTTAAAAGAAGAAAAAATTCTGAATGCGGCCTATAATTTAGAGAAAGGATTATGATTGTTTCCGAATTTTCGTGCGGCGGCGTGATTTTGGACGGGCGGAAAGTGTTGCTCGTGCAAGTCAAAAATATGAAGGGGAAAAAGATTTGGACGTTCCCCAAAGGCCATATTGAACCGGGGGAAACGCCCCGGCAGGCCGCGCTGCGCGAAGTGCTGGAAGAAACCGGTTACAAGGCGGTTATCGTCCGGCCGATGATTCGGGTAAAATACGCCTTTACGTTTCAGGGAAATTACGTCAAAAAGATGGTGCAGTGGTATTTGATGAAAAAGCTGGGCCGCATCGGCAAGCACGACGCATCCGAAATTTTGGCCATCCGCTGGGTATCGCTGATAAAAGCGCGCGAATTGGTGCAATATCCCAGCGATATACGGCTGGTGGATATGCTGCTGGCCAGCCTGCATATTGAACCTTCGGAAGAGCCCGAAACGGAAATGCCGGAAGAATAAAGATTTCTGCACGAAAAAAGCAAAAACCGGAACACATGTTGTTCCGGTTTTTATTTATCAGAAAAACAAAGAGCTTCTTTTTTTGTGCAGTTCAATCTTTTTGCAATAAAAAACCCCGCCTAAAAAGCGGGGTTTTTGTTTGGATAAAGAGCTTATTGGATGCCGTTCATCCATTTGATTACGAACTTCTTAATAGACAGCAGGACTAACCCGCCGCACACCGGCAGAACAACCAGCCACGTGAAGAACTGGACGTTGCTGATATGGCCGAAGTAGCCGGAGTAGAAGCCGGCGGTAAAGTTGGCCAGCGCGTTCGCCAAAAACCAAGTTCCCATCAGCAGGGAAGCAAAGCGCAGCGGCGCCAATTTGGTAACCAGCGACAGCCCCACCGGGGACAAGCACAGCTCGCCCATCGTGTGGAACATGTACGCAAACACCAGCCAGAAGATGCCCACTTTGGCGCCCGTGGTTTGAATGACGTAAGAAGCCGCCACCAAAATCAAGAAGCCAAACGCCAAGGACATAAATGCCCATACAAATTTGGCCGGGGTGGAGGGTTCTAAGCCTTTTTTAGCCAGTTTCAGCCACAGTTTGGAGAAAACAGGCGCCAACAAAATAATGAACATCGGGTTGACGCTCTGGAACCAGGAAGTCGGCATTTCCCAACCGAAAATAAAGCGGTCGGTGAATTTTTCGGCGAAAATCGTCAAAGAAGCACCCGCCTGTTCAAACGCAGACCAGAAGAAAATGCTGAAGAACGCCATAATGAAAATGACGGCGATGCGTTGTTTTTCTTCTGTAGTAAGCGGTGTGGAGGGGTGTTCCAGCTTCTCTTCTTTGGTCAGTTTTTTGGGTTTTTTGCCCTGGCCCTGGAGGTATTTGTCTTTGGCCCAAATAAAAATAGCCAAACCCAAAATCATACCAAACCCGGCCGTAGCAAAGCCCCAGCCAAAGCCCACTTTTTCCGCCAGCGTGCCCGCTACAAAGTTGCAGATAAAGGCGCCCAGGTTGATACCCATGTAAAAAATGGTAAATCCGGCGTCGCGGCGGGAGTCGTTCTTTTCGTAGAGCTCGCCTACAATCGTGGAAATATTGGGTTTAAACAGCCCGTTTCCCAAAATCAGCAGGAAAAGACCCGTATATAAGAAGGACAGCGTCGGGTTGGAGGCGATGGCAAATTGCCCCAAAGCAATTAAAATACCGCCTACGATAATGGCGCGTCTTTGGCCCCAGAAACGGTCGGCAATATAGCCGCCCAACAGAGGGCTGAGGTAGATAAGACTGGTTACTGCGCCGTAAACTTTACTGGCGTGAGATTCCGAAAACTGCATGACTTTAATCAAATACAGCACGAGAATACCGCGCATGGCGTAGTAGCTGAAGCGTTCCCACATTTCGGTCAGAAACAGAATATACAAACCGGTGGGTTGCTTTTCGGTTTTAACGGTTGCTACTTCTGATGTCATTGATTTCTCCTTGCAATTTTAACAGGTACTCTATATTGTACAAAAATATGACGGATCCGGCGGGAAAAAATCAGAAAGGAGGGTTGAGGAACAGTTGCGCGGCCTCGCGTGCGAGCAGAAACGAATGGTAGAAAAGAAAGGCAAAGTACACGCTTAGCAGGGCCAGCAAAGCGGTATACATCCATTTGGCTCCCCGCCCGATGATTTTGGACATCCATACAAACGGCAGGGCAAACGGCCCCAATACAAAGGCCGTCAAAATAATGCCCAGATGCGAAAACAGAAAACCCGTCCCCGGTTTTAAGCTGCGGCCGCAGTGGCGGCAGTAGTTGTCGGATTCGTCGGTCGGATTGTGGCAGCGGGGGCAGGGGTTCATAATTCCACCCCTTTGCTTCGCAAATAGCGCTTGATGTGGCTGCGGGCGCCGGCGGTTTTGGCAAATTCCAGCCAGTCGCGTTTGGGTTCGCCGTTTTTGCGGGTGATAATTTCGCATACGTCGCCCGTTTTAAAGGCGTAATCCATACGCACCATGCGGTTGTTTACCTTGGCGCCCACATAGTGGTCGCCGATGTCGGTATGAATGGCGTAGGCAAAATCAATGGGGGTGGAGCCTTCCGGCAGGGATTTTACGTCCGCCCGCGGCGTAAAAACGAAAATTTGCTGCAAGTTGACGTCCGTTTTAAATCCTTCCAAAAATTCCCGCGGGGCGGTTAAATCCTGCTGCCACTCAATCCAGCGGCGGATCCAGTTTATTTTTTCGTCAAAGTTTTTATCCGGCTTTACGTTGCCCATTTTGTAGCGCCAATGCGCGGCGATACCGTATTCGCAGGTGCGGTGCATGTCTTCGGTGCGGATTTGGATTTCAATAATGTCGCCCGTGGGGGCCAGCACCGTGGTGTGAATGCTTTGGTACATATTGGCTTTAGGCGTGGCGATATAATCGGTAAACGTGCCGGCAATCGGCTTAAACACGCTGTGCACCAGGCCGAGGGCGCGGTAACAATCCTGTACGGTTTTGGTAATGATGCGCACCCCCAGCGAATCCTGAATTTCCGCAAAGGTACAGTGGTGTTTTTGCATTTTGCGGTAAATGGAATAGTAGTTTTTGGCGCGGGCCAAGATGCGAAAGTCCATATGCTCGGCCTGAAGGGCGGGTTCCAGCTGCTTTTTAAAAGCGTCCAGCGCGGCCTGGCGGTCTGCCGTGCGGGCTTCCACTTGGCTTTTGATGCTGGCGTATTCCTGCGGGTGCAGGTATTTGAAAGAAAGGTCTTCCAAATCGGTTTTGATGGTAAACATTCCCAGCCGCTGGGCCAAGGGCGCATATAAGGAAATGGTTTCGTAGGCTTTAAATTTTTGGCGGTCGGGGGGCATGACGTCCATGGTGCGCATATTGTGGGTGCGGTCGGCCAGTTTAATTAAAATCACGCGCACGTCTTCGGCTACGGCAATAAGCATTTTGCGCCAGTTTTCCACGGTTTCTTCGTCGGTGGATGAGAACTTTAAATCGCTTATTTTGGTAACCCCTTGCACCATATGGGCGATTTCTTTGTTAAATTCCCGCCGCAAGTCTTCCAGCGTAACCGGGGTATCCTCCACCGTATCGTGCAAGAGGCCGGCGCAGATGGTGTCGGCGTCCAGGTTAAAGTCCATCAGGATGTTGGCCACGTGGCGGCAGTGCGTAAAATACGGCTCGCCGCTTTCGCGTTTTTGCCCTTCGTGGGCTTTTTCGGCAAAATGATAGGCTTTCTCAATCAGCGAAGTATCCTGATTGGGGTTGTATTCTTTAAATTTGCGCAGTAAAGCGGACAAATCAGGGGCGTCTTGCATAGGGTTACTCGTGTTTTAAATCGTTTAAAATTTCCGCCGCCGCCCGCTTGGCTACGCCGGGCTCGCCCAGCGAGGCGCGCAGTTTTAACAGTTCTTCGCGCATTTGGGCCAGTTTGGCCGGGTTTTGAAACATAGCCATGGTTTCCGCCGCCAAGGCGCGCGGGGTGGCGTCGTATTGAATCAGTTCTTTTACCAACGGTTTTTGAGACAGCAAATTGACCAGCGAAATGTACGGCACTTTGATGACCCGTTTGGCAATTTGGTAGGTGGGCCAAAACAGTTTGTACGCTACCACCATGGGGATGCCCAAAAGGGCGTTTTCCAAGGTGGCCGTGCCGGAGCAGGCCAGCAGGAAATCCATTTGCGAGCGGAGTTCGTAATGTAAGTCTTTGACTAAATGGAAGTTTGCGTGCGGTTTTTCGCCGATTAAATCCAAGAATACTTTTTCGTCTGCATCCGGCAGCAGGAACATATAGGCGTGGGTATGGGGAAATTCTTTTAGAACTTCTTTATAAGCTTGGTAAAAAACCGGCGTTAAGCGCTTTATTTCGCCCATGCGGCTGCCGGGCAGCATGCCGAGTTTCCAAGCGTGGTTTTTATGGTCGGGGACGTTATAATTTTTCTCCGTCGGCAAGGGCAGCTGGTCTAAAAGAGGGTTTCCCAGAAAGACCGCATTCCCTCCGAATTTTTTATGAAATTCCGGTTCAAACGGATAAATGGTAAACATTTTGCGGGTAAGTTCCGCCAGGCGCTTGGCGCGGTATTGGCGGCTGGCCCACACTTGAGGGGTTACATAATAATATGCCGGGATATGGCGGTGTTTGGCCATGCCCAAAATTTGGTGGTTAAACCCGTAAAAATCCACCACGATAAGCGCAACGGGGTTTTGCGTTTCCATATAATCGCGGATTTGGTTCATCAGCCGAATCCAAAGCGGCATTTTTTTGAGGGGTTCAATAAATCCGCTGGCGCCTTTGCCGGCCAAATCATACAAAAACTCGTCGCTGACGGCCTGCATCCGTTTGCCGCCTACGGATGTAATGCGTACGGTCGGGTCGGCTTTTTTGAGCGCCTCAATCAGGCCGGCGGCGTGGATGTCGCCGGAAACGTCGCCCGCGACAAACAGGATGTTTTTGGTAATCGGCGTAATGGTAGACATTATTTATCGTCTCCTTTCAAATGTCCCAGCGTTTCGTCCAGCACGGCCTGTGCGGCACGGGCAACGGTGCTGATGGCTTGCAGCGGTTTGGGCGTATGCAAATGGCCCGTTTTGGGGATGTCAAAGCGGTTCATTTTTTCGCAAATTTGCAGGGCCAAATCCAGCGCTTTCATTCCTTTTTCGCCGCTGGGGGCCGGCGTTTTGGCGGTTTTGATGCAGTCAATAAAGTGCAAAATTTCCGCCGTAATCGGCAATTGCTTTTCCACTTTGGGGTAGGTAACGGTCAAATCGTTCATATTTTCAATGACGGGTTTTTCCTTGCGGTAGGTTTTTACCCGCGCATTCATAAAATCTACCGACACGTACCCGCTGGGCTGGAACAAGTGCATAAAGCGGGCCCGTTCAAAGCTGGCGCGGCTGGCGGTAACGTCGGCCACGGCGCCGTTGGCAAAGTGCAGGCGTACGTTGGCGATGTCTTCGTGGGGGGAGAAAACGCTCAGCCCCACCGCATCAATGGACACCACTTCGCTGGGCACAATGGTGTAGAGCAAATCCAAATCGTGGATCATTAAGTCCAGCACCACGCTGATGTTGGCCATGCGCCCGTCATACGGGCCTTGGCGGGTGATGGTAATAAAACGGGGATCTTCTATGTATTTTACCGCTTCCACTACGGCGGGGTTAAACCGCTCCACATGCCCCACTTGCAGCACCAGGCCTTGGCGTTTGGCGCATTGGATTAAGTCACGCGCTTCCTGCATCGTTACGGCAATGGGTTTTTCCACCAGCGTATGCACGCCGTGTTCCAGGCAATACATTCCAATTTGATGGTGCAGCTGCGTAGGCGCCGCTACAATCACGGCGTCCACCTGCCCCACCAGTTCTTCCGGTTTGGAGTAGGGGGTGCAGTTATGTTCCCAAGCCAGTTTTTGGGCGCGCATTAAATCGGGGTCGCATACGCCTACCAGCGAAACGCCTTTCATATTTGCCAAGGTGCGGGTGTGAAAAGTGCCTATTTTGCCGGCGCCGATGACGCCGAATTTAAGGGGTTTGTCTTGAGCCATAAAAATCATCTCCGTTTTTTCTATTATACCTTAAAGTGCCCGTCTATTGGGCAAAAATCCTTCGCGTTCGTAAAAAGTTTGACAGGTTTTTTTAGATTGGTATAATGTTTACATATGAGATATATGGAAAGAACACTCGTTCTGATTAAACCGGATGCGATTGAAAAACGCATCAGCGGTCTTATTTTAGACCGGTTGGATCACCTCGGCCTGCAAATGACCGGGGCAAAAGTGGTTTCGCTGACTGAAGAATTGGCGCGGGCGCACTATAAGAATTTGGAAGGGAAACCTTTCTTGGAAGAAGTCATCCAATATATGATGGGTGAATTTAACAATGTGCCCAACCACAAAATTTATGCATTCGTTTTCCAGGGCGAAAACGCCATTGCCAAAGTGCGCCAGGAAATCGGCAGCACCAACCCCGAAAAAGCCGCCCCGTGGACGATCCGCGGCAGCTTTGGGCGCTTTATCGGCGATGTAATGCAAAACTGCGTGCACGCGTCCGGCTCGCCGGAAGATGCGGAAAAAGAAATTGCGCTCTGGTTTAAACCCGAAGAGGTTTTGGACCGTTAACATGTTTTGCCGCCTATTAAAATTTGCCGCACCGGTATGGGCGCTGGCGCTGTTGGCCGGGCCTGCTGCCGGTGCGGATGCTAAAGAGCAGGCCGTTTCGCTTTCCACGCAGGACGGATGGGTGCTTGCCGCACTGTACCGCCCGGCGGATGAGGGAAAGCGGACGGTTATTTTGTTGCATGATTTAGGCAAAAATAAAGAAGAATTTTCCACATTTAAAGCCAACCTGGGCAGTGAAGGGTTTGGCTATTTGGCCTTGGATTTGCGCGGCCACGGGAAAAGCACCAACAAAGGGGAGGCTTTTTCGTTTGCCCGGGAAGGGGTAGATAACGAATATAACAAAATGACGCGCGACGTGGACGCCGCCGTTTCGTTTCTGGACAAAAAAGGCGTTTCCCAGCAGGATATGGTGGTGCTGGGGGCCGGGCTGGGCGCCAATGTGGCGGCCAAAAGCATGAGTTTTTCGCCGGATATCGGCGGGCTGGCTTTAATCAGCCCCACGACCAATAACCGCGATGTTCTTTCCATTCCGGCCATGCGCTTGTATAAAGGCGATATTTTAATTGCCGCCGGCGCCGCCGACAAAAAAAGTTTTTTGGAGGCCAGCGTCATCCGCAATGTAGCGTTTTTAACGGCGGGGGAAGGAAAAGTAACTTTCTTAACCGCTTATGATTTAACTTCGCACGATATGCTGGATAAATACCTGCGCCCGGCGGTAATCCAATGGCTTAAAACGCCGCACAAACCGGAAGTTTTGCCGGACGCTGCTCCGTTGGATTTGACGGTTTCCACGGACACACAGGGCTTAATGGTGCCGCCCTCCGGGACGGAAGAGTCGCTGGTGCCGTCCGTTTTGGGCGTACAACAGGGCGCCTTGTAACCCAGGAGAATAAATATGAAGCCCGCTCGCATTGTGTTTCCCGGTTTTTGGTTTGGTCAAAGCAGTTTGCAGGAAGCGGAAGAATTGGCCCGCCGCGGCGTGGGCGGGTTTTGCGTGTACGGGGGAACGGCCCAAGAAACCAAAGATTTTACCAAACGGATGAATGACCTGTCTCCGTACGGAAAATTGTTGTTCTGCGCCGATATTGACGAAGATTTAAGCGAGATTGTAACCGACGCGCCCGCCCTGCCGGCCAATGAAACGCTGCAGCACTTTTCCTGCCCGCAGGACGGGGCTTACCGCAAAGGCAATTTAATTGCGCGCATGGCACGCAGCATGGGGTTGGATTGGGTGCTCTGCCCCGTGGTGGATTTGGGATATGCCGCGCCGGCGTTTTCCGATGTGCCGCTGACGGTTACCCACCTGGCGGGGGATTTTATCGCCGGGCTTTCCAACGGGGGCGCGCTTAACTGCATTAAGTATTTCCCCGGCGTGTCGGGCGTGCTGAAAACGCTGGCCCAAATGGAGGATGCCGAATTTGTGCCGTACAAACACATTTTCCGCCGAGCAGACGCCATTATGCCCTCGGACATGATCTTCCCCAATATAGACAACGACCACCAAGCCATGCTTTCCGACCGGGTGATTAAGGGATTACTCAAAAAACGGCTCAATTATAAAGGCTGCGTGGTCAGCTTTCCGCTTTTTAAGGGACGGCTTCGCTACGAAGACGCCAGCGCCATTAAAATGATGCACTGCGGGGTGGAAAACATCTTGGCGCCCAAGAATGCTTCGTCCGTGGTGGACGCCGTGGAGCGCGAAGCGGACAAGGGACTACTCATGAATGAAATTATTCATGCGGTTTCCAACCACGAAATGTTTATCAGCAAAGTATACATGGGGCCGGAACCGCCCGAGATTGCGGAAGCCTTTGAAATGGCAAAAGCATTTTGTAAAAAATAACCCTATAAAAACCCCAGCCAAACGGCTGGGGTTTTTGGGCAGGAATGTTATTCTTCGTCTTTTTTAAATTTCGCGGCGATTTCGTCTTTTCGGCGGTTAAATTCCTTTACCACTTTTTCCTTCCCTTCCGCCAGGCGTTCGCGGGCGTCTTCTGCATGGGCGGAAAATTTTTCTTTTAAATCCGCCGCGTGCTCTCTGATTTTTCCCTTTAAATCTTCCGCATGTTCCAAGACGTATTCTTTTTGTTCTTCATACGTGTCGTCGGCCCAGCGTTTGAGTTTGCGGCGGGTGGTTTCCCCTTTGGCCGGCGCAAACAATACGCCCGCTGCGGCGCCTACAATGGCACCCAATAAGAAAGCGGCCAGTCCTTTTCCGGCACAATCACATTTATGGCACATATAATCCCCCTCCTTGTGGCTTTGCTATAATGTATATATATTGTACAACAAAAAACGGGAACTTCCGTTCCTGTTAATAGTATAGCTGTAAAATATATTTTTTACTCTCGCTATTTTGAATTAGATGGAGGAACCGTATGCCAAATCCGTCCGCACCGCGCCACAACGGGAAACAATTAGACCCCGAAGTGCGCAAACATAATTTTGAAGAAGTGGCTCAAATTTTCACCAAAGAAGAAGCCATGGCCGAGGCCGACCGCTGCCTGCATTGCAAAAATGCACATTGTCAGGCCAATTGTCCGGTTGGCGTGCAAATCCCGGATTTTATTGCTTTGTTAAAAGAAGGCAAAGTGGGCGAAGCCGCCAGCAAAATTATGGAAACCAGTCTGCTGCCCGCCATTTGCGGCCGCGTCTGCCCGCAGGAAAAACATTGCGAAGGCAACTGTATTTTAAAAGAACGTTTCGGCTCGGTCAATATCGGCATGTTGGAGCGCTATACCGCCGACACCGCCCGCAAAGAAGGGTTGTTAAAAGCTCCTCAAACCGCCGCCCCCACCGGCAAGAAAGTGGCGTGCATCGGTTCCGGGCCTTCGTCTATCGCGGCCGCGGCGGAGCTGGCCCGCGCCGGGCATGAAGTAACCGTTTTTGAAGCTTTGCACGCTTTTGGCGGCGTGCTTCGCTACGGGATTCCTTCTTTCCGCTTGCCGCGGGAAGTGATTGACCACGAAATTGAAACCGTCAAATCCATGGGCGTAAAGTTTGTAACCGATGTGTTAGTCGGCGCTACGGAAAAAGTGGCGGATCTTTTAAAACAGTTTGACGCCGTATACGTAGGCAGCGGCGCGGGGCTTCCCACGATGACGGGCATCCCCGGCGAAAACGCCGTGGGCGTATACAGCGCCAACGAATTTTTGACCCGCGTCAATTTAATGCAGGCGTATAAATTCCCGGAAACGGATACCCCTATTCAAGTGGGCAAACACGTGGCCGTTTTGGGCGGCGGAAACAGCGCGATGGACGCGGCCCGCTGCGCCATGCGCCTGGGGCCCGATACGGTAACGATTGCTTACCGCAGAAGCGCGGCCGAAATGCCCGCCCGCGCGGCGGAAGTGGAACACGCCAAAGAAGAAGGCGTCCAATTTGAATACCTGGTAACGCCCAAAGAAGTACTGATGGACGATAAGGGCCGCGTAACCGGGTTAAAATGCACGCGCAACCAATTGGGCGAACCCGACGAAAGAGGCCGCAGAAGACCGGTGGAAATCCCCGGTTCGGAATTTGTGATGCCGGCGGATACGATTATTGTGGCCATCGGGCAGAAACCCAACCCGATTATCGCCAAAACAACGCCGGAACTGAAAACAACCGAACGCGGCGTGCTTGCCTTGGATGAAGAAGGAAAAACCACCTTGCCGGGTGTATATGCGGGGGGGGACATCATCCGCGGCGGGGCCACGGTGCTGTTGGCCATGAAAGACGGTATTGAAGCCGCGCGCCGGATTAACGCCTATTTGAAAGAGGGAAAATAATATGGAAGAAAATACCATTTTAGTTAAAGAAAATTTAAGCGATGTGGTGGTAAAGTTTGTGATTTACAAACCGCTGGTGGCCGCTTCGGCCAAGGCCGGGCAGTTTGTGATTCTGCGCGGGCGCGAAGGGGGCGAACGCGTGCCGGTTACGCTGGTGGACTGGGATAAAGAAAAAGGCACCATTACCATTATCATTCAGGCCATCGGCAAATCCACTTCTATGTTTAACTCGCTGAAACAAGGCGAAAAATTTTTAAATATCGCCGGCCCGCTGGGCACGCCCGTGGAAATTAAAAATTACGGTACGGTGGCCGTGGTAGGCGGCGGGGTGGGTATTGCCGAGGTGTACCCGATTGCCCGCGCGTTTAAGGAAGCCGGCAACCGCGTGATTGCCGTGTTGGGTGCGCGTACCAAAGACCTGTTGATTTTGGAAAAAGAAATGACGGAGTTGTGTGATAAAACCGTCAGCACCACCGATGACGGCAGCTACGGCATGAAAGGAATGGTAACGGACGCCATTCAAAAATTACACGATGAGGGCGAAAAAATTAATGCGGGTTTTATCATCGGGCCGATCCCGATGATGAAGTTTACCTCGCGCTTAATGGACAAACTGGGCATGGAACCCCACGCCAGTTTGAACCCCATTATGCTAGACGGTACCGGCATGTGCGGGTGCTGCCGCGTAACGGTGGAGGGGAAAGTTCGCTTTGCGTGTGTGGACGGGCCGATGTTTCCGTCCAAAACCATTGATTTTGACGAACTCATCCGCCGCACCAGCGAGTACCGCCCGCAGGAAGCGGAAAGCCTGAAGCTCTACGAAAAAGATCACGTCTGCAAATGCGGCTTGCATTAATTTGGCGACGCATCAAAAAGCCCGCCGGTTCCGGCGGGCTTTTTTGATCGGGAAAGGGTTAATATCCTTCTACCGGGGTTTCTTCAAAATACTGTCCGTAGTCGGGGATATATTCTTCTTCTTCCACTTGTTGTGCTTGCTGCTGCAGCTGCTGTGCCGCTTTCTCCTGCGACATTTCATACGAGTAAATCAATTCATCGTATTTCTGCTGCACTTGCCGGCTGACGTCATCCTGGATGGAAGAAATCTTTTTTAACTGTTCTTCAAGCGGCTCCTGCGTGGCCATGGCGGCGCGCACGCGGCCCTCATACTGCCGGTAGATTTCCTGCATGTCTTTTTGGGCGGCTTCCCCGCCTAAGTAGTAGCAGTATTCTTCCATGATAACCTGATCATACTGTATTTGTTCTAACATCTGATCCAAAGCGGCTTGGCGTTTTTGCTCGCGTGTGGCGCGGGCTACTTGCAGCCGGATATACATTTGATTGACCATGGCCCGTTCCTGATCGGACACAAAGGACAAGTGCCCCAATCCTTCGGGCAAAATGCGGCGGAAGGCTATGATGGGGAAAGTAAGCAAGGCGCCTTCCGAAGATTTTTTTTGCGCGGACGTCACCGCTTCATAGGCGGAAATGGACGGCGTTTGCAGCTGTTCTTCATTCAAACCCGCGGCCTCATTTGCCGCTTTCACGGCGGCTGCATCTTTGTCCAATTCCTCTTGACTAAACGTGTCTCCAAATTCGGCCAAGAATTTTTCGCGATCCTCCTCGGCGGAGGAAACCATGAAAGATTCCATAAACGGATAGGTCGCCATATCCAGCCCTGCCCACGCGCCGAAGAAAAGCGTATTTCCTACAAATCCCTGCCAGAAGCGGGTGTTGGAAGCCGTATGTTTCAGAGTGGGCACGGCAAAACGCCAGTTAGAGGTGGTGGCCTTCCAGAAATTGGCATTGGGCACATAATCCGGCAGCAAGTATTTGCCCAGGCCGGAGCGCTGCACTTTGTTGAAATAATGGCCAATAACCGTAGGCTGCCACGAATTGGTGAACACTTGCTGCAGAGGAATTTCAATGGCATTGTCCAGCTTGGTTGGGTCAATCAGCATACTTTGGGCTGCTTTTTTGCTAATAGCAGGAGTTAACAGAATGCTGGTGGTTCCTTCGGCCATTTCATTGCCGACAAGCCCCAAACGGTTTACATTCCACCAAGTTACCGTTTCTCCGGTGGCCTTGGAGGAGGCACCGCTGTAAACGGGCGTTTTAATCGGCACCCAAGCGTTAAATGCACCGTTTTTGGCGGCGTCCGTAACGGCTTGGGTCAGGCGCAGTTCCTGAAACAATTGCTTACGGGTGGCATAATCGTAGAACTGCGGAAAGGCCATGATCTTCGGATCCGAAGGAGAACGGAAGCCCTTCGTAAAGGTAGAAAGTGCCTCTGTGGACGTGTTTGGAATGGGAACTTCCGGCGAACGGAAACTGCTGCGCAGTTTGCGCCAATCATCCCAATTACGGATGCCTCTGCTTAACGAAGTGTTTCCCACATAGCTCGAACCTTGTCTTATGCCGCCAAAACCCGGGGTGGGTTGGTAAAACGAAAAGCGCGTAATTTCCGGCGGTTTCATGCCAAACCAGCGTTTAGGATTCCACTTGGAATACTCCCCTCGCAGGGCGTGCTGGCTGGTAACGGCTTGGTATTTGTATTCCAGTTTCGGAGTATAAGATTGTGTAACCGGCATCTTGCGCTCGGCTCTGGTAAGAGGTTTTTCTATAGTACGTTCCGCCACTAACGTAACGGCATTGTTGTTTAACGTTTTGGATAAGTTGGCATAACGCACCCCTTTTTGGATTTCAATTCCAAAACGCATCATGCGACGGCCTTTATTGGCTTGGGAGGCCGCTTTTACCGCTTTTGGCAGGGCAATCATCGCGCCTTTGGTGGTGCGGTAGGCGGTACCGATAAAGGAGAAAATCTCCCCGCCGTAAATCCAGAAAATGGCGTTTCCGACAAACCAAAAGAACTTGGCGGTAGCTTCATCGGATGCTTTTTTGGCGTTTAATCCGTTTTTAAGCTGCATTTCCACCCAAGTGCCGTCCGAGGTACGGGCAAAGCCGCTGATGGTTTTCAGGGAACCGTCCGGCAATCGGAACTGTTGGCCGTGCTCAATGGGTACCAGGCGGGGAATGGAATTTTCGCCGTTTAAAATCAGGGATTTTCCATCCTCTCCTTTATCCAAGACGTAGCTGCCTTTCATATGCGGGCGGGAATAATCCCATTTCAGATCATCATTGGCAAATCCGTTGTAGATAAAGGCCAATTTGTCTGCCAGCATTTGCATTTGTTGGGAATCTAAGCCGTAATCTTTCATCCCCAAGTAGTGGGTGCGGGTAAGCGGTGCGTACAAGTCGGCGGTGCGCCGGGCAAACAAAGAACGGCGCGCCGCGTCGCGGGTGTCGCCTGTGTTGCAGCGGATAAACACCGGGTAAGGCGGAACGTTCGCTCCGGAAGCAACAGGGCACGACTGGTTGTTTCGATACAAAAGGCTGGCCATTTCCAACGCAAAAATACGGGTCGGGAGCGAGTATTTCTCGGGATCCGAAAATTCAACGGCCATTTCTACAATCTGATTCCAGACCGCGGAATCGGAAGAAAGGTATTTTACGCTTTCGTATACGGAGGTAAAAATGGCATTAAGCAGCGAACTGTATTGCTGCAGGAATTTCCCGGGCACCACCTTGTCGCTTATTAAGGAACGTTTGGCGCCCTCGTCAAACACCTTTACAATTTTGCGAACATAGGACGGGTTTTGCAAAATGGCATATACCGTGGCATAATCCGCCAGCGTCAAAAGCATTTGATATTCGGTGCTGGTTTCCTCGGGGTTTTTGGCTTTCAAGGCCTTCAGTTCCGAAAGAAATTGTCGGTTGATTTGCTGATAAATATCCGGCGGCAGCTGGAAGGAAATCTCCCGTTGGGCCCACGAGTTCGTGGCAATCCAAGGCAATTCGTCGTTGAATTGCGGTGCCGGAAAGGAACTGTTGGACAAAGGATTTCCGATTTCCGGAGCCAAGAGAGGGTCTTTTTGCCCGGTTTGCACGTAAAAGTTATGCAGTTTCCATAATGTAATGCGCAAAGAACCCAGCGCCATGGCGTCGTAGATAGAGGCGGGCGCTTTTTTGGATAATTTTTCCAAGCGGTACAGCACGCGCAGTTGGGCAAATAACACGAGGCTGTTAAGCTCTTCCAAAAATAAATAGTCGGGAAAGGCCAAAAAAGAATCCACGGAGTTGCCCAACACTTCGCTGGCATAAATTATGTTTTGAATGTCATATTTTTCCGGGTCAAACGGATCAATATAATTCAGCATTTCGTCTATTGTCAATTCATTTTTTTTCAGTTTTTCCAGCACCTCGTTTTCCTTGGGCCGGGCTACATGAAAGGAAAGCCACTTGGGGGGGGCCACGTAAGTAGAGGAACGCGGGGCCACGAGAGATTCCCGCAGTTTTTGCTTGGCCTCTTCCTGTTTGTTGAAGGCGGCTCTCACTTCTACCGCGCTGTGCAATTTAGAAATGGCAGTTGCTATTTCAGCAGGCGTTTGGGCATACTGCAGCTCTTCGGAAGCGGCCGCCACGCTGCTTTCCAATTGCTCTTCCAATTGCTCAGGGACAAATTGGTTGACAAGCTGACGAATTTGATCAGACGACACTCTCGGCTGCGCCCACGCGCCCGGGGCCGGCAGCATACAGTTTAACACAAAGACCAACGCCATCACACGGCATAAAAAAGATTGCATAAAGTTCTCCTCAAAACGATACGAATCCACTTATGTATATTGTACCGTTTTTGGATGGTTTTTCCAGAGGCCAAAGGGCCCAAGCCGGCGGGACAAAAGGGCCTACCCTGCGGGTAGGCCCTGCAACGGACGAAAAATACGGTTATAACAACTTGGAAGCCAAATCCGCCAAGTGGCTGCGTTCCGTTTTGGTAAACGTGATGTGCCCGTGGCTTTTTTGGCCTTTTAAGCGGTCTACCAGATACGTCAGCCCGTTGGATTCCACGTCCAAATACGGCGTATCAATCTGGTACGGGTCGCCGGTTACGACCACTTTGGTGCCCTCGCCCGCGCGGGTAAGAATGGTTTTCATTTCGTGCGGGGTAAGGTTTTGCGCGTCGTCCACAATCATATATTGGCCGGGCAGCGAGCGGCCGCGCATGTGGGTAACGGAGGCGATTTCAATTTTGCCGCTGTCCAATAAATAATGGGCTTTTTCTTCGCCTTCGTCCGGGTTTTTGCGGTCGGCCAGGAAGGCCAGGTTGTCGTAAATGGCGCCCATCCACGCTTCCAGTTTTTCTTCCTTGGTGCCGGGCAGGAAGCCGATGTCTTTGCCCACCGGCACGATGGAGCGGCACACCACCAGGCGGCGGTAGGCGTTTTCGTCCATCGTGCGCTGCAGGCCGGTGGCCAGCGTGATTAAGGTTTTGCCCGTGCCGGCGGTGCCGACCAGCGTTACGATATCCAGGCTGTCGTCTAGCAACAGTTCCATGGCAAAGCGCTGTTCTTTGTTCAGCGGTTTAATGCCCCACGCCACCGGTTCCTGCGTGGAAAGCGGCCGCAGCACAAATTCCGCCCCGTTGGACACGCGCCCAATGGCGGATTTTTTGCTCCCGTCCGACGATTTTAAAATAATAAATTCATTGGGAAAATAGACGTTGGGATCCATCGGCAGTTTTTTGTCGCGGTAGAACGCGTCAATCTGCTCGGGGGAGACTTCCATTTCCGCCACGCCGGTGTAGAGTTCGTCTACGTTCACTTTATCGGATGTGTAATCCTGCGCCGACAGGCCCAACGCCTCGGCTTTGAGGCGCATATTGATGTCTTTGGTAACCACAATCACGGGGGCGGCGTTTTTCTTGTAGGAGCTTTCTTTTTTGCTTAGGGTATAGGCAATGTTTAAAATAGAATTGTCCGCCTTGTTAAACGCCAACGACTGCGGCAGGGCATTGGGTTTATCCAGTTCAATTTTCAGCATGCCGCCTTTGGCCAGCTTTACCCCTTCGTTCAGGCGGCCCTGTTTGCGCATTTCATCAAGCGTGCGGGACACCATGCGGGCGTTTTTGCCGCGGGTGTCGCCTTCGCTTTTAAACGCGTCCAATTCTTCAATGACGGCCATCGGGATAATAATGTCGTTATCCTCAAAAGCATGCAGGCAGTTCACGTCGTGCAACAAGACGTTCGTATCCAAAATAAATGTTTTTTTCATAGGTATACCCCTTCCGAGCAGATCATTTTTACGGGTCTGTTTATAGTATAACCGCGTCCGGGCGGACGTCAAGCCCTCTTCGGGCGGCCCGGGGTTGTGCATATTTTAGCATTAATTGCTATAAATATATATATGAAATATCTTTGCATACACGGACACTTTTACCAGCCCCCGCGCGAAAACGCTTGGTTGGAAGAAATTGAACGGCAGGACAGTGCGGCCCCGTTTCACGATTGGAACAGCCGTATTTGTGCGGAATGTTACTCTCCCAACGCTTTGGCGCGGTTGCTGGACGGAAATAAAAACCTGATTGATTTGGCCAATAACTATGCCCGCATCAGTTTTAACTTCGGGCCCACGCTCCTTTCGTGGATGGAAAAGAACGAGCCCGAAGTGTACCAGTCCGTATTGGAGGCCGACAAACTCAGCCGCGAGCGCTTCGGCGGCCACGGCGGCGCCATTGCCCAAGTGTACAACCATATGATTTTGCCGCTGGCCAACGCGCACGACAAAGAGACCCAGGTCAAGTGGGGCATTGCCGATTTTGAAAAACGCTTTGGCCGCAAGCCCGAAGCCATCTGGCTGGCGGAAACGGCCTGCAATACCGAAACGTTGGAGGTGTTGGCCGCCGAAGGGATGAAGTTTGTAATTTTGGCGCCGGGGCAATGCAAACGAATCCGCAAAATAGGGGAAGAAAAATGGCAGGAAGTCGGCGCCGGGGTAGACCCCAAACGCGCCTACCGCTGCAATTTGCCCAGCGGCAGGAGCATTGCGCTTTTCTTTTATGACGGGCCCATTTCGCAGGGGATTGCTTTTTCCGATACGCTTTCCTCGGGCGAGAAATTTGCCGCCCGCCTGCTGGGCACCTACAACGCGGGCGACGAGCCCCAGCTGATGCATATCGCTACCGACGGGGAGACCTACGGCCACCACCAGAAATTTGCCGAAATGGCGCTGGCGTACTGCCTGAAAAAGGTGGAAGAAACGCCGGACGTGGAACTGACGGTATACGGCGAATTTTTGGCCAAACATCCGCCGCTGTACGAGGCGCAGATTGTGGAAAATTCCTCCTGGAGCTGTTTCCACGGGGTGGAGCGCTGGCGGGCCGACTGCGGGTGCAATTCCGGCATGAAGGCGGGCTGGCACCAAAAATGGCGCGGGCCGCTGCGCCAAGCGCTGGATTTTGTGCGCGACGAAATGATTAAAACGTTTGAGACCGTCGGCTCCCAGTATTTCAAAAACCCGTGGGACGCGCGCAACGATTATATTGATTTGGTGTTAGACCGCTCGCTGGACGCCCAGCACCGCTTTTTCTTGAAACACGCCACGGAAAAAGCCTGGAACGACCGCCCCACCGCGCTGTGCCTGCTGGAAATGCAGCGCAACGCCATGCTGATGTATACCAGCTGCGGGTGGTTCTTTGACGAGATAAGCGGCATTGAAACGGTGCAGATTATGCAGTATGCCGCCCGGGCGATAGAATTAAACCGGGCGATCAGCGGGGTGGATTTGGAGCCGGCATTTGTGGAAAAACTGTCCGCCGCGCCCAGCAATTTAAAAGAGCTTAAAAACGGCGCCGTGGTGTACGAACGGTATGTAAAACCGCAGGTAATGCCGATTGAAAAAATCGCGTTGGAACATGTCGTGTCGCTCTTGGCCGATGATACGGCAAACCCGCAAAAGGCCTATGAATGTGATGTATTGGCCTACGCGCCCCAAAAGCTTTCTGCACCGGGATTTCACTTGTGCTACGGAGGCATTACCCTTAAATCCCGCACCACGCTGCTGGAACGGAAGATGCATTTTGCCGTTTTCCAGCACGGGGCGACGGAATTTTTATGCGCGGCCGGAACGGAAGGCACCGTGGACAGCGGGGCCGTGTTCGGCCAATTGCAGGCGCTTTTCCAAGACGCCAAATACGAAGGCTGTGCGGCGCTGATCCGCCGTTCTTTTCCCAAGCAGTACCCGCTGTCGTCCATGTTTTTGGACGTACGGCGAAAAGTGGTGGATTTGGTGCTGCGGAAAATGGACGAGGAAACTGACCAAAAATTTACGCAGGTGTTTGAAGCCCAATATCCGGTGGTGCGCGGGCTGCAGTTAATCGGTGCGACGATCCCCAAGCCGTTTTTGACGGTGGCGGAGTTTGTGCTTTCCAACGATTTGAAAGCGCAATTCCGGGCGGCGGACGTAAACGTCAACGAGATAGAAGAACTGATGGAAGACGTCAAAACGCTGGGATTGGACGTTTCCAAAGGCCCGGTGCGCGAGGCCGTAAGCGAAAAACTGGAACGGCTGGCCTTTGCTTTTGCGCGTAATCCTGCGGATACGTCCGGCGCGCTTAAATTGGTGGAGTTTTTAAACTATGCCGAAATTTTCGGCTTTGAACCCGATGCCGTGCGCGCGCAGGAATTTGTATTTTTGGGCTTGCGTGCGTTGGGGGAAGATGCCCGCAAGAAAGATATCCTGCGCGCGCTGGCGCGGAAGCTTAAAATTGCGCTGTAAGGAAACGCTTTTCCCGCCAAAAGGCCGCCCCGTAAGGAGCGGCCTTTTTAACGGGCGGCGGGAAAATTATTTAAGCTGGCGCATGGCTTCTTCCTGCAGTTTTTTTATTTTCCGCTTGGCCATGGGTTCGCCTTGTTTGGAGGCTAAAAAATAATAGTGCAGGGCGAGCTTGTTGTCTTTTTCGGTGCCGATGCCCCGCTCGTACAGATCTGCGGTCAACGTTTGGGCGATGGGGCTTTTTTCGTCTGCGGCGGCCTTCATCACTTCAAATCCTTTCGCTTCGTTTTTCTCGGTGCCGATGCCGTTTAGGTAACATACGGCCAAATTTACCCGCGCCTCAAAATCGCCCGTGTGGGCGGCGGTTTGATACCAGGAAAAAGTTTTTTGCGGGTTGGGTTCTTCGCATCCTTGCCCGGCGTGATACATTCCTGCCAGGGCATTCATGGCGGGCACGCTGCCGTTTTTGGCGGCGGTGTCAAACCAGTTTAAGGCTTGCGCAAAATCCTGCGCGACGTGTTTGCCGCGGTAATACAGGCGGCCCATTTCAAATTGGGCCTGCGGGTCGCCGGCGGAAGCTTTTTCCAGCGTTTTTTTAAAGGGGTTATACGAATGTTTGCGCAGGAAAAAGAGGGCTATCGCCAAAATAAAAATAATGGCAAACCCGGTGCGCGTTTCAATCAGCTGTTCCATAAGAGGCCTCCCGTTCTGATGTTTTTAGGGCTTCTTTGGCCCATTTTTGGGCTAATTTTTGATGAACCGGCGTGCCAATGCCCTCTCGGTACATTTGCGCCAGGCGCTCTTGGGCGGGCTTTTCGCCTTCCAGGGCGGCCTTGCGCGTCCAGCGAAATTCCTGATACGGGTCTGCTTGCGTGCCGTAGCCCTGCCGGTACCACCGGGCTATTTCCCATTGGGCCGGCCCGTAGTGCTGTTTGGCGGCAAGGAGCATATAATTAAAGGCTTGGCGCGGATGAACGACGGTGCCGTTGCCTTCGCGGTAGCACAGGGCCGTTAGGTATTGGGCGCGGGCGTTTTCCAAATCGGCCGCTTCTTTGAGCAGAAAAAAACCGCGGGTGGGATCTTCCGGCAGCGTTTCCATCCCCAAGTACAACAGCGCCGCCGGCAGGCGGTAATTGGCGGCCGTTTCCAGCCAATGGCGGGCTTGGGCGGGGTCTTTGGGGCAGCCGTTTCCGTTTTGGTAGGCGCGGTACATTTCCAGCGCCGCCCAGGATGAGCCCTCTTGCGCCAGCGCCTGCATTTGCTTAAATGCCTGCTGCGGGTCTTTCTTTACGCCTTGGCCGTACATCTGCATAAAAGCTTGGGAATAGGCGGCGTAAGCGTCGCCCTTTTGGGCCGCTTTCCGGTAGTATTTATAGGCTTTTTTATAATTTTGTTTCGTGCCGATTCCGTCGTAATACAAATCGGCCAGATCCGTAAGGGAGTCGTCAAACCCGGCTTTCACTTCGGCCTTTACCTGTTTAAACGCCCGTTTTTCGGCCGTTTGGCGTACTTTGTGCAGCTCCTGTTCGGCGTCGGTGTAAGCCCAGTCCGAAAGTGCGGCGGCGCCAAGCGGGAAAAAAAGCAGCAAAAACAATAGTTTTTTCATTTGGTTTTTACCAGTTTTCGGTTTTCCAGCGTGTAGACCTCGTCTGCGTAATCCGCGGCGTGCACGTCGTGCGTTACCATTAAGACCGTAAGGCCTTGTTCGCGGCTCATGCGGGCAAAATCTTCAAACACCTGCTGTTTGCGGGCGGCGTCCAAATTGCCGGTGGGCTCGTCGGCTAAGAGGAGCGGCGGGTCGTTGCGCAGGGCGCGGGCAATGCTGGCGCGCTGTTTTTCGCCGCCGGACAAATCGGCCGGCAGCTTGTGGCTGATGGCGCCCAATCCCAAGTTTTCCAGCAGTTTTTGGGCCTTTTTAGGGTTCGGCTTGCCGCGCATCAAAGCGGGCATATCCACATTTTCCAGAAGTGAAAATTCGGGAAGCAGTCCGTCAAACTGGAAAACAAAACCCATTTTTTTAAGCCGCAGGGCCGAGCGGGCGGTTTCGCTTTTGAGCGCGGTGAGGTTCTGCCCGTCCAGATAAATCGTGCCGGAAGTGGGTTTATCCAGCATGGCAATTAAATTTAGAAGCGTGCTTTTGCCCGAGCCGCTGGGCCCCAAAAGTACTGTAAATTTGCCGCGTGCGATGCCAAGCGTTACGTCTTCCAGCACGCAAAGGTTTTCGTCGCCTTGACCGTAGATTTTGGTTATATGTTCCAGTTTTATCATATCATCCGTACCGTATGGCGTCCGTGGGGTGTACGCGCGAAGCTTTTACCGCCGGATACAGCCCCGCCGCAAAGCAAATCAGGCAGCTGCCGCCGATCACGGCCACAATATCCCACAGCTGCATGCGCACGGGTACTTTGGTTAAATAGTAAATGTCGCCCGGCAGTTCCACAATGTTAAACGTGGCGATAATCCAGCACAGCAGGCAGGCCAGCAACAGCCCCAGCACAATGCCCAGCCCGGCAATTACCATGGCTTCCCACATAAAAATTTTGCGTATCATCCGCGGGCTGGCGCCCATGGCGCGCATGATGCCGATGTCGCGCAGTTTTTCGGTGCCCAGCAAAATCAGGTTGCCCGCAATGTTAAGCGACGCCACGCCAATGATTAAGAACAAAATAATAAACATCATCGTTTTTTCCAGCTTCAGCGCGGCGTAGAGCGTGCTGTTAAGCTGGGCGAAGGTGCGCACGGAATAGCCGTGGCCGATAACGTCTTGAATTTGGGCGGCGGCCCGGTCGGCGTCATTTATGTTATGAAGCTTGACGGCAATGCCCGTGGTGCCTTGGCGCAGGCCCAAAAAGTCGCTGGCGTGGGGCAGAAGCGTGTAGGCGATGGTATTGTCAAATTCGTAATATCCGGTGCGCAAAAGGCCGCTGATGCGGAATTTTTTCATTTTGGGGAACATCCCCGCCGAGGTGGAAATGGACTGCGGGGAAATCAGCACCACGTCGTCGCCGATATCCGCCCCCAAGTTGGCGGCCAGTTCGCTGCCCAGCACCAAGGGCGGCGGGGCGTCTTCGGGCCAGTCGGGCGTAAACGAACCCTCTTCCACCGAATCTGCCAGCGTGTTTATTTTCCGTTCCTGTTCGGGGTCTAATCCGCGGACGATGAGCCCCACGCTTTGCCCGGCATAGGTAATAATGCCCTGCCCGTAAATATGCGGCGCCGCCGCTTCCACCAGCGGCAGCTGTTCAATTAAGTTGATGTTTTTTTTATAGGCGGCCTCGCTCATCCGTCCAAACACCAAAATATGGCTTTGCGCCCCGATGATTTTGTCTTTGATGTCGGTTTGAAACCCGTTCATAACCGATAACGTGGTAATTAAGGCCGCTACGCCCACACTCACGCCCGCCACGCCGATAAGCGTTGTGATAAAGGCAAAAAGCCCTTGGCGGCGGGTCAGGTAGCGCACGGCTACAAAGCGTTCAAATTTCATAGTTGTATTGTACCTTAATATAGAGCCGGTTGTCCTGCCCTAAAACAGTTGTTATTGTAAAAAAAATTATTAAAATATCTTTAGCGTCTTCTTTTCAGAAGAGCAAGGAGCGCATATGAAAAAGGGTTTTACGTTAATTGAATTGTTGGTGGTAGTATTAATCATCGGGATTCTGTCGGCCGTAGCCGTGCCGCAGTATACCAAAGCGGTAGACAAGGCCCGTTTTACGCAGGTGCTCACGATGATGGATTCGTTGAAAAAAGGGATTGATACGTTTTATCTGGCCAATGGGGCGATAAACATCTCGGAAGAGGATTTATTGGCTTCTATGGATATAGAAGTTACTGGAATTGATTGTACCACCAGTACCTGCACCAGCGATTTGGGAGGCGGCTGGTCGGTGGGGTGGCACATCCGCGGCCAACAGAACTTATATTTAGTATATGCCACTATTTACAAACCGTCTGATTCTGTCAACACAATGTTTATGCTGCAGGAATTGTTGAGGAACGGCAAATGGTCACGCAATTGTGTGCCGCAGTCTTCCGCGGAAGGGAAAGTATTTTGCGATCAGTTGGAAAAAGGCGGCTGGACGACCAATTAACCGGCGGCGGTACGGCTTTTACATCTGTTGACAATCAAAATCCCATTTTGGACGGGATTTTGCGGAGGATGAAAAGCATATACAAGGCAATAATTTAAATCGGGTGTTTTTCCGCCGGATGATATGTGGGTTCGAGGGGGAAGAAAGGAAAATCGC
Organism: uncultured bacterium; assembly: GCA_949294095.1. Classification (GTDB taxonomy): domain Bacteria; phylum Elusimicrobiota; class Elusimicrobia; order Elusimicrobiales; family Elusimicrobiaceae; genus Avelusimicrobium. The sequence goes on from CASFFZ010000002.1 coordinate 83,104, forward strand.
GGCCGGCTTGCATAAAAAGAGCGTACATAGAATTTTATATTTCGTATTATAAAAGGGTGTCTGACTGTTGTTCTGTACAAGTTGTACAAAAAAACTAAAGAAAAAATCGATACGCAGGAGTGCTTATGAAAAAGGGTTTTACGCTGATTGAATTATTGGTGGTGGTTTTAATTATCGGCATTTTGTCCGCCGTAGCGTTGCCGCAGTATACGAAAGCGGTAGAGAAAAGCCGTGCGACTGAAATGATGTCTTTTATGTCTTCGGCAAAAAAAGGTGTTTCTTTATGGGTATTGCAAAATGGCTCTATCCCCTCTGCGCGTATAGACTTGTTGGAAGGGGGAGAATTAGATATAGATTTGACCTCTGGTTTGGAGTGCACCGGGTCGGCTGCCGGGCGATGTAGTTCCAAAAATTATTCTTATGATATCCTTTGTAAAAACGGAGAATGTACCGTGTATTTCTATCGGAGGAATGAAGATAGCGGGGATTATTTTAAAGGCTATCTGTATACCAGAGACGGGAATAATTGGGATGGTTATTGTGTCTATGAATCCTCGTTAGGAAAGCCGATATGTGATATGTTTAAGGATTTGGGGGATGTCGTTGCCGAGCCGGTGTAAAGAGGTTTTTCCTATGAAAAAACTCCCACTTTAATAAGTGGGAGTTTTTAATTATCGATATTATTTTTCTTCTTTTTCGTCCAGCTTTTTAAGCGTGGGGAACAAGATAATCTCGCGGATGGAGTCCTGCCCCGTGAGCATCATGACGATGCGGTCAATCCCGATACCCATCCCGCCGGTAGGCGGCATGCCGCTTTCCATGGCTTCAATGTAATCGGCGTCCAAGATGTCGGCATTTTCGGCGTCTTCGCCTTTGGCGATGGCTTTGGCGGCGGCCTGATCTTTAAGGCGCTGCAGCTGGTCGGCCGGGTCGTTTAGCTCGGTGTAGGCGTTGCCCAGCTCCTGCCCGTTTACAAACACTTCAAAGCGTTCCACAATTTCCGGATCGCCCGGTTTGGTCTTGGAGAAGGGGCTTACCGCGGTGGGGTAATCCATCGCGATTACGGGGTTGTGATATTCCGCCAGCAGTTTGCCTTCAAAGAGTTCGTCAAAAATATCGGAGTCGGAATCGTCCGCCGTGAATTTGACGCCTTGCTCTTTGGCGACTTCTTCCAATTTGGCGCGGTTGAATTGGCGGCCGTTTAACACTTCGTGGATATCGCGGCCGAACATTTCTTTCCATTTTTCCGGGATGTGCACGCGGGTGTAGGGCGGGCGCAGGTCTACTTCGTGCCCGCGGAAGTGGATTTTTTCAATACCAAGGGCTTTGGCGGCGTTGCCCAAAATTTCATCAAACAAATCCGCCATGGTGTTCACGTCCCCATACGCCTGATAGAGTTCCATCATCGTAAATTCGGGGTTGTGGGTGGTGTCAATGCCTTCGTTGCGGAACATATGCCCAATTTCATAAATCTTATCCATCCCGCCGATAATCAAACGTTTGTGGTACAGTTCCAGCGCAATGCGCATATACAGCGGCATTTTAAGCGCGTTGTGGTACGTTTCAAACGGGCGTGCCACGGCGCCGCCGGCATCGGGGTTCAAAATGGGGGTTTCCACTTCCAAAAATCCCTTGTCGTCCAATGTTTTGCGGATAGAGGTAATAATTTTGGCGCGTTTGATGAAAATATCTTTTACGTCTTCGTTTGCAATTAAATCCAAATGGCGCTTGCGGAAGCGGACTTCCGTATCTTGCAGGCCGTGGTATTTTTCCGGCATGGGGCGGATGGCTTTGGACAAAAGCGTAAGTTTGGTTACCTTAATGGTTTTCTCGCCGGTCTTGGTTACAAATACGTGCCCCGTAACGGATACAAAATCCCCCACGGCGATATGTTTTTTAAAGAAAGCGTAGGCTTCGTCGCCCAAATTGTCTTTGGAAATATAGAGCTGTACCCGGCCCGAAAAATCGCGCAGATGCGCAAAGGCGGCTTTTCCCATCAGGCGCAGCTGCATCAGGCGCCCGGCGGTAACGGCTTCGGTTCCTTCGGCCGCGTTTTTGGCGTCCAGGCAGGAAATTTGTTTTTCACAGCGGTTGGGATAGGGGGCAATGCCCATTTGGCGGATTTCGTCTATTTCCGCGTAGCGCTGGGCGATAATTTCATCCAGTGCGTTGTTGTGTGTATGTTGCGTATGTTCGGTTGACATCGGTAAAACCTCTTGCATTGGTATTAATTCTATTGTAGCAAATTGGGAAGTGGACGCGCGGAGGGATTAATAATTGATACAATAAATCACGGGGGTTTTTGCATATGAAAATGAGTACGGTAGTAACGGTTTTAATTGTCATTGGCGTATTGTGCGGCGGGCTGTATTTGCGCTATCACAACAAAGATACCGACGCCCGCGGCGCCACGCGGCTGATGCGCTCTATTGAAAACCATGCCGAGCTGGCTGATACCGCCCGGCTGATTGAACGCAGCAAGGATATTAACATCCGCGACAAATCCGGCAAGACCGCCCTTTTTTATGCGGCGCGCGCGGCGCAGGATCCGCAGGTGGTGCGGGATTTGCTGGAAGCGGGGGCCAATTTGCATATTGCCGATGAAAACGGCCAAACGGCGTTGATGGTGGCGGCGCAGTATAACCCTTCGGTGGACGTGCTGGAAGAATTTACCAAAAACGGCGCCCACGTGAACGCGGCGGACAACGCGGGCAACACCGCTTTGTTCTTGGCGGCGCAATACAATAATGCCGGTATCATTAAATCGCTGCTTCGGGCCAAGGCCGACCCCGACCTCCCCGGCCCGGAAGGCAAAACCATGGCCCAAGCCTTGGCGGAAAATACCCAGCTCTCCGAGCAGGAAAAAACCGACTACCGCCAAGCCATGTTGGTGCTTTCCATTTTGCAGCCGCTGCGCTGAAATTTTTCTTATTCAAGAGGCCTCCCGCGGCGGGAGGCCTTTTTTATGGGTAAGAAACCGAAGAAGCGGGAACCGGCGGATAGGGAAAGAAAGAAAACGTGCCGTCTTTATTTAATTTCAGCTGGCCCCAGCGCAGCTGCCCGTTTATGTTTAACAAGGCGCTGACGCGCAAAATCCAAGAAGGCGGAATATCGTGCGGAATGGATACAACCGGACGCCAGCCCACCCGTTTGAGGTGCAGCAATACCGAGAGGCCGGTTTTGCCGGCGTCGGGAATTAAAAAAGGCATCGCCTGGCGGGAAGTGGCGGCGGCATAAATGGCTTTTGTTCCTTCCGGATATTCCACTCCGTTGTAAGCAGCAAAATTTTCATAGTGGGATTTGGACACTTCCAACCCGTTTTTTAAGATATGGCGCAAGTCGTCCCCGTGTGCATCCAGCACCATGCCGCGGTACATTTCATTTTTTTGATTGGGTAGCGGGAAAGGGGGCAAATCGCGGCTATAGGTCAATTTCCCGGCGGGCGCCAGCAGCGTGCTGGGCGTAGTAAAATGATACGCCCCTTGCCGAAAAGTCACTTGCATCGGATAGGGCCGCTGGGGCGTGCGCCGGACGGCGCGCAACACGGCGCGCTCCAGCTTGGCTTGCCAGATAATGCTTTGCGTTTGTAGCTTGGGCGCGGCGAATGCTTTTTTAAGCGCGCGCCATTTTTGGGCATGGGCCGGGGTGGACGGAGCCAGTAAGAAAGCCGCTAAAAAAACAAGGCAAAAAACGGATTTTAAAAATTTCTTCATAAGATAATAGTACCGTCTTTGCGCGTGCGGCGCAAAGGTCTTTTGACCTAGCGGCAAAGGGAATTTAGACCCAGAAAAAAACCGCCCTTGCAGGCGGTTAAAATCTGGTTCCGGGACGGGCCTCGGCCACCCGTCGCCTTACTGACGTGCGGCGCGGTCGGCCCCGCCTCGCGGTACTCGCCTTGCCGGGGGCAAACTCGTACAACGCTGCGGCTTTCTCGTCCTAACGCAGGCCAAGCAGTTGGCCTGCTGTCCCGGCCGATAAAAAAACCGCCCTTGCAGGCGGTTAAAATCTGGTTCCGGGACTAGGACTCGAACCTAGAATTAATGCTCCAGAGGCATCCGTGTTACCATTACACCATCCCGGATCAACATAAATATTTTAGCACATTTTGGGAAAAAGAGAAAATTTTTCGTTTTTCGCTCTCTTTTTCCCGTCCGAGGTTTTAATTTGTTATAATAAAAAAAGATTTAGCGCCTATAGCTCAATCGGTTAGAGCAACCGACTCATAATCGGTGGGTTCCAGGTTCAAGTCCTGGTGGGCGCAGTTTTAAACCCGCGTGTAAGCGCGGGTTTTTTTGCGCCCAAGCGCACCAACTGCTTGGTGCGCGGCCGAACTTGAAGGGCGGAGCGATGTTTTGCTTTGTGCTTGCGCAAGGGCAAAACCGCGAGCCGGGCCGCTCTTCGGCTGTTTTCGGGTGAGGAAGTTCCTGATTTTCCGTTTGGAAAGGCGCGCAAAATTGCTACAATATACACATTCGGGGCATGGCTCAAGTGGTAGAGCGCCCGCTTTGGGAGCGGGAGGTTCCCGGTTCAAGTCCGGGTGCCCCGATAAGGTTTTTGCTATGGCCCAGCATACGTCTTGGCAGTCGCCCGTTTTAAATGCTTTTCATACGCCTGCGGATGTGGAACGGGAATCGTTCTCGGGCGGTATCCGCACGGAACTTTCTGCCCCTATTCAAACGGCTTTCCCTTTTTCTTCGCTGGTGTTTTCGGTCAATTATACGGCCCCCAAAGACAGCTTTATTTTATTGGAAACCCAAGTGTCGGAAGAGGGCAAATGGAGCGATTTTTTTAAGCTGGGGCTTTTTTCACAAGGGATTAAAAAAAGTTTCCCGCCGCAAGAGAGTGCTTTCGGCCGCGTGGAAACGGATGAATTGGTGCTTGCCCGCCCGGCGCAGGCGTACCGCTACCGGATTCAATTTTGCGGGGAGGCCAAGCTGACGCTTCTGGCGGCTGCGGCGGTGCGAAGTCCTTTTGAGTATGAAGAAAATAAAGCGGCCCGATTGCCTGCCGGCCATTTTCAAAAAGAAATTGCGCCTATTTCCCAGATGGAATTAAACCACCCCGACCGGCGGCGGGTGTGCAGCCCGGTTTCGCTTTGTATGGCGCTAAATGCGCTGGGCGTGCCGGCCCAAGTGGAAGACGTTATGCAGGGTGTGTTTGACGCGTCCGCCAACATTTACGGGAACTGGGTGTTTAATACGGCCTATGCCGGATCCCGCGGCGTGCAGGCCTATGTGCGCCGTTTCGGGGCGCTTTCGGAACTGAAAGATTTTGTAACGCCCGACTCGCTGGTGTTGGCCAGTATCGCTTACGAGCGAGGGGAACTGACCGGCGCGGCGATGGAACGCACGGCGGGACATTTGGTAGTGGTGTGCGGGTGGGAAAACGGCGCCGTATGCGTAGCCGATCCGGCCGCGCTTAAAAAGCAAACCGTTTTGCGCGCGTATAACGCGCGGGAATTTGCAAATGCGTGGCTCCGCCATAAACGGGGAGCCGCTTATATAGTGAGGAAAAAATGAAAAAAAGTTGGCTGATGCTTTGCCTGGCCGGGCTGCTTTGTGCGGCGTGTGCCCAGCAGGAGATGAAAGATTCCTTAATTGTGGCCCATAAAGGGGAAATGGAATCGTTGGATCCGGTTTATTCGTATGACGGGGTAACCCACGGGTTGCTTATTAACGTATATGATACGTTGCTTAAATTTAAAGGCAGTTCTTTAACGGAGCTGGAGCCTTCTCTTTCCACGCAGGTTCCCACCAAAGAAAACGGATTGATTTCCGCCGACGGCCTGACGTATACTTTTCCCATTCGCAAAGGCGTTAAATTCCACGACGGAACGGAACTTACCGCGGAAGACGTTCGCTACTCGCTGCTGCGCTTTCTGCTTTCGGACGTATCGGGCGGCCCTTCCAGCCTGCTGCTAGAGCCGATTTTAGGGGTTTCCTCCACGCGCGATGCGGACGGAAACATTATCGTAAATTTCCAAGACGCGGCCGACGCCGTGCGCGTAGAAGGGGATAACGTGGTGGTTACCCTCAAGCGTCCGTTTGCGCCGTTTTTGTCTATCGTGGCGCGGTGGAGCTATGTGGTAAGCAAAAAGTGGGCCGCCCAGCGCGGCGCGTGGGACGGCACCGAGGAAACGTGGAAACAGTTTAACAATTTTTCCAAAGATTCTTCTCCTTTTTTCTCGCAGGCCAACGGAACGGGCCCCTTCCGGGTGGCGCGGTGGGATATTGCCGCCAAACGCCTGACGCTGGCCGCCAACGAAGCCTATTTTGCGGGCGCGCCGCGGCTGAAAACCATTCATATGATGACGGTGGACGAACCTTCCACCCTGCGCCTGATGCTGGAATCGGGCGATGCGGACGTGGCGGAAATTTCCACCAAGTTTGCGGCCCAATTAAAAGGAAATCCGGATATTACCGTATACGACAATCTGCCCCGCCTGCGCACCGACCCGGTGATTTTCTTTACGCTGGATATCAATATGCAGGCCAACCCGGACGTCGGTTCCGGCCAGTTGGACGGGCAGGGCATTCCTTCCAATTTCTTTGCCGACAAAGACCTGCGCAAAGGGTTTGAATACGCGTTTGATTACGACGCGTTTTTGGAACAGTCTATGGAAGGCCGCGGCGAGCGGGCCATCGGCCCGGCCCCGGCGGGATTGGTGCACTATGATGACGGGTTTAAACGCTACCATTTTGATTTGGAAAAAGCCAAAGAGCATTTTCAAAAAGCCTGGAACGGGCAAGTGTGGGAAAAAGGTTTCAAATTTACCATTACCTACAACACCAGCGGCGATATGCGCCAAATCGCCAGCGAAATTTTAAAACGCAATGTGGAAAGTTTAAACCCCAAATTCCAGATTGATTTGCGCGGCGTGACGTGGCCCGCCTTTTTGGAAAAAACCGCCAAGCGCCAAATGCCCATGTGGGCCCGCGGCTGGGTGGCCGATTATGCTGACGCCCATAATTTTTATTTCCCATTCATTCACAGCCAAGGCCGCTATGCGCTGTCGCAGGGATATAAAAACCCGCTGGCCGACCGCTTGATTGAAAAAGCCGTCGCGGAGACCGATTTTTCCAAACGCAACTTGCTCTACCGCCAGGTGCATAATTTTATGTATGAAGACGCCATGCAAATCTATACCGTGCACCCCACCGGCCTGTGGGCGATGCGTTCCAACGTAAAGAATTTTGTGGACAACCCGGTCTATATGGGCATTTATTTTTACCCGATGTATAAAGAATAAAATTGTATTGCAATTGCAGTAAATGAAGTTTATACTATTAGAAGAACTTTTTAGACAATCTGATTCTCTTGAAAAAATGCGCTAATGCGTGACAGAAGGAGCGTGCATGAAACTGAAACGGAAGAAAAAAGCGTTTACACTTACTGAACTGTTGGTGGTCGTGATTGTGATAGGGGTTTTGTCGGCGGTAGTGCTGCCAAAGTTCAGCAAAGTGATTGAGACGCGCAAAACCACAGAAGCCGAAGAAATCATGGCGGCCGTGCGAACGGAGCAGGAAAAACGCTGTGCCTTGGATAAAGATTATCTGGCGGATCTATCCAAATTATCGGATATCATTCCTTCTACCAATACCAAAAACTTTGTATACAGCACCAATGAAGCCGGTACGGGTATAGAAGCGCAAAGCAAAGGGAAATACGGCTATACGCTTAAAATGCCGTCGTATAAAGACGGGCGTTTGTGCTGCGAAAATGAAGAAGAATGCCTGAAATTAAATAAAGATTATCCGCTTTGTTCGGATCTGATTGCCCGGGCGGATTATCAAAGCGGCGCA
>CASFFZ010000003.1 GCA_949294095.1 uncultured bacterium
CGTACTGCGCACCGTGTGCACGTTCGTCACGTCCACCTGTATCGGGATTTGGTTCATACCCGGGTAGGCAATCGTAGAGCTGAATTCAATCTTGTCCGTGATGATATTGTCGCCGGGGAAATCCGTAGAGACGGTGGAGCGGAAGGCAAAATCCCCGTTGGATTTGCCAAATTCGCCCGCAATTTCGTACGATCCGTCCCACGCTGCACAAAAGGTAATCGGCTGGTTGGAAGGGGTACCGTCATTGTTGAAAATGACCCAATCGCAAGTCATATTGGGGCAAGAGGTAGAATTGGCATGATTATATTTACTGTCGCTTGAATCCCACCCGCATTTAGTAGAGGCGATGATATTTGTCCCAAATTGATAACAACGTCCATTTCTATATTCGTATTGAGGAGAGGGACAGACATACCCTTCCGTCGGGCCGCCCGGGCAATGATACGAACCGCAAATGGCGGAATCGTTTTCGGTATCCGGGTACAAATCAATCGTACGAATGGCCGGCGTTTCTTCCGGGTTTTCTACGTTTTTACCGTTATAGTATTTAACAATGTCAAATTTAACTTGCTGCAGCGGAAATGCGATGGAATATGTACTCTGCGCCATGGGTTTATTGGTGCAGTATACCTGCATACACAAAGACAAACAATGATTTGGATAAGCGTTCTCTGCTGTAGGAGAAGAATAAGGCTGATCATATTCAATTAACGCCGAGCTGACCCAAGGATCTCTTATATTGTCATTACTGGAGGGGTGCTTTCCAACAGTAAAGCTAACGTCATTGGTATCGGATACTACCGTGTTTCCCCAATTACAGTACACCGCATCGATGGAAGAGTTTCGAGCATTATATTTGTAATATACACCGGCTTTTCGGACTTCGGCCGTTTGTGCAAACAGCGGTGTATACGCCAAAGACAGCAACACAGCGCAAACCGCCGTTGTGTTCAGCAATCCCGAAATAAAATGTTTTATATTTTTCATAGCAGAGTTTCCCTATAGAGGGCACGCCCTCGTAAAATGTATTTCAAAACCGTTTTGTTTTTTAACATACACAACCGGGCGGCTGTTTTTCTAAACAGACGCCGACAATATACACTTAAATTCTCGCAACTTTTGGGGCAAATGTCAACCGTTTTCCCGTCCAAACGGAATGTTAAGCGCTTGGCCCTTTTGGAAATCAGGAAACGACTTGGTCGGCCACTTCGCGGTATACGGCAAAACTGCCGCGTCCGTTTTGTTTGACCACGTACAACGCTTTATCGGCTTTTTCCAATAACACGTCCGGGGTTTGCCCGTCAAAAGGAAAGGAAGAAATCCCTTGGCTGATGCTCAGGTGTACTTCTTTGCCCTCGGTGTAGCGTTCCGGCAAGGTAATGGCGCCGATGCGGTCTTTGAGGCGTTTGGCAATGATTTTGGCTTCCTCGCCGTTGGTGCGCGGCAGCATGATTACCATTTCGTCCCCGCCAAAGCGGCAGGGCACATCGGTCTGGCGCAGGCTGGTGCGAATGACGCGGCTGACTTCCTTTAAGGCCCAGTCGCCAATTTGGTGGCCGTAGCCGTCGTTGATTTGTTTAAACCAGTCTATATCCATAATGATGAGGGACATCGTCAAATCAAAACGCTTGGAGCGGTAGATTTCTTCGGCAAATTTTTCGTTGAAATAGCGCCGCACGGGCAGCTTGGTCAGTTCATCGTAGTTGGAAAGTTCCTGCACGCGTTCAAACAGGCGGGCGTTGTCAATAGACAGCGCCATCTGCGAAGCGAACTGCTGCAGGGAAATAAAATCCATATAGCCAATGCGCCGGCGCGACAAAATGTTGTCAAACGCCAAAAAGCCCACTTTGTTGCGCTGCACTTTAAGCGGAATGTAAATGACGCTGCGGCTGGCGCGGTAGGTGGCCACGGAATCAAATACTTCTTTTAGCAGGTTTTCTTCGCCGGCGGGCATGGTTTTGCCGTCTTGCTGGGTTACTTTTCCGGAAATATCCACCCCCAAAACGGACTTAATTTTGCTTCCTTCTGAATCCGTTAAATACAGGCGGACGCGGTCAAAGCGGAAGTATTTTTGAACGCCTTTTAAAATCAGTTCCAGCCCGTCGTTTAACCGCAGGGAGGAAGCGAAAATGGTGGACAGGTCGTTCAGCGCCGTGGAGATATTTAGGCGTTGGTTTTTGGCTTGATCTATTTCCGTATTGCGCAGATTATGGGAGATTTCTTCCCCCAAGGCTTTTATCAGTTCTTTTTCCTGTTCCGAAAAGACCCGGTTTTTGCGGAAGCGTTCCAGCCGCAGCACGCCTACTTTTTCCTGCATAAAATTATGAATTTCGCCGGATTTTAATTCCACGCTCGGCCGCTCCCACTTGACCAGTACATAAATGGCCGGGTAGCTTAAGTCGGTTGATTCCGCAATTCCGTTTTGCAGCAGCTGTTTTAAAAAAACCGGTTCGTTTAAAACGGAGATATCTTCCTGCATGTCCATGCAGTACTCTTTTTTGCACATCATTTTAAGCGACAAAAGCGCCCGCTCCTGCTGCCAGTCAAAAAAGTATACTCTGTCCAATTTAAACAAATTGCGCAACGCCGGCAGGGCGCATTCCAACAGTTCGCGTTTGTTTTGAAAGGACTGGTTTAACTGTTTGTGAAATTTATAAAGTGTATACGATTTTTTATCAAACATAGGGCTACCCCTGATAAATGGAAAGCAGGTATTCTATTTCTTTGGCGGCCAGATCCAGCTCCCGATCCAGCGAAGCCTGCGTAAAGCGTTCTTCCACAATCTGCGTAGCGCATACGGCCAGGATGCGTTTTAAAATTTCCATAATCGTACCCGTTACCGTGATATTGGGCAAGGTGCGGGCCGAGGCCAGGATGTTGCTGTAGGTTTGCAAGCGCTGGGAAGAAGAAAAGATAAATTGCTCAAACGCGTCTTCAAACGCCGGGAAAGCGTCTATCATGGCGGCGTAGCGAAGCTGATTGTCCGGCCGGGCGCAGAACTTAATAAACTTAAGCGCGTTTTTCTTTTCTTGGGAAAGTTTATTGACAAACAAATTCATCCCCGCCAGGTACGAATAATAAGTCGTACCCGTAGTAGGCACCGGAAGCGTGCGCACGCGGATGCCTTTGCGGGCGTTAAACGTGCTGACGCCCTGCTTGCGGGAAATCATCATGCTGGCTTTGCCGGAAACGATCGTCCCCAGCGAGCCGCGCTCGCGCAGGATGGGCATATAATTTTTTAAGGCTAAATTGACGTAATCGCGTATACCTTCTTTAAACGCTTTGGTGCCCACCAAAGTGCCGCTTAAATCGGGCGAGAGCAAATCCCCCCCGCGGCCCCAAATACACGGCAGGGCATTGCGCACCGAGAGGGATCCTCTCCAGTCGCTGTTTTGCATAGGGTAGTAGCCGGGGGTGTCTTTAAACTGCTCGCGCAACGCTTGGCAAATGTTTAACAGGCTTTCCCAGGTGGCCAAATCATGCTCGGGCCGGGAGGTAACCAATTTCAGGTGATCGGCGCGGTAGTGAAGCGCGCTTAAATCAAACCACCACGGATAAGAATAAATGTCTTTGGTGCCGGGCTGGTAGCAATGCGGTTTTAAGGGAACCAAGCAATTGGCCAGCGAAAGGCCCGGATCCAACTCGGAAAGATTTTCCGCCACGCCTTCCCGCACCAAAAGAGCCGTCCAGTAGTGCGGAATTTGCACCAAATCCGGCACTTCTTCTTCGTGGGTGGGGTGTTTGATCGTAAACATCCGCCGCCACAGGACGTTGCGGGTAAACACGCGGACGGTAACGTCAACGGAAGGGTTTTCTTTCTTAAAAAGCTCAATAAAAGAGGCGTAAACTTCTTTGGTTTTATCGCCCGAATCGGGCATAGCCCACAAAATCATTTAAACTCCTCGTTAATCCCAGCTGCGCACTTTCATATTGGGATTAATGTCTATATTCTTTTTAACGGGTTTGCCGGTTTTTTCGGCATGTTCCAATTTTTTATAAGCGGCCAGCGCAATCATGGCGGCATTGTCCGAAGACAGTTTCCGCTCCACAAAATGGGCGGCAATGCCGGCCTGTGCCGCTTGTTGCTGCATGCGTTCGCGCAGCAAGGTGTTGGCCGCCACGCCGCCGCCGATGGCGATATGGCGCACCTTGTGCTTCTTGGCCGCCAGCAACGTTTTGGTTACCAAGGTTTCCACCATGGCTTCTTCAAAACTGGCGCAGACGTCGGGGATATTAAAATTCTGGTGGTCGCGCAAATAGTAGCTGACGGCGGTTTTAATGCCGCTAAACGAAAATTCCCACGTACCCGGCATCAGCGGGCGCGGAAAGTGGATGGCATCCCGGCGGCCCGAAAGCGCCTGTTTGGAAATTTGCGGCCCGCCCGGATAGGCAAGCCCCAGCAGTTTGGCTACTTTATCAAACGCTTCGCCGGCGGCGTCGTCGCGCGTTTTGCCCAAAACCTTATATTCGCCGTATCCTTTGACATACCACAGCTCCGTATGTCCCCCCGAAACGACCAAAGCCACCAGGGGGAACTCCAACCGGTTCTTTACCTCCGTTCCTTCAAAATCGCAGGCAAAGATGTGTCCCTCCAGGTGGTTTATTCCTAGTATAGGGACTTTTTTAAAATTTGCAAGGGTTTCCGCCGCCACGCGCCCCACCATCAGCCCGCCCGGCAGGCCCGGCCCGCTGGCAAAGGCGACGCAGTCAATGGGGTGATCTCCCAGCGCTTCGTGAATAACCGTGGCAATTTTGGCCGCATGGGCGCGGCTGGCCAGTTCGGGCACGACGCCGTGGTATTTTTTATGCTCCTCTATTTGCGAATAAATGACGTTGGTCACAATTTCCTTTCCGCCCTTTAAAAGCGCGGCGGAAGTTTCATCGCAGGTGGACTCTATGCCCAAAATCATAAAATCTTTTTTCATACTTATTTATCCGTTCCTTGCGTTTGGGCGGGAGCGTCGGAAGTTTCGGCGGCCGCGTCTTTCGTTTTATTTTGTTTGGCCTCTTTTTCGGCTTTGCGCGCCTGGGCCTCTTTTTTAGACTGGGCCTTGGCGTCTTCCAGCGACAGTTTCCCCGTCAGCACTTCCACGGCTTTATCCAGCACCGGGTCTTTTTCCGTAAACTTGACCTCCGGATCTTTTTTGCCCGGCGTGTGGACGATGTTGTTGTACTGCATAAACACCTTTACTTCATCTTCCGCCGGCACAATTACTTCCACATCCGGGAAGATGCCGCCTTCTTCGGCCTTGGATTTATCGCGGTAGTCGCGCTGGATCAGCCGGCCGGAAGGCGTATAATAGCGGGCAATCGTCAAGCGCAGCCCCGCCCCGCCCGAAAGCGGCAGCACCTGCTGCACGCTGGCTTTGCCAAAGGTGCGCTGGCCCACCACAAAGGCGCGTTTATTGTCCTGCAAGGCGCCGGCTACAATTTCGCTGGCGCTGGCCGAGCCTTGGTTGACCAGTACCGCAAGCGGCACGTCGGGATAATCGGGCTTGGCGGAGGTTTTAAATTCCTGGTAATACTCCGGTTTGCGGCCCTGCGTGTAGACGATCATTTCATCCGGCTGCAGGAAAAGCTTGGCAATATCCACCGCGCCCGTCAGCAAGCCGCCGGGGTTAAAGCGCAAGTCCAACACCAGCGACTGCATGCCCTGCTTTTGCAAATCCGCCAGCGCTTTTTTTACTTCTTCGGTGCTGTGGCCGGAAAAATCCACCATATACAGGTAGCCTACTTTTCCGTCCAGCATGCGGTAGTACACCACTTCCGGCACGATTTTTTCGCGTTTAAAATTAAAATCCGGCAAGGTTTTATAGTTGCCTTTTTCATCTTTGCGGCTGATGGTAATTTTCACTTTGCTTCCCACCGGGCCGCGCATCAGTTCCACCGCGTCTTCCAGCTTCATACCGGCGAGGTCTTGGTCGTCCACGAACAAAATGCGGTCGCCGGGCATGACCCCCGCCTTAAACGCAGGCGTTGCCGGCATGGGCGACATGACGGTTACAAAATCATCCACCATTTGCAGGCGCATGCCCAATCCGCCGAACTCGCCGCGGGTATCGTTTTTAAGTTCTTTGTAGTCTTTCGGATCCAGATACTGCGAAAAATCGTCCAGTTCGTTTACCACTCCTTTAATTGCGCCCGCCACCAATTCATCCGTATCGGTAGTTTCCACATAGTTTTCTTTTACAAATTCCACCACGTCCACTAACGTGCGCAGCTGTTTTAGGCTGTTGTCCGCCGCCGCATACGCATACGGAAACAGCGTCCCCACAAAAAATACCACCGCCGCAAACACGGCGTAACGGTTCAGTTTTTTTGATTTCATAATATCCTCTTTTCTATTTCAGCCAATTCAGCGGATCTACGGCCGTGGTGCCTTGGCGGATTTCAAAATACACCGCGCTTTGGCCCGTGCCGGAAGAGGCCTGCGTGTCTTTTCCGGCGGTTCCAATCACGCCTTGCTGCGGAAGTTTGTCCCCCACGCTTACGCTGATTTGCTGCAAAAATCCGTAAATGGTAAAGAATCCCTTCCCGTGGTCGGCAATGACCACGTTGCCGTACGAGCGGAACGGCCCGGCATAAATAATGCTTCCTTCCGCCACCGTGCGCACCGGCGAGCCGGCCTTGGCGGCGATTTTAATGCCGTCGCGGAAAATCCACGTATTTAAGTCGGAACGGTATTCTTTGCCAAACTTGCTGAGCACTTTGCCCACCGCCGGCCACGGCAGCGAGTTGCGCGGCACGTCAATTTTCGGCCCGGCCGTTTTTTGGGACGAGCTCTTGGAAGCCGCCGCTTTTTTGGCGTCGGCCGCTTTGCGTTTGCGCTCAAACGAAGCCAACAGCCGGTTTAGCTCTTCGGCGGATTTATTAAGCTCGTTAATTTCTTTGCGCACCGCCGCCACTTTGCGCTTGGTAACGTCTAAATCTTTTTTCTTTTTATTAAAGGACTGGGAAATGACGGCCTGTTCTTTCTTGATTTGGCTGCTTTGCGCCAGCAATTTTTTGTTGCGTTCTTCAAAGGTATGGATTTTCTTTTTGGCTTCCGTATTTTCTTTTTTCAGTTCCGCGGCAAAAGCGGCCTTGTGGGTAAGCATACGGTCTACAAAAATTTCCTGCTCCAGGCTGTATCCGCCCGGGCAATACGGGCAGGAAGGGGTAAAATAATAGTTGCGCAGTTCTTCCTCCACCACGCCCTGCCACATGGGCATGCTCCGCTCCAGCGCGGCGCGTTTATCTTCTATGGAAAGCAGGTTCTGCTCCACGTATGAAATGTCCGACTCCACTTGATTTTTCAACCGTTCGGCGCGGGCTTTTTTGTCTTCCAGAGCGGAAATTTCTTTTGAAATCTTTTTTTCCTGTTCGCGGTAGCGTTTCAGTTCGCGCTCTTTTTGAGCGGCTTCGTTTTTTAATTTTTCTATCTCGCGTTTACGGTCGGCCGCTTCGTCGCAGAAAAGCGGCGAAGTACAAAACACCAAGGCCAGAAAAACGCTTAAAATTTTTGCCATTTTGACAATGTCCACCCAAACAGCCCGCAAAAGGCCAACATCAACAGCTGCCGGCCCGGCGTCGTAAACTGGGCGGCTGCGGCGGCCAGGAATCCGGTGGGGTACACCAGCACCGCAAAAAACGCACACGACGCCAGCCCCGCCAACACGCCGGACACCGCCCCCCCCAAATAATGCGCGCGCACCTGATTAGACGGGTACGCCTCTACCAAAAACATAAACGCCAAGAACAACAATACCGCAAAGATAACCGCCAAATTCAGCAATTTGGCGCACAGCCCGGTATAGAACAGCAGGCGGGCGTGGTCGGCATTATAATGCGGCTCCAGCCCCGGATATTCCGCCGCCAAATTATCCACAAACGGACGGATGTTGTTGATGGCTTGATAGGTTAACTTCAGTTCAAAATACGCAGGCATTTTATTTTTGCCCATTAAAAGGAGCGCCTCGGTCAGCTGCGGGTTTTGGCGTTCCACCGCCGCCAGGGCATCCTCGGGAGAGAAGAGCCTGACCGAAGAAATATCCGTCTTTTGATTCAGCGATTCGCCCATCTGTTCCAGCTCTTCGTTGGGCGTCTGAGCGCTGACGGTTAAAATCACTTTAAAACTGTCGTTTAATTCCCGGTAATAATTGCCCAGCCGCATATCCACAAACACCACGCTCTGCAGCAGCACCGCCACCGCAAACACCAGCAAAAACAGCCGCCGGTGCAGCCGGAAGACCTGCTTGGGCGCCGCAGCGGGAGCGGCTTGTTTTTTGCCTTCAAACATTTCGTTTAAATCTTTATCCGTCATTTTTCGCTCCAGCCCAACACATTTTTCATACGGGGCAAAATATCCGTATTATGGTATACGCCGGTAAATTCATCCGCGTCCGGGCCGTAGGCCACGCTTAAAATGGGAAGAGACGAATGGTTTACGCTCGCCCACACAATGCCGCGCGACTCGTTGAGTTGTTTAAACAGGCCGCTTACGTCGGACAAATTTTCAAATTGGGTAATATCCACCTCAAAGCCCATCGCTTCGGAAAGGCGTTTTTGCAGGTATTGGGGCGTCAGTTTTTCGGCCGGCATCTTTTTAAGTTCCATTTCCAAGTTGTACAGGCTCTTTTTTTGCTTGTTAAACTGGCGGAACGTTTCAAACGAGGCGTAATCCACATCCCCGCCGTAGAGCACTTCGCCCTGGGCGGTTTTCTTCATGGCTTTGTCTTTGCCCAGGTGGCGGTAGGTAAAAGCGCCCAGGCCGGTGTCGTGATCGGCGTTTAAGTAGACCAGCGTTTCGCCGTTTTTGTCGGCATATGCGTTGACATATCCCAACAGCTCGTCCAGCGCTTTCATTTCGTGGAACCACGCGCCCGCGTCGTTGGCGTGGCCGGCCCAGTCAATCTTTCCGGCCTCCACCACCAGCACAAAACCGTTTTCGTTTTTGCTTAACAGTTCAACGGCTTTTTGGGTTTGTTCGGTAAGCGAGGGAATGGCGGGATATTCATCCATTTCCAAAGACATCGGCAGCGATTCCTCCGCAAACAACCCCAGCACCTTGCCGGATTTGACGGCCGCCAGCTCTTTTTTATTTTTGGCCACGCGGTAGCCTTTTTTCTTGGCTTGGCGAAGCAGTTTTTTGTTTTCGCCCGTCGTAAAATACTTAAGGCCGCCGCCCATTACCACCTCCGGCGCAAAAGCAAGCAGCTGCCGGGCGATTTCCATTTTCTGGTTGCGGTTCTGCGCGTGCGCGGTAAATCCGGCCGGGGTGGCGTCCGCCACGTAGGTGTCGGTAATGATGCCAATGGCCTTGCCCTGCTTGCGCGCCAGCTCCAAAAAAGTTTCGGCCGGCTGGCTGTTGTAATCCATGCCGATAAACTCCGGCCGGGAAAAGCGGCCCGTGGCCATTTGCGTAGCCGAAGCGGCGGAATCGGTTACCACCGTATCATGCGTATTGTTAAAGAACAACCCCCATTCGCCGCTGTTCATCATTTTTTCCAAGTTGGATACGCGCCCGGCATATTCCTCCAGCCCGGCGTAGCGCACCCCCTGCATAAAAAGGCCCATGGCTTCGGGGCCCATGCCGTCCCCGATAATCCAAATGACATTTTTGACTTCTCCGGCGGCCAGTGCGCCCGTTAAAAAGAAACACGCGGCCAAAACAGCCGCCAAACGGCGAAAGTTTTTCATATGATCTCCTAAATAACCGTCTTTCTGTAAAGTTCCAGATATTGTTGGGCCGATTTATCCCACGACAAATCCTGCCGCATGGCATTGCGCACCAAGCGGTTCCAGCGTTTGCGGTCGTTAAACACCGCCAAAGCGCCTTCCATCGCCTGCAAAATGCCGTGTTCGGTAAATTCTTCAATAAAAAATCCGGTTGCGGTGTCTTCCTTGCCGGGCTGGTATCCTTTGACCGTGTCCACCAACCCCCCTACTTTAGACACCACCGGCAGCGTGCCGTATTTCATGGCGATCAGCTGCGAGAGGCCGCACGGCTCAAAGCGCGAAGGCATCAGGAAAATATCCGCCCCCGCATAAATGCGGTGCGCCAAATCTTCGTCCAACCGGCCGTTGTAGCTGACCGACGCCGGATTGTTGCGCGCCAAGCTCTGGTAGGCTTTTTCCAACATCGGGTCGCCCATGCCCAGCACTACAAATTGCACGCGGTCTTTTAAGCGGCCGATTAAATCCACTACGATATCCAGCCCTTTTTGGTAATCCAAGCGCGACACAATGCCAATAAGCGGCTTGTCGGGATCTTGCGACAGTTTGCACTGCTGCTGCAGCGCCAGCTTGGCGGCCAATTTGCCTTTTACGGCTTCCGCCGCGTCGTAGCCGATGGGAAGCACCGGGTCAATTTCCGGATCCCATACTTCGGTGTCAATACCGTTTACAATGCCGCAGAAGTTTTTGCTGCGGTAGCGCAGCAAGCCTTCCAGGCCAAAACCCATGGCAGGGTCGCTCTGCACTTCGCGCGCGTAGTTGGGGCTGACGGTATTGATGTTATCGGCAAACACGATGCCGCTTTTTAGGAAGCTGATGCCACCGTAGTATTCAAATTTTTCGGGGGTATAATCCACCGGGTGGAACCCCGCTTTTTTAAACGTGGAATAAGGGAAATGCCCCTGATAGGCAATGTTGTGAATGGTGTACAAGCTGCGGGTGCGGGTGTAGAAGGCGTCCAATTTATAAACGGTCTTCAAATACGCGGGGATCAGGCCCGTCTGCCAGTCGTGGCAGTGGATAATGTCGGGGCGGAAACCGATAAATTTGCACCCTTCCAGCACGGCCCGGCTGAAGAGAATAAACCGTTCGTCGTTATCGGCAAATTCGCCCGTTTTGGTGCGGTAGAGTTCGGGGCGGTCAAAGTATTTGCGGCTGCCCACAAAAAACACCAGCACATTGCCCCAGTTGATATAGGAAAGAGAAACTTGTTCAATGCGGTCTCCGATCGGAATCAAATACACGCCCGGCACCACTTTTAAGGAAGACACCCGCACAATGCTGCGGTAATGCGGCAGGAACAACAGCACTTTGTTGCCTTTGCGCATGGCAAACTGCTGGCACAAAGCGCCTACCACGTCTGCCAATCCGCCGGTTTTGCAAAACGGGAACGCCTCGCTGGCGGCTAAAACGATATTCATTTGGTTTCCTCCTGGGAGATCTCTTGGGTTTGCTCCGAAGCGGCGGTTTGCGCTTCCGGCCGGGAAGCGCCGTCCGGCGAAGCGGGCGAAGTTTCCGGCTCCGAAGAAGACGGCTTGGCGGCAGGCTCTTGCCCGGCGGGATTGACATCCGGCGCCGCGAACGCATCCGCCTCGGGCGATTGCTGGCCGAAAAAGTCGCCTTTGTTGTAGCTGTTGCGCGTAAAGAAAGGATCGGCCGACGAGTCCAACGCTTCCAGGCGTTCTTCTCCTTCCAGTTCTTCCACCGGAATAATCGCCGGTTCGGCCAGCGGCGGCAGCGGCTCGCCAAACGGCAGGTCTTCCTGTTTTTCGCGCAGCGACTTTGCCGCAAACACCTGCAAATCGGGCAGATCGGAAATTTTGTTCAGCCCGAACATTCTTAAAAATTCATCCGTCGTGCCGTAAACCATCGGCCGGCCGACCGTGTCTTTTTTGCCCACCACACGCACCAGCGACCGCTCCAGCAGCCGCTCCAGCGGCCCGGCCACGTCCACCCCGCGGATGGCTTCCATTTCCGCCCGGGTAATGGGCTGTTTGTAGGCCACAATCGCCAGCGTTTCCAGCGCGGCGTTGGAAAGGCGGGTGGTCATTTTTTCATTGTACAGGCGGCGCACCCAGCGGCCGTATTCGGGCTTGGTGGACATTTGAAACCCGCCCCCCAGCTCCACCACCTGCACGGCGCTGTTGCGGCGGATGTAGTCGTCTTTAATTTCCAAAATCATTTCCCGCACGCGCCGCGCGTCCACGCCGTCAATTACGTCCGCAATGCGGCTGGGTTTAAGCGGGCGGTCGGTAATAAACAAAAGCGTTTCTACAATCTGTTTAAATTCGCTGGTGGGCACCAGTTCAAACGGCTCCTCGGAAGAAGCCGCCTCAGCCGGTTGGGCGGAAGCGTCCGCCGCCGCATCGGCCTGCCCCGGCGCCGACGATTTCGCACCCGCCGTTTCGCCGTCTGCGGGCTGCGCGGGGGCGGAAGAGGGTTGCAACTCGTCTGCCGGCGCCGCCTGCGCGGGCGTTTGCGCGGCGGAAGAAACTTCCTGCGGGGCAACAAGTGCGGCCTGTTCGGTTTCGGGCAGTTGTTCTTCGGTTTGCATAGTCAAATCCTCCGGGGCGGTTATTTTTCTTCGCCGTGCATTAAGGTTTTAAAATCTTTGTCTTTGTTTTCCGGGTTTAAATAAATCCGGATTTGGCCCAGCTTTTCATCCTGCCGGGCAATCAGTTTTTTAATTTTCATCAGTTCCAGCACCGCCATAAAACACGTAATAATGCCGCGTTTTTTGGTTTCCCCGACGAAAATATCGTCCAGCAGTACCCACTCGCGGTGTTTGAACAGGTTGACCACTTTCTCCATTTTCATTTCAATGGGGAACTCTTCCACCTTCAGCAGTTCAATGCGTTTGCGTTCGTCCAGCCGCTCAAACGCGCGTTTTACGGCGGAAAGCAAATCAAACATTTGCAGGTTGATTACTTTTTCTCCGTCGTCAAAAATAGGGGCGGAACGATAAAAATTGTCTTTGTTTTCTTCAAACTTTTGTTCTAAAAATTTGCTGGCTTCTTTGTACTTTTGATATTCCACCAGCTTGGCCACCAGCTCTTTGACGGGGTTGGGCCCTTCGTCTTCGGTGGTGGGCGCCTGGGAGGGGAGCAACGTTTTGGCTTTGATCTGCATCAGCGTGCTGGCCATCACCAAAAACTCGCCCGCCACTTCCAGGTTCAGTTCCTTCATGACGTTTAAATAATCCAAGTACTGCGTGGTAATTTCCGCAATGTTAATGTCGCAAATGTCCAAATTGTCTTTTTTAATCAAGTGCAAAAGCAGGTCCATCGGGCCTTCAAACACGTTGATATGAACATTTATCGGTGCGGGAGCCAGCATACTTATCTTGTAATCCTCATGACCTTTTTCACGGCGGCCAGCGTCTTGGCGGCATTGGCGCGGGCGCGGTCTTTGCCGGCAGCAACGATTTTCTGCAGCAGGGCCTCGTCGCTTTCAAACAGTTTGCGCCGTTCGGAGAAGGCTTTCATCTCCGGTTCCATCAAGGCAAAAAGCTCCTTCTTGCACGCCACACAGCCCAGCGCGCCCGCCTTGCATTCTTCGCAGCGTTTGGCGGCGTTGGGGTTGTAAATCCGGTGGAACGCGTACACCACACAGCCCTCGGGGTTGGCGGGGTCGGTGGCTTTTTTCTTGTTGGGGTCGGTGAACATCGTCATCACTTTTTTGCGTACGGAGTCTAAATCTTCGCCCAAATTAATGGTGTTGTGGTACGACTTGGACATTTTCCGCCCATCCAGCCCCGGCACGCGCGCCACTTCGGTGTAGAGCGGGGCGGGCTCGGTAAATACGGCCTGCCCGTAAATTTCGGCAAAGCGGCGGGCCAAATCACGCGCGATTTCCAAGTGGGCGGTTTGGTCTTTGCCCACCGGCACGTAAGCGGCCTGCTGAATGAGAATATCGGTTGCCATCAGCACCGGGTACCCCAAAAAGCCGAAGGAAGAAATTTCCTCGTCGCCGGTGATGGAGTTGATTTTTTCGCCCAGCGATTTTTCGTCCAACTGGCCGGCGTATTTTTGTTTTAACAGTTCCTGAATTTGCTCTTTATACGTCGGGTTTCTAAGCAGCCAGCCCAGCGGGGTAATCATCCCCAGCAGGGTGTTGAGCTCGCTTACTTCGGGTACGTCGGACTGAATAAAAATAGTGCATTTCTCCGGATCCAGCCCCGCCGTCAGCCAGTCTATCAGCATATTGCGGCTGTTTTCGGCCAGGTTCTCGGTGTGTTCATACGCCGTGGTGAGCGAATGCAAATCCGCCACGAAAAAATAGCAGTTGTACTTGTCCTGCAGCGCCACCCAGTTTTTAAGCGCTCCGTGAAAGTTGCCTAAATGGAGTTTGCCCGTCGGGCGCATACCGGAAAGTACAATTTTGTCTTGTTGCATAAATACCTCTGTACTACATTAAGAACTTCGAAAAAGCTCCCACCACCAACAGGGTTGGCGGAAGTAAAATATATTTTACCGCCCCCGTCAAAATAAGCGCCAGCACCACATACATGCCGTAGCGGCCGAAAAAGCCGTCGTACTTCAGCGCGGCCTGCAGGGGCAGAAGCGCCGTTACGATGCGGCCGCCGTCCAAGGGCGGAATGGGAATTAAATTAAATACCGCCAAAAATACGTTAATAAACATGCCATACTGCAAAAATAAAAAGAGTTGCTCCAACGTGCGCGCGGAAAAGAAAGCCTGCCCGATGAGAAGCATCTTCATCACCAGCACGCACACCACCGCCAACAGCAAATTGACCGCCGGCCCCGCAAACGCCACTTTGCCCATATCCCGCCGAGGGGAAGGCATCCGCATCGGGTTAATCGGCACGGGCTTGGCCCAGCCGAAAAGCGGCATCCCTATCAGCCAGCACAACGCCGGCACGGCCAGCGTGCCGATCGGGTCAATATGATGCAGCGGGTTGAGGGTAAGGCGTCCGCTCAGGTAGGCGGTGTCGTCCCCCAGGCGGTACGCCGCCAGCCCGTGCGCAAATTCGTGCAGGACAATGGAGAAAAATAAAATGGGTAAAAATACAATAACTTCCATACCCTTCTATTTTACTAATTTATCCCGGTTCCTGCACAGGCGCAGGGGGCGGATTTTATAAGGGAGTTTCCAATACAGGCAGTTTAGTTTAGCTTGGATTTGAAGTTTTTATACGCGGCCGCGCAAAGAACGGCGGAAATAACCGCCAGCCACAGGCAGTTTTGCCAGAAAAACCAAACGTCGCCGCCTTTTAAAATAATGGAGCGGAAATTAACTACCGAATACATCATGGGGTTTAGATAGCACATCCACCGAAACAGCGGCGGAATGTTGGCCACCGGAAAGAAAACGCCCGAAAGCAAAATAGCCGGCATTAAAAAAAGCGCGCTGGCCATCATGGCCTGCTGCTGGGTATGCACCACCGTGCTGATAAGCAGGGCGCACGCCAGCGCCGATACGGCAAACAGCACCGCATTGACCGCCACCTGCCACAAACTGCCCCGAAACGGAATACCAAACCCCGCTACGCCGATAAACAAAATCAGCCCCACAATGCACAGCCCGATGACAAAATACGGCAGCGTCTTGCCCACCATAATTTCTTCCACGCTGCAGGGAGAAACTATCAGTTTTTCCATCGTGCCCGTTTCCTTTTCTTTGGCAATCGCCATTCCCCCCACCACCAGCAGCACAATAAATGTGGACATTACCAGCAGGGCCGGAATCATAAAAGAAGTCGTGTCCATATAGTGGTTAAACAACACCCGCATATCCAGCTTAATCAGCCCGCCGGAGAGATCGTACCCGTTCTCGCGCGCCACTTCCGCCACCAGCTGTTGGACGTATCCGTTTACCTGCTGGGCGCGCTGGGCGTTGGTGGCGTTAAGCAACAGCTGGATCGGCTCGGAACCGCGCTCCAAAGCTTTTTCAAACCCTTCCGGCGGCGCTACGAGCACCGCCTCGGCTTTATGAGAGGCCACCAGCGCTTCCGGGTCTTCCACCTGGGCGCCGTTTACGCCCGGCACCTTGGTAAACCAGCCCGACGCCAGCGCGCGGGTTTCCAAATCCTGCGCTATTTTGCCGGGCTTGGAAGCCACTACAAATTTGATGTTTTTTACTTCGCTGGTCAGCGCCAGGCCAAACATAATGGTTTGCATTACGGGAATAAAGAAAATTGCCATAATCATTTTGGGATCCCGTATGATTTGGATAATTTCTTTTACAAAAAATCCTTTTAAGGTTCGCGCGCGCAGTTTCATGGTTCCACATCCGTTTTAAATTTATGCACCGCCAGCAAAATCATAGCGCCGGCAAACACCCCAATCGCCGCCAGCGCGGTGGCTAAGGTGGCGGGGGCGGCGTCGCTTAAAAACACCGTACGGCTGATGAGCAAAAACCACCGCTGGGGAAACAAAGCGGTAAAATACTGGAAAAATGCCGGCATATTTTCAATGGGGAAAATAAACCCCGAAAAGATAAACGACGGCAATAACCCCACCGCAAAAGCAAACTGAATGGCCGCCTGCTGCTGGCGCGTAACGACGGAAATTACCAATCCCAGCGCAAGCGCCCCCGTAATATACACCCAGCACGCCGCCACATAAAATAAAAAGCTGCCCAGAAACGGAATTTTAAACACGTATATCGCCAGCACAAAAACGACCAATACGTCAAAAAACGTCAACAAGAAATACGGCACAAGCTTTCCCAGCACAATTTCGGCCGGGCGCACCGGCGTGGAAAGAAGCAGTTCCATCGATCCGTTTTCCCACTCTTTGGCCACCGTCAGCGCCGTAAGCACAATGGCCAAAAAACCGATAATAATGGTGCTTAAAGCGGGTACGATAAACCAGCGGCTGTTGAGCTCCGGGTTAAACAAGAAACGGCTTCGGATCCGATCTCCCGCGCCAGCGGCGTCTGCCAAGGCGGGGTTGTCCCGGGCGAAAACGGCGTTGGCCTTTTGCACCACGCCCTGCATATAGCTGCCCATGATGCTGGCCTGCACATTGTCCGTCCCGTCGGCCAAAAGCTGCACCTCGCCGGGGTGTTCCGCGTCCCCCGCGCGGATATGCCGCCCAAACCCCGGGCGGATGACCAACAAGGCCGGGCTGTCGTTGCGCTCCAGCGCCTGATCCAGCTGGAACTGGCCGTGCACGGGGTGCAAATCAAAATACCCCGAGGACGCCGCCTCCTGCAAAAAACGGCGGGAGACGCTGGTTTGATCGTTGTCGCGCACATACACGCGCATATGTTTGTAATCCAGATCAATCACAAAGCCGAAAAATCCCACAAACACCAGCGGCAGCACCAACGTAACCAGCAGGGTAAACGGGTCGCGCAAAATATGTTTATATTCTTTTAAAGCCACGCTGCGGGCGCGGCGCCAAGAAAAGGTCATACGGCTTTCCTCCCGCTCACCGCCTGCAGAAAGACGTCTTCCAGGGTGGGTTCCGTTTCCCGGGCGAGAAAGCCGTCCCGAAACGGCGCGGCGGCTTGTTCAAAGGCGGCCCGGTCGGGCGCACGCACCCGCAGGCGCGCGCCGAATACGGCCGAAGCAATCCCCGCTTTTTCCAGCGCCGCGCGCAAAGGCTGTTCCACGGGTTTTGTAAACGAAAGTTCCAGCGGCTTAACCGGGAAAAATTCTTTTTTCAGTTCCCCGGGCGTGCCCATCGCCACGATTTTGCCCCGCTCCATCAGCGCAATCCGCCCGCAGTATTCGGCTTCGTCCATATAGTGGGTGGTTACAAAAATGGTTTTGCCCAACTGGGCCAAGCGGCGGATCAGCGCCCAGAAAGAGGCCCGCGTTTGGGGCGAAGTGCCGGCGGTGGGTTCGTCCAAAAACACCAGCTCCGGATCGTGCAGCAAAGAAGACGCCAGCGCCGCCATCTGCTTGACGCCGCCCGACAAATGGCTGACGGGATCCGGCAAATCCTCCCGAAGCCCGATAAACTCCATCAGCTTATGGGAACGCTGGGCAATGGCCTGCGGGCTCATGGCATAGAGGCTGCCCGCAAAGTGCAGGTTTTCCCGCACGGTCAGGTCGGGATACAGCGTAAATTTTTGCGACATATACCCAATGCGCGGCTTGAGCACAGCCGTGGAGGAAGACACGTCTTTTCCGTCCACTTCCACCGTACCCGAAGAAGGATTTAAAATGCCGCAAATGGTGCGGATGGTGGTGGTTTTGCCGGCGCCGTTGGCGCCTAAAAAGCCGAAAATTTCCCCGCGCTGCACGTCAAAGCTCACGCCGTCCACCGCGCGGAAATCGCCAAACGACACCACCAAATCTTTCACGCGAATTACCGGATCAATTTGCTGCATGGTTTAAAAATATCTCCGAAAAATCATGTACGCCAAACCGCGCCGTTACTTCCTGCGGCGCGCCGGAGGCCAGCATTTCCCCGCCGCTTAGCACGTGCACGCACGCGCAGCGGCCGGCCTCGTCCATGTAAGAAGTGCTTAAAATGACCGTCATATTTTCCCCGGCAAAGCTGTACACCAAATCCCACAGCTCCTGCCGGCTGACGGGGTCTACCCCTACGGTAGGCTCGTCTAACAGGAGCAGTTGGGGGCGGTTTAACAGCACGCACATCAGCCCCAATTTCTTATACATCCCGCCGGACAGTTTCCCGGCCGGGCGGTCTTTAAAAGGCGTCATCCCCGTTGCCTGCAGCAATTCTTCGCTTCGCCGGATAAAGTCCGCCTGCGGCAGGTCATATAAATCGCGGAAAAATTCCAGGTGTTCCTCACACGTCAAATCCGGGTACAGGCTGGGTTCCTGCGGGAAATACCCTGTTACGCGCTTGGCCGCTTCGGCGGAAACAAGCTGATTTCCTTGAAAATAAGAAACGCTGCCCGTATCGGGGTGCAGCAGCCCCGCCAACAGACGCATCAGCGTGGTTTTGCCCGCGCCGTTGGGGCCGATAATGCCGTGCACCTGCCCGGCCGCAAAAGAAGCGTCCACCCGCTTAAGCGCCTGCGTGCGGCCCATTTTTTTGCTTACCTGTTCCACCGCGGCGCGTAGGGCGGGCATTTTATTTTTCCTCCCCGAAAGAAACTTCCAACGTCATTCCGGATTTGAGCGTACGCGCCGCATCGTTTTTAAAACGCGTTTTTACGCCGTACACCAGTCGTTCGCGTTCACGGCGGGTCTGCACGTTTTTCGGGGTAAATTCGGCCTCGTCGTTAATGCTTAAAATGCGTCCTTCAAAATGCTGATCCGACTCCGGCAAAAATCCCTCTACCGGCTGCCCCACCGCCAGCCGCGCCAGCAAATCGTGCTCCACATACACCCACACGTCCACTTCCGACAGGTCGGCCACCGTCACCAATTTGCGCCCGGCCGCAATAAATTCGCCCGGTTCGTAATACTTATAAAGCACCTTGCCCGAAAGGGGGCTTTTGATCTCGCACCAGCTTTCGTACAAGGCGGCTTGGTCGTATTGATGTTTTTTCAAGTCGTAATTTTCGCGCGAACCCGCGGTGGTTTTTAACAAGGTTTCCGCACGGGTAAATTCTTTTTGGGCAATGGCGGCTTTCAGGCGCGTGTCGCGGCAGTCCAGCCGGGCCAAGACTTCGTCCTTCTGGACGGGGCTCCCTTCCTGCACGTTTATTTGGCTGATCGTGTCGGACAAGCGGCTGGGCACATCCACCTCTATCGCTTCCACTACCCCGCTGTACGCAAACGGCGTATGCCGGAAAAACAACAGTCCCGCCGCCACCGCCGCCACCAATAAAATCACTACGAAAACAATAATTTTTTTCATAAGGCTCCTATTTCCCCAAACTATCCAAAACGGCCAATCCGTTTAAACGGCGGATCAGCAATTCGCTTACCAGCAGCCGGCTTTGCAGCGCCGAGAGGTTGGCGTCGTCCACTTCTAAAAAGGTAACCGCGCCCGCCTGGTACGCCTGGTACGTAAGCGAAGCGGCCTGGGCGGCTTTGTCCGCCAATTGTGCGGCCAAACGCATTTCTATATCCAGCGCTCCCAGCGAATCCTGCGCCGAAGCAAACAGCGCTTCCAAGGCTTGGGCGGTTTCTTCCTTTTGGGCGGAAGCGGCCTGCGCCGCCAAGCGCTGGGCCTGCGCCTGCTGTTTGTTTTTGCCCCCTTCAAACAGCGGCAAACGCAGGGAGAGGCCGGCTTTGCCTAAAAAGACGTCTTCCTGAATGGGCCCGTTGGGATACTGGGCATAGGCGCCGGCGCTAAGCGAAAGGCGCGGCCAAACGGCGGCGGCATACCCGCGGGCGGCATATTCGTACGATTGGATCACGCCGTCGTACGCCGCCAGGCGGGGGGTAACCGCATCAAACGTAAGCGTCTGAAACGGCGCAAACTGTTTTTCGGTCTGGGCGGGCGCATCGGCGCGGATGACGGCGGAAGTTTCCCCTTCCATTTTTTCCCGCACGCGCCAGTCCAGCGGGTACTGCGGATTGATGCCGAAATCCGTACCCGTCAGTTTAAACAAATCCCGCAAATCGCGCGCCAGTTCCGTCCGCGCGGTGCTGGCGTCCAAAGCGGTGCGAAGGGCTTGCTTTTCGGCAAGCAATTCGTCGCGGCGGCTTTTGGCGCCCGCTTTGTAAGCGGCCTGCACGTCCGCACGCTGTTTGCGCGATACTTTTAATTGTTCGGAAAGCAAATAGATATTTTCCAGATCGCGCTGCACGGCAAAATACGCCTGCCGCACTTGAAGCAATGCCTGTTTGCGCGCCAAGGCATATTCCGTTAATTTGCTTTCATACAGCGACAGCGCCCGCCGGGAGGCCGCCGAACGGGCCCCTTTGTCAAACAGTACGTATTCCAGCGTCGGGCCGGCGGAATAGCCCCACTCGCTTCCAAATTCAAACGTCTGCGGCCCCACCTGCATTTGCGGCACTTCGGACGTCCAGCTCCCGGCGGCATCCAAATAGAGCGCCGGATACAAGTTGCCCCGCACGCTTTCATACGAAGCGCGGGCGGCCTGCGCTTGGGCCTGCGCCGCTTTTACCGCGGGCGAAAAAGACAGGGCCGCTTTCTCACACGCGGCCAGCGACAGCGGCTGCACCTCCCCCGCCCACGCGGCGCCCGTCAGCCCCAGAACGCACAAAAATCCCAAAATCTTTTTCATTTTCCCCCCTTAAATACGGCTCCGACCAGCACTTGAATCCGCTCCGCGGCGCCTTTGTCGGAAAACAGGGCCGTTACCGACGGGCGAACTCTTCCCTTCCACGGCAAAGGCACCCGCTCATCGAGCCCCGCCACCAACTGCGGAAACACCACCGGCATCGCCAACACCAACGCCGCGTTGGCCGCGTCTTTCAGCACCAGCTGCCCTTCCTTCTCCGCCCGTTCCAGCTGCGCCAAGAGTACGGAAATGTGGTGCGTAAAATTGCGGCCGATAAAATCAATAATTTTGGCGTTTCCGCTAAATACGTCCCCCGCCAGCGACGAGAGCAAACGGCGGTTTTCCCGCACAAACCGCTCAATGGCCAGCAAAATGTTCAGCACATTGGCGCGGGCGGATTTGTCGTCCGATACTTCCAAGCGGATGTTTTTCATTAGATTTTCGTAGAGCGTACTGAGCAGCGCCCTATCAAAATTATCCTTATTGGTAAAATAATAATGAAACATCCCCAAATTAACTTCGCTTTCGGCGCACAATTCCCGCACCGTAAACCCGCCCAGCCCGCGCACGCGCGCCAGCCGGATCCCCGTTTGAAGCAGTTTTTCATCTGTGCCGGAAGAAGTTCTGCCCATATGACACCTCTTTAATTACACATATGTATAATTATACGAGCGTATAATTTTTTTGTCAAGCGCTTTTATGCATTAAAAAAATAAAAAAACCGCCCGTCATCCGGGCGGTTTGGCCGCATTAAAAAGATTAGTTTTTTAATCGGTTTAAATATGCGCTTGCTTTGCGCAAGTATCTTTTTTTCATTTTTCCGAATACAAACCCGGAAAAGAAATGATACTTCATATACTTTAAGTAATTGGGGACGAAATTCCAGCAATAAAAGTTTAAGTAGATGCTCAGAATTTCCTCATAATAAGAAGTTCGCCGCGCGGTCTGCCACCAAAGGTATCCTTTGGGCAAACTGGGGAAGAACCATACTTTATCCGCTGCTAAATAGTGGTAGATTTTGGCATTGTCTATCTCAGCCGCATAGTTTTTAAAAGTGTCGGTAGTTCCTTCAAAAATGCCGTTAATGATTTCATAATTATAACAAGGAGGCAGCGTGTAAAATTGATTAAGGAAGACTTTGTTCAGCACGTCCTGCTCTAAATTTATAAATTTATTCTCCTGCGCCGTTTGCAGCAGCTCGCGGAAAGAGGCCGTTTCGTTAAATTTGGCAATATCCGCCACCACGACTCCGGTGTTATAGTACATTCCGCTGCAGCCGATTGTATTCAGATATCCATCAATTGAAAAACCTTGTTGGCGGTGTCCTTCTCTGTTTTCGGGCGCCCACAGCACTTCTTCGCAAGCGGCGATGGGCTTGCCCTGCATATCCACGCCAAACAGATCAAAGATATCCGCCGTTGCGACTAAATCAATATCCGTAAACACCGCTTTTTCATATTGTTTAAATACTTCCCCCAAGGCCAGCCGGTAATAGCATTGTTTGGCAAAATAATGCTGCGAGATATAGAGATTGTTTTCAAAAGCCGTCTTCAGATTATAAAACCGGATAGAAAAATTCGGCAGCTGCGCCAATGCCTGTATCCGCGCTTTATTATCGGCGGTCATATCCGTTTCAAAAACGACAATATCGTATTTATTTTCTTCTTTGGCGTGGTCAATAATAGATTGCAAATACACCGCCAGATAAGGGGCATATTGGTTGCTGCTGCTCATGCCAATTGCATACGGACAATCCGTAAACGCGGGGATAACAGGTTCAAATTGCATACTCTCTCTCCTTAATTTTTCCGGCCGAAATCAGTTCTGCCCAGTCAGCTTTTTACAAGCCCGTTGTTCCGCCTTGGGCGGCCTATGGCCGCCGAAGCAAAAACAGGTTGCTTTTTCTTTTCCCCTTCCAAAAGGAAAAAGGCCCGAAACGACTCCTTCAGGTTGGGGCGCAAATTAGTCCAAGCGCGCTCTCTTTTCACGTGTTTTTTGAATTTTTGCCCTGATTTTGGCTTTTTTCTTCTCGGGCATCAGCCCGCATACCATCCGGTACAGCCCTATTTTGACCGTATAGCGCATGCGGGTAACACGGTGGACAATCGCTACGGCTTTTGCATAAAGCGTGCGGGTAAAATAGCGGATGACCCGCTCGTACAGCGAATAGTTAATCTGCTGCTGCGGCCCGCGCGCCAACTGCAGCATCTGCCGCAATACGGCTAAAGACTCCTCTTTACACTGCCGTAATTTGATATTCACCTCGCGGTAATCAATCGGTTCATGCGGCTTTAAAATATCCTGCACGGTTTCCACAATGCGTGAAGTAAGCCCTAACTGTTCCAACAGGTTTACAAACCGCGTTGTGCCGCGCCAGGCGTTGCAAATGACAAAAAACTGTTTTTGAAAAATAATGGCCATACACATCCCGTGGAAAGAATCCGTCAGCACAAATTCGGATTCGGCAATTATTTTAATCCAATCTTCCACGTAGATTCGGGCCTCCGGTTTTTCCAATCCGGCATCCGTTACGGTATAAGGCGTCAGCCGGTGTTCTTTGGCAAACGCTTCCAGCAAAAGAGTTTTATTTTCCTGTTTATCTAAAAT
This sequence comes from uncultured bacterium, assembly GCA_949294095.1. Classification (GTDB taxonomy): domain Bacteria; phylum Elusimicrobiota; class Elusimicrobia; order Elusimicrobiales; family Elusimicrobiaceae; genus Avelusimicrobium. The sequence continues at coordinate 23,407 of CASFFZ010000003.1, forward strand.
ATAACAAAATAAAGAATGCGGCGGCACCCGGGTATCGCTTTTGCGGATCAGGGCCTCAAAGTCGGGCCGATCCAACAAGAAAACGGGATCCAACACCACCGGCCCCGTCAGCCCGCCGAATTCCGTCTGCATCAGGCGCTGGCCGCTGGATTCCCGGAAAGAAAGCTTGTTAAACCGTTTTAAATCACGCGCTATTTTGCGTTTGACGTTTGGTTTTTCATCCCAAAAATCCAACCCGAAAGAAAGGCCGTATACGCTTTTGAACGGGATATCGTCCACCCAGTCCAACGAGACATATTCCCCAAAGCATTTAAACAGGTTGCCCCGAAAGATCTGATCCGACCCGACTAAAAAGCTTTTGACGTTTTTATTTAAGCTCCCCATTTTCGGTTTGGACGGGAACAGCGGGGCCATATCTTCCGGCGCATACGGATTTTCTTTAAACAAAATAGGCCGCTTATGGGGTTTACACAGGGCATCTTGCGGGCGTTCAATCATCAGCGCCGTATACCCCTCTTTCCGGATGGCCTGATACAAACTGTAGTACTGGATATTGTTGCCGTAATTTTCCACAGTATACGGCCCCACCACCCCCACTTCAAAGCGGTGATATAACAGTTTATCCACCAACGCATTAAAAGCGGTTTGGCGAAACTCCCGAAAGAAAGAAGCCCGGGCTTCGTGCGGTTTGGAGCTGTGGCGCAGCGGATAATTGGGCGTAGCATCCAAGGCCGAAAGCGGATATTCTTTTAAGAATTTTACGTGCGGGCGGATTTGCTCCAGCAGCTGGCGGGCTTTGGGCGTATGAACCAGCAGCAGAGAAGTGCCCTTTAAATCATTGGCGGACGGGTCTACCCCGTCTATTCCCCAAAAATCGGCCAACGTAAAATCCGTCATGCGGTGCACGCTCGTGTAAGAACACTCCGCACAAGCGGGGCGTAAATACAAATTCTGGTTAAACCCATTTACATAGCTGGGCTGCGCGGTATGAGAACCGTCTTTAAAATAAACCGAAAGGGCGGCTGTTTGCCAGCCCAGTTTCGCTTTATCCCGAAACGACAAAGAGGCAATAGCAGATTTATCAAAATTATCACTCAAATATTTCTGCCACACTTCATTGTTGGGCACGCCATGGCACACACAATCGGCCGTAATCAAATGGGCATACTCCTTTTGCAAAAAAGCGTGCAAACCCGCCACTTGGCACGGCGTCCCCGTAAAAAGAACCGGCTGCCCTTTTTCCAAGCGATCCCGAATTTCAGCAAAACAAGCAGCGGCATTGCTTTGCACATACTTGCTGCCGCGCAAGGCCGCCAGTTGGCTTTCATCGCAAGCCGCCCGATGTTTTACACTCCAATCCGGTTCAAACGCGGCCCCATACACCACGCCGTTGTGCTTAAAAATTTGCCGCGCCAACAGCGTAAATACCCCGCCCGAGGAACTGCACCGGCGCACCTCGTCTTCGGCCCAAACGGCATAGCACTGCGGCTGGGAAGATACGTCTTTCGGGCGGTGGTTGGCCGGGCAAAGCCGGCCGCACAGCCCGCAGTTGCGGCATAAAGAAAAATTTACCCGCGGATAGAGAAATCCTTCCGCATCCGGGCCCATGGATATGGCTCCGAAGGGACAGATCCGCTCGCAAGCGCCGCAGCCGGTGCATTGGCCGGCGGCAGGCAGCGGGACAGAAAGATGAGGGGTAAAAGGGTTCGTGTGGGAATGATCAGTTGGGGTCATGAATAATTTGCTCCGCAGTAGTTGTTCCGTCTTCAAACGCTTGGTGTGTCCAATAATAGGCCCATTTGCCGAAGCGGCCCATACTGTGAATATCCAAGGAAGCTAAATAATCCAAAACCGTTTGCCGGTTTTGGTAAATAGCCGGGTCAAACATAATGTTGGCATAGGGCTCAAAACGGATGTCTTTTACCACGATATCCGCAGGAGTAAAAAGCCCCATTTGCTGCAATTTCTCCAGCGTTGTATCCAGCACTTGTTCGGCGGGAGGCACCGGGGCGGTATTGCCGTAAAACACTTCCGCCTGCAGGGAAGAACAGCCGCCGGGCACATTGTCGGGCGATTTTAAATTGGGGGAATAGACCCGGGCGGGAGGGATGTCTTCGTCATAAATATAAAACCAGAGGTATTTGGCGATATCCGGTTTGTTAAAACCCAATGAAATTTGATACCCGCACGTATGGCGCAGGCGTTTGGCGGCCTGCTGCACCGGTTCCGGCACCTCCGGCAATAAGCGGATGATTTCCGGCAGCGGCAAAGAAGAAAGCAACTCGCCGTAGGCCGTTGCGGTTCCGTCTGCAAATTCCACCCGTTTGGCACGGGGGTCAATAAAGACGGCCTTTTTATTTAGCGCCATGTCCGCCCCTTGGGCAAGCGCATGCAAAATGCTTTTAAACCCGCCTTTTTGCGGATAACGCATTACGGAAGTATAGTAAAAGTTTTTCGTCGGTTTTTCAAACGCGCCCTTCAGCACTTCTTCCAAGGTGGGCGAGTGCATGCGGTTTCCCACCCATTTGGTTTCCAATTCTTTGGGCTGGGCGCCCCAGTATTTGCGGGTATAGGCAAACGGAAAATGCTCGGCAAAATAATCGCCGTACTGCACCCGAAGCCAAGTGTCATAATCGGAAATTTGTTCCACGGGGATTTGCCGGCGGTTTACAAAGCCCGCAATAATTTTTACTTTTTCATCCGTCGGCAGCGGATACAAGTTGTTCTGCGCCGGATGATACAGCCAATACCCGTGATAATAATTGCAAGAAACCGGCGGATGGTTTAAAAGCGGCCCCGCCGCGGCAAACAATTTTTGAACGTTCGGATCGGGCGCAAAGGTAAAATGGACAAAACGGTCAAACCGAAAACCGTCAATCGTAAAATTGCCGCACAAGCCACCCCAGTCCGCATCTTTTTCAAAGATCCGGGCCGACCGGCCGGCTTGGCGCAGCCTGTAGGCGGCCGCCAGCCCGGCAATACCGCCGCCCAAAATAACCGCTTCTTTCATGGATTATGCTTTTTCGTCGTGGGCTTGAATCTGTTTGACGCAATAATCCCACATATCCTTTCCGTCCAACGCTTCTTTATACCAATCTACGGTAAACTCAATCGCTTCGTCAAACGACAGTTTGGCATGCCACTGATCCAGCATCCGGTACGCTTTGGTAACATCCAGGCTCAACAGCGTGTTTTCGTGCACGGCACCGGGGGCAGAAGCATCCACCACCTTTCCTTTTCCGTAGTAAGCAACGCATTTTTGCACCACTTCCCAAACGGTGCGGTTGGCCTCAATTTTAGGGCCGAAGTTAAAACTGGTGCTGTAGGTAACCGGATCTTCCACCAATTTTTCGCCCACTTTTAAATAGCCCGAAAGCGGCTCCATCACGTGTTCCCACGGGCGGGTGGCCTGCGGGCTGCGGATTTCGATGGCTTTTCCTTCTTCAATGGCGCGGATGCAGTCCGGAATCAAACGGTTATCGCTCCAATCGCCGCCGCCAATCACGTTTCCGGCCCGCACGCTGGCTACGGCCTTGCCGTGTTTGGCATAGTCTTTGGGGTTAAAATAAGAGTTGCGCCACGAAGCAATCATCAGCTCCGCGCAGCCTTTGGAGGAAGAATACGGGTCGTACCCGCCCATGCGGTCGGTTTCGCGGTATCCCCAAATCTGTTCTACATTTTCGTAGCACTTGTCCGAGGTAATCATAACCACCTGTTTAATAAAGTCAAACTTCCGCACGGCCTCCAAAATGTTCAACGACCCCATCAAATTGGTTTCATACGTCATCTTGGGATGTTCATAAGACGTGCGCACCAACGCCTGCGCCGCCAAGTGAAAAATCATAGACGGTTTGTATTTGGCAATTACTTCTTCCAGACGGGCCGCATCGCGCACGTCGCCGCGTTCGTCGGCAAACAAACGTTCTTTAAGGTGCGACGCGCAATAATTGCTGCGCTCGGAATAAGGGTCTAACGCATAGCCTACCACCTTGGCTCCCAGCGCCGTAAGCCAAATGGCCAGCCACGAACCTTTAAATCCGGTATGCCCGGTTACCAACACCGTTTTCCCTTTGTATACTCCGTTAAAATCGTTCATTTCAAATGCTCCTTCCACCAATTAATCGTTTGTTGTAAACCGGACGTAAGCGTATAGTTGGGTTTCCACCCCACTTCTTTCGTCAGCCGTTCGTTGGCTCCGGCCAGAACGGGATCGGCAAAATTTTCTTCCAAAGCGCCCCAGAGGATTTTTCCTTTAAATCCGGTTAAGCGGGCCATCTCTTCCACCATTACCCGCAGCTGCACCGGCTGGCCGGAAGCGATATTTACCGCCCCCGTAACCGGCGAATCAAACAGCATGGCAATGCCGCGGGCCGTATCTTCTACATGCAGGTAATCCAAAAATTTCGTACACGGGCTGACTTTGACGTCTTCGCCTTTCAGCATGGCACAAATAACCGAAGGCATCAGGCGGGCGGGGCGTTCATACGGGCCGTACAAATTAAAGATACGGGCCCACTTAAAGGCTACCCCGGCCTGTTGGCACAGCGCGCCCCCCACTTTGTACAGGGCGGCTTTGCTTTTTCCGTAAAGAGAGGGATTTTCAAGCGGGGTTTTGTCTTCGCGCAGCAGGCCGTACGAGAAATCGTATTCCGACACGCTGCCCGCCCCCAAAAATTTTTTGCCGCCGTTTGCGATAAAATGCCGCAGCATCTCTAACGACAGGCTCAACCACTCCACATTCCCGGGATGCATATGGCACTTGGGGCCCACATACCACGCCAAATGAATTAAATTTTCAAATTGGTATTCCTGCAAATAGTCGCTTAATGCGCCGGGTTTAAAAAAATCCAGTTCGTGCTGGACAAGGCCTTCCTGTTCCGGCAAATTGGGGGTTAAAGACGGGGCATACACGGTGTAACCGCGGGCAATCATTTGCCGGGTAACCTGGCGCCCGATAAAACCGCTGGCCCCGGTAATGAGTACTTTTTTCATACGGGTTACTCCTTCCACACTTTCCACGGGGCTTTTCCGGCGGCCCACAGTTCGTTGAGTTCAATTTTGTCGCGCAGGGTATCCATCGGGTGCCAGAAACCGCTGTGCTTGTAGGCGTTTAACTGGCCGGCTTCGGCCAAGGAGCAAAGCGGCTCTTTCTCCCACGTTACGTTTTCTCCTTCGGCAATATAATCAAACGCTTCCGGCTGGCACACAAAAAATCCGCCGTTTACCCAGGCGCCGTCTCCCACGGGTTTTTCCTGAAAGCGGGAAATAGAATTGTCGGCTTGGATATTGATAGCGCCAAACCGGCCGGTAGGCTGTACGGCCGTTAAGGTAACCAATTTGCCCGACCGGTTATGCTGCTGCAGGAGTTGCTGAATGTTCACGTCCGCCACGCCGTCCCCGTAGGTAAGCATAAAAGGTTCCTTCCCCACATACGGCTGGGCCTGTTTAATGCGCGAACCGGTCAGCGCGTTGCGCCCGGTATAGAGCATGGTCACTTTCCACGGTTCGCAGCGGTTGCGGTGGACATCAATTTGGTTGTTGGAAAAATCAATGGTTACATCGGAGTTGTTGGTGTAGTAATTGAGGAAATACTCTTTGATAACTTCGCTTTTATATCCGCACAAAATGACGAAATCCGTAAATCCATAGTGGGTGTAGAGCTTCATAATGTGCCAAAGAATCGGGTAGCCGCCGATTTCCACCATCGGTTTCGGGCGGATGGATGTTTCTTCGCCCAATCGTGTTCCCAAACCGCCAGCCAGCAATAACACTTTCATACAAACTCCTGTCTTGCTCAAAATAAAATCGTACAAAAAAAGAAAGCCTTGCGAGTTGATTTGTACACAAGGGCTCCTTTCCAACCTGTTTTGCCCATTCCCGTTTTGGGTGGCGAGGTGCATAAAACCTCTTTTTACAGTCTATCAAACAGCGATATACTCGTCAACCCCGCCAACTAACCCTTAAAAAGCAAGGCATTTCTTTTCCCATAAAGCTACACTTTATACAGGAGAAAACCATGGATACCCAATTAACCGTAACCGATGATTCGTTTGAAACCGCTTTTAAAAAATACGAAAAAGCGGAAATGATTGAGTTTTTTGCTTCCTGGTGCCAGCACTGCAAGCACATGTCCGGCTTAGTCAATGCTTTAGCCAAAACCTATGCCAACCGGGCAGCCGTTTTGGCGGTGGACGTAGAAACCGCCCCCCGTACCGCCCGCCGGTTTGGCGTGCAGGGGGTGCCGGCGTTTGTGTTTGTAAAAAACGGGCAAATTGTTAAACGGATGGCGGGCGAATTTTCGGAAGCGGAACTCCGCCGCCAGCTGGAGGCCTTGCTGGATTAACCCGCAAGGCCTCCGGGCGGAAGATCCCTTTCGTTTGAACGGGCCGCCGCCTCTATTTCTTGCAGCAAAAACTGCAGGGCCTGGACGGAGCCGCGGCCGATATTGCGCTCCCGCGTGTGGGAAAAAACAAACTTTTGTGCACGGGCGCCGTTGGGCCCCGCCACCGCCATCCAAATGGTTCCAACGGGTTTTTCGGGCGTGCCGCCGTCCGGCCCGGCCACCCCGGTGGTAGAAACGGCCCACTGCGCCCCGGTAATGCGGCGCACGCCTTGAGCCATTTGCAGGGCTACCGGCTCGCTGACGGCGCCGTATTTTTTCAAATCTTCTTCCGATACGCCCAACACCTGCTTCTTAACTTTGTTGGAATAGGCCACCACCCCGCCCAAAAAATAGGCCGACGCACCCGGCACCGCCGTAATCAGATGGGCGATATTCCCCCCCGTACAGCTTTCCGCACACGCTACCGTTGCCCCGCTTTGGCGCAGCCGCCGGGCCAGTTCTTCCTGCGGCGTTTCGCCGCACGGCTCTTCAAAAGAAAGTCCGTTTAATTGCTGCAATAAGGCGCCCCAAAATGTTTCCAGCTGTTCCACCGCCGCGCCTTTGGCCGTTAAACGCAAACGCACAAATCCCGCCGAAGGCAAATACGCAAGCGACAGCCCTTTCGGCAGTTTTTGCTCGTAAGAGGCCAGCTTCATGGCCAGTTCCGCCTCGGGGATCTTGTATACGGTTACCATACGGTACTGCAAAAGCAAATCGTGAAATTTTTTCTTCAGCCGCGGCAGCACTTCCGCCGGGAACAGGTATTCCGTTTCAAACGGCACACCCGGCAGCGACACCAAAATTTTTCCTTCTTTTTCAAACCACATGCCGCTGGCCGTTCCTTTCAAATTATGAAGCGGCGTGCACGCGCGGGGCAGCATCGCCTGCGATTTATTATAGGCATTTAAACGCTGCGGATTGGCGGCAAACATTTCTTCCAGCCACGCATACGCCTGCGGGTTAAAAACCAATTCCGTCCCAAAGTATTGGGCCAATACATTTTTGGTTAAATCGTCTTTCGTGGGGCCCAGCCCGCCGGTCACAAACACCGCGTCGGCTGTGCAAAACGCGTCATCCAACGCTTGCCAAATGGCTTCTTTTTCATCCGCCACCGAGCGCATCTGCACCGTTTCCGCCCCTAATTTGGCCAGTTCCCGCGCTATAAAGCGGGAGTTGGTGTCTAAAATCTGCCCCAACAAGATTTCGTCGCCGATTGTGATAATTACACTTTTCATCTTTTTCCCTTAGCCCCCGCCTGCACGCGGGGATAATTCTACACGCATATTTTAGCACTTTTCCCCTGCACACAAAACGGCAAAGTGTTATATAATAAGTTTTGTATAGATAAGGAGAACGCGCATGAGAGATTTTACCTTTTATTGCCCCACCGAAATTATTTTTGGAGCACAAGCCGAAACAAAAGCAGGCGAGGCCGTCGTCAAACACGGCGGCTCGCGCGTGCTGTTGGTGTACGGCGGGAAGAGCGCCGTTGCAAGCGGGCTTTTGGAACGGGTGGAAAAATCTCTTGCGCAGGCCGGGCTGAGCGTTCAAAAAACAGGCGGCGTCCAGCCCAACCCCACCCTCTCTTTTGCGCGCAAAGGCGTGGCGGAAGCCCTTTCCTTTCAAGCGGATTTCATTTTGGCCGTAGGCGGCGGCAGCGTAATGGATACGGCCAAAGCCATTGCCATCGGCGCGGCCAACCCGCAAACGGACATTTGGACGTACTGGCTGGGCAAAGAACCCGTTACCAAAGCGCTTCCCGTAGGCTGCATTGTAACTATTTCCGCCTCCGGCAGCGAAACAAGCGATTCGGCCGTACTGACCGACGACGCCCACAAAGACAAGCGCGGCCTCAACACCCCCTTTAACCGCCCCCGCTTTGCGCTGATGAATCCGCAGCTTGCTTTTACCCTTTCGCCCAAACAAATAGCCTGCGGCGTAACGGATATTTTAATGCATACGCTGGATCGTTATTTTACCCCCATGCAGGGCAACGAACTGACCGACGCCCTGGCCGAAGCGTTAATGCGTACCGTCATCTACTACGGCCCCAAAGCCGTCCACTTCCCGCACGACTATGCCGCTCAAAGCGAAATCATGTGGGCGGGCAGCCTGTCCCACAATAATTTAACGGGACTGGGAGCCGAAAAAGAATTTGCCGTGCATCAATTGGGCCACGAACTCAGCGGCCGCTTTGGCGTGGCGCATGGGGAAAGTTTATCGGCCATGTGGCCGGCGTGGGCCCTGTATGTCTATAAAGAAGACCCCGCCCGCTTTGCCCGCTATGCCTGCAACGTATGGCGGATGGAAACCGTAACCGATATTGACACCGCCGCCCGCGAAGGCATTGAAGCGACCGTCCGCTTCTTTGCTTCTTTGGGCATGCCCACCCGTTTGCGCGAATTGTTGGGGCGGCAATTAAGTTTTGAGGAACTGTACGAACTGGCCGACCGATGCAGCCGCGGCGGCACGCGCACAGTCAGCAAACTTAAACCGCTGACCAAAGAAGACCTGCTGCGCATCTATACAGCCGCCAGCCAATAGCCAAACGAAGCGGAAACCACTTAAAATTTATATAATATTATTATCTTATTTCCGCCGTCCGCCGGACGCGCCTCGCTCCGGCGGTTTCTTTTTGCCCGGCGCAGGAATTTTATGAAACCGGAAAAATTTACTCCCAATCCCTTTGCCCTCATCCCGCTGGGCGTTTTTTTGCTCTCCTACTTGGCCGTTTCCTTAGCGGCGGGCGATTTTTACAAAATGCCCATTACCGTAGCTTTTGTGCTGGCCTCCGTGGTGGGCGTTGCCATGAGCAAAGGCGGTTCGCTGCATAACCGCATTGAACTGTTTTGCAAAGGGGCCGCCAATTCCAACATCATGCTGATGGTGCTGATTTTCATCTTGGCGGGAGCCTTTGCCCAAACCGCCAAAGCCATGGGCGCGGTGGATGCAACGGTCAATTTAACCTTGGCCATTTTGCCGGGCAACGTGTTGGCGGCGGGCGTGTTTTTGGCGGCGTGCGTCATATCGGTTTCGGTAGGCACTTCGGTAGGCACGATCGTGGCGCTGACGCCGGTGGCGGCGGGCTTGGCGGCGCAGACGGGCATTTCTCCCGCGCTGATGAGCGCGGTGGTGGTAAGCGGGGCCATGTTTGGGGACAATCTTTCTTTTATTTCCGATACCACGATCGTCGCCACCCGCACCCAAGGCTGCAAAATGGCGGATAAATTCAAAACCAATTTTCACATCGTGATGCCTTTTGCCATTCTTGCGACCATTCTCTATATTTTCTTGGGAAGCGGCGCGCAAAGTTCGTTTGCCAGCGGCCCCATTTCGTGGGTAAAAGTGCTGCCGTATGTAATCGTATTGGCAGCGGCGGTGATGGGCGTAAACGTAATGCTGGTGCTGTTGGGAGGAACCGTCTTGTGCGGGCTGATCGGCCTAATGACGGGGGCTTTTGACGTGTGGGGCTGGACGACCTCCATGGGGGCCGGCATCAACGCAATGGGCGAGCTGATTATTGTTACGTTATTGGCCGGCGGCATGCTGGAAATGATCCGCTGCAACGGCGGGCTGGCGTGGATTATCCAAAAGATGACGGCTAAAATTTCTTCCCGCCGCGGGGCGGAGCTGAGCATTGCCGGCGTCATCAGTTTTGCCAACTTGTGCACCGCCAACAATACCATTGCCCTGATTATGGCCGGGCCCATTGCCAAAGAAATCGCCCAGCGCTTTGGCATTGCCCCAAACCGCTCGGCAAGCTTATTGGATATTTTTTCCTGCTTTGTACAGGGTGTTATTCCGTACGGGGCCCAACTGCTGATGGCGGCCAGTTTGTCCGGGGTGTCGCCGGTAAGCATTATGCGCTACTTATATTATCCGTATTTATTAGGCATAGGGGCGCTGCTAGCCATTTGGCTGGGGCTTCCGCGCACGCATGCACCGCAGCAGACGGCAAAAACGGAAGCGTAGTCCTTCCTTGCGGCGCTTAATTTTGATAAAATAAAGAAAACAGATTTGCGCGCTCGTAGTTCAATGGATAGAGCGTCAGCCTCCGAAGCTGGAAATGTGGGTTCGACTCCCGCCGAGCGCACCAGTTTTAGACGACAGTGTAGTAAAAACTGTAGTAAATCTTAAAATCCCCGGTTTTAAACCGGGGATTTTTGCTTTTTTATAAATACAGCAATTTAAACCCTACGCCAAAACTCCAATCCTTCGTTTTCCAATTTCCCGCGGCATGTGTGCTGGCGTTTGCATAAAAGGCCGTTCCGTCGTTTACCAGCGTGCCTGCTTCCAATTCCGGAATAAATTCCGCCATGCCGCTGTGTTCAAAATCCATATAATAATACAAGTTGGTCAGCACCCACCATTGATTGGGGGATGTATAGCCGATATTGGCGCGCAAGCGGCCGGTGTTAATATCCGCCCGGGCATGATCCCCCACGACGGACACATAATGCTTATACCCTACCGCCCCGTAAAAGCCGTCCGGGAAAGCGAGCAAAATAAAAGCGGACGGGCTGGCCTGCACCTGCCCGGAACCCAACAGTTTATCCGTAGCGGTGGGCAGGAAAAATTCCATTTTGGCGCCGAAACCAAACAAATTTTCTGCGGGAAGCGTCCAAGTGATATTCGCCAGCACGTCCCCCAACCCGTTGACGGATTTATCCGGCGATTCGTACCGCACCAGCGGCACTTCCACCCCCCAGTTAAAACGCTCGTTAATCACGTGATAGGTTTTTAGCGTAAGCTGGGTAGAAGAAATCCCGGCGCTGTCGTCCAGTACGGTGGTGGAGGGATTTACTTCAAACGTGGTAATGTTTTCCGTCGGCACCACGCCGTAATGATACGTCCGCTGAATTTGCGCACTCAGCGGAGAAACAAAACAGAAAACCAAAATTGTCAGTAGTCCTTTGCGCATAAGCTCCTCTCTGCAGGAAACGCCCTCTTGTTACTTTAATAGTGTTTTGCCAAATTTCAAGTCCGGCGGAATCATTATTTTTTAATTCGGCAAACGTCTTCGTTCTCCGGGCATACGGCAGGTTTTTTATGGGCAATGGGCTTGGCCGAAAACAGCAAAAACCGCCCGCCGCTGGCCCGCGAAGAAGCCCGCAGCTCCCCGCCGCATATGCGTAAGAAAGAATCTTTTGCAAAACAGGCTTTCTCGTCTGGGCCGAAATGCACCCTGCCGCCAAATACATACAGAACGGTTGTATTTTCCGCCGGGGCCCGATACGCAAACGATCCCCCGGGATTTAACGTTACATCTAAAATTGTGGTTCCCAGCGGATGCTGGGCAATGCTTCCCTGACGGTGTTCAAACGCCCCGCACAAAACCCGCACTTGCGCATCGGCCGTGCGCACCAGCGGCACGTGCTCGCTTTCAAACTCCCAGCGCTGTCCGCCGCCTTCTGCTCCCGGGGCCGTGTGCATCCATAACTCCATATTCAACACATATACGCTTTGGCTCGGATCGGCCTGTTTAAGCCCGCCCACCACGTTTATCCAACGCGAAGTTCCTTCCGGCCGGGCCAAATGTTCGTCTTCCAAATCGGGCGGATCTACTAGGCCGGTTACCAAATAGTTTAAGGTTTCCCGGTTAGGATGTAAGGGCGGGGCTATAATATCAGCCCGTTCAAATTCCGGACTGCAATAACAAACCGCCAACCAATAAAACGGATCAAAAGAAGCTTGGTTATGCCGGTCAATCAGCCGGCGCAACACCATACACGGCCCGGTGGAAGAAAGCTCCCACCACACGGAACGTTTTGCCTGCGTATTTTCCATTTTCCCCCCGTAGCACGGCCGGCCGTTCCTAGGGCCGGAACATGCATTTTTCTTTATTTTACAACAACGCACATGCTTCGGCCCGTATATAATTGGATTAGTTGCCCGCCATACGCCCCGGCGCACCGCCGGACAAACACGCCTCAGGTACCGGTTTCCTTTCCTAATTTAATACGAAGTTCTTGAATTTTTTCTTGGATAAAATTGGCAGCATCAAGCGAAAGGGGCGAGTTCTTCCCTTGCATAATATGCAGCGACAGCGCCCGCTCAAACCACAGGAGCGCTTTTTCTTCATTCTGCGGGGCGCCGTGGCCGGCCAAATACATTTCCGCCGCCTGCAGCATCACGCCGCAATCTTCGCCGGCATTGGCAACGATGACCGTCCATTTAAAGGCCAGGGGATAATACACTTCCGATTCTTCCCGGTACAGCATAAGCAGCCTGTAGCGCGCCTCTTCGTCCCCGTTTTGAGCTTCTTGATCCCATTTCAGGTAGCGTTCCCGGCGGCGGGCGGAAAAATCAAAAAAATGTTTAATGCGCTCCCAACAGCTGCCCCAATGCCACGGCATTATTTTGCTCCTTTTTTTAGATATTGTACACTATATAAATACTTTTCGCTAGGGAGACGCCGCTTATGATTACGATTACCACCACACCCGTCAAAACCTTGCTTTCCAAATCCAAAATCCCGGGGTTGGATTATGTGATTAACCCTTACGTCGGCTGTCCGCACAAATGCGTATATTGCTACGCCGAATATATGCGCAAATTTACGGGCCACAGCGAAGAATGGGGCGATTTTTTAGATGTAAAAGAGTGTCCCGTCCCCCTTCGCCCCGCCCAGTTATTCCGCACAAAGGTTATGCTTAGCTCGGTAACCGACCCCTACAATCCATATGAAAAACAATACGAACTCACCCGGAAATTGCTTAAACAGCTTATTGTCTGCCAAGCGCATGTATACATCCTTACCAAATCGGCCCTAGTGCTGCGGGACATGGATTTACTCCAACAAATGCCTTCCTGCGAGGTGGCTTTTTCCATAGCCTCCACCGACGAATCCTTCCGGCAGTTGGCCGAACCGGGCGCCTCCAGCCTGGAAGAGCGGAAAAACGCCCTTAAAATTTTACATCAGAACGGAATTCACACCGCGCTCATGGCGGCGCCTTTGTTCCCGGGCATAAGCGACTGGGAAAACATAATTACCGAAACCCAGTCGTATGTGGAACGCTACAGTTTTGACAGTTTAAACATGCGCCCGGCTTACCAGCGCAAAGTAATGAATTTTGTGGCCCAACATTACCCGCAGGTACTGCCGCTTTACAGCGAAATATTTTTGCAGGAAAACCCTCAGTATTGGGATAAGCTGAGCCAAGATATTGCCGCTTACTGCCGCCGGAACAATATCCGGTTTGACGTGCACTTCGGCTCCGCCCGTTCCCGCAATTAAAAAATCCCCGCTTTAAGCGGGGATTTTAAATTATTCTTCTTCATTGGGCGGATCATCAAAACCCATTTTCCAAGTAAACAGGAACCCCGCCGCCATCGCCGCCAAGAAACCGACTGCATAAAAAATCACGCTGTGCAGGTTGCTCAGCACCAGAAACAGCACCAGCCCCGATACCCCAAACGGAATGGCCGAAGTAACTTGAAAGCACGCAACGATTGCCCCGCCTACAGCCGCTCCCAAACAGGCGCCGATAAAAGGCTTAAATAAAGGGAGCGTAACCCCATAAATAAGCGGCTCGCCAATGCCCAACAGTCCGATCGGCAAAGCATTTTTAACAATCGTTTTCAGCTTGGTGTTTTTGGTTTTAAGCAATACGGCCAAACTGGCCCCCACTTGGCCGGCGCCCGCCATGCACAAAATGGGAAACAACGGATTGGCGCCCAACGAGTCCACCAATTGCTGGTGGATGGGCACTAAGCTTTGGTGGATGCCCAGCATGACCAGCGGCAAAAAAGAACCGCCCAACAGGGCCCCAGTCAGCACCCCCGTGTGCCGCAACGCGTTTTGGGTTTGCACGGCCAACTGTTCCGACAGCCATCCGGCGGCCGGCTGAATCAGCACTAAAGAGACGAGCCCCACGATTAAAATGGTTAACGTCGGCGTCAGAAACATTTCCGCACTGCCCTTGAACCATCCGCGCAGGCGTTTTTCCAGCCAACTGCCCGCCCAGCATACCAGCAAAACGGCGATTACGCCGCCTTTCCCCGGCATTAAGGACACCCCAAACAAGGAAATTTCCGCCAAAGCGGGCATATTTAAAATCCCCGCAAAGGCCACCCCCAACGCCGGCGTGCCGCCAAACTCTTTATTGGCATTGTAACCGACGACGGCATTTAAATAGAAAAAAATACCGTTTCCAAAAACGCTTAAAAGCGCCACCAAGCTGGAATCGCCCGTCAGCACGGTTTTGGACAGGATATTGGTAATCCCCAGCAAAAGCCCGCAGCCGATGTAGGCCGGAATCAGCGGCAGGAAAATATTTCCAATCACCGCACAGGCATGGCTCAATCTGCTGGAGTACGTCTTCCGCACGGCATCTTTATTGGCCTTTGTATCGCCGATGGCTACATTAATCACGCCGGAAGGCACATACACGCCCGAAAGCTGCAGCGGCGCAAACGCATGCCGCTCCCGAAAATACGCCGCCAGCTTATTGGCGGTAGACGGCCCCACAATCAGCTGGTGCTGCGAACCGGAATAAAAATATCCGGCCACATCTTTTACCTGGCGCAACGCTTCCGGGGACACCAACGCCTCGTCCTTTACCGTAAAGCGCAACCGCGTCATACAGCAGCCCAGCGTAACGATATTTTCCGCCCCGCCGCAAGCTGCCAAAATTCCTTCATACATCGCTTTTAAATCCGCAGGCATTATTCCTCCGTCTCCACAAAACTCCACTCGTTGTGAATGGCATCAAACCGTTCCAAACGACCGGTATCAATATGAAAAATCATTCCTTCCAAATTTAAATTGCCTGTCGCCAGCGCCTGCTGCACACAGGGGATTTCCCGCAGGCGGGCCAGCTGATCCAGGACATTGTTTTTAATGGCTTGTTCGTAGCTGTCTCCGCGGTATTTTCCTCCGCCCAGCCAAGCCGAAATGGCCGCAGGCAGTTTATCCAACATTTTCAGTTTGGCCACGGCATTGCAGTTGCTGTGGCCCAGCACGACTATATTTTGCACGCGCAAGCTCTCTACGGCAAACTGCAGCGAAGCCATCATGGACACGTCCCGCGTGTCCACTTGGTTTAGCATATTGCGGTGCACGCAGATGTGCCCGTCGTTGGTGGCGAAAATCGCTTCCGGGCAGACGCGGCTGTCAAAACAGCTGATCACCATGGAATGCGGGTTTTGGGTATGGGCAATTTGTTCGGCATGCAGCGCACAAAAGCCCTTGCGCGGCGGATTGCCCTTAAAAAAGTGGCGGTATCCGTCCAACAGCTGGCGCATGCCTTCATTGGGATAATTCGGCTCCATATAATTATTGTAGCAGTTTCTATTCTTATCGGGCATTTTTTCCCAAAAGAAAAGCCCCGCACCGGGCGGGGCTTGAAAGATTCGGGCAACCGTTATTTGGACAGATGTTTGGAGAGGTATTTGCTCATATCAAACATGCTGATTTGTTTTTTGCCTTCAAAAATGGCGGCCAGTTTTTCATCCGCATTGATCATGCGTTTATTGGTGGAATCCTGCAGGCCGTTCTTTTTGATATAGTCCCACATCTTTTTGACCACTTCCGTGCGCGGAAGCGCGGCGGAACCCACTACGGCGGCGAGTTCGGCGCTGGGGGTTAAAGGGGCCATAAATTTTGCATTTGCTTTTGCCATATTACTAATTCTCCTGTTGCTGATACGAAAATATCGTTTTATTCATTCTATTATATTTGGAGCCCTTTTAGTAGACCCAAAGGGCTCCGTTAAATTTTGTCCGGCGCGGGCGCCTATTTTACTTTCGGCGCGGCGGCCAAGACTTCCTTGGAACAACCGTCTTCATACTTTTTGAAGTTTTCAATGAACGCCTTTGCCAAGGACTCATATTTTACCATATATTCTTCCTTATTGGCCCAAGAGTTCATCGGGTTCAAAATTTCAGACGGTACGCCCTCGCAGGACTGCGGAATCTGGAAGCCGAAAACCGGGTCGGTAATAAAATCTACCTTGGCCAGTTTCCCGTCCAACGCCGCATTCAAGAGCGCGCGGGTGTATTTGATGCTGATGCGGTGCCCCACGCCATACGGCCCGCCGATCCAGCCGGTGTTGACCAGCCAGCAGTCCACATTATGGGCTTTAATTTTCTTTTTCAACAGTTCCGCATACACGGAAGGATGCAAAGGCATAAACGGCCCGCCAAAGCAGGTAGAGAAGGTGCTGGTGGGTTCTTTTACGCCTTTTTCCGTGCCGGCCACTTTGGCGGTGTAGCCGCTGATAAAGTGGTACAAAGCCTGGTCGGGCGTCAGTTTGGAAATGGGCGGCATCACGCCGAAAGCATCGCAGGTTAAGAAAATGATGTTTTTCGGGTGCGTGGCACGTTTGGATTCCACGGCGTTTTCAATAAAATTAAGCGGATAGCACGCGCGGGTGTTTTCCGTCAGGGTGTCGTCGCCCAAATTCAGTTTGCCGGTTTCCGGGTCAAACACTACGTTTTCCAACACGGTGCCGAAGCGGTGGGTGGTGGAATAAATTTGCGGTTCGGCTTCTTGGCTAAGCTTAATTACCTTGGCATAGCAGCCGCCTTCAAAGTTAAACACGCCCTCATCATCCCAGCCGTGTTCATCGTCGCCGATGAGGCCGCGGGTAATATCGGCAGACAGCGTGGTTTTGCCCGTGCCGGACAAACCGAAGAAAATGGCGCTGTCCTGCTTGTCGCCCACGTTGGCGGAGCAGTGCATGGTCATAATGCCTTTCTGCGGCAAGAGGAAGTTCATGACCGTAAAAAGCGCTTTTTTGTTTTCGCCGCCGTATTCGGAACCGATGACAAGAATCATCTTCTTCTCAAAGTTAATCAAAATGGCGGTTTCGCTCAGCGTGCCGTCGGTGGCGGGGTCTACTTTCATTTTGGGCAGGCAGATCAGCGTAAACTGCGGCACGAACGATTTGAGTTCTTCCTGTTTGGGTTCAATGAACATGTTTTTTACAAACAGGTTCGTCCAAGCGCATTCGGTAATGGCGCGCACTTTGAGGCGGGAAGCTTCGCTGGAACCCACATACGCATCGCGCACGAAAAGATCTTTGTCTTTTACATATTCCTGCACTTTGGCGAAAATTTTGTCAAAGTATTCGGGCTTAATGCCTTTGTTGCTTTTGTTGTAAAAGAGTTTGCCTTCAATGTCTTTGGTTTCCACGAAATAGCGGTCGTTGGGGCTGCGGCCGGTATGTTTGCCGGTGCTCACGCACAGCGGGCCGCCGTACACGATATTGGATTCCCCGCGGGAAAGCGACTGCTGATACAGGGCCGGAGTGGAATAGTTCCAATAAACGGTCTTCGCCGTGCTGACACCCGCATTTTCCAGTCCGTAATCCGGCTTAAAAAAATCCGGTTTTGCATTGAGTGTTTTCATGTTAATCCCTCGTTAGTAATTTATCCCCGATTTTGATTTCTTTCGGAGCGTTTTTATCAAGCGCCCAGCGGATGCGGCGCATGCCTTCTACAATAGAGGCCTGATCCGCACAAAAGCTGATGCGCAAGTACCCTTCCGCCCCAAAGGACACACCGGGCACTACGGCCACCAACACCTTGTCCAGCAAGTATTGCGCCAACGCGCTGGAGTCGGCATTGTAATGGCTAAAATCGATGAACGAATAGAAAGTCCCTGCGGGTTTTTCCACCCGGATATGGGGAATTTGGGCCGCTTCTTTTAATAAAACGTCGCGATTTTCCTGCAAAATGCGGCACAAATCCGCTACGACCTGCTGGTCGCCGTTTAGCGCGGCCGCCGCGGCCGTTTCGGACAGGTCGCAATTGCACGACGTGCTCTGCGCCTGCATGCGGCCCATGGCGGCAATCAGTTCCTTATTGGCGCACACCGCCCACCCAATACGAAGCCCCGTCAGCCCGTAGAGTTTGGACACGCCGTTAATAATCACTAAATTTTTTCCTTCTTGGGCAAACGCACACGGATCGGGCGTTTTTTTGCCGTCAAACACCAATTGATGATAAATATCATCCATTACTAAAAAGAGGTTGTTCTTTTCGGCAAACTCCACTATGGTTTTAATAAAATCTGCGCTGTAAATTTGGCCGGAAGGATTGCAGGGGCTGTTAAGCAAAATGGCTTTGGTTTTGGGCGTAACGGCCTGCAAAATGGCCTGCGCGCTTACCTGCAGGGAGCGGCCTTCGCCGCGCACCACCACAGGTTTTCCCCCCGCCAGGCGCACCATTTCCGGATAGCTGACCCAATACGGCGCCGGGAAAATCACTTCATCGCCCGGATCCACCGCGGCCAGCAAAAAGTTAAACAAAGCTTGTTTGGCGCCGGCGCTGATAATGACGTTGGCCGGTTCATAGCTGCGCCCGTAATGCGCTTGCGTGTAGCGCAAGACGGCGGCTTTCATTTCCGGCGTACCGGAAGAAGGCGTGTATTTAATCTTGCGGCTTTGCGCTTTGCGGATAATCGCCTCCACCGCCGCCTGCGGGGCCGGATAGGTAGGCTCGCCGCCGCCCAAGTGGATGACGGGCTGGCCGGCGGCTTTTAAGGCACGGGCTTTGGCATTAATTTTAAGCGTTGGAGAATCGCCGATTGCGGCGGAAAGTTTGCTTAGCGAAATGGACATATTTTTCCCTCTACGCACATTCTAACATTTAATTTCAAAAAAAGGGAGAATAAAAAATCCCCGCCCGATTACCGGGCGGGGAGAAAGAAAAGGAACGTCTATTTTTGGGGATCGTCCGGCCGGGCGGGCGAGGCCTTGTCCGGCACAATCCGGTCTTGCACCTGTTCGGTAAACGTCAGGCGGTCGCGGTGGATCAGCCCCGCCAACGCCGCCACTTCCCGGCGGATAAAATACTGGGTTTCTATATAAGGCTTCAGCCCGTTAAAACGCAGCCGTCTCACTTTTTTTACGGGATAAAAATCCGGCGTAAACAACGTCAAATACCCTGCCAGGCCGCCGCCGTCTAAGTATTTGGGTTTGGCTTTGTCGTATCCTTCCAGCCGCGCCCGCGGATAGAGGGTGGCTTTTAAGTGGGGAATTTTTACCAAGGCGGCTTCCGCCTCGCGCACACCCAGCAGGTCGCGGGTGGGATCCAACCCGTCGCCCACCATGGTGCTCGCGCGCACCTGATCCAAATCCGGCTCTTTTAAATCTTTCAGATACGGAACGGACTCCAGGGTAATGATATGCGGTTTGAGCGTGCCGAAATCAAACGTAACCACCGGCACTTTAAAAAAGCGGATTAAATCAAACCGGCTGACGGTGGAAGTTCCGTCGTACCCCGGCTGCACACGGCCCATGTAGCCGCCGTCCGAGAAGGACATTTGGCACACGCCGCCCACTTTATCAAAATTATTCACTTTTACCGTCATGGACGAAGGCGTAGCGTCTTCCAAGATAACGCCGCGCGTATAGTCTTGCTCGTTGGTGCGCACGGGCGCGCCGAACGATTTGCGGTACTGCGAAGCCATAATCGTGCCAAATTGATCCAGCGTCAAATAAGAGGATGTTTTTCCCAACACGAACCAGTCCTGGATGCGATCCAGCCACGACACGTGTTCCGGCGCGCTCTGGTTAATATATTCCGCCGCCGCCAGGTTGCGGCGTTCGTTTTCCCACGCCACCCATTTGTTGCTGTTTAAAAAGAACTCCGGCATCCGGCCTTCTTTAAAAAATGCGGTCGGCCGGGTTTGGGTAAAGTATTCCTTCAGGCTGACGGTAGTGCCGTTGGCCAATTTAACCGGGTCGCGCCAGAGTTTATTGATTAAATCCCGGTCTGCGCGCAGGCCCGGCTTGCGGATTTCCGCCACCAACTCTTTCCAATTGTGGCGCAGGCCCGCCGTCATCTGCGGATCATTGGTATAGCGAAAGCCCTGTTTAAAACTGTAGTCCGCCATAGAGGTGGCCAAATCTTTCAATTCCACATTATGCGTGTAGATAGAGCCGTCCTCTTCCGCCAATTCCACAAACCGTTTTACGTTTTCATTAAATTTATTTTTATAATACCCGGCCGGCAGGCGCTTGGTGCCGGCAATTAAACGGTCATCATACATAAAATCCGGCAGGCGGCCCGTTTCGCGGATGGGGTTTAAGATCACTTTTTCCGCTTCTTCCAGCGGCATATAATACAAATACTCCATCACGTTATTGGCTTTGGCGGCGGACATTCCCTCTATGGCTTCCACCTGATCCCGCGGGCGGAAATAGCCGTTTCGGAAATACTCCAGCCAATCGCGTATGATGCTTTCTTCATCCTCCAGCCCCGACGGATATTGCTTGCTTACCAACCCCGTCCGCGGGGTTCGCTTCAAAACCGGGACAACCGGGTTATATTCCCCTTCTGCGCTGGGCTCCGCCGCCGGCGTCTGGGCCGCGGGAGAAAACCATTTTTTGGCTTTATCCAACCAATGCAGTACGGGAAAGCCGGAATATATTACGCCGCCGCCCGTTTGCACGGAACGCTTTAAAAAGCCGTACGAAGCCGATTTTGCCTCCGCACCGGGGGTTTGTTCGGCCTGCAGCGAAGGAGCAATATAAACCGGAATATCTTTTGGGAGCGAAGTCGCTGGCTGCGGCGTTTGCTGCGGCGCTTGTGCCTGTGCCGGCGCCTGCGGCGTGCGGGCGGGCAGACGCTTTACAAAACGGGGCTTCATTTCCAGCCATTTTTTGGTGCCCTGTTCCGAAAAATCCAACTGCCGCCGATTCAATCGGCTGGCCTGGCAAAACGGCGGAAGCAAGGCCTCCCAATCGGTTGGGGAAACGGCTTCTGGTTTCCCTTCCGGCAAGGCAACCGGCAAACGGTTATTCCGGATAAAAGCCGCCATCTGCCCCCAAGCTTCTCCCTGCGGGGCGACGGCCATCAATTGGCCCAAGGCGTCATAATCTTTTAATTGCAGAAAAGCGCGTGCGGCGGCCGTAAAAAAGACGGGCTCCACCGCGCTTTGGGCGGCCGCCTCGTAAACGGAAAGCAACAACGACACATCCTTTTTCGTGCCGTAAAAACCGATTCCGGCCATATCCGCCAAGGCTTCCCCGGTTTGCACAAGCAGCGGATTGCCCTGCTGTACTAACGAGCGGACATCTTGAACGCCTTTCCAACGGGAAAGGATATTTTTCTTTTTAATTAAATCCAACCGGTACGCCTGCAGGGCGCGTTCGGCCTGCAGGGCAACCAACGGCACCTGTTGCTGCAGGGTAAGCGTTAAAAATTCATTTTGCAGCAACGCCAGCTGTTCCTCCTTTGGCGAAACGGCCAAAATAGCCCGGATCAGCCCGAAAGAACTTTTCCCTTCCGCCACGGCCCGGCGCACCCACTGCGCAGGCGTTTGCTGCTGCCGCATCACTTGCTCGGCCACCGTTGTTTGCAACGTGTTTTCATCCACCAACGGACGTTGTGCCGCCCAAGCCGGGTTGACGGGCCCGCGCGCCGGCGGGAGAGACACCCCGGGCGCATAGCGCAAGCCGCCGACGCCGGAGCGAATGGAACCGGGCAACTGCTTGGCCCCGCTTCCCAACGCTTTTGCAGTTCCTCGCATCATTTTGACCGGCAGCTGGCCAGCGGCGGGCAGGCATACCCCTAAAGCAGTCAATAAACACAAAATCCGTTTCATAATCTTTCCTTCCAAACCATTAGCTTATTTTTTTATTATGCTATATCCCGCCCCTGCAAACAAGGGCCTTTAGCCCCAGAACAAAAGGCTAATGGGCCCATGTAAAAAATAGGTCTTACAGTGCCGCCAGCTTATCTAACAGCGGGCAAACGGCGTCCTCGCGCACAAATTCGATGCGTCCTTCGTCCGCCGCCTGCGCCACCGCCGGATTAAGCGGCAAGCGCATGACGGGAGAAAGGTTAAATTCTTTTCCCATTTCTTCCGCGCGGCTTTTGCCAAACAACTCAATTTCTTTTCCGCAGTCCGGGCATTTTAAATAGCTCATATTTTCCACCAGCCCCAACACCGGAACCTTCATCATTTGGGCCATTTTCACGGCTTTGCCCACAATCATCTGCACCAGTTCCTGCGGGGAGGATACAATCACAATCCCGTCCACCGGCAGCGATTGGAACACCGTCAGCGTTACGTCCCCGGTGCCGGGCGGCATGTCAATAAACAAATAGTCCACGTCTTCCCACACCACATCCGTCCAAAATTGGCGCACCGTGCCGGTAATCAAGGCGCCGCGCCAAATGACGGGATCGGTCTCCTTTTCCAACAGCAGGTTTAAAGACATCACCTGTATGCCCTGCCGGCTTTTGACGGGGTAAATGCCGTCTTGGTCGCCGGTGGCGCGCTCGTGCATGCCGAACATTTTGGGAATGGACGGGCCGGTAATGTCGGCGTCCAAAATGCCGCACGAATAGCCGCGGCGCGTCATTTCCACCGCCAGCAGGCTGGTTACAAAAGATTTTCCCACCCCGCCTTTGCCGCTTACCACGCCGATGACGTGTTTGATGCGGCTTCTCAAGTGGGGTTTGTCTTTGGGCATTTCGCCCGGGTTGCGGCTGGAGCAGTTGGCACTGCAGGAGCTGCAATCGTGGTTGCAATTTTCGCTCATAATAACCTCTAGTGAATTTCGTTAAATTTTTCGTCCGTCAACGCTTCTATTAAAAACCGTCCGCCCGGCAGCTGGCGCATTTTGGCATAAGCCGCTCCTTCGTATTTCGTGCCGGTGCCTTCCTGAAAATAAAATTGGTGCGGCAGGCGCAGGCGGCTTTCAAAAGGGAAAACCTTTACTTCCCGCTCCGTCGGGGCGGTTTGCACTACGCCGTTTTCCGCCGCGTAGAACACAACGGCTTGGCCGTTTTCCCAATGCTCCGGGGATCTTTCCAAATCGTAAAAAAGTTCCATATAATCCCCGCTTAACATCGCCCGCGGATCCACGGGCGCCATTTTAAAATACACGGCGGGCGCCTGTTGCCGCGCGGCCTGCGTACGCCACGCGTAGCCGCCCAGCAAAACGGCCAGCACCACCGCCGCCGCCAAAAAGATTTTACCGCGCATAAGCCCCCCTTCTTTTCTGCCAAGCGTACACCGAAAGCAGGATGAGCCCCGCCGCCCACAAATAAAAACTCTTTGCCAACAGCGTCGCGTGCATATGATAGTACAACCACACGAGCGACAGCGCAAACACCCCTATCCCGGCGATTTTTAAGCTCAGCCGGTTCCGGCTAAACGCCAACGCCAACAGCGCTGCGCCCATTACCGTGCCGACGTTTGTCAAATAAGCAAGCACCACCATCAGCACCGCCAGCCATACATTAAAATCCTTCCCCGCGCGCCACGCATACACGCCGCACAAACACAGGGCCAAAAAAAGCGTATTAAACGGAAGCGTCGCCACATTTCCGCCCATCCACGCAAGTCCAAACGCCGCCAGACACGCCGGCAGCAACCCCCACGCCACCGGGCGCAATTTTTCGCCGGGCACAAAAAACAATAAATACGCCCCCACAAACAGCAGCACGCTAAAGCTCTCCAGCCACGGCCACGTTACGGTGCGCACTTGGAACACCCATATTAAAAGAGCCATTGCACTGGCAAAGCTCATCACGGCGCGATCTATTTTTTGCGTAAAAACCGGGTACCCCGCCAGTGTGATTCCCAACACCAGCCAGAACGCCTGCCCGGCGCTTAAGTGCCACAGCATGAGCAGCCCGAAAATTACCATTCCTTTTCCGCAGATCGAAAACGCCAGCGCCGCCTGCGTCCAAAACGCCCCGGCCACGCCGCGCGTGCGCCCGGCCGCATACGTCCATACCGCCGCCAGAAGCACAAGCAACCCCCCCGCACCCAAAAAGGAAGGCCACCCCATCAGCAAAATGCCAATCAAGCAAGACAGCCACGCCCCAACAGCCACCAGGGCAGACACCATAAAAGGCAGTTTCGTTTCCGTATTAGTCACGGCGCACCTCCCCGCGGCTGAGGGCATATACCGCCCACCCGCTGCCGACAAACAGCGCCATTACCGCCAGCACCGTCCCAATACCGTCGCCAAGATTTAATGAAGAAATGACCTGCTCCGCCAGCAACACATCCAACGCCAGCGCGCAAAACCCAAGCTGCACCGTCCCGCGGCCCAAACGCCACGCATACAACCCCAAAAGCGCCATCAGCCCCAAGCTGCTCCAAAAGTGCACCGTCCACCCGCTCCCCAGGCCGTCAAGCAGGCTAAACCACAGCGCCGCCGCCAAAAAGAAGAGAGAAAACCAACCGCTTTCTCCGCGGCGCCGCGCGGCCCACTCGCTGGCGGCAAAACAAAGCGTATTAAACAAAATTAAGATCCACATATACTCGGACGTCATCCACAAGCTCCAGCGCGAGAGGATATATCCGTTGCACGCCGCCGCCCACAACAGCCACAGCCAGCGGTTTCCCGCCAGCACCGCAAGCGGCAACAGACTGACGGCCCAGGCCAGGCAAAACTCATATACAAAGGCTCCCGTCTGATACACCTGTCCGTACACAACCCAAAACAGCCCCACAAACAGGCCGCACGCAAAGCTGAGCACTTTGCCGGCGTTATGTTGCAATCCGGCGCGATACGCTCCCGCCGCACAGGCCAGCAGCCCGACAAGCGGCAGCGCAAACTTAGAAAGCAATCCCCACGCGGCCCAGTTGTACGCCACAAAGCACACCGTGCCCGCCAAAAAAAGTGCCGCCCCCGTCAGCCCGCACAGCGGGCCCACCCAGGCGGGGACTACAGCAAATAAATCGGTTGAAAGGGCGTTAAAAGCCCCTTGTTTTTTGGTCATACGTTCATTATACCAAATGCCTTTCGGGGCGTGGAAAAGCTATAATATAGGTATGATTGGAGTACTTCTTTTCGCTGTATTGGCAGGGGTGTGGTATGGCCTTTCCCGGTTGGGGGCCCATATCGTGTTCCGCCCGCAAAAAAAACGCTGGCCGATGACGCTTCCTTTTCAAAACGCCGCATTTGACGCGCCGGACGGCACCCCCGTTACCGGCGTGTATCTGCCCGCCCAAACGGGCCGCCCCACGTTGCTTTTTTTCCACGGACGCGGCGGCAATGTATCGCATTTTGAAAAATTCGCCCACGTGTACGCTTCCAAAGGATACGGCATTTTTATGTTTGACTACCGCGGGTTTGGCCTCTCCAAAGGGCGCCCTTCCCAAAAACATATGTTTGAAGACGCCTTGGCCGCCGCGCGCTATCTGATCAATACCCTGCACATCCGCCCGCAGGAAATTGTGCTCTACGGCCATTCGTTGGGAAACGCGCCGGCCCTGTTTGTGGGCCAAACGCTGGGGAAATTGCCTTTTAAGGCGATCATTTTGCAAAGCCCTTTTTTAAGTACGCCGGATATGGCGGTCTGCCTGTGGAAACACGTTTACGAGCCGGCTTCTTTCCTCTACCGCGCCACCAAAGTGTTCGTTACGCCGTTTCTTTGGTTCAACCGTTTTGAAAACACCCTCCCCGCCGGGCAAATCAAACTGCCTGCTCTTGTGTGCATGAGCCGCGCAGACGCCACCATCCCCTGGAAAATGAGCGCGCGCCTGGCCGATTACATCCAACATCCCAAACGCTTTCTGTCCGATCACGGCGGGCATGACGAATTTGCCTGGGCTGCCGACGCGGCAGATGCGTTTCTTAAAAACCTTTCGTAAACACCGTTTTTTTGTTACTATAAAAAGCAGGGAGGCCGGCCTATGCGTAAACTTCTTCCTTTTTTTCTGTTGCTTTTGTTAATTGCCGCCTGGGCAGTATTCTTTGACCGGGCCACCGCCCATTTTGTATTTGAGCCGTCCACCCAGGTCTATTCCTTGCAAGAACCCTTTGAAGAGCGCTCTTTCCCCGCGCAAAACGGCCAGCCGCTTTACGCCTTGTACCACCCGGCCGATTCGGGGAAACCCACTTTGTTGGTGTTTCACGGAAGTAAATACAATATCTACAGCTTTCAGGATTTTGTGCTTCCGTATGCCCAAAAAGGATACGGCATTTTTTTGTTTGATTACCGCGGATACGGCAAAAGCGAAGGCCGCCCGTCTCAACCCCATATGTACGAAGACGCCACCGCCGCCCTGTTTTACTTGATGCTTAAACTGCAGGTGCATCCGAAAGACATCGTTCTGTGGGGTTTTGCCTTGGGCGCCTCGCCTGCGCTGCATCTTGCCTCCCAATACAACCGACTGCCTTTTCAAGGGGTCATTCTGCAAAGCCCTTTTACGAATATCACGGATATGGGGTTCTATATGTTGGCGCAAAAATACGAAGAAACCCCGGCGGCCAATTTTATTTCCCTTTTCTTAAAACCAATTTTGTGGAATAAAAATTTTGACAATACCCAAATGATAGAACAGGTACGCGCTCCTATGCTTATTGGCGCTTCGCAAATGGACAGAACCGTTCCGTGGGCCATGAGCCGCAGATTGGCTGCCAAAGCGCCCGAAGGCACGCGGAAGTTTTTCTCCCCTATCGGCGTACACCATAGCCCGGAATGGATGGAAAAAGAAATTCTTTCTTTTTTAACCCCGCCCGAAACCCAAGCCGCCGCAGCCGAATAAAAGTTTTATGACCTGTTTGCCAAGCAGGGGAGTGGGAAGTTTGGTATAATATATAAGCGCCGCAGGCCAGCCACTCGGCAAAGGCGTACGTTGGAGAGGTGTGTGAGTGGTTGAAACAGCAGGTCTCGAAAACCTGTAAACCGCAAGGTTTCGAGGGTTCAAATCCCTCCCTCTCCGTAGATTTAAAGCCCCGCCGAAAAGCGGGGCTTTTTTATGCATCAAGCTGGAGCGGCACAAACTGCTTTGTGCCGCGTCGGGATTTGAAAGGCGCAGCGATGTTTGGGTTTGCCCCGCAGGAGCAAGGCCCAAACCGCGAGCCCGGCCTGCAGGAATTTTCCGTCAGGAAAATTACCGGAAGGCAAAGCCCTCTCCGTAGATTTAAAGCCCCGCCGAAAAGCGGGGGTTTTGGTTTTAGCGTTCGTCGTTTGCAGGCAGCGGTTTTAGCAAACCAAATTTGTTAAAATTATATATATGAACAAACTGAAAACCATTTTTTTTGGAACGCCCGCCTTGTCCGTTCCCTATTTAGAACTTTTGCATCAAATGACCGACCTGCAGCTGGTCGTTACCCAGGCCGACAAACCCCGCGGCCGCGGAATGGAAATTTCTCCCTGCCCCGTCAAAAAACGCGCCCAGGAACTGGGTCTGCCGGTACTGTCTCCCGAAAAATTAAAAGACGCTTTTTCCCAAATTGCCGCCGTTCCTTTTGAGCTGGGGGTGGCCGTAGCGTATGGAAAAATTTTCCGTCCCGATTTTTTGGCTCTTCCCAAACTGGGCATTTTAAATGTACACTTTTCCCTTTTGCCGCACCTGCGCGGCGCCGCCCCGGTACAGCAAGCGCTAATCCAAGGATATACACAAACGGGCATTTCCATTTTTTGGATTCGCCCCGGCATGGACGACGGCCCCCTCTTTCTGCAAAAAGAAGCCCCCATCCTGCCGCAGGACAACGCCCAAACCCTGTTTGAAAAGTTAATCCCGCTGGGGCTTTCGGGCCTGCAAACGGCGCTGGAACAAATCGCCCAAGGAAATCTGGTTCAAATTCCGCAACAGGGCGAGCCCACCTTGGCGCCCATGCTGCAAAAGGAAGATGCCCTGCTCCGCCCCGCGGAGCTTTCCGCCCAAGCCCTGCACAACCGCGTGCGCGGCCTGGCCTGCGGCCCCAAGCCAAAAGTCCCCTTTACCCATAACGGCAAAACGGAATGGCTGCAGCTCGTAAAAACGGAAATTTCGTCTTCGCCTGCCCAGCAAACAGCCGCCCCCGGCACCGTGCTCTGCATTGAAAGAAACCGCGGAATTTTAGTAAAATGTAAAGAAGGAAGTATATGGTTTAACGAAGTACACCCCGCCGGTAAAAAACCGATGGCGGCCGATGCTTTTGCCAACGGCCGCGGATTAAAACCGGGCGACGGAGCGTTTAGAGAATAATGCCTGCTAACAACGACCAAAATTTTGAAGACTTTTTAAACAAAGCCAAAACCTCTTCCCGCACCAAGTGGGTGGTGGTGGGCTTAATCGTTTTGTTTTTTGCCGCGCTTATTTTTGTATCCATAGACTGGGTCTTCGGCGCGATAGTGCACACCCGCAAAGAAGTCTCCGTGCCGGACATTACCAAAAAATCCATTACCCAAGCGTTAAATATGCTGGCCGCCAACAATTTGGCCATGAAACAAGCCGGGGTGGAGTTTGCCCAAAACGTACCGCCCGGGTCTATTTTGCGTCAAATTCCGTCCGCCGGTTCCACCGTGCGGGAAGGCCGCGTCATCCGCGTATGGATCAGCCAAGGGGACGAAATGGTGTTCGTTCCCAACATCGTAGGATCCGATTTAAGAAGCGCCCAGCTGGCCATACGTCAAGCGGGCCTGCTGGTGGACAAGGTGGACAACGCCTATTCGCTGACGTATGAAAAAGGGTTAATCGTGGCCCAAAACCCCAAGCCGGACAGCATGGTGCAAAAAGGCGAAAAAGTTTCCCTCGTCCTTTCCAACGGCGCCCCGCCCGCCAGTGTGGTGCTGGTGCCCAACTTTAAAAGCAAAAAACTGGCCGAAGCCACCTTGTGGGCCAGCTCACAAAACATTAATTTAATTATTAAAGAAGATCCGAACTCCGTCTTCCCCAACGGGACTATTGCCGAGCAGCGCCCGGAGGCGGACAGCCAAATCGCGCCCGGAACCAATTTGGAAGTAATCGTCAGCCGCCGCGCAACGGCCGACAATGAAAAGAGCTATCACCTGCACTACGAAATGCCGCAAGGCAAAAATGCCAGCCGCGTGCGTGTCGTGGTGGAAGACGCCACGGGCGAAATGGAAATTATGAACGAAACCAAGCAGCCCGGCTCCAAGATTGACTTGGAAATCCCCTATACAGACCGCGCGGCCGTACGGGTATTTGTAGACGGCATCTTGGTGCGCGAACGGGAAGTGGAATGATGACCCCTTCCAAAATGCCTGCCGCAAATGGTAAAATATCTGTTGCGCCTTCTATCTTGTCGGCCGATTTATGGCGTTTGGGAGAAGAAGTACAGCGGGTGCAAAAAGCCGGTGCAGACTGGCTGCATATAGACGTGATGGACGGGCATTTTGTGCCGAATTTAAGTTTCGGGCCGTCCGTCGTCAGTTCTTTGAAAGGGAAAACCGATTTACCGTTAGACGTGCATTTGATGGTGGAAGAGCCGATGCTGTTTGTAGAACCTTTTGCCAAAGCCGGCGCCGATTTGCTGACCGTGCATATTGAAGCAAAAGACGAAATCCCGGCGGTATTGGAAGTAATCAAAAAGCTGGGAGTCAAAACCGGCGTTTCCATCAAACCCAATACCGACCCCGGCCTCTTGGAGCCGCTGCTGGACGGATTGGATTTAATTTTAGTAATGAGCGTGTACCCCGGTTTCGGCGGGCAAATTTTTCTGCCGGAAAGCGAAGGACAAATTAAACGGGTACGCGAATTAATCGTACGCTCCGGCCGGAACATCTGGCTGGAAGTAGACGGCGGCATCAACCCGCAAACCGCCCCTTTGGCCGTGCAGGCCGGGGCCGATGCGCTGGTAGCCGGCAGTGCAATTTTTAAAGCCGCGGACCCTGTATTGGCCCTCAAGCAAATCAGACAGGCGGCCCCGGAAATTTAATTATCAGTCTTTTACCGATAAGGGTAAAAGCATACAAGGAGAGTCATAATGGCAGTAGTTATCAGATTACAAAGAGTGGGCAAAAAATCCCAGCCCCAATACAGAGTGGTAGCGATTGAAAAATCCGCCGCGGTGGGCAAGGAAGCCAAAGAAGTGTTGGGCCAGTATCACCCCTGCAACCCGAACGTGGCCGAACAAGTAAAATTGAATATGCCCAGAGTGGAATATTGGATGAAAGTAGGCGCCAAGCCTTCTGAAACCGTGGCCAGCTTGATCAAAAAAGCCAGCGCCAAATAAGTCTGCGGGGCGTTTATGAAAGAACTTGCCACACTGCTTTTAAAATCGCTTTCTTCCGCACCCGAGAATGTGGTGGTGGAAGAGCGAGTGGAGCAGAATAAAGTTTATCTGTCCACCAAGGTGGACGCCGCCGACAAAGGTAAAGTAATTGGGAAAGACGGCTGCATTATTAAAGCCGTACGCACGGTGTTAAATGCCGCGGCCGCCAAACAGGACAAGAAAGTTACCTTGAAGTTGGAAGATTAATGAAAATAGACGTTATCACCGCTTTTGAGGAAATGATAGACAACACGCTCTCCCACAGCATTGTCGGACGGGCGAGAAAAGCGGGGATAATCAAATTGGGAACGCTCAGCCCTCGCGCGTTTGCCGAGGACAAGCATAAAACCATTGATGACCGTCCCTACGGCGGCGGCCCGGGAATGCTGATGAAAGCGGAACCGCTTTACCAGGCTATTTCCAAGCTGCGCAAAAAAGGATCGTACGTCATATTAACCAGCCCGCGCGGCCAAGTGTTTAACCAGGAACTGGCTAAAAAACTGGCCAAAAAGCGCCACCTGATTTTTGTGTGCGGGCATTACGAAGGGATAGACGCAAGGATTTATCCCGAGGTGGATTTGGAAGTATCATTGGGCGATTTTATTCTTACCGGCGGCGAACTTGCGGCCTGCGTGATGATAGACGCCATTACCCGTTTGCGTCCGGGGACTTTCAAGAAAGAAGGCGTAACGTCTTCGGAGTCGTTTGAAGGGCATTTGCTGGAAGCTCCGCAATATACGCGGCCGGAAGTATGGCGCGGGCGGAAAGTGCCGGCGGTGCTTTTAAACGGAAACCATAAAGAAATAGAAGCGTGGAAACACGAACAAGCTTTAGCATTAACCAAACAGTTAAGACCCGATTTGCTTGAAAACGCCTCTCTAAAGCCAAAAAAGGTCCAAAAGAAAAAGATTCGGAGGAAGTAAGTTTTATGAATATCAACGAAATTAAACACAATCTCAAAACCAATATTCCGGTTTTCAAAGCCGGCGACACCGTCAGAGTCAAAGTCAAAGTAGTCGAAGGCGACAACGAAAGACTCCAAGCTTTTGACGGCGTAGTCATCGCCCGCAGAGGAAGCGGAATCAGCGAAACGTTCACCGTACGCAAAATTTCGTTCGGCGTAGGGGTGGAACGCATTTTCCCGATTCACTCCCCCCGCGTGGACAGCATTGAAGTACTCAAAGTCGGCAAGGTCAGAAGAGCCAAGCTTAACTACTTGACCAAACTCTCCGGTAAAGCCGCCCGCTTGCAGGAACTGAAAAAAGTAGTTCCCGCCACGGGTGAAGCCGAGGCTCCGGCCGCCGAACCTGCCAAAGAAGAGGCGAAATAGTTATCCTCACGGAATAACAAACTCCGAACATACCCCCGCGGTTACTAGTCCCGCGGGGGTTTTTTATGCGGGGCGGAGGAAAGCGGCCACGGCCCCATCGGCCGGCCGCGGGCGTCTGGTAAAGCCGCCCGCCCCAGACCCAGAGGGGGCTAGGTCTTTTGGCCCTTTTCTCCGGGTGTTTTCTAAGTTAAGATATGAATATGAAAACATTTTCCTCGGTTCGGCTCACTTCGTGTTTACTGGCGCTGTTGTTAACGGCGCAGCCGGCGGTATACGCCCAAAAACTTTCCCGCAAAGCGTTGCGCGCCTTACGGGCGCAGGAAGCGGCAGAAATTAAAAAAATGGCCGATTTGGCGGCGGAAGCTTCCTCCAGCAACGCGGCCTTCCGCGCGCTGCAAGGCACGACATTGGCCGAAATACATGCCGCCTCCCGTTTCTCCAAAAACGCGGGTGATCCCCGTTCCAAGAAATCGCGCCAACGCTTTTTTGAGAACCAGGGCAAACTCGTCAGCGCCGAAGAAATCCGCCAAGCCGTCCACATTTCCGTCCCCGC
Organism: uncultured bacterium; assembly: GCA_949294095.1. Classification (GTDB taxonomy): domain Bacteria; phylum Elusimicrobiota; class Elusimicrobia; order Elusimicrobiales; family Elusimicrobiaceae; genus Avelusimicrobium. The sequence continues at coordinate 55,596 of CASFFZ010000003.1, forward strand.
GGCGGCGCACGGCAAGAAAAAACGCCTTCCTTTTGATCCGCTTAAAAAAGTGCATCAATTGGTAAAATCGGAAAAAAATCCCTTAAAAGCCCTCCGCGCCCTCCACCAATTGGAAGACAACCACAAAGGTTATTTTTTCTTTTCTTTGTTTGCCAGCAGTTATTACGGCAACCATTTTTCCGTCCTCACGCCCCATTTAAAAGAATTGTTTAAAAAAATAGAAAGCCTGCATAACCATGCCTTAGAAGTGCGTGTGGTAAAGCGGATGCGCTTCCTGGCCGACAACCGGGATTACTTCCGCGCCGCCTTTGCCCCGAACATTCCCAAACAGGGCATGCGCATTCGCTACACCAAAGACATTGCCAAATTAACGCCAGACGGTTTTAACTCCCGAAATTTGGTTTTTTCTTTTGAGCGGAAAATGAACCCCGGCCAAAACAATGCCTCCATTCGCCACATCAACGCCCACAGCACTTTCCCCGTGGGGAAAGACAAAGTTTTTCCCATCTATCAGTATAACGGCCCCTACGAATACCTGCCCCTTTTGTACCGTTATTTGTTAAACGGGAATCATCCCAAGAAAGAGCTTACCGTAATTCTGGACAAAAAAGCCAAAGCCATGGCTATTTATAACGAAGACAAAACCCTGTGGCTGCGCATCACGCCGCATGAATACTCTTTTCCGGAGCGGCTGCACCTGCACTTAAACGAAATACGTACGGCGGAAATAGAAACGCTGTTAGGGCTTGTGCAAGAGGAAACGGTCAATTTCAATTTGTCCATTCCGCTGGCGCCGCCGGCTAATTTGCCCTCGCATAACCGCAGCGAATTTTTATACAACGAAATGATTCTTAAACCCGTGCAGCACTTTAAGGGAAATGCACGTATCAAAATTATAGAGCGCGATATTTTCTAGCAATCCGCTAAGACGGGTTCAATTCGTGATATAATACATTTATGTCCACACCTCTGCAAGATTTTGATAAAAAACAAGCTATCCGCTTAGAAGCTAATTTTATTGTAGGCATTGACGAAGCCGGCCGCGGCCCGCTGGCCGGCCCGGTGGTAGCCTGCGCCTGTTTTATTCCCCCCTCCATGGTTCCCAATTTTGAGGAAGTAAACGACAGCAAACAGCTGACGGAAAAAAAGCGGGAAAAGCTGTACCGGCAGCTTTGCGGCGGCGGGATTGCCTACGGCATCGGCTTTGCCTCGGCGGCGGAAATAGACCGGCTGAACATTTTGCAGGCCACGTTTCTGGCCATGCGCCGCGCCGCTTATAAATTTTCCAATTTGCCCGATTCGGTGGCGTTAATAGACGGCCCCTACCCCGCCGCCGGCCTTGCCATGCGCCAAGAGCCCGTAGTGGACGGAGACGCCAAATCGCTCGCGATTGCGGCAGCCAGCATTATTGCCAAAGTAACCCGGGATCATTATATGAATATCTTGGACAAACTCTACCCCGGCTACGGGTTTGCCGGCCACAAAGGCTACGGCACCGCCAAACACCTGCAGGCCCTGCGCACGCTGGGGCCTTGCCGGGAGCACCGCCGCAGTTTTGCCCCGGTCAGCAAATTGCTAAACCATCCCGTTTTGCCATGAACACCACCTTGAAAGGAAAATCCGGCGAAGACAGAGCGGCCCGTTTTTTACAGCAGGCCGGCTGCCGGATTTTGGAGCGGAATTTTTCCGCCCGCGGGGGTGAAATAGACGTAATCGCGGCAGACGGCAACACCCTCGTTTTTGCCGAAGTAAAAACCCGCTCTTACCAAGCGTTTGGCGGCCCGCTGGCGGCCGTTACCCCCGCCAAACAAAAACGAATTGCCCAAACGGCCCTGCAGTATGTGCAGGAAAGGGGTTTAAAATTTGATAGTATAAGATTTGATGTGCTGTGCGTTTTGCCGGATCGGATTGAACACATTCCCAATGCCTTCTTTCCGCCCCGCACAACGTTATAAAATTCCTGACGGAGGAAAATTATGACCCAACTGGCGCAAGTAAAAAAAGCAGCCGCTTTTTTAAACAAAAAAACAAAAAATTTTAAACCGGAAATCGCCTTAATCACGGGTTCCGGCCTGGCGGGTTCCATCCCCCCCTTGGAAAAAGAAATCAAAATTCCGTATTCGTCCATTCCCGGCTTTTTGCAAAGCACCGTGCCGGGGCACAGCGGCAATTTAATTTTCGGCGTCTACAAAGGGCGCAAGCTGGTAGTCATGCAGGGGCGCTTTCACTATTATGAAGGCCACCCGATGAAGGATTTGGCCATTTCCATCCGCACGCTAAAACTGCTGGGCGTGGAAAAATTGCTTGTGTCGGCGGCGGTAGGGTCTATGGATTTAAAACTCAAACCCGGCTCGCTGTGCGTTTTGAAAGACCACATTAACTTTATGTGCAACAACCCGCTCATCGGCAACCACGACCCGGCGTTTGGGCCGATGTTTTTTGATTTGTCCGAAGCGTACGACAAGACCATGCGCAAAACCGCGCTCGCGGCCGCCAAAAAAGTGGGCGTTACCGCGGGGGAAGGTGTGTATTTGGCGGCCACCGGGCCCAACTTTGAAACGCCGGCGGAAATCCAAATGTTTAAAAAATGGGGCGCGACTGTGGTGGGCATGTCCGTCGTGCCGGAAGTGTTGGTGGCGCGGCAGTGCGGCATCAGCGTATTGGGGCTTGCGTGGGTAAGCAATATGGGCTGCGGCATTGAAAAGAAGCCGCTTTCCCATGCGCAAACCATCAGCGAAACCAAAAAGATTGAAGGAAAGTTCAAAAAACTGTTGGAAATTCTGTTTGTAAAGTTATAACACGCTCCGCGCGGCAGTTTCCTGCAGGGGCTGCCGCGCGGTTTTTTTGATTATGGCAAACCTCAAACGACTGGGCAAAGAAACGTTGATTTACGGCACGTCTACGGTGCTGGCGCGGCTGCTTAATTTTTGTCTGGTTCCTTTTTACACCTACTATTTGCTGCCTGCCGAATACGGCGTCATCGCCACGACATTTGCCGTGGTGGCGCTGCTGAATGTGATTTTTTTGTTCGGTATGGATCAAAGCTACCTGCGTTTTGCCAGCGAACGGGAAAACAAGGCGGAAGTATTCCAGCATTGTTTTTACGGCGTGCTGGCCAACGGGGCGGTGCTGTCGGTCTTATTATGGGTATTTGCAAAACCGTTTGCGGGGCTGATCGGAATCGGCGCCCAGCATATGCACATTATCCATTTAGCCGTATGGGTATTGTTTTTGGATGTACTGAATATGATCCCGTTTACCAAGCTGCGCCTGGAGCGGCGGCCATGGTATTTTGCCGGCGTGCGGACGGTTTCCATCATCGTCAATGTATTGGGAAATATCGTTTTTATCGCGTACCTGCATAAAGGGATCGCCTCTATTTTATGGGCCAATATCTTTGGATCGCTGGCGTCTCTTATCCTGCTGTCGCCCGTGGTATGGGGCGAGCTTACCCAAACCCCCTTTCGCATCAGCCGTGCGCTTTATAAAGACATGCTGCGCTTTGCCTGGCCGTTTGTGCCGGCCGGGCTGGCCAGCTTGCTTATTAGCGTGATTGACAAGCCGATCTTGGTTCATTTGGCGGGGCTGGAACAGGTGGGCGTGTATCAGGCCAATTTTAAAATCGGCGTATTTATGATGCTCTTGGTATCCATGTTTGACCAAGCCTGGCGGCCGTTTTTTCTGGTTCATGCCAAAGAACCCGACGCAAAAGAAACCTACGCCAAAGTACTTTCGGCCTTTTTTGCCGTGGGCAGCTGGTTTTTGCTGGGGCTCGCCTTGCTGATGCCCCCTATCATACAGAGCAATCTTTTTGGCGATTTTCACATCATCAGCCCTTCCTACTGGGGCGGGCTTTCCGTCATTCCGCTGGTGCTGACGGGGTATTTTTTCTACGGGCTGTACATTAATTTTATGGTGGGCCCGGTGCTGACCAAAAAAACGCGTGTTCTGATGTGGATTACGCTCTTGGGCGCGGCCGTCAGCATTACGACCAACCTGTTGTTGGTGCCGCATATCGGCATTAGAGGCGCAGGCTGGGCGGTGGCGCTTAGCTATGCGGCCATGGCGGGGGCGCTGTTTTGCTTTACTAAAAAGGTCTACCCGATTGCCTATGAATACAAAAAATTGGCCGCAATGGGGCTTGCGTGTGTGGCCACGGCGGGCGTTTCCTATGCTTGCAGCGGCTGCAGCGGCTGGACGCCCTTAGGCGTGAAAATACTGCTTCTTACGCTATACCCCTTATGGATGTTTCTTATTTTGCGCGGACAGAAAGCGGCCGCTCCTTCGGTTTTATCGTAATCAAAAACCCCCGGGCCCGCCCGGGGGTTTTAAAATGTGCGCCGGGAAATCCGCCGCTACCGCAAGCTGATCAGCGTCATGTCCAGCGTTACATTTCCGTCCTTATACACCACCACATGCGGCACTTCTTCCGTCCCCTCCGCATCCAAGGGGGCATATTCTTCGTAAGCCAGATCTCCCGTGTTCAACGCCACCACGCTTTTGGCGGCATAGGGATAAAACGCTCCTTTTCGGTAGAAAAACTGTTCCTTGGCCTCGCGCCCCTGATAGGTTACAATCACGTTCTCCCCTTTAAAGCGGCGGCTTTTAAACTGTCCTCCTTCCGCCAGAAGCAGGTTTAAAAATTGGGTAATGCGCCCCCGCACGAGGGGAGTATCTGCCTCTTTAAACAAATAGCGGTACGCCACGCCTTCGGGGCTGACGGTGGCGTGCAGCACGCGGTAGGCGGCGCCGGTCATAAGCACGACGTCATAGTCCCGCTCGCCGATTTTTTTAATCCGAAGCACGCCTTCCATATAATCCTGCTCCATTTGCCCCAGCACTTTAAAAGCGGCCTGCGTGCGGCCTTGGGTAAAAAAGTCCACCTTCTTGTAATCCCGCACATCCGCCGGAATTTCTTTCACGCGCCCCCCCGCGCACGCCGCCAACAAAACGGCCAGGGAAAATGTTAAAATTCTTTTAAACATAGTCGAATCTCCTTATTATGATATTATAGATATTATGAAAACGTTTGTCCTTTACCTCCTTTGTATGCTGACCGCAGGCGTGATTACCGCCGCCTCCCTGCCGCTTTTGCGCCGGCTGAGTGCCGGCAAACTGCTTGATGCCCCGGGCGGGCTGAAACAACACCGCGGAAGCGTGCCCGTGTTGGGCGGGAGCGGTATTTTTATAGGAACCTTGGCCAGCTTGGTGCTGATTCGCTTTTGCACGGCTTTTCCCAGCGGGACGCTGCACAACCTGCGCGGTATTTTTATAGGGGGCGTATGTATTTTTGCCCTGGGGCTAGTGGATGATTTTAAAAAGCCAAAAGGGGTATCCGTCGCCACCAAACTGCTGGTGCAGGCCTTGGCGGCGGGGGCGCTGATTTATTACGGGGTCAGCATTCATGCCTTTTCCTCGCCTTGGATTTCCTGGCCGCTGACGTTTTTGTGGGTGGTGGGGCTGACCAATGCGTTTAATTTGCTTGATATTATGGACGGGCTGTGCGTCAGCCAGGCGGTCGTTTGTACGCTGGGGCTGGCGGTTATTGCACTTCCGTCGGAGTTTATTTACGTCAATTTTGCCGCGCTGGCTTTACTGGGGGCCTGTTTGGCCTTTTGGCCCTATAACCACGCCAAACGCAAAATTTTTCTGGGCGACAGCGGCGCCAACTTCTTGGGATTCATGATTGCCGCCCTGTCCATCGGCACCGGCTACAGCGAACGCACCACTTGGGGCTTTTTGGCACCGCTGTTTATTTTGGCGGTTCCGCTGTTTGACACGGCCTTTGTCAGCTTGGCGCGCGTATTAAAACACAAAAACCCGCTTAAAGGCAGCAACGATCATATCGCCCTGCGGCTTAAAAAACTCAAATGGAAAACGCCTTTCATTTTGCTCGCGTTTGCGGCGGCCGGGCTGTTTTTTAACATTATGGCCTTTACGCTGACGCACTGCTGTATTGAAATTGCGCTGGCTTTGTTTGTTTTTTCGGCCGTGGCGCTGGGGCTAGTTACCGTATGGCTGCTGCACATTAAAACGGAATAGTATGCACGTTAAAATCCTGATTTTGGGCGCAGGGCTTACCGGCCTGAGCACTGCCTACCATTTGGAAGAACTGGGCCAAACCGATTACCTGCTGGCGGAGCGTCAAGCCGTCCCCGGCGGGCTGTGCGCCAGCCAAACGATCCGCGGGTTTACTTTTGATTACAGCGGGCATTTGCTGCACCTGCATACGCCCTACGGCAAGAAATTGGTCAAGCAGCTTTTAAAGGACAATCTCGCCCGCTGCCAACGCCGCGCGTGGATTTACACCGGTTCTTCGCGCATTCCCTTCCCGTTTCAGGCTAATTTGTTTGCTTTGCCCCCCGCCCAACGGCAGGCCTGCGTGGAAGGCTTATTGCAGGCGGCCGCCCGAGCGGATTCTGCTCCCAAAAATTTTGAACAATGGTGCCTGCAGGCGTTTGGAAAACCCATCTATGACCTTTTCCTTCGGCCCTATAACACCAAACTGTGGGGCTGCCCCCCCAGCGAATTAACGTGCGACTGGTGCGGCCCCTTTGTGCCCCGCCCCTCGCGGCGGGAAATTCTCCAAAGCGCCCAAAAGCCCTCCCGCAAGCATTACGGCTACAACGCCTATTTTTATTATCCGAAGCAAGGCGGCTGCGGCGCCTTGGCGCAGGCCTTGGCCCGCCGGCTAAACGGCCTTCGCACCGCGATGACGGTAACCCAAGTGGATTTAAAAAACAAAACCGTGCGGGCCGGCGGCAAAACGATTTCTTTTGATTATCTGGTCAACACCTTGCCGCTGCCTCTTTTTTTGCATTTATTAAAGGGCCAACCGCGCCTGAGCGCTTTGGCCGCAACCCTAAAGCATACAACGGTGCATGTATACAACGTGGCGGTAAAAAAACAATTTGCGCCTTTCAGCTGGATTTATTTCCCCGATCCGCAAGACCCGTTTTACCGCATAGGCCTGCAAAGCGGTTTTTCGCCCGCCAACGCGCCCGAAGGCACCGGCTCGCTGTATATAGAAGTTCCCGGCACGCTGCCGCACAACCGGCACACGGAAAAACGCATTTGGAAGGCCCTTCTTCAAAAAGGTATAATAGATATGCACGACGAAGTTTTGTTTTCCTTCTGGCAAACCTTGCCCTATGCCTATGCCGTTTATGACAAACGCCGCTCACGCACCGTTGGCTATGTTTTGCAGGCTTTAGCCAAACAAGGGTGTTACTGCGCCGGCCGCTACGGCAAATGGGAATACTCGTTTATGGAGTCTTCCCTGCTGGAGGGCTTGGCTTTGGCAAAAAAACTTGTATAATGAGGTGTTATGAAAGTTCTCGTTTTTGGCGGCAGTTTTGATCCCGTCCACAAAGGGCACGTATCGCTTTTCCGCCGCGCGATGAAGACCATCGCGCCGGACGCAGCCCACATCGTGCCGGCCTACCATTCCCCTTTTAAAGCCAAATCCCCTACTCCCTTCCGCCTGCGCATGAAAATGCTCAAACAGGCCTTTGCGGGGTTTGGCGGCAATATCATTTTTGACGATTATGAACTCAAACAAGGCGGCAAAACCTACACTTACCAGCTGGTGCAGTATCTGAAAAAACGTTATAAAAACCCGGAAATTTACTTGCTGGTCGGCACGGACTGCCTAAACGACCTGCACAACTGGAAAAACCCGCGCTATATTTTTGAAAACGCCACGGTGGTGGCCGGAAAACGGCGCGGATATAACGAAAATCCCGCCGCGTTTCAACATATTTTCCTGCCGGGGTTTTTCCCGAAACTTTCTTCCAGCCGCGTGCGCGCGCATATTCTGGCCTGCGGCGACGTGCCGGACACCATCCCGCCGCAAATTGCCCCCACCATCCGCGAGAATAAGCTCTATGGCTTGACCGTGCACGACTGGCTCAAAGCGCACCTGAAAACCAACCGTTACCTCCACTCCAAAAACGTGGCGGAAATGGCTGCCGCGCTGAGCGATATTTACGAGGTAAATGTGGAATCGGCCGTCAAGGCGGGCATTCTGCACGACGCCGGAAAAGGCTTCTCCGGCCCGGAGCTCATCCGTTTTTGCAAGGAACATAAAATCAAGGTGCCCTTTTTTGACGATATCTGCCGTTTGGAACCCAGCCTGCTGCACAGCTACGCCTCGGCCTGGATTGCCAAACATCTCTTTGGCGTGCATGACAAAGACATTCTAAACGCCATTACCGAACACACCTTGGGCAGCCTGCATATGAGCACGCTTTCCAAAATTTTGTTCGTGGCGGATATTTCTTCCAAAGACCGCAAATACAAAGACGCATTTCTCATCCGCAACCTGGCCCTGCAGGATTTGGACGCCGCCCTTTTGTACGCCGCCAACCGCAAACTGCTGTTTACCATTGATTCGCAAAAATGGCTCTGCCCGGTGGGGATTGATTTATGGAACCATCTTATAAAACAAGAAAAATAATAGAGCGTTGTTTGCTTTGGCTGTTGGCAGGCGTGCTGGTATGGGCGGGCGCGGCGCAGTTTTCTTCGCCGCTGGCCCAAGCGCTTACCCGGCACGATGCGGCCGAAATTCACCTCTCCGTGCTGACCGATCCGGCCATGAAATTTTCGTACAATCCCGCCACCCAAAAAGCGGTGGTAACCGTCAGCTCCGAAAAACGCTCTTCCAAAAAACACGGTTCCTATACGCCAGAAAAAGGGGAGCGGTTTTTTATTCCCCAAACCGAAAAAAGGGAAGAATTTTGGAATCATTTTAAGCATAATCTTTCCTCTTGGCGCTACAACCCGCTGCTGGCCGCCCGCACGGGCTGGGAATATCTTACCGCCTGGCACGACCGGAGAACCAATATCTCCCCGGCGGAATTTTTGCTGCTTTCGTTGGAACTTTCCAAGCTGGACGCGGCGGACTTTGCCGTCCGCCTGCCAGCTTCGTCCAAAGCCAAACGCGCCCGCACCCCCGCGGCGATGCCGGAAATAGAAGATATGGCCCCGCTGGCGGTGAAAGACCGCCCCATCGTGGTGGAAATTTTTAATGCGTCCGGCAAGCGCGGGCTGGCCTTGGCGCTTACCCAATACCTGCGCGAGCAAAACGAAAAAGGCCTGCTACGGGTGGACGTGCTGCAGTACGACAATTACCCTTCCTATCAGGATCGGTCTTTTATTGTGGACTACAGCGGCCGGCTGGTGCAGGTAAAACAACTTAGCCTGGCGATCGGCATCAACAGTGAAATCAAATCCGAAAATGCCGCCAACGCCATTTGCGATACCCGCATCGTGCTGGGGAAAGACTTTGAAATGCCGCTTTAAAATGCTAGACTAATTTTATTGCTGTTATAACCGTTTTACAGAGGTGGTTTATGAACACGAAAGAACTCGTTTGCCTGGCGGCCCGCTTGGCCGACGGCAAAAAAGCCGAAAACATTAAAGTAATTGATTTGGGAGGGCTCTCTTCCCTGTGCGATTATATTTTAATTGCCACCGCCACCTCTAAACCGCATTTAGATGCGGTGGAAGAAGAAATCAGCAAAAAACTCAAAGAACTGGGCTACTACAAACTCAACCGCGACGGAGGCGACAGCAACCTCTGGCGCGTGAGCGACTACGGCGGCTTTCTGGCGCACGTGATGACTCAGGAAGCGCGCGATTTCTACGCCTTGGACAAGATTTTCAGCTTTGGCAAAGAAATCAACTTTAACGAGCCCGTCAAAAAGGCGGCTAAGAAAAAATCGGCGGCCAAGAAAACTGCCGTCAAAAAAGCGACGGCCCCAAAAACAGCTGCAGCCAAAAAGACCGCCTCTAAAACGGCAGTCAAAAAGACTGCCGCCAAAAAAACAACGGCTAAAAAAGCCGTTTCCAAAAAGACCGCTGCCCAAAAAACGGCCGCGGCCAAAAAAACCGCCTCTAAAAAATAATCCAACATGCTAGAAAAACTGAAACAAGACATTATCTTAAAATTATCCAACGCGGACTACTTTAAAGGTTTTGAACTGCCGGAAGTAGAATTTTCCGCCGCGCCCGCCCATACCGGGGCGGATATTTCGCTCGTTTGGGCGATGGCTGCCGCCAAAAAAATGCATAAAAATCCATTGGAGATAGCCAAAGAAGCCTGCGTCGTTCTGCGCGAGATTACCGCCATTTCCGACGCTTCCGCCCTGCCGCCCGGGTTCATCAACCTGAAACTGGAAGACAAATTTATTATTGATACCGCTTCCGACCGCCGCATCAAAGACCGCGGGGCCGAAACTTCCAAGCACAACATTTTAATTGAATTCGTTTCCGCCAATCCCACCGGCCCTCTGCATGTGGCCAGCGGGCGCGGCGCCAGCTTGGGGGACAGCCTGGTTAAAATCCATCGGGCGCTGGGCTATTCGTGCGACAGCGAATACTACGTCAACGACGCCGGGAACCAAGCGCAGCTGCTGGCGGTATCGGTCAAAGCCCGCAAAGAAGGCAAAGAACCGCCGGAAAACGGCTACCACGGTTCGTACCTGATTGATTTAGTCAAGCGGATGCCCGCCGATTTAAAGGAAGAAGACTACGGCCGCTGGGCCATGGAAGAACTCATCAAAACCCAGCAGCAGGACATGAAGGATTTCCATGTGGATTTTACCCGCTGGTTCCGCGAGTCCGACCTGCACAAAGAACACGCCCCGCAAAAAGCGCTGCAGGCGCTTACCGAAAAAGGATATACCTACGAAAAAGACGGCGCGGTATGGTTCGGCTCCACGCAGGACGCCGAAGCGCAGGACGACAAAGACCGCGTGCTCGTGCGCACAGACGGGCGCCCCACCTATTTCCTGGCGGACATCGCCTATCACAAAAACAAATACGACCGCGGCTACGATACCCTGATTGATATTTTAGGGGCCGACCACCACGGCTATGTACCGCGCATGAAGGCGGCGGTGCACGCTTTGGGAAAAGAAGAAAGCTCCTTCGTGCCGATTATTCACCAGCTGGTGCACTTAACCGAACACGGCGAGCAGGTAAAAATGTCCAAACGGGCCGGGCGGTTTATTACGCTGCGGGAACTGATGGACGAAGTGGGCACGGATGTCTGCCGGTTTTTCTTTGCCAGCCGCACCCCCAACGCCCATATGCTTTTTGATATGGACTTGGCCAAAAAGCGCACCAACGAAAACCCCGTTTTCTACGTACAATACGTACACGCGCGCATTCATTCCATTTTTAAGGCCGCCGCGGAAAAAGGATTTACGCAATACAACGGCGTACGCACGCCGCTGGCGCCGCAGGAACGTGCGCTGTTGTTAAAATTGGTTTGGTTTAAGCAAGTGCTGCGCAACTGCGTGGCCGATTTGAGCCCCCACCACTTAACCACCTATTTAGTGGAATTGGCGGGGCTTTTCCATGCGTTCTACGACACGTGCCGCGTGCTGGACGAAAACAACCCGGAGCAAACGCATTCCCGCTTGTTTATTTGCCAGCGCGTAGCGGAACGCATCAAGAAAGGGCTGGAATTTATCGGCGTGAGCGCGCCGGAAGTTATGTAGCCCGGATTGTATTTACAACTGCCTGTATAAAAATCTCTTTCCCCCCTCTTGGGCGGACGGAGATTTTTATTCTGGGGCGTTTAAAAATAAGGGGAACCGTATGAAAAAAACCATTCGTTTAATCGGGGCTTTGCTGTTTTTTCCTTTGGCGCTAAGCGCCCAAAGCCTGCCCAAAGCCGAAGAAGCGTACGCCCAGGGGGATTTTTCCCAAGCGCTTACGCAGTATGAAGCCGTTTTAAAAACCGCCACCGGCAACGACCGCCTGCAGGCACAGCTGCGCAAGGCGGCTTGCGAATACGGCTTGGGCGAATACATGACGGCAGCGCAAACCATGCTCTCCTACGACCTGCCCGCCGACGACCTGTGGAAAGCGCGCTTTTTGTTGTACCGCATCCAAATGGCCGAGCAAGTGGCGGCGGTGTACCCCTCTCTTATGAACGAACGGGAAGTAGCGGCGCAGAACACCTCCCCCGAACAGTGGACGCTGGCCCAATGGAACCAACAAATAGACCGCGACTACCAAACGCTCTGGGCCCTGCGCGCGGCATTAATAAACGACCCGGTGGAACGGGAAACCCTTATTTTGGATATTCAAAAAACCGACACGCGGCGCATCCCCACCCTGTTTGATGTGGTGGTGCACAACTGGATCAGCCGCCTGCAAGGCCAAAACGCCCCCGTGCCGCTGGCGCGGGAAGAAGCCTACACCTTTTTAGACGGCACCGCCCAGCCGCTGGCCTCCCGCCAGGAAACGGCCCAACAGCTGGCTTATCTGCTGGAAACGGCTTACTTGCTGGACGGCAAAAACCGCAAAGACGCCAAAACTTTCTGGCGTACGCAATACATTTTGCTCCCCTTTGACTCTCCCTCCCTCTTCCGCTTGACCCAGCCGGAAAAAGCGCTTCAAAAAGCGGTAGAACAACTGCAGTTAATCAGCGGCTACACGCCGCAAAAAATGGGATTTTGGAACAAGCTCAAAAATTACGTTTCGCCGGAAGGCACCGCCTACGGCCGTTCGTACGCGGCGTACCGGGCGGCCCAGCTGCTAAATGTGCACGACGACCCCGAAACCGCGCTTAAAATTTGCCGTTATGCCCAAGAGGAGCTGGAAGAATCGTATTATACGTCGCTCTGCGAGCAGCTGGCGCAGCAAATTACCCAAAACGAATTGTCTTTTGACCGCCTGCCCCAAGCCTATTCGCACCGGCCGGAGATTCCTTTCTCCGTGCGCAACGCGCCGGCCGTTTATGTGCGCGTATACCCCACGTCGCGGGAAGAATTACAGCAGCTTTACCACCAGGTTTATTTAAGCGACACCGTAAACTCTTGGAATTTCCTTTCCCAAATCAGTTCCAAAAACATTCCGCTCTTTTTAGACCGCGCCCCGCTCCACACGCTCTCTCAGGCGGTTTCGTATGAAAAACCGTACCGAGCGGAAAAAATCTCGCTAAAGCTGCCGGAGCTGGAAAACGGTTTTTATGTGGCGCTGGCCAGCTGGGATGAATCGTTTGACGAAGACAAATCCCCCGTCCTTGCCACCGTGCTCAACGTAACCGACCTAGCCCTTTTTGTAACGGCCGCCATTGAAGACAACCCCGACAAATACACCGCCGAACTGACGGGTTCCGCCCATACGTACCGCCCGGATTTATTCCGGTTCTATACCGTCAATCTCAAAACGGGCCTGCCGGAAGGCAATGCGGATTTGGACATTATCACCGCTTGGAACGGCACGCGCCAGCGCGGGTTTACAACCGAGGACGGTTCTTCCTCCGTGGCGCGCGAGATTGTGGTCTCCCCCAATAACGACAAACGCAGTTCTCACTTTGTAAACGTATTGGCCCAAAAAGACGGCAGCCAAGCCTATACGGCCAACGCGGTGTACTTCCATTTTTACAACAAAGACCTCATCCGCCTGTTTGCCCAGACCGACCGCCCCATCTACCGCCCGGGGCAAAACGTGCAGCTGGCGGTAAACGCATTTGAAGTGTTGCCGCGGGGGCTTCGGGTGCTGCCGGGCCGCCGGGTGGAAATAGAAGTAACCAATGCCTCCGGCGAAAAAGTATTTTCGGCGGCGCCTTTGTTAAACGAAATGGGCACGGCTTCGGCTCAGTTTGTCCTGCCGGAAGAAGCTATGCTGGGCTATTTCCAAATCCGCGCTTCTGTCACGGCGGGCGGCCGGTCGTTCCGCACGTACAACTCGTTCCGCGTGGAAGACTTTAAACGCCCCGATTATGAATTGACGCTGGGAGACCCGGCCAAAACCATGGAATACGGCAAGGCCGCTTCTATCGGCGGGCATGCCCAATACTATATGGGCGCCCCGCTGCAAAACGCCGCCGTCAAATACACCGTCTCCCGCCAGCGCTACGTTCCGCCGTTTTATTGGTGGTATCCCCGCATTTTGCAACCGGAAAACACCCTGCTTGCCGAAGGCAAAACAACAACGGACGAAAACGGCGATTTTACCGTTTCTTTCACGCCCGCCGCACCGGAAGAAGAGGACGCTTCTTTTGCCAAATACGTCGTTACGGCTGAAGTATACGACGAAAGCGGCCGCGCCATTGATGCGTCCCGCACCTACACGCTAAGTGCAAAACCCAAATTGTTTAAAGTGGAATTTTCACAAGGGTTTTACGACGCCCAAAAAGAAATTTCTTCGTTGGCGACGATTGATTTGACCGACGCACAGGGAAAATCCGTCTCCGGCAAAGTAACCGTACAAGTGGCGCGCCTGCAAAATAAACTTCCTCAGTTGGAAGACGGGGTTTACGCCTACCGCGCACCGTCGCTGGAAGAATGGTATCAAAACGCCCCGGAAGAAAAAACGGTGTTTACCAAAACGCTCAATTTCAAAACGCCCGGCCCGCAAAAGCTGGCGCTTGCGGCGCTGGAAGAAGGCGTTTACCGGCTGAAATTACAATCCGATAAAGCCGACCCGCAGCAGATGATTTTTATCGTAGCGGCCGAACAGTCCGCCCTGGCCCTGCCGGACGTAACCCTCGTCCAGCACGCCGCCTACTACCCCGGCGAAACCGCCCGCGTGCTGTTGGGCGCTGGCGCGCTGGAAGGCGCTAAGCGGGTGGAAGTGTATTGGGGAGATACCTTCCTCAAACACAAGGACTTACTGTCCGGCGGCGTATCGGTGTATTCCTTCCCGGTGGAACAGGAAGAACGCGGCGGCCTGGCGGTGGCGTGGTTTGGCGCCAGCAACTACACCTTCCACCAAGGTTCCGCCCAGCTGGAAATCCCGTTTGACAACAAAGAACTCGGCGTCACGCTGGACGTTCCCGCTTCGGTGCGCCCCGGCGAAACGACCGCTTGGAAACTGACCGCCAAAGACATTACCGGCAACCCCGTCAGCGGGCAGGCCAGCCTCACGGTGTACGACAAATCGCTGGACTATTACGCCAAGCAGGAAAATCCGTTTACGCTGGCTTCCCTATTTGCCCAAAACACCAGCCTGGGCGACCGCTCGGCCAGTGCCTTGCGCGGCTCCTTTTCCCGCGCATATAACGCGCCGGAACGCCCGTATTTGGTGCCGCCCACCCTGCCGCAGTTAAATCTGCGCCTGCCGGTGCGTTTCTTTAGAAATATGGCCGTCGCCGGCGGCGCCATGCTGACCGCCGCCCCGCAGCTGATGAAAACGGCCAGCAATGTGCTGCTGCAGCAAGAGTCGGCGGCCATGGATACGGCGGCCGCCGCCCCCGCAGAAAGCCGCTCGGCCTATGCTGAGGAAGAGGCCGGCGCTTCGGACGCGTCGCAAACAACCTTGCGCACGGATTTTTCCGAAACGGCGTATTTCAACCCGGCCTTGCCGCTTGTCAACGGGCAGGCGTCCGTCCGCTTTACCCTGCCGCAAAGCCTGACGGCGTGGAACATCTTGGGATTCGTACTTACCAAAAATGCCGATTTCGGCGCGTTTTCCGCCCAAACCGTTACCCGCAAAGACTTTATGGTTCGTCTGCAAATGCCGCGTTTTTACCGCGAAGGGGACAAAGGCGTCCTGCAGGCGGCGCTGACTAACCTGACGGATAAAAAGCTTACCGCGGAAGTGGACATTGCCCTCCGCGCCGACAATGCCCCCGCCAACGAAGCATTCGGTTTATCCAAAACCAAAAAGAGCCTTACCGTCGGCGCCAACAGCACGGAATTTGTAACGTGGGAAATTACCGCTCCTTCCCAGCCGGCGCTTTATCAAGCCACCGTTACGGCGCGCAGCGGCAAAAACAGCGACGGCGAACAAAAAACCCTGCCGGTCTACCCCGGCAAAGAACGCCTGCTGGCCACCGTCAACACCGCGCTTAAAAACGGGGAAAACACGCTGGAAATTACCGAGTTAAACGACGTGCCCGACGCCGAAGCGCAAACCGCCGTTCTGACGCTGAACCCCAGCTTGGCGCTGTCGGTGCTCAACTCCATGCCGAACTTGCTTTCCACCCGCTATAACGACTTGGTTTCCTCGCTCAACCGCTACGTGCCGCTGGCGGTCGTCCATACGTTCTACACGCAGTACCCCCAGCTCAAAGAAGCCGTGGCCAAACTGCCCAAACGCACCGGCGTGAACGCTTCGTGGAACGAGTCCGACCCGCTGCGCCTTACCCTGCTGCAGCAAACGCCTTGGCTGCGCCAAGCGCAGGGCGCAGCCGTCCACACGGCGGATATTATTGATTTGTTTAATCCGCAAATCGTGGCCAAAACGAAAGCCAAAGAATGGGCGAAAATCGTCAAATTCCAAAACGCAAACGGAGCTTTTTCCTGGTTCCCCGGCGGGCAGGAAGACGATTATTTGACCCTTTATGCCCTGCATATGTTTGCCCAAGCGCTTTCCTACGGGGCCGATATTCCGCAGGCGCAAGCCCAAAAAGCTTTTGCCTACATCGTCCCGCGCATTGAAAAACGCCTGCAGGACGACAAAACCGGCTCGGAAACGACCGTGGCCTTTGCGTTGTATGCGGCGTATACGCTTTCGTCTTTCCCGCCCAACTGGGCGCAAACGGCGCAGGCCAAGCCCTATATCAAACGCTGGGCGGACTATGCCGACCAGCTGGCCCGCTTTATGACGCCGCTGGGGCAAATTTATGCGGCCTCCGTCTACCACCGCCTGGGCGACGACGTAAAAGCCAACCGCTATCTGGACTTGGTGCTCTCGCGCATGAAACAAGACGAGCTGACGGGCGCCTATTTCGCGCCCGAGCCGCAAAGCTGGGTGTGGTACCGCGATACCCTTTCCACCCAAACGACCACCTTGCGCACGCTGTTGGAACTGCGCCCGGAATCGGACAAAATTGACCCGATGACCCAGTGGATTCTGTTCAACCGGCAAGTGAACGAATGGTCTGACCCCAAAGCCGCCGCACAGGCGATGTTTACCCTGCTTAAAGTCATGCAGCACAAAGGGGCCCTGTCGCTGCCGGTGGAATATACGGTGCAGTGGGGCGGAGAGAAAAAATCGTTCTCGTTTGAGCCCTTTGACTGGACGGAAGATTTGCAGCTGGTGCGCCAAGGCGGCCAAATTACGCCGCAGGCGCTGCGGGCGCAAATTACCAAAAAAGGCGTGCTGACGGACTTTGCTTCCCTGTCGGTCATTTACCAGTCGGCCCAGGCCAAAGCCTCGCCCAAGGGCGTGCTCAACGTAACGCGCAAATACTACACCCGTTTTACCCAAGACGGCGTGCAAAAAATCCGCCCCGTGCAGGATTTGGGCGAAGTGCAGGTGGGCGACGAAGTGGAAGTGCATTTGACGCTTACTTCCGACAGCGCGTTTGAATACGTCCTGCTGACCGATCCCAAACCGGCCGGATTTGAAAGCGACGAGCTGACCAGCGGCTGGACGCACGAGCCGCTGTGGCTCTACCGCGAAAACCGCGACGCTGAAACCAATTTCTTTATCAATTGGCTGCCGGCGGGCACGGTTACCTTGCGCTATGTGCTGCGCCCCACGCTGGAAGGCCGTTTCCACGCGCTGCCGGCGCAAACCCAATCCATGTACGCGCCGGAGTTCGGCGCGCATACGGCGGCGGAAGTACTGAGCGTAAGCAAATAAAAATCTCGCACAAAAAACACCCCGGACGGAAATTCCGTCCGGGGTGTTTTTACGAGGCGGGTACGTTTCTAAAATTCAGGCTTCAGCCAAGCCTTCAGCGCAAAACGCAGCGCTTTGGTGGGACGTGCAAAACAATCCGGCATCAGCTGGAAAAAAACACGGTTCTGCAAGCCGAATTTGCGGCAAAAGGCCAAATAGGCCTTGCTGTCCTTTCGGACGGACACCGGCGCCCCGCCTTTTTTAATCCACTCGGCATATCCGCGGTACCATTCCCGAAAGTAATAATAGCACCAAAATTTGCGCGGCCCCGTGCTGTGCACGATATACGCCCGTTTTAAATCGGCATGGGAAGACGAGGCCGGCCGGTTATAATCCCGCGGCAATACCGTTACCTGCCAGCCAAAGTGTTCCGCCGCCACATTAATTACCGCCTGATCCGGCAAAAACAAATCGTCCGCCCATTTGGCCAATTGTTCATACAGCCAATCGGTAATGGCCGCATAGCGGCCGGGGCAGGGCAGCTTTCTGGTCAAAGCAAATACGCCCGCATTGTACCCGGGGGCGGAAGGATTTACCCCTTCCGGCACCGAAAAGAAATTGCGCGAAACGGTCGTCATCACCGGATCTAAGGTCATGCCGATGCCGTGGGGAAGTTGGTCAAACACGCCCGCCAATTCTTTGCGCACCAGCACATCGGAGTCCAAAAACAGCACGCGTTCATACTGGTCCAACAGCCGGAAACATTCAAACCGGGCATAAGAAGCCGGTGCAAAAAGGGCAATGCTTTCCCGATCCGGCACCGGATAGGGCATATCAAAATCCGCCACCCGCACCCGGTTGGAAAGAGACGTAAAAATTTGACGCAGTTTATCATCGCCCTGCCAGATGAAAACAAATATATCGCTTTCCTCCGCCAAACGCGGGGAATGGCGCAATAAAGACGCCACCGACACATAGGTGCAAAATGCAAACACGCGGCTGCAGGTCAGCACGATAGCCGTGCGGCGCGGCGCGGCCAGTTCCGTATGTAAATTAATCCGGCGGCGGTTTTCAGCACACTGTTGCGCCGTATATTGCCAGACAAAACCCATAAACACGCTCCATCAACAAGACTAACTATTTGGAAGAATATCAAAATAAGCCCGCTCCGTCAAACGGCCCATCCGCCCCGCCCGCGGGCCGCCTTTCCCGCGGCCAGACGTGCGGACAATCCTTTTTACGTCTTAAAAAAACACTGATAATATACTATAATGAGAATAACCTTTAAAGGAGTTTTTATGTCCAATCATTTTACTGTTTTTTCTCCCGTTGCGGGAGTGGCTGTACCTTTAGAACAAGTGCCGGATCCGGTGTTCAGCGAACATATGCTGGGCGATGGAATCGCCGTAGATCCGACGGAACAAACGGTCTATGCGCCGTTTGACGGAAAAATTATCAGTTTTAACAAAGAATCCCATGCTTTTGTAATGGGAGCAAACGGGGTAGAAATACTGGTGCACGTCGGGCTGGAAACGGTTACCCTCAAAGGCGAGGGGTTTACGCCGCTGGCCAAAACGGGGGATCTGGTAAAAAAAGGGCAGCCCCTTTTAACTTTTGATCCGCAAGTATTGGCTAAAAAAGCCACCAGCTCGCTGGTCATGGTGGTAGTTACCACGCCGCCGGAATCGGTGGCACAGGCAAAAGCAACCGGCACGCTCCAAGCCGGAGATCCGCTGTTTGAGCTTGCCGCCGTTTCGCAAACGCAAGACGCGGCGGCCGACGAACCGCTTTTGGAAAGCGCCCCGCTGAAGGTGCTCAACCCCAACGGCCTGCATGCTCGGCCGGCGGGCGTGTTGGCCCAACTGGCGCTGAAATATCCTTTCCCGGTGGAAATTGTCAAACAGGGCACCGCCGCCAATGCAAAAAGCGTAGTAGCCGTGATGGGCCTGGCGCTTGCCTGCAACGACACCGTTACGCTCCGCGCCGGCGGGCCGCAAGACCAGGCAAAAGCTTTTTTGGCCCAGTTGGAAACCGCTTTTAAAGAAGGCCTAGGGGAAAACATTTCGGCCCCGGCCGCGCCGAATGACCCGGCTGCTCCGTCGGAGCAAACGGCTTTGACTGCTTGCGCCGGCTTGGCGTTCGGAACCGCATTCCCCTACCAGGCGGCAGACGTCTCCTTTGAAGAAACCGCCGCCGATTCCGCCGCCGAACAAAAACGCCTGCAGCAAACCGTGCAGGCGGTAATTGCCGAAACAGAAAGTAAAATGGCGGCTGAAAAAAATGAAGAAGCCAAAACCATTTTAGGCGCCCACTTGAGCATTCTGCAAGATCCGGAACTGGCCAAACAGGCACAACAGTTTGTACAGGCCGGGAAATCCGCCGCCTATGCCATCAGCGAGGCCATCCGCGCCAGCATTGACGTATTGCAAAAAACCGGAAATGCCTTTTTGATGGAACGCGCCGCCGATTTGAAGGACTTGCGCCGTGCGCTGTTATTGCGTTTGGGCGGCAAAAGCCAAACCGCCCCGCAAGTGCCGCAAGGGTGTATTTTGCTGGCAGAGGAACTGCTTCCTTCGGAAGCTTCCGCCTTGGAAGGGCGCGCCGCGGGAGTATTGCTGGCGGCGGGATCGCCTACGGCGCATGCCAGCATTATTTTGCGCAATATGGGTATTCCCACCGTGGTGCGCGGCGGGAAAAAAGTGCTGGATATTCCGGCCGGAACCCCCCTTTGTTTAGACGCTGACCAAGCGCTTTTTATCGCTAACCCAACGCCCCAGCAACAGGCCGATTTTTCCAAACGCCTTGCGCAACACCGCCAAGAACGCCTGGAACAGCAGCAAAACGCCCGCGAAAAAGCCTGCACGCAAGACGGCGTACAGATCTGGGTGGAAGGAAACGTTTCCAACGAAAAAGAAGCCGCCCACGCCATCGAAAACGGCGCCGACGGGCTTGGACTGGTGCGTACGGAATTTTTATTCCACGGCCGCCAACAAGCCCCTTCCCTGCAGGAACAGCAAAGCGTTTATCAGGCGGTTGTAACTGCGGCGCAAGGCCGCCCGGTTACCTTGCGCACCTTAGACGCCGGGGGCGACAAGCCGCTGCCTTTCGTGCATATTCCGAAAGAGGAAAACCCGATCGTCGGCATTCGCGGCATACGCGCTTTTAAACACAACGAGGATTTCTTCCGCACGCAGCTGCGGGCGATGTTAAGCGTCGCGCCGAAAACGGGCAACCTGCGCATTATGCTGCCCATGGTGGCTTTTACCGAAGAGATGGATTTCTTCAAACAGCTCATTGCGCAAGAGAAGCAGGCGCTTGGCCTTCAGCAAGACGTCAAAATCGGCATGATGGTGGAAGTCCCTTCCGCCGCGCTTACCAGCAGCCAAATGGCGGCCCGGGCGGATTTCTTTTCCATCGGCACCAACGATTTAACCCAGTACACGCTTGCCATTGACCGCGGGCATAAAGAACTTAGCGCCCGGGCCGATTCCCTCCACCCGGCGGTTCTGCGCCTCATTGGGCTTACCTGCGAAGGCGCCAAACAGCACGGGAAACCGGTGGCCGTATGCGGGGCGATGGCCGGCGAACCGGCGGCGGTACCCTTTTTAATCGGGCTTGGCGTAACGGAACTGGCCGTGGGCGGCGGAGCCATTGCATCCATTAAAGCGCTCGTGCGCCGGCTGGATGCCCGCCAATGCGCCCAAGCGGCCCAAAAAGCCGTTGCCTTGGCCGATGCAAAAGAAGTGCGGGCGTTGGCCAAGTCGGTATTTCATATTTAAATCGGATGCACGCCACAGCCAAGCGGCCGATACGCAGCCTCAGGAGAAAGTATGCGTCTGGTAGTAACCAAAATGAATTTGGGATTATGGGCGGCGGCCTATGTAAAAGAAAAAATACACGCCTTCCGCCCTACTGCCGAAAAACCGTTTGTCATGGGCCTCCCAACCGGGGGAACCGTGATGGATTTTTACGCCAACTTGAGGCTTTTTTACAAGGAACATCTTTTGGATTTCCGGCATATCGTTACGTTTAATATGGACGAATACGTCGGGCTGCCGGCCGACCATCCCCAAAGCTACCGCAGCTATATGCGCCAAAATTTGTTTTCCCAAGTAAACATCCCCCCCGAAAACACCCACCTTTTAAACAGCCAAGCCGCTAACTTGCCGCTGGAATGCGCCCAGTATGAAAAAGCCATCCGCCAAGCCGGCGGCATTGACCTGTTTGTAGGCGGCGTAGGGCGAAACGGGCACATAGCCTTTAACGAGCCCGGCTCTTCTTTTACCAGCCGCACCCGGCCGGTAAGGCTGGCGCCGGCCACCATTCAAGCCAATTCCCGTTTCTTTTTAAATGATGTGCACCGCGTGCCGACCCTGGCCTTAACGGTAGGAATTGACACCATTCTACAAGCCCGGGAACTGTTGTTTTTGGTTTCCGGTTCGGCCAAAGCAGAGGCCGTGGCCCAACTGGGCCGGCCGGGCGTAAGCGAAAACTGCCCGCTGACGGCGCTTAAATGGCACCCGCATGCAACCCTGCTGGCAGATCCCGCCGCCTGTGCGCTGCTAAAAGGCCCCATCCGAAAAAATTTGGACGATTGCATGCAAGCCCAGCCCGACGCTCCACACTGGATGCTGCATCTGCCCAAGGAGACGCTATGGACAACTTTTTAATTCTGCATACTTGCGCCGTTACTCCCAAAGGCACCCTTCAAAATGCCGCCATTTGGATACAGCAGCAACACATCGCCCGCATTGTGGATGCCGACGAGGAACTGCCTCCGGAAATGCAAGCGTTGCCCTGTTTGGATGCAAAAGGCAGCATTGCGATTCCGGGTTTTATTGATTTGCACATCCACGGGATGGCCGGTTTTGGGCCGGAATTGGCCGACCCGCAGGCCTTGCTGAATATGTCCGAAGCGCTGGCCCAGACGGGCGTAAGCGCCTTTTGCCCCACGCTTTATTGCGCCAAACCGCACGAGATGGAAAAACTGCTCCGCAAGCTTCGGCCGGCCGTCGGGCTGGAAACGGGCGCCCGCATCATCGGTTTTCACTTGGAAGGCCCGTTTATCTCTCCTAAAAAACCGGGCGTGATGAAACCGCAGGACATCGCCCCGGCCGATGTGCACGCTTTTGAAAAAATTTGCGAAGCGGCCGACGGAAAAATTACCTCGGTTACCTTGGCGCCGGAATTACCCGGCATAGAACCGGTGATAGAGTATGCCAAACAAAACGGTATTTTGCTGCAAGCCGGGCATACCAACGCCACCTATGACGAATTTCTGTGGGGAGCCGCCCGCGGGGTCACACACGTTACCCATTTATTTAACGCCATGAGCCCTTTTAATCACCGCGAACCGGGCGTGGCGGGGGCGGCGCTGATGCATCCCGGCATTTCCTGTGAATTGATTGCGGACGGTGTACATGTACACCCCGATATCGTTTCTTTTTTGCGCACGGTAAAACCCATAGAAAACATTATCGCCATTACCGACGCGCTCCTGCCCACCGGCCAAAAAGAAGGCCCCTTCGCGGCCAATGGCGAAGAAGTAGTTTTAAAAGGAGGCGTATGGCGGCGCAAAGCCGACGGTGTGATAGCGGGATCTGCCTTGACCATGGCCAAAGCGTTTAAAACGCTGTTGGACTGCGGCTATACCCTGCCGCAGGCGGCGGCCTGCACTTCTTCCAACGCGGCGCGTTGGGCGGGGCTGGGCAAACAAGGCGCTCTGGAAGAAGGCGCCCAAGCGGATTTGGTGTTATTAAACGCTTCCTTTGAGCCGGAAAAAATCTTCCTGCGCGGGCAGTTAAGAGAATGGAACTAGCCGCGGCTAACGCCGGGATTTTAATACAAAAAAGGCCGGGGCTCGCTGCCCGGCCTTTACGTTTGCCATAGTGTTAGGTTCAGCTGCACCAGCCGGAAGAAGTGGAATCCAAACCGTACACTTCACAAGAACCGCCGCTCGTTCCGTTATTGCACAGGAAATTGTCCCGGCTGGAATTGGTTTCCAATTCTCCCAAATACAAAAAGTTTACGCCGGCATTATCCCCTTTTCGGCGCACGGCGCAGACTCCGTTGATCAGCGTGGCGGCCGATCCGGAAAGCGTGCCGCTGGGCACAAGCGTATATTTAAAATCCCGCGTATAGATGGTATTGCCGGTACAGCGGGAAAGTCTCTCCCCGGAAGAAGCGTCTACACACGGGATGGACAAATCCAAATTTTCAAACCCGAACAAGCCGCTTGCGTAATTTTCCCGGTTCATATTATCCAAGGTGCGCAGTTTGGATTCCAAGATTTTTTTCATCAAGGTGCGCGCCTCGGCCATGCGTGATTTTTCCACCGTTTTTTCATACATGGGCACGGCCATCGTAACCAACAGCGCCACAATCATTACCGCCACTAAAATTTCCACCAAAGTAAAACCTTTCTTTTGCATAGTTGCTCCTATAAAGTATCCAACCCGAACACATCACAGGCTTCCGCCCCGGATGTGGCTTCTTTGCAATAAATCTGCTGGTCATCCCGGCTGAAAAACAATTCCGTTCCGGCATACGGATTTGTCCTTTTTTCGGCCTTTACATACGCCTTTCCGCCCTCATACGCCAGCGGCGTATACGAAAAGCGGGAGCATTGCAGCGTCCGGTTGGAATCCACCAAGGAACATTTCGACGGCAAATTGGAAGCATCAAACATATCCATCCGCGGGAAGGAATAATTGGTCTGTCCTTTATTGTTTACCAGCGCCTCATATGACCGGAATCCGAATTCCCCCGCCAGCCGCTCGCTGGAATCATAAATCGTGCGCATCATGGCCTGCGCTTCGGATACGCGGGCCTTCTCTACCACTTTTCTGTACTGCGGCAACGCCACGCCGGATAAAATGGCCACAATCAGCACCACCGCCAATAATTCTATTAAGGTAAATCCTTTTTTCATCATAACCTCTCCTAGGGCCGCGGCGCCACGAAAATTTCACAGGCGGCTTTGTCTAGATTCAGCCGCTCACACGCATCGGAACCGCTGGTTCCCGGGCAACACGTAAAAGTATTCCCCTCATAAAAAACGGTCGTTCCTTTATAAATTCCCTTTTGCAGCGTAGCCGACACCCACGGTTCCCCCACCGTACACATTCTTCCCACACAGGCTTGGGTTAAATTGTAGAGGAAATTTTCCGTAAGAACCGTCGTATCGCTGGTTTCTTTTCCTTTCATATCCATATCCAATTTGGCAAAAGAAACAGCCGGCCGGCTTTGATTACCCCATGTCCAACCACGTTCGGTCATCAGCCGCTCCCGCGCGTCATAAATGGCCGGCAGCATCTGCAGTGCTTCCGCCACGCGGGTGCGTTCCACGCTGCGGCGATACTGCGGCAGGGCAATCGCCGTCAAAATACCCATAATCAGCACGACGGCCAACAGTTCAATTAAGGTAAACCCTCTTTTCATAAAAACTCCTTGTAAAAGTGTAGACTTTTTATCGTTTATTACAATACCCATTATAACTAAAAAACTCTTTCCATGCCAAGCCGCCAAACTGCTTTCAAGACCGAAATTTTGTATGATATAAGACGGTTTGGCCGGATGCTCTGCGGCCGGAAGGAGGATTAATATGAGAATTTACGATGATATCCAGCTGGATTATTGCGACGTTTTACTTCGCCCCAAACGCTCCACGCTGGCTTCCCGCTCGGAAGTAATTGTAGAGCGCGAATATACATTTAAATGGTGCCCCCGCTCCCTCACGGCTACCGGCATTGTAGCGGCCAATATGGCCACCACCGGTACGTTTGAAATCGCCAAAGAAATGCAAAAGCTCCGCCTGATGAGCGCCTTGCACAAACATTATACCGCCCAAGAGCTGCTGCAGTTTCTTAAAGACAACGCCCAAGCGTTTGGCAACAACGATTTGCTGTTTGTCAGTTCCGGCGTGTCGGACGCGGATTACGAAAAGCTTAAACAAGTCATGGCCTCCCAACTCATCAACAACATCTGCGTAGACGTAGCCAACGGCTACTCGCCGTACCTGATTAACTACATCCGCAAAGTGCGCAAAGACTTCCCGCAGGCGCTTATCATGGCGGGAAACGTTGTAACCGGCGATATGTGCGAAGACCTTATTTTAAACGGAGCCGATATCGTAAAAGTGGGCATCGGGCCCGGCTCGGTGTGCACCACCCGCAAGCTGACCGGCGTCGGACGGCCGCAATTTTCTACCGTCATTGAATGCTCCGACGCAGCCCACGGCGTGGGCGGCATGATCTGCGCCGACGGCGGCTGCACCGTGCCCGGGGACGTTTGCAAAAGCTTATGCGCCGGGGCCGATTTTGTGATGCTGGGCGGCCTGCTGGCGGGCCACACCGAAAGCGGCGGCGAGATGTGCACCAAGTCGTTCCAAACGGGCGAAGTAGAGATGATTGACGACAAAACCTGCGCCATGCGCATTGAAGAGAAACAATATAAAAAATTCTACGGTATGAGCTCCGAATACGCCCAAGACAAACACTACGGCGGCATGAAAAAATACCGCGCCAGCGAAGGAAAAGTGGTGGAAATTCCCTTCCGCGGGCCGATTGAACACACCCTGCTGGCCATTTTGGGCGGCATTCGCAGCTGCATGACGTATATCGGCGCCAAACGCTTAAAAGACATGCCCAAATGCGCCACTTTCTACCGCGTCAACCGTCAGCTAAACACCATCTTTGGCAACGATTAACGCCTGTGCTTTCTTAAAAACGCGCCGCCCAAGCGGCGCGTTTTTTATGCGCCAACTAATCCTTTTTTGGCCTTGAGCTTCCCCCGCTAAAGAGCCATACTGAGGGTACGCCGCCCCACAGCGGCCCCGGGGAGCCCGGCGTCTATTTTACCCCCAGCCAACATGTTGGTATCCCCCCGCCCCCTTCCGGGCGGGGGCTTTTACGCACAGGCATACAGATTTTTTTAGCCCATTTTTAAACAAAACTGTTACAATATACCCATATACTCGCCCAGAACTTCTGCGGCAAAAGGAGATAAAAATGATTAAAGAAGGTTCGAAAGTCAAATTTGACTACACCCTCACGGTAGACGGCAAAACCGCCGACACCTCCGCAGGACGCGGCCCGCTGGAATATGTGCACGGGGCCGGGCATATTATCCCTGGGTTGGAAGAAGAACTGACCGGAATGAAAGTGGGCGACAAGAAAACGGTAAAAGTCTCCCCCGAGAAAGGCTACGGAAAAGTATTGCCCGAAGCCATCCGCCGCGTGCCGAAAGAAGCCATCGGCGGCGCCGAAAACCTCAAAGTAGGCGATATGGTGGGCGCCAGCAACGCGGGGCACACCTTCCGCGCCGTGGTGAAAGAAATTACGGACAAAGAAGTCGTGCTGGATTTCAACCACCCGCTGGCCGGCAAAGAATTAACGTTTGACGTGGAAATTAAAGAAATTAATTAATCGTATTCGGTTTTTCAAACGGAGCCCCGACAGGCTCCGTTTTTTATTTTTAAAACCCCGCCTGTTTTAAAAGGCGGGGTTTTGTAAAACGCATCAGCGGCTTTTTAACTTGGCGCACAGCTCGGCCAAACCGGAAGAAATGTCTTCTTTCTGCACCACCACGCCGGGCGGAACGGTTAAATTGACGGGGGCAAAATTCCAAATGGCTTTAATCCCCGCCGCCACCAGCGTATCGGTAATGCCTTGGGCCGCGGCCGCGGGCACGGTTAAAATGGCTATTTTTAAATTTTGCTTTTCAATCACGCTGGCCAGCTGCGCCGTGTGATACACCTGCACGCCGTGCACCGAACGGCCCACTTTTTCCGGATGCGTGTCAAAGGCCGCCACAATTTCAAGCCCGTGGTTTTTAAATCCGTCAAACCCCAACAGCGCCGCGCCCAAATGGCCAACGCCCACCAAAAAAGCTTTGTTTAAATTGTTCCAGCCCAAAAATTTTTCAATAACGGCAATCGTCCCCGCCACTTTAAACCCGGCCCGCAGTTTGCTGGGCGCGCCCACGGCCTGCAAATCTTTTTTGATGACGATGGGCAGCAGCTGCGTTTCTTCCGCCAAAGAGGTGGAGGACACCAGCTCCCGCCCGTAAGCGTGCAGATTATAAAATATCCGCAGATACTGCGGCAGGCGGCGGATGGTTTGAATGCTGATTTCTTTTTTATGATGAAATATGCTCATACGTATCGTCTGAAAACTATGGATATTACAATATCCATAATATCTATTTGCAAAGCCCTTGTCAAGCCTTTAGGCAGTTGTTTTATAGAGTGATTGTTGACATCGTTTTGTGCAAAATATAAAATATAGATATCAAAATATCCATAGAGATGTTTTTGTATATCACAAGGAGACTATTTATGGCGGAAAAGAAAACTGCGCCGGCTGTTGCCACCCCGGAAGAATTGGCCCACTTGGACCAAATTGTTTCGAAGGTCAAAGAAGCCCAGCGCGTGTATGCGACGTATACGCAAGAACAAGTAGACAAAATTTTCCGCGCGGCCGCTATCGCCGCTGCGCAAAACCGGATTCCCCTGTCCAAACTGGCGGTGGAAGAAACCGGCATGGGGGTAATGGAAGACAAGGTAATTAAAAACCAATTCGCTTCCGAATACATTTACAACCAATACAAAGACACCAAAACCTGCGGCGTCCTCTCGGACGACGACGCTTTCGGTTTCCGCCAAGTGGCAGAGCCGATCGGACTGATCGCCGGGATTATCCCGACCACGAACCCGACCTCTACCGCTATTTTCAAAAGCTTGCTGGCTTTGAAAACCCGCAACGGGATTGTGTTTTCCCCGCATCCGCGCGCCAAAAAATGCACCATCGCCGCGGCGAAAATCGTGTTGGACGCCGCTGTGGAAGCCGGCGCCCCCGCGGGCATTATCGGCTGGATTGAAAACCCGACCATGCCCCTTTCCAACGCGCTCATGCACCACAAAGACATCAACCTGATCTTGGCCACCGGCGGCCCCGGCATGGTGAAAGCGGCGTACTCCTCCGGCAAGCCGGCCATCGGCGTAGGCGCCGGCAACACCCCGGTAGTGATTGACGCCACCGCCAACATCAAAATGGCCGTCAGCTCCGTGATTATGAGCAAAACCTTTGATAACGGGATGATCTGCGCCAGCGAACAGTCCGTCATCGTGGAAGACCCGGTGTACGATAAAGTGAAAGAAGAATTTATCGCCCGCGGATGCCACTTTGTAACCGGAAAAGACCGCAAAAAACTGGCCGACACCATTGTCATCAACGGCAAGCTGAACTCCGCCATCGTCGGACAAAGCGCCGAAAAAATTGCGGAAATGGCCGGCATTAAAGTGCCCGCCGGCACCAAAATTTTGATTGCCGAAGCCAAAGAAGTAAACGACCAAGAACCCTTCGCCCGCGAAAAACTCTCCCCGGTGTTGGGTTTCTACCGCGCCAAAGATTTTAAATCCGCCGCGCAGCTGGCCAAGGATTTAATTCTCTACGGCGGCGCCGGACATACTTCCGTGCTGTATACGGACGAAGCCAACGAAGACCATATTGACTACTTCAAAGATATGCCCACCGCCCGCACGCTGATCAATATGCCTTCCTCCCAGGGGGCCATCGGCGACGTGTACAACTTCAAGCTCGCCCCGTCTTTGACGTTGGGCTGCGGCTCTTGGGGCGGCAACTCCGTCAGCGAAAACATTGGGGTAAAACATCTTATGAACGTGAAATCCGTCGCGGAACGCCGCGAAAATATGTACTGGTACAAAGTACCTTCCAAAATCTACTTCAAACGCGGCGCCCTGCCGCAGGCCTTGGCGGAACTTTCCGACAAGCACCGCGCCTACATCATTACCGATAAAACCATGGAACAGCTGGGCCATGTGCGCGCCGTGGCGGATGTGTTGGAAAGCCTCAACATCAAGTTCCGCGTCTTCTCCAACGTACTGCCGGATCCGAACATTTCCAACGTGCAGGAAGCCTTAAACATTGCCAACTCCTGGCAGCCGGATATGATTATCGCTTTAGGCGGCGGCTCTGCCATTGACGAAGGCAAAATGGTGTGGCTGATGTACGAAAACCCGGATACCAGCTTTGAAGACATCGCCATGCGCTTTATGGATATCCGCAAACGCATTTACGCGGCGCCGCCCTTGGGCAAAAAAGCCGTGATGGTAGCCATTCCTACCACCTCCGGCACCGGCTCCGAAGTAACGCCGTTTACGATTATCACCGACGAAAAAACCGGCACCAAATACGCCATTACCGATTATGCGTTAACGCCGGATATGGCAATTATTGACCCGGAATTCGTGTTGAATATGCCCAAATCGCTGACGGCTTTCTCCGGGTTGGACGTGCTGACCCACGCTATTGAAGCCTACACCTCCGTATACGCCACCAACTTTACGGACGGCCAAGCGTTGGAAGCCATGCGCCTGGTATTTAAATACTTGGAAAAATCCTACACCAACGGCGCCAAAGACATCAACGCCCGCGAAAAAATGCACTACGCGGCCACCATTGCCGGTATGGCTTTCGCCAACGCGTTCTTGGGCCTTTCGCACTCCATGGCGCACAAACTGGGCGCCATGTACCACGTGCCGCACGGATTGGCCAACGCCCTCTTGCTCTCGTACGTCATTGAGTTCAACGCCACGGACAAACCGACCAAGCAGGGCTTGTTCCCGCAGTACAAATATCCGTTCGTCAAAGGCCGCTACGGCAAAATTGTGGACTTCCTCCTGCCGCACAACAACTTGGGCGACGATAAGGACGCCAAAGTACAAAAACTCATTGATATGGTGGAAGATTTGAAACACAAGCTCAACATCCCCCGCTCTATCAAAGAGTACGGCATTCCGGAAAAAGAGTTCTTGGACAACTTGGATAAGCTTTCCGAACTCGCTTTCGACGACCAGTGCACCGGCGGCAACGCCCGCTACCCGCTGATCAGCGAAATCAAGGAATTGTACCTCAAAGCGTACTACGGCGAACCCGTGAAACACAAAGCCAAATAAGCTTTGCAGAAACACCAAATGCCCCGGATCATCATCCGGGGCATTTTTATGGGTGCCGCGGGCCGCGTCTGCCCGGCACCGCCCCGGTAACTTATTTTTAGAAAGCCCGCCGCCTAAGCAAAAAGCAATTTGATATAATACATGTATGGGATTGGAAGAAATTGAGGAGAAGGATTATTTCTCCATCGGCGACGTAAAACGCATTACCGGGGTGCCGGAGTATTCCATACGCTACTGGGAGGCTGAATTCGGCCTCATTCGCCCCATCCGCCTGGAAAGCGGCCACCGCCGCTACACCAAAGAAGACGTCTATACCATTCTCAAAATTAAAGATTTAATCTATAAACACAAGCTCACGCTGGAAGGCGCCAAAAAGCAGCTCTCCAAATATCAATTCTCGGCGGCAGGCCGCGGCGAAAAGCCCCGCACGGACATCAAACTTCTGACGGAAATTAAAGAAACGCTGGAAGATTTGCTAAAAGAATGATAAAATATATGTGTAGCCGGTAAACGGCTCATATTTTCGGGGAGTGGCTCAGAGGTAGAGCGCTCGCTTGGGGTGCGAGAGATCGCGGGTTCGATTCCCGCCTTCCCGACCATTTACAACTATTTATCGGGGCGTAGCGCAGATGGTAGCGCGCACGGTTCGGGACCGTGAGGTCGTGGGTTCGAATCCCGCCGCCCCGACCATTTAAAAAGACACCTTTTGCAAGGTGTCTTTTTTGTTGCCTTTACGCCGTGGGTTCCGTCGGAAGATTGCCGCCATTTTTATACATTGCCGTCCTAGATACCTTTTAGAGATAAAGAAAAAAGGCCCAGTTAGGGCCTTTTTCTCTAGCCGCCAAATAGCGAGGATCGCAACTAACTCATTCTTTATACTTAAAAACTTTTTACCCTCCCTTTCATACATTAAGCTATAATAGTCGTAAGATGACTAGGGGAAAAAAGAATATACAAGAAGAATCGTGTTTCGAAGGGGAAAAGGAAGAAGCCTTAGGAGATCTTTGGAATTGGCTAGATATTCCCACAGAGGAGTTGCCTCATAGTATTAACTATATTGCGGAAAATGCCTTGCCGCTGCCTCGGTCCAAAAAAGCTTCAAGTCAACAATCACATAAGATTTCACAAGTATATCCTCGCTGGCCTGTAGATATACGCTTTTTATTAACCACTACGCATACCCCTAATAAAGAAAATTCCCAGCTTAACTCATTTTGCATTTTAATGAGAGGATATCCCAATATCCTACAAATTGATGAAGTATCCCCATGGAAAAGCGGCGTGGAGGGATATGTTAGTGCATCTTTAGAAGATGGGCCATCGGTGGATTTTCTAGCCCCTTTATTTTATCGGGAAGCAAATAACTATCATATAAATATTGGGGTTACTGTCTATCTGAGCGCGCTAGCCTTGGAGATACAGCCTGCAGAGGAAGAAGTATTAACGTTCTCTGAAGGTGAACTATATGAAATGGAATTAAAAGATTTTTTGCAAAAAAACCCAGGCAAGACAAAAAAAGATTTCCCTTATGTCACGGTATCTACAAAACACATGACTGCGTTTCTCCCTGCAGGGATAACCTCTCTCTACCAATATAGAGCCAAAATTCTGAAAATATTACCGATGGATCCTTTTGAAGATATAGAAATGTTCAACTTGTTAGTATTATTAACAGGAGAAACCCCCAAAAACTCATTAACAGTCCATTTGTATGTTAAGAAAAGTGACGTCCATAAATATACTCCCAAAGAAGGTGATTTTATAGAGGGA
>CASFFZ010000004.1 GCA_949294095.1 uncultured bacterium
CGCCCCTTTGTCCTGTTTCTAAAAAGCCTTTCAAACGACAAGGCCCTTTTATTGTTTGAGCGAAGCGAGTTGTAAAAGGGCCCGTTTGAAAGTGATTTTTAGAGGACGCCGGGGCGGACGCTTTTTGGTACTTTTTCCCGTCGGAAAAAGTACCCCCTTGCCGGGCCCGGCTGCCCGCTCTATGCCCGTTCATTGGACTAGTTTAAGCCCCCTTATTTTCACACTGTTACTCCCTTGTAAAATACCTCCGAAATCCAGCCTGAGGTAAAGATTTTTTCTCTTTAAAAAAGTAAAATAGAAATATGCTAGAACAAATTTTTCACGTCCGTTTTGACGAATTAGACGCGGCCGGGCACATCCCCGCCGTTACCTTCTTAAAATACTTCCAGCAAGCCGCCGCACTGGACAGCGCACAATCTGGCTTTGGCTTTGACGATTTGCACCCCCAAAACCTGGCTTGGATTCTGACCCATATGCAAGTGCGCGCCTTGCAAAAAGAGATTCCGCTGCAGCCCGTAACGCTTAGAACGTGGCACGCTTTTTCGGATAAAATTTTAAGCCGCCGCCAATTTGTGGCCTACGGGAAAGACCAAACGCCGCTGTTTGAAGGATCTTCCTGGTGGGCGATTATGGATATTGTAAAGCGCCGCCTGACCCGCACGCCGCAGCGCTTGCTAGAGGAAAATCTCTCCCAGCCGGACGAATTGGAGCCCGAAGAAAATTTTAAAGCTCCCCTGCCCGCCGCCGCCCCCGCCGCCACGCTGGAAATTGTTACGCGCGAGGAAGACTTGGATTTAAATGCGCACGTCAACAACACCCATTATGCGGCGTGGGCCATTCAAAGCGTGCCCCGCTGCGCCCGCCAAGACCGCCAATTAGACCGCATGTTAATTTCCTTTAAAAACGAATGCCGCGCCGGAGAAGAGCTGACGGTAGGGCTCTATCCCTGCGGGGAAAATGCCTTCTGGCATACGCTTGTCCGCGCTTCAGACGGCAAAGAAGCCGCCCGCGTATATACCCGCTGGCGTTAAACGCAGGCAGAACTGAAACCATAAAAAAAGGAGCCCCGAAAGGAGCTCCTTTTTTGACAGGGCGTATGTTAAAAGCGCATGCCCAGGCGCAAGAATGCGGAATGGTATTGCAAATCTTTGTCGCGCCCGTAAGCAGAAAGGTCTTTATCGCTGATAAAAGCATACGTATAGCGGTATTCCAACCCGGCAAATACGCGGGCGGAAATATCATACTGCAGGCCTAAACCCACATAAAAACCCGTCCCCCATTTGGACTCGCTGGAACGGGCCGCATCGGAATGGGTTTTCATTTTGGCGTTCATCATTCCCCAGCCCATGGGCACGTAAAGGCGCCAGCTGTCCCACGCGTTGATCGTGTACTTGCCGGCCAAAGCAATGCTGTGCAGGTACAAGTCGTCATAATTGCGGGCTTCGCCGTCGTGATTATGCGATTTGTTGCGGGGGTGCAGCATCATATAGTCCGCCCCGAAGGCAAAATGGGGCGACACGTGCCACAGCATATTTACGTTGCCCGCCAATCCGTTCGTGGCGTAGCGGTCGCTGCGGTTGTCTTTGTTGTAGCTGTAGGTTTCCCCCGCCGCAACAGACACTTCCAGGCGGTTGTCGTTGGTTAGGGCCGCTTTGCTGGGCGTATAGCTTTCATATACGGCGCCGTCCGTCGTCGTTTGCCCTTGAGCGTTGGTAACGCTTTGCTCCACAATCACGGAATCCGTCGTGCCTTTTTTGTTGCGAACCGACGTATCATACACGCTGGTCGTGGTGGTCGTTTTGTTTACTTTAAGCTGCGGCACGCCTTGTTTTAAAGACGCTTCATTGGCTTTTAAGGTAGCCGCCGCGCCCGCTTTTTGCTGGTAAGCGGCGGAATTCATGCCTTTTTGGGCAAATGCGGCGTTAGCGGCAAAAAACGCGCTAAGCGCAAATACTAATGTTTTTTTCATTTCATTCCCCTTATCTTGGTATAACCCATCTCAACAGCCACAGGTTGCCTAACCATTTTAGATAAGGGAATTTCCGCGCACAAGGGCAAAAAAGGATTAGTTTTCCGCCCACTTTGGGGTAGTGCCTGCCAGCGGTTTCTGACGCAAGTTCCCGTTATACGGCTCACTGCGAAAGTACCCCGCAAACTGGTAGCCGCGCCGGCGGTAATAGGCGTTTATTTTGCGAGCACCCGTTTTGCAGTCCAGCCGCAAAAAGCGTTTGCCATCGCGCAAGGCCTTTTCTTCCAGCAGAACTAGCAGGCGCCCGCCCGCACCGGGATATTGAGGCAAAGAAGCCAGGTTGTGCACGTAATAGGCCGGGGCGGAATCTTTTCCTTTCCAGCGCTCGTCGTGCTCCAGCACCACCGCACAGGCGAGCACGGCCTTTCCATCCATTAACAGCCACAGCTGACCCTGCCCGGCGGCGCGTTCAAAATAATCTTGATTAAAAACCCCCAAATAATGCGCCCGCGGCCACTGTTCTATGCCATGTTGTTCCATCCAGGAAATCCGCCGCTCTATCAGCGCAAAAGCCAGTCCCCCCTGTCCGGGGCCGGCCTGATGAAGAAAAGTGTTTTGTAAGCAAATTTGCGACATAGTGTTATTATATCTTTTTCCTCACGCGGGGTTGACAAAATACTATTTTACAAATACAATATGACTGACAGTCAGTTATTTTATCCTTTTTAGCCAAGAGGTTCAATGGATACTAAAACGAAGTTGGTTTCCGCCGCCATGGCGGTATTTAAGAAAAAAGGTTTAGAGCAAACCAAGGTTTCCGACATCGTAAAACAAGCCGGCCTGGCACAGGGTACTTTTTACCTGTACTTTCCTTCCAAGCTGGCCGTTATGCCCGCTATCGCCCAGTGCATGGTGGCCAAAATGGAAGCAAAGCTCAAAGCAACGGTAAATCCCCACGACCCGCTGCCCAAGCAGTTGGCCCAAATAGTGGAAAGCATATTTGAAACGGTGGAAAAACACCGCGACGTGCTGGCTTTCCTATATACGGGGCTAACGCAAAGCGCCGATATTACCAAATGGGAAAGTTTGTATGCGCCCATTTATCAATGGCTTATGGATTTTCTCACGCAAAACCGCTCTCAGTTGCGCGAGGGAATAAACGCGCCCTATACGGCGCGCGTAATGATAGGTTGTATAGAAGAAGCGGCCGAACAGGTGTTTCTCTTTAGTCAACGAGATCCGCAAGACGCCGCTCGCCAACAGGAGGAAACCGTTTTATTCATTGAACACGCGCTGGGGGTCTGATGACGGGCTGACAGAGGTGTTTTATGAAGCAGTTAAATCCTTGGATATTTGTTGCCCTTACCTGCCTGTTTGAATTGATTTGGGTGTACGGATTCAATACGGCAAGCAAAGGGTGGCATTGGGGATTGGTAGTTGGTGTGATAGTGTTGGATTTTTACTTTCTTACCAAAGCGTGCCAATCTCTGCCCACCGGCACGGTATATGCCGTTTTCGCCGCGGCGGGCTCGGCAGGGACGGTGCTTATGGACCGATTCCTGTTTAACGAACCGGTATCAGCGGGGCAGCTGATATGCATTGCCATACTGATAGGCGGGGTCGTTCTGTTAAAATTGTCAGACGCAAAACAACCGTCGGGAGGTGCCTTATGAGTTGGCTGTGGGTACTGGCGGCGGCCGCGGCCGAAGTGTGCGGCGCGGTAGGGCTGAAAAAATTCAGTGCTTGCCCGACAGGGCGCCATTTGGCCTTGTTTGTGGGCGGGTTCACACTCTCGTTTGTTCTGCTGTACGCATCGTTTCAGTATTTGGCCGTCAGTGCGGCCTACGCGGTGTGGATTGGCTTGGGAACGGGCGGGACAGTCCTGGTGAACATGGTGTTTTTTCACGAAGGACGCAATGCAGGACGCCTAAGCGCCATGGCCTTGATAGTCATCGGGGCGGCAGGCGTGAAATGGCTGTCCTAACGGCACCTAACCAAACGTCCCGGCCATGCCTAGGCGTTTCGTTAAGGCCGTTTGCGGGGTTGACAAGGGGCCCCCGGGAATGTTATCATAAGAGTGTTCTAGAAAGAGCGACTTGGCAACAAGTCGCTCTTTCCATAAATAAGGCACTTACAAGGAGTAGCCATGAGAGATCCCAAAACCATAGAAGAAACCGTGGCCAAAGCCCTCGCCCCGCAAGAGGTGGAACTGGTGGATTTGGTCATCCAAAACCAAGGCAGAAAAAAAGTTTTGCAGTTTTTTGTAGACAAGGTCGGCGGCGTTACGCTGGACGACTGCGGCGAACTGACTGATAAAATTGACTCCATTTTGGAAATGGAAAATTTAATTGACGGCGCCTATATTCTGGAGGTTTCCTCCCCCGGCGTGCAGCGCGTGCTGAAAAAGCCGGCTCATTTTAAGCGCTTTGTCGGGCAGCGCGCCAAAATTGTGCTCAAAGTGCCGCTGGAAGGGCGCGGCTCTTTTACCGGAATCATCGCTTCTGCCGATGACGACGCTTTCGTATTGGACGACGGAACCAACCAATTTCGCTTTTCATACGACAACATCAAGAAGGCAAACCTGGATCCCGTTCTTGAATTTTAACCCCGCCGCGGCATCCGCCGGGCCATACAAGGAGAATCATAAAAATGGAAGGAACAGCTAAAGATTTAGTATTGGCGTTGGAAGGTCTTGAAAGAGAGAAAAACATCAAACGCGAAGACATTTTAAAAACGATTGAAGACGCCCTCGTCTCCGCTTTGCGCAAGAACTTGGGCAAAACGGCCCAAATCAGTGCCAAGATTGACGTGGAACAAGGCACCATTCAGGCCTTTCAAACCTTAAACGTAGTGGAACTGGTTACCAACCCGGAAATGGAAATTGACGTGGAAGGCGCAAAAAAATACCTCAAAAACCCCAAAGCGGGCGACGTGGTAACCATTACGCTGGAAGTGGAAGATTTTTCCCGCATTGCCGCTCAAATCGCCAAACAGGTGCTGATTCAGAAAGTACGCGGCATTGAACGCGACAATTTTTACAAAGAATTTAAACCCCGCGAAGGCGAAGTGGTTACGGGTTCCGTGCGCCGCTTTTCCGACCGGGATATCATCGTAGACTTAGGCAAAATTGAAGCCATTTTGCCCTACTGTGAACAAATCAAAAAGGAACGCTATGTAAACGGTTCGCGCGTGAAAGCGATTATCGCCAAAGTGATGAACCAAAACGACTTAGCCGCCGTAGGGGACGACCCGGTGCTCTCCCGCTATAAATCGGCCGCCTACAAAATGGACAAAGGCCAGCGCGGGCCGTACGTGTTTCTCTCCCGTGCCAACGGCAAATTCTTGGAAGAATTGTTTAAAGTAGAAGTGCCGGAAATCAACGAAGGCATTGTGGAAATTAAAAACATCCAGCGCGATCCCGGCTTCCGCGCCAAAGTGATGGTATCGAGCATTGACAGCAAGATTGACCCCATCGGCACCTGCGTGGGCATGCGCGGCATCCGCATTCGCGCGGTGATGAACGAACTCTCGGGCGAACGTATTGATCTGATTAATTATTCCGACGATATTTCCACCGTAATTATGAACGCCCTCGCGCCGGCCAAAGCCGATTTTGTAAAGATTGAAAGCTTGGCGGAAAAGAAAGCCACCGTCATCGTGCCGGACGACCAGCTGGCCATTGCCATCGGCAAAGATTGGCAGAACATTAAGCTGGCTTCCAAACTGACGGGCTGGAACTTGGAAGTAAAGAGCGAATCCCAAAAAACGCAGGAAGGCAAAGAAGCTTCCGACGCCGTACAGGCCGCTTTGGCGGATGTGGAAGGGATTGGCCCCAAGATGGCCGAAGTACTGCAAAAATCCGGTTTTACGAGCGTAGAACAAATTGCCGAAATGGATGTGGAGCACTTGTCTACCGTGCAGGGAATCGGCGAAAAAACGGCCGCCAAAATGATTGAAGGCGCCAAGAAGCACCTGGCGGACAAACAAGCCGCTAACGAGCAGGAGGATGTGAATGACAACCAAGAAAACAACTAATAGCGAAGAGGAATCCTCCGCCAAGAAGAAACCCGCAGCCAAAAAAACCGCTGCCAAAACAACGGCTAAAAAAACAACGGCCAAAAAAACCGTCTCTAAAACGACGGCGGCTAAAAAAACGACCGTCAAAAAAACGACGGCCAAAACAACGGCTGCCAAAAAAACAACCGCTAAAAAGACGGTCAAAAAAGCCGCTCCCGCCGAGCAAGAAGCGCTCCAAACGCAAGCCGTGCAGGACGTGCAGCCGGCAAAAGAAACTCCCGTTTCTGCGGCGCAGCCCGTTGTGAAACCGGCCCAGCCGCAAGCGGCTCAACCGGCTCCTGCCCAAGCGCCGCAGGCGGTTTCCCCCGCGCCTCAGCCCCAGCCGGCTCAGCCCGTTTCGCAGCCTAAACCGGCACCTCAGCCGGTAC
This sequence comes from uncultured bacterium, assembly GCA_949294095.1. Lineage (GTDB taxonomy): Bacteria > Elusimicrobiota > Elusimicrobia > Elusimicrobiales > Elusimicrobiaceae > Avelusimicrobium. Next base: position 6,415 of record CASFFZ010000004.1, read on the forward strand.
AGCCGCAGGTACAGCCTAAACCGACGCCTCAGCCGGCACAGCCTGTTTCCAAGCCTCAACCGGCTCAGCCGCAAGGACAGCCCAAACCGGCGCCCACCCGCCCGCAAGGCCCGCGCCACGGACATCACCACGGCGAACAGCAAGCGCCCAAACAGCCGGAAAGAGACCCCAAATGCATCCGCATTGTGGGCCAGCCGACGGTAAAAGAACTGGCGGAAAAGATGAATTTCAAAACCAATGATTTCATCAAAAAACTCATGATGATGGGCATTTTCGCCACCATTAACCAACGTCTGGAAAAAGATATGATTGAGCTGATTGTGGACGAATGCGGCTTTAAGGCGGAAATGGCGGAAGAAGATTTGGACAAAGAAACCGTCGCCCTGATGGAAACGCCGGACGACCCCGCTTCTTTAAAACCCAGAAGCCCCGTCATTACGATTATGGGCCATGTAGACCACGGCAAGACCAGCCTGCTGGACGCCATCCGCAAGTCCAACGTAGCGGCCGGCGAAGAAGGGGCCATTACCCAGCACATCGGCGCCTACCGCGTAACCACGCCGCGCGGCACCCTGACGTTCTTGGATACGCCCGGTCACGAAGCGTTTACCGCCATGCGCGCACGCGGCGCCCAAGCTACAGATATTGTGGTGCTGGTGGTATCGGCTACGGACGGCATTATGCCGCAAACCATAGAAGCGATGGAACACGCCAAAGCGGCGGGAGCTCCTATTATTGTGGCCATCAACAAGATTGATCTTCCCGGCGCCAATCCGGACCGCGTCAAACAAGACTTGGCGGCCCGCGGCTTGGTGCCCGAAGAATGGCAGGGCAATACGATTTTTGTGGAAATTTCCGCCAAGAAGCATATCAACATTGATAAACTGCTGGAAATGATTTCCCTCCAGGCGGAAATGATGGAACTCAAAGCCAATCCGGATCGCCCGGGCGTAGGCGTGATTTTGGAAAGCAAACGCGACAATAAACGCGGCGTAGTGGCCACGGTGCTGGTGCAGAAAGGCACGATGAAAGTGGGCGACCCGTTTATCGTAGGCACCAACTACGGCCGCATCCGCGCGCTGATTGACGAAAATTCCCAGCGTTACCAAAAAATCGGCCCCAGCACGCCGGCTGAAATTTTGGGCATAAACGGCGAACCGCCCCAAGTAGGCGATACGCTCTACATTATGCCCAGCGAAAAAGAAGCCCGCTACGCCGCCGAAAAACGCAAACTGGCCCAAAAAGAAGACTCTCAGGCACACCGCAAGCAAATGTCCCTGATGAGCTTGGGCAAGAATGACGAAAACGGCAACCGCGTCAAAAAATTGCAGCTTATCTTGAAGGCGGACGTGCAAGGCTCTATTGAAGCCATTAAAGACGCGCTCCTGCGTATTCCGTCCGATGAGGTGGAGCTGGATATCATCCTCTCCGCGCCGGGCAATGTAAACGAGTCGGATATTTTGCTGGCCAAAGCCAGCAATGCCGTAGTGATTGGCTTCCACGTGGACGTGGAAAACAAAGCCCAGGCCGAAGCCGAACGCGAAGGCATTGAAATCCGCCGCTATACGATTATCTTTGAACTCTTGGAAGACATCAAAGCCGCTATGGAAGGCTTATTGGAGCCGGACGTGGTGGAAACAGTCGTAGGAACGGCCACCATCAAAAAAGTGATGAAATTAAGCTCCGGCTTGATTTCGGGCTCTTTGGTGGAAAGCGGTACGATTATCCGCGGCTACGAAGTGCGCATTAAACGCAACGGGGAAGAAATAGGCCACGGTAAAATCGGCGGATTAAAACGCTTCAAAGACGATGTAAAAGAAGTGGAAAAAGGCTACGAATGCGGTATTCTGGTGGAAGGATTCAAGGGCGTTGCCGAAGGCGACACGATTGAATGTTTCCGGAAGGATAACGTGACGAGAAGAATTAAAATGTAATTTAATTCTTCGTCCTAATCATACGAATTGAAACATAAAGCCCCGAGTGTTAGCTTGGGGCTTTTTATGTAGCGCAGATTGTGACGAGCAGAATTAAAATGTAATTTAATTCTGCTCCCAGCCGCAAGAATTCAAACATAAAGCCCCGGGCGTCAGCTTGGGGCTTTTTATGTAGCGCGGGTGCGCAATAGGTGGGCCTTTCTCCCCCTAGCCAAAACAAAACACCCGCATTGCTGGCGCGTATTCATCCGGCTGGAAATTGCCGCGCAACGATTTTCTGTCATTTCCTTTCCGTCCCGGCCAAAAAAAATCCGGGGCTTTTACAAGCCCCGGAAAATATCGTTTGCAAGCGTTATTTAATCATACCGCCCGCATTGCCGTTTGCAATGGATTTGCAAATAGCAGAAGCGCCGGAAGTTTTATCCGCCGTTAACACAGCAGTCGGCTTTGCCGTTTCGCACCAGCGGCGAATGTTTCCGTTGGCATCAATGGAAGCATTGATGGTGTATTTGGTGTCCGTATTCGTAGAGGCTGTAAACTTGTTCGCGCTTACCGTTCCGCGCTGGGCAACCGCCAAGAAGGTGGTGGAAGTAGCCACCGGAATGGTCAGCTGAAAGTTTTTGGTTAGCGTAGAAGTTTGGGTCTCAGTTCCCGTAACACCCGGCAATTGCAAATCCAAAAGCGACAGGTCATCGGTGTAAGAACCGTTGGCCATTTTGTAGATTTGCTCCGCATTAATCAAGTCCCCTAACAAAGTAACCGCTTCCGTCGTGCGGGCTTTTTCCACCGCTTTGGTGTATTGCGGCAATGCCACGGCGGACAGAATCCCGATAATCAATACGACTACCAAGAGTTCAATTAACGTAAAACCTTTCTTCATAGTTTATCTCCTTTTTTTGAATGGGCGCACCCAAAATACGCCTATCAAATATAGTTTAAATATATTTCATTTCTTTTTCAAGTATTTTTTAGCTCGCGAAAGCAAAATGCTATAATAGGAATATGATTGACAGAATTAAACGGTTGGAAACCCTTTTTTTGGAAGAAATTAATACGCTTATTACCAAAATGGCCGCCAACGGCGATTTTGGCGGTTTTGTTACCATTACGGCGGTGCGCCTGTCTAAGGATTTGGCAAACGCCAAGGTGTTTTTCTCGGTGTTTGGCAGCCCGGAAGACAAAAAGAAAACGCAGGAAGCCCTGTCGCTCTTGCGCAAGGAAATCGGCGCCAAATTGCGCGGCCGGCTGCATTTAAAGCGGATTCCCTCTTTCAGTTTTGAATTTGACGATACGCCCGAAAAAGCTTCGCGCGTGGAATCCATTTTCCAAATTTTAGAAAAGGAAAAACAAGATGGAAAATAGAGAAGAAAGCCTGCAAAAAATCTGGCAAGCCATCCGCGCCGGGAAACGCTTTTTTATTGCCGGCCACCTCAATCCGGACGGCGATTCTTTAGGCTGCACGCTGACGATGACCTCCCTGCTTGAACGCCTGGGAAAAACGGTCTATGCCTATGCGGCGCCCGCCATTGGAAACGATTTAAAATTTTTGCCGGGGCTTTCTAAAATTCACGTAGGCGTATTGCCCGAACAGCCCGATTTTGACACGGTTATTCTTTTGGAATGTTCCGACCGCCAGCGCGGCGGCGATTTGGAAAGCGTCCTGGGGCAAGCCAAAACGCTGGTTAATATAGACCACCATTTGGTAAGCGACGCTTACGGCGACGTCAATCATATTGATTCCAAAGCCTCTTCCACGGCGGAGATTATCTTCCAGCTTTTTGAAGCCTCCGGCGAGGCCTACTGCCTGCCCACCCCGGACGAAGCCACCTGCCTCTATACCGGCCTCGTAACGGATACGGGCCGCTTTGTGCACTCCAACACCACGGCTGAAGCCCTGCGGGTAGGGTCTGCTCTGGTGGCGTTGGGCGCCAATGTGGATAAAATCAACCAAGTCATCTATTTCACCAAATCTTACATTGAATTAAAACTACTGGGCCGGGCGCTTGAAAAAATGGAAATGCGCTTTGACAACAAATACAGCCAAATTATTCTTACCCGGCGCGATTTTGAATCCTTTGGCGCAACGCCCGCCCAAACGCAGGGCATTGTCAGCCAACCTACCATGATTCCGGGGGTGGAAGTATCGGCCCTGATTAAGGAAGAGCCGGATAAAGTGTCCGTCAATTTGCGCTCGCGCGGCGGGGTGGACGTAAGCAAAATCGCCCAAACCTTCGGCGGCGGCGGGCATGCGCGGGCCTCCGGGTTTAAAGTAACCGGCAAGGCCGTCAACGAAGTAGCCGACGAGCTGGCCCAAGTGGTGTATGATGTCGTCAAAGATATCCGCTGAACCGCACAAGAGCGGGTTGTTGCTGCTTGATAAACCGGCGGATTTTTCTTCGCACGACATAATTGCCATTTCCCGGCGCGTTTTAAAAACCAAAAAAATCGGCCACAGCGGCACGCTTGACCCCATGGCCACGGGGCTGTTAATTTTGCTGGTAGGGCGGGAAGCTACCCGCCGGCAGGACGCTTTTTTGAAATTACCCAAAACTTACCAAGCCCGCCTGCAATTAGGCGCGGAAACGGATTCCTGGGATGCATACGGCGAAGTAACGCGCCAAACGCCCGTCCCCCCGCTTACGCCGGAGCAAGTCCGGCAAGCCGCCCAAACTCTTACCGGCACCATCCGCCAGCCGATTCCCTTTTTTAGCGCCAAGCGCATTGGCGGCAAACATATGTACGATTTGGCCCGGCAGGGCCTGCCGATGGAGCGGCGCTACAACGAAGTAACGGTTCAATGGCAGGACATCCGCCTGCTTGCGCCGGATGAAATTGAATTTACGGTATTTTGTTCCTGCGGAACCTATGTGCGGTCGTTGGGATATTTGCTTGCAAAGCAGCTGGGCTGTGCGGGGCATTTAACGGCGCTGAGGCGGTTGCAAATCGGCCCTTACCGCGTGCAGGATGCGTTTGACGGCAACCTGCTTAAAAATGCGGATGCACAAGTATTATACGCGCGGGTAACCCCTATTGGATTATGAGCAAGAAAAATTTTATTACCATTGGCACTTTTGACGGCGTTCACATCGGACACCGCTGTTTATTTAACCGTTTGGAAGCCTTGGCCGTCCGGCATTTGCAGCGGCCGCTGGCGCTGTATTTTCCGTACCCGCCCAAAACGCTTCTGTCGGCGCATCCCGAAATGACGGTGCTTACTACCCCCGCCGAAAAAAAGGCGCTTCTAAAACCTTTGGTTTCCCACACGCAGGCGCTGGACTTTGCCCAATGCCGCAATATGGAGCCGTTGGATTTTTTTGAAAACATACTCTTGGGCACCTATCAAATGGGCGGGCTTTTAATCGGGCAGGATTTTGCCTTTGGCAAAGACCGCCGCGGGGACGCCGCCTTCCTGCGGGAAGAATGCACCCGCCGGGGAATCCCGTTTGAAACGATTCCTTTTTACCAGATAAACGGAGAAAAAGTATCTTCCTCCTTAATCCGCAAAACCTTGGCCCTGGGCGACATTGAACGCGTCAACCTGCTTTTAGGCCGTCCGTACGAATTAACCGGCACGGTCGTAACCGGGCACAAGCTGGGCCGGCGGCTGGGCTTCCCAACCGCCAATTTGGATACCGGCATTTATAAAATACTGCCGCTTGGCGTGTTTGCGGTAAAAGTGCGGGTGGGCCGCCGTTATTACGACGGATTTTGCAACATCGGTTTTCGCCCTACGGTAAACACCATTCATTCCAGTTTGCCGTTGGTGGAAGTAAACATTTTTGATTTTCACCAAAGCATTTACGGGCGCAAAATTACCGTATGGTTTGCCGGAAAACTGCGCGAAGAAACCAAATTTAACGGCTTGGAAGCGTTGGTGGCCCAGCTTAAAAAAGACCGCCAAACGGCACGCGCTTTACTGGCCCAAACGCCGCCGGATATTTTGCAACGATAAAAAAGCCCTCCTTTCGGAGGGCTTTTTCAGACTGCAAATTTTTTATTCTTCTTCCGGTTCGTAATAGTCGCGCACAAACAGCACGATATACGCCAGCCAGGTGGCCCCGAAAAAAATCAAAAAACAATACGAAAACCACCACAACTTGTTGAGCGGATTGTAGTCCAACACCATGGAATCTACAAACAGCGTGCACAAGATAACCGCTATATACCCCCACAAAAACACGGTCAGGAGTTTAAGCAGCAGATCAAACGTGCCGACGATGAAACCCTTTTCGGCATACGGTTTTTTTAAATAGGCCAGTAAAGTTTGCATAAGTTTATTTTAATCCCCCTTTTGCCGTTTGTCAAGTTACGGCTGCATCGCCGGGTCGGTAGCGTTATAGCCGAAGGATTGTTCCCCCGCCGCCAAATTATTGTCTAAAAATCCGTTCGGGGCCGCGCCGCCCGCGTTGCCGGAAGGCTGCGCAAGCGGATCATTTTCCAGCGCGTAGGCCTGCTGCAGTTCCCCCTGCGGGGTGCCGGTAGGCACGGCCGGCGTTTGCGGCTGGGCGCCCGGATAGGCGGCCGGCTGCGCCGCGTTTACGCCATACAGGCTTTCATCATAAGAAGAAACGGGCTGCGGCGCTGGGGCGGGTGTTTTCATAAAGCGGCGCGGTTTTTGATGGCGCGCCAAGAGGCCGGCCTCATTTTCTTCCGTCAACACCGAGGGCGTTTCCAAGGGCGTTGCGGCCGCCGCGGAAGGCGCGGCTGCAGGCGTTTTGCCCTGCGGTTTGCGCAGCATGGCGGCTTGGGCAGCATCCTGCTTGGCTAAACGTTCCAGCGCCGCGCGCTCCTGCTCGCTTAACATATCGTTTTCAAAAGCGGGGAAGTTTTTGGTATCTACAAAATGCTGGTTTACGGCTACGCCGTCTTTGTCAAAATATACCGGCTCGCGCTCCGGGGCGGCTTCTTGCGGTTCCGATTCCGGGGCGGTATCGGCTACCCCGTAATACACCAGCTCCGGCCCGGCCGGAAGCGGCGGCTCCGGCTCCGGCGTCAGGCAATAGGCCACCCGCTGTTTGGTGGTGGCGTCTGGATGGCTGTCCACCCGGGTTTCACAAGTGGACGCCGCAAAAGCCGGCAAAGCGGCCACAAAAAACACAAAAAAGGATGCGAAGGTTTCTTTCATAATAAGCTCCGTAATTTTATCATAGTACATTTTTGTTGTTTTTTCCAGACAAAAAAATGCCCTTTCATACAGAAAGGGCATCAAAAAATGTCACCGGGTGGGATCGAACCACCGACCTAGCGCTTATGAAACGCTCGCTCTAACCAGCTGAGCTACGGTGACGTAAATCGCGTATATTTATTATAACAAAAGATTTGCCGTCCGTGCAAATTTTTTATTTCTCCGTCGACAAACGCCTCAGTTTATCATGGAATAAACGTTCAGCTTGTCAGGCATTTGCCCGGATTTGGCCGCTTCAAAATCTTTTTGCGCCAACTCGTTGTTGCCAAGGCGGATATAGGCGGCTCCGCGGGCGTTATAGACTTCGGCCGCCGGGCTTAAATTGATTACGGAAGTATAATCCGTAATCGCCTCGTTGTAGCGGCCCAGCATAAAATATACCCCCGCCCGCGAAAAGAATATCTCCGGTTTCGTCGGATCCAGCTTTAAGGCCAAATTTAACACGGTCAACGCGTTGTTGAAATCCCCTTTTGCGGCCAAGGTGCTGGCATAGGCGGTGTAGGCGTCCACCTGATAGGGATTTACGCGCAGCACATGCAAAAAATCCTGCTCGGCGCGGTCATAATCGCCGGTAAAAAAATACACCGATCCGCGGGAAGCGTAGGCCTCCAGATTATCCGGATTGAGGGCCAAGGCGCGGTTATAGGCCTGCAGAGCCTGCTGAGGCTTGCCGTCTTTAAAATAACCGTCTCCGCGCAGCAGATATTCCGATGAAGTAGGCAACGTGCCGCAAGCCGCCAGCCCGAGGGCGGCCACTGCCCCTAAACATTTTTTAAGCATACATATCCCCCTTTTCAAAAGTCCTAAAGAATTATACAACATTGGGCCCAGATCTTTCTAGGCAGGGGGCCGTTTTTTACATAGGCATTTTTTCTGTTTGGTTTTAGGCCCAATGGCCCTGTTGCAGCCCCGCGGGAAGTGGTATAGTAAAACTATAGAAAACAATTTCCATTTCATCCAAACCGCTGTAGTCCCAAACCCTGCTACAGCGGTTCCCCTTTTTATACGCTTTTGTTTTTCCCGCGGGAAATGCTACAATAGCCTTATGAAATCTCCCCGAATTACCCTTTTTATTATTGCCCACAACGAGGAGTCCAAAATTGCCAAATGTATTTTGAGCGCAAGAGGGCTCGCCAATGAAGTGGTGGTGGTAAACGGTTTATCCAAGGATAAAACCGCGCTGGTCTGCCGGGAATTGGGCGCCCAGGTGTTTGACCGCGCGTTTGACGGGTTTGCCAGCCAGAAAAATTTTGCATTGTCTAAAGTAACGTCCGAGTGGGCGCTGAATTTAGACGCGGACGAAACCCTCTCGCCGCAGTTAAAAGAAGAAATCGCCCGCGTGATTCAAACGACTGACTGCGCCGGATTTGAAATTCCGTTCCGCAATTATTTTTTAGGCAAAAAAATGCGCTTTAGCGGACTGAATAAAGAAAAACACCTTCGCCTCGTGCGCACGCAGCAGGCCCGTTACGTAGGCGGGCTGGTGCACGAAGGGCTGGAAGTAAACGGCAAAATCGGCATACTGAAACATCCGATTAACCACTATTCCTACGATTCCATTGAAACGTATTTCCGGAAATTTAACAAATATACGTCGCTGGCGGCGCACCAGATGTATCAAAACGGGCGGCGTTTTTCGCTGTTGTTTATGCTGGTTACGATTCCGTTTGAATTTATAAAACGCTACGTGCTTAAACTGGGCGTGTTGGACGGCATGCGCGGCTTGTTGTGGGCGTCGTTCTCCACTTTTTACGTTTGGGTAAAATACGCCAAGCTGTGGCAAATTCAGGAGCAAAACGAAAAATGACCTTCTGCTTTTTTGCGTTGCTTGTATTGGCAATTTATCTTTTTTGGCGCTTTCCGAACCTGCGCAAAACGTGGTATCTGCCCAAGCGCAAAGGCTTTGTGGCTTTTATGTACCACCATGTAGGCTTATTGGACGACCCGCAGGAAGAACAATATCCCTTTACGGTGCGCCCCGATATGCTGGAACGGCAGATTTTGTTTTTAAAAGCAAACGGATATACCCCGATTTCATTAAAGGATTTGGAACAAGCCTCCCGGGCTGAAAAATCTTCCATCCAAAAGCCGGTCATGCTTACCTTTGACGACGGCTACCGCGACAATTACGAAAATTTGTTCCCCCTGCTTAAAAAATACAATCTCCCGGCTTTGATTTTTTTGATTACCGACCGGATCGGCTCCCCCGAGTACCTGACGTGGGAACAAATTTACGAAATGCAGCAAAGCGGGCTGGTTTCTTTTGGCTCCCATTCCTGCTCGCACCGCAGGCTGCGCAGTTTATCCGACGAAGAAATCGTGCAGGAACTCACCCGCAGCAAACAAGTTTTAGAAGAAAAACTGGGCCGCGACATAACGGCCTTCTGCTATCCCTACGGGGCCGGCGGGTTTGACAAACGCGTCCGCCCGCAAGTGTTCAAAGCCGGCTACCTTTTTGATTTCAGCACCAAAAAAGGCATCAACCCGTGGCCGTGGAAAGGCAAATCCACCCTGCGCCGGGCGTTTCCGCGCGGCGGGGAAACGCTGTTTGACTACCACCTCCAGCTGACCCGCGGGCAAAGCAAACTTTAATATGATGTACGGAATGATGTACGGACTTTATACCGCGGCCGGCTTATTGGCCGCCCTCTGTGCTTACTGGCTGCTTCGGCGGCGGCCGCACGCTTTATTTGTGCTGGCGTACGAAAAAGCGGGCATCCCGCCCCACGGCTCCCGTCTAAAAAAAGAGTGGTTTTCCGCCCCTCAATTTGAACAAACGCTTATTTGGCTGCGGACGCACGGTTTTACCCCTGTTTCATTGGAAAAGTTAGCTTCCGGCACCAAACTACCTCAAAAGCCGGTATTGCTGGCCTTTTTGGGAGGATACCAGTCCTTTGTTTCGTTGGTTTTCCCGATTCTAAAAAAACATAAAACGCCGGCGGCTGTTTTTCTGCCTCCGGCCCTGGTAAACACGTACAACGCCTGGCAAGACCCACGCCGCGAACCCTGGCAAAACCTGCTGACGGAAAAAGAATTAAAAGAAATGCAAAAGAGCGGACTTATTGATTGGGGCGCCCTGTGCGAACGCGGCGAAGACACAACCCTTTTCCCCCAGCAGCAGGCGGCCGGTTTGGTGCGGGAAAGTTTATTCAGGCTCAAAACGCAGTTGAAACTAAAGCCTGCGGGGTTTGCCTTTTGGCCGGCTGACAATTTTGACATCAAAAAAGCCGCCCGCCTGATTCCGGACGGATTCCGCGGGCCCGTTCTCACGCCTTTGGCGGGCCCCAACAAACCGACCGGAAAAAAATTATTTTTAAAAGTTCTGTTTCCCGCCCGCCGCCCGTTTGCCGTACGCTGGGCCTTGTGGAAACGGCGCTAGACTTTGTTATCTTCCCATATAGCAATGGCAGCTTACGCTCTCACCGTCGCACCCCTCCGACCAGCTTGAGGATCCGACTTCGTTTTGACATAAGGAATCGGCTTCATAGTTAGTTTCCTGATAAGAACAGCACTGACGACCTTTTCCATCATAATAAGTATTAATGGAAGCAAAACGCATGCCGCTTTTGTTTAAAAAGCAAACTACTTTAACGTGTATATTGTCAAAATAACATGCTCCATCTTTAAGGGGAAGTGCACTGGGCGTAGCGTTGGCAGGTCTTTCAAAATCAATATCCAAATCGTCCATATCTTCGGCATATTTGCCATTTGCCATAAAGAAAACTTGCTGCGCCTGGGCAATAGAACGCCCTGCCGTAATCATCTGTACAAACCGCGAACGCAACACCGCTTTTTCATAACTCGGAAGTGCCACCGCCGCCAATATACCAATAATTAACACCACAACCAATAATTCTATCAATGTAAACCCTTTTTTCATAAAAAACTCCTTAGTGTGTTGATTTAACAGATCCTTTGAATGGTAAATTCACAGAATTCAAATCAACGTTAGAAGAAGTGTATCAAAAAAAAAAAACGAATCAAGCCGTCCGCACAAACAACATAAAAAACTCCTTCGGCTGATTGCCGAAGGAGTATTAGACAGTATTTACTGTCATATAGCTCTAGTTATTTTTGATTTTGGAAAATTTCGGATACAGCACATCCGTAAATTTATCAAACTCTTTTTCCCCGCCGCGTATTTTTAAATTGACCGACAGCACATACACGTCCTTCGTTAAAATGTCGCGCCAATTGTCGGGGAATTTCACAAAATCCTTAAACGTCGTAATCAACGGCAAACCGCCGCGGGTTTCTTCAAACGTGCGCAGGTTTTCTTCCGTATAGAACTGATGATCCGGAAAACGCCATTTTTGTTTCAGTTCCAATCCCAGCTTTTCCAGCGTTTTTTCAAACGTTTCCGGATGCCCCAGCGCACAAAAGCACGCCGCCGGGCCTTGGATGTCTTTCAGTTCCACTTTTTTGGTGTTGCAAATATCAAAATAGTATTCCGGTTCGTGCACGCTTTCCAAAATTTCCACCGTGTCGTTTTGCAGGCGGACTTGGTCGCGGATGTCTTCCAGCTGGCGGTCGGACACTTGGTCGCAGTGGGTCAGCACGATTAAGGAAGCGCGTTTTAAGGCCGAAAGCGGCTCGCGCAAAATGCCGTACGGAAGCAGGTGATAATTGCCAAAGGGGTTTTTGGCGTCTATTAAAATAATGTTGGCGTCGCGGCGCAGGCGGTGGTGCTGCAATCCGTCGTCCAACAAAATAATCTGGCTTTTAAAACGGCGCAGGGCCTCTTTGGCGGCCTCGGCGCGGTTGGGGCAGATGACGATAGGCACTTTGTATTGGCTCAGCACGCGGCTCATCATAAAGGGCTCGTCGCCCGCCAGGCGCCAGTCGGCGTCCGGATTATCAAAAAGCACCACGGGCTCGTTGGTTTTTTGCTGCCGTTTATACCCGCGCGACACAATCGCTACGCGGATGCCTTCCTGCGCCAAAGTGGTAGCCGCCAGCAGCACCGCCGTCGTTTTGCCGGTGCCGCCCGCCGTAATGTTGCCGATGCACACCACCCGGGAATTGACGCTTTGGGCCGTTTTCCAGCCGTTTTCGTAAGAAGCGCGGTCTAACCACGCGCCCACGCCGTACAGTTTAGAGGCAACCAGTAACACGCCGCGCCCCAAAGCGTTTTGCTGTAAATTTTCTTTTAACTCTAATAAATCCATACATTCCTCAAAAATCGGTTTTAGATATTTTAGCATTTCCAAAGCGTTTTCAAAACCAAACGGGTTTCCAGCGAAAACTTGCTATAATGGGTATATATGGAAAAAGCCCGTTTTAAAAAGACTCCGTTTCATTTTATGCAATATGCGGCGCTCAAAACGTTTTGCGCGCTGTTTGGGCTGCTGCCCTATAAAACCGCCGTCTGGCTGGGGCGAAAAGCTACCGGCGCGGTGCGTTTTGTGATGAAAAAGCGTTTTGAACGCTCCGTCTACGATATCCGCCGGGCTTTCCCGCAGATGAGCCCCGCCGAGGCACGGGCCGTAGCCCTGGAGTCTTGGCGTAATATGGGCGGCATTTTGGCGGAATTTATAAAACTTACCCGCATGACGCCCGAAGAATTTAAAAAGCACTGCCGCATTATCGGGGCGGAAAAAATGCTCAACGCCCAAGGCCGCACGGGCGGCATTATTCACATCGGGCATTTTACCAACTGGGAAGCGTTCGGCCTGGCGGGCGCCATTTACGGGGCGGACAAAGCCGTGCTGGCCCAGCGGGTGGACAACCCGTATGTGGACGAAGAAACCAACCGCCTGCGCAATATCTTCACAGGGCGCACGTTTTACAGCAATAATGAAGACAAACCCTTTTTTGCCTGCATGCGCTGGCTGAAAAAGAAAAAAATGCTGGGTATTTTAATTGACCAAAACGCCGGCTCCAGCGAAGTGTGGATTCCTTTTATGGGGCGCATAGCGGCGTTCTCGCCGATTACGGCCCTGCTGGCAATCAAAATGCAGGTGCCGGTGTTCCCGGTGCGGGTCTGGAGAGAAAAAGACGGCACCATCGTTTCGGAAGTAATGGATCCGGTGCTTCCGCCCAAAGAATACAGTATGGAAAACGCCCGCCAATTTACCAAAACCCTGGTCGGCTATTACGAGGATTGGCTGCGCGCCAATCCGGGCTCGTGGCTGTGGGCCCATAACCGCTGGAAACGGGAATCCGAAGGCGAGGCCTACCTGAAAAACCACCCGGAGGAACGGGTATGAAGGAGCGGATAAAAGCCGTTTTTCTAGACCGGGACGGCACCGTCATCCACGAAAAACCAGGCACTTATTTAAGCGACCCGGCCAAAGTAAAACTCTACCAAAGCGCGCCGGCCGCGTTTAAATTGCTTAAAAAATGCGGATTTAAATTTTTTATTGTTTCCAACCAGTCCGGCATCGGCCGCGGCTATTTTACCGAAAAAGAAGTCAACGCCGTACACGCCCGAATGTTAAAACTGCTTCGCCCGGCCGTAATAGAAGAAATTGCCTTCTGCCCGCACGCCCCGGAGCAAAACTGCAACTGCCGCAAGCCAAAACCGGCTTTAGGGCTGCGCCTGATTAAAAAATATCACATTGACCCCGCCCAATCGTATATGATCGGCGACAAGAAAGCCGATGTGGAATTCGGCCACGCGCTGGGGTTTAAATCCGTCTTGGTTACCACGGCAAACGGCAAAAATCACCTGCACAAATACCCGGATTTAAAGCCCGAAAAAGTGGCCTCCAACCTGCTTAACGCCGCACGCTTTATCGCCAAAGACAGCGGAGCCGCCCATGAAGCATAAGGTTACCTGCTTGCTGGCTTCTCTGCTGCTGGCGGCCTGCACCGCCCAGCGCCAAACGGTGGTAGAACCTGATTTGCCCGCCGCCGTTTCCGCGGCGCAAGCGCCCGTAAACGCACCCGCTGAGGCGGCCCCGGCCGAGGCGGCCCCCCCCGCCCAAAAACCCCCTGCAAAACCCTCCGTTCCCGTCAATACGGCCGGTAAAAAGGAGCCCCAAACCAAGCCCACGGCACCGGCCGCCGCGCCTGCGCCGGCCTCCCCCCAGCAAGAGGCGCCTTCTCCTACGCCGCAAGCCCTGATTGGGCAGGCGCGCCAAGCGCAAACGCTTTCCGCCCCGCCGCAGGATACCCCCGCTTTTGAAGATGAAGACCTGATTTCCCTGGAAGGCCGCCGCTTAAGCCCGCAGGCCTATTCGCCCCTGCGCCCAGACGACACCCAAGCCCCTTGGAGCGGCGAATCCCTTAAATACGGCGTCTATTATACGTTTATCCGCGCCGGAACGGCCTACATCAAAAACCGCGGGCTGAGCACCGTCAACGGGCGGGATGCCTACCTGCTGCAAACCACGGCGTTTTCGGCCTCGGTCATAGACGCGTTTTTTAAAGTGCGGGACGTAAATTATTCTTGGCTGGACGCCGAAAATTTTTATTCGCTGGGCTACCTGCAAAGCGTGCGCGAAGGCAGCTATAAGCGCGACGAATGGCTGATTTTTGATTATCCCCGCCAGTTATTTTACGGCGAAGTGCAAAAAAAAGAAGATCCCCGCGTGATCTCGGGCGGGCTGCCCATGCGGGTGTTGGATATGCTTTCTTCGCTGTATTTTGTGCGGGCACAAAAACTGGAGCCGGGCAAAGACATCGTGTTTGACATCATCAACCGTGAAAAGCAATATCCCTTGGTGGTAAAAGTGCTGGGGAAAGAAACCGTCAAAACCGATGCCGGCAAATTTGACTGTGTTGTGGTGGAACCTCAGTTTAGAGGCGAGGGCATTTTTGTAAGCAAAGGCAAAAGCCTAAAGGTATGGCTGACGGACGACGCCTACAAAATGCCCGTTAAAATGAAGGCGGAAGTATTCATCGGCAGCGTATCGGCCGAGCTACTGGAATACAAACGCAATTAAATATATAATGGTGTAATAATACAGCAGGAGAAGCTATGCACACGATACCTACCAAACGCTTGAAAGAAATTTTAAAAGACTGTGAAGGACAGGAAATTATCGTCGTAGGCGATATTATGCTGGATCATTTCATCAAAGGCACGGTCAGCCGCATTTCGCCGGAAGCGCCGGTGCCGGTGGTGGACGTAAAGAAAGAATTTTTTGTAGCCGGCGGCGCGGGCAATGTGGCGGTAAACTTGGCCGCATTGGGCGCGCGCCCGGTGATGATTTCCGTCGTGGGGCAGGATTTGGGCGGCGAAATGCTCAAAGGATTTCTGCGGGAGAAAAACGTCAATATCTACGGCGTGGCCGAAGACCCCGACCGCCCGACCACCCAAAAAATCCGCGTGATGGCCGAGCAGCAGCAGATCGTCCGCTTTGACCGCGAAAGCAAAAAAACAATTTCCCCCTCCGTTTCCACGCTGTGCATGAAAAGCTTTGAGCTGGCGGTAAAAACCGCCAAAGGCGTCATTTTATCCGACTACGGCAAAGGAATGCTAAGCGACCACAACATCCAAACCATCATAGACACCTGCCGCAAGCACAAAATTCCCGTCTGCGTAGACCCGAAAATTGACAACTTTAAAAAATACAAAAACATTACCTGCATGACCCCCAACACCAAAGAAGCCTGGGAAGGCATGGGCGAAGCCCCCAAACCCGGCGAAGAAGCCATTGAAACGTTGGGCAATAAAATTTTAAAAATGTTAAACGCCGACTCTATTTTAATCACGCGCGGCGCAGACGGCATGAGCCTGTTTGAAAAAGGCAAAACCAAACCCGTTACCGTCAAAGCCACCGCACGCGAAGTGTACGACGTTACCGGCGCGGGCGATACGGTGATCTCCGTACTCACGCTTGCGCTTTCCACGGGCGCCACCCTGCAGGAATCGGCGGTGCTTTCCAATTACGCCGCCGGGATTGTAGTAGAAAAATCCGGCACGGCCACCGCCACCCGCGAAGAAATTGAAGGAGTATTGCCGTGAGTGATATTTTAATTGCCATCCCTGCGCGCTACGGCTCGTCGCGCCTGCCGGGAAAAATTTTGAAAGATTTAAACGGAAAACCCGTCATCCAGCACGTGTATGAAGCGTGCAAACGCACCGGACTGGGAGACGTGGTCATCGCCACCGAGTCCCCCTTGGTGGTGGAAGCCGTTGCCAAATTCGGCGCCACCGCCGTGCTGACCAGCGAAGCCTGCCAAAGCGGCACCGACCGCATTTTTGAAGCAGCGCAAAACCGCCCCGAAAAATTTATTATTAACGTCCAGGGCGACGAGCCGTTTATCAGCACGGAAACGGTCAGCGCCGTAGCGGAACTGCTGCGAAGCGATCCGTCGTGCGATATTGCCACGGCCGTCTTTGCTACGTTAGACGACGCCAAAATCGACAATCCCAACTGCGTCAAAGCCGTTATCGCCAAAGACGGGCGCGCCCTCTATTTTTCGCGCTCGCGCGTGCCGTACAAACGGGAGCTGACGGAAGAAAACAAAAAAGCGCCCTATTGGCAGCACTGCGGCATTTACGGCTACCGCCGCGAAGCGCTGGAACGGTTTGTACAGCTGCCGCCCAGCCCGCTGGAACAGTTGGAACGGCTGGAGCAGCTGCGCGCGCTGGAGGACGGGATGACCATCAAATGCGTGGAAACCCACCCCACCGGCCCCGCCATTGACACCGCGGCCGACTTGGAAGCCGCCGAAAAGTATTCGAAAGAACATCAATAGCGAAGAACTCCCGCTGCGGCGGGAGTTCCTCTTTTTGGCACGCCGCCAAACGGAATGTGCGGCAGAACGGATTTTATTTTTATTTACAGGAGTCATTTTATGTCTAAATTCATTATCATCACGGGCGGCGTGGTCAGTTCGCTTGGCAAGGGCATTTCCGGCGCCAGCATCGGCAAGTTGCTGCAGCTTAACGGCCTGCGCGTCAATATGATTAAGTGCGACCCATACATCAATGTAGACCCCGGCACCATGAGCCCCTACCAGCACGGCGAAGTATTTGTTACTACCGACGGCGCCGAAGCCGATTTGGATTTAGGCCACTATGAACGCTTCTTGGACGTTACCATGACCCGCGCCAATACCAACACCGCCGGCAGCATTTATCAAACCGTCATTGATAAAGAACGCCGCGGCGAATACTTGGGCGCCACGGTGCAGGTCATTCCGCACATTACCAACGAAATCAAAAAACGCTTTACCGCTTTTGAAAACGATACGGATGTGTCTATCATTGAAATCGGCGGTACGGTGGGCGATATCGAATCGCTCCCGTTTTTGGAAGCGGCCCGCCAGCTGCGGCTGGAAAAAGGCCCGCAAAACGTCATTTGCGTGCACGTAACGCTGATTCCGTACATTGCCGTAGCGCAGGAACTCAAAACCAAACCCACGCAGCACTCCGTCAACAAACTGCGCGAAGTGGGCATTGAGCCCAGCATGCTTATTTGCCGCACGGAAAAACCGCTAAACCAGCATTTAAAAGAAAAACTTTCCCTCTTTTGCAGCGTGCCGGCAAAAGCCGTTATTGAATGCGCCGACGCCAAATCCATTTACCACGTGCCGGAAATGTTCTATAAGCAGGAAGTGGATAAGCAAATCATTTCCATGCTGGGCTTAAAACCTACCCAAGAGGTAGACCCCAAATGGTTTGATTTCTTTAACAAAACGCTCAAGCCTTCCAAAACCGTCAAAATTGCCATTGCCGGCAAATATGCCGAATTTCAGGAGGCTTACAAATCCGTGCACGAAGCGCTTAAACACGCCGGAATGAATAACGACGCCAAGGTGGAGGTCGTCTATATCAACACGGAAAAAGACACCGTGGAAGACAAGCTAAAAGACGTGGACGGCATTTTAATCCCCGGCGGATTTGGCGGCCGCGGGATTGAAGGGAAAATTGCCACCGTGAAATATGCGCGCGAGAAAAAAGTGCCTTTTTTGGGCATTTGCCTGGGGATGCAATGCACGGTTATTGAAGCGGCGCGCAACCTCTGCGGGTTGCACGACGCCAATTCCACCGAGTTTGACCCCACCACCAAAGACCCGGTGGTGGATTTAACCCCCCAGCAAAAAAACGTGGTCTACAAAGGCGGCACGATGCGCCTGGGCAACTATACGGCGGACTTGAAAGAAGGCTCGCTGGCGCGGCGGTTATACGGCAAAGACCAAATTGTGGAGCGCCACCGCCACCGCTACGAATTCAACCCGGCCTACGTAAAATTACTGTCGGAAGCGGGGCTGAAAGTGTCCGGCTGGCACGAAGGCGTACTGCCCGAAATTGTGGAACGGGAAGACCACCCTTTCTTTATCGCCGGCCAATTCCACCCGGAATTTGGTTCCCGCCCCTTGCGCCCGCATCCGCTGTTTGACGGGCTGATTAAGGCGAGTTTAAAACAAAAAGAAAGCAAAAAAGCACATAAAAAATAAAATATCCCCCGAAGAAATTCGGGGGATGTTTTTATGGTACCCATTCTCTTTCCGCTGGGCTTGCTGTCCAAACCACGCTATGCGAAAATAAAAAACGCCGGAGCATACACTCCGGCGTTTTGCTGAACGGAAACGATTTGACAGCGCGTTATGCGTCTTTCTTCTCGTCGGACAAGTAATGGCAGCCCACCGAATGGCGGTTTTTCAAGGCGGCGTAAGTAATTAACAGCGCCGTCTGGGTGCCGTTGCGCAAGTCCAAGAGTTCCTGGCACAACGCCGTGCCTTTGTAGAACGCATCAATTTCGTTATGCAGGTGGCGCAGGATTTTTTCCGCGCGGCCCAGATGCTTGCGGCTGCGGATTAAGCCCACATAGTTCCACATCGTGCTGCGCAGGGTAGCCAGATCCTGTTTAATTAGGTTCAAATCGGGCTTTTCTTCCGGCACGACCCACGGTTTGGGATCGGGAATGTGGAACGAACCCGAGGCGATATCCTTAGCATCCGCCTCGGCGCACAAATACCCCATGGCCACCGCTTCCAACAGCGACGTGCTGGCCAAGCGGTTGGCTCCGTGGTAGCCGGTGCACGCCGTTTCGCCGATGGCGTTTAAATGGGCGATGTTGGTGCGCCCTTGCGGGGTGGCATACACGCCGCCGCAGAAATAGTGCGCCGCCGGCACCACCGGCACGGGCACCTTGGTCATGTCAAAACCTTCTTCCAAACATTTTTTGTAAATGGCCGGGAAGCGCTCCTTGGTTTCTTCAGCCGGGTTGGCCGTAATATCCAAGTATACGCAGTCGTGGGACGTTTTCAGCCGTTCTTCTTCAATGGCGCGTGCCACGATATCCCGCGGGGCCAAATCTTTAAGCGGGTGATATTTGGGCATAAAGGCTTCGCCGTTGCAATTGCGCAAAATGGCGCCTTCGCCGCGCAAGGCTTCGGAAAGCAAAAAGCTTTTTCCTTTGGCAAACACCGTGGGGTGAAACTGCACAAATTCCATATTCATCACGCGCGCCCCCACCCGGTACGCCATCGCCACGCCATGGCCGTAGGCGTGCGCCGCGTTGGTGGTATGGCGGTACACCTGCCCCACTCCGCCGGTAGCCAGCACCGTTTTCTTGGCCGTTACGGCAAAGACTTCGCCTGTTTTATTGTCCAACACATAGGCGCCAAATACCGTCAGCGGGTAGTAGCGATCCATCGGGTCGGGCGAACTGTGGGAAAGGGTCAGCAAATCAATGGCCGAAGCATATTCCCGCACGGTAGCCAGCGGGTTTTTGCGCACGGCCTGCTGAATGGCCGCCAGCATGGCGTGCCCGGTGGTATCTTTGGAATAAATAATGCGGTTTTTGCGGTGTGCTCCCTCGCGCGTAAAGCGCAGGCGGTGCTGGGCATCCCGGTCAAAATTTACGGATAAATCCGTCAGAAAAACTTCTTGCACGGCTTTGCACCCAGCGGCGGAAAGTTCCTTGACCGCTTTTTCGTTGCACATGCCGGCCGTGGCCATCTTTACATCGGCCAGTAAATCGTCCATATTCAAGTTGGGCTCGTAAACAATCCCCCCTTGGGCCAAATCGCTGTTGGCTTCGGGCATATCCCCGCAGCACAAAAGCATGGTTTTAAGGCCTTTTTTGGCGGCTTGATGGGCGTATACGCAGCCCGCGATGCCGCCGCCTATTACTAAACAATCGGTGTGAAGTACTTTCATGATACTTATATTATATAAAAAGGCGTTGGGGGCTGAGGCGTGAAAAATGCAAAAAAAGTTATTGCATTTTATTTTTATTTTTGTTATTATATATATCCTTAATTTACAACGTTACTAAAAATTTGTATAATATTTTAAGAAAGATAAGAAGTTCTCTCCTTATCGGACTTTAAACAGGAGAATAAAAAAATGATGAAGTTACTTGAAAAAATGGCTGAAGCGCTGACGAAAGTCGGTGAAAATGTCAGCGGCGCCCATTATATGATCAGCAAAAAATAAGGGCGTCTAGAAGTACACAATTAGCAGTTTGAAGCCGGCCCGTTGTTTCGCCGGCGGACAGGGGAAGAAAACTCTTCCGCCTGTCCAAAACGGCTTAACAAGAAGATTCCATAAAGCACAAGCTTTGTGGTTTTTTTATGCCTAAAAAATGCCCTGCAGGCGCAGGGCAAAAGAAGAAGAAAACACAAAGTACGTTATTTTGTACAGCTGTAATAAGAACCGGAACCGGAGCAATTTGTGTATCCCATGGTTACGCACAAATCGTGCCCCGTAGCGCTGCGCGATATGCATTGATCCAGATAATGACCCGTTGCAAAATCCGGATACAGGTAGAAATAATAATCTTTTACCGCATTGTTCTGTACACGGTTTACCTGTACGCCCCAAGACTGGACGACAATTTCAAAGTATTTGGTGCGCAGGCAATAGTCTTTATTGGGGTTTATGGTGCACGAACGCGCATTGGACAAGCCAATATCCAAATAATCCACTTTGGGGCGTTTCCGTTCCGAATCGGATAAATCCGGATTATCGTAATAATACCGGTTGACCGCCTCTAAAATAGCGTTTCCGTCCACCAACCCTTCGGTAAAATGGCTTCTTTCCACGGCTTTTCTATAAGAGCCCAATCCAATTCCCGCCAAAATGGCAATAATGATGACCACCGCCATCAGTTCGGTCAGCGTAAAACCTTTTGCAAACATATTTTTCATCATAAAATCCCCTGTCAGAATTTGCTGGTACTTTACTATTATATCCTTTTTTATCTTTCTTTCAATCGTTCCGTGAATAATTTTTAATTGAAAAACCGCCCAAAAACCGATATACTGTACAAGAATACAGGAGTAATATATGAAAACAAAAAACACGGGTTTTACGCTTATTGAACTTTTGGCCGTGGTGCTGATTATTGCCATGTTAACTTCCGTTGCTTTGCCGCAGTACCGCAAATCGGTGCAGCGGGCGGAATCCATGGAAGCCCTGGTTAACTTACGAACGATTTTTGACTCCGCCAAGCGTTACCGCGCCGCCAATTCCGAAGCGCCGGAAAAACTGAACGGATTGGACGTTTCCTTTTTTGACGCCGATACGCCGGACTCTTCTTCGTTTAATATCGGCAACTACCGCTATATTTTTTCCGACGATGGCGTCTCCGCCTGCCGCATAAGCGGCAGCGGATCGTATAACGACACCTATTGCCTGGATATGTATTATGTGTTCACGCTGGGAAGTACGAAATATAAAGACTTGCTCATCTGCTCCAGCAACAGCACAAAATATAACTGGCTGTGCGAATCGTTAAAAACGGATTCGCTGCCGGACGGAACGCCCGTAATCGGTACGGATATTTAATAAAAAAGGGCTTTTAAAAAGCCCTTTTTTTAGTGTCGTTTTCGTTTAGAAAATTTTTTGCCGTTTCTATGCCCGGTTTTGGATTTTTTCCAAGCCGGGTTTTTTACGGGCGGGCGGCTCGTTTGCCGAAGGCTTTTTTTGCTGGCGCCCACTTTTAAGGTGCGAAAAGGATTTTCCTCCCGCTCCTGCGCCAAGATAGGGGCCGCGGCGGACGCTTTGCGAAACGTTTTGGGTTTTTGCGGGCTAAGCGGAAGGGTTTTAGGCTCTTTGCGGCGGGGCGCAGCGGAAGAGAGGGAAGCCGGCCGTTGGGGCAAATCCACTTCGCCTTCTTGCAAAAGCTGTTTTGCCAGCGCGGTGGCTTTGGAAGGGCGTGGCGTTTGGCCGGCCCGCGCGCGGCGGCTCTTGCCGTGGGCGGCGCCTTCTTCCTGCGCCACAAATTTGGGCGCGGGCAGCGGTTCAATGGTTTTTTGAATGGTTTTGACGGGAATAGAAAAACGGGTTACTTTGCAGATCTCTTTCCATTTTTCGCCGTCGTCTGAAATCAGCGACAGCGCCGCCCCCACCGTTCCCGCGCGGCCGGTGCGCCCGATGCGGTGGATGTAATCTTCCGGGCATTGGGGCAAATCGTAATTAATCACGTGTGCGATATGCGCCACGTCAATTCCGCGCGCCGCCAAATCGGTGGCCACCAAAATCCGCACGGTTCCGTTTCGGAAAAATTCCAACACCTGCCGGCGGCGGTTTTGGCGCAAATCCCCGTGCAGGGCATTGGCTTTTTGGCCGTATAATTTAAGCTGTTTGGCCAGCCGTTCCGCCCCGTGCTTGGTGCGCGTAAAAATTAAGACAGAGCCCTTTCGCGTATTTAGCTCATGCAGCAGCTGCGGCAGTTTTTCCCGCACGTCCACCCTCACAATTTCCTGCACCACCAAATCCGCCGGGCTGACTGCCGAACCGATTTGCACCCGCACCGGACGGGTTAAAAATTCCCGGGCCAGCGTTTGGATTTGCTCCGGCAGCGTGGCCGAAAACAACAGCGTCTGGCGCGGGGCGGGCAAAGCGGCCGCAATCCGGCGCATATCGTCAATAAATCCCATATCCAGCATGCGGTCGGTTTCGTCCAGCACCAACAAATGCGTCTTTTTTACATCCACGCTTTTGCGGCCCATATGGTCAATTAACCGGCCGGGCGTGGCGATAATCACGCGCGGGTGTGCGCGCAGAGCGGCATATTGTTTATGGATGTTGTCCCCGCCGATAATAAGAGCCGTTGGAAGCGAAAAAGCATCCGAGAACAATTTTTCAAGTTCTTCCTGCGTCTGCTGCGCAAGCTCCCGCGTGGGAGACAAAATAAGCGCATTTTCCTGTGGATTTTCGGCCAGCTTTACGGCAAGCGGCAGCAAGAAAGCAAACGTTTTTCCCGTGCCGGTCTGCGCCGTAGCCAGCACGTCGCGCCCCTGCAAAGCGGGCGGCACCGCCCCCGCCTGTACGGGCGTGGGGACGATAATCTCCAAACGCGCCAGCGCTTGCTGCAAATACGCGGGCAGGCAGGAAAAATCGGTCATTTGGTTACTCGGCGCAGGCTTGTTCATATTCTTCACTTAGCCGCATCCATTCGTCTTCGGCTTTTTGGAGCTGGTCGTTTAACAGGGCCAGTTCAATACTGCCGTCGGCGGAGTATTGGGCCGTCAGTTGTTCTTCCAGCGCTTTTTTGCGGGCGGTCAGTTTTTCTATTTTTTCGTCCAGCGCGCGGATTTCCTTTTTAAGCGGAGCGACGCGCGCCCGCCGTTGGGCGGCGGCCCGGCGCTGGGCTTCTTTGGAGGTCATTTTATCGCTGGCCAAGTCGTTGCGGTCGTTGTTTTTTAAGAGCTGGGCCTTATAGTCTTCCAAATCGCCGGTAAACGTTTGGCAGGTGCCGTGGCGGACGATCCACAGCGTATCACAGGTATATTCAATCACGTGCAAGTCGTGCGTAATCAGCACGACGGCGCCCTCGTAATCGTTCAGCGCCTCCAGCAAGGCCTGGCGGGACTGGATGTCCAAATGGTTGGTGGGTTCGTCCAAAATCAATAAATGCGGCGCGTCCTTGGTAATGAGCGCCAGAAGCAGGCGGGACTTCTCCCCCCCGGACAGTTTGCCTATTTCCGTATCGGATTTGGCTTTATTTAACCCAAACGCCCCCAGCTGGGCGCGGATCTGCGTTTCCGTAGCCAAGGGCATCACGGCGGAAAGTTGCTCGTAGGGTGTTTTTTCCACGTCCAATTCTTCCGTTTGGTGCTGGGAGAAATAGGCGATTTTCATTTTTTTGGCCATCGTCATCTTGCCCGACATCAATAACAGCCGGTGCGAAAGAATTTTGGCCAGCGTGGATTTGCCGTTGCCGTTGGCGCCCAAGAGGGCGATGCGGTCGTCGGGTTCAATGCGCAGGTTTAAATTTTGCAAAACGGGTTTATCGTCGTAGCCGGCAACGCCGTTTTCGATGGTAATCAGCGAATTCTGCAGCCGCTCCGGCGAGGGAAACTGAAAGTGCACTTCCGGATCTTTGGGGATGGCGGGCGCGTCGCCCAGTTTTTCAATCATTTTAATGCGGCTTTGGGCCTGCTTGGCCTTGGAGGCTTTGTAGCGAAAGCGGTCTACAAACGACTGCAAATGCGCCACCACGCGCTCGTGCTTGGCGGCCGCCAGCCGGGCGCCTTCTATGGCGGCGGCGCGGGTGCGCTCATACGTATCGTAATTGCCGTTATAAAGCTTCAGCTGGGCGTCTTCCACGTGGATGATTTTGTCGCACAGGCGGTTTAAAATATGGCGGTCGTGGCTGATGATAAAAATGGTTTTGTCCAACCGCACCAGATAGTTTTCCAGCCACATGGCGGTTTCCAAGTCCAAGTGGTTGGTCGGCTCGTCCAACAGCAAACAGTTGGACGGCGCATACAAGCACGCCGCCACATTGGCGCGCACCTGCCAGCCGCCAGAAAATTCTTTAAGCGGGCGGCGAAAATCTTCGTTCACAAACCCCAGCCCGCTTAAAATGGCGCTGGCGCGGGCTTCGGCACTGTGGGCGCCCAAAAATTCCAGCCGGTCAAACACTTCCGCCATCCGCTCGCCCGATATATTGGGGTCTTGCAGTTCCTTTTGCAGGGCGGAAAGTTCCTTGTTGCTGGCCAGCACATAATCCAAAAGCGCCACGGACGGGTCTTCTATGTCCTGCGCGACGGAAGCTATTTTGGTGCCGCGGGAGATATCTATGCGTCCCCCGTCCGGCGAGAACTTGCCTTCAATCAGCTTAAAAAGCGTACTCTTGCCGCACCCGTTGGGGCCGACAAGGCCCACTTTCTGCCCGTCTTGAATCATGACGGAAGTATCTTCAAACAAGGTGCGCAGGCCGAAATGGAAGGAAAGGTCTTTGATGTCTATCATAGCTAATTATATTTTACTAAATTAAGACGGTAAGAGGCGGAAAAGAATTCTCTTATATAGAGGTTTCAAAAGTTTTAATTTAGTGTTTTTGTATTTTAGTATTTACAAATATACAAATTTATGTTACTATTAAAATATCTTAAGTAACAGGAGAATCATTATGGAATTTAAAAATATCTCCCTACAAATAGAAAGCAAACTTTACAAAACATTTCTTTTATCTCTTCAGTTATCCGGGGAATCTCCCGATTCCGCCATTGAAAAATGCTTGCGTTGGTATATTTCTAATATTTTTACTAAAACTTCCAAAGAATATTCCCCCACAGAAGAACATCAAGAAAAGAAAAGCTTTTATGGAACTGGAATTAAGCGTATTGCAAAATGGGCATTAAATACCAATCAATATAACCATAAAATTATCAAAGCATTTTTTCTAGCGGAAAGTTCCTCTTCTGAGGTCACACTCTCTCAGTTGGAAAAGATTTGCAGTGATAGCACAAATAAAGAACTTTATGTACCTACGTTTAAGAATAATTATGCTCAAATGAAATTTGATGGGCCCAAGTCACACGGCAAGATTTTTGAAGATGATGGAAATCGGGTATGGATATGGGAAGATGCCAAAGAAACGTTATTAAAATATAAAAAACATTTCTTAGTGAAACAGAAATGACGTGAATCACTTTCCGCAAAATTCTCCGTCGGTCAGACGGAGCGGATTTTTTTAAAATTCTCCGACGGAAGATTTAAAATCTTGCCGTACCCGTTTTTTGGTTTCCCTCTACAAAATTGCCAAACAATTAAATTTGATAGAATAGGATAACAACGGAGCTTGTATGAACCGAGACATTCTATCCCTAGATTTCTACGGCGGAGAAATTACCGCCGCCCTGGCCGCCTTGGACGACGAAACCGACACCCTGCGCATCCGCCATATGCTGCGCCGGCCGTGCCGGTCGTTTGCGGGCGCGTTCGTGCGGGATATGCAAGGGGCGCAGGAAGAACTGGGAAAAGTTTTTGCCGAAGTGTCGGAATATGTGTCGTTTGATCCGGCGGTGGTGGTGGGATTGCGCGGCAATTTTTTGTCTTTCAAGCGCTCCAGCGGGTTTAAATCCATAGAATCGCGCCACCGCATCATCGGCCCGAGGGAAATGGAAGAAGCCGCCCGCTCCTCCGTGCCGCTAAACCTGAGCGACCGCCTGGAAGTGGTGGACATTTTGCCCCAGTTCTACTCGGTGGAAGGAAACATTGGCATTAAAAACCCGCAGGGAATGACGGGCTCTTTATTAGAGGTGGAAACATTTCTCTCGTTTGCGGCGTCCAGCCATTTGAACAATTTAAACCAAGTGTTTAACGCCTGCCACTG
The DNA here is from genome assembly GCA_949294095.1 of uncultured bacterium. GTDB lineage: Bacteria > Elusimicrobiota > Elusimicrobia > Elusimicrobiales > Elusimicrobiaceae > Avelusimicrobium. The sequence continues at coordinate 33,009 of CASFFZ010000004.1, forward strand.
TACGGAATATCAGGTGTTGCCGTCGTCGGTTGCGCTGGGGGAGACGCTTCTTAGCACGGAAGAAAAGCAAGCCGGCGCCCTGCTGCTGGACATCAGCGCCAACCTTACTTCCGGCCTGCTGTACTACAAAGGCACGCTGATGGACGGCTGGGAACTGCCTTTCGGCACCGACCGCCTGTTGGAAGCCGCATCCGACTTATTGCAAAACGATTTGGAAACCACCCGCCAAACCCTGCGCGGCTACGAGCCGGGAACGGACGAAATTACCGACGAGATTATAGAAGACGCGGCCGAAAAATTAACCTCCGCCCTCAGTAAAGAGCTCTGCCAGTCGCTTCCGTACCTGCAACATTTGCCGGCGCGGCTGGTGCTGTGCGGCTCGGGCGCCAATAAAATTGTATTAAAATCCGCCAAACAAACCTTGGGCATACGCAAAGCGCGTATCGGCGTATTTGACGATTTGATTACCGACTGCCCGACCGATAACCCCGCCTACTGCGGGGCATTGGCCCTCATCCGCCACGCCTTAGACCGCGAGAGCAAGCAACTGGGCGTCGCCAAAACCAAGGAGCCGGGCCTGTTAGACGGCATTTTAGACAAATTGGGCCTAAGCCAACTTTTTTAACTTCTCTTATTTACGGAAATAAAAACAGCAAAAAAACACCGGCTTCGCAGCCGGTGTTTTTTTAGTAGTCCGACACGTCAAAACGTTTCTTTTTAAAATAAAAAGGGCGGTCTTCCTCGGTAATGGCGCGAAGCACCCGGCAGGGGTTTCCTACCGCCAGCACGCCTGCGGGAATGTCTTTTACCACCACGCTCCCCGCGCCGATTACGCTGCCGTCCCCCACCGACACGCCGGGCGCCACCACCACATTGGCCCCCAGCCATACGTCATTTCCGATGCAAATGGGCGCGCCGTATTCATACCCGCTTCGCCGCGAAAGCGGATGCAGCGGGTGCCCCGCCGCCGCCAGGCACACATTGGGGCCAAACAGCGTATTATCCCCTATATGCACGGGGCAGACGTCCAAGATGACGCAATTATAATTAATAAATACATTGTCGCCCATTTCAATCTGTTTGCCGTAATCGCAATAAAACGGGGGCAATACCGTTACGTTTTGCCCGCAGCGGCCCAGAATGGAGCCAAGCAGCTGTTTCATTTTTTGCGTTTCATCCGGGCGGCAGTGGTTGTAATCGTAAATTTTTTGTTTATTTTCAATTTGTTCCTGCGGCAGGCCGTCTTGACTAGCCCGGTAGGGCAGGCCCGCCAGCATGCGTTCTTTTTGGTTCATATCCGTATCCTATCAAAATTTATCTTTTCGTGTAGCAATTCCAACCATAAAAAAGCCGCGGCTTAAACCGCGGCTTATGAGCCAATAAAAGGCTTAGGCTTCTTCTTCCTCGGCCATTTCGGCGGCGCGTTCCGTGCGTTTTCTAAGCAGGTGAGAAAGAATCTTTTTGCGCAGGCGCAGCGAGGTGGGCGTAATTTCCACCAGTTCGTCCGGCGCAATGTATTCCACCGCCTGTTCCAAGCTCATCACGCGCGGCGGGGTGAGCACGTAAGATTCGTCGCTTGCTTTGCTGCGCATATTGCTTAGGTGCTTGGCTTTGCAGGGGTTTACCACCAAGTCGTTGGAGCGGGAGTTCTGGCCCACAATTTCCCCGGCGTACACTTTTACGCCCGGGCCCAAAAAGAGCTCGCCGTTATTTTCCAGCGCAAACAACGCATAAGGCGTCGTTTCGCCGTCTTCTTTGGCAATCAGCACCCCGTTGCGGCGCAAGTCCGGCAGGTTTACTTTGGGATAATAGCCTTTAAAACTGTGGTGCATAATCCCCGTGCCGCGGGTATTGGTTAAAAACTCGTTTTTAAACCCGATGAGCGCGCGCGAAGCAATCAAATACTCCAGCCGCAGGCGGTCTTCCCCTTCGGAGACCATATTCTCCAACTTCGCCGCCCGCGTGCCCAGCATCGTAAACACCGGGCCCTGATATTCCGATTTAATATCCAAAATCAGGTATTCCATCGGCTCCAAAATCTGCCCGTTTTCTTCTTTATAAATTACTTCCGGCGAAGAAACCGCCAGCTCAAAGCCTTCCCGGCGCATATTTTCAATCAGAATCGTCAAATGCAGTTCGCCGCGGCCGTATACCTTAAATTTGCCTTCGCCTTCCAGCTGCTCTACGCGCAGGCCCACGTTGGTTTGGGCTTCTTTTTCCAAGCGGTTTTTCAGGTGGCGGCTGGTTACGAACTTGCCTTCACGCCCCGAGAAAGGACTGTCGTTTACCATAAAATCCATAGACATCGTCGGCGCGTCAATGGCCAAGGGCGGCAGGGGTTTTAGCGCGTCGGGGCGGCAGATGGTGTCGCCCACGTCTACCCCCTCCAATCCGGCGATGGAAACAATATCGCCCGCCGTGGCGCTTTCCACTTCCACTTTGCCTAACCCTAAAAAGCGTTCAATTTTAACGGCCTTTGCATTGGTGGTGGTGCCGTCCGGATGGATCAACGTAACCGGCTGGCCCTTTTGAATGCTGCCCGCCAAAATGCGCCCAATGCCTACGTGGCCCAGGAAGTTGTTATAGTCCAGCATCGTTACCTGCATTTGCAGGGGAGCGTTGGGCATGGCTTGCGGAGCGGGCACATGTTCCAGAATCGTATCCAAAATCGGGGCGATGTCTTTGCCTTTTTCTTCCATTTTCAGGCTGGCCCAGCCCGCGCGGCCGGAAGCGTAGATAATCGGGAAATCCAACTGTTCGTCCGTGGCGCCCAGTTCCATAAACAGGTTGAACACTTCGTCCACCACTTCGCTGGGGCGCACGTGATCACGATCCATTTTGTTAATCACCACAATCGGGCGCAGCCCTAAAGCAAGGGCTTTTCTTAATACAAAGCGGGTTTGCGGCATGGGGCCTTCTACGGCGTCCACCATCAAAATGGCGCCGTCCACCATACGCAGTACGCGTTCCACTTCGCTGCCGAAGTCGGCGTGGCCGGGCGTGTCTACAATGTTAATGGTATGGCCTTTGTAACCGATAGAGGTGCATTTGGCCAAAATAGTAATGCCTCTTTCGCGCTCCAAGGGGTTGGAGTCCAAAACAGTGTCTTGCGCTTGATCTTCTTTTACTTTAAATTCGCCGGCAAATTTAAGAAGTGCATCCACAATGGTGGTCTTGCCGTGGTCTACGTGGGCGATAATGGCCACGTTGCGTACGTCCTCGCGGGTATTGTTCATAATACAGTCTGATTCCTATTCCTTTCCAAAAAAATACCCCTCTAACCAACTGCGGGGTATTTTATAATAAAGGCAAACGCCTTTAGCTAAATTACTTTTGCAGATATATATATTTTAGTATTTTTTAAGCCTTTCTGCTAAAAAACCGCAACCGCAGAAATAAAAATTATTATAATAGCCGTATGGAAAGATTACTGCAAATGCTGGGCGTATTGGCGGCGTTGTACGCGGCCTATGCGCTGAGCATCAAAAAATGGGATTATGAAACCGAAGCCAAACGCACGGCCAGACGTACGTTTTTAAAAAGCAAAGGCTTATCCAACACGTTTTATTTTATCCACGCCGGAACGCTGTTTTTGCTCAATTTGCTAAGCGGCGGGCTGTTTACATTTTATTGGCTCTACCGCCAATGGCAGGCGGTATTGCACGGCTTTCGCCGCTTAAGCGCCAAGCCGCTTAAACACGGCCCGTTTTTGCGCGCCGTGGGCGGGTTTGGCACGTTCTTCTCCCTAAATGCCATTATCTGCCGCACCTGCGAATATATGCACCACAAAGCGCCGCTGCCGCCGTGGGTATGGGGCACGGCGTGGCTGGCCGGGCTAGTAGGCGCCTGGGCCGGGCCGGACGTTACGACTCGGGCCGCGGGGTATTTGGTTTTTTGTGCGGCGCCCGCGCTCTTGCAGCGGCGCCTGAATGCACTGCCCAAAGAACCGATTCCCCCTCAGCCCAAACCGGCCGAAATTGCCGCGGCCGCCCTTGCGCTTTTGCTGACGCTTGGCCTGCTGGTTGCGTGGCGGATTTTTACCAAATAATCCATAAAAACAGGCGCCCCGAAATCAGGCGCCTGTTTGCTCATCTATTTTGCGTTATTTTTTTTGCTGTTCTAAATTATGTTTTATCGTCCGTTTGACGGCTTCGGCCGCTTTGCGCTGCATATTGTGGCTTTGCGCCTTGCGCACGGTGTTTTGTAAAACTTCAGGCGTCATGGCCAGGCTGTCCTGCACCGTTTGGAACATGCCGTTAATGCCCGCCATTTCTTCCGGCGCCTCCGACAAGGCTTGTTTGAGTGATTTATCTTCCACCCGCTGCATCAGGCTCATTTCTTTATGGTATTTTACCGCCGCCGCCAACAATACCGCCAATTTGCGCTCCCGCGGATATTGCTGATACACCAGCACCGTCGTGCCCACGGTATGTGCGTCTTCGCTTTGCACGGCCAAAAACAGCGCCAAGCTTAAATCCTGCCCGCCGGCCTCGTCCACCCGGTCTCGCAACAAATCCAGTTTTGCGGGCATTTGGCGGCGGAGCTGTTCAAACGGGGACTGTTCCGCCGATACCGGGGCCGACCCCAATAACATTAAAGCACCCGCCACCGTCAGTAATGCTACCGCCCAGCCGTATCTGCCAAATAATGTTTTCATAACCCCACCTCCTGCCCTACTATTAGCCTACGCGCAAACGGCGTTTTTTCAAGAGGGACGCATTTAAAAAGTTTTATTTTTTAGGGATTTTTCATTTTTTCTCCATAAAAAAGCCGCCCCTTGCGGAGCGGCTTTTTGCGTTAAAACAGCAATTAGTTGGCTTCGGCTACGGCCACCGCAACGGCTACCGTCGCGCCGACCATCGGGTTGTTGCCCATACCGATTAAGCCCATCATTTCCACGTGCGCCGGCACGGAGGAAGAACCCGCAAACTGCGCATCGCTGTGCATGCGGCCCATGGTGTCGGTCATACCGTAGGAGGCAGGGCCGGCGGCCATATTGTCCGGGTGCAGGGTGCGGCCGGTGCCGCCGCCGGAAGCCACGGAGAAGTATTTCTTCCCGTTTTCGGTCGCCCATTTTTTATAGGTGCCGGCCACCGGGTGCTGAAAGCGGGTGGGGTTGGTGGAGTTGCCGGTAATGGACACGTCCACCCCTTCGTGGCGCATAATGGCTACGCCTTCGTTGACGTCGTCAGCGCCGTAGCATTTTACTTTGGCGCGGTCGCCGTCGGAGAAGGCTCTTTCGCTCACGATTTTGAGTTCGCCCGTTTTATAGTTGTATTCCGTTTCCACGGAGGTAAAACCGTTGATGCGGGAAATAATGTAGGCGGCGTCTTTGCCCAAGCCGTTCAAAATAACGCGAAGGGGTTCTTTGCGCACTTTGTTGGCCGTGCGGGCAATGCCGATGGCTCCTTCGGCCGCGGCGAAGCTTTCGTGCCCGGCCAAAAAGCAGAAGCATTTGGTGTTTTCGGACAAGAGCATCGCGCCCAAATTGCCGTGGCCGAGGCCTACGGCGCGCTGATCGGCTACGGAGCCGGGAATGCAGAAGCTCTGCAAGCCCACGCCGATTTTTTCGGCCGCTTCGGCCGCGGTTTTTACGCCGGATTTAATGGCGATAGCCGCGCCCACCGTGTAGGCCCAGACGGCGTTGTCAAACGCAATGGGCTGAATGCCGCGGACGATTTTTTCCACGTCAATGCCTTTTTTAGTGCAGATTTCTTTGGCTTCTTCCAAAGAAGCAATGCCGTTTTCTTTCAAAACGGAATTAATTTTATCAATTCTTCTTTCGTATCCTTCAAACGTAATCATATGTATCTTCTCCTGGGCTTACTCTTTGCGGGGGTCAATTTTTTTGACGGCTTCGTCAAAGCGGCCGTATTTGCTGACGTTCTTTTCAAACGCGGCCTTCGGGTCTTCGCCTTTCTTAATGGCATCCATCATTTTGCCCAGGTTGACGAATTTATAACCGATGATTTCGTTGTTTTTATCCAAGCCGATTTCCAACACATACCCTTCGGCCATTTCCAGGTAGCGGGCGCCTTTGGCTTCGGTACCGTACATGGTGCCGATCTGAGAGCGGTGGCCTTTGCCCAAGTCTTCCATGCCGGCGCCAATCGGTAAGCCGTCGTCGGAGAAAGCGCTCTGCGTGCGTCCGTAGACGATTTGCAGGAACAGTTCGCGCATAGCAGTATTGATGGCGTCGCACACGAGATCGGAGTTTAAAGCTTCCAAAATGGTTTTGCCGGGCAGAATTTCCGCGGCCATAGCGGCGGAGTGCGTCATGCCGGAGCAGCCCAGGGTTTCCACCAACGCTTCTTTAATAACGCCGTTTTTGACGTTAAGCGTCAGTTTGCAGGCGCCCTGCTGCGGGGCACACCAACCTACACCGTGGGTAAGACCGCTGATGTCGGTAATTTGTTTGGCTTTGACCCATTTGCCTTCTTCAGGAATCGGGGCCGGATCGTGCTTGGCGCCTTTGCAGACGCAGCACATATTCATCACTTCAGGGGTGCATTTTTCACAGCTCATGAGAGTCTCCTATATAAAAGTAAATCTTTCACTATATTTTACAAAATTTATCCCACCCCTATACAAGCCGGGTGGGATTATTTTCTCAAAACTTCAAAATTAAAATTGAAATCCATATGACTTACCATTTTCTCCATCGGGAACTTCTTTCCCGGAAATATTCTGACAAATTTCATATCCGGTAGTATTGCTCTTCGAAGCCCAACAAATGCTTTTTGTCCTAGAAAAATACCGTTCCAAGCTAGGATAATTAGCTCTCGTAATACTACAATATGCAGAATAAAGAGAAGGAATACTTCCATCTCCGCCATAACGCAAATAACACTTAAATCCTTTATAAGTCAACACGTCGCCACCGCCGGTGTCAATTGTTTTTGTTGCACCGGCAGGCATTTGAATGTCCAACCCGTCAAAAGAAATGGTATAGTTTCCGTTTTTCATATAGTACAACTGTTCGGCATCTGCAATAGAACGTAATAAAGGAACGATCGTCATTACTCGGGAGGTGGCAACAACTTTCTCATACTGAGGCACAACTATCGCCGCCAATATACCTATAATTAAAACAACCACTAACAGTTCTATAAGCGTAAATCCGGCGTTTTTTCCGCCGATAAATGATTTTTGATAGGTTTTGCACATAGGCAAAATGTATCAAAAAAAAAAAACGAGTCAAGCCTCTTATGACCATCGCCCTCAAAAAGAATACGGCTCTTTTTTGCACCGGATACGCCACAACTTTAGTTTCACAGCTGATCTATTCAAAAAGAATTGCGCCCAGACCACCACTCCCCCTTCATTCCGCGGCACCGGAAAGAAAAACGACTGCCAACTGAAAAAGACTTCCTCTTTTGACAGGGCATTCTTAGCCGCAAGGATGTTGAAAGCAGTTCTGATTAATTCCTATATTCTCGGCAACCGGATTCCGATGCGCGCCGCGTTTGCAGCAAAACGCCCGGCCATTCGGCCGGGCGTTTGTTGCAGATTATTCTTACGAGGGATTACAACCCCACCACCTCATCTGCTGTACAGACGTCTCCATAGCTTACGCATCTTAATTTCTGCACAAACCCGGAATACCTATACGCCGCGCTTCCTGTTTGATAGCCCTCGAACGGACAAGAGTACTGGTAGGTACAATTTAACCCGCCATGAGACCCGTTCATTTTGACACCGGGCACGACATGCGCAGGACATCGGGCCATTTCGTTCCCGGCGGCATTAAGACAAGTCACCTGGCCAAAAGCATCGTTATACTGGAAAGTTTGTCTAGGTGCAAGTTCTACTCTGCAGCAGCTAAACTTGCCGGGTTCAGTATTATCATCCCCATCGTCCACGTCATCTCTGGGGATAATATTCGGTTTTTCACCGGTGCAAGCATATTTTTTAAATCCGCTGGAGATCCACGAAATATTCTCCGACCGTAATTGCTTGCAGTATGTATCGGTAGAGGAACACGTGTTATTGGCAGCGCGCAAGAAAGAACCGAAACCCACCAGTTTGCTGGCGCAGGCGGAAGCTCCCGCCATAGAGCCGATTTCCTTGATATAGCCTAAATTCTTACCGCTGGCGCAAATATATTCGGTAGAGTCGGCCCCGTATTGTTCCAAAATACAGGCGGTAAATTCGCTGGACGACAGGCCGTCTGCACAGCAATCGTCTTCCGTTTCCGTACATTCCTCCACGGTTTTGCTGCAGGTTCCCCAAGCGGAAGGTTGCCACTCTCCATTAGCCGTATTACACGCAACGGTACGTGTCTGCGTACCGCAGCCGTTGCAAGTTTGGGTAGAAGCAGGTTTCCCGTCCTCCGGGCAGGAACAAAACAGCGGCGCGCTGCACGCCCCCCACGCACCCCACTGGCCCGTGGTGGTATCGCAGACACGAGATTGGGTACCTTTGCCCAAGCAGCCGCAGGTTTGGGTGGAAGGGCCCACGCACTGCACTACCGTAGGGCGATTGTCCCCCGCACATTCTGCGCCGCTTTGATAATCCGCCCGGGCAATCAGATCCGAACAAAGCGGATAATCTTTATTTAATTTCAGGCATTCTTCTTCATTTTCGCAGCACAAA
>CASFFZ010000005.1 GCA_949294095.1 uncultured bacterium
GAAAGAAGTGGTCGGCATGGTAGCGGAAAAAACGGGCTACCCCGAAGATATGTTGGATATCGACTTGGATATGGAGGCCGACTTGGGTATTGATACGGTCAAACAAGCCGAACTCTTTGCCGCGTTGCGCGAACACTACGGCATTGCCCAGCAGGACGGCATCCAGCTTAAGGACTATCCGACCATCCGCCACTGCATTAAATTTGTATTAGCCAACGCGGGCAAACCTGCGGCGGCCGCGCCTGTTGCTCAAGCGGCGGTTGCGCCTGCTGCGCCGGTAGCTCCGGCCGTGACGCCCGCAGTCAGCGCGCCTGTAACGCCTGCACCGGCGGCGGCTCCCGTAGTAAAGGCGGCCAACTTGGATGAAGCGACTGTCACCAAAGAAGTTGTTTCTATGGTAGCCGAAAAGACGGGTTATCCGGAAGACATGTTGGATCTGGACTTGGATATGGAAGCCGACTTGGGTATTGATACGGTCAAACAAGCGGAACTCTTTGCCGCGATGCGCGAGCATTACGGCATTGCCCAGCAGGAAGGCATCCAGCTTAAAGACTATCCGACGATCCGCCACTGCATTAAATTTGTATTAGCCAACGCGGGCAAACCCGCGGCGGCCGCTTCTGCGGCCCCTGCCGCGCCTGCTGCGTCGGTAACTCCGGCCGTAACGCCCGCGGTCAGCGCGCCTGTAACGCCTGCTCCGGCGGCGGTTGCTCAGCCTGCGCCTGCGGCCAAAGCTGTGGCGCTGGACGAAGCGACCGTCACGAAAGAAATCGTTAAAATGGTAGCTGAGAAAACGGGATATCCGGAAGACATGTTGGATCTGGACTTGGACATGGAAGCCGACTTGGGTATTGATACGGTCAAACAAGCGGAACTGTTTGCCGCGATGCGCGAACACTACGGTATTGCCCAGCAAGAAGGCATCCAGCTTAAGGACTATCCGACGATCCGCCACTGCATTAATTTTGCGTTGTCCCATGCGGGCAAACCCGCGGCGGCCGCTTCTGCGGCCCCTGCCGCACAGCCTGCACCGGTAACTCCGGCGGCGGCTCCCGCTCCGGTCAGCGCGCCTGTAGCGCCCGCCCCTGCAGCGGTTGCTCCGGCGGCGGTCAGCGCGCCCGTAACGCCTGCTCCGGCCCCGCAAGCGGCTCCTGCCAAACTCGCCAAGAAACCGGCCCATGTGATTGCCGAACATATTGGCGCCCCGCAGGCCGATGCGTTGATCACCAACCCGACGGCGCCGATTGAACAGCGCATTTCCTTGGCGGAACGCCCGGAACGGGAAGGCTATCAAGGCGAGCACTGCCACGAAAAGAAACTGCGCTACGTAACCACCGTGGCCGATGCCCCGCTGACGGAACGCGAAAACAGACGTTTGGCCAAAGACCGCACCATCCTGCTGTTTGCGGACAATTCGCAGCTGATCAAAGCGTATCAGGAAGAATTTAAAGAACTGGGCGTGAAATACCATGTGTTTACCACGCTCAAAACCCGCAGCAAAAACACGACCATTGTAAACTGGGAATCGTACGAAGAAACCGAAGCGGCTTTGAAAGATTACGCCGCCGAGGATCCCAATATCCAGGGGATCGTGTATCTGCTGGGCGCTTCTGTCAAGAAATTTGACAAGAAAGCCAGCCCGCACGCGGATTTAACCAAATACGTCATGCCGCTGTTTATCGCCTTGCGCGTATTTGAAAAGGGCCTTGCCAACCGCCAAGACGCCGACACGTTCTTCGCGGTCAACACCAAGATTGACGGTACCTTTGGCTACACGACCAAAGATGAGTTCAACCCGATTGTCGGCGCGCTGACCGGCGGCACCACCTGCTTCCGCAAAGACGTGTACGAACGCACGGGCGCCATCTCCAAACTGATGGACTTTGAACCCACCGCCACGCCGGACGAAATAGCCCAGAAAACCATGGACGAAGTGCTCCACGGCGATATGCGCCTGATGATTGGTACGCGCGACAATGTCCGCTCCACCATCCTCTCGCTGCCGACCCGCCTGGACAGAAGCGTCAAACACTTTGACCTGGCCGGCAAGTCGATTATCTTTACCGGTTCCGGCCGCGGCATCGGCGCGATGCTCTCGCAGAAAATCGCCGCTCAGTACCACAGCAAAATCATCGTGTTGGACATCATTGAAATCCAAGACAAGACGCCGCTGTGGGCTTCTATGAACGAAGCCGAACTGGCCGCGCTCAAAAAACAAATCTGGGAAGACCTCAAAGCCGATAAGACCAAAAAGGCCACCCCGGTGATGTTGGAACGCGCCTTCGGACGGGTAAAAGATTCCATCACGCTCTACAACAACCTGCAAAAACTGCGCGATTTGGGCAGCGAAGTGGAATACTACCACTGCGATGTAACGAACTCCTCGATGGTCAAGGAAGTCTGCACCAAGATCAAAGCCAAAAACGGCCGCGTGGACGGACTCATCCACTTTGCGGGATTGGAACGCTCCAAGCTGATCTATGATAAAGATCCGGCGGAATACTACCGCATCTTTGACGTCAAAGCCACCAGCTTCGCTTCGTTCCTGGCCAACAACATCGTGCGCGACGACGGCTTCTTCGCTTTCGCCTCTTCCATTGCCGGCAAATACGGCAACCTGGGCCAGAGCGACTATGCCAGCGCCAACGACTACTTGGCTAAATCGGCCCTGTCCTTGTCCAACCAAGGCTACCGCGCCATCAGCATTGCCATGAGCGCCTACAAAAACGTGGGTATGGGCGTGCGCGCCGGCGTGGAAACCTTCCTGCGCTCCAACGGGGTGGACTTTGTAGACCCCGAAGACGGTATGCAGATCTTCTTGGACGAAATCGTCTACGGACAAGTGCCGGAAATCGTGCTGACGGGTTCGCTGGGCAGACTGGACTGGGATCACCAGCTGAAATTTGAATGGGAAGAAATCGGAGCCGACGAAGCCGGCTCCGACGACGCCCCCAAAGGCGGCACGCCCGCTGCGGCGGCGCCGGCGGCTTCCAAGCCGGCCGCGGCGGTGGATGCGTCCAAAGCCACGCACTTTTTGGGCAATATCACATCCCTTCAAAAAGGGGCCGAGATCCACTTGGAAAAAGAATTTAATTTAAATTCCGATCCGTACCTGGCCGACCACGCCATTGAAGGCACGCCGTATGTGCCGGGCGTGATGGGCATTGAAACGTTTATGGAAACGGCTACGGCGCTGACGGGCACCGTGCCGCAGGGGCTGAAAGATGTGCATTTCTACCTGCCCATTAAGCTCTTGCGCAACCGCCCGCAGGCCGTGCGCGTCATCGGTAAAGCAAACGGCAATGAAGCTTCTATGGAAATTGAATCCGACTTTATCAACAGCAAAGGCGTCAAAATGGGCAACACCCGCAGACACTTTACCGCCAAAACGCTGGACGGGTTTACTTCCACCTGGAACGCCGTAAAAGCCGAAGCGATGACCGGGCTGACCGCCCCCATGAGCGTAAGCAAGGAAGAAATTTACCAAAAGTATTTCCACGGCCCGTCTTTCCAAGTATTGGAGGGGATTGTGCGGGTGGATAAACACGCTTCGTTAGCGGTTTACCACACCACCCCGCGCCCGCAGTGGAACGACGGCCCGCGCACCTTGCTGGCCAACCCCATGCTGATTGAAGCCGCTTTCCAATGCTGCGGTTTCCAGGATATGAGCATTGAACACAAAATGACGCTGCCCGACGGCATTGCCGAAGTGGCTGTGCTGAAAAAGGAACTGCCGCCCGCCCAGTTGTATTTGTACGGCGTCAGCCGCGGCAATACCGCCGACGGAAAAACCTTGCACGACGCGTATGTGTTTGACGCCCAAGGCGAAGTGTGGGTGGAAATCCACGGTTACCAGGCCATCGGCCAGTAACCGGCAGGGGCGAAATGTCCTGCCAAATTAAAGAAGTTGATTTGAACTGTCTGCCCCCGGCCGACGAAATCCTGAGTGAGCGGGAAACGGCGTTTTATCAAACGCTGCGTTTTCCAAAGCGCAGGGTGGAGTGGCTCGGGGGCAGATTTGCGTTAAAAGAGCTGGTGCACGCGCAAACCGGGGCGCCGATGCGCGAAATTGAAGTCCTGCCGCAGCCGGCGGGAAAACCCGTTTTGAGGGTGGCGGGGGAAAAAAGCGATTTGGCGTTTAGCATTACCCACAGCCGGGGCTGGGCCTTGGCCGCGCTGAGCGCGGCGGAGCCGTTTCTCGGCATTGATTTGGAGAAAATTGAACCCCGGCTGGACGCGTGGGCCAAAGATTTTTTCCACCCGTCCGAGCTTACCGCCGGGGGGGAGCGGTTCCTCACGGCGCTTTGGACGCAAAAAGAAGCGGTAGTGAAACTGCTTGGCACGGGCCTTTGCCTAAACAGTTACGACGTGCGCTGTATAGACGGAAAACCGTTTTTCTTTGGCCCGGCGCAAGCGGTTTATGCCCGTTTGGGGCGGCCCCGGATTACCCTGCAAACCAGCGAGCGGATTGCCGGATTTATGTTTACGGTCGCATCCGGGCACTGAGGCTTATTATTTAGTAAAATAAAAATATACAGATTTCGGAGGGACTATGATTGAACTTTTTGAGGATCCCAGCCAGGACAAGCCGTCAGACCAGCCTGCTCCGGCCAGCTTGGTAAAATTTAGACAAGTTTCCCAAGACGCCCTAAAAGGCGCCGGCGAGGCCCGCATCAAAGCCCAGAAAGACAAAGGCAAGATGACCGCCCGCGAACGTATTTCCTACCTGCTGGATAAAGACAGCTTTTTAGAAATCAAAAGTTTAATGGAAAGCTCCTGCAGCGATTTCGGCATTAAAGACAAACATATTAAAGGCGATGGCGTCATTACCGGTTTTGGCCGCATTAACGGCCGGGAAGTGGCCCTGTTTGCGCAGGATTTTACGCAGATGGGCGGCTCGCTCGGTTTGGCGCACGCCAAAAAAATCGCCGCGCTGATGGATCGTGCGATTGAAGCCAAAATTCCGCTGATCGGCTTGTTTGATTCCGGCGGTGCGCGTATCCAGGAAGGGGTGGACAGCTTAAACGGATACGGCGAAATTTTTTACCGCAACGTAAAAGCCTCCGGCGTGATTCCTCAAATTTCCGTCATTTTGGGCCCCTGCGCGGGCGGCGCGGCGTATTCGCCGGCGCTGACGGATTTTATTTTTATGGTGGAAGGAATCAGCCATATGTTCATCACCGGCCCGGGCGCCGTGAAGGCCGCCACCGGCGAAGAAGTGGATTTTGACACCTTGGGCGGTTCCCGCCCGCACAGCGAAAAAAGCGGCGTGTGCCAGTTTGTGGCCAAGTCGGAGCAGGATTGCTTCCGCCAAGTGCGCGAACTCTTGTCTTTCCTGCCGCAAAACTGCAACGAAAAACCGCCGCTGGATACCACCAGCGATTTGGTGGAACGCAGCGTACCGGTGTTGGAACGCGTGTGTGAAATGGATCCCAAAAAGGCGTTCCGCATCCACCACGTGATTTGGCGTTTGGCGGACGATTACGGTTTTTTTGAAATTCACCAAAATTTTGCCAAAAACATTGTAACCGGCTTTATTCGGCTGGGCGGCCATGTGGTGGGCGTAGTGGCCAATAACCCGGCCTGCCTGGGCGGCGCGCTGGACAGCGACGCCAGCGACAAGGCGGCCCGCTTTATCCGCTTTTTAAACGCGTTTAACATCCCGCTTTTGACGTTGGTGGACACGGGCGGCTATCTGCCGGGCGTCCAGCAGGAACACGGCGGCATTATCCGCCACGGGGCCAAGCTTTTGTACGCCTATTCCGAGGCGTCCATCCCCAAGGTAACCTTGGTGCTGCGCAAAGCCTATGGCGGCGCGTATATTGCCATGGGTTCCAAATACCTGCGCGGCGATTTTAACTTTGCCTATCCCAGCGCGGAAATTGCCGTGATGGGCCCGCGCGGCGCGGTGGAAATTTTGTACTCGCGCGATTTGAAGAAGGAAGAGGATCCCGCCAAAAAAGAAGAAATGAAACAAAAATTGACGCAGGAATACTCCGATAAATTCGCCTCTCCCTATCAAGCCGCCACCAACGGTTCCATTGACGAAATTATTGAACCGGCGGAAACGCGTACGAAAATTATCCGTGCGTTTGAGGTGCTGAAAAACAAGCGGGATCCGCGCAAGAACCCGCACAAGGGAAATATCCCGCTGTAAAAATTCCGTTTGAGAAAAACCCCGCCGATTACTCGGCGGGGTTTTTTGTGATGGGCCGAAAAGACCGTTACCGCCCGCTTTCGCTTAACAGGGTGCGGATCCGTTGGGCAAACGTATGCTCCTGCAACAGCCGTTCCAGCGTAAGGGGCATGCGGTAGCGCCAATAATGGCGGGGATTGGCGGGAACGTTGATGCGTTCTTCCTCGGGGTTGGGCGCGCGGAGCGCGTCGTCCATCGCCGTCCAGTCCTGAAACGAGAACAAAGCCAGCATGGACGGGCTTTGCAAATGCATTTGCAAAATTTGCCTGCAGGTTTGGGCGTCGGCTTCCTGGGGTGTCTGGCCCGGCCGGCCCAGCACTTCGTTCCAAAAGCGTTGGGTCAGGGAGGGGTTTTCTTTCCACCAGCTCCGCAGGACGGACATATCGTGCGTGGACGGTGTGGCGACGGACAGATACGGATAGGTGCGCGTATCGGCAAAGGTTTGGCCCAGCCGTTTGGGCATGCGCTGTATTTCCAGCGAAAGCATTTGCAGCTGCTGCAGCACGCCGGGCACGCAGTCGGGCACCATGCCTAGGTCTTCCGCGCAGGACAGCATGCGGGTGGCTTGCGTGAGAGAAGGCAGCTTTTTAAGCGCTTGCTCTTGCCAGAATTGGTTGTGGCGATGGTAGAAGTATTCGTTATACAGGCGCGTAAAGGCCGCTTTGTCCCGGCTGTTTAACGCCCGGAAGGCCGCATCCGTCAAAGCGCCGATGCGGGGATGATATTGGGCCGGGTTGCGGTGATCGGGAACAAATAACACATTGGACAAAAGCGCAAAGAGGCCCGCTTTTAAACGAAGGGTTTTTTCATCCGTTTTTCCCGCGAGGGCGGCTTCTATTTTGCGTTGCGTGTTGTAGGCCGGAAGGGGCTCATACAGGCCGTCCGGCAGGCGGGAAAAGTATTTTTTCTTGGCGTCTTGGGCCAAATCGCCCAGTTTTTCAAACAAGACTTGTTCGGAAATGTACGGACGCAGAAAATCCGGCGAGAAGGAAAGGCCAAAACGCTCTATTTCTTCGCGGCTGAGCGGCAGGGAAGGGGAAAACTGCCCCAAGAGGCCTTGCACGCTGTGCATCGGTATTTCCCAAATGCGGAAGAAGCCCAGCACATGGTCAATGCGGTAAGCGTCAAAATACTGGGCCATATGCGTCAGCCGGTGCTTCCACCAGCGGTAGCCGTCCTGGGCCATGACGTCCCAGTTATAGGTGGGGAGCCCCCAATTTTGGCCGGTGGGGGAAAAATCGTCCGGCGGCGCACCCGCCTGTGCATTGAGGTGAAAAAGGGCGGGTTCCGTCCAAGCTTCTACGCTGTGGGGAGAGATGCCGATCGGAATGTCTCCTTTTAAAATAATTCCTTTTTGCCGGGCATAGCGGGAAGCCTGCACGAGCTGCGTGTGCAGCAGGTATTGTACGTAATACCAAAAACAGACGTCCGGATAAGAAGAGGAACGAGGCGCGCAGAAAGCGTCTAACTCGGCTTGGGAGTAATGCGAAAAACGGGGCCAGGTGTGAAAGTCGGCGCTGTGGTATTGGTCGCGCAGAACGCAGAACATCGCATACGCGCGCAGCCAAGGCTTGTTGGCTTCATAGAAAGCGGCAAACGGGCGGGACGCCAGCACTTGTTCTCCTTCCTGTTTAAAAGCCGCTTGCAGCCAAGCCGTTTTGAGTCGTAACACCGCGTCGTAATCCACCTGCGAAAGAGCGTTAAGCGATTGGCGTTTTTTTTCAAATGCTTTTGCGGTTTTTTTGTCCAAGGCGGGTAATTGCCGCATATCCGCATACAGCGGATGCAGCGCATACACGGAAATGGCGCTGTACGGATAGGAATCCTGCCAAGTGCGGGTGGCGGTAGTGTCGTTTACCGGCAACAGCTGCAAGACGCGCTGGCCTGTGGCGTGGGCCCAGTCGGCAAGTAATTTCAAATCGCCAAAGTCTCCTATGCCGCAGCTTCCTTCCGAGCGCAGCGAAAATACCGGCAGCACCGTGCCCGCCGCCCGGAAAAGCGGCTCTTGCCCAAAAAGAGGGCGTTGGTCGTTTTCTTCCCAGACTTGCCCGTCTTTTAGATCGGGCTTTTGCAGGCGGCGGTTGGGGCCCTGTTCCCAGAGAACGCGGCCGCCTTCTTTGATGATAAACTTATATTCAAACGGATATTCCAACTGATCTGCATCCAGGGAAATCGTCCACTCGTTGGGTTCGCCCTCCGTCAGCGCAAGTGCGTGGGCCGGGTTCCAGCTGCCGGCGGCTTTTGAAGCACCGCATAAAAATAATTTCCCTTTCCCCTGCAGCGCTGCCGAAGCGCGCAGCACCAGCGTGCGCGCAAACAGCGCAAGCGGCCGGGCCGGATGTTTCGGGCGGGGAAAAAACACTTCCGTCGCGGCGGAGGTATAGAGCCAGGAAGCAGGCGGCAAATCCCGCCAGAAATCGTTTAGAAAATAGCGGGAAACGGACGGATCCAAGTACAAATGGCGCGCCACGGACTGCCATTCGCTGCGCACGGTTTGCGCGCCGCGGCGCACTTCATAGTAATAGGCCAGTTCCGCCGGTTGTTTAAGCAATAGCTGTATTTCGCCAGTCCATTGTTTGCCGTCTTTGGTTTCCAGCGGGATATTGATTTTCCGTTCGTTTGCCGAAGCATGCGTGCGGTACAAAAGCACATGCAGTCTTTCGCCCCAGCAGGTCTTGTAGGGGAGCGAGAAAGAAAGTTTCATGGGTTACTCCTGCACGGCTGTTTTATGGTCTTTTACCCAAAACGTAAAGGCGGCGGCGATAAACAAACTGATTCCGCCCACCCCTACGGCCGCAATGGCGCTGCCGTTAAGCAGGTGTTTCATAAACGGGCCGAAGAACAAGTTCACGCAGATTTGCGGAATCACGATAAAGAAGTTGAACACGCCCATATAGAAGCCCATTTTTTCGGCGGGCAACGCATTGGAAAGCATGGCATAAGGCATAGACAGAATGCTGCTCCACGCAATGCCGATGCATACCATCGGAAACACGAGCCCCATTTTGCTAAATTCCAATCCAAACAGCGTAAGCCCCAGCGAGCCCAGCCCGATGCCGCCAATGCTCAGGCAAATAATGTGGATGGCTTTGGCGGAAAATTTGGTGGTCAGCCACAACAGGGCAAACGCAAACACAAAGGCCACCCCGTTATAGATGCCAAAGCAGGAGCTGCCCCAGTTGGCGGCCGTTTCATATTCGGGCGTGCCCGGCACGGCGTGAAATACGCCGGAAGCAATACCGGGGGTAAAGTATACCCACATTATCATAAAAGCCGCCCAGGTAAAAAACTGCACCAGCGCCAGGCGGCGCATGGTGGAGGGCATGCTGATCATCGCCTGCCACATTTCAGACAAAGTTTTGCTAAGGCTGAAGGTTTTTTTCTGGCGTTTTTTGAAAGCTTCCATGTCGGCGGGGGGATATTCCGGCGTGGTTTTAATGGTGGCCAAAATGGCTACCAGCAGTACGGCGGCCCCGATATAAAACGAGTATTTAACCGTGTTGGGAATATGCCCTAAGGGGGCTTCGGTGCTGACGCCCAAAGAAGTTAAAATCTGCGGCAGGAACGACGCAATGACCGCCCCCGCGCCAATCATCACGCTCTGCATGGCATAGCCGGTTTTGCGTTGGTCTTCGGGTAAAATGTCGCCCACAAACGCGCGGAACGGTTCCATGCTTACGTTTACGGAAGTATCCAAAATCCACAACGCGATTACCGCCATCCAAATGGCAGAAGCCTGCGGCATTAAAATAAGGGCGATGACGGAAAAAATCGCTCCGCCTAAAAAATACGGGCGTCTTCGGCCCAGGCGGCACCAGGTGCGGTCGCTGAAGTATCCCACCAACGGCTGCACGAGTAAGCCGGTTACCGGGGCGGCAAGCCATAAAAGCGGGATCTGGTCTTCGCGGGCTCCTAGGCGCGAATAAATGGCGCTCATATTTCCCATTTGCAAAGCCCAGCCGAACTGAATGCCAAAAAAGCCCAAACACATGTACATAATTTGCGTAAACGTTTTATGCGGACGTTCCGTATTCATATTTCCTCCGTAAAAAATAGAGAACTACTTTCCATTATAACACTATTTTTTTAGTCTGCGAAAAAAGAATAAACAATCGGAAAACGGACTGGAGCAAATTCGTAAAGTTTGATATTATGTTATATATGGAAAACGAGTCTTTGGACAGTGTAAACGAATACTTTAAACACCTGGGCAAAATTACGCAGGACATAGACCGGGAAGAAATGGCCCGCCTGTGGAAGCGCGCCAAAAAAGGCGATAAAGACGCCAAAAATAAAATTATGGAAATGAATTTGCGTCTGGTAATCCCGACGGCAAAACGCTTCCAGCGCCCCGGTATGGAACTGATGGATTTGATTGAAGAGGGCAACTTGGGCCTGATGCAGGCCATTGATAAATTTGAGCCCGAAAAAGGATATCGTTTTTCCACATATGCCGTGTACTGGATTGAACAATATATCCGCAAATATATTGAAGAGCAATCCGGCTCTATTAAAATTCCGTCGCACGCGTGGGGAAATTTAAAAAGATGGTTCCGCGCGTGGAACGAACTCAAAGAAGCCAACGGACGGGATCCTTCCTTAAACGAAATGGCCGCGGAACTGAACCTGACGGCGCGGCAGGTAAAATCTATTATGGACACGCTAAGCGCCGCCAAAGGGGTGGATTCGCTGACGACTTTGGTGCACGAGGAAGACGAAACCACGCTGGAAGATTTAATCAGCGACGACGGAAAAGGCAACCCGCACGATGTGTTCCTCAAAAACGAAAACCAAGATACGATTAAAAAAAGTATGGAGGAGCTCAACGACCGCGACCGCCAAGTCGTAATTATGCGCTACGGGCTGGCCGATAACGAACCCAAAACGTTGGGGGAAGTGGCGGAAATTTTGGGCCTTTCGCGCGAGCGCGTGCGCCAGATTGAAGAACGCGCCGTAAATACGCTGCGCAAAGAAGCACAAAAAGCGGGTATTTTGGAAGTCTCTCCCGTGGATTTGCGCACCCGCAAGCTGCACAGCGCCATGCGCCCGCGTCTAAAAACCAATATCTTGGGGGAAACGCAGGACAACAGCCCCTTGGCCCGCCTGCTTAAAAAGCGTGCGGCCCTGGTGGCGCAGGCCAAGGCGGACAAAAAAAAGGCCAAACAGGCGGTTTCCAAAAAAGCCGCATCGGCCCGCGCCGCTAAAAAAACTTCTTTAAAAGGAACTCGGGCGGCGGCTCCCCAAAATAAAAAAACGGCTGCTAAAAAAGCCGGCAAAGCGGTTGTGAAAAAAGCAAAACCCGCTTCCAAATCCGTTGCCAAAAAAAGCCCGAAAACAACCCCTAAAAAAACGCGTTCCCGCTAGTTTTTTGCGCCCCCGTAGCTCAAATGGATAGAGCGGCTCCGTCCTAAGGAGAAGGTTGCGAGTTCAACTCCCGCCGGGGGTATTTGTCTCTCGCGTTTGGGCTGACAAACGGCCCGCTTCCAGCTAAAAAATTTTTGATCTTATACCCGAAAAAATTTAAAGTAATACGAAGGGGGAATGTTATGGAATTAAAAACAGATTGTTTTTTCCAAGCCGTACAAAACCGCCGCTCCCGCTATGCGCTGGAAGCCAAAAGCCCCATTACGGACGACGAAATTATCCGTCTGGTGCAAGATTCCGTCCGCCATGCGCCCAGCGCGTTTAACTCGCAAAGTACGCGCGCCGTCTTGCTTTTCGGAAAGCGCCACAGCGAGTTTTGGGCGCTGGTGCTGGCCGAGCTCCGCCGCCGCGTGCCGGCGGATAAATTTGCGCCTACGGAACAAAAAATAGCTTCGTTTGCGGCCGCTTACGGCACGGTTTTATTTTTTGAAGAGTGGAATACGGTGGAAGAATTGCAGCGTAAATTTCCCACCTATCAGGAGAACTTTCCGCTGTGGGCCTATCAAGCCAACGCCTTGGCGGAATACGTGGTATGGACGGCCTTGGAGCAAGCCGGGCTGGGGGCCAGTTTGCAGCATTATAATCCGCTGGTAGACCAAGCGGTGCAAAAAGCTTTTGATATTCCCGACCACTGGAAATTAATTGCGCAAATGCCGTTTGGCACGCCTGCCGCCCCGGCGGCAGAAAAGACGTTCCTGCCTATAGAAACCCGGGTAAAAGTGCTTCAATAATAGAAATTTAAAAACCCCGCTTCACGCGGGGTTTTTGATGTAAAAAAAGAGGGCCCGTGCAGGCCCTCTATATGGTTTCCGGACTAGGACTCGAACCTAGAATGACTGGACCAAAACCAGTAGTGATACCATTTCACCATCCGGAAGTAAATTGTTTCATCACAGCTAAAGCAAGATGAATAACGGAAAATCTGTGCTGAACCCTTATTGTGCGTCTTGGCCGCTTTCTGCGGCGTTTAAGTTATAGTCGGAATCGCCGGTTGTTTTCTGGATGCCTTCGGGATTCTTTTTTAATTCTTCCTCGTAGGCTTTCAAAACATTTTGCTCCAAGTATTCCCGAAATTCCTGATTAATGGGGTGAACCATATCTTTATGGGTACCGTCGGGCAATTTCCGGGAAGGCATACAGAGAAACACGCCTTTTGTTCCTTCCACAACTTTCATATTGCGAACTACGAAAGAATCGTCAAACGTTACACTGGCGAACGCTTTTAGGCGATCCTCCCCCATAAGATGTATTCTTATTTCCGTTATTTTCATCCTTTAAGCTCCTATGAAATGTCGTAAAGAAAACTATCCGTTCCTCGTTTTGTAATTTATTTACCAAATTTTTTGCATCCTTTTCAGTTTCAACTAAAGCAAAAACCGTGGAGCCGGAACCGGACATTAAAACTGCATCTGTATTTGTTTTTCTCAAATCGAGCAGCACATTTCGTACAGAGTTTGTAAAAGGAACAACGCACTCCTCCAGCCGGTTGAATAACAAATGTTTCCATCCGGCCAGCGGATAAGCACATCTTATATCTGTAATTAATTTATCTAAATTGGAGCGGTTTGTCAAGATTTCTTCTTGAGGAGGAAGTTTTAACCGGGCAAATACGCCCTTGGTAGGGACGACCGTGTTGGGGTAGACCAGCACCAGCCACGGAAGCGGCCCCGGGGCGGAAACCGGCGTTAATTTGTCGCCGATGCCTTCCCCTTTTAGGAAAGTTTCTTCATACATAAATACCGGCACATCTGCCCCCAGTTTGGCCGCGGTGCCGAGCAACAGGTTTTTGTCTTTTTTAAATAACTCGCACAAGGCCAGCAGCACGCCCGCCGCGTCCGAGGAACCCCCGCCCAGCCCAGCCCCGGTGGGGGTGTTTTTTTCCAGCTGCATGTTGATTTTGGCCTGCAGGTGAAAATAATCCAAAAAAGCCCGTGCCGCCCGGCAGGCTAAATTATTTTCGTCGGCGCGCAGCAGAGGGGCTATCGGCCCGGTCAGCTGCAGGGATATTTCAGTGTGTTGCGCCGGCACGGCTTCCAAGTGCAACGTATCGCCAAAATTGATTTTTGCAAACAGCGTGGCCAATTCATGATATCCGTCCGGCCGTTTGCCGGTAACTTCCAGAAACAGATTTATTTTAGCGGGGCAAAAGCGAGTGGTTTTCATTTGGTTTTCCTGTCGGTATCATGTACCAAAGAACCCCAATGGTATTCTTCGGCGGAGAGAAGCTCCCCGTTCTCGGCGTAAATGCAGCGGCGCCCTTCCAGGAGGCCTTCGGTATAAAATTCTTCCAATCGGATTTTGCCGCTTGCAAAATAGCCAAAGCGTTCGCCGTCCAGACGGCCGTTGTTGTAATGTTCGCGGTACCACAAGGCGCCGGTGGGGAAATAAAGCAGGCGCTCTCCGTGGCGTTTGCCGTCCTCGTAGTTTTCTTCGCTTTCTTTGCATCCGTTTGGATAGTACGAAATCCTTTTCCCGTTTAGACGGCCGTGTTTATAGTTTTCTTCTTGGCGCAGGGTGCCGTCCTTCTGGGTAACCGTGCGGCGGCCTTCCAAAAAAGAATTTTTATAGGTGCATTGGGCGTGGAGCATGTCGTTCTTGGTAGGATTGAAATACTCCGCCGGCCCCTGCAGCAGGCCGTTTGCGTATTCTTCCTGCGAAAGCAGCACCCCGTTGTCGGAATAGCGTTTAACGGTTCCGTTGAGTTTGTTGCCTTTGTAATGGGCTTCTGTTTTTACGAGGCCGTTGTCGTTGAATTCTTTTACTTCTCCGTCGGGGATTTTTCCCAAAATTTCCAAGGTGGCCCCGTTGGAAGAAAGCGTTTCCTCGGCTACTTCCTGCCCGTTGCAATAAAACGAGTTGGTATTTTTGTTGTTTTTTAACACCGTTCCCGGGTAGTTGCGCACGGCTTGTTCTTTTTTGGTGGGCAACGCGGCTGTTTTGGCCAGGGAGCGCTCGGTAATGCTGACCAGGTGCCCGTTTTCATATTGTTCGCTGTACGAGACGGTATTGTCGGCCAAGTTGATGACTTCAAATTTTCCGTCCAGTTTGCCCGCGCGTAAGTTTTTGATGGTGGCGGAGGAAACATTAAACTCCGTAATTTCGCCTTCCGGCAGTTCCCCCGTGGTGTTAACGATGTTTTGTTCTTTGTCTAAAAATTCTTTTGCCAGGGGGATGGCCCGGTAATAGGTACGGCCTGAAGGGGTGGCAATACAAATCAATTTTTCTTTCATGCTGTTCTCCTGTCGCTTGAAGTCATTTTACAATACTTTTCAAAACGTTTGGGGCAAAGTTTTGTATCGGCCGCAAGCAAACGGGGCGCTGGGCGGCGGCTGCCAACAGGAGGCAGGGCCCCTTTTGGCATGGGCCTTTTGGCCCTTGACAAGGGGGTTTTTGTCTGGTAGTCTTAAAATATAGCAGATTTTGCGAAAAATTAACTTACTTTTAACGAGGGGTATCAACCAATGAGCGAAGTCATTTTAAACGATGCGAATTTTGAAGAAGAAGTGCTTAAACATAAAGGGCCGGTAATGGTGGATTTTTGGGCGACATGGTGCGGCCCGTGCCGGATGTTGGGGCCGGTCGTGGAAGAAATCGCCAAGGAATATGCGGGGAAAGTAAAAGTTTGCAAATTAAACGTAGACGAAGGAACGGAGACAAGCTCCCACTACCGCATTGCCTCCATTCCCACGATTATTTTCTTTAAGGACGGGCAAGTGGCCGGGCAAACGGTGGGATTGCAGTCCAAAGCGGCCCTGCAAGAAAAATTGAACGCCTTATTATAAGAGGTACTTTTATGAAAAAGATTGTGATGGCGGCAGTAGCCGCTTTTGCGGTATTGTTTGCCGCGCAGGCGGGTTTGGCCCAGCAAGCGGGCAGCCTGCCGACGCTGACCAGCAAAGCCTATGCATCTATGAAAAAGGATGATGTATATGTCGTGCTGTTTTCCGCTTCGTATTGCGGGGCATGCCGCTTGGCCAAGCAAGGCCTGTTTCCGGAATTGATTCAAAAATACAAAACGGACGAAAATGTACATTTTTATATGTTTGATGTGGAACAAGATCAGCCCGCTGCGGACGGAACCTCTTTGGACAAGCGGTGGGGTGTTTTGTATTTGCCGACGTTTGTGGTGGTATATAATGATGCCGTTATGTATTCCCGAACGGGCTATTCCGACGGTCTGAAACCGAAAATTAAACAAGAAATTGAAAACAAAATAAAAGCCTTGAAGTAATGTAGCATAGGCCGCTCCTCTTTATCGGGGGAGCGGCCGATGTTTGTTCCCGCCTGTTTTTTCTTATGACAAATTTTTCTCCCCAGTTTTTTTTAATAGATGCACACGGTTTTCTGCACCGCAACTACCATGCTTTGCCGAAGTTATCTACTTCGTCGGGGCAGGAAGTGGGGGCGCTGTACGGGTTTGTGCGGTGGCTGATTAAAATGCTGCGCGAGCAAAACCCGGCTTATGTGGCGGTGTGTTTTGATTCCCCGGGCGGCTGCGCGCGGCGCAAAGCGCTGTTGCCGTCGTACAAAGCAAACCGCAAAAAGCCCGATGACGCGCTGGTCAGCCAGCTGAATTTGGCGCGGGAACTGGTGGATACGCTGGGGCTGAAAGTGGTGGCCCAAGACGGCATTGAAGCCGATGATCTAATGGCATTTTTGGCGTTAAGCGCCGCCAAACAACAGGTGCCCAGCGTGCTGGTAACGTCGGACAAAGACGTATATCAATTTTTAAATGATTGGATTCACATTTGGCCTTCCGGCGGCAAAGACGGCTTTAAAGGGCCGGAAGCCGCGCAAGAAAAATTTGGCGTAGACGTGCCCTTCCTGCCGGATTATTTTTCTATCGTGGGGGACGCGGCGGACAATATCCCCGGCGTTATGGGGGTCGGCCCCAAAAGCGCGGTGGATTTGATTCACAAATTCGGCCACTTGGAAGACATCATCCGCGCCGCCCAAAACGATAACCCCGATTTAAAACCGGCCTTGGCCAAAAAAATTCTGGCCCATGAAGGGGAGGCTTTGCTTTCCAAACAGCTGGTGGTGCTGGATCCCAATTTGCAAATGCCCTTTTCGCTGGAAGATTACCGCGTGCGCACCCCGGATGCCGAAAAACTTTCCGCGTTGTTTGCGCATTACGAATTTAAAAATTTGCTGGATTTTTTTCAAGCGCCCCGTCCGGCGGCCGCCTCCGCCGCGCCGGAAGCGCGGGTGGAAATGTCCCTGCAGGACGTATTAAACCGAGCCGGGCAGAGCGGGGCGGTGTTTGTGCACACGCAGGATGATTTTTTGGCGGTGGGATTAAACGCCCGCGAGGCCGCGGTGGTGCCGCTTGGCGAAGTGGAGCCGTGGGAGTTGGACGCCCTTAAAAAAATCATAGAAAACGACGCCGTTGAAAAAATTGGCTACGATTTAAAACTGACCTTGCGCGAGCTGGATATCAACGTGCACGGGCAGTTTATTTCTTGTTTTGACGGACGCCTGGCCAAATACTTGTTGGATCCGTCGGGCGATTTAAGTTTTTCCGGCGCGTGTTTGGAGTATTTTTCGGCTACCGTCAGCGAGGAAGACCCCCGTGCGCTGCTGTGGGAATATAACCGTTTTATCTGGCCGCTCAAGGAACAGCTTACCCAAAAACTGCAGCAAAGCGGTCAGTACGAATTGTACCGCACGCTGGAACTGCCGCTGATGATGGTGCTGTCGGATATGGAGTTTGCCGGGTTTCGCATTGATCCCGGCTGGCTGGAAAGTTTTAAGGCGTTATTGGAGCAGGAAATCGCCCGCCTGCAAAAAGAAATTGACGGCTACGCCGGTTATCCCGTCAACATTAATTCCACCAAACAGCTGGGCACGCTTTTGTTTGAAGAAATGAAAATTCCGCCCGTCAAAAAAACCAAAACGGGCTATTCCACGGATGAAGCGGTATTGGAGCAAATCGCCCAAACCCATCCCATTGCCCGGGCTATTTTGGAGTACCGCGCCAATAATAAACTCAAAAGTACTTATGTGGACAATTTGCTTTTAATGGCGGACGAAAACGATAAAGTACATTCGTATCTGGATCAAACGGGCACGGTAACGGGGCGTTTGTCCAGTTCCAGCCCCAACTTGCAAAATATCCCCGTCCGCACGGAAAAAGGCCGTCTGCTGCGCAAAGCGTTTTGTGCGGCGCCGGGGAATGTGCTGTTAAGCGTGGACTATTCGCAGATTGACCTGCGCGTACTGGCGCACGAAAGCCAGGATCCGGTGCTGATGCAGGCGTTTTGGGACGGGGGGGACATCCACACCCAAACGGCCGCGCAGATTTTTGGCGTGATGCCGCTGATGGTAACCGACCAAATGCGCTCTAGTGCAAAGGCAATTAATTTTGGTATCATTTATGGACAGGGCCCCATGGGCCTTTCCCAATCGCTCGGCATCTCCATGCGAGAAGCAAAAGAATACATAGACAATTATTTTAAAAATTTCCGCGTGGTGCGGGAATGGATTGACAAAAACATCGCCGCCGCCCGCCAAAACGGATATGTAAAAACCATGCTGGGCCATGTGCGGTATCTGCCGGAGTTTAATATGGGCGTGGGGGCGATGGCTTCTTTTGCTCAGCGGGCCGCCATCAACACGATTGTGCAAGGCGGGTCGGCCGATATCATCAAAAAAGCGATGATTGACGTTTTTACCGCCTACCGGGGTACGCCCGTTCAAATGACCATGCAGGTGCATGACGAGCTGATTTTTGAACTGCCGCAGCAACAGTTAACCGAAACGGCGGCCCGCATTAAAGAACTGATGCAAAACGCCGTGCGCCTGCGGGTGCCGCTTTTGGCCAGTGCAAAAGCCGGCAAAAATTGGTACGAGCTGGAAAAACTGCCTTTATGAATTTACGCGCTAAAGACAAGCTGGTGGTGGGACTTACCGGCAGTATTTTAAGCGGCAAGAGTACGGCCCTGTCGTATTTTGCCCGGAACGGGGCCGGGGTCATCTCTGCCGACGAGCTGGTGCATCAATTGTACCAAACGCCGGCCGTTCAAAAGCAAATCACCCGCTGGTTTGGCTCGTGCAAGCCCGCCGAAGTGGCGCGCTGCGTATTTGCCGACGAACCCGCCCGCCGGAAACTGGAAAAGTATTTGCACCCCAAGGTGTGGGCGCTGGCGGCCAAACAAATAAAGCAGGCCCCGCAGCGCCTCATCGTGTTTGAAGTACCGCTTTTGTTTGAAACGGGGTGGAACCGGAAAACCGATTTAACCGTTACTCTGCTGGGCGACGAGCGTACGCTCCCCGCCCGCTTAAAAGCTCGTGGGCTTACCCTGGCCGAATACAAGCGGCGGGTGGCCGGGCAGCTGCCGGAAAGCGAAAAAGTACGCCGGGCCGATATCGTGCTGGCCAACCGGGGCAGCAAAACCGATTTGGGGTTAAAAATTAAACGCCTGTGTCAGGCGTTAAACACTATTTACGCATTGAAGTAAGGAGCAAACATGGAAGAAATCATCCCGCAGGAAAAAACCGCAAAACCTGCCAAAGAAACCAAGCCGGCCAAACCGGCTCTCGCCGAAGAAACCAAAACCCAACGCCCGGCCCGGCCGATGCAAAAAAACACGGCGGCCGCCGCGCCGCGCCAGCCCAACGGCGCCAAACCGATGGACGCCCGCGCGCTGAATAAATTAAGCATGCCGGAACTGACGAAGCTGGCCGTTAATTATAATTTGGAAGACATTTCCGGCCTGCGCAAGCAGGAGCTGATCGGGCGGATTGTGGCCGTACAGGCCAAGCAAAACGGATCGGTATACGGCGGGGGCGTGCTGGAAATTCTGCCGGACGGCTTTGGCTTTTTGCGCTCGGAAGAAAACAACTATTTGGCGGGCGCGGAAGATATTTATGTTTCTCCTTCCCAGATCAAACGCTTCGGCCTGCGCAAAGGCGATACGATTGAAGGCCTCATCCGCCCGCCGAAAGACAACGAACGTTTCTTTGCCATGCTGCAGGTGCAAAAAGTAAACGGCATTGACTCGGACAAAGTGTACAACCGCCCGTTGTTTGAAAACCTAACGCCGCTGCACCCCAACGAACGGTTTACCTTGGAGCTGGATAAAAACTCGCTTACCCAGCGCGTGATTGATTTGATTGCCCCTATCGGCAAAGGCCAGCGCGCGCTGATTGTGGCGCCGCCCAAAAGCGGTAAAACGATGATTTTGCAGGCCATTGCCCGCTCCATTGCGGAAAATTACAAAGACGCCGTGCTGATGGTCTTGCTTATTGACGAACGCCCCGAAGAAGTAACCGACATGAGCCGCAGCGTAAAAGGCGAAGTGGTGGCTTCTACGTTTGACGAACCGGCCGACCGCCACGTACAAGTGGCCGAAATGGTGCTGGAAAAAGCCAAACGCCTGGCCGAACAGGGCAAAGATGTGGTGATTTTGCTGGACTCCATTACGCGCCTGGCCCGTGCGTACAACACGGTGGCGCCGTCCTCCGGGCGGGTGCTGACGGGCGGTTTGGAAGCGACTTCGCTGCAAAAGCCCAAACGCTTTTTGGGCGCCGCGCGCAATATAGAAGAAGGCGGCTCGCTGACGATTATCGCCACCGCGATGATTGAAACCGGCAGCCGGATGGACGAAGTGATTTTTGAAGAGTTCAAAGGTACGGGCAACAGCGAACTGTGCTTAGACCGCAAACTCTCCGAACGGCGCATTTTCCCGGCGGTGGACATCAACCGCAGCTCTACCCGCAAGGAAAATCTGCTCCTCTCGGAAGATGAACTCAACAAAGTCTGGATTATGCGCAAGGTGCTGGCGCCGTTGAGCTCGGTGGATGCGATGACGCTGTTGCTGGAAAAACTGTCCGCCACCAAGTCCAATAAAGACTTTTTCAAACAAATGGAAGTGAACGCTTTCTAGCGCGGGGGGAAAGAATTTGCTTTCCCAAAGTCCGCAATATATGGTAAAATAAACTATAAGATTTTTAAAGGAAGACTAAAATGAAAGAGAAAATACATCCTACTTACGAATTCGTAGAAGCCGTCTGCGCGTGCGGAAACAGATTTATGACCCGCTCCACGGCCAAAACTTTAAAGCTTGACATTTGCTCTGCCTGCCACCCGTTCTTCACCGGCAAACAAAAATTACTGGACACCGAAGGTATGGTGGAAAAATTCAACAAACGCTTTGCGAAAACCGAAGGCAAAACGATGGTTCGCAAACCGAAAACCGAAGTAAAGGCCAAGGCCAAACTCGTCAAGAAACCGGTTGTCGCCAAAAAGGCGGCCGCCAAGAAACCGGCCAAAAAAGCCGCTGCCAAAAAGGCCGAAGCCGAAGCCAAATAGCAGCCGTTTTACAAGAGAGCAGACTGTCCGAAAGGGGGTCTGCTCTTTTTCTTTGCAGTCCCGGGCCGAGCGTCTGCGGAAAGGAATTGTATGGATACCACCAAATACGTAACCGAATTTAAACAGTTGGAAGAAGAACTTGCTTCCGGTCAGCTCTCCAGCCAGGAATTGGCGGAGAAAGCCAAACGCCATGCGTTTTTAAAACCGATCATTGAAAAAGAACAGGAAATCAACGCCGCCGAAAAAGCCATCGCCGACGACCGCGCCATGATTGAAGCCGGCGAGGATAAAGAGCTTGTCAAAATGGCGGCGGACGAACTGGCGGATCTGGAAGCCAAGCTGCCGCAGCTGCAAAAAGAACTGCGTATTTTGGTCATTCCGCCCGATCCCAACGACTCCAAAAACATCTATCTGGAAATCCGCCCCGGCGCCGGCGGCGACGAAGCCGCCCTGTTTGCGGCGGAACTGCTGCGCGTGTATCAGCATTTTGCGCAAACCAAGGGCTGGACGACCGAAATTTTGGAATATACGCCCACCGGCCTGAAGGGGTGCAAATACGTCAGCATGTTTATTAAAGGGGAAGGCGCGTACTCGTGGCTTCGCAACGAGGCCGGCACCCACCGCGTGCAGCGCGTGCCCGACACCGAAACCGCCGGCCGCGTGCATACTTCTACCGTTACCGTAGCCATTATGCCGGAAGCCGAAGAAATTGACATTGAAATCCGCCCGGAAGATTTGGAAATGGAAACCTGCCGTTCCGGCGGGGCGGGCGGCCAGAACGTAAACAAGGTGGAAACGGCGGTGCGCATCATCCATAAACCGACGGGCATCGTAGTTTCCTGCCGCGAAGAACGCCACCAGGGCAAAAACCGCGAAAAAGCCATGGCCATGCTGCGCGCCAAACTGTACCAGATTGAAGAAGAAAAGCGCAACAAAGAAATTTACGACGAACGCAAAGCGCAGGTGGGCACGGGAGACCGTTCGGAAAAAATCCGCACGTATAACTTCCCGCAAAGCCGCGTAACCGACCACCGCACCGACAAGTCTTACCACAATTTAATGGAAATTATGGAAGGCAACATCGGGCCGATTTTGGAAGACTTGCGCGCCTACCGCGTGGAACAAAAATTAAAAAATCTGCAAATTTAACGCAGTCTATTGCCACAGGCCGGACGGGCTCTTGCCGTCCGGCTTTTTTACAAGGAAACGTTATGCCGACTCTTTCACACGTTTTGCAAGGCGCCGTCCAACGGCTGGAGGCCGCGGGTTCCGACGAGCCCCAGGCCAACGCCCAGTGGCTTTTGGCCCATGTGCTGGGCGTAAGCCGCACGTGGGTGCTGGCAAACGGGGGGGAGCCTTTCCCCGCCGACAAAGAAGCTTTGTTTTCCCGCCTGCTGGCCCGCAAAGAAGCGGGCGAGCCGCTTTCGCATATTGTGGGGATGCAGCCGTTTTGCGGGCTGGACATCCGCGTTACGCCGGACGTACTGACGCCCCGCCCGGAAACGGAAGAATTGGTGGAGCACAGCGCCGCACAATTTGAGCGGCAGGGCCGGTATACGTTTTTGGATATGTGCACTGGCAGCGGCTGCATTGCGGTGGCTTTGGCAAATAAATTTCCAAACGCGGCGGTTTTGGCGGTGGATATTTCGGCCGCGGCGCTGCGCGTCGCGCAGGAAAATGCCCGCCTGCACCGCGTGGACACGCGCATTCAGTTTTTGCAAAGCGATTTGTGGGAAAACGTCATGGGCACTTTTGACCTGATTATTTCTAATCCGCCCTATATCCCCACGGCGCAGCTGGCGGGCCTGACGCGCGAAGTAAAACACGAGCCGCGCCTGGCGCTTGACGGCGGGGAAGACGGCTACGCCGTTACGCGCCCGCTGTGCGAAGCGGCGGACGGTTATTTAAAGCCCGGCGGACTCTTGGCGCTGGAACTCTGCCAAGGCCAGCCGTGGCCGCTGGCGCGGGGGCTGATGGAAATCGGGTGGAAGGCCGAAGTAAAAAAAGATATATTTAACATAGAGCGGTTTGTATTTGCCCGCAGGAAATAACTTTTTATTTTTAGGAGGTCGTATGGACAGATTTATTATTCACGGCGGAAAAAAACTACACGGAACCGTTCACATCAGCGGCAGCAAAAACGCCGCCCTTCCCATTTTGGTAGCCACTTTATTGACCGACGAGCCGTGCGTTTTGCACCGCGTTCCCAATTTGCGCGACGTGCGCACCACGCTTAAAATTTTGGAATATTTGGGCAAAAAAGTGGAGTATAAGGACAATACCGCCACCATCACGGCCGACGGTACGCTCAAAAACACTCTGCCGTATGAACTGGTCAAGCAAATGCGCGCGAGCTTTTGGGTGGCGGGGCCGCTTTTGGCCCGGTTTAAAACGGCCGAAATTCCGCTGCCCGGCGGCTGCGCCATTGGCGTGCGGCCGGTGGATATTCATTTGAAAGGATTTGAAAAACTGGGCGCCGAGTGCGAAACCAAAGCGGGCAACGTGATTTTGCGGGCCCGGGAATTGACTCCCGCCAAAATTGTACTGCGTTTTCCCAGTGTGGGTGCTACGCAGAACCTGCTGATGTGCGCGTGCCTGATCCCCGGCGAAACGGTGTTGGAAAACGTGGCCAAAGAGCCGGAAGTGGACGATGTAATTGCCTTTTTAAATAAAATGGGGGCGGATATCCGCCAAGGCGAAAAAGGCCAGCTTATTGTGCACGGCAAAACAGCCTTGCACGGGGCGGAACATACGGTAGTGGCCGACCGCATTGAAACGGGCTCTTACGTGTTGGCGGCGTGCGCTACCCGCGGGGACGTTACCGTCAGCGGCTGCGTGCCGGAGCACAATTCCATTTTATGGGAAGACCTGCAGGAAGCCGGTTTTACGCTGGATATTCAAAAAGACGCTATTCGCGTTCTTCCGTACGAAGGCGCCATCAAGCCCGTGCGCGTGCGCACGGCGCCGTATCCCGGGTTTGCAACCGATTTGCAGGCCCCGTGGATGACGCTGATGACCTTGTGCGACGGAACGGCGGAAGTGGACGAAGATATTTTTGAAAACCGCTTTATGCACGCCCCCGAGCTGGTGCGGATGGGGGCGGATATCGTTACCGAGAAAAGCGTGGCGCGCGTAACGGGAGTAAAGGAACTTTCGGCCGCCCATGTGCAAGCGTCCGACCTGCGCGGCGGAATGGCGTTGGTAATTGCCGGCTTGTGTGCGCCGGGCGAAACGGAAGTGGAACGCGTGTATCATATTGACCGCGGATATGAGAACCTGGAACAAAAATTAACCGCTTTGGGGGCGGACATCCGCCGGTATAATCCCGATAAAAATGAGTTTTGATATTGTATTTAACTATATTTTAAAACGCTCCGGCATCGGCTGCGGCGCGGGGCTGGACGGTTTTGCCCGGCTGTTGGAACGGCTGGGAAACCCGCAAAACCGCTACAAAATTATCCACGTGGCGGGTACAAACGGGAAAGGATCCGTCTGCACGATGCTGGCGCGTACGTTGGAATGTGCCGGGTATAAGACGGGTCTTTTTGTTTCGCCGCATTTGGTGTCTGCCACGGAGAGAATTCAGCTAAACGGGGTACCCGTTTCCAAACAGCGCTTTTCCCAAGCGGTGCTGGAGGTCTTTCAGGAAGAAGAGGAAGAGCTGAATTTTTTTGAGATTTTAACGGCGGCCGCGCTTGTTTATTTTGCCAAACAACAGGCGGAATACGTTGTGCTGGAAACCGGCATGGGCGGCCGCAAAGATCCTACCAACGCTTGCCTTCCGGTGCTTACGCTGATTACGTCCATCGGGCTGGATCATATGCAGTATTTGGGCTCCAGTCTTTCGCAAATCGCTTACGAAAAAGCCGGCATTATTAAACCCGGCGTGCCCGTCATCAGCGGCACGGTCAATCCCGCCGCGCGCGACGTCATCCGAAAAATTGCCAAAGAAAAGAAAGCCCCGCTTGTGTTTGTGGGCGAGGGAGAACCTTTTTATGAATACGCGTATGATTTTGTAAACAACCAAACGGTGCTGCATACGCGCGATCGGCAGGAGTGGCTGCTGCACGCCTTGGGCCGCCGGCAAACGATTAACGCCTGTGTGGTGTATCAGGCGGCCAAGCGGCTTAAACTGCCCGAAGCGGCCGTCAAAAAGGGGTTGGAAACAGTCGTGCTGCCCGGCCGGTTTGAAGTGGTGCGCGCGGGCGAAAATACGTTTGTTTTAGACGGCGCACATAACCCGCAGGCGGTGGAACTCTTGATGGAATTTTGGCAGAAAACGCCTTTTACGCACGATACGGCTTTATTGTGCGGATTTATGAAAGACAAGGATTACAAAAAAATGCTTTCTTTGCTGTGCCCGCATTTTAGCCAAATTATTTTAACGGTGCCGCCCAGCGTGCGCGGCGCGGGGGAGCCCGATTTGCTGGCGGCTTTGCCCAAGCAGGCCAAGGTGCTGTTTGAACCCAATTGGAAGAAAGCCTTGGCGCTGGTCTGCAAATCCCCGCGGGTGCTTTGCACGGGGTCTTTTTATTTGGTGGGCGCGGTGCGCGGCAAACTGCATGTGTCCGGCCACGGATAAAAGCGCGTTTTGCCGTCAGAAAACGGGGTTGACAGTAACGGGGCGTTTGTGGTTAAATTAAATGTAGAGATTTTTTAGACGGGGAACCAGCATGGCGTTAGACAACAATCAATACGACGGACACGGGGATATTGCCCAATTTTTGGAAAAATTTAAAGAACAAACCTTTGCGGCGGCCTCTTCGGCCGACAAAGGCTACTCTCCCCGCGAGGGATCCGTCCCCGCCAAGCCGGCCCAGTATGAGCGTTCCTTTGAAAAACTGGAAAAGAAAATTGTGGAACTGGAAGAACGTTTTGAAGCTTCCGCCACGCAAAACCAGCTGATCCTTTCTGAATTGGCCCGCACCCGCGAAGCCATGGAACGCCAAAAAGACAAAGACGCTTTTTTGGAACATCTCTCCCGCACCATTGCCAACTTAAAAGCCAGCGTGGAAAACTTGTCCCGCGCCCAGCAGGAACGCTTTTCCTACCGCGCGCCGGACGTACAGCGCAGTTTTGACCCGGTTCCGCCGGCCTTTCAAGCGGGGGATGAATCTCATACCGCCATTTATCATTACCAGGCCAACGCTCCCCATACCGGCCGCCCGCATGCCGAACGGGAAGAAAAAGAACGCATTATTACCAGCCTGCGGCAAAAAGCGTCGCAGTTAAAAGCCGTCAACAGCGCTTTAGACCGGGAAATTAAAAAAGCCCAGCAGGAAAAAATGGAAGCGCTTAAAAAATCGGCGGAGCAGGCCAAGGAAATCCTTTCCCTGCGCGACCAGCTGACCGCCGCCGAAGAACGTTTTAAATCGTTTGATTTTGAAGGGCGCATTATTTCCATTAAGCAGGAATACCAGCAAAAAGTTTCCAGCTTGGAAAACCAACTGCAGGCCATGTCCGACACGTGCATGAAGCAAGTGGAGGAAATAGAATCGCTGAAGGCCGAAAATGTAAAACTGCATAAAGCCGCCGCCGAAAAAGAAGAGGCGTTGGCCCGCCTGGAAGCGAAGGAAAAAGAATTGGTGGCGCTTAAAAACGAAATGGCCCAGCTGGAAGAAGACAATTCCAAACGGGCGCAAAAACAGCTGGCGGTATTTTCCGAGCGGCTGCGCGCCTTGGAAGGCCAGCGCGACGGTTTAGCCGCCGAGCTGGAACAGGCGCAGGCCTCGCTGGACGCCGTACGGCAGGAAAAAGAATTGCTGGAAAAGAATTTCAAAGAATTGGTTGAAAAAATCAATAATAACGACGCCGTCATTGAACAGCTGAAACACAAAATTGAGGTTTTGGGCCAGCAAAACGAAGAACTGACGCACCACAATGAAACGCTTTCGGAACATAACGCCGCCCTGCAAAGCGCCAACGAAACCCTCTCGCGCGAAAAAGCGGAAATGACGGCCCATACCGAACATTTGGCGCGCGAGAAAGAAGCCCTTTCTTCGCAGGCGCAGCAACTGGCGCAGGAAAGCGCGCAAATGGCAAAGCGCAGCGAACATTTAACCCGCGAAAAAGAAGAGCTTGCCTGCCGCGTGGAATTTTTGGCGCGGGAAAAAGACACGCTGGACATTCGCGCCCGCCAGCTGGATTCGGAAAAAGAAAATTTATCCAAAAATGTAGAAACGCTTCACCAGGAAAAAGAAGCGCTGGAGCGTGAAAAATCCGCGCTTTCTATGCAAAGCAGCCGCCTGCAAAAACGAACGGAAGAGCTGGAAGGCGAGAAAAAAGAACTGGCCAAAGAAAACCAGCAGCTGCGCAACCAAAGCGCGGCCCTGTTAGCGGCCCGCCTGGTGCAGGAAAAAGAACGCGCCGCCAAGGAAGAAACACTTCGCAAAGCGGCCGCCGCGCGCCCGGCGGCTCCCAAACCGTCTGTTGCAAATGCGCAGCCGGAAGCCCCGCAGGCGCCCGTGCAAACGGCCGCTCCTGCCGCTCCGGCTTTGGAAAAAACGCCTCAAACGGCGCTGCCCCTTTCCGAAAAACCCGTTGAAATGAACCAAGCGGTAAAATCCAAGGTGATGACGGAAGCCGATTTGCCCGAAATAAAAGTGGCCGATCCGGTGCCGCAGCCGGAGCCGCTTTTTGACGGGGAGGACTTCTTAGAAAAGACGGACAGTTTTATCGGCAGGATGAAGTGGTCGATCTTTCGGGAAGACAAATAATTTTAAACATTCGGCCTGATGAATTTCATCAGGCCTTTTATAAGAGAAGGTATGTCAGCACTTAATTTAGTGATTCTATACGGCGGTAAATCCACCGAACACGAAGTTTCCGTTCACAGCGCGCAGACGGTCTGCCGGCTGTTGGCGCAGCAAAAAGACAAATATACCGTTTATCCGGTTTTTATCAGCAAAGAGGGGTATTGGTTTTTGCAATCCGCCTGCGGCCCGCAAACCCCGGCGGATCTGCCCATCACGCCGGTTCTGCGCCCGGGGGTGCACTTGGCGGCGTTGGACGGCTCGTGGAGCCTGCGGGCGGATGTGGTGTTTCCGGTACTGCACGGCACAAACTGTGAAGACGGTACGATGCAGGGCTTTTTGGAAACGTTACAGGTGCCGTATGTCGGCTGCGGGGTCTTGGCCTCTGCCATGGGAATGGATAAGGAAGTGGCCAAGTTAATCGCGCGGGAAACCGGTGCGCCGGTGCTGCCGTACCGCGTGGTTTCCAAAGGCAAGGCTTATGACCAAAAGGAACTTGAAAACTGGGCCGTGCAAACGGGGCTTCCGGTATTTGTAAAGCCGGTACGGCTGGGGTCTTCGGTGGGGGTGCGCAAGGTAAAAGATGTATCCCAGCTAAACGACGCGGTGGAATTTGCCCTGCGGTTTGACACGGACGTAATGATTGAGAAAGGGGTAGATCACGCGCGGGAGATTTTTTGCGCCATTTACGGCGACGGCGAAACGGTTAAGTCCTCCGCCTGCGGGGAACTGCGCCACTTGGCCGGCGAATTTTTTGACTACGAAGCCAAATACATTACGGCCGGCGGCTGTGAAACCAAGGTGCCGGCGGAACTGCCGGAGCAGACGGCCCAAAAAATGCGCCAAGACAGCGAACGCATTTTCCGTGCCCTGCGCGGAAGCGGGCTGGCACGGGTGGACTTTTTGATGGATAAAAACGGCGCGTACTATTTTTCGGAAATCAATACCTTGCCCGGCATGAGTGAAACGAGCCTTTTCCCGCAGTTGTTTGAAGCGTGCGGGGAAGATTATACGGCTATTTTAAACCGGCTGATTGAAATGGCGCTTGCGCGTTACGGGCAGAAAGAAACGCTGGCGCTTTCGCGGTAAAATTATGGAAAAATTGATAAAACGTTATTTCGCGCTGAACATATGGGTAAAGATTATCTTTTTCTTTTGCCTGTTTGGAGCGTTTGTTAATTTTTTTCTGGTGTGGCGGGATATTGCCGCCAACGGTATTTTGCTGCGCCTGCATGCGGGTTTTTTGGTGCTGTATGTATCGCAGGCGGTGTTTATTTTGCTGCACGAGCGCTACGTAAGCGTGTTGGCCGCCTTGCAAGGGGTGCTGGCGTTGCTGACCAATGCGGATTTTACGTTTTTGCCGCTGTTGCGGGGGGTAGGGCAGTTTTATTATTTAGCCAACCCGGTACCGAGCGTAGAAGCGATGACCGTTT
This sequence comes from uncultured bacterium, assembly GCA_949294095.1. GTDB lineage: Bacteria > Elusimicrobiota > Elusimicrobia > Elusimicrobiales > Elusimicrobiaceae > Avelusimicrobium. The sequence goes on from CASFFZ010000005.1 coordinate 29,119, forward strand.
ATAAATATGTTTTTGTTTCGGCGGCGTTTACCCTGCAGCTGTTAAGCGCGTATGCGTTATTTTCGTTGTTGCCTAAGTACGAGCCCAAAAAGAAAGAACCGTCTGAACCGGAAAAGTAAGATTTTACGGCAGCACATAAAATCCCCGGGGAATTTTCCCCGGGGATTTTTACATTTGGATAAGAAGATATGTCCTTCCGGCGGCCGGCGCTATTTAAAATTTTGGTATTTGCGGATGACTTCATCCTTAAACGCCAAAAAGGTGCCGTTGGCAATAGCCTGCCGGGCGCGTTCCATTAAGTGAATCAGGAAGCGGATGTTGTGAATGCTCATCAGGCGGTGGCTGGTAAGTTCGGCCGAGCGGTACAAATGGCATAAATACGCGCGGGAGTAGCGGCGGCAGGTGTAGCAGTCGCACTCCGGATCCAGCGGAATGTCTTGGGTGCGGTATTCGGCATTTTTAATGTTCACGCGGCCGGTGCTGGTCATGGCCATGCCGTTGCGCGCCACGCGCGTGGGCCATACGCAGTCAAACATATCTACCCCGCGTTCAATGGAATTTAAAATTTCCACCGGCGTTCCCAACCCCATAAAATAGCGGGGCTTGTTTTCGGGCAGATTGTCGGTAACCGCCAGAACGGATTCGTTCATCTGCTCCAGCGTTTCCCCAAGCGACAGCCCGCCAATGCAGTAGCCGTGCGTGGGCAAAGAGGCCATATGCTGGGCGGCTTCTTTGCGCAAATCGGGGAAAATGGCCCCTTGGATAATGCCAAATAAAAGCGAATTTTCTACTTTAAAAGATCCGTCCGCCCGTTGGGTAATTTGTTGTTCGGGCACGGTTTGTTCGTAGGCTTTGGCGGCGCGTTCGGCCCAGCGTTTGGTCAGGTTTAGGGCTTGGCGGGCATCGTGCTTGGAAGGATCTTTGGCGTGGATGCAGACGTCCAGCATCGTCCAAATATCCGAGCCGATTTCACTTTCAAACTGAATGACGTTTTCCGGCGTAAACAGGTGTTTGCTCCCGTCGTGGTGGGACTGAAATGTTACGCCCTCTTCCTTAATTTTGCGAAATTTGGACAGGCTGTATACCTGAAACCCGCCCGAATCGGTCAGTACGCTGCCGTCCCAATGCATAAATTTGTGTATGCCGCCCATTTGCTGCAAGATGGGGGTAGTGGGGCGCAAATACAAATGGTACGTGTTGGAAAGCAGACACTCGGCCCCGGCGTTTTTTAAGTCTTCGTCCGTAAGCGCTTTGACGCAGGCCTGCGTGGCGACCGGCATGAAAACCGGCGTATGCACCGCGCCGTGCTTGGTGTACAAAATGCCGGTGCGGGCTTTGGAATGCGGGTCTTTGGATAATATGTGAAAGGGGGAATTCATACTTATATTTTATCATATCTGTCGGGCGGCCCCTAGCGCGGTGCGGCCAATCTTTTGTTATTTGGTAAGGGTGCGCCTGCACAGAAGCGATGTGGCTTAAACAAGTCGTGTTAACGTGTCTAGCGTGGGGTATCGGGCTCCGGCCCCCTGGAAGGGGTTGTGGCGCGAGAGTGCTACATTGCTTAAACGGTGTGGCTTAACCTAGTCGGATGAGTGGGTATTGAATGCATCCCCCGGCAAGGGGGGTACTTTTTCCAACGGGAAAAAGTACCAAAAAGCGTCCGCCCCGGCGTCCTCTAAAAATCACTTTCAAACGGGCCCTTTTACAACTCGCTTCGCTCAAACAATAAAAGGGCCTTGTCGTTTGAAAGGCTTTTTAGAA
>CASFFZ010000006.1 GCA_949294095.1 uncultured bacterium
CCCCGGCGTCCTCTAAAAATCACTTTCAAACGGGCCCTTTTACAACTCGCTTCGCTCAAACAATAAAAGGGCCTTGTCGTTTGAAAGGCTTTTTAGAAACAGGACAAAGGGGCGGATAAACGGCCACAACATCAAAAGGAAAAACCTTTGTTAACAGAGGGTCTAAACGGCAACGGCATAAAAGGGAAGTTCCTTATGGAACGGAAGGGGTTGTTTTTTTTGTTAGAGCGCGAGAGGGCGGAAACAGTGTGGCGTAAACCAATCGGATGAACGGGCATAGAGCGGGGAGGGGCGGCTCGCCCCTTGACTCGTTTTTTTTTTGATAAATTTTGCGTATGGCAAAAATTTATCAAAATCTTTCCCCGGCGGTAAAAACGCCGGATTTACGCTTATAGAGCTCTTAGTAGTGGTTTTAATCATCGGTATTTTGGCGGCGGTGGCCGTGCCGCAGTATCAGAAAGCGGTAACCAAGTCTAAACTGATGAAAGAAGTTGCCCGATTGGATGCTTTCTATACCGCGCAACAGGAGTATTATCTGGCTAATGGCAGTTATACGTGTGACCGGGAGGCTCTTAGTATAGAAGTGCCGGCTGGAACGGTGTGCCATGTATTTACTACTTGGGGGTTTATGCAATCGCCCTATTATTCGGGTGCCTATTTAGAGTGGAACTGGAATCAGTCCAACATACAGCGCCGCTGTTTTGGAAACCCGGGGAATGATATTGCCGAAAAAAATATGTGCCTCTTTTGGAAAACAGTCTTGTAAAATTGATGACAGAAGTTGTTATTTGGTAGGTTCGTGAGCTGAACTAAGTACAAAAAATCCCCAGTTAGACTGGGGATTTTTTGTTGGCCGGGTTATTTATCTTCGTATTTGTAAATCACGAGGCCGCTGCGGAGCTTCGGTTCAAACCAAGTGGATTTTGGCGGCATAATTTTATGCGCGTCCGCCACTTTCATCAGCTCTTCCATAGAAGTGGGATACATGGAAAACGCCACTTTCCATTTTCCGCTGTCCACCCGTTTTTTAAGCTCGCCGATGCCGCGTATGCCGCCCACAAAATCAATGCGTTTGTCGGTGCGCGGGTCTCCAATGCCCAGCACGGGCCCCAGCAGGTTTTCCTGCAGGATGCTCACATCCAGCGCGGCTACGGGGTCGCGGTCGTCAAACGAGCCTTTTTTAGCCGTTAACGTGTACCATTTTCCGTCTAGATACATACCAAATTCGTGGCGTTTTTGCGGTTTCTCTTTCCCTGTTTCGGCCACATCAAAATTTTCGGCTATCTTGCCTAAAAACTCAGCGGAGGAAAGCCCGTTCAGATCTTTTACCAAGCGGTTGTAATCCATTACATACAGTTGGTTGGCGGGGAAAATAACGCTTAGGAAAAAATTATAATTTTCCTGCCCCGTATGCTTGGGATTATGCGCTTTGCGCCGGCGGGCCACATTGGCCGCGGCGGCGGAGCGGTGGTGCCCGTCGGCAATATAGAGGGTGGGGATTTGGGCAAAGGCGTTTTGCAGAAAACGGATGTCCTGCAAATCGTCAATTACCCAAAACGTATGTTTAATGCCGTCGGGCGCCGTAAAATCATAGACGGGAAATTCAGAAGCGATTTGCGCCAGTTTTTCGTCTATTTCCGCCCGGGCCGGATACGTCAAAAATACGGGCCCCGTAGTGGCGGAAAGGGCGGCCACGTGGCGGGTGCGGTCGTCCTCTTTATCTTTGCGCGTCAATTCGTGTTTGCGCACGATGCCCTTATCGTACTCTTCGCACGAGGCCACGGCCACCAGCCCGTACTGGGTGCGGCTGTCCATCGTTTGTGCGTACAGATAAAAGCACGGTTTTTCGTCCTGTTTGAGTATGCCCGTCTGCAGGAAATGCTCCAAGTTTTCTTTGGCTTTTTGGTACACTTCCTGCGCGTAGAGGCTGACGTCTTCGGGCAGGTCAATTTCCGGTTTGTCTACGTGCAGGAAAGAATACGGGTTGCCCTGCGCCATTTGGCGGGCCTCCGCCGAGTTGATAACGTCATAGGGCGGGCAGGCGATTTTGTCTGCGTGTGCGCTGGGGCGAAAGCCCCGGAAAGGTTTGATGGTAGCCATATCAGTTCACCCGGTGCAAAAATGTGCCGTCTTGGGCATATTGGTTGATAATCTGCACGGTGCATTCGGCCACGGCGTCCTGCGCCTGGTCGGTGCTGGCGCCGATGTGGTGCGTGCCGTACAGGTTTTCGGCCCCTTGATAGGGGGAATAATCAAACGTATTGTCGTTGGCTTTGGGCTCGGTTTCATACACGTCTAAGCCGGCTTTGAGTCCCTTGTTTTTGACGGCGTCCGCCAAGTCTTTGGCAACCACCAGGCCGCCGCGGGCCGCATTGACGAAAATGGCGCCCGGTTTCATCGCGTCAAAGAATTTTTTATTAAACAGGCCCTTGGTTTGCGGCGTTTCCGGGATGTGTACGGTAATGACGTCGCTTAGGGCGGCCAAGGTGTAAATGTCCGGCTCGGGCGTTACGCCGGCGGTGCGGAATTCTTCCGCCTTGTCGTTGGGGTCGTAGGCCAGCACTTTCATGCCAAACGCTTCGGCGCGTTTGGCTACTTCTTTGCCAATATGCCCCAGCCCGATAATGCCTAACGTGCGCCCAAATAGCCCTTTGGCTTTGCCGTATTCGCTCTTGTTCCATTTGCCTTCGCGCAGGTCTTTGGTGTTGTGGTAGATGCGGCGGTCTAACGCCAGGATGAGCCCCAGGGTAAGTTCCGCTACGGCAATGGAGTTGGTGCCCGGGCAGTTGCACACGGCAATGCCTTTTTGCGCGGCGTGGGCTACGTCAATGGTGTTCGTCCCCGCGCCCGCGCGGATGATGAGTTTTAAGTTCGCCGCGGCGTCCATTACGGCAGCGGGCACTTTGGTGCTGCGTACGATTAAAATCTCGTTGTCGGCAATGGCGGCGGGCAGCGTGTTTTCGTCCAAGGCCGGATTGTCGGTAATTTGATGGCCTTCTTTGGAAAGCACTTCTTTCCAATGGGCGGGGAATTTGTCAGCAATCAGAATTTTCATTTGGCCTCCTGGCGCAGCTGGCGGACAATTTCATCCACCGCGGCGGTAAGTTTTTCGTATTCGGCCGTTCCGTGGATATCCACAAACGGGAAGCAGGCAATGCGAAGCGAGTTCTGCTTGACGGAGGAGTATTTTTTAATGCCGTCTGCCAAGTTGGGCAGCCCCGTGGCTTTTAAAGCGGCGGAGATGTCGGCGTCTTTCAGGGCGGGATCGGTTATTTCCAGCGTAAGCGTGGTGTAGGAGCGGTGGGCTTCGTCGCTGATTAAGGGTTTTAAATAATCGGTCTTGGCGGCCCATTCCAGCAGGTATTTGGCGTGTTGGCGGCAGAGGGCGTCCATCGCGGGCAGGCCTCCGTTTTCGTTCATCCATTTGCACGCTTCGTTAAACATCCAAATGTTGGTGGTGGAAGGCGTGTTGACCGTTTGGCACTTGGCCTGCGCTTTGGCAACCGCTTCGGATAAATCCAGCGCATACGGAATGGTGCGGTATTTTGGGGCTTCTTCCAAACGTTTGACGGCGGCCGGGCTCATAATAATGACGCTGGATCCGCCGCCTACGCCAAAGCATTTTTGCATGGAAAAGAGCATCACGTCAAATTTATTTTTGGGCAGTTCCCGTCCGCCGGCGCAGGAAGTGCAGTCCCAGGCAATGAGGGTGTCCGGCCCTTTTAATTTCCACGCTTCTTCCAGGTATTCGTTAGGAATTTGGGTGCCGGTGGACGTTTCGTTGGGTGTTAAAATAACCAGGCTGGCTTGATAATCGGGTTTTTCGGCGGGGAAAAATTCGTTTTCGCCGGCTTTGCGGATGGTGCGGATGACGTTTCCTTCCAGCCGGGAGGCGATTTTTTCGGCCCACAGTTTGGAAAACGCCCCAAACGAGAGGCCGGAAAGCGAATTTTTGGTTAAGCTCCAGATGACGGCGTCCATCGCCGGGGTGGCGCCGCCCAAAAAGAAAATAACGGTATAATCCGGCGGCAGCGATAAGAGCTGGCGCAGGTTCTCTACCGCTTCTTTATATAAGCCGTCGGTGGAAATATCTTTGGCGCGGTGGCTGCGTTCAAACAGGGTTTTGTAAACCGGGGTTTGGCGGATAACGGGATGGCCTTGGCTGGGGCCGCAGGTAAACGTGGCGCTTGGCATTTTGGAAATGTCTAATTGAATGCTCATGATCTTTCTCCTTTTACGGCAGTTGGCGTTTTGTTTCCTCCATTGTAGCAAAGTTTCATAAAAAGAAAAGGGGTTTTTTATCTCTTGTTTTTTATCCGTAAATGCGTAGACTATAAGCATGTGCCGGAGCGTTTCGTTTTTCTGAAACGGTCACATTTTTGCCGGGAACGCATAGAAGAGAAGTAATTGACTCTCTTTTTTACTTTTGATACTATAAAAGCAAAGTCTTTATATAGAAGCTATAGCTGTAATTTTACTGGAACAGAACGAGGATAACACATGAAAACGCAACGAAAGAAAAAAGCGTTTACACTTACGGAACTGTTGGTGGTCGTGATTGTGATAGGGGTTTTGTCGGCAGTAGTACTGCCAAAGTTCAGCAAAGTGATTGAGACGCGCAAAACAACAGAAGCTGAAGAGCTGATGGCGGCCGTTCGCACCGAACAGGAAAAGCGCTGTGCATTGGATAAGGATTACATAGCGGACTTGTCGCAATTATCGGATATCATTCCTTCTACCAATACCAAAAACTTTGTATACAGCACCAATGAATCCGGTACGGGTATAGAAGCGCAAAGCAAAGGAAAATACGGCTATACGCTTAAAATGCCGTCGTATAAAGACGGGCGTTTGTGCTGCGAAAATGAAGAAGAATGCCTGAAATTAAATAAAGATTATCCGCTTTGTTCGGATCTGATTGCCCGGGCGGATTATCAAAGCGGCGCA
>CASFFZ010000007.1 GCA_949294095.1 uncultured bacterium
ACGGGAAAAAGTACCAAAAAGCGTCCGCCCCGGCGTCCTCTAAAAATCACTTTCAAACGGGCCCTTTTACAACTCGCTTCGCTCAAACAATAAAAGGGCCTTGTCGTTTGAAAGGCTTTTTAGAAACAGGACAAAGGGGCGGATAAACGGCAACGGCATAAAAAGGGAATTCCTTATGAAATGGAAGGAGTTGTTTTTTTGTTAGAGCGCGACAGTACAGAAACAGTGTGGCGCAAACTAATCGTGCTAACGGGTATAGAGCGGGGCGGCCGGACTCCGGCCCCCCGGCAAGGGTGATGTCTTGGAAGGGCGCGGTATGGCCGGTGCAGTGTGGCTAAAACTAATCGGGTTAATGGGCATAGAGCGGGGGAGGGGCGGCTCGCCCCTTGACTCGTTTTTTTTTTTTGATAAATTTTGCATATGACAAGAAATTATCAAAAATCATTTCCCGGCGGTAAAAATGCCGGATTTACGCTAATAGAGTTATTAGTAGTGGTTTTAATTATTGGTATTTTGGCAGCGGTCGCCTTGCCTCAATATGAAAAAGCAGTTTTTAAAGCACGTATGAGTGAAGCTTTTGTCAATTTAAAAAATCTGGCACGAGCCATACAAGTATGTGAATTAACAAATGGGGGCCCTCCTGCTGGACAGTGGTCTACTTATCCATGTTATGATACTTCTGCTTTAGATATAGAATTGGGTACGCCGGATTCTTATTTTTTTAACACGGAACAGTTTACCTATATAATTGACCGAGGTTCTTTAACTGAGCCGGATGTATTAGCGGTAGGGTATCATAAATTAAGTGATGTATGTATATGTATTGATGAAGAAGGTAATTTCTTTTCAGATCACGAGCCGGCTGGGTGTGGTAACGGAAATTATCCCAAATTTAATGTGCCAAAAACGTTAAATATAGAAGATAGAGTGTGTAATTGTTGTTGATAAAAAAGCCCCGGTAAAGCCGGGGCTTTTTTAAAGGCTCACTGCGCGGAAAATTTATTTTCCGGCGGCTTGCAACAGTTTTTTAACCGCTTCGTCCAAATTCCAGCGGGCGGACTCTTTCTCCGTGCGCTTTTTGTATTCGCACTGCCCGTCTTTTACCGTGCGGCTGCTGACCACCAACCGGTGCGGCAGGCCGATTAAGTCCATATCTTTAAACTTAATACCGGCGCGTTCGTCGCGGTCGTCTAGCAGCACGGACAGCCCCGCCGCTTCCAATTGTTCGGTAATGGCGTCCGCGTGTTTTTTGACTTCGGGGTTGGACGCATAATCAATGGCCACCAGTGCCACGTCAAACGGAGCCAGCGGCGCGGGCCAGATGATGCCGTTTTCGTCGTGGGATTGTTCAATCGCGGCCGCCACCACGCGGCTGATGCCAATGCCGTAGCAACCCATAATCATGGGTTTGGAGGTTTGGTTTTCGTCCAAGAAATTGGCGCCCATACTGGCAGAGTATTTGGTGCCGAGTTTAAATACGTGCCCGGCTTCAATGCCGCGGGTAAAGGTAAATTCTTTGCCGCAGCGGGCGCATTTATCGCCGGCGGAGGCCATTTTTAAATCGGCGTACACGTCCACTTTCATATCGCGGCGGGGGGTAACGTTAATCATATGCACGTCTTTTTCGTTGCCGCCGGACACGCCGTTTACGATGTTTTTAACGTAGTTATCGGCATAAATCATGACGGACGGATTTTTCTCTTTCAGCCCCTGCGCGCCGGCAAAGCCCACAAAAGAACCCGTTACCTGGGTGTAGACTTCTTCGGACGCTTTTTCCAGCTCGTTGCATTTAAGAAGGGCCTTAAATTTAAATTCATTGAGTTCATGGTCGCCGCGCACCAACGCCACCACGGGTTTCCCGTCGGCGGTGAACACCAAGAGCTTGATTAACTGGGAAGTGGGCACATTGAGCATGGCCGCTACGTCCTCGATGGTATAAGCTTTGGGCGTGTCCCGCTTTTCCATGGGTTTTAAATCGGCTTCGTTTATCGCAAGGTCGGCCGGGGCCTGAATTTCGGCTTTCTCCGTATTGGCGGCGTAGCCGCAGGCGGGGCAGTTGGCGATGGCGTCCTCGCCGGTGTCGGCCAGCACCATAAACTCGTGCGAAAAGTTCCCGCCGATGGCACCGGTGTCTGCCTCTACCGCTTTAAATTCAAAGCCGCAGCGTTTGAAAATGCGCTGGTAAGCGTCGTACATTTTTTGGTACCAGTCATTGGCGTCTGCATCGTTGGCGGCAAAGGAATAGGCGTCTTTCATATAAAATTCGCGCGCGCGCATCACGCCAAAGCGGGGGCGGATTTCATCGCGGAATTTCGTGCCGAACTGATAGAGGCAGAACGGCAGCTGTTTGTAGGAAGTGGTGTCTTTCTTTACTAAATCGGTCATTACTTCTTCGGCGGTGGGGGCAAAGCAGAATTCGGCTTCTTTGCGGTCTGCAAAGCGCAGCAGTTCTTTGCCGTAATACGTCCAGCGGCCGCTTTCTTCCCACAATTCTTTGGGCTGCACCAGCGGCAGCCACACTTCGCACGCGCCGGCGCGGTTCATTTCTTCGCGCACGATCGTTTCCACTTTTTTAAGCACTTTTAGCCCCAACGGCAGCCATTCATACAGTCCGCTGGCGACTTTGCGGATCAGCCCCGCGCGGATCATCAGCTTGGCCGAAAGCGTGTCGGCATCTTTGGGTGCTTCTTTTAAGGTAGGCAAATAATAATTTGAGAGTTTCATTTTTTGTGTTTCCTTTTATTTTTTCCAGTCGTTAATTTTTTGAATTAAAAAATCTACCCATTTTTCCTGGGGGAGTTTGAACATCGTCTGCCCGTGTTCAAAATACAAGCCTTCGCCTTTGCCGCCGGCGATGCCGAAATCGGCGTCGCGCGCTTCGCCCGGGCCGTTTACCACACATCCCATTACGGCAATTTTAAGGCCGGTGGCTTTTTGCAGGAGGGCTTTGTCGGAATAAATTCTTTCTTCCAACGCGTGCACCGTGCCCGTTACGTCCACCTGGGTGCGCCCGCAGGTGGGGCAGGAAATTAAGTTGGGGCCGTATTCGCGCAGGCCAAGAGCCTTTAAAATTTCATACGCGGTGCGCACTTGCATGCGCGGATCTTCCGTCAGCGATACGCGGATCGTGGCGCCAATGCCTTTTTGCAAGAGCGTTCCCAACGCCACCGCGCTTTTGACCGTGCCGCTTAAAAAACTGCCGGCCTCGGTCAGCCCGATGTGCAGCGGAATATCACTCTGTTTGGCAAACAGTTCGTTGGCCAATACGGTGCGTTTAAAATTATCCGATTTCAGCGAAACGACCACATCTTTAAAGTTTAACTGCTCCAAAATGTTGGCTTGCTCCAGGGCTTCGTTTACCATTACTTCGGCCCATTTTTCATCGGACAAATCCATTTTGCCCTGCACGCTTTTTAAGTATTTTACGCTGCCCGCGTTTACCCCGATGCGAATGGCCACGCCGGCGTCTTTGGCGGCTTTGATGACTTCTTTGGTGTTCTCCACCGCGCCGATGTTGCCGGGGTTGATGCGCACTTTGTCTACGCCTTGTTTAATGGCTTCCAAGGCCAGTTTATAGTCAAAATGAATATCCGCCACGAGGGGGGAGTGAATGCGTTTTTTGATTTCGCCGATAGCCTGCGCGGCCTGCATATCGGGCACGGCTACGCGGTTAATTTCGCAGCCGGCGTCTTCCAGCAGGTTAATTTGTGCGGCGGTTGCCTGCACATTGCGCGTATCGGTGTTGCACATGCTCTGCACGCGCACGGGGTGCCCGGAGCCCAAAATATACGGGCCTACTTTTACTTCTCTAGTCTTGTACATGTTCCGCCTCCGCGGATGGGGTGCCTTTTTCCGCTTGGGCTTGCGTAGCCACAGCGGCGGCCTTGGGTTTAAAGAAAATGCGTTTAACATCCGAATAAGACGCATACACCACCAACAACAGCAGGATATATAACCCTACATTGGCGGCGCGGTTGAGCATTTTTTCGGTGGGGAGTTTTTTGGTCAGCCCTTCCCATAAATATACCAACGCATACCCGCCGTCCAGTATCGGAATCGGGAACAGGTTAAACATCCCTACCGCCAAGGACAGCATGGCAATTAAAAACACAAAATCAAACAAACTGCGGTGCACCGATTGATGAATTACGTTCACAATGCCAATCGGCCCGGCCAGCTCGGGCGCTTTCTTTTTGGTAAAGCTTTGCGCCAGCGAGCGCAGGGAGAAGTCCGTCCAGTAGTAGCACTGGTAAAACCCCAGCCCTGCGGCTTTCCAGGCGGAAACCGGTTTAAACGTCGGGCTGACGGTAACCCCCAGCACGGTGGGAGCCTCCGGCTTGAAATCGGCGTCTTTTGCCGTGGCGGTCAGCGTTTGGCCGCCGCGCTCGTACGAAAGGGTTACGTCCCCTTTGCGCAGGGCCATGGCTTGGGTTAAATCTTTCCAATTAGCAATGGGCTGCCCGTTGATTTGGCGGATTACGTCGCCCGGCTGCAAATCCAGCTTTTCGGCGGGGTACCCTTTGGCTACCGTTCCCACCGCCGCCGGCAGTTTGACGGGATCCGTTTCCGGCATGCCTTTGATGTAAATCAAAACGCCGAAAATCAGCGCCGCCAGCAGGTAGTTAAACAGCGCGCCGTTGACCACCATAAAAAATTTGGCATACCATTTTTTGGCCGCAAATTCGTACGGCTTGGGCGGTTCGGGCGCGTCCTGCGGGTGGAACATCGGGCCGGCGGGCTCCACAAAGCCGCCGAACGGAATGGCGCGGACTTGGTAATCCGTATCGCCCACTTTTTTATGCCACAAAATTTTGCCGAACCCGAACGAAAATTCGTTGACGCGAATCCCGGTCAGGCGGCAGGCGATATAATGCCCGAATTCGTGCACAATCACGATAGGGCTTAACACCACAATTACGGCAATAACGGATAAAAGCATATTCTCTCCTAGATAACGGCTTTTTTATAAGCTTTTTCTTTCAGACACGCCGCCGCCGCTTCCCGCGCCCAGCGGTCGGCTTCCAGCGCTTGGTTGAGGGTGGCGTCTGTCTGAATTTGCGGGGCCGCTTTGAGCACCGTGTACACCAGTTTGGCAATGTCGGTAAATTTGATTTCTTCTTTTAAGAACGCGTCCACCGCCACTTCGTCGGCCGCGCTTAACACCGCAGGCAGCAGGCCGCCTTTGCGCGCGGCAGCCAAGGCCAAGTCCAGGCAGGGGAAGCGGTCTAAGTCCGGGGCGAAAAATTCCAGTTTGGCGGTTTCAAACAAATTGAGTTTTTTAACCGGCCCGGGCGCACGTTTGGGGTAGGTGATGGCGTATTGAATGGGCACGCGCATATCCGGCTCGCCCAGCTGCGCCAAGATGGCCCCGTCGTTAAATTCCACCGCCGAGTGCACAATAGACTGCGGATGAATGACAATTTGCACTTTTTCTTCGGGCAGGTTAAACAAATTCATAATTTCAATGGATTCAAAGCCTTTGTTCATTAACGTGGCGGAATCAATCGTAATTTTTTTGCCCATGCGCCAGCGGGGGTGATTTAGCGCCTCGCCGGGAGTAACCGTGGAGAGCGCTCCTTTTCGCTTGGCAAACGGCCCGCCGGAAGCGGTTAAAAACACGCGGGAAATCTGCGGTTCCAGTTTGGAATATCCGTGCGCGTCCGTCATGCCGCTTAGGCATTGGAAAATGGCGGAGGGTTCGCTGTCCACCGGCAAAATGGCGGCTTGCCAGCGTTCGCATTCTTTCATCAGGGTTTTGCCGGCCATGACCATGGGCTCTTTATTGGCAAGGGCAATGGTTTTGCCCGCTTTAATGGCGCTGACAAGCGGCTGAAAGCCCACCGCGCCCACCACGCCGCTGACGATTAAATCCGCCGAAGGCAAAGACGCCATAAACATCAAACTGTCAATTTCCGGCGGCAAGAGCCGGGTGCCTTCGGGCATTTGGTCTTTGATTTTTTCGTAGCTGGCCGGGTTTAAGACGGCCGCGAAACGGGGCTTAAACGAGTGGAGCTGTTTTAAAAATAAATCCGTATTGTTATTGGCGGAAAGAGCGATGACGCGGTAGTCCGGGCCCAAACGGGCAATCACGTCCAGCGCGGACGTGCCGATAGAACCCGTGGAGCCTAAAATAACGATGTTCTTCATAACGTATACAATACCACGTAGTAGAACAGCGGCGCCAGGAGCAGGTAGGAATCAAAACGGTCTAAAAAGCCGCCGTGCCCGGGCAAGAGATTGGAAGAATCTTTTACGCCGGTGGAGCGTTTGATGACGGATTCGGCCAGGTCGGACACTTGGCCCACCACCGCTACCAACAGCCCCAGCCATACCGCTTCGCCCACGGAGAAAAGCGTGGATAAAAACAAATGGCGCATCAGCACCGCCGCACCCACGGCCAGCACCGTCCCGCCGACGGCCCCTTCCCAGGTTTTCTTGGGGCTGACTTCTTTGTTTAGTTTATGGCGCCCCAAAAAGCGCCCGCTGAAATAGGCCCCCGTATCGCATACCCACACGGTAATAATCATAAACAGGGTTAAGTATTCGCCGTAGGTGGCAATGTCGCGCAGGTTGACCAAATGCGCCAGCGACCACGGAATTAAAAACACGCCCGTAAAGGTGTTGCAGACTCTGTCCCACGAGCGTTTGGGAGTAAGCACTTCAAAGAAAAGCACGCCGAAAATAACCACACTGACGGAGAACGGGTACAAATTGTCGGGCAGATCCACCATATCGGCCGGCGCGCGGCCCAAAATAGCCACCACCGCCATCAGCAAGCCAAACAGCAGCAAGCTGGGCATATGCACCGGTTTTTTGCCGGCAGTCAGCACCAGTCCGTATTCATACAGACAGAGCAGAATTACAGCGCCTACAAAGGCCATGTAAATCACGCCGCCAAAGTGGATGGCGGCCAGTACAACGGGAATCCCAATCAGGGCAGTTAAAATACGGGGTAATAGCATAATTTTATTTTACTATATTTAGGCGGTTTTATCTTGGAAAAAACGAGCTAAAACGAAAGGACTTTTTCAAATGCGTGGCGCGCTTGGCTTTGGCGCACAAAAATGACGCCGCAGTCCGTAAATCCGTGCTGCAACAGCAGGTGGCGCACGGGATGGTTTTGGGGGTGGGTGTCGGCGCGGAGGGAGCGGATGCCTTGGATGCGGGTTTTGCGTTCCCAAAAATCTACGATTAATCCTGCCGCTCCCGTGCCGCGCAGGGCTTCGGTAAGGGCCAGGCGGTGCAGAACGCAGTAGTGCCCGTCCGTCAGCCAGGCGCCTTGGGTAATGACGCGGTAGGGTTCTTCGTCTTCAAACGACAGGGCAAAATACCCGTGCACGGCGCCGTTTGTTTCTACGGCGTAGCCTTTGCCGCGGGCGATATCGTCGGCCAGGACGGTTTCGTTGGGGTATCCGTCCTGCCATTGGTCTACGTGGCGGCTGAGCAAGAGCGACTTGGCCGCCCGGATGATTTGGCGGATGCGCGGTAAATCGGCCGGCCGGGCCGGTCGGATAAGAGGGGTGGTCATTTTCGTTTGGCTACCATCGCTTTTATTTTGGGGCTTTTCAGTTCCCACAAGGCGTTGGAGGCTACCCAACGGGCGGATTTATTATCCGCGTACAAATCCAAAATTTCTTCGGCGCAGGCTATGGCCTTGGGCGTTAGGCGCGGGTTCTTTTTGCCGATGTTGCGAAGCGCCCAGTTGACCGCTTTATACACCATCGGCCGCGGATCGGCGGCGTGGTTTTTGATAAGCGGCAAGAGCTTAATCAGTTCCTCGTCTTTTGTTTTGGCGCGGGGAGCGGAAAGCGAGCAGATAATCGCAAAGCCGGCCCGGCGGACAAATTCTTCTTCCCGCTTGATCCAGCGTTCCGCCAGTTTCAGCGGATTTTTTACTTTGGAAAACAGGTTGTTGCAGCACAAATCGCAAATATCCCAGGAATTGAGCGCGTGGGCCCATGCGTTTAATTGCTCGCGCGTTATTTGGGCGGGATCGGCCAGCATAGAGGCGGTGATGCGCGCTTCGTGTATGCCGGTTTCCCACAGGGCTTCGGCCAGTTCCTGATCCGGCCGCGGCAGGCCCTTTACCAACAGGCGCAGCGTCGTAACCGGGGTGCCGAGTGCGTTGTCGGTACAGATGCCAAAGCGTTCGTGCATTTGTTTTTTAAACGCGGGCGACGAAAAACGCTTGATGCGCCGCAGCAGTTCTTCACAGCGGGAGCGGGTAACGGGGGAAGTCATACGCCTCCAAAGCGGCGCCTGCGCACGCGGTAGGCGGCGAGGGCCTTTTCAAATTCGGCTTCGTCAAAGTCGGGCCACAGTACGGGCGAAAAATAAAATTCGCTGTAGGCCGCCTGCCACAAAAGGAAGTTGGACAGGCGTTCCTCGCCCGAGGTGCGGATAATGAGCTCCGGGTCGGGCAGATCGGGCTGGTAGAGGTGTTGGGAAATATCCTGCAGGGTAATGTGTGTTTTGCCTTCCTGCAGCAGGGAATTAACGGCGTGCACAATTTCCTGCCGCGCGCCGTAGTTAAGCGCCAGGTTGAGGGTAAATTGCGTGTTGTGTGCCGTAGAGGAAACGGCGTGGTCTATTTGGGTAAGAATGGCCGGGGGCAGCGGCTCCCGCTCGCCGCTTACCAAGAGGCGTACGCCGTATTTATCCGCCTGTTGCGTATAGCGGGAGAGGGTTTGCTCCAACAAGCTAAAAAGCCCGGCAATTTCTTCTTGCGGGCGCGTCCAATTTTCGGTAGAAAAGGCATAAAGCGTAAGAATTTTTACACCCGCTTTCTGCGCCGCTTTTAAGGTGCGCTCCACGGCTTTGGCTCCGGCGTTATGCCCCGCCAGCCTGGGCAGGCGGCGTTCTTTGGCCCAGCGTCCGTTGCCGTCCATAATAATGGCGACATGCTGCGGCACGGGATTGACGGGTGTTTGGCTCATAAAGATATTGTAGCTTTTTTGGCGTTTTACGCAAATAAAAAACCCCGCCGGAAAGCGGGGTTTTAAAAACGAAACGAATTAAATCTTCATAATTTCGTCTTCTTTGTTTTTAATTACCTTGTCAATTTGGGCGATGTTGGCGTCGGTCGCTTTTTGCACGTCCGCCTCGTAGCGTTTCAAATCGTCTTCGGTAATTTCGGAAGCTTTTTGGGCTTTTTTGAGTTTTTCAATCACGTCGCGGCGTTCGTTGCGCACGGCTACTTTGAAATCTTCGCTCATTTTGGAAATGTTTTTGGCCAGCTGTTTGCGGCGGTCTTCGGTCATGGAAGGCAGCGTAAT
This sequence comes from uncultured bacterium, assembly GCA_949294095.1. Taxonomy (GTDB): domain Bacteria; phylum Elusimicrobiota; class Elusimicrobia; order Elusimicrobiales; family Elusimicrobiaceae; genus Avelusimicrobium. The sequence continues at coordinate 9,276 of CASFFZ010000007.1, forward strand.
GCGGATTACTTTGCCGTCGTTTACCGGGCTGGCGCCCAAGTCGGCTTTTTGAAGGGCTTTGTCTATATCGTTGATGGAGCTGACGTCCCACGGCTGGATTTCCAAGGTTTTGGCGTCCAGCACATTGATGATGGCCATTTGTTTAATCGGGGTGGGCGTGCCGTAGTATTCCACGCGGATGTTTTCCAGCAGGCCTGCGCTGGCGCGGCCGGTGCGGATGGTGGCCAAGTCGCGTTCCAAGCGGGATACGTGTTCGGCCATGTTGGTTTTGGTTTTGTTTAAAAGGTTGCTGATGCCTTCCATAGTGTTATTTCCTCGTATAGTGAAATGTTACTTTATTATAGCAATTCTGGCGCGGTTTGCGCGGGCGCGGCGGGGTATAAGTCGCGGTAGAGCGGCGCGCGCGGGAAAGACTGGGCCGGCGGAAAACGCCGTCCGTCGTCTAACGTAATGGTGCCGTCGGGGGTGGCCGTCCAAGAACCGGACACGTTAAACGCAATATCGTCTTGATATCTCCCTTTCACGGCAAAACGAGAGCCCTCTTCCGGAAATTGTTTCTCCATAATCACGACCTGGTTCGGCGGGGTAATCCATCCCAAGTCTTCTATCTGGGAGTAGGTAATCTGGGCGAACTGACCGTTTTCATCGTATAGAATATCCTGCTGGGTGTTTTCCTTAAAATTGCGGCGGATGGAGCCTGCCAAAAGGCGATTTTCCTGATAGGAATTTTCCTCATAGGCGTTTGTATACGCACTGTCCCAGAAAGAAGCGTATTCAACGATTCCTTGTATGGCGTCTTGCGCTTGGGGGGTGTGGCGCGCTTCATAGGGGGGCGGGGGGAAAAAGGAGTAAATCGCCAGCAGATCTTTCGGCGCGCGATAATCTTCGCGGGATTGCAAGATGTCGTTTTCAAACGCAAACAGACTAAACGAATTTCCTTCGTAAAAAACGACTTCGCACACTTCCGCAAAAGCGTGCCACGGCGTGCATTCGGTAACTTCGCGGCGAAGCGGTTTTTCCCCTTTTGGGCCGATAACGGATACATTTTTTCGATGCAGGGGTAAACGCAGCGGCCATTCTGCAGCGGCTTGTTCCTCCAGCTGTTTTTGGAGGAGGGCCTGTTGTTCGTTGCGTTTAGAAATGGCGTCTAAGGCAAGATTTAAGGCGTTTAATTTGGCGTATTCCGCCGCTCTTATTTGCGGATTATCGGCAAGATTGTGGGAAAAATAATGCAACATGTAAAGCCCTCTAATACTATTCAAGTTAGACGAGTCCAAACTGACGCGGGCCATACCTTCCACATCTTTAGCCGGAAAAAACGGTTCTAAGTCTTTTTTTGCCAAAGCGATTCTTTCATCTTTTGAGAGAAGTTTTTCCGATAAAGCGGTTTCCTCGGGCGCAGACGCGTCCGTTTGGGCGATGAGCGTTTGCGGAGGCGTTTGAGCTGGGGCGGCCGCTTCCGACAGTTCTTTTAAATCCATTTTGGAAGCCATCTTATGGGTTCGTTGCCAAATACCACTGATAGTGGCCAACAAAATTAAAAGCAGCCCCAGCAAAACAGTTAAGTTGGTTTTATTTTTCATACAAAAGATATTTTTCCTTTGGGCAGTTTGAATTAATAGATAATCGTTCCTACGTCTTCGCCGCAGAGGGCTTTTTTGATGTTGCCTTTTTTATGCAGGTTAAATACTTGTACCGGTACTTTGTTTTCTAAGCACAAAGCCAAGGCGGCGGTGTCCATAAATTGCAATTGGCGGGCGATGGCTTCTTTGTAGGTAATTTTGTGAATGAGTTTGGCGTCGGGGTTTTTCTTGGGGTCACTGTCGTACACGCCGTCCACCTGGGTGGCTTTCAGCAGTACGTCGGCGTTAATTTCCGAGGCGCGCAGCGCGGCGGCGCTGTCGGTGGTAAAGAAGGGGTTGCCCGTACCGCCTGCAAAAATCACAATGCGTCCTTTTTCCAAATGGCGCAGGGCCTTGCGGCGCACGAACGGTTCGGCCAGTTGGTAAATGTTGATAGAGGTTAGCACCCGGGTCGGCACGCCGGCTTCTTCCAGCGCGGACTGCAGGGCCAGGGCGTTAATAACGGTGGCCAGCATGCCCATATTGTCGGAATTGACGCGGTCAATCACGCCGCCGCCGTCGCGCACGCCGCGCCAGATGTTTCCGCCGCCCAGCACAATGGTCAGCTCGCAGTTGCCGCAGCGGTAAGCGTCGGCAATTTCTTCGGCGATTTCTTTCAGCGCCTGCGGATTAATGCCGCGGTGGCCTTCGTTAATTAAGGCCTCGCCGGATAACTTGAGCAATACTCTTTTTTTAGGTTGGCAGTTTTTGGATGGGCAGCACGTTTCCATAAATGGGATCCTCTCAGGGTTATTTTGTTTTTACTATTGTAGCACAAAACCGCTTTCTTCGCTACGCGGCGGCTTCTTCTTATGCCGGCGTTTGGTGTTGCGATGCGCACCGGCATAAAAAGAAGCCCCTCGCGGGGAGGGGCTTTTGATTAGAAGCGAACGAAACGAACGACTTTCAGTTCACAACCCAAATTCTTGGATTCTTCGGCCAGGTAATCGGCAACGGTTTTTTTGTTGTCTTTAATGGTCGGCTGTTCCAAGAGGCAGTTTTCTTTGGCAAACTTTTTGACTTTGCCGGGCAGCATTTTTTCAATGGCCGCGGCCGGTTTGCCTTCGTTGATGGCCTGGGTTTTGTAAATGTCCAATTCGCGGTCAATCACGGCTTGCGGAATGTCTTTGGCATCCACCCAGCCGCTTTGCATACCGACGGTGTGCATCGCTAAACCGCGGGCAATTTCTTTGGCTTTTTCCATATCTTTGCAATCGCCGATGACGGCCAATTCCAAAATGGAGGCTTTTTTATTGTCGGAGTGTACATAATAAGCCATCACACTGCCTTCGGCGGGCGTCCAGTTGTAGCCGCCTTTGAAGGTGGTGTTTTCGCCAAATTTGGGGGCTTGTTCCACAATCATGGCTTTGATGTTTTCATCGGCGGAATAATCCAAGCCGGGGTGTTCCAGCACATATTGGGCCAGTTCGTCGGCCAATTTGATGAAGGCATCGGTTTTGGCCACAAAGTCGGTTTCGCAGCCCAAGTAAATCATGGCGTAGTTCTTACCGTCGGTCTTAACGGACACCCGTCCTTCTTTGGTTTCCCGGTCGGAGCGCTTGGCCATATCCGCCAAGCCTTTTTTGCGCAAAAATACGATGGCTTGTTCCATATCGTCTTTGCATTCCATCAAGGCTTTTTTGCAGTCCATCAAACCGGCGCCGGTTTTTTCTCTGAGGATTTTGATGTTTTCGGCTAAAGACATTTTGTTCTCCTGTAATAGGGTTAAATCTGAGCGGAAGCTCCCGCCAAAGCGGGAACTTCCGTGAGCAATTTTATTTGGCTTCTTCGGCCGGAGCTTCTTCTTTGGCTTCGGCTTTCGGTTCAGCTTCCGTTTCGGCTTCGGCTTTCGCTTTGGCTTTTACGGTTTTTTTGGCTTTGGAAGCAGCCGGTTTTTTGACGGCCGTTTTTCTCTTGGCGGCCGGTTTTTAGGCTTTTGCAGCTTCTTCGGCTTTGGGCTGTTCGGCTTCGGGTTTGGCTTCTTCTTTAGCCGGTTCTTCCGCTTTTACCGTTTCTTCCACCACGACGGTCGTTTCCACGGCGGCCGGGGCAGCGGCTTCGGCTTTTTCGGCGGCCAACATGGCCGTTTCAAACGCCTGCGCCATTACCGGGTTTTCGGCGGGTTTGTTTTCAGCGGCTTTTACGGCTTCCAGCTCGGCTTTGCCTTCCAAGATGGAATCGGCAATCGCGGAGCAGAAAAGCTTAATGGAGCGCGCAGCATCGTCGTTGCCGGGGATCGGCAGCGTGATCATATCGGGGTCGGCGTTGGTGTCGCACACGGCTACCACCGGAATGCCCAACGCATGGGATTCGCGCACGGCGCCGGCGGTGTCCACCGGGTCAATTACAAATACCACATCCGGCAATACTTTCATTTCGCGGATGCCGCCCAAAAGTTTCTGCAAGCGCAGCATTTCTTTGGTCAAGCGGCTGGCTTCTTTTTTGGAGATGGCTTTAAACACGCCGGAAGATTCCCATTTTTCCAGTTCGTTGAGTCTTTCAACCGATTTCTTGACGGTTTGGAAGTTGGTCAGCGTGCCGCCGAGCCATTTTTCGTGGATGCAGTATGCACCGCAGCGGGCGGCTTCGGCCTGGATGGCTTCCTGGGCCTGTTTTTTGGTGCCGACGAACAAAAATTTGGAGCCTTTTTTGCTTTCTTCTTTAATAAAAGCGCAGGCTTTTTTCAGTTCTTTGGCGGTTTTTTGTAAGTCTAAGATATGGACGCCGTTTCTTTCTCCAAAGATAAAGCGGCCCATTTTGGGGTTCCAGCGGGAAGTTTGGTGGCCGAAGTGCACACCGGCTTCCAGCATGGCTTTCATAGATACGTTGCTCATGTTTTCTCCTGTGGCCGCAACCGAAATTAGGGAAGGGGCTTCCCCGGTGGTTTTGGCCGTGGGTGTCGTCGGGACTGGCTTTGATTTACAAACTGTTTTCGCTATCCCGCTCATATTACACCTTGTATTATTATAGCATAAAAAAACCGCGGGCCGTATACCCGCGGTTTAAAACCTTTTAAACGGAACTGCGGCTTAGAAGCGTCCGTTTACAATCACCATCGCCGGGAACCAGCCGTTTTCGGCAATGTTTAAAAGACCGATTTGCAGCCCGTCAATGGTTTTGGCGTAGTTTACAAAACCCAGCTGCAAGCCGTTTATGTATTCGGCTTGGTTGAAGAAGCCCCACTGCAAGCCGGTAGTGCTGTGCATAGAGAGGTTGACCAAACCCAGCTGTGCGCCGATTAAGTCGTCGTTTTTGGTCAGCAACCCAAGTTGCGCGCCTTTTACTTGGTTGGCTAGGTTGATGATCCACGCCATGCTGACGCCGTTGAGTTCGTATTCGGTTTGGGCAAACAGGAAATCAAACTGCAAGCCGGTTACGGTAGCGGTTTTGGAAGCGATACCCAAATCCACGCCTTTTACGTCGTGAATGTTGTTGGGCACGGCTACTGCAATTTCGTCCCAGAGCGAGAGCTTTAAATTGCCCGCTTCGGCAGCTGCGGGCATAGCCGCCGCCACGAATAAAGCCATAATCAAGGCTAGTTTCTTCATGTGTTTGTTGTCCTCCGTTTGGTTATAAAATTATTCAACGTTTTTATTGTAGCACTTTTTAGTCACTTTTTTACACAGAAAAACAAGAGTAGAAAGTGCTACAATAAATTAAAGAGGTAAACATATGAAAATAAATTTGGTTTCTTTTAATCCGCTGGCGGCCGACACCGCCGATAATTCTGCCCGCGTGCTGGACTTGCTGCGCGCGCCCGCGCCACAGGCGGACGTATGGGTGCTGCCGGAAGCGGCCTTGTGCGGCTGCCCGCTGTTTGATTTGTTTGACGACAAACGGCTGCTGGCGCAAAATCTGGCCGCGTTGAAAGAAATTGCCAAAGAAACCAAAGAAACGGCCATTGTTTTGGGATATATGGACAAGCAAAACGGCGCTTGCACCACCGCCGCGGCGTTTATATATAAAGGAAAAATCACCAAAATTTTTGACACCGAAACCGTGTCTTATAAAGGCAAACGCCTGCAGCTGGTGCTGGGCACGCCCGATCAGACCCCGGCCGACCCGGACGCGGACGCCGTCATCTTTCTGGCGGCGCGGCCTTATTTAAAAGGAAACATCGCGCCGCGGGTGGACGCGCTTAAAAAGTTTGCCAAAAAGCACGGCGTTACCTCCTTATTATGCTGTTTGTTGGGCGGCGGCGACGGAATGATTTTTGACGGGCTCTTGGCCGCGGCCGACAAAAAAGGCTCCTTAATCTTACTGGGCGAACCTTTCCGCGAGCAGACGCTAACGTTTGACTTGGATGAAAAATATACGCCCGTTTCCTATAAAAAACCGTGGCAGGAAGAGCTTCTTTCGGCGCTTGCATTCGGTTTGCGCGACTATGTGCATAAAAGCGGAATGGACAAGGTGATGTTTGGCATCAGCGGCGGGATTGATTCCGCCTTTACGGCCGTACTGGCGGCCAAGGCGCTGGGCGGCGAAAGCGTGTACTGCGTGTCTTTGCCGTCCTACTGCACCAGCGATTTAAGCAAAACGCTGGCCGGGCAATTGGCCCGCACGCTGGGGGTAAATTTGGAAGAAGTCGGCGTGATCCCGGCGTTGGGCGGCGTGAAGGAAGCCATTTCCCATATTGTTTCGCACCCCAAAGACACTACCGAACAGGAACTGCAGTCCCGCCTGCGCACCGCCATTTTGGGGGCCCTTGCCAGCGAATACCACGCCATGCTGATTTCTACCGACGATAAAAGCGAATGTGCGGTAGGATCCTTTGTACTCTACGGCGATGCCGGCGGCAGCTTGCAGCCGATCGGCGATTTGTATAAGAGCGAAATTTACGAACTGGCGGAATACATTAATAAACAAGGGGAGCTTATTCCGCGCGGCATTATTGAACGCGCCCCCACTTCCGAGTTAAGCCCCAACCAAAAAGACGAAGACCAGCTGCCGCCGTATTCCGTGCTGGACAAAATGCTCCGCGCCTATTTGGAAGAAGGCAAAACGCCGGAAGAAATTGTCAAAAAATTTCATGTTAAGGCGGCCGTGGTGCAGGATGTGTTAACCCGCGTCAACCAGGCGGATTTAAAACGCCGCCAAACGGCCCCCGCCCTGCAGGTAAGCGCGCATCCGTTTGCATCGGTCTTGCGCCCGATTATCAAAAAGGTAAACTTGTAATGATTCGCAAAAGCGTGTGGCTGGGATTGTGCCTGTGTGTCGGCTCGTGCGTGTACGGGACGGAGACGGTGTTTCTCGGCCCGACGAATCTGCGCGTAAGCGACCAGGGGGAATTTTCGTGGGTGGATACGACCCCCAAACCGGAAGCGTTTGACAACCTGTGGGCCTACCGCTATTACCCCATTGAAAAAAAGCTGACGGGCATGGGCGTAAAAGTGGCCGTGGCCGACAGCGGCATTTCTTCCCATCCGGAATTTAACGGCAAACATATTATGGGGCAGGATTTTACCATGTCCGGCGCGCTGACGGATTTAAAAAACCACGGCACGGGCGTGGCCGGCATTATCGGTGCGCGCGGGCTGCGCTTTACGGGCATTGCGCCGGAAGCCTCGCTGCTTATTTACAAAATAGACGACGGCAGCCGCTTAATCGGCCCGCAGGCCGCGGCCAACGCGCTCAATACGATTTTAACCTACAACGAACAACACCCCAACGATAAAATTACCGTCATTAATTTAAGCTACGGCGTTTCGGGCGGCGGCTACGCCGCGCTGACCAACGCCGTTAACCGCGCGCACGACTCGGGCATTACGATTGTGTCTCCCGCCGGGAACTATGGCTTTCCGGGTGTGTTTTACCCGGCCGACTTGTCCACCGTCATCGCCGTAAGCGCCTTGGGGGCGGACGGAAAAACCCTTTATCCCAATTCCGCCTACGGGCCGGAGGTGGATTTTATCGCCCCCGGAGACCGGGTATTCACCACTGCTTCAGACGGCGGCTATACCCTGATGAGCGGCACTTCCGCGGCGGCGGGCTTTGTAAGCGCCGCGGCGGCGCTGGCGGTGGAAGGGCTTACCCGCCAATTAGGCCGCTACCCCACGGCGCAGGAAGTGAAAGACGCTCTTAAAAAAGCGGCCGTCAAAATCCCGGGTTTGCCCGATATCGCCCAAGGAAACGGCATGATTGACGTAGCCAAACTGGAAAGCCAATTTGAAGCAACAAAATGAAAACAAAGGTCTCATCTAAAAAACCGCGAAAAGTAATCCGCCGGAAACTGTTTAATTTAACCAGCCCTATTTTTGTGGAAACGCTGCTGATTATGCTCACCGGCGCGGTGGACGTGTTTATGCTCAGCCGCTACTCGGACGAAACCGTCGCCGCCGGGGGGGTGGTCAACCAACTGCTCAACTTGGTGTTTATTCTCTACGGCATTACCACGCTGGGCACTTCGGTGCTGTGCGCGCAGTATTTAGGCGCCAAACAAAAGAAAAATGTAGCCCAAGTGATTGGGGTTTCGCTGCTGGCCAACTTGCTGATGGGCCTGTTGGTAAGTGCGGGGCTGTTCTTCTTGGCACGGCCTTCGCTGCAGCTGATGGGGTTGGACGAGAGCCTGATCGGGTACGGCATTTCGTATATGAAAATTGTGGGCGGGTTTTCGTTCTTGCAGGCCCTGTCCATGACGCTTTCCGCTATTTTAAGAAGCCACAACAAAGCGTATTACCCGATGTTTGTTACCCTGCTGATTAACATCGTCAACGTCATCGGCAACTATATGCTGATTTTCGGCAATTTCGGTGCGCCGCGCCTGGGGATTACGGGGGCGGGCATTTCCACCTCGCTAAGCCGCCTCTTGGCGGTAGGACTGCTGGCCTATATTTTGTTTAGCAAAGTAACGGCGGTGCCGTCCCTTAAATTATTTAAGCCCTTCCCGTGGGATAAAATTAAAAACCTGCTGACTATCGGCCTGCCGGCGGCGGGGGAACAGGTATCGTATAATTTATCGCAAGTGTTAATTACGTACTTTTCCGTGATGCTGGGCACGGCCGCGCTGACGGCGCGTACGTATGCCATGAACATTGTGATGTTTTCGTACGTGTTTGCCATTGCTATCGGGCAGGGGGCGGCCATTTCCATCGGGCATTTGATCGGGGAGGAGCGCGACAACGCCGCCTTCTCGGTAGAAAAATACTCCATTAAACTGGCCATGCTGGTAACGGTGTGCATTTCGGTGCTGACGGCGCTGGTGGGAACGGATATTTTTAAACTGCTTTCTTCCAACCCCGAGGTGATTTCCATCGGCGCAACGGTGCTGTATATTGACGTGTTGCTGGAAATCGGCCGGGCGGTAAACATTACGTCCGTCAACTCCTTAAACGCGGCGGGGGATGTTATGTATCCGTTCATTACGGGCATTATCGTGATGTGGGGGGTGGCCACGCTGCTTTCCTATGTGCTGGGCATTTGGTGGGGCTGGGGGATCAACGGCATATGGCTGGCCATGGCGCTGGACGAAAACATCCGCGCCGTGGTGTTTGAACGCCGCTGGAAAAGCCGCAAATGGGAAGATAAAAGCTTCACGCGCCGGCGCGCGTAACGGGCGGCGGTTATTTGCTAAAATATATATATGAGCGAAAAATCTTTTTACCAAGAATATGATGTCCCGCAGGATTTGCAGTTTAAAACCGCCGATATTATCCGCATGGGCGGGCTGGATTGTACGGCCCGGCTGAGCCCCAAGTATTTTGCGGATGTTTTTGCCGCGCCCAATCAAATTACGCAGGTCAATGTGGGGCTGTCTTTTTCGGTGGCTTCTCACGAAATTTTGGTGCGGGGCAATATCAGCGGCAAGCGCCGGGTGCAGTGCGCGCGCTGTTTGAAGATGACCGAGCAGCCCTTTGCCGAAGAATTTTTGGAAACATATAGCAACAAGTTAGAAATAATTGATATAATGTTACTGGTAAGACAAACGCTGGCTTTAACGGAGGAAATCCGTTTTCTGTGCAAGCCCGATTGCAAGGGGCTTTGCCCGCAGTGCGGCCAAGATTTAAACGAAGGGCCGTGCGCCTGCAAGCCGGTAAATTTGTCGCCTTTCGCTGAACTGAAAGGAAAATTTAAGTAAGAATTCAATTGAATTTTACTAGAGTAAAACAGGAGTTAGACAAATGCCGAATCCAAAGAAAAAACACACTCGTTCCCGCCGGGACATGAGAAGATCCCACAATTCCGGAGTAGAATTGCCGCAGCTCGTGGCCTGCCCGAATTGCAAATCTCCCAGACTGCCGCACAACGTCTGCCCGACTTGCGGATTCTATAAAGACAGAGTGGTCGTGGCCCAGAAAACCAAGGCCGAAGCAACCGAAGAAGCCAAATAACCGTTATTATGAAAATAGCCCTGGACGCATTAGGCGGAGATTTCGGCGCAAAGCCCAACGTGTTGGGCGCTTTGAAGGCGGCTAAAGAACTGAAGTTGGAAGTTATTTTGGTCGGCAACGAAGCCGTATTGCGCGAAGAACTCAAAACGCTTGGCTACGCGGATTTGCCTAAAAACATTTCCATCGTCCATGCACCCCAAACCATTGATATGGGGGCCGAACCCGCCAAAGAATGCCGCAACAAAAAAGACGCCAGCATCGTGGTATGCGCCAACTTGGTGCGCCGCGGGCAGGCGGACGCTTTTGTTTCGGCCGGTCATTCCGGCGCGGCAATGGTGGCGGCGTTGTTCGGCATGGGGCGCATTAAAGGCGTCCAGCGGCCGGCTATTGCCACGCCTATGCCCACGTACAAAGGCGTAAGCCTGCTTTTGGACGGCGGAGCCAATGCCGATTGCAAACCCATTCACCTGCTGCAGTTTGCGGTCATGGGGTCGGCCTATATGCAAAAAGTGTTTGATATTCCGGCGCCTTCGGTGGGTATTTTGTCCATCGGGGAAGAGGAAACCAAAGGCAACATTTTGGTCAAGCACACCATTCCGCATATGCGCGAAATCGGCGTGAACTTTAAAGGGACGGTGGAAGGACGCGACGTAAATACAGGCGATACGGATGTCATCGTCTGCGACGGATTTGTGGGAAACATCGTTTTAAAAATGGCCGAAGGTTTGGCCAAAACGATGATTCAAATGATCAAGCGCGAAATCAAAAAACGCCCGCTGGCGGTGTTGGGCGCCTTGCTTGCCAAGGGTGCTTTTAAAGCCGTCAAAAACCATACCAACCCGGACTGCTACGGCGGTGCGCCGCTGGTGGGGGTAAACGGCGTGGCGATTATTTCGCACGGCAAATCCAACGATTTTGCTATTTTTAACGCCATTAAAACGGCCGCCCGCCTGGTGGAAAAAGATTTCATCGGCGATATTGCCGCCAAAATGGCTGCTTTGAAACCGACTTTTGAGGCGATTGAAAAAGAAATCCATCAGGAGGAAGCCTAATGGCGGATTTTAAAGGGAAAACCGTATTGGTTACCGGCGCTACGCGCGGCATTGGCTTGGCGATCGCCGAAGAATTTGCCAAAGCTGGCGCTAATCTGGCCATTTGCGGTACGAACCAAACGGCGCTGGAACAAGCGGCCAAAACGTTAGGTGCGTATGGCACAAAGGTGTATGCGCAGCAAGTAAATGTAGCGCACGCGCAGGATTGCGAGCAGTTTGTTCAAAATACCCTCAAAGAATTGGGCTCGGTGGACGTACTGGTAAACAATGCGGGCATCACCAAAGACAATTTGACCGTTCGTATGACCGAACAAGATTGGGATGATGTAATTGCTGTGAACCTGAAAGGGACGTTTTTAATGTCCAAGGCCGCTTTAAAAGTGATGTTTAAAAAAAGAAGCGGCAACATCGTCAACATTTCTTCCGTAGTGGGGGAAATGGGCAACGCCGGGCAGGCCAACTATGTGGCCAGCAAGGCGGGCATTATCGGACTGACAAAAACTTTCGCCAAAGAATTCGGCTCCCGCGGCGTGCGGGTAAATGCCGTGGCGCCCGGTTTCGTACAAACCGCCATGACCGACGCGCTGCCCGAAGACGTAAAGGCAAAAGCTTTAGAAGCCGTGCCGCTTAAACGATTTGCTACGACGCAGGACATCGCCAAAGCAGTAATGTTTTTGGCCAGCGAAGATGCTTCGTACATTACGGGGCATATTCTCGCCGTCAATGGCGGGCTTTATATTTGATAAAATTGTAAACAAGGGGAAGCCCCTTTTAATTACCGGAGGACTAAAATGTCTGTAGAAAACGTGCAAGAAAGAGTAAAAAATATCATTGTGGATCAGTTGGGTGTGGAAGCCGACCAGGTAAAACCCGAAGCCCAGTTCGTGAATGATTTGGGCGCCGATTCCTTGGATACGGTAGAACTGATCATGACGCTGGAAGAAGAATTCAACATCGAAATTCCGGACGAAAAAGCCGAAAAGATCAAAACGGTTGGCGAAGCGATTGAATACATTGAACAAAACGCCAAAAAATAATTGTGTATACGGATATAGAGCATATCATTGGATATTGCTTTAAAGATAAGGCCGTTTTAAAGGAAGCACTCACTCACAAGTCCTTTGCCGGGGAACACCGCAGCGCCAAACACAACGAGCGCTTGGAATTTCTGGGGGACAGTATATTAGGCGCTATTGTTGCAGATTATATCTACAACCAATGCCCTCATGTAGAAGAGGGAGTGCTTTCTAAAATTAAGTCTAACTTAGTTTCCAGACGCAACCTGTATCTTTGGGGCAAACAACTGGACTTGGGCCGTTATATGAGCTTGGGCCACGGCGAGCTGGCCACCGGCGGCAGAGAGCGCGACAGCATCATCTCCAACGCGGTGGAAGCGGTGATTGGCGCCGTGTATATAGACGGCGGTTACCCGGCGGCCGAAGCGATGATTTTGCCTTGGGTAAAAACCCAAGCGCTTACGCAGGACGCCCAAGATTTTAAAAGCGTGCTGCAGGAATACCTGCAAAAACGCGGCCAGCATACGCCCGTGTACGAAGTGATTCAAACCGTGGGCCCGGAGCACGACAAAACGTTTACCGTACGTGTGAGCCTGGGCGAGAAAGAATTGGGAGTCGGAAAAGGCCGGAATAAAAAATTGGCCGAACAAGCCGCGGCGCATGCGGCGCTGGAGCAGTTGAAAAAGAAATAAGGAGGGTGTCTATGCTTCCGCATAAAAAGGACTCTACGAAAGTCAGTGTTCCGTCGTCGGAGAGAAAACTGCCGGAAGCCTTCTCCGTGCTTACCAAAAAACCGCTGGTAACGCTTGCCATTGTAGCGGCACTGCCGATTATTTTAATGTTGGCGTTTACCTTTAAAAGCGGCTACACCCCCAATTCCAAAAACACCAAGTTTGACGATATCGTCATCGTCAAAACCCCTACCGAAATAGCCGACGAGGCTACCGCCGCGCTGCAAAAAAAAGATACGCAAACATTTACCGATATTTTAAATACCCAAACCAAAAACAATCCCAACATCGTCAACAGCAAAGGCGACCCGCTGATTGTGATGGCGGCCACCATGGGCAATTTGGAAGCCGTACAGCAGCTTATTTTAAACGGGGCGGACGTCAATAAGGCAAACGCCTTTAATAAAGACACGGCCCTGTTGCGCAGCTTGTATGGCAACTTTCCGGAGATTACCCGCCTGTTGGTGTATTCCGGGGCGGATATCAATGCCAAGAACAATTATAACCATTCTCCCATGTATTTGGCTTTGGAAAAGAAACTGCCCGAATTTATTGACTTGTTCCTTACCAGCGGCGTAAGAGAGGGGTTAAATTCTGACAATCTGTTCCGCGCCAGCGCCAAAAAGAACCCGATGGGCGTGTTGGCTATGCTAAAAGGGGGAGTGGATCCGAACGTAAAGAACGAAAAGGGAAACACGCCGCTTATTATTTCGGCTTCCCTGGGCGATGTGGAAAGCGTACAGGCGCTAATGGCCTACCGGGCCGATGTAAACGCCGCCAATAACGACGGCAATACCTCCCTTATTTATGCGGCGCGCTACAATCATCCGGAAATTATCCGCGAACTTTTAAAACCGCAAACCATGCAGGCCCCGCTGGATGTAAATATGCAAAACAAGCAGGGTCAAACCGCCTTGTATTGGGGGGCGGCCAAAGGGTATGAAGAAGTAGTCCGCCGCCTGCTGGCGGCCGACGCCGACCCGACCATCGCCGCCAAAGACGGTTTAATCCCTTATATGATAGCCCGCAAAAATAAGCGCGGGCAAGTGCTGGAATGGTTTAATAAAGACATTCGGGAAGTTAAAAACAGCGTAATTGAGCAAGACAACGCCGCCTTGATTGCCAAGGCCAAAGCCGAAGGCCGCGAAGTGCCGGAACTGGCGGGCCAAAAGACTCAAACAAAGCCCGTTACGGAAGATGATATTTTCACTGCGGCGCAGACGGGCGATATGGAACTGGCCAAGAAGGTCATTGCTTCCAACAAAGCGGCCGTATTTAAAAAGAACAAAGCCGGGTATACGCCTTTATTGGTGGCGGTGCAAAACGGGCAAATTGAAATGGTTACGTACTTGGTGGACAATATGGCGCGCCTGTTTGAATCGTCCCCGCAGGGCAATGTGTTTCACATAGCGGTAAACACGCAAAACTTGGAAATGCTTAAGCATTTGGTCAGTCTGGCGCGCAAAGAAGGGCGTCTGGCCATGATGCTGGAATACCGCGCCGCCCCGCAAAAGAACGCCCAATCCATGACGCCTTTGGGTTATGCGGCCTTGCTGTGCAACAAAGAAATTTACGATTATTTGATATCGGTAGGCGCCAAAGACGGCGGGCTGAGCAAAACGCCTAATATCTTGGGCTATAAAACACCGGCCGATTTAATGCAGGAATGCAAAGCCAAACCGGCCCAGGCCAAAACGCTGACGCGTTCCTCCGTCCGCCGCTGAAGGGATTTGCTTTTCTAAACCGGCTCTGTCTGTCCAGGCAGGGCCGGTTTTTTATCGGAAAGAATCCCAGCACTGTTTTGTTCGCAGGCCCCTGTTTTTGTTCGCACGCAAAAAACCCCGTGGATGTCCACGAGGTTTTTAAATGCCAGTTGTATGGGTTAGGGATGGATTTTGTCCATCATGCGCGGGAAGGGAATGGTTTCACGCACGTGCTGCAAACCGCAAATCCAGCGCACCATGCGTTCAATGCCCATACCAAACCCGGCGTGGGGCACGCTGCCGTAGCGGCGCAGATCCAGGTACCATTCGTAGCCTTTGGGGTCTAAGCCCTGTTCTTTCAAACGGGAGAGCAACGCGTCGTAATCGGCCTCTCTTTCGCTGCCGCCGATAATTTCTCCGGCGCCTTCCGGGCCAATCACGTCCACCGCCAAGACCACTTTGGGGTTTTTGGGGTCGCGCTTCATATAAAAAGCCTTAATGGCGGCCGGGTAGCGGTGAATCATAATCGGGGTGTCGTAATCTTCGCCCAGCAAGGTTTCTTCGTCGCCGCCGATATCGCCGCCCCAGGGGGTGTGATTGCCTTTTTTATGCAAAATTTCAATAGCGTCCGTATAATCAATGCGGGGGAACTTCTTTTCCACCGTGGCTTGCAGTTTGGACGTATCGCGTTCCAAGGTTTTCAAGTCGTCCGCCCGGTTGGTAAGCACTTGGCGGATGATGTATTTAATAAAGTCTTCCGCCAAGTCCATATTATCGTCCAAATCGTTGTAAGCCACTTCGGGCTCCACCATCCAAAACTCCGTCAAATGGCGGCGGGTTTTGCTTTTTTCGGCGCGGAAAGTGGGGCCAAAGCAATACGTGCGGCCCAGCGCCATGGCAGAAGCTTCGGCATAGAGCTGCCCGCTTTGGGACAGGAAAGCCTTCTCGCCGAAGTAATCGGTTTCAAACAGCGTGCTGGTGCCTTCACAGGCGGCGGGAGTCAAGATGGGAGAATCCGCCAATACAAAGCCGTTTTTATGCAAGTATTCGCGAATGGCAAAAATAATTTCGTCGCGGATGCGCAAAATAGCCGCCTGCTTGGCCGATCTAAGCCACAAATGGCGGTAATGCATCAAAAATTCGGGCCCGTGTTCTTTGGGGGAAATCGGGTAGTCTTTGGCCATTTGCAGTACTTCTAAATTTTTTACGCCCAGCTCATAGCCCAAGGGGGAGCGTTTGTCTTCGCGTACCGTACCGGTTACGATGATAGAAGATTCTTGGGTTACTTTGTCGCCCAGTTCAAATTGTTCGGGAGAAACGTCTCCCTTAAACATAACGCATTGGATGATGCCGCTTCCGTCGCGCAGTTGCAAAAAGTGCAATTTGCCGCTGGAGCGTTTGTTGTACAACCAGCCTTTTAACGTAATTTCCTGGCCCAAATACTGGCCCACGTCTTTGACGCGAATTTTGCTAGACATAATTTCCTCTACAAAATAAAATATATGTATATTGTAGCTTTTTGAAAAGGGAAAGGAAACCTTTTTGACTCTCACGGAAAAAGGGCTTGTTTTGTTTTTTTTTTTTGATAAATTTTACGGGTGGTTACATCTTGGTAGCTAGGAGAAATAAATGCAAAATAAATTTGGTTTTACGCTTATAGAATTGCTTGTAGTCGTGCTGATTATCGGGATATTGGCGGCGGTGGCGTTGCCGAAATACGAGTTGGCGGTAGCCAAAAGCCGTTACACTCAGCTGATGATTAATACTCATACCATCAAAGAGGCAAACCAGTTATATTATATGGCGAATGGGAAATATAGTATTGATTTAAATGACTTGGATTTAGAATTATCTAATTGCGAAATTGCGGCTGACGGCAGATCCTGTCATTTAGCAATTGAGGGCGATTGTTTTATAAACGATGAAACTACTGATGGAAAAGGAAATTTGACGGCGGTGGCTTATTGTGGACGAAAAGGTCTTTTTTATGCCTTGCGCTATGATTCTGACGAGCGGTGGTGTTATGCACGGCCCGATAATGAATTAGCAAACAAAGTATGCCGGAGTTTGGGTGGAACTTTAACCAACGTAATAAATAACGTAAATCATTATCTACTGAAATAAGCGACAAAAGAAAAATTTTCTTTTTGTTTTTGGATATGGTATAATAAATATGTCAGAAGGAAACCCCAGACGTAAAACCGATTTTTCGGGCGTGTAGCTCAGCTGGGAGAGCGCCTCGTTCGCAACGAGGAGGTCGTCGGTTCGATCCCGATCACGTCCACCATTTAGCCAAAACCACGCTTAGGCGTGGTTTTCTTGTTTACGGATAAAAAACGAACGAGGCGCGTTTCGCTTCCGACGTGAGCAGAGGAAGCCGTCGGGCGGACTTGTATTTCGTTTTCCATTTACCCAAAACCACTAGCCAAAACCACGCTTAGGCGTTCCGTCATCAGGCGGCAGAAGGCTTTGTGCATCAAGCGGCCCGTACAGAAAAGGCCTATCTTTTGTTAGGTCTAATGACCCTCGCCGTATTTCAATTTTTTTGTTACATTTTTAATATACACCCCCAAAAAACGCAAGGCGGAGGAGTGCCCGAATTTTATGAAGAATGCGTTGTGGATTGTATTGTTTCTTTTAACTTCCTTTACGGGATGGGGGGGCGCTGTGGCTGCGCCGAATACGCCTTATGATGTACTCTACTGCGGAAAAGAAAAAATTTACCGCCTCAAACAGACAGAGGGGAAAGAGTTTCTGCTGTCTAATATCATTTTCCCTCAGCAAAAACGCCAAGTTAAAGTTTTAGCATACGTGAATTTTCCTTTCAGCCCCTCCCCTGCCGATTCTTCCGGCTATTTAGCCAAAAACCCGCACTACTGGCGCGCGGTGGAAGAAGTGTATCCCTATCTGCAACAGGCTTGGAAAGATTGGCGTGCGGCGGCCAACGCTTGGCTGCCGGAAAAATTCCGCCTGCCGGAACTTTCATTTACGCTGTTGGACGGCTATCGCCTGGATGCGGCCCGTCAGCCCCGCTGGGGAGAAGATACCCTCAACCTTTCCTTAGAAATTACTTCCGGCAAGTATGGTCTTTTTATGCGTTCTGTGCCCGATCCGGTCAGAGGGGCGGGCATTGCGCTGTTTACCAAAGAAGGAAACGGGTTTGGAAGAATTTTGTTCTTTTTGGAACAGGAATGGATGGATTGGCTCAACGCAGAGCACCTTTCGCAAGAGGAACAGACCCGCCGGGCGGCGGAATATCAAAAGGCGGCCGGAGCCCAACTGGCCGGCGAGTTTTATGCTGCCGCCGTGCCCAACGGATATGATTGGGAGCGGGAACTTTCTTCCCAAGCCCGCCGCTACATCCGGCAGCTTGCCGCCCTTTCGCCTAAAGAGTGGAGCAAACAAGGCCCTTGGGCCCACTATAACCAACGGTTAATAACGCATGAAATGGGGCATCTCTTTGGTCTGGTGCACATACAAGATTCCGCTTCGGTTATGGATCCCGTCTTGGCAGGCGGCCGAGGCACCGCTCGGCCCAGTGCATCGGATGGGCTTCGTTTGGCCGCTTTGGTTTGTTGGTACCATAATCAACGGGCAGGCAAGAATGTCTGCGCACCGCTCTCGGCTAAAAAGCATGCCGCCTTCATTCAGCGCATCCTTCAAAATTCGCTGCAAAATTCTTTGTAAATTTCAAACGGCCTGCTTTCTTGTATCTGCGCGTTTTTTTGAGCGGGGCGTGCAAAACGTTTCTCCCGGTTTTTAACGGCAGGGACGCCAATAAAATGCTAAAATTAACTATATGGCTAAACTAGTACGCGGGTTCAGAGATATTTTTGAACCCCAATCCAAAAATTTTACCGAACTGGAAAATTGCGCCCGCGGCGTATTTTCCCTCTATGGGTTTGGCGAATTGCGCCTGCCCACCGTGGAGCTGAAAGAGCTGTTTGTCAAATCCACCGGCGAAACCACCGATATCGTCCAAAAAGAGATGTACGCCTTTGAGGATGCGGGGCACCGCCAATTGGCCATCCGCCCCGAAGGCACGCCCGGCGTGGTGCGGGCGTATTTGGAAAATAACTTTACGCAAAACGCGCCGGTTCAAAAATTTTATTACATTGGCAACATGTTCCGCGCCGAACGCCCGCAGGCGGGCCGCTACCGCGAGTTTGAACAAATCGGGGCGGAGTATATCGGCAACTCGGCTCCGGCGGCGGATGCCGAAGTGATTTTGATGTTAAAAGACATCGTGGCTAAATTCGGCGCCAAAAATTACAAAGTTAAAATTAACAGCTTGGGCTGCGATAAATGCCGCCCGCTCTACCGCCAGGCCTTAATTGATTTTCTGTCGGCCGAAAAAGATACCCTTTGCGAAAACTGCCAAACCCGCTTGGAAAAAAACCCCTTGCGCGTGCTGGACTGCAAGATAGACGGCGCCCGTTTTGCGGGCCGCGTGCCTACGCTGCAACTTTGCCCCGAATGCCAAGCGCATTTTGACGAAGTGCAGGCGCTGCTGAAAGGGAAAATTGATTTTGAAGTAGACCCTATGCTCGTGCGCGGGTTGGATTATTATTCCCGCACGGTATTTGAATTTCAGGCGGGGGATACCTCGCAAAACGCCATTGCGGCGGGGGGGCGTTACGATACCTTGGTTAAAAATATGGGCGGCCCCGCCACGCCGGCCATCGGCTGGGCGATGGGCGCCGAGCGCGTGATTATGGCCCGGGGCGAAACCGTGCCTGCCAAACAAAAAAGCGTGTATGTGGTTTCGTTGGACAAGTCCTGCAACGAAACGGCCTTTAACCTGATGCAAACGCTCCGCCAAGCGGGCATCCGCACGGAAGGGGGATTGTTTGACAAAAACATCAAAGGCCAAATGAAACAATCCGACCGCTGCGGCGCGTCGTACGCGCTTATTTTGGGCGAAGACGAACTGGCCAAACAGACGGTTACGCTTAAAGACTTGGCAACCGGCGAACAAAAACAAATTTCATTTGAAGCTTTAACTGATGAGGTAAAAAAACTGGTATGAAACGAACAAATTATTGCGGGGATATTACCGCTTCCCTGCTGGGCACCAAACAAACCCTGTGCGGCTGGGTAAACAGTTACCGCAACCACGGGGGCGTGCTGTTTATCGACGTGCGGGACAGAAGCGGCATCTGCCAAGTGGTGGTAGAGCCGTCCAAGCCGTTTTTTGCCGAAGCGTCCGCCGTACGCAATGAATACGTGGTGGAAGTAACGGGCACCGTAAACCGCCGCATTGAAGGCGCCGTAAACAAAACGATGAAAACCGGCGAAATAGAAGTGGTGGCGGAAGCATTTAAAGTGTTAAACACCTCTGTTCCGCTTCCGTTTGACGTGGATAAATCCCGCACGGCAGCCGAAGAAATTCGTTTAAAATACCGCTACCTGGACTTGCGCAACCCGCACATGTATGCCAATTTACTCTTGCGTCACCGCATTATGCAGGCCGCCCGCCGCTATTTGGACGGACAAGGATTTCTGGAAGTGGAAACCCCTATTTTGACGCGTTCCACCCCGGAAGGCGCGCGCGACTATTTGGTTCCATCCCGCGTGCACCACGGCGAATTTTACGCTCTGCCGCAAAGCCCGCAAATGTTCAAGCAAACGCTGATGGCCAGCGGCATTGACCGCTACTTCCAGCTGGCGCGCTGCTTCCGCGACGAAGATCTCCGCGCCGACCGCCAGCCCGAACATACGCAGATTGATATGGAAATGTCGTTCGTAACGATTGACGATATCCACGAGGTGGTGGAAGGGCTGATGAAAGAAATTTTTAAAACGGCCGGCCAAGACATTTCCGTTCCGTTCCCCAAGCTTTCTTACCACGACGCTATGGAAAAATACGGCTCGGACAAGCCGGATTTACGCTACAGCCTGGAAATGAAAAACGTCAACGATGTTTTCAAAAACACCGGGTTTAAAGTGTTTAAAGAAGTCTTGTCCGCCGGCGGAGCCATCCGTGCGCTGCGCGGCGAAAAAGGCGCCGCCTATTCGCGCGGACACTTGGATAAACTGACGGAACTGGCCAAAAAGAACGGCGCGAAAGGACTGGTGTGGCTGAAAGTAAAAGACGGCGCGCTGGAAGGCCCTTCGGCCAAGTTCTTTACGCCGCAGGAAATGAGCGCTTTAAAAGAAGCCGTGGGCGCGCAGGACGGCGATATTATTTTGGTAGGAAGCGACGCCAGCCTGCACACCTGCCAAAGCTTTATGGGCGCGCTGCGCAAAGAATTGGTCAAAGAATTGCCCCGCCAAAGCGAATGGGCTTTTGCGTGGATTACCAACTTCCCGCTGTTGGAATATATCCCGGAAGAAGACCGCTGGGACGCCGCCCACAACCCCTTTACGGCCCCGGTGGAAGAAGACCTGCCCAACTTGGAAAAAGATCCCGCCTCCGTCCGCTCCTATCAGTTCGACTTGGTGTTAAACGGCAACGAGCTGGCCTCCGGCTCGGTGCGCAACTGCCGCCGCGACGTGCAGGAACGGATTTTGGCGCTGATGAAACACTCCAAAGAAGAATCCGCCCGCCGTTTTGGCATGCTGCTAAACGCGCTGGAAGCGGGGGCGCCGCCTCACGGAGGGATCGGCCTGGGGTTAGACCGTATTACTGCCCTGCTGGCCGGCGAAGATTCCATCCGCGAGGTCATTGCCTTCCCCAAAACGACGCAGGCCGTCTGCCCGCTGACGGATTCGCCCAATGTAGTAGATGACATCCAGCTTAAAGAGCTGGGCATTGAAATCAGCAAAGAATAAAGTTTTAAAACCCCGCTTCGGCGGGGTTTTTGCACGGCTTCAGGCCTGTCGCCTACAGTACGCGCGCGTTCGGAAAAGGGCCTGACAAAAGGGCCTTTTTGAAGTATAATGAAAATATGAAAACATCTCGCTTCTTAATCGCCTTACTGGTTTGTTTCGGATTTTTTGCCTGCACTCCGCCGGAAGAGGAAGTGCACCCCAAACGCCGCTCTGCCCGGGCCGATAATTTGCAGCGCTATATGAACAAAGCCCAGCACCACCGCGCCCTGGCACAGGCACGCGCTAAGGCCATTGTAAAAGGCCCGTTGGTGGAGGGGAACGCCTTAAAAGAATTTTTGCCGAAAATGCCGGACTTGCGGATTTCTTCTCAAATTTTTGCCCAAAAAAATGCCCTGCAAAATGAAGTACGCCAAGCCCATGCCCGCCGGGCGGCGCAAAAAGCGGGGGAATTGTTGGCCCAGTTTCGCGAAGAGGCCATGGCCGCGGCCCTCGCGGCGCAAACCCCGCAGGAGCTGGCCACGAAGTTGGATGAAACAACTGCTTTGTATGCACAAAAGATAGCGGCGTTTTCCAAAAACCAGCAGGCCGCTTCATGGGCCTTGCCGGATGAGGAACAGAGCCTCCTTTCCCGCCAAACCCTGCAGGACGCCGTTGACGGATTAACGGAAGGAATTGAGCGGGATTACGGCAGCGCCTGCGCGCAAAAAGCGCAGCCGGTGCTGCATAAAGCGGCGGATGATTATTGGCTGGCGCTTTCGTCCGTTTCCGACCCGCAGGAAATGGAGCAGGAACTAACGCGAGTGGGCAACGAAGCCGATGACGCGTTCCGCAGCATTGTGGCCGAATATGGAGACCCGGTCATTACGGTGTCGGACGAAGAGGCCGCCTCGCTGCGTGCGCGGCTGATTGCGGCGCATCAGGAAATTGAAAACCAATTTGATAAATTGTACGGCAAAGAAGCGGTGCTGAAAACGCGCGATATTTTTGAGCGTTACAGAGACGAGGCGGATCAAATCGTCCGCCGGGCGGCGCGGTTGAGCCAAATGCAGAATGATTTAAATAAAGCCGGCGAAAAATACCGAAAAGAAATGACGGAACTGCAAGTGCATTTGAATGAAAACTTGGAACGCCGCGCGGCGGAAGTGAGGGGAATCCCGGTTTCGGCGGTAAGGAAGTAAAGAATGAACAATAACAACAGGCTGTTTCAACTCGGAATTTTGATTATTGCCCTGCTGGCCATTGGGATGGCATGGCTGCGTATTGCGCAGTATCATCAGGAATCCTCTCCTTCCTCGCCCGTCAATCAAAGCAGGCAGGAACAACGCCGTTTTATTGCCGCATTAAAAGATGAAGAAATGTTAGGGATGGATCCCCAACAATCCCTTAGCAAGCAAGAAAAACGCGCCCTGGCGGTGCAGCGGTATGTGCACCGGCCCGATTTATCTGTCAGACGGCCGCGTAGCGTGCAAGCGGGATCTTTCTCCGCCCGCCCCAATGCCCGGCCTTTTACTGCCAGAGGAAGCTCTTTTTCGGCGGCGGCATCCTCCGGCGGGAATTCCTACCGCCCCAGGGGCCTTTCCTCCGTTGATTACGGCAAATACGGTTCCTCTTCCGGCGCATATGCCGGCTCCGAAGCGACGCCCACCGGGCAGCAGGCGGGGGTTTATCGCCCGTCCGTGCAGGAGCAAATGCAGGCCGAGCGGGAACGCTCTTTTGCGCCGTTTATGGCCAGCGTTCCCAAAGAACAGCAAAAACGGCTGGAAATGCAGTTAAAAGGGCTTTCCAGCGGGATTAACCGTGCCGTGGCCAAGGCGCTGCTTCCTAAAAACAAAAAAAATGCCAACATTGAAAAATATCTCCAGCGCAATGCCGCGCCGGAGGCGGCCTATGCCGGGCCGTTTGCTCCGGTGCTGGAGCAAGTGGCCGCCCAAAAAGCAGGGGTAGTGCACAGTATGGGGCAGGCGTTCGGGCAAGAGGCGGCGCAGGAAGCGTCTAACATAATGGATTCGTTCCAAAGCGAAATGGCTTCCGCCGTAAACGCGCCGGGGCAAACCTCTGAGCAAATTGCCGAAAAAGTACAGCAAGTGGCCCAAAAGTACGAGCAGAAACTGCAGAAAATGTCGGAAGATAACGGATTTAAAAAATTTGAACAGGAACGCATTGAAAAAGACAATTTATTAAAGCAGGAAATCGCCAAGCAATACGGAGAAGATTTGGCCGCACAGGCGGGAACCAAGATTGACGAATTCCGCGAGAAGGATATGCTGCTAGCCCGCCAAGGCTTGCCGCCGGAACAGTATTACGAGCAGCAGCTGACCAACCAAAGCGACCGCCGAAAAGCGTTGGAGGATTTAATTGCCAAAAGCGGCAAATCCACCAAAGGCTTAATAGAGGCGGAAGATGAAGTGGAAAAACAGGAAGTAGCCCAGCGCCTGAAAGATGAAGAAGAAGGAAAAACGCTGGCGCGCAGCTACAAAGCGGGCGAAAAGGAGTTGGCTGCGATTGACAAGTCCCTCAGCCAAGAACGCCAGGAAAAACTGCAAACGGCCGGGAAGGTGTACGGCGAAGACGGCGCCCGCCGCATTGACGCAATATACCAAAAATACTACGACGAATATATGAAAATTTGGCAGGATCCCGATTCTTCCAAAACAGACAAGCAACAAGCTTCCATGCAGCTGCGCCAAGATGTCAACAAACAGTTGGAAGAAATTCAAAACGATCCGCAAATGCAGGAAGCCCGTTTGAACCGCCAAGTGGATACTTCGCTGGCGCAAATTATGCAAGATCCGGGCGTTCGGCGTGCTTCCGCCGAACAAAAAGCCGCCCTGCAGGAAAAAGCGCGCCCGGTGCTGCGGGAAATGTATGAAAAGGTAAATGAGGTAATGGCCTCGGATTTGCCGGATGCCGAAAAACAAAAACAAATCCAGCAAATTCAAGCTTCGGCACAGCAAAAATTGGCCGGGCAATAAGTCTTTTGACTGTCAAAACGCCCCGATGATATATCGGGGCGTTTTTTTACGGGCGGAATAAAAATTATTTTTTTGCGGGTTGGGCGCTTTCTTGCGCGGGGGACTCAAACGTTGCCAGCGGGAAATAGTGCTGCAAAATTTCTTTATAGCCTTGCCCGGCTTCGGCGCGTCCGGCGGCGCCGGTTTGGTCAAACCCTACGCCGTGGCCCCAGCCCCCGCCGTAAAACACGAAAAATTTCAATTCGCGGTCTTGGTAATTGGGCTCTACGATAAAGTAGCTGCTTCGCAGCATGCCCAGGCTTAAATTATTGCGAATGACGTTTTCTTTATTCAGCGTTAAATTGCCTTTTGTTCCTTTTACCAGCAATCGGCTTACGTAGCCCGAGCGGCCCCGGCGCTGCGGAATAAGGGCGGTAATGCGGCCGATGTCTTTTTTCTGGCGTTTAATCAGTTGGCTCAGGTCTTCTTCGTCCACGACGCGCGTCCAGCGGAAGGCCGCCAGACTGACGTTTTTGTCGTAGCGGCTGTAAGCGTCGTGCGGATATTGCAGCAGCTCTTTAAAGTGATAAGGCTGGAGCTGGTCAAAATCAAAATCTTTATAGTCCGATGCGGGCTGCAGATACGGCGTATCATACCAGCCGGCTTCTTTGGCGCTTTGGGTTACCCCGCCGCAATTGGCCGAAAATACGCTTTCTATGGGTTTATTTTCATAGGTCAAAATTTCGCCCATGGTGGATTCCACCGCCGCGTTTCCGCGTTCGCTTTCGGATGTAACGCCCCCGTACACCTGACAGTTTTGCGTGTCGCACAGATCGTAGCCGTAGTATTTGTGTTTGCCCAAGTGCTTGAGCGCATAGGTGCGCGCCAACACGGCCTGCGCGCGCAGGGCGTCCATCGGAAATTGGGTGGGCATTTCGGAAGCGATGACGCCTTGCAGGTATTCTTCTATATTTACGATATTAATGGGAATGAGGGTGTTAAGCGTGGTGTTGTGTGTAATTTGCAGTTGGCCGCGGTATTCTTTATCGTCCACGCTGGCCCAGGTCATCCCGGCGCCGCTCATTACGTTTTTCACAATAATGGTGTGGCCTTCGCCCTGCGTGTTGGAGCGGGGGGTAACAATGACGGATTTTTTGAAAAAAATCTTTTTGTTGGCCGGCGTTAACAGGTGGGCCTTGCCGTCTTTAAGTACGGCCACCCAGCTTTCTTTGGCTTTGCCGCGGGCCAGGACGCGCCCGGTTTGGGCGTCCGTAACGGTAAAATCGTGCGAGGGAATGAAATGCACGGTGTTCCGCGCGGACGGGCGGCCGTTGGAGCGCATGCCCAGGCCGATTTTAATTTGTTTGGTTTTTACGTTTTCCGGCGGAAGAAGCGGTTTTACAAAGGTATGTTTGATGATTTCTTTGCCGCCGGTAATTTCTTTTTCCGGGCGGGTCAGGCGCGGTTTTAGGCGGGCCAAAGCGGCGTTGACGTCTTTTAGACTTTTTTCCGAGGAATAAATCATTCGGTACTGGCGGTACGCTTCATTGTAATTGCCCAATTTTTCCAGCGCGGAGGCGTAATGTTTTTTGGCTTCAATAAATTGGTGGTCGTAAACGGTAGCCTTGCGAAACGCATCCGCCGCTTTTTTATAGTCCTTTTCTTCTTCGTACAAAATGCCCAGCAGGTAATTGGCAAGCGCCGGATGCGTGCCCGCGCGCGCCGCCATTTTTAAGTTATATTTGGCCAGCTTTTTTTCGCCTAATCCCATTTGCGCCCGCGCCAGATTGATATGAAAAAATCCGGCCCGGCGGGGGTCTTCGGGCAAGAGGGAAAGAAATTTTTCGGCGGTAATGTATTGTCCGTCCGCCAGATACGCTTCGGCCGCCATTTCAATTACTTCCCGGTCTTGCGGATGGAACTTGTACGCGGCGGACATAATATCTACCGCCTGTTTGGGGTTGTTCTGCTCCATGGCGATAAAGGCCGCGTTTAAAAACGCCTGGCGGTTGCCGGTATCTTTGGAAAGGGCGATATAGGCTTCCAGCGCGTCGTCTTGTTTATACGCAAAATACAAGTCGCCCGCTTCCTGCAAACGCTGTTGTTCCGTTTGGGCGGCAGGCGTATTAGCGGCGGCCGGCCAGGCGCACGCGGCCAACAGCGCGATAAAAACCAAAAAATGTTTCACACCCGTTTCTCCGAATAAGATTTCTTTTTTATTATATCATATCGCTCTCGTCGCCACGGAAGCGCTTTTGCTATAATACTAATCATGACTACACCTATGCCCCAGTGGCTTAAAGATTTAGTGGGCCGCAACAAAGCGGCCTTGCGTTCCAGCGCGGCTTTGCACGCGCAGCAGTCCATTGACCAACACCTGCTGCATACCGTCTGCCATGCCGCCCGCTGCCCCAACCGGGGGGAATGTTTTAATTGCGGCGATGCGACATTTATGGTATTGGGCGATATTTGCACGCGCGGCTGCCGCTTTTGCGCGGTTAGCAAAGCGCGCCCGCTGCCGCCCGATGAAAACGAACCCGAACGGGTGGCGCAGGCCGTAAAAGAGTGGGGCATCCGCTATGCGGTCTTAACCATGCCCACACGGGATGATTTAAAAGACGGCGGCGCCGCGCATTTTGCGCGCGTGATTAGAGCCATCAAAACGCTTACGCCGCAGGTAAAAGTGGAACCGCTGATTTCGGATTTGCGCGGCGATGTGTCCGCCCTGCAAACCGTTTTGCAGGCCGGCCCGGATGTGCTGGCGCACAATGTGGAAACGGTGCCCGACTTATATGCGGCCGTGCGCATAGGGGCCGATTACAAAAGAACGCTTACGCTATTGGAAAATTCCAAAAAACTGGCGCCGCATATTTTTACCAAAACCGGCTTTATGGTAGGGCTGGGGGAAAGCGACGGGCAAATTCGTGCCTTGATGCGCGATTTGCGCGCGGCGGGGGTGGATTTATTGACCATCGGACAGTATTTGGCGCCGTCCGCGGCGCACTATCCGGTGGCGCGCTACCCCGAGCCGGCCGAATACCGCGCGTGGGAAGAATATGCCCTGTCCATCGGATTTAAAGGAGTAGCCAGCGGGCCTTTGGTGCGCAGCAGCTATCGGGCCGGGGCGCTTTACGCACGGGCGGTCAGCGGCGGCGTGTCCAAATAGGAAGCGATATTGCTATAATACAAGTATGAAGAAAAATATATTTTTCTTAGCGGCCGTAGCGGTGCTGGCGGCCGCCTGTGCCGGCAATCCGCCGGCGTGGTGGAACCCCGGCAATGCGTATTCGTCGGGCGCTGCTGCCGACTCTTCCCGTTCGGAAACTTCCGGCCGGGTAGAAATGAGCACGCCCGCCCAGCAGGAAATCTATATCCCGCAGGAAGTGGATATTGCGCCCCTGCCGGACGAAAGCTACGAAGAAATGATTTTAACGCCTTTGCAGGATGAGGAAAC
This sequence comes from uncultured bacterium, assembly GCA_949294095.1. GTDB lineage: Bacteria > Elusimicrobiota > Elusimicrobia > Elusimicrobiales > Elusimicrobiaceae > Avelusimicrobium. Next base: position 36,906 of record CASFFZ010000007.1, read on the forward strand.
CGAAAACGACTCCGGCGAATCTTCCGCCCAGAGCGCGCCTACCGAAACCGCCTTCCTGCCGCCGCCTAGCGTATTGGAATAGTTTTTCACAAAAACCCGGTGCCAAGGCATCGGGTTTTTTAAGGGTATAAAGCGGAACCCCCCGGTTATTCAAACCGAGGGGTTCATCTTAACGTCTCCATTCTCACTCCTTCACTGCTTATCTGCTTCTCTCAGGATAGGCCCAACCAACTGATTACCGGGACTTATGCCGCTTCTCGTTTCCACTCGGCCGAAGCAATTACATCAACCGCCGGAAACCCGCTATACACGACTTTGTACGACGTAACCCTCTTGCCGCACTACACCGCTTTACGTCTGCGCGTCGGCGCCCTAACTTCCAGACGGAACAACACTTAGCGCCCTGCCCCGTCCGCGGCCAGATACGTCCGGCCCCATGCCTTACCAAGCTCCCGGACAGTTACGTAACCCAACCATCCTGGCTTTCCCTAGCGCACAGGCCAACTTCTTCCGGCTCGGCACCTTTACAACAACAGCAACACTGCCTCACGTCACCGCTTTTGTCCGCTTACCAAGCAGCCCCCGGCAGGGCCTACGGACTTACTTCCTGTATGGATAGTATAAGTGGAATTTAAAACTTTTCAAGGGGTAATTTTACCGTCGGGAAAGCAAAAAATCTTAAATAAAAAACCCGGCTCAATCAGCCGGGTTTTTTATGAATGTAATAACTTACAGTTTGGTAATGTCCGCCACCGTCTGCGTCAGGTAGCGGCGCACCCGCGCCAACAGCGCCAAGCGGTTTTGCCGCACGGCCGCATCCGGCACGTTGACCATGACGTCTTTAAAGAACATTTCCAAAGGTTCTCTAAACGCGCCGTAGGTCTTAAGAATGCGCAGGTATTCTTCCTGCGTGCAGGCGGTGTGTACCGTGCAGCCCAGTTGGCCGTCCACCTCGTGGATTTTGTCGTACAACGCTTTTTCCGCCGGCAGTTCAAACAGTTTTTCATCCACCGTTTCGGTTACGTTGTCCGCCTTTTTAAGGAGGTTGCATACGCGTTTGGCCGGTTCCAACAGCTGGGCGAAATCTTCGCCCGTTTTAACCGTTTCCAGTGCGCTCACCAACGCCTCTGCTTGCGCAAGCGGCATTTCATACCAATTAATAACCGCATTTAAGGCCGCCGGCGTATGGCCGCGCTGTTCCAATACCAAGGACAAACGCTGATACAGAAAGCCCGGCAGTTCTTTTAAGCCTTTATCCGGCGTACCGGCCGGATACAAAGAGGCCGATTTTTCCACCAATTCTTTAAGCGACACGTTCATTTTGCCTTCCAGCAGGATGCGCACCGCGCCAAAGGCTTGGCGGCGCAGGGCGAAAGGATCTTCGCTTCCCGTCGGGATTTGGCCGATTAAAAAGTTGCCTACCAAGGTGTCTAGTTTCCCGGCCAGCGATACCACGCTCCCCGGCAGGGTGGACGGCAACGCCGAAGAAGACGTAAGCGGATAGTAAAATTCTTCCATCGCTTGGGCGGCGTCTTGGCGGCCTTCCAAGGCGGCATATTGCCCGCCCATATAGCCTTGCAATTCGGGAAATTCGTACACGACGTGGCTGGCCAAATCGGCATAGGCGTGCGAGGCCGCATAGTCCACGGTACCACGCAGAGAAGCCTGGCCCAGCTTATCGCACAGCCAATCCGCCAATTGCTCGGTGCGGGCCGATTTTTCGTACATGGATCCCAGCCCTTCCAGAAATTGCACGTTTTTGAGTTTTTCTTTAAACGTTTCCAGCCCGTCTTTTTTGTCGTTTTCAAAGAAGAACACCGCGTCCGAGAGGCGGGCGGACATCACTTTTTTAAACCCGTCGCGCACTTCGTTTTGGTTGACGGAAATCCCGTCGCGCACGGCGATGAAATACGGCTGCAGTTCGCCCTTGTCGTTTAGGACGGGGAACATTTTGATTTGTTTCTTAAGCACCGTGGTAACCAATGCTTTGGGCAGGGTTAAAAATTTAATTTCAAAATCGCCGCCTACGGCCACGGGATGTTCGGTAAACCAGACGGTTTCTTCAATTAATTCCGGGTCTAAGTCGGCTTGGCAGCCGCGCACCTTGGCTTCGTTGGAAACGGTCTTAATCAACGCTTCTTTGCGTTCCTGCGGCAGCACCAAAATGGGCTGCGGCTGGGAGCGGAGCAAGTCCACATAATAGGCTTTGTCGGCTTTTTCCACTTTAATCGGCTTGCGGCCGAAGGAAGAAAGCGGATAGGTGTTGCGGTTGGACGTAACGCCGGCTACCGTAAATTTGACCACCTTGCTGCCGTAAAGCCCGATGAGCGAGCGGATCGGGCGGCCGTAGCGCAGGCCCGATTCTTCCCACACCATATTTTTGGCAAATTCCAACCCGGTAACGATGCGGGTAAAAATTTCCGGCAGGAGTTTGACCGTTTTTTCGCCTTTGATTTTGACTACCGCATAGATAAAAGGGCCTTTTTCCGTTTCTACGACGGTCAATTTTTCGGGAGCGATGCCGTTCTTTTGCGCAAACCCGGCGCTTTGGGGGGTAAAATGGCCGTTGGCATCTTTTAACAGTTTGGCCGGCGGCCCTTTTACTTCTTTTTGCACGTCGGCCGATTTTTCGGCCAAGTCTTCTATATACACGACTAAGCGGCGGTACGTGCCGAAAGATTCCACCGATTTATAAGCAATTCTTTTTTCGTCCAACAGTTGGGCGGTTAACGTTTCCAGTTGCTTTAAGGCAGGCGCCATAAAGCGGGCGGGCAAGTGTTCTACGCCGATTTCCAGCAAAGCATTCATTTGGCGGCCTCCTCGTTTTGGGTTTCTTGTTTTTCTACGCTTTCCACATAGGTTTTGGCGCAGGCTTTGGCCAAGTTGCGGATTTTGGTAATGTTGTTGGTGCGGTCGGACACGGAAATCGCCCCGCGCGCTTCCAACATATTAAAATAGTGCGAAAGTTTCATCGCGTTGTCGTACGCCGGCAGATACAGGCCTTTTTTGCACAAGGCCATGCATTCTTCTTCGCATTCCTGAATATAGCGGCGCAGGTGGTCTACGTTGGATTCTTCAAAGTAATAATGCGAAAACTGCCGCTCGCCTTCGTGGTGGACGTCGCGGTAGGTAATTTCGTCGTTCCAGCGGATGTCAAAAACGTTGTCCACTTTCTGGCAATACATGGCAATGCGTTCCAAGCCGTAGGTAATTTCCACCGTAATGGGGTGCAGGGCGTAGCCCGCCATATTTTGGAAATAGGTAAATTGGGTAATTTCCATTCCGTCCAGCCAAATCTCCCAGCCGACGCCGGACGCCCCTAAAGTGGGGGACTGCCAGTCGTCTTCAATCCAGCGGACGTCGTGCTGCTTGGGGTCTAGGCCGATGGCTTTTAAAGAGTTTAAATAGATTTCCTGAATGTTGGCCGGGGCGGGTTTCATAATGACTTGATACTGATAGTATTTGCCCAGGCGGTTGGGGTTTTCGCCGTAGCGGCCGTCCGCCGGGCGGCGGCAGGGTTCCACGTAGGCGCGCTTGACGGGTTTGGTGGTTAAAGAGCCGAAAAAGGTTTCCGGGTTATAGGTGCCGGCGCCTTTTTCAACGTCATAGGGCTGAACGAGGACGCAGCCTTGTTTAGTCCAATAGGTGTTTAGGGCGGATATCATATCCTGAAAATTCATGCCGTATTTCATAATTACATACATTATATAAAATACAAACCTTCGGCGCAGAAGTTTGCCCGCGCAAAAACTGCTATAATACCCCTATATGATTACGACGGTTATTTTTGATATGGACGGCTTGTTGTTTGACACCGAACCGATTTATTTTGAATGCTACAAGAAAGCCGCCGCCGAAGACGGATTAAACTTTACGTATGAACTGTTTGAATCGTGCGTAGGCATCAGCCGGGAGGATGCGGCCCGCTTTATTTTGCAGCATTTCGGCCCGCAGACCGATATGCAAAAACTGCACGTGCGGACGGGGGAAATTTTTGAAGAATACCTGGCTAACGACGGAGAAATCCGCTTTCGCCCCGGCGCCAAACAAGCGGTGGAGTTTTTTTATAACCGGGGGCTGAAGGTGGCGCTGGCCTCCTCCAACATTACGCGCTGGGTAATGTTTTTGCTGGAAAAGAAAGGAATTAAAAAGTATTTTTCCTCGGTTACCACGTCCGACGATGTATTCCGCCCCAAACCCGATCCGGAAGTGTATTTGAAAACCGCCCAAAAGTTGGGGGTGGACGTGTCGGAATGTTTGGTGTTTGAAGATTCCGTCGCCGGGGCTACGGCGGCCATTTCCGCCCGCATGCGCACCTGCGTGGTGCCGCAAATTAAAAAACCCACCCAATTCGTGCGGGAAAACGCCTTTAAAATCTATCATTCGCTGGAAGACATTTACCCGGATATGGACGAACTGCTGGCCTAACGCCTTTTTGGCCGGCCGGCCCAAAGCACATGCGCCTGCGCCGGCGAAATACGCCTTTGCGGGGGGATCGTCGTGTTAAAGAGGGGGTTAAACCGTTTCCAACGGGGCCAACGCGGGCACAGAAAGGGCGTCTTCTTGATGCAGCCCTTCCGGCGCTTCCAACCCAAAGCTTTTAAGCGTATGAAGAGGATAGGACAAATAGCGGTTTAAAAACCGGCGGCACACGCTGTTGCATTTGGCTAAAGAAAGCAAATCTTCCGCGTCGGTAAACACCAAAGAAGAGAGTTTATCCTCGTGCATGCGGCGCCAAAATTCCGAGGAAATTTGAAGCACAGGATGGTCTAACCCAAACCCGGCCAACATCATCAGCCGCAGGGTAAATGCGGCGGCAAAAGCGGGGTTGGGCTCGCCGAATTCCAGTTCCGTCAGCGAGGCCAAAAGCAGTTCAAATTTTTCTTCGCTGGGCTGGTGCAGCGGGGTCAGGCGTTGGAAAAGTTCGCAGAAGTGAAAGGCAAGCGCCGTTCGTTTTAAATCTTTTCGGATCGCGGGAAAAACCTGATGCAATTTTCCGCCGGTAACCGTTCCCACCACGCCGCCGCGGCGCACATAAATGCGGTAATCGGCGTATACAAACGGCTCGCTTAACGCTTTTAATTTGCCAGCCGCACGCGCCACCCCGGGCAGGCGCACGTGAATCCGCCCGTGTTCGCGCGTGTAGAGAGAAACCATGCGGTCGGCTTCGCGAAAATCCTGCCGCAAAAGGATAATGCCGCTGTCTGTAAATATCATCAGTAACAGAATAGCAAATTTTAAAATATACAAGAAAGTCCTATGTGCAAAGACCCATGCAAAAATAGGTCTTTTGCTCCTTGAAGCTACAGCACAGATTTGAAATAATAATAATATCAAAAAGATGTTTTATCAAAAGAGGAGAATTGTATTTATGCGTTTTGAAATGCGTGTGATGTTGCCTTTGTTATGTTGTGTCAGTTGTGTTTGTTCCGCTCATGCACAAAAAGGAAAAGATATTTCTAAATTCATTAAAGCGGCCACCTCTTCCGGGGTAGAAAAAACCATCGTTAAAAGCTCCTTGCCCAGAGTATCGGCCGCCAGCACGGTTTCCAGAATTCCGCTTGGGAAACAGCTTTCCATTCAATTTCCGGGGGAATTAGTACAACTTGAAATTCCTTTTGAAAAGACCACCCTTCCCTCCCAGAAAGATATGGCCAACGCGCTGGAAAAAAACATCGCGGCCCAAGAACAAGCGGAAAAAGCCCTTAAAAACGCCGTTACGCTGCCCTCCGGGGAAATTGCGCGCGTGGTGGAATTAGAGGCAAAACACTTCAGAAAAACAAACCGCTTGAACGCCACTGTCCGATATTTCATGAGCTCCACCCCGAACCCGGCCGTATTTGCGCATCCGCAAACTGGCGAAAAAATTACCGTTTTTCAAAATGACCGCCTGCGCTATTTTTCCGATGTGCAAAAAGTGTGTCCCGCGGGCAGCTATTTAATCAGATATGCGGACGGAAGAGTGGATTTCTTAGCGCCTAAGCAAGCTTCTAAAGAATTTGTAGACGCGTATGAAAAAGCCTACGAACGCCTAAACCCCTCGCCGTTTTTGGATATTTCGTTTGCGCAAGTGGGATCCTCCTACAAAGTTCCTGAGTTAAATACTTTGGCTCCTTTCTTTGATCCGGCCGCCGGGCTCAGCCGCGTTTACAGGCTGCCGGCTCACCCGGTTACCGGCCAACCGGCAGAAGTGGCCGTCATTACCAAATCGGTACAAGTAACCGGCCTGCCGTTGCTGAACTACGGCAGCATGGTGGTGCGGTTTGAAGACGGCACGTTTGACGTTCACCCGGCCGATATGGTGCCGCCTGTACTGAGAGACAGAATCAACGCCATCGCTTCCAAATCTGCCATTTCCGTTCCGCTTTCGGTTACGCTCACTGAATCAGCAGCCCCCAGCCTTCCCGCCGGCGTACAGCGCACATATGACGGGCAAGCCGATTTAGCCCGCGATTTGCACCGCGCCTTGGAAGGAAAGGGAAAGCCCTATAGCAGCATGATGCTGGGAGACTTTCTTGCTTATGAAATTCCGGAAGGCATTGTTTATAAACCGCAAGGAAGAGACGGGGTGATGTTGGATCCCGAAACCAGAGTGGTTATTTATTTCCCCAAAGCAGACCGCGGTCAAATTGTTGACCGCCATTTATTAACAGATACTCGTTTTGCCACTCCCAAAAAATAAAAAGCTTTTTTCTTCCCGCCTTCTTTACGGAAGGCGGGATTTGTTTGCCGTTATTTCGTGCAAAGTTCTTGGCAAATGCACCCCAGAAAAGATATAATATCAGTACGTTTCACATAGAAACCATTTTAAATTAATACAGGAGATACGTTCTTTCCAGTCCGGTTTCCGGGCCAGAATTAACGTATAAGAGAAACATGTTACCGACCTACAGACCTAACAAAAGAAGACGTGCCAAACATATCGGATTCAGAGCCAGAATGGCTACCGCCGGCGGGAGAAAAGTACTCAGCGCCAGAAGAGCCAAAGGCCGCCACGAATTGATCAGAGCTTAAAATATGCCGTCTTACGGTCTGCCGCGAAGTAGCCGCCTGCACCTGAAGAAAGATTTTCAGCAGGTCATCTATGGCGGCGCCAAACTGCAGTATAACGGAATTATACTGTGGTGGCGGTCCGGCCCGGAACAAACCCGGCCGGCCCGTTTTGCGGTAGTGGTGTCCAGAAAACTGGGCCCGGCGGTTGTACGCAACCGCGCCAAAAGACTTTTAAGAGAAGCTTTCAGACTGAACAGAAAAAATATAAAAGAAGGGACTGACCTTGTTTTCAGCCCCCGGGAAAGCGAAAAAATAACCCATGTGCACGCAGCGCAGGAAGCGCTCAAGACACTGTGCGGCAAAGCCGCTTTATTAAAAAACTCTTCAGAAAATAAGTCTTAACCGCATATTATTGAAGGGAATATGAACAGAATTTCGCTTTTATGTAAGGATTTGTTGCTTTTGCTTCTCAACATTTTTATGTTGCTGGTTCGCCCGTTTTTGGGGCCCAGGGGCGTGTGCCGCTTTGAACCGACATGCAGCCAATACGCAAAGCAAGCGATTACCAAACACGGCGCGTTAAAAGGGGGATGGCTCGCGCTGGTGCGGGTGTTAAAATGCCACCCTTTGCATCCGGGCGGATACGACCCGGTGCCCTAGTACTGTTTTTTCTGTCTAGCGGGAAGTTTCCTCTTAGACGCTGCATCGCCGGACGCATGCGGCGCTGAAATAAGAGGAGTTTTATGAACAGACAGTTTCTAATTACAGCAATGTTGTTCCTGCTGATAATTACGGGTTACAACCAGTTTGTAACCATTCCGCGCGCCCGCGCGGCGCAGCAAGCCGCCGAGGCTCAGCTGCAAAAAGCCGAACAAGAAGCCCAGCGCCAAACGGCCGCACAAGCCGTCTTGGCCAGTGCCTCTCCCGTCAGCAAAGAAGCCGCTTCCGCTCCCAAACCCGAAGAACTCTTTACCCTCAGCCTTCCTCAGGCCGATGTTACTTTTTCTTCCAAAGGGGCGGGTATCAAAACCTACCTGTTTAAAGATACCATTGAAGACGTGGATTTAACCCCTTATAAAGGGGAGGGGTATTTTGCCACCTTGCCGCAGGTGGATTTTGCGGAATTTGCCCGCACCAAAAATTCCATTACGTTTGTGGGGGATATCGTCCCCGGGTTCAGCGTATATAAAGAGTACCGTTTTAACGATAACGGCATTAACAATGTGTCCGTTACGTTTGAAAACAACACCTCTCAGGCGCTGACCGTATCGCCGTGGAATTGGAATTTCGGCCCGGGGCTCGCCACCGTCAAAAGCGAAATGAACGACAACGAGCGCGAGTCAAAAGCAGTGTATTTGGTGCAGGAGAAAAATAAGAAAAAACCGACCTTGGAAGTCTTTGCAAAAGGCGACAAACAACCCGAACTTCCTTGGCTGTGGGCCGGTATTGAAAACCGCTACTTCCTGGCGGTGCTGATTCCGCAAGGCTGGAAGCCGGGCGAGCTGGCCGCTTCTAAGGAAAAGATCGGCACGCAAAAACGGTTGTGGGGCCTTGCCGGCGAAGGCGCGTTGGAAGGGCCGCAGTTTTCCGTCGGTGTGCCGGGCGTAACGGTGGAAGCCAAATCCAAAGAAACGTATAAATCGGATTTTTATTTCGGGCCGAAAGATTATAAGCAGTTCTTAACCCTGCCGTATCATTTAGACCGTTCCATCGCGTTCGGTTTCTTTGGTGCGCTGGGTAAAATTGCCCGCAACATCTTGGAAATGTTCTACGGCTGGACGGGCAACTACGGCGTAGCCATTATTATGATTACCGTACTGCTGCAGGCGATCTTGTTTAAATTTACGCTGATGCAGCTTAAGTCGGCCGCTCAAATGCGCAAAATCCAACCCGAAATGAAACGCATCCAGGATAAATATAAAGGCAATCAGGAAGCCCTCAACCGCGAAACGCTGGCCTTGTACCGCAAATACAAAGTCAACCCGCTGGCGGGCTGCCTGCCGATGCTCATTCAGCTGCCTATTTTCCTGGCGTTGTACAATGCCCTGCGGACGTCGTGGTCTTTGCACGGGGCGAAGTTTGTGTTCTGGATTACGGATTTGTCGTCTAAGGATCCGTATTATTTGCTGCCCATTTTAATGGGTGCGGTGATGTATTTCCAGCAAAAAGGCAACATTCCCGCCGGGACGGATCCGGCGCAGGCTGCCATGTTTAAATATATGCCGCTTATTTTTACCTTGTTGTTCATGAATTTCCCTTCGGGGTTGGTGCTGTACTGGCTGACCAACAGCCTGCTCACGTTCGGAATTCAAACCTTTGTTAATAAAAAAATCGCGAAAGCGAATTAAGGAGCCAATTTGTTATGCCAAGCAAAATTAAAGTACAAGCAAGAGAAGTATCCGAAGCCATTGCAAAAGGGCTAAAAGAATTAGGATTAAGAAGAGACCAAGTGGAAGTAACCGTATTGGAAAACCCCAAAAAAGGCTTTTTGGGCATTGGGGCCCGCCCGGCGGTAGTGGAACTGCGCCAAAAACGCTGGAGCACGGCGGATTTGGATTCCCAAATCTATATGGACGTGCCGAAAAAACGTTCCTCCAAATCTTCCCGCGGCGGCCGCGGCCGCAAAGACCGCTCCGAATCCCGCAGCGGCCGCAGAAACACCCGCAAGCATGAACGCTTGGATGTAGAAGTGCGTGAAGTGCGCGAAAAACAACCCAAGGCCAATGAACCTCAACTCCTGCCGAGCGAGGCCATTCAAAATGCCGTCATCCCGGAAAATTTAAAAGCCCCCATGCAGGAAGCCAAAGAATACTTGGAAAAAGTGCTTACGCATATGGGCGTGAAAGTGGAAAACCTGAACGTCTGGTGGGACGAAAAACAACAGCGCATTTTGCTTACGTTTGACTGCGACCACCCGGCTATTGTCATCGGCAAAGAAGGCAAAACGCTGGAAGCCATTCAATACTTGTGCACGCTGGCCTTAAGCCGCCATTTTGACAAGCCGATCTCCGTCATTACCGACACGCAGAACTACTGGAGAAAAGCCGAAGACAAAATTGACGCCGAAATTGCCAAAGGCATTGATATGATTAAACGCGGCAACAGCGTCTTCCGCTTCCGCCCCATGAGCGCCCAGCTGCGCCGCTATATCCACCGCGCCGTGGAAGGCAACGAATTTGTTACTACCGCCTCGGAAGGGGAAGGCAAATGGCGCAAAGTAACCCTGCGCCCCACCGAAAAAGCCCTTGAGCAGGCGCACGCCCACACCGCCCCGGCGGATTTTGTGCCCGGCGTCATCGGGGAAGACATTCCCGAACAAACGCCCGCCCAACAAGCCGTGGCCGAAGCGGAAAAAGAAAAAGAATTAAACGAATACCACGAATCCTGCTCCTGCTGTGCAGGCGAGGCGGAAACGCCCACCCAGGAAGCGGCCCAACCGGCCCCTGCGCAAGCGGCGCAAGCCCCCGTGCAGGAAACCGTAACGGTGCACGAGACCATTACCGTGCAGGAAACGCTGACCGTTACCCCGGTGCAGCAGCCTGCCGCCGAACCGGCCCCGCAGCCCGCAGCCGCGGCCGACTGTCCGGCGGCCGAAGAAAAACCGGCTTGCAGCTGCGGCCCGCTCTTTGACGCGCCGGCCGAAGAACAGCCCAAAACGGAAAACAAATAATTTGCACCAACCAAAAACCCCGGCCTAAAAAGCCGGGGTTTTTTTATGTCATAAAAAGCCACCTTGCGTTTAAAGGGTGCGGCCCAGCTCCAGGGCTTCTTTTAGCTTGCCGGTTTTAATCACGTCGCCCGCGTCCCAGGTGCCGCCGGCCAAAATCATGCCGCGGTCTGTCCATTTTAAATAATCGGCAATGGCCTTGTAGGTGGCTTTTAAGCCTTCATAATCGCCGTCTTGTTCATTTCCTTCGGCGGCGGAAAGCAGCACGCATTCTTTAATTTTCAGTTTCCGCGGCGCGTTGGGTTTCATATAGGCGTAGAGCTTGTCCACCGCGGCTTTAAGCTGGGCCGTCATATTAAACCAGTACAGCGGCGTGCACAACACCAGCACGTCGGCTTCTTCCAGCATCGGGGCCAGTTTTTCAAAATCGTCCTTAAAAACGCACGGTGTGCCGGTCGTCCAGCATTTGTCGCAGGCTTTGCAGGGCAAAACCGGGTGGAAAGCGGTTTCAAACACTTGGGCCGTATGCCCGGCGGCTTTCACGCCCTGTATAAAAGCATCGGCCAAGAGGGCGCTGTTGCCCAGCTGGCGCGGACTGCCGGTTAAAACCAATACTTTTTTAGCCATATCCAAATCTCCTCATCAAAACCCTATCCCTCCGCTTAGGCGCGGGCCGCACGGAGCGGGAAACGCCGCGGCGTTTTCCTAGTACAAGTATAGCTTTTTTTATTCTTTTTTGCGCGGGGCGGAAAAAGACGGTTTTTACGAGGAGAAAAAACCGCCCAAAAACAGCCCCAAAAAGTGATAAAATATACCTATGCAACATACCATCTGCGCTTTGGCTACGGGAGCTGGCGGGGCGGTCGCTTTGGTGCGGCTGTCCGGCCCGGAGGTTTGCCGGCTGCTCGCGGTGCTTACCCGCCGCCCGCAACCGCCCGAACCGCGCAAGCAGGCGCTCCGCACAATTTACGACGGAGATGCTGTTTTGGATAAAGCCCTTGTTACGTATTTTCAGGCCCCGCATTCTTTTACCGGCGAAGATGTGGCGGAGTTTGCCGTTCACGCCTCGCCCTATATCAAAGGCCGGCTGTTGGAGCTGTTGTGCCAAAACGGCGCGGTGATGGCCAAGCGGGGGGAATTTTCCCAACGGGCTTTTTTAAACGGGAAAATGGACTTGGTGGAAGCGCAGGGATTGTGCGATTTAATTGCCTCGGGCAACAAAGCCGCGCACAAATTGGCAATGGACTCGCTGGACGGAAAACTGTCGGCGCGGCTGGAAGAAATCAAAAAACGCCTTTCCGAATTGCTGGCGCAGATTGAAGTGCGCCTGGATGATGTGGACGAGGAAATGACGCCCCTGTCGGACGAGTTTGTGCGGGGGGAACTTAGCGCCGTTTTGGGGCACATCAAAGCGCTTGCGGATACTTTTTCCGTTGGCAAATACATTAAAGACGGATTAAAAACCGCCATCGTGGGCGCGCCCAACAGCGGCAAATCCAGCCTGCTTAATGCGCTGGTGGGGTTTGACCGGGCCATCGTGTCCGACCAGAGCGGCACGACGCGCGACACCGTGGAAGAAACGCTGGAAATAAACGGCCAAAAAATTATTTTAACCGATACCGCCGGCATTCGCGAACACGCTTTGGATCCGGCGGAAAAAGAAGGCATGCGCCGCAGCCACCGCGCAATGGAAGCGGCGGATTTGATTTTATTCGTGCTGGACGCATCCCGCCCGCTTACGCCGGAAGAGCAGGAATTATGGCAGGACATCCGCCGCCAAAACAAACGCACCGTGCTGGTGTGGAATAAGAGCGATTTATCCGCTAAGCGACCCGTGCTGCCAGCGCAGGAGCAATATCCGTCCGTCTCGGTTTCGTGCAAAACGGGGGACGGGTTAAATGCGCTGAAAGATTTGATTACGGCCGACGTAACCGAAGCGCAGACGGCGGACGGACTGATGATTTCCAACCTGCGCCATTACGAAGCGCTGCTGCGGGCCCAAACGGAGCTGGAAAGCGCACTGATTCGCTTGGAATCGCACGCCGGCGGGGAAATTTATGCCGAACATCTGCGCCGGGCGTTGAACGATTTGCAAGATTTAATCGGAGAAGTAACCCCCGATGACGTGCTGGGGATTATCTTCTCGAAGTTTTGTATGGGGAAATAAATGTTTGTTTGTGAAGATCAGTATGATGTCATTGTGATTGGGGGCGGGCATGCCGGCTGCGAGGCCGCATTGGCGGCGGCCAAACTGGGCGCCAAAACCCTGTTGCTTAGCCAAAGCTTGGATACGATTGCCCAAATGTCGTGCAATCCCTCTATCGGCGGGATTGCCAAAGGCCAAATCGTGCGCGAAATTGACGCGCTGGGCGGAGCCATGGGGCGCGTAACCGATCACGCCGCCCTGCATTACCATATGCTCAACACCGGCAAAGGCCCGGCCGTGCATTCCCCGCGCGTGCAGTGCGACAAAAAAGTCTATCAATTTACCTTCAAGCATTTTCTGGAGCTCCAGCCCAACCTGGATATCATGCAGGACGAAGCCGTCAAAATTTCCGTCTCCGACAACGCGGTAGACGGCGTGCTGACGCTTCGCAACACGTTTTACCACACTAAAAGCGTGATTTTGACCACGGGCACTTTTTTGGCGGGGACGATTCACATCGGCACGGAAATGTTCCGCGGCGGCCGCTACAACGATATGCCTTCGGACGGGCTGGCCAAAAACCTGCGGGAAGAGCTGAAACTAAATATCCTGCGCTTTAAAACGGGCACGCCGATGCGCATTAACGCCCGCGGGCTGGATTATTCCAAATTCCGCCTCCAGCCGTCCGACAATCCGCTCCAGCCCATTTCGCATTTTACGGACGTAACCGAACAGTCCAAACGCACTTTTTTAAGCTGCTACATCACCCGCACCACCCTGGAAACGGACAAAATTCTGCGCAGCAATTTCCAACGCTCCGCCATGTACAGCGGCAACATTCACAGCTTGGGGCCGCGGTATTGTCCGTCGGTGGAAGATAAAATCAAAAAATTTCCGGACGTTACCAGCCACCCGCTCTTTTTGGAGCCGGAAGGCTTTCACACCGAGGAATTTTATATACAAGGCTTTTCCACCAGCATGCCCGAAGACGTTCAGCGCGCGCTGATTAAATCCGTCCCAGGCATGGAAAAAGCCGCCATTACGCGGCCCGGATATGCCATTGAGTACGATTTTTCCGACCCGCGCGATTTGTTCCCTTCGCTGGAAAGCAAGCGGATCCCCGGGCTGTTTATGGCGGGGCAGATTAACGGCACCACCGGCTACGAAGAGGCCGGCGGGCAGGGTATTATGGCGGGCATCAACGCCGCGCTGAAGGTGCAAGGCAAAGAGCCTTTCGTCCTGCGGCGCGACGAAGCCTACATCGGCGTGCTGATTGACGATTTAATCAACAAAGGCGTCAACGAACCGTACCGGATGTTTACCTCCCGGGCGGAATACCGTATTCTGTTGCGCAACGACAATGCAGACCTGCGCCTTATGCCGCACGCCTTTAAACTGGGCATGCTGGACAAAAAATACCAAGCGCCCTTTGAAAAATACAAAGCGCTGTGCCAAAAACTGATTGACCACCCCAACGCCCCGGCGGACGAAGACGAAACGGAACTCTTCCCCTGGACGGTGCAAAAAGCCCGCACCCACGCGGATATTTATCACAAATACGCCGGCTATTACGAGCGCAACAAAAAAGACGCCCAGCGGCTGGCCGAAATGGACAGCGTCAAAATTCCCGAAGGGTTTGACCCGTCCTCCGTGCGCGGGCTGTTGTTTGAAAGCGCCCAAAAGCTGGCGGCGGTAAAACCGCAAACCTTGGGCCAAGCCGGCCGCATTCCGGGCGTAACGCCGGCGGATTTGCAGCTTTTGGCCGTGCATATTGAACGCTTTAGGAGGCTTAAAAATGCAAAAGCAGCTCATTGATTTTGCGGCCCGGGCGGGCTTGCCGCTTTCCACAGAGCAAGCAGATCGGCTGGTGCAATATGCCAAGCTGGTGTGGGGAAAAAAGGATTTTTTAAATTTAACCAGCGCCTCCAGCTTGGAAGAAATTCTCTCCCGCCATATTTGCGACGGCTTAACCGCCGCCGCCAAAATTTACGCCATGGCGCATATTAAAAATCTTTCTTCCTGCCACGCGGCGGATGCCGGCGCCGGGGCGGGATATATCGGCCTCACGCTGGCCGTTGCTTTGCCGCAGGCGCAGGTAACGCTGATTGAAAGCCTGGAAAAACGCTGTTCGTTTATGAACTGGGCCCTCTTGCAGCTGGGCCTTTCCAACGCCAAAGTAAAAAAAGTGCGGCTGGGGCAGGGAACCAAATTTGCCTTTGATTTTTTAACCGAGCGCGCCATGGGCCAGCTGCCCGATATTTTGGCGGCTTGTTTAAGCGCCGTAAAACCGGGGGGCGTGTTTATCGCGTTTCAGGGGGAACACCCACAGACGGACGCGTGCGACCCGCACGCCTGCGGTGCGGTGCTTTTGGGCGTAGAACGCTACAGTTTGCCGTGCGACGATAAAAAACGCCATTTGGCACTGTTTGAAAAACACGAAGCATAAAATATGATTAAGAAATTCGTCATTTTCCTATGGATTTTGGCTGCGGTGCTGATAGCACCGCCGCTATTGCGTTCGTTCGGATTAAGTCCAAAGGAAATGGTGAAAGACCTTTTTGCGCCTGCGCCGCGGCCGGACGTGATAGAGCCCGTAAAACCGGCTACCGTCAAACCGGTTCCGCTGGAGCCGGCGGCGGCCCCCCAAGAAGACGAACGCGGCCGCGCGCGCGAACTGCGGCCGGAAATTTCCGTTCCGCCCATGCCGCAATCGCGGCCGCAAGGCACTCCCGCAGCAAAAGCCGATGAAAAACAATTTAACGAAATGATTTCCGGCCTGGAAAATATCGTCAGCATTGCACCGGAAGAAAGCATAGAAGATTTGCCCGCGCAGGTCTTCCGCCCCGCCGATTCCGCCCAAAAAGTGCGCTGGATGCCGCCGCCGCCCGGCTTTTTGACGGCGGATACGTTCAACTATCTGATTTACCGCGAAAAAAACCCGGTTACGCCCACCATTAAAACCGTGCTGGACAATATACACGGCAATTTAATGTTGGACTTAACCCCGTTTACGATCATCATTAAACCCAACAAAATTTTAGTCATGCTGTTTGGCCAAAAGAACAGCTATATGGCCTTTACCAAACGCCCGGCGTGGTCGGGGGCGTCGTCCGATTTGCGGGCGGACACAATGTACGTGATTGAGGGGGACAATTTCTACCCGCTGTCCGTGCACGAGCTGACGCACTTGTATTTTGACGGGTATTTCCTGCCTACAATCTCGCCGCTGTGGCTGTCGGAAGGGATGGCGGTATATATGCAAATTAACACCACCAAGCAAAAACCCAGCTGGGTAGACCGCAGCCTGCGCCGTATTTTAAAAGGGGAATTTATTCCGTTTGAGGAAATGACCGTGTTGGAAACGCTGAATGATTACAGCACCGCTCAGGCCGAGCTCTGGTACACGCAAGCTTACAGCGTAGTGTCCTATCTGCTTAAAACCCGCAGCCGGGATGAATTTTACCGTTTCTGCAACGAACTGAAAGCCAAAACGCCCTTGCACCAGGCGCTCTACCGCGCGTATGGCATGCCGTTTAACCGCATCAGCGTGCTGGAAAATGTATGGCGGCACGATTTGCAAAAAGCGTACGAGGAAGGAAAAATTTTGCAGTCGGACGCGAAAAAAGCCTCCGCTCCCGCCCAACGCCCGGCCGCAGCTCAAGCAGCCGGAAAGCCCGTGTCCAACCCGGCGCCTGCACGGCCGTCCGTCCAAAAATCCAGCCAACCGGCCCCGCAGAAAACCAAAATTAATAAATTGCAAATGGTGCCCACCAACTCCTATAAAGGAGGTTTTAACTGATGAGCGAAAACTGGGTTCACATTCCCATTATGGCGCCGCTGATTGCGGATTTCTTGTTAACCACCCCCCAAGGCGTATATGTAGACGGCACGCTGGGGCTGGGGGGGCATACTAAATTTTTCTTAAACCGTTTGGGGCCGCAGGCCCGCATTTTGGGCTTTGATAAGGACGAAGAAGCCCTGCAAATAGCGCGCCAGCGCGTAAACGACCCCCGCTTGCTTGCTTTTCACGCCAGCTATACCCAAGCCCCGCAGGAACTGCACAAGCTGGGCCTTGCCGGGGCGGACGGCGCCTTGTTTGATTTGGGCCTCAGTTCCTATCAGCTGGACAACCCCCAACGGGGCTTTAGCATCGTGCACGACGGGCCGCTTGATATGCGTTTTGACCGTCAAAACCCGCTGAGTGCGCAGGTAATCGTCAACACCTGGCCCATGGACGAGCTGGAACGCATTTTAAAAGAATACGGCGAAGAGCGCAACGCCACGGCGATTGCGTTGGCCATTATGAAGGCCCGCCGCCAGCAGCCCCTGCAAACCACCGCTCAGCTGGCCAAACTGGTGGAACAAGTCTACGGCGGCAAACGCGGCAAAACGCACCCCGCCACCCAAACTTTCCAAGCCCTGCGCATTGCCTGCAACCGGGAATTGGAAACGGTGGAAAGCGCCTTGGGCGCGCTGGGGGATATTGTAAAACCCGGCGGGCGGGCGGCCATCCTTACGTTCCACTCGCTGGAAGACCGGTTGGTCAAAAACCGTTTTAAAGAATTGGCCCGCAGCGGGGAGTGGCTGCTTGTCAACAAACACGCCATTTCCGCGCCGTACGAAGAGGTACGCCAAAACCGGCGGGCCCGAAGCGCAAAACTGCGGGTAATTGAAAGGATTAAATTATGAAAATTTTCGGCATGGTATTTGTATTGGCGTTATTTCTCTTTGGCGTGGCGGTGATGCGTATTGAAATCAACCGTTCGGGCCGCACGATCAGCCAACTGCAAAATGAAGTGGAAATTAAAGAAGCGCGCAACCAATACCTGCAGCTGGAAATTTCCCGCATGTCCGGGCCGGGCAGCATCATGCGCCTGGCGGAAGAAAAGCTGGGCATGGTGCCGGCCAAACCGCATGAAATTGTAGTACTGGAAGAAAAATAAATATGTTTAAAAGAAAGGCTGCTTCTCCCTTTGTGTTCAACGTCAAAAACCGCATGCGCGTGGCGGGCCTGGTGATTTTGCTGGCGCCGCTGTGCATTTTTGTGCGGCTGTTTTATATGCAGACGTTTTTGTATGAAGAATTTTCCTCCAAGGCCGAGCGCGCCATTTATAACTATTTGGCGGAAGACCGCCTGCGCGGCAAAATTTTGGACGTAAACGGCCGCGAACTGGCCGAGTCCGTCCGCACCCATTCCTGCGGGGTAAACAAACGCTACGTGCAGGATAAAAACAAAACGGTGGCCTTCCTTTCCGAAACATTGGAAATGCCCAAACGGCGCATTTTGGAAAAATGGAACCGTGCGTCTAACTTCTTCTTTGTGGCCAAAAAAATCAAACCGGATAAATACATCAAAATTTCCCAAATTTTACGCACTAAATTGGGGCAGGGGCTGGAACTAACCCCCGAATACGAGCGCATCCACCCGTACGGAAACAGCGCCATTGATTTAATCGGGGCGTCCAATTCCAAAAATTTCGGTCTGTCGGGCATTGAGCAGATGTACAACCGCGAGCTGAGCCAAGACATCAGCAAAAAACGCGCCAAACGGGCCCGCCGCGGCGAAATTATTTACGACCGCAAACTAAAAGAAGAACTTTCCGTGGCCAACGTCTATTTAACCATTGACGCCGTAGCCCAGTTTTACGCCGAAAACGCCCTTAAAAAAGAGGTGGAAGCCATCGGCGCCGAACACGGCATCGCTATTGTGCAAGACCCCAAAACGGGCAAAATTCTGGCGGCGGCTTCCTATCCGGCCAAAGACGGGCAGTCGCTCGCGTTCCAATTTACGTACGAGCCGGGCTCCACCTTTAAAAGCATTGCCATTTCCTCGGCGCTGGATGCGGGCGTAGTGCACATTACCGACCAGATTGATATGTCCGAGCGCAAGTGGGAAGTGGCCCGCGGCGTGGTGATAAGAGACAACCAACATAAAAAAGACTTCCTGACGATTCCGGAAATTTTGCAGCTTTCCTCCAACATCGGCGCGGGGAAAATTGCGCTGGAACTGGGCGCCAAAAATTTATTTTATTATCTCAAAGCCTTTGGCTTTGGCACCAAAACGGACATCAATTTTAACGGCGAATCCAAAGGCAATGTGCCCCCTTACAGCCGCTGGACGGTGGTGGACACCGCCACCAAAGGCTACGGCTACGGCGTGGCGGTAACGCCTATCCAGCTGATTAACGCCTATTCCGCCATTGCCAACGGCGGCATTTTGATGCAGCCGCATATCATTGACCGCATTGAATATGCCGGCGGAAAAGTGGAAGAGAAATCCAAACCCGTCAGAATCCGCCGCGTACTCAAAGAAGAAACCACCGACATCATGAAAAAAGCCCTGCAAAGCGTGGTGGAAGTGGGTTCCGGCAAGCGGGCGCAAATTAAAGGCTATACCGTAGCGGGGAAAACCGGCACCGCCGAAAAACTAAGCAAAGAAGGCGGCTACGCCAAGCGGCAGCATATTGTGTCGTTCTGCGGGTTTGCCCCCGTGTCCGACCCGCAGTTTACGGTGCTTGTCGTGCTGGATAACCCGACTAAGTACTCTTTCGGCAGCAGCACCGCGGCACCCGTATTTAAGGAAATTATGGAGCGGATGCTGGCCATGAAAGGCGTGGCGCCGGATCAAACCGATTTTTGATGTTCCCCGTAAGGGCGTATGCAGTTGATTTTTGTAAGGAGTATGTATGAAGCTTAATTTAACCGTCAGTAAAATTGCCCAAATTACCCATGCGGAGCTGGTATCCTCCCATCCTCAGACCGTTGTTACTTCTTTTGTAACGGATTCCCGCGTCATCCGCCCAGGCGATGCGTTCCTCGCGCTGAAAGGCAAAAATCACGACGCCCGCCAATTTATTCCCCAAGTCTTGCAGAAAGGCGCCAGCGTGGTGCTGGCCGAAAAAGGGTTTACCCTTCCCGCCGGTTCCGACGCCTCGTTTTTGCTGGTGGACGATTCTTTAAAAGCCCTCCAGGCCCTTGCCAAATACCACCGCCTAAACAGCACCCTCAAAGTGGCCGCCATTACCGGCTCTAACGGCAAAAGCACCACCAAACAAATGCTGCGCGCCATTTGCGAAACGGCGGGGGAAACCATTGCCAATATGGGCAATTTCAACAATCAGTTCGGGGTGCCGTTTTCGCTCTTGGAAATTCAGCCCAAACACCAGTACGGCGTTTTTGAGCTGGGGGCTTCCCACCCCGGCGACATCCGCGAAATTGCTTCGCTGGCGGTGCCGGACGTGGCGGTAATTACCAATGTGTCGGCGGCGCATTTGGAGTTTTTCCACGATTTGGAAACCGTCTATCAAACCAAAACCGAAATTGCCCAATGCCTCAACAGCGGCGGGACGCTTGTGTATAATGCAGACGATCCCCTGCTCGCCCGCTTAAAAACCCAATACAAAGGCAAAAGCCTTTCGTTCGGGTTTCATCCGGGGGCGGATTTACAGATTTTGGAAACGGAAAAATTTTCCTTTACCTATAAAGGCGAGGCCTATGTGCTGGATGTAATACTGCAGCGCCACGACAAACTAAATGCCGCCGCCGCCGCAGCTGCTGCCATTGCGCTGGGGCTGTATATGGACAACGTAAAAAAAGGCCTCCTTTCCTATACCCCTATGCCCATGCGCATGGAAAGATTGCATAAAGAAGGAGTAGAATTTATTTTGGACTGCTACAACGCCAACCCCGCCAGTATGCAAAACGCGCTGGAAATTTTGGGGCGGGAAACCGCCTCCCCGCGTATTGCCGTGCTGGGCGATATGAAAGAACTGGGGGAAACGTCCAAAGAATACCACCGCCTGATTGCGCGCCAACTGCAGGACAACGGGGTGGAATACGCGTTTTTGGCTGGGCCGGAAATGAAATATGCATATGAAAAATTAAAAGACGCCCCCGGCATCAAAACGTTCTACTCGCTCACGCCCAGCGGCTGGACGAAGGAACTTTCCGCCGCGCTTAAAAAAGGCGGCACGTGCCTGGTAAAAGCGTCCCGTGCGATGAATTTTGAAAATATACTTAAGGAGATTTAACCCCGATGTTATACTATCTTTCGTTATTCACAGGCGACATTAGCTTTTTAAATATCTTTAGCTATATCACCTTCCGCACCGGCGCGGCGATTGTTACGTCTTTTTTGCTGACGCTCCTGATCGGCCCCAAGGTGGTGGCCAAGCTGCGTTCGTATAAGATTCAGCAGATTGAACGCGAATACGGCCCGGCCTCGCACCTTTCTAAAAGCGGCACGCCTACGATGGGGGGAATTTTGATTTTTGCAAGCCTGGTCGTCAGCGTTTTGTTATGGGCGCGGTGGGACAACAATTATATTTGGCTGCTGCTCTTTACCACGGTTACGCTGGGCATTGCGGGTGTAATGGACGATTATACCAAACTGGTAAAAAAGAACCCGGAAGGGATGAAATCCTCCATCAAACTGGCCATTCAGCTGTTTACGGCCGTGGTGGTGGTGGGATATCTGGCCCTGAATCCGCCCAACGGCAACTATACCACTTCGCTTATTATTCCGTATATGAGCAAGATGTTTGTGGATTTGTCCGTTTTTTATTTTGCGTTTGCCATGTTGGTGATTGTGGGTTCCTCCAACGCTACGAATTTAACGGACGGCCTGGACGGGCTGGCCAGCGGATGCATGGTGTTTACGGCGGCTACCTATGCCATTTTTGCTTATCTGGCGGGCAACGTCAATTTTTCCGATTATTTAAAAATTATTTACGTGCCCGGCGCGGGGGAAATTACCGTATTTATGGGGGCCCTGATCGGCGCGTGTTTGGGTTTCTTGTGGTTTAACGCGTATCCGGCGCAAGTGTTTATGGGGGATACGAGCTCGCTGTTTTTGGGCGGCGTCATCGGCACGGCTTCGCTGTGCGTCAAGCAAGAGCTGTTGCTGCCGATCGCCGGCGGTATTTTTGTGCTGGAAACGCTCTCCGTCATGCTGCAAATGGGATATTTTAAACTTACCCACGGCAAGCGGCTTTTTAAAATGGCGCCCATACACCACCATTTTGAACTCTTAGGCGTGCCGGAACCGAAAGTCATCGTGCGCTTTTGGATTGTGGGCGCCATGCTGATGCTGCTGGCGCTGGCGTCGTTAAAAAGCAGGTAAACTATGGGTCGGCTATTTAACAAAGCGCCCAAGCGGCGCAATAACTTCATTCGCAAGGCGCCGGCCGAGTATAACGGCCGGGGGGCCTCCTTCCGCCCAAGCGGTACCAAGCCGGCTCCCGCCCGCGGCGGCTGGAAGCCTTTGCAGCTGGATAAACGCATCGCATTTATTACGTTTGCGTTTGTATTGTTCGGCCTGATTTTTACGTATTCTTCCAGTGCGTTTGATTCTACCAGTTATTTTAAACGCCAGCTCTTATTTGACGCGTTGGGCATTGCGGCGGCGTTGTTCTTGTCCCAGACGTATGACAAACTGCAAAAACTGAAAATTTTTTCGCCCATGAACCTGATGTACGCCACTTGGGTGTTGCTGATTGTGGTCTTATTTACCCGCGCACAGGCCAATGTGCACCGTTGGATTGATTTCGGCTTTTTTAAGTTGCAGCCGTCCGAAATTGCCAAAGTAACGCTGGTCATCTATACGGCAGATTATTTAAACAACGTTTCGGGCAAATTGACCAAAAACTGGAAACTGCTCATTAAACCCATGGCGGTGGCGGGCATCACGCTGGGGCTGATCTTGGCCGAAAAAGATATTGGCACGCCTACGTTAATGGGGGCGGTGTTTGTGTTTATGCTCTTGGTGGCGGGAGCGCGGCTGAAGCACTTGGCGGTGCCGGCGCTGGTTATTTCGCCGCTGGTCATCCAGCAGTTGTTTTTCGTCAGTTACCGGCGGGAACGCATTTTTTCGTTTCTGGATCCGTTTGCCACCGCCGGCACCAGCGGCTATCAGCTGGTGCAATCGTTTTTGGCGGTCGGTTCCGGCGGATGGTTCGGCAAAGGCTTGGGCAACAGCGAACTGAAGCTGGAATACCTGCCCGCCGCCCATACGGATTTTATCTTTTCCATTATGTGTGAGGAGCTTGGGCTGGTGCGCGTGGTGGTAATTTTGGTGTTTTTCTGCTGGCTGCTTATCCGCGGCATCAGTTTGGCGCGCATTGCCAAAACGCAGTTTCACGGGCTTGTCATCTTCGGGCTGACGATTACCATCTGCATGCAGGCCTTTTTTAATATGGCGATGGCCATCGGCTTGCTGCCCACCAAAGGGATTGCCCTGCCGTTTTTCTCCTACGGCGGCTCATCGGTGATTATGACGCTGGTCATGATGGGCATTATTTTGAACTTAGCCGCAGTAAACAATACCCAAAACAACCTGCGCGAAGATATTACCAATTACAAAAACAGGAACAAATAGACTATGAACAGACGATTCTTAATTGCCTCCGGCGGAACGGGGGGACATTTTTATCCGGGGCTGGCGCTGGGCAAAGAACTCCGGCGCCAAGGCTTGGCGGTACTTTTTATCGTACGCAAGAACGATCCCGCCGCCCAAATTTTGGAAACCCATAAACTGCGCTACCGGGAAATTGATTTTACCGGCCTGCCCCGGTCTATTAATCCCTTGCGGCACATCCGCTTTGTGTGCAAATTTTTCAAGTCTTTGCTGGAAACCCGGCGCATCATCAAGGACTTCCGCCCGGACGCGGCCATAGGAACGGGGGGATACATTTCGTTCCCGCTGATTTTTACGGCGCACTTTATGGGAATTAAAACCGCCGTGCACGATTCCAACGCCCGGCTGGGGCTGGCCAATAAAATATGCGGCAAATTTGCCGATTTATTTATGCTGGGGCTGCCCGTAAATAAGAAAATAAAAAATGCCGTGCTGACCAGCACGCCTATTCGCCGGGAATTTGCCGAAAAGACCGACAGAACCGCCATTTTGGAAGGGCTGGGGCTAGACCCCCAAAAACGGACGGCCCTTATTTTTGGCGGCAGCCAAGGGGCCAAAGGACTCAACGCCGCGTGCGCGCAAATTATCCGCAAACTGGCGCCCAAGCTTCCCTCCTGGCAGTTTATCCACATTACCGGGGATCGGTGGTTTGGCGTGATACGGCAGGAATATGCCGGATTTACCAATGTTTCCGTATTGCCCTATTCCCACGAAATCTACGCCCTGATGCACGCCGCCGATTTGGCGGTATGCCGAAGCGGCGCCAGCACCTTGGCGGAGCTGATGTATTGCCGGCTGCCGGCGGTGTTGGTGCCTTTTCCGTATGCCGCGGCGAACCATCAATTTTATAACGCCAAAATTCTGGCCAACGCCCGCTGCGCCCGTTTGGTAACGGAAGATAAAAACCTAACCCCTCATCTGGCGCAGGTTTTGGGACGCCTGACCGGCAAAAACCGCGATCTGTATTATATGCGCTCCTCTTATGCCGGCCTGCGCATTCCCAATCCGATGACGGCGGCCAAAGAAATTGTAAAACGTCTTAAAAATCTCTAATCTGTTAAAAAAGCCCGGTCAACAGACCGGGCTTTTTACGTATCGGATCATGCGGATATTAGATTCCCACAAAAAACTTACACATTTGCTCCCCCGTTTCGGGGTCATCGTTTCCGGGTTCACATCCTTTCAAGGCGTCTCCGCCGGAAAGATCCGGCTTCTGCCACAGATGATAAATATAGGTGTCAATTCCGTCTCCATCCGTTCGGTACACATCCACCCGGCCTTCCGCTCCGCCCAATTTATAAATGAACAATTTGGTTTTATAGGTTGCATTATCCACCCACGTTCCGCCTCTTAAATCCACGTCGGCAATTTGGTTTTTATTGGAAATTACCGTTTCGTTGGGATTGGCTTGAAAATAGCGCTGGGCTGCATCGGAAATAGCTTTGGCATTAATCATAGCTTCCGACATGCGGGATTTTTCCACTGCCGATTCATACTGCGGCAACGCAATGGCCGACAGAATGCCGATAATCAATACGACAACCAGTAATTCAATTAACGTAAAGCCCTGTTTATTCATATACACTCCTTTCAGTAAATTGCTACCCCAATAGTATACAATTTTTCTGTTCTGACTCAAGAGCAAAAATAAATTGCTTGAAAAAATTTAAAACAATTATTATAATAATATATGAACATATGTTCATATGTAATTATTAAAAAGGATATTTCCCATGCATAAAAAAACCAAACTTTTAGCCGCACACGTGTGCAAGCCGTCCTTAAAACTGCCGGAAGAAACCCTGTATGACTTGGCGGATCTTTTTAAGGTATTTGGGGACAGCACCCGCCTGCGCATTTTGTGCGCGCTTTTTGACTGCGAGCAATGCGTGCAGCACATTGCCGACGAGTTGGGAATGACGCACTCGGCCATTTCCCACCAACTGCGCTTTTTGAAACAAAACAAATTGGTCAAAAACCGCCGCCAGGGAAAAACAATTTTTTATTCGCTGGCTGATGAACACGTAAAACGGATTTTCAACCAAGGGTTGGAACACGTGCAGGAGGAATTATGATACACGATTGCAAACAATCCACCTGCCACGACTGCAGCGCCTGCGCGGCGGCACACGGGCAGGAAACGCACCCGGAAGAAAACGGATGGAAAAAATTGGCTTTGGCGGGGGTGTTATTTGCGGCCGCACTGCTGATACCGGCCGGATTATGGGTAAAACTGCCGCTCTACATTATTTCGTATCTGATTTGCGGATGGGAAGTGCTGGTTAAATCGCTTCAAAATATCCGCCAAGGAAAAGTTTTTGATGAAAACTTTTTGATGGCCATCGCCACCCTGGGCGCTTTTGCCATCGGCGAATATCCCGAAGCGGCGGCTGTGATGCTGTTTTACCAAATAGGGGAAATGCTGCAGGAAGCCGCCGCCGGCAAATCGCGCCGAAGCATTGTAAAATTAATGGACTTGCGGCCGGACTTTGCACGCGTCATTCGCAACGGAAAAGAAGAAAAGGTCTCCCCGCAGGACGTGCAAATTGGCGAAACGACACTCGTCCTTCCGGGGGAACGGATCGCTTTGGACGGGGTGGTGGTGTCCGGCTCCGGGCATATTGATACGTCGGCCCTTACCGGCGAATCGCGCCCGGTCGGCGCAAAAGCCGGGCAAGAAGTGCTGGCCGGCTGCATTAGCGTAGACGGCACGCTGCACATCCGCACGCAAAAGAGCTATGCCCATTCGGCGGTAGCCAAAATTTTGGAACTGGCCGAACATGCCGCCAGCAAAAAATCTTCTGCCGAAAAATTCATCACCCGTTTTGCCCGCATTTATACGCCCGCCGTGGTGGCGGTGGCGGTATTGGTGGCGGTTATTCCGCCGCTGGTTTGGGCGGATGCGTCGTTTAAAACGTGGTTTTACCGGGCGCTTATCTTTTTAGTCATTTCGTGCCCGTGTGCGCTGGTGTTATCGGTTCCGCTGGGATTTTTTGGCGGAATTGGGGGGGCTGCCAAAAACGGTATTTTAATTAAAGGCGGCTCTTATCTGGAACGTTTGGCGCACATCTACACGCTGGCATTGGATAAAACAGGCACCTTAACACAAGGCGTGTTTGAAGTAACGACGGTGGTACCGGCGGCGGGTGTTGCGCCGGAAGAAGTGCTGCAGCTGGCGGCCCGGGCAGAAGGGCATTCCAACCACCCGGTGGCCAAAGCCATTTTGCATGCGGCCAAAGCCCAAAAACGCCCCTTAGCAGAAGGGGAAAGCGTGCTGGAACGTGCCGGCGAAGGAATTGAGTATAAGCAAGGGCAGGACGTTATTTTGGCCGGGAACGCACGCTTGCTGGAGCGGTTTGGCGTCCAAGGAATGCAAGCCGGAAGCGGTACCTGCGTATATGTAGCGCAAAACGGCGTTTACAAAGGACGTTTGGAACTGGGGGACATGCCTAAGCCCGGGGCCAAAGAAGCCGTAAAAGAATTAAACAAGCTGGTTAAACAACTTGTCATTTTAAGCGGGGATCAACCCTCCGCCGTTGAAAAAACCGCCCAGGAATTGGGCATTACAAAGGCTTACGGCGGGCTTTTGCCGGCCGGCAAGGTGGACAAAGTGGAAGCGCTCATTGCAAATGTCCCGAAAGGAGCCGTAACGGCTTTTGCGGGAGACGGCATCAACGACGCCCCGGTGCTGGCCCGGGCCGATTTGGCCCTGGCGATGGGGGCATTGGGCTCGGACGCCGCCATCGAAGCCGCCGACGTAGTGCTGATGACCGATGAAATCCAAAAGATTGCCGCCGGGATACGAATCTCCCGCAAAACCCTGCGCATCATTAAGCAAAATGTAGTATTTGCGCTGGCGGTAAAAGCAGGCGTATTGGTTTTAGGCGTAATGGGAATGGCCAATATGTGGGCCGCGGTATTTGCGGACGTAGGCGTATCGCTTTTGGCGGTGGCCAACTCGCTAAGGCCGTTATACTTTAAAGAATAGCCCATAAAAAAATCCCGCCGGAAACGGCGGGATTTTAAATGGTACTCAGCGGCTTCGTATGCGGCGGATGTTGCGGCGGTGTTCGTCAAACGTTTTGGAAAATACATGTCTTCCGCCGCGGTCGGCCACGAAATAGAGCGCGTCAAAATTTTTCTCCGGGTTCAGCACGCCCAATACCGATTCCCGGCTGGGGTTGCAAATCGGCCCCGGCGGCAGGCCGGCGTTGCGGTAGGTGTTGTAGGGGGAATTAATGCGCAGGTCTTTGTAGGTAAGGCCTTTTTTCCAGTAACGGTTTTCCTTTAAATTAAATCCCAGTGCATATTGGACGGTCGGATCGGCCTCCAAGCGTTTTCCGATGCGGAAACGGTTCAAATAAACCGCCGCGATTTTGGGACGCTCGTCATGCACGACCGCTTCGCGCTCCACAATGGAAGCGACGGTAAGCACTTGCCTTTCGGTCAAATTCGTCGGATATTTGCGAAACAGCGGCGCGATATTTTTGCGGTACTGCGCCAGCATTTCATCCACCACTTTTTGCGCGGGCGTATTTTCGGCAAACAAATACGTGGAGGGGAAAAGATATCCTTCCAGGTTTTTCTCGCGCACAATATCCAAAAATGCGCGCGCGTCCGTGATTCCTTTTTCCGCCAGCACTTCGGCAATTTCTTCGCTCCGCCAGCCTTCCAAAAAGGTAACTTTTTCGTAATGCGTGCACTTGCCGCTTTTGATGCAGTTAATCACTTCAAAGGCGGACGTATTTTTGCGCAAATCAAACCGGCCGGCTTTTAAATCGCGTGCGGAAGACGTCAGCCGCAACAAGGCCTTAAACAACAACTCGCTGCGGATAATTCCCTTTTCCTTTAGCATATGCGCCACTTCGCTGCCGCTTTGGCCGGGCTCAATCTTCACCACCACCAGCGGCCCCTTGCTAAAAAAACAAGCCTTTACCGCCCAGCAGCCGCCGGCCAGCAAACACACGCAAACGCAAAGCAAAAGGATAACTTTTTTCATTCCGTTTTTATTTTACCAGTTTAAAAAAGTGGCGCTTGCCCACCTGCAGCACATCGCCCGGTTCAAAGGACAAAGGCCCGTCCGCGCTTACTTTTTCGCCTTTTAACCGCACGGCGCCCTGTTCAATCAGCCCGCGGGCTTTATTTTTGCTCTGTGCCGCACCCGCCGCAAAAATGACCGCCGAGAGCATCGCCCCGGCTTCGGGCTTAAATTCCGGCATATCGGTGGGGAGCTCTTTTTTGGAAAATACTTTTTCAAAATTTTCCAACGCCGCCCGCGCCGCTTCTTCCCCGTGAAAACGCGTAACCAGCAGGCCGGCCAGTTTCTTTTTGGCGGCCATGGGGTGCATGGCTTTTATGTCCTGCATATTTTCCGAGGTCAACAGTTCGTAGTACATCGGCATCAGTTCATCCGGAATAGACATCAGCTTGCCAAACATATCGCCCGGCTCGTCGTTTAATCCCACATAGTTGCCGTAGGACTTGGACATCTTTTTCACGCCGTCTAATCCCACCAACAGCGGCACCGTAATGGCTACCTGCGGTTCCTGCCCGTGGTTTTTCTGCAGCTGGCGGCCTACCAACAAATTGAAAATTTGGTCTGTTCCGCCCAATTCCACATCCGCTTCCAGCGCCACGGAATCCTGCCCCTGAAACAAGCTGTAGAGCACTTCCAGCATGCTGATCGGGTTTCCGGCCGCCATCCGTTTTTTAAAATCATCCCGTTCCAACACCTGCGCTACCGTTACTTTTTGCAGGGTTTGCATCAATTCCTTGCCGGAGACAAACGGCTCCAGCCATTCGCTGTTAAAGCGGATTTCCGTTTTGGACGGATCCAACACTTTAAACGCCTGCTCCGTATAGGTTTTGGCGTTCTCCAAGATTTTCTCGCGCGGAAGAACCGGGCGGGTGGAATCGCGGCCGGAAGGGTCTCCCACGGCGGCGGTAAAATCGCCAATGACCAGCACGGCTTTATGCCCCAAATCCTGAAAGCGGCGCAGCAGGGAAAGCGCCACGCTGTGCCCCAGGTGCAGGTCGGCGCTGGTCGGGTCGCAGCCGAGTTTTACCTTAAGCGTTTTTCCGCTTTCCAGTTTTTTGGCCAAGTCGGCTTTGGTTACCACGTCCACGCAGCCGCGCGTTAAAAAATTGATTTGTTCTTCCACAGTCATGTTGTTTTCTCCATCGTAACGGGTTATCTTTTATATTTTACCATATACCACGCCAAACCGCCCGCCGGTTCTTCGGCGGGCGGCGGCTCAAATTTTACTGTTAATACCGTATCGGCGGGCCAAAGCGGTTGTATCCCTGTATGCCGGGCCATAAGCACAGTACCAAAATCAAAACGGGAAACAAACACACCAGCAACACCCACCAGCCGGAAAAATCCATATCATGCAGCCGGCGCACCGTGGCGCTTAGCCACGATAAAAAAGAAACCAACAAAATGCCGCTTCCCAAAAACAAGAATAACAGCGCCACCGGATTTAGGGATTGCCCCTTTCCACCCATGGTAAAAAACAGCACGCCCAATCCATACAGAACGCTTAAAATGCACAAGCGGATAAAATAGCCTAATCGGCCCATTCTTCCTATCATAAGAACCCCCTTTTGTATATACAGTATAGCAAACCTGCCGGTCTTTGGTGTGCGGGAAAAAAGGTTAGCGCGCGGGAACGGATTGGCCCTGAAGGACGGGGAAATATTTTTGCGCGGACGCAAGCTGCCAGCGCGAAAGCGCCACTTGCCCGACGGACAGCAATATATAGGCCGCTACCGCAGCCGCAAAAACGCCCCGTTTGGAAAATACCCCCGGCATAAAAGCCGGTGCCCGTGTTCCAAAACGGTTGGAGGAAGACGGTTTTTTAAGGCATAAAAACAGCACCGCCGCCGCGCCCAATACCGTAGCCACCCACCAGATTTCCGAAAATACGATGCCGACACAAACCACCGCCGCGTAATAGCCCGCATACCACAGGCCGGACAAATTCATATCATGCATCCGCCGCCAGGCCACCGCCAGCCCCACCCAAACCGTCGCCAGCAATAACACGGCCGATACAAAGCCAAACGCCAAAGCCAAAATAAATTGAATCCACGAAAGTCCCTCCGAGGCAAAGCGCCCCTGCAGCGCATAAAAAAGGAGCGAAATCCCTTGCGTGCACAAAGAAACAAAAGCATACTCCTGCCGACTCGCGCGGGGGGAAAAACGAAACAAATCCGTCCAATTCATCTTTTCTCCTTAATAAAAATCATAGGGATCGGCCGACAGCTTGACCGACGCTTTTTTGACCGCAACAAAACTGTCCAGCGCGGCCACCAGCTCCAGCCAGCGGGCTTCGTCCGTCTTAAAAAGCAAATACTGTTTTTTAAGAACGTCCGTCTTTTTGGCGCACCACACCGGCCCCAACGTTTGGCAAACCAGCGGCGCCGCCAAGCGTTTGATGCGTGCCGTTTCGGCCGCCAGCACATCGGCGTCTTTGGCTTTAATCAGCATTTTGGCCAAGTGCACGTAAGGCGGATAGGAAAAACTTTCCCGCAGGGCCAGCTCGCTTTGGGCCGCAGCGTTGTAATCGCCTGCAAAAAGGGGTTCATAGTCATACGCTTCTTTGTCGGCCGCCTGGATAATAAGCCGCCCGTCGGAAATGCCCGACAAATGCCCGCGCAGGGCAAAAAGCATTTGCCCGTATTTTTCCGAAGCGCGGAAATCCGGCCCGTCCAGTTCCAGTTCGGCGTCCAACACCGCCGCCAGCGTAATTTTGGCGCCCCGCAACGCGCCCGACGCAAGCCGCGTGCCCACAATAATGTCCGCCCGGCCGCTTTTAAGAGCGTTTAACGCTTCAAACCCCTGCCCGGCCTTGGTTTTAAGGGTATCGGAGTCCAGCCGGAGCAAATGCGCTTTGGGAAAGAATTTGGCAAGCTCCGTAACCACCTTTTGCGTGCCGCCGCCGCGGGATTTAAAAATCAAATTATAGCACTGCGGGCACTGCTGCTGCAGCGTTTCGGTATGGCCGCATTTTTTGCAGACCAGGCGGTCGCCGTGTTCGGGCGTATTTTCGCGCGCCAAAATGGCGCCGCATTTTTTGCACTTGGCGTACGCACCGCAATTTAAACAATAATACGCGTTGGAATAGCCGCGGCGGTTTAAAATTAAAAGGGAGGTTTCTTTTCGCTGTAAATTTTCCGTCAGCTGGGCGAGCAAAAAATCGGACAGAAAGCGGCTTTTTTCGCCTTTTTTATCCGTCAGTTTAATTTGCGGCGTAAACGCATGCCCCGGCACAGCCTGCGTAAACGAAAGCTGCGCCACTTCTTGCCGGTGCACTTTTTGCAAGAGCTCCAAACTGGGCGTAGCCGACACGAACAACAACACCGCCCCGTGCATTTTGGCGCGGAACATCAATAGTTCGCGCAAGTGATAATAGGGCTTGTTTTCTTCTTGTTTATAATTATCGTCGCCTTCATCCAGCACAGCCGCCAAACGCAGGTTTTTAAACGGCAGCAGCGCGCCGGAGCGCGTGGCAATTACCACACAGGGCAAGCCGTTGGAAACGGCTGAAAAGTATTTTTTCTTTTTGCTTAAAAGCATCCGGCTGTGCCAGCAAAACACATTGTCCGCCCCAAAGCGTTCTTCCGCTTCGCTGATAAACTGCCGCGCCGCCGCGATGTCGGGCACGGTGATAAGCACTTGGCCGTAGCCCGCCAGCACCTCGCCCGCCAGGCGAAGCACCGTTTCGGTCTTGCCCGTATAGGAAGGGCCGTTTAAAAGCAGCGGATGAAATTCATACGCCGCAAACGCACGCACCGTTTGCAAGGCCGTTTCCTGGCAGGAAGTTAAGCGCATAGAAGGCGTTTTGATGTCTATATGAACGGAAGTGGGGGCGTTATCCAATTTGAAATAAGGTTGAGGGGGAACGAGCGAAAATAAAATCTGCCCGATCGGCCCGCCCCATTGGGCTTTCATAAAACGCATCAGGGGGAATAAATCGGAACCGAAAAGCGGCCGCTTGTCTACCACGGAAGCAATTTCCTTTAGCGTAACGTCCTTTGGTGCGGTGCAGATTTCGCTCACGGCCGTTACCATACCGCCCGTCAGCACCCGCCCAAACGGCGCCGTTACGCGCACCCCGGGCATTATTTTGGTTTCCAATTCTGCCGGAACGGCGTAATCAAAATCGCGGTCTAACGGAACGTCAAACACTACTTTGCAGTACATAACTTATTTGTGAGGGGCTTTTAAACCCAGTTTAGCCATGACCATTTGCAAATCCATCCAAGCGTCTTTTTTCCAGCCCGGATTGCGCAAGAGCGCGGCGGGGTGGAAGGTGGCTAAAATCTGGACGGGGCGGGGAAGGGTTACGCTGTCTAGGTGTAAATCGTAGAATTTGCCGCGCAGCGCACCCAGCGACTTGGCATCCGCAATCAGCGCCTTGGCGGACACTCCGCCCAAAGCCACCACGTATTTCGGGCAGACAATGGCAATTTGCTGTTCAATATATTTGCGGCAGCAGGCAATTTCGCCCGCGTTTGGGGCGCGGTCGTTGCCGTGTTTTTCGGGGTGGAGCGGATCGGTCATCGGGTGGCATTTGGCAATGTTGGCAATAAACACCTGCTCGCGTGTAAGGCCCATGGCGGCGATCATTTTGTCCAACAGTTGGCCCGCGCGGCCCACAAACGGGCGGCCTTGGCGGTCTTCGTCGTATCCGGGGCCTTCGCCTACAAACATCAGGTCGGCGTCCACATTCCCTTCACCGGGAACGGCGTGAATGCGGGTGCTGCCCAGCGGGCAGCGCGTGCAGTTTTTAATCGTTTCGGCCAGTTCCGCAAGGGCAGCCGTTTTTTGGGCAGTGTTCATTACATTTCCTGAAGCAGAAACATCGGCAACGGAAACAGGTTCCGGTTGCACGGCTGCGGCGGCTTGCTGGGCCCGCGGAAATTCTACCGTCAGCGTTTCGCCTTCGGGCATGCGGGGCAAGGGCTCTTTCGGCGCGCCGGACGCAACAGCGGCCGCGCGGGAAGGCGCAGCCGCCGAAATAAATTCGTCCTCGTCCTGGGCGGCCAGAAAATTTTTAAACTCTACAGCCAGCCGGCGCAGCGAATCGTTTGCCATAATTACAGTTTCATCGGTTCTTTGGCTTTGCGTTCCGCTTCTTTGCGGGCTTCTTCCTGGGCTTTTAATTCAGCTTCCAAGTTTTCTTTGCTGATGCGAAGCACTTCGTCTTTGGAAACGCGGTTGGATAAGATATCGTCCAACGCCACTTTGATGACTACCGCATTGGGCTGGTTTTTATATTCGTCTTTTTTCTTGAGTTCTTTTGCCCAAATGGACGCCAACACCACCACATCATAGCGGTCTCCGTCAAAGTTCATCAATTTGGCATCAAATTCTTTATCGTTTTTTACGGACATATTCTCGCTCCCTCGCTTTGTTACTTCAGGTTTTTAATTTTCAAATCCTGCCGGCTTACACGGCATTGCTCCGCGGCAATAATGCCGGCCATATTGTCTACGGCTTCTTCCAAATCGTCGTTGAGCAGGGCGTAATCGTAATGATCCAGCTCCAGCATTTCTTTTTTGGCCGTTTCCAAACGCAGCTCAATATCCTGCGTATTGTCGTTGCGGCCCAAAATGCGCTTTTTAAGCTCTTTTAAGCTGGGCGGCACGATAAACACCATTGCCGCGTCCGGATATTGCGCTTTTACGGTGCGGGCGCCTTGCACGTCAATTACCAAAATCGGGCAAATGCCTTTTTTCATCAGGCTGTCCACCGATTTTTTGGGAATACCGTAGTAGTGCGTATGCACCTGCGCCCATTCCAGCATTTGGCCTTTTTTAATGGCCTGTTCAAACTGCTTGATGCTCCAAAACAAATAATCCACGCCGTCTTTTTCCCCGGTGCGGGGGGCGCGGGTGGTGGCGGTGATCACGCGGGAAACGGTTTTGTTGCGCTTAAGCACCGCGTCCACGATCGTCGTCTTGCCGGCGCCGGACGGTGAGGATACAATAATGGGAAAAGCTTTCATTGTTATATTTTAGTAAATAATCCCGAAGTCGTAAAGAGAAAAGGGCCCAAAAATCCGTTTTTTTGTTTGCTTGCCTCGGACAGCAAAAAACCGCCTGTCTTTGAAGGACAGGCGGAAAAGGAGATACTGCCGGGAATTAGGATAAAAACGGCGCTTGGGAGCCTTGGGAAGAAACGGCGATAAATTCCATACTCATAATCAAAAAGTTATCGGCGGATAGTTGCATAAGTTGCCTCCTGTATATACACAGTATGGCTCTTTGAAAGCATAAAAAAAAGGGCCTTTGGGCCCAAGGGCGCCCGAAAAAAAGACCCACCCTAAAAGACCCAAACGACCTATCCTGCAGGCAAAACCCCATAAAAAAGCCCTCCCGTTGGGAAGGCGCTCGCGGCAGACGAAGCAATTATCGGCGGCCAGCCGTGTAGCTGCCGCGCAGTTTTAAATAAGCCGCGATTTTGAAATGTTTGTATTTTTCCGCCAGGGCGCCGGGGGTCATGCCGGCGGCGTCTTTCAGCTGGGCATCGGCCCCGCTTTCTATTAGCACGCGTATCACACCGACCCCGCTTTGGCAGGCCGAAGCCGCATGCAGCGCCGTACCGCCAAAATTATCCAGCGCGTCCACTTTCACGCCGTGTTTGATAACAAACCGGCACATTTCTTCCAGCCCGCATTCCGCCGCTATATGCAGCACCGTTTGGCCGTCGTCGGTTTCTTCTTCAATAGAATGGCCTTCTTGCAGCAGGCGCTGCACGGCCGAAAAATCATTCTGAAATACCGCTTGGTGCAAGGGAAAACGCTTAAGCTCGGTTGTTAAAAATTCCACAATGGGCTTCTTGACCCCGGCATACAAAGCCTGCCGGCGGGGGAGAAAATACCAAATGCCCGCGGCTGTCACCACAACCAGTAAAAGGCCCAACCACCCACACATAAGAACACACCTCCACACAAGCTAGGGTTACTTTACTTAAATAACAGGCGTACTGTCAACTCTTTTCAGACGGTCAGTCCGCTTGCCGCAGCGGCCGAATGAAAAACCCCGCTTATTAAGCGGGGTTTTTTTAGAAAGCAACACGTGTCTTCTCCGAATGGCCTACGTATTTGGGATCCACCGTTTTTAAAAAACTCCTCAAGGCATCGGGGTTTCCCAAATTGCCTTTGCATCCTCTGTGAAGATAGACACAACCGCCCCGAATACGGCGTTTGGAATCCCGGTCGCACAAACGGATGGCATCCGTTCCACGCAAAGGCTTGTGGCATACAGGGCATTCATCGGGTACGGTAGGCGTTGACGCAGCAGACGGCGTTTTTTGTTTCTGCACTACGGCTTGGAAAAGCTCCTGTTTGGCTTGCTGCTGCAGCTGTTTGCGGCGCAAGGAGTCTTCCGTCGGCGCCGTGCCGTTTACAATGTTTTTGGTATAGTTGGCCAAAAATTCCGTCTTGCCGATTAAGGGGGAAAGTCCCAAGCGCCCTTTTTTGACAAATTGGGCAAAATCCGCTTTTTCCTCGGGCGTTACCGTAAACGGCAGCGAATAGGCGTACGCCAGGTTTTTGTCGCGGCAAAAACTCAGCCATCCTTCCGTGCGCCGTTTGGACATTTTTTCAGGGAAATAATAATCCAGCAAGTTGACTAGACCATCCATATCGTCGCAAGTCAGCTTTTCGGCAGAATTGGCTACAAAAACCGTTTTATAGCCGGACTTGGAAATGGATCTAAAGCCCCCGCGCGCTTCATCCCACACCGCCTGCGTTTCGGAATAGGGGACTCTTTTCGTATATCCGTTGCAGCTGTCATTCATACAGGCGGCGGTTTCCCACAGGGGTTGGATGGCCGCCGTGGTGTAGGTGCGGCTGTTGTAGCTCTTTTTGGCGCTGGACTGATACATATCGCCCAAGCCAAAAGTATGCCCGATTTCGTGCAGGACATGCCCTCGGAGCTCCTCCGGAGAATAAATATCCCACTTGTCCAGCGTCATGGCGACCAAATTGTTATGCACGCGCACATAAGCCGCCGCGCCGGGCGCCTGGACGACAGGCACCACCCGAACGTAAAGATCCTGCGCCGTATCGTCTACACAGGGCGACAAATCCGGGTTAATAAATTCAAAAGTAAGTTTTTTCTTGGGCAACAGCGAAAGTACATCCGCAAATTCCGCACTTCGCCCGGAGCGTTGAATGGTGTTGCGCAAAGTATCCATCCACATTTGATAGCTGGATTCAATAATCGGGCGGATTTTCTCATAGGTGTCGGAATTTTCCTTGGCGTTGGACGGGTTGGAACTCGGCCGGCTGTTTTGGTCTAACAGATCCATACACACCCGTATGTGCGCCTGCCGGTTGATAATTTTGGGCAGCAACACACTGGTGTTTTTATTCTCCTGCACCGATTGCAGAAACACCCACGCATGGGCCGGCACACAGGCCCATAAACAAAAGAGCAGCAAAGTGAGTATTTTTTTCATATTCTGTTCCTTATAAATAATAATAAAACAAAAAACAGCTAAAAATACTGAAAGAAACCTTTCATATTTTTATCTTACCCTTATATTTTAATAACTAAAGTGGTCTTTTTCAAGGAGCAATTCCAACCCGGCGCGGCCTGCCCGTGGGCGGCAGAGAAAACAAAAAAGCCGGGGCCTTTTAAAAGGCCCCGGCAAGTGTTTAAACCTACGGATTATTTGCGTTTTTTAGCCAACACGTCTTTGGCGGCGGCTTGGGCAGCGGCCAAACGCGCTATCGGCACGCGGAACGCCGAGCAGGACACATACGTAAACCCTTCGCGGTGGCAGAATTCCACGCTTTCGGGGTCTCCGCCGTGCTCGCCGCAGATACCTACTTTCAGGTTCGGTTTGGCGTCGCGTCCTTCGGCCACGGCGTGCTCAATGAGCATCCCTACCCCGCGCTGATCCAGCGTTTGGAACGGATCGGCTTCCAAAATGCCCTGCTTTAAGTATTCGGGCAGGAAGGAGCCGATATCGTCGCGCGAGAAACCAAAGGTCATCTGCGTCAGGTCGTTGGTGCCGAAAGAGAAGAAGTCCGTTTCCTGGGCCACTTCATAGGCCAACACCGCCGCACGGGGGATTTCAATCATCGTCCCCACGGAGAAATTGAGCTTTTTGACTTTCGTCTTGGCTACCACTTCATCGTAAGCGGCGCGGATGAGCTTCTTTTGGCTGATGATTTCGTTTACGTCGCAGGTCAGCGGAATCATTACTTCCGGCTGGGCTTTGACGCCTTCTTTAATCAATTCCGCGGCCGATTCAAAAATGGCGCGGGACTGCATGGTGGTAATTTCCGGATAGGTTACCCCCAAGCGAATGCCGCGGTGCCCCATCATCGGGTTGACTTCGTGCAGGCTGGCGGCGCGGTCTTTAAATACGTCCATCGTAATGCCCAGCGCTTTGGCCAGTTCGGCCTGTTTTTCGGGCAAGGTGGGCACAAATTCGTGCAGCGGCGGATCCATCAAGCGCACGGTTACGCCGAAGCCGGCCATGGCCTTCATCGTGGCTTTGATTTCCTTTTTCATATACGGGAAGAGTTCTTCCACGGCGGCTTTGCGTTCTTCTTCACTGCCGGAAAGAATCATTTTGCGCAGAATGAACAAGGGTTTGTCGGAATTTTTGCCGTAGAACATGTGTTCAATGCGGAACAGCCCAATCCCTTCGGCGCCGAATTTGCGGGCTTTAACGGCGTCTTCTTCCGTATCGGCGTTGGCGCGCACTTTCATCGTGCGCACTTTATCGCACAGGGCGAGGAAAGCCGCCAGGTTTTTGTTTCCTTCGCCCGCGGCCAACATCTTAAGCGCGCCTTCATACACGTAGCCTTTGGTGCCGTTTAAGGTCAGCTCGTCGCCTTCTTTAAAGGTTTTGCCGCCCATTTTGACAGTTTTGGCATTCAAATTGATTTCCAATTCGCCGCAGCCCACAATGCAGCATTTGCCCCAGCCGCGCGCCACCAAGGCCGCGTGCGAGGTCATGCCGCCGCGCTGGGTTAAAATACCCGCCGCCGCGCGCATGCCTTCAATGTCTTCGGGGTTGGTTTCTTCGCGCACCAAAATGGCGTTTTGGCCCGCTTCCTGCAGTTTAATGGCGTCTAACGAGTTAAATACAATTTTACCCGCCGCGCCGCCGGGGCCCGCCGGCAAGCCTTGCGCAATGGGCTTCACGCCCGCTTCGGCTTTGGGGTCAATGGCCGGCAGCAACAGTTCGCCCAGCTGGGTGGGCGTTACGCGCAGGACGGCTTCTTCTTTGCTGATCAGTCTTTCTTTGACCATATCCAGCGCCATCTGTACGGCCGCGGTGCCGTTTCTCTTGCCTACGCGGCACTGCAGCATCCAGAGTTTTTGGTCTTCAATGGTAAATTCAATATCCAGCATATCGTGGAAATGTTTTTCCAGCTTTTTCTGGATGGCGTCCAATTCCTTATACACTTTGGGCATTACTTTTTCCAAGGTGGGCAGGTGTTTGGAGTGCGCATTGGCCGACCATTTGTTCATCGGAGAGGGGGTGCGGATGCCGGCCACCACGTCTTCGCCCTGGGCGTTGATTAAGTATTCGCCGTAGAAGTGGCTGTCGCCGGTGCCGGGGTTGCGGGTGAACGCCACGCCCGTGGCGCTGGTGTCGCCCATGTTGCCGAATACCATCGTCTGTACGTTGACGGCGGTACCCCAGTCGTGCGGGATGTTTTCAATGTTGCGGTAGGCAATGGCGCGTTTGCCGTTCCAGGAGGCAAACACCGCGCCGATGGCGCCCCAGAGCTGTTCCATGGGGTCGTCCGGAAAGTCTTTTTTGAGTACTTTTTTGACGGTGGCTTTAAACTGCACGCACAGTTTCTGCAGTTCTTCGGCCGGGATGTGCGTATCGTCCGACACGCCGAGTTTGTTCTTCAAATCTTCCAGCATGCCGTCCAAAATTTTGCGGATGCCTTCGCCGTCTTTGGGTTCAATGCCGGCGGCTTTTTCCATCACAACGTCGGAATACATCATAATCAGGCGGCGGTACGCATCGTAGACAAAGCGGGCATCGCCGGTTTTGGCAATCATGCCGGGAATGGTTTTTTCGGTAAGACCGATGTTTAAAATCGTTTCCATCATACCCGGCATAGAAGCGCGCGCACCGGAACGGACGGACACCAACAGCGGGTTCTTTTCGGAACCGAACTGTTTTTTGGTTTCGCGTTCAATTTTCTTGAGGTTGGCTTCCACGTCGGCTTTCAACGTTTTGGGATAGGTGCGTTTGTTGTTCCAATAATAGGTGCAGACTTCGGTGGTAATCGTAAATCCGGGGGGGACGGGGAGTTTTAATTGGCCGGACATTTCGGCTAAGTTGGCGCCTTTTCCGCCCAACAACTCTTTCATTTTGCCGTTTCCTTCGGCTTTACCCGCTCCAAACGAGTAGACATATTTTACTGCTTTTTTTACGGCCTTTTTAGCGGCGGTTTTTGCCGCTTTTTTAACGGTCTTTTTTACCATATGCGGTCGTCTCTCCAATACAAAAAATAATCCCAACGGACGGAAAGTCCGTTTTGTCCTCTATATTGTAATACATTTCCGAAAGAAAAGGAAATTTTTTCTGCAGGGGGAATGCTCAGCGGGCGGCGCGCTGTTCTTTGAGATAGTCCCCGTGAAAGCCGTACCCCGCCGAAACGCGGCGCCCGATGGAGGCCAGCTGTTCCTGCCAGGCCGCGGCGGCGCGGGCGCCCGGGTGCGGTTTGCCGGGGTAGAGTTCGTAATTCTTGCAGAAGGTTTCCGCCGTGACGTTTGGCATAATGACGTTGGCCCCGCATTGCAAGGCCAACAGCCGCCCTTGGGGGTGGAGCGTTTCCATGGCGGTGGTGGCCGGGATATTGATGTCCGGCAGCATCAGGCGCATAACGGCCATCATTTTAAGCGAAAGCTCAAAATGGCCGTCCGCCTTTTCCTGCGCAAGCGGCGTATGCGGGTGGGGGATAAACGGCCCGATGCCGGCCATGTCCACCGGCAGGGATTTAAAAAACAGCAAATCTTCCGCCAGGCTTTCCAACGTCTGCCCCGGCAGCCCTACCAACGAGCCGGAGCCCACCTCATAGCCCAGTTCTTTTAAATCTTCCAGACAACGCACGCGGTTGTCCCAGCTCATGGACGGATCCAATTTTTCGTAGAGCGTTTTGTCGGTCGTTTCAATGCGCAGCAGGTAGCGGTCGGCACCGGCTTTGCGGTAAGCGGCGTATTCTTCGCGCGTCTTTTCGCCCAGGCTTAGCGTAACGGCCGCGCCCAAATTTTTAATGCGGCGGATGATGTCGCTCATTTTATCCGCGTCAAACCAAAGGTCTTCACCCGATTGAAGCACCACCGTTTTGTATCCGGCCGCTACCGCCTGGCGGGCGGTATGGGCTATTTCGTCCGGCGTCATCCGGTAGCGCACGGCTTGGGCGTTGGAGCGGCGAATGCCGCAGTACATACAATCGTTTTTGCAATAGTTGGAAAATTCAATCAGCGCGCGCAGGTACACGCCGTCCCCCACAAACCGGTGGCGGATCAAATCGGCCTGCCGGAAAAGAGGGGCCGGATCGGAGAGGGAAAGAAGCGGCAAAATATCGCCGCGCGTAAGCGGCGGGCGGGAAAGATATTTTTGCGTCCCATCATCCAGCGTTTGCATATAGGAAGTATATCAAATAAAAAGATAGGCCCAAAGGCCCAAAAAAGAATAGGCCCGGGGGAAAACGAAAACTGGGACAAGCAACCCCAAAATACTGGGCCCAAATTTCCTGGGCCCTTGGGCCCAATGACCCTGTTATTTTTACGACGAAAACGCTATCTTATTAATATCAAGCAGGACAAATTTAACACAAGGAGGCGCTGTATGAATACCGCATTACAAAAGACCGTAGCCGCCCAGCTGATTAAAAAGCAGCGCCTGGATCGGGAGTTTGCTTGGATCAGCCGGGAGTTTAGAGATTTCCACACCCTATCCGATCTGGAGCTCTACAATACCGAGCGTTACGCTGCGCTTCATTTGGGGTACGTTTTTTAAAAAGTGTGTTTCTAACCCTCCTACAAGAACACCCTTCGCCCGCTATATCTCCGGCGGGCGTTTTTTTGTATATGCCAAAAGGCGGGAGTTTGCCGCAACAGGCCCGGCATGGGGAAATACGCCTAAGCTCCGTGGAAGACCTAAGGAGGGATAGGTCTTTTGACCCTTGTACTAAATAAAGGAGATTCTTATTATATATAAAAGGCAAAAATTAAATTTTACCGTTCAGGAATTGAAAAACAACTATGAATCATTTATTTCGCAAAAGCTTTTCCATTGCCGCTATTGCTGTTTTGGCCTGTCTCTTGGGTATGCCTGCGCCTGCCCGAGCCAATACGTTTACCAAATTTTTGAAAGGATTTTTTGGCGCCAAAAACGCAGAAAAACTGGTAAAACCCGCCGTTTCGGAAACCCTTCCCCAGACGGCAAAATCCGCAGCGAATGCGTCCGCGACCGTGCCGCCTTCGGTGGCGCCGCTCCCAACCGCACCCGCGGCGGCAGTCCCTGCGGTAAAGGAGCCGCCGGTGGTTATTTTGGAGTCGGTAGAAAAGGGGACTAACCCAAACGACAACTATTTCCTGACCCCGAAAGAAATGTGGAAAAAATCCGTCAAAGAATTTTACAGCACGGACGTCCTGCCCAAAGCGCCCAAAACGAAAGGCGCCGGCAATGAGCGTATCTTAAAAAATACGCAGCAGGATTTGCCCGCATCCAACCGAATGAAAAACGCTCAGATTGAGGAAAATTTTCAAAATATGTCCGCCGTAGAATCCGCCATTAACAGGCAAATTTTCCGGCAAGACGCCATGGCGGCCGAGCAAACCAGCCCCGACCTGCAGGACTTGTTCTCTTTCCGCACGGGTATGGAAGCGCTGGAAACGTTAATGCCTGCTTATAAAGAAATCCTGTCCATGCGCTGCACCCCGAACGAAAGGGAGCTGTTGTTAAACACGTTTAAAAACTTGGACAAAGAATTCTTTTATTACAACCCCTCCAAGCAAACCAGCTATATGGTGCCGCGCACCAAACATCTCTACAGCACGATGTTTTACCGGCAATTTGCCTCGGATAACCCCACGCTCCATATCAACAATTTAACCGGCCTTTTGGAGCGCACCGGTACGGATAAAGTACTGAGCGTCATTGACACCAAGTTATGGATGACCTCCCACAACGGCCAGCTGCCCCGTTTCCAAGCGGACAAAACGCTGCAGGAACAGCAAGTGGCTATCAATTTTTACAATTTGTTGGATGAAGCCAAGAGTAATACGCTCCCCATGCACCTGCGGCCGCTAAAACAAGTGGTGCTTACGATTGGCAAACCCATCCAGGGCAGCATCCCGCTTACGGCCTGGACGAACTTCGCCAGCAAATGGCTGGCCACGTTTAGCGATGAGGAGCTGGTAAAAATTTTCTTAAATTACAACAAACCGCCCCAAAAAGGTTTTTTTGACGGGATGTCGGCCGACATCCGCAAAGGCCTTGGCGGCAAATTGTCCAGCGACAAAACCGGCAAAACCTTGTATTTGCTCGGCACCGCCAACGCCACCCCGCAGGAAACCTTAAGCATGCTGAAGTGGTGGGCCGCGCAGCAAAACGCCGCCTTGCCCCGCGCGGCGGAGATCAGCCGCAACCTCACGGAAAATACCGACTACGCCCAGGTGCTTGCCCGGTACAGAGAAGGCGTCCTGTTTGACAACGCCTTGCGCACCCTTGACACCAAAGGCCCGGCGGCCCGGCAAGTGCGCGACATTCTGCTGCCGCTGGCGCAAAATTATCTCCGCCAAACTACCCAGCGGTTGGACGAGGCCAAACAACTCTTAGACAAAGGGGAAATCAAACAGGCGGACGTAAAAGCGCTTCATACCGCCATTCAAAACCCGCTGCTTAAAACGTTGTCCCCGCGGGAAACGGCCCAGTTAAACGTCCGCGTGCAAACGTTTAATAAACTCTATAAGAAATACAACGACGTGTCGAAATTCCTGACCTACTGCCGCATGCACCCCAACGAATACTTCTACGAAGAAGGGCACCTGATTGTGGAAAGGCTGATTCCTTCGCTTAGAGAACGCTGGGGGCTGGACGCCTCGGTAGAAGAATTACAGAAAGAAATCAGCGAACTCCGCGCCGGCGGGCTTGTTTCGGCCGACCTGTTGGAACTCCAGCTGCAGCGATTGGTGCAAAAAGGACAGGGGAAAAACTAACATTTTAACCAAACGCCAAACGGAGCCCGCTTTTACGGGGCTCCGTTTTTATGTGTTGGGCGCGTAAGATGACCGGGAAAAAGCGCTCCAAATTTGCTATAGTATAAACAGCAGAAAGGATAAAGAGCACCGGGCGTGTTCTTTATCCTTTTTATTTGGTATAATAAATATGTACTTTAAGTAAGTATAAAAATTAAACATAGGAGAAGATTGGCCTCCGGCTCGGTATCCCTTGGGATAAGGAATGCTTGGTCGGCAGAATACAATCTAAGTGTACAAAACAATGGTACTTTCGATGCAAGACAGAAAAGACATCATCAGCAAATTCCAATCCAGCGCTAATGATACCGGCTCTGCCGCCGTACAAATTGCGCTCATCACGGAACGCATTCAGTATATTTCCAACCACCTCAAAGCCAACCCGAAAGATTTTGCGGGCGAAAGAGGGCTTAACAAATTGGTCGGCCAAAGAAGACGCTTGCTCGCCTACCTCAAGAGAACCGACTTTGAAAAATACCAAAAAGTAACCCAAGAACTTAAATTAAGGAAATAACCTCTAATGCAAAATTTCAACCACAAATTTGATATTCACAATGTGGAAGTAACCGTTGGCGGACAAACCATTAAATTGGAAACCGGCTTAATCGCCAAACAGTCCGACGGGGCCGTAGTAGCCACCTTGGGGGAAACCATGGTGCTGGCTACCGCCGTTTCCACGAAAGAGCAAAAACCGGGCATCTCCGATTTTACGCCTCTTACCGTCAATTATAAAGAAAGAACCTACGCCGCGGGCAAAATCCCCGGCGGTTTTTTCAAACGCGAAGGCCGCGCCAGCAAGAAAGAAACGCTGTCTTCCCGCATTATTGACCGCACCATCCGCCCCATTTTCCCGGAAGGTTTCGCCTGCGAAACCAACGTAACGGCGATGGTCATCTCCAGCGACGATAAACACGACGCCGACGTATTATCCGTATTGGCTTCGTCCGCCGCGCTGGTTATTTCTTCCATTCCGTTCAACGAGCCGGTTGCCGCCGTACGCATCGGCCGCAAAGACGGGCAGTACATCGTCAACCCCACCAAAAAAGAACAGGAATCCTGCGATATGGACTTAGTCATTGCCGGTTCTGCGCAGGGGCTGCTGATGGTGGAAGGCGGTGCCAAGGAAGTAGAAGAAGAAGCCATCATCAAAGCGATGGAAATTGCCAAGCCGGAAATTGACAAAATGTGCGCCGCGCAAATGAAACTGCGCGAAATGGCCGGCAAACCGAAATTTGAATACGTCGTGGAAAAACTGCCGCAGGAAGTGGCGGATCTGGCCAACGGCAAATTCCGCGAAGAAGCCAAA
This sequence comes from uncultured bacterium, assembly GCA_949294095.1. Lineage (GTDB taxonomy): Bacteria > Elusimicrobiota > Elusimicrobia > Elusimicrobiales > Elusimicrobiaceae > Avelusimicrobium. The sequence goes on from CASFFZ010000007.1 coordinate 81,697, forward strand.
AAGATTCTGCATGCGTTTTCCGACAAACAAACCCGCGATACGCAGGTAGCCCAGCTGAAAGCTTCGTTTACCGAAGAACTGACCCCGAATTACGGCGAAAACGCCGCCGTGTATGCGGGCATCGCGCTGGAAAACATTATGTATGAAGAATCCCGCAACCTGGTGCTGCACGAAGGCGTGCGCGTGGACGGCCGCAAACCCGACGAAATCAGACCGCTGAGCTCTATGGTCGGCCTCTTGCCCCGCGCCCACGGTTCCGCCTTGTTTACCCGCGGGCAGACGCAGTCCTTGGCGGTAGCCACGTTGGGCACCCCCGATGACCAGCAAATGGTGGAAGGGTTGGACGACACCACCTACGAACGCTTTATGCTGCACTACAACTTCCCGGGCTTTGCCACGGGCGAATGCAAGCCGGATCGCTCTCCGGGCCGCCGCGAAATCGGCCACGGGGAACTGGCTCGCCGCGCGTTGATGCCGCTTATCCCCAGCGAAGAAGAATTTCCGTACACGATTCGTGTGGTGTCCGACATCATGGAATCCAACGGTTCTTCCTCCATGGCCAGCGTCTGCGGCGGATCTTTGGCCCTGTTTGATGCGGGCGTGCCGATGAAATCGGCCTGCTCCGGCATTGCGATGGGCGCCATTTCCGGCGAAGGCAAATTTGTAGTGCTGTCCGATATTATGGGCTTGGAAGACCACTTGGGCGATATGGACTTTAAACTGACCGGTTCGCGCAAAGGGATTACGGCCTTCCAGATGGACGTAAAACTCAAAACCGGCATCCCGCTGGACGTTTTGCGCCAAGCCATCTCTCAAGCCACCCAAGGCCGCATGTTCATCATGGATCACATGGAGAAAACGATCGCCGAACCGAAGAAAAACATTTCCCGCTTCGCTCCGATCATCTACAAAATGAGAATCCCGGTGGACAAAATCGGCGCCTTAATCGGCCCCGGCGGCAAGAACATCAAACGCATCACCGAATCCACCGAAGCCAAGATTGACATCGCCGAAGACGGCATTGTAACCATTGCCGCCGCCAACAGCGACCGCTTGGATCAGGCCAAAGCCGAAATTGAAATGATGACCGCTGAACCCGAAGTAAACAAAATTTACAAAGGCAAAGTAGTCTCCATTCAGCCTTTCGGCGCGTTTGTGGAAATCTTGCCCGGCAAGGACGGACTGTTGCACATTTCCGAAATTGAAAAACACCGCATCAACAAAGTCGAAGACGTGTTAAAACTCGGCGACATTGTGGAAGTAAAATGCGTGGAAATTGACAATAACGGAAAAGTAAGACTTTCCAGAAAAGCCTTGCTCAAATAGTTTCACACGCTGTTATCCCCGGAGCGATTGATACCGCCCCGGGGATTTTGTTTTTAAGGGGGAAAAATGCCTTTTGCTATTTACCCGTGGATGAACGAGTTAATCCGCCAGCTGCAGCGGGTTTTTAAACACAGGCTCCAAGCCGTAGGCCTGCAGGGAAGCTTCCGGCGGGGGGAAGAAACTCCCCAAAGCGATATAGACGCCGTGGTCATTCTGGACAAACTGACCGCGCAGGATATTTCCTTTTATAAAGATATCCTCTCGCATATGCCCCCAACCCATGCGCACCCGGTGTGCGGATTCTTCGGAGGGAAAGAAGAATTGCAAAACTGGCCCCGGGCGGATTTGTTTCAATTTATGCAAGATACGCAGTGGCTTTGTGGCGGGCTGACAGACGTATTGCCGCCGCCTGCTTGCGAGGACGCCCGCCAAGCCGTTCAAACCGCGGCCGGAACCATTTACCACGCCCTGGTGCATACGTGGGTGCACGGGCAATTAGGCCCTGATTTTTTAAAATCGCTTGGGAAATCCGCTTTCTTTATGCTTCAAGCCGCCCATTATATGCGCACCGGCCGCTATATAGCCACCAAGCAACAGCTCCTGCAGGCGCTATCGAAGCCGGATGAGCGGGAAATACTGAGGCTGAGCTTCACACCGCTTTCGCAAGAGGCGCTGCCCGGGGCCGCTGCCCGGTTATTAAACGTCTGCCGGGATTTGCTGGCCGAATCCGCCAGACCCAACGCCAAATAGGTCTTTTGACCCTTGTTTTACCCGATTGGGAACTGATACTATTAGCATATATCCGTTGGGAGGATTTTTATGAAAATCATACGTTTTTTTCTGCTTTCCGTCTTTGCGCTGCCCGTCTGCGCAGCCGCCCAAGCCACTTACAGCATTCCCTTGGGGAACGGTTTTGGCTGGGATACCAAAATTCCGATAACTTTCAACCAAGAGGAATTTAACAAAAAATTTGCTGAAAAAATGAATGCGGTGCGAGCCTCATACGCGCTGCAGGCGGCGCCCGCCGCCAAGGCGCTGCCACCCACCCCGCCGGCCGCCCGCCCGGATGAGGCCAGGGATTCCGCGCAAGATTACACCCAATGCATCATTTGCCGCGAGAAAATACTGAAAACAGACGGCTACCAAATTACCCCCAAACGCGACTGGTACGTCAAAAAGCATTCGCCGTGTGCCTGCCAATTCTATAAAGGCTGGAAAGACAGCGAAGACACTTCTTTCTTTCAAACGGCCGCCCAACGCAGTAAGTGCGAAATGACGATGGATTCCAAATACGCCACCCACACCTGCGCCGTCTGCGGCAAACCGATTAACGCCGCCTGCGGGGCCATTTCCTCGTGGGAAGACAGCCAAGGCCCGCATTATGCACACGCCGATTGCTTTGCCTGGCAGCGGCATACCGCACAGAAAGAGGAACTGCTTAAAAATTTAGACATTACCGAGGCCGACTGCACCCGCTACGACCGCCAAGAACAGCAGCGCCTCCACACGCAACAGCGCCTGGTGGAAGAACTGAAAGCGGCCACCCAAGAGCTCAGCCCCCAGCCGCAGCCAGCTCTCCCGTCCATCCAACCGGCCGCCCAACCGCAAATCCGCCCGCTCAAGCAGGTCAAACGCGATTTAAATCGCTTTAACAGACGTTACGGCAAGGCTTTGCACCAAGCGGCCAAAGACCGCCGGGAAGGAAAAACTTTATCTCAAAAACAACAGCAATTGCTGCAGGATTTTGAGGCGCTCCGCGCGGAATATGCCCAAGCTTCCCAAGCGGCCGCCAACTAAAAAACGCTCTTTTTGAAACCCCGCTTTTACAAGCGGGGTTTTTTATGTCCCTGGAAGATATACTCTTTGCCTGCCCTTTTCGTTAGTTTGCTATAATCAATATATGGTTTGCTTTAAACAAAACGCCCGGAAGCTTCTTCCCGGCGTGGTGGCATTTGTATTGTTGTTTACTTCCGGCTGCAACTACCACGGCCGGATTAAGCGGGGCATTTACAAAACGCCTCCGTTTGACGACAAAATTGCCGCCAGCGTGATGGTGCCTTCAGATAAATTTCTCCAACAGACTTTTACCTTTAAAGACGACAACCTGACCCCCATCCATTCCTATACCTTCCGCGTCAACGACGGCGCCGCCGTGGCCGCGGCGGACGCTTTGGGCACGCTCTTTTCGCAGGCGGACGTAAACGAGTACCGCTTTCGCCGCCAATATGATTATATTGCGGAGCTGGAGTATAAAGTAACCGAAGAAAACGACTTCTATTCTTCGCTGGAAGCGGAGGACGGCTTTCTCTGGGTGCGCAAGTACCGCGTTCCCAAATTTCATACGTTTACCGTGCTGACGCTGCGTGACCCGCACACCCGCCTGCCCCTTATTAAACTGGATGCCGACCGGGTGAGCTATCTGGAGTTTAACAATACCGCAATAGGGGCGTATTGGTTTAATAAACTCACTTTTTCCGTCTTGTTTCCGCTGATTGCCCCCGTATACACTTCTTCGGCGGGGGGAAGCATCCGCCAAACGCTGGAAAACGACCTGCGCGCCTGCCTGCAGCAAATGATGAAAGAATTGGAAGAAAACCGCCTCTTGTTTCAGCCGGGCGTGTCGCCCGCTTTCGCCCGCAACGACCGCCGCTACCGCCCGTTTCTGGAAAAAACAACCTACGTGGAAACACCCAACGGCCACGGAACGGGGTTTTTTATCAGCCCGGACGGATATATGATTACCAACGCCCACGTGGTGCACGGCAACCGGGACGTGCGCTACTACCTGTATGAAGACCTTCCCTTTGAACCCCGCCGGGCGGAGCCGCCGTTTCGGTATGCGCGGGTCATCAAAGTAAATACGTCCCGCGATTTGGCGCTGTTGAAAGCGGAGGGGACTTTTCCCTATTTTAAGCTGGACGCAGACCGCTCCCACTATCAAACGGGGGATGCCGTATTTGCGGTGGGAAACCCGATGGAAGAATTTTGGAGCGTAAGCGAAGGAATAATCAGCGCCCTGAAAAACGAAAACGGGGTAGACGTCATCCAGTCCGACGTTGCCATCAACCGCGGCAACAGCGGCGGCCCGCTGGTGAACAAGAAAAACGGAAACGTGATCGGGGTAACCAGTTACGGATACAAAAATGCGGAAGCGTCCGGTTTAAATTTTTCCATTTCCGCCTTTGAAGTAAAACGCACCCTGGGCATAGACCAACCGATAGACGAGGAAAAACTCCTTCGGGAAGAAATCGTATCCCGGCCCGCCGCGCCCCGAAAACAAAGCGCGCTGTATCAAGACGTCCAAAATTATGTAAAATAAATAAAAGCAGTTTTGGTATCAATCAGAAACACGAGGTTATTTCTTTTATGAAAAAAACAGCAACCAAAAAAACGGCTCCGGCCAAAAAAGCCAAAGCGGCTAAAACGCCCGCCGTGAAGGAATCCCCGATTTTAAAGGAAGTCAAACAACTTTACGGTTTTATGCAGGACAACAACCTGGACACGATTGAATACGATCAAAAAGGGCTGTACCTGCGGCTGGTAAAAGCCAAACCCGCCATGGTGCCGGTTCCGGTAAGCGTGGGCGGAAGTGTTGCGGCTTCCGGTGCACATCCGGCCGTGCCCGCTCAGGAACAATACAAAGAAGTAATCAAATCCTCGTTGATGGGCATCTTCTTCCGCGGTTCCACTCCTTCGGCTCCGCCCTTTGTAAAAGAAGGCGCCCGCGTGGAAAAAGGCGATGTGATCTGCCTGATTGAAGCGATGAAAGTGTTTAACGAAATGCGCGCCGAATTTCCGTGCATCATCAAAAAAGTTTTGGTAGACAACGGCAAGCCCGTTAAACAAGGCGATGCGCTGTTTGCCATTGAACGGGTATAAGTATGACGCCGCTACAGGAAAATATCCAAACCGCCGTCTCCCGGATCACGGAGTATCTGACAGAACATCAAACGGCCTCTTCGTGGCAGCTTAAGATTATGTTCCGGCTGTCCAGCTCGGTGTTGTATTTGGCGCTGGGCGCCCTGTACAGCCAAGGTAAAATTTCCTTGGAAGCGGACGGCATTAACTACAACGTTACCTGGGGCCAAAAGCCTGCACCCGTGCCTCCGGCTGCGCCGATCGCGGAAAATATGTAATTTTAAACCCCGCTTCCCAGCGGGGTTTTTTATGGGTTTTACGCCAAAAGGCCTATTGATAAAATGGGCCTCTTGTCTCTTGTGGGGGGATTCTGTAAAACTTAAAATATAGTTAAGCATAAAAAAGAGAGAATACCCCCATGAAAAAAAGAAACGCGTTGATTGTTGTTTGTATGTTGCTTGCGGCCGGATGTTTCTCTTCGGCAGCGGCCCAAAAATTGCCTGTTGGCAGCAAAGGATTTGAAAGTTTGTCCCGCAGTATTTTTATGAAAGAAGGGGGATACAGCACCCATTTCCCTAAATTTTACAAAAATTTATCTTCTTCTTTGGGCAAACAAATGCTCAGCCGCTCGGAGCTGCGGGAATTAACCCGCATCTATCTTCATTCCCAAGTGCCCGTGCAAAGCGCCTACAATATGATGCAGTCCAAGGCCCAAGCGCATGCCCCTGCCGCCCTGCACCTGCCCAGCGACGTAGCGTTTATTTCGCTGGATAATATCAACGCCGTTTCCCGCGCCGTTTGGAAGCGGGACAACCTGGGCACAGATCAGGAATTGCAAAAACTCCAGCAGGTGTTGGTAAAATCGCTCTCAAAATATCCCTCCGTACAGCTGACGCTGAAAGAATTTTATTATATTGTTTCCAAATATACCTTTGAAGGCCCCAATTTTATAAAAGGCTTTTTGGAAACTTTGCCCAAACGCCAAGCCTTGACACGGGTGCAGCTATCTAAAAAAGGGCAAGCGCCTTTAGACGTATTTGTATATCAGGATCAAGTTTCCAAAGCGGTGCAGCTGTACTATGCGGGGAAGCCCTTTCAAGTGGAAAAAGGGAACGTGGTGGAAAAATAATTTTTGCTGGATTCATCCCGCAGTCTTTTTCTCTTGGCAGAAAAGGACTGCGGGCCTTTTTATACGTCTTTTTTATTTCGCTTGAGAAAACCCCAAATACTTCCTAAAAAAATGTAAAATAAGAATATGCCAAAGTATTATTACGCCGCCAAAAAATCTAAAAAGAAAACGAAAAAAACCTCTTCCCGCGCCTGGATGCGCACGGTATTATATATTTTAGCCGGCGCCCTGTGCCTGTGGTTATTCTGTATTCTGTGGTTTAACGTTTCCAAAGGCCCGGCGGGGGATGAAGTGTCCACTTACCTTTTCCAACTCTTGGGGCAGGGCTCGGGGCTGATTCCGCTGTTTTTGGCGTATTGGCTGATTCAAACCATCCGCAACAAAAGCACTTCCTTTTTATTTTTTCTGCTGGGTTCTTCGGTTACTTTGGCCGCTTTCTCCAGCCTGCTGACGCTTCTTAAACTTATTTTTACCGACTCTCTTATCAGCGGCGGCAAGGCGGGGCAAACGCTTTTTTATGCGCTTAAAAGCGTCAGCGGGACGGTGGGAGCCACCGTATTTTCGCTGGCGTTGGCCTTGGTGGGCATTCATATGCTGTTTGCGATTCCGTGGGCGGTTATTTTGCAAAAAACGGTGGAGTTTATCCGCAACGATTTTAACGGCTGGATGGACGCCCGCGCCGAGCTGAAACAACGCGTCAGCGAAGGGCGTGCGGAGATAAAAGAAAAATCCGCCCAAGAACCGGCCCGCCCCGTGGCGGAAGAAATCCATCACGCGCCCGAAATTCACCGCTCCAAACCCGAAATCCGCCGCCCGGTGGCCGAGCAAATCACGCTGCCCCGCCGCGAAGAACTCTCCGCCCCGGTTCCGGCCCAAGACGCCCAAACGCCCGACGGCGAAGAAACCGGCGAAGTGAAAAAATTTGATCCCAAAACATTCGTCCTTCCGCCCCTTAGCCTGCTGAACGACCCGGCGGGAGACGGCGTCGTCGGCCCGACGGACGAAGAAATCGCCCAAGCCACCCGCCGCCTGGAAGACACCTTAAAAAGCTTTGACATCCGCGCCAGCGTAACCGGCGTATCGCCGGGGCCGGTGGTAACCCGCTATGAAATCAAGCCCGACCCGGGCGTTACCATTGCCTCTATCACGGCCCGCACGCAGGACATTCAGGCCAGCATGGAGGCGCGCGCCATCCGCGTACAGGCGCCCATTCCGGGCAAAAACGCCGTCGGGTTTGAAATTCCCAACGACCGCCCGGTCATGGTAACGATGAAAGAAATTTTGCAGTCGCCCGTGTACGCCTCTTCCAAAGCGGTGCTTCCCATTGCGCTGGGCCGCTACGCAGACGGCAACCCGGCCGGCTCCGCCGCCGAGAAATGGCCGCATATTCTGATTGCCGGGGCCACCAACAGCGGTAAATCCATTTGTCTGCATACGATTATCATGTCGCTGATGTACAAACACCGCCCGGACGAAATCAAATTTTTAATGATTGACCCCAAACGCGTGGAGCTGACGTTGTACGAAGGCATTCCGTACCTGTACGACCCCAAGACCTCTTGCGACGATGTGGACGTGGTAACCGACGCCAACGGCGCCGCCAAATCGCTGCAGATGCTGGTAAAAGTAATGGAAAAACGCCTGCAGATTATGCAGCTGGCCAAAGTGAAAAACATTGAAGGCTACAACCAGTGGGCCGCCCAAAATAACGAAGAAAAGATGTTCTACATCTTTGTGATTATTGACGAAATGGCCGACCTGATGCTCCAGACCAAAGCCTCTATTGAAGATTCCATCCAGCGCTTGGCGCAAATGGGGCGCGCGCTGGGCATACACCTCATTTTGTGCACGCAGCGGCCTTCGGTAAAAGTAATTACCGGCGTGATTAAAGCCAACCTGCCTTCGCGCATTGCTTTACAGGTGGCGTCGTCTATTGACTCCAAAGTCATTTTGGATTCCACCGGCGCCGAAGATTTGCTGGGAAAAGGCGATATGCTCTTTCAAAGCACCTCGGACAAAACCCCGCTTCGCATCCAAGGGGCGTATGTATCCGAGAAAGAAATCAAAGCCGTGGCCGATTTCCTGCGTGCGCAGGGCGGGCCCGACTATCCCGTTCAAATCGTAGCCGAACAAAACCCGCACCAACGCCCGCAGGACGGGCTGGGCGCCAGCCGCGAAGAATTAATCCAGGCGTTGAACTTAATCAAGGAACGCCGCCGCGTATCGCAGGATTTGTTAAAAGCGCATTTTGGTTCCAGCGCACGCGCCACCAATATGCTAAGCGTGCTGGAAATGAAAGGATATATTTCCAAACCGGAAGGCTCCAACCGCTGGGAAATCCATTATGAAATGATTGACCAAGCCTTGGAAGAATTAAACTCCCTTCCGTACGACAAAAATTATCAGGAAGAAACCTATGAAACTGTCTATAAATAACCCCCTGTGGGCGGTGGCTTGCGCCGCATTTGTATTGGCGGCCTGTTCCGATCAGCCCGAACCGAAAGAAACGGCCCCAGCCCCGGCCCAGCAGCCGGCGCCCCAAGTACAGCCGGTTCAACCCGCTCCTAAACCAGAGCCCGCCCCCGCACCCGCCGCCAAGCCCAAGCCGGCGCCGCTGCCCGACCTGACGGCCCAACAGCTGGCGGACAAGCTGAAACAATGGGACGAAAAATTGGCGTTGCTGCAAACCGATTTTATCCAAAACACTTCTTATGACGGCGTGGATGTAAGCCGCTCCCAAGGAAAATTATTTTACGACCGCGCCCAAAACCGCCTGCGCCTGGATACCCTCAGCCCGGACGGTTTCCTGGAGCAAACGGCCGTTACCGACAAAAAAGACATCGTCATTTTGGACGAAAACAACCAGCACGTCACCACCCTTTCCTGGGCGGACTGGCAGCAAGGCCAGCCCAATCAAGCCCTGTTTGACTTCGGCAACTATACGGCCCTGCTTGAAAAGCATTCCGCCGCCGTCCAAAAGCAGGACGGGCAAACCGCCGTTTTGGTGCTTACGCCCAAAGAGGGGGAAGAATATACGCTGTATTTAACGCTTTCCAAGCGGGATTTTTTTCCGCAGGTCATTACCATTCAATCGGAACTGATGGTTACGCGGGCCGATTTAAAAAATACCCAAAAAAATAAACCGCTCCCGGCGGACGTATTCGGAGGATTTAGCAAATGATGACGCTGGCCAATAAAATTACCCTCACGCGCGCTGCGCTGTCTATCGTGATGTTTTTGTTTATCTTAATGCCGTTTGCCTGGTCGCGCCTTGTGGCGACGCTTATTTTTATTCTGGCCGCCAGCACCGACTGGGTGGACGGAAAAATCGCCCGCGAAACCAATACCATCACGCCCTTTGGCGCCATTGTAGACCCCTTTGTGGATAAAATACTGGTGGCGGCGGCTTTCTTTGCGTTTGTAGGCATTAAAGAACTGGACATCCCGATTTGGGCGGTATTCTTTATTCTGCTGCGCGAACTGATGATTTCCACCCTGCGCGTGATTGCCGCACTGGAAGGAAAAGTAATGGCGGCCGAACGGTGGGGAAAATTCAAAACCGTTATTCAAATGACCGCCGTGGGAACGATTTTCTTTGTGCTGGACGTATACCACCTGGCCCATATTTTGACGGGCGGCGCCAAAAGCGTGTGCATTATTCTTTTTATCACGCTTCAAAAAATTCCGTACGCCATTACCGCCATTGCGGCGGTGATTACGTGGATCAGCGCGATTTCGTATTTGAAAAATAACTGGGATTTGCTTAAAAAATCCTGGAGTTTGCCGGTATGCAAGTAATCATTCGGGCGTTGGCGACGGGGCTGTTTGTAAGCTATCTGCCGCCGCTGGTATTTAAATATAAAAAAAATACGGGGGCCGGCTTTTTGGGTACGCTGTGGGGGGTGGCGCTGGTGCTGGTTTTCCCCCGGGATGCGATGCTCTACCTGATTGCCATGCTGGCGTTTTGGGTATTTGCCGTAATTATTTGTAAAAAAGTACAATTTAAAGGGTATACGGGGCACGATAATCCCAAAATTATTATTGACGAAATGGCCGGCTATATTACCGCCATGGCCTTTTTGCCCCGCACTTGGCCGTACGTAGCGGCGGCGTTTGTGCTGTTTCGTACGTTTGACACGCTAAAGCCGTGGCTGGTTAAAACGTTTGACCGGATGGAAAACGCCTTCGGCGTAGTGTTTGACGATGTGGCCGGCGGACTGATGGCCAACATCTTAATTCAGCTTTTTATTATATTTTTTGTAAAGGGGCAACCCTAAGGAGATTATAAAATATGGACTTTTCCAACATGACCAACGTGCGCGAGCTTTTAGCCGCCGGCGGGCCGGTATTAATTTTATTGTTGCTGCTGTCGGTATATTCCATTTCCGTCATTTTGGAACGCTTTTTTAAATTGCGTTCTTCCATTTCGCTCTCACGCAAGCTGCTTGCCTACTGCCGCCATCCCATCCGCTCGGAAAATTACCAAAAAGTGGAAGACGCCTGCCATAAAGACATCGTCAAAAATACGCCCGCCGCGGCCCTGATTTTGCGCCTCGTGCGCGAACGCCACCGCTCGGACGCCGAATTGGAAAAAATCTCCGATTCCATTATTGACTGGGAAATTTCCAAACTCCAGCGCCGCCTGACCGTACTGGGTACCTTAGGCAGCATTACCCCGTTTATCGGGCTGTTCGGCACGGTCATCGGCGTGATGCACGCGTTTAAAGATTTGGCTTCCACCACCGCCGCGGGAGCGGGGGCTTCCGTCGTGGCGGCCGGCATTGCAGAAGCGCTTATCAACACGGCGGCCGGCTTGTTTGTGGCTATTCCGGCCGTAATCGCCTACAACTACTTCCTTTCCAAAACCAACTATTTTGCCAAGGAGCTGGAAAGCGCGGCCAACGAAATCATCTACCGCCATAACGACGAATCCGGCGAGTTTTAAGCTATGAGCACGCACAAAAACAGAACGGTAATGGCAGAAATCAACATGGTGCCTTTTATTGACATCACGCTGATTTTGCTCATCATTTTTATGGTCATGAGTCCGATGCTGGTGCAAATGCAGATGACGGTGGATTTGCCCAAATCCCAAGCCATCAACACCCAAGCGGAGGACGACGTCATCCGCATTGAAGTGCAAAAAGACGGCACGATCAGCGTGATGAATAAAAAGCTGACGCTCAAAAATCTGGAACGCGAATTGATTTTGCGCATGGGAAAAGCCAGCAAAAAGACCATTCTTGTACAGGCCGATAAAGACGTGCCGATACAACAGGTGGTGGACGTGTTTGACATTGCCAAAAAACTCGGCGCCGCCAAGCTGGGAATTGGAGTGCTTTCTAAAAACTAATGAACCGATATCTGGCCCTATCCGGCGGCCTGCATATTTTGGCCGCACTGTTTTTGCTCCTTTTGTTGGCGCCCAGCGCCAAGAAGGCCGCGGCCACGTATACCATTGATTTTATCGGAACGGGCAAGGTGGTAGCCACCACCGGGCAGGAAGCGGCCTCGCCCGTAAAAGCGCCCAAAGCCGCCGTACAGGCGCCGGCGCCCGCCAAAGAAGCCGTGGCCAAGCCCGCCCCCAAAACAAACAGAAAGGCCTACGCGTCCAAATCGGAAATTACAACTAAAAAACAAACCAAAAAGGCCCAGCCTAAAGCCGCCCCGCTGGCGGCCCCCAGCGTGCTGGACGACGCCGCCGATGCCAAAGCACAGGCGGGAGGGGGAACGGCCTCTAAAGAAGGCGAATTTGCCGGCGGCAACATTCAAACCGATTTTGCAAATTTCCCCTATCCGTGGTACATTACCCAAGTGCGCAACTCGCTGTGGATTGAATGGGAAAAACGGCGCCCCGCCGGAACGGAACTTTCGGCCTTGGTTTCCTTTGCCATCGCCCGCGACGGCAAAATAAAAGATTTGCAGGTAGCGCGCAAATCCGGGGATGATACCTTTGACTTCGCCGCCACGTCCGCCGTCATCAACGCCGGCCCTTTTGCGCCGCTGCCGATGTATTACGAAAAAGACGAACTCACCGTCAGCGTAGAGTTCCGTCAGGAGATATAATATGAACGGATGGCAGCGCTTTGCGCTTTTGATTTTATGTTGTTTTACCGTCATGGTGCTCTACCCGGATTTTGGCACTTCCGGCTGGACGTTTATCGGCGTGGTGTTTGCCATGTGGACGGGCGTGATTGTGGTACTGTCGGTAATTTCCAATTTGTTCGGGCTTTATAATCTGGAAACGTTTAATAAGCTCATTACGTTTGTTTTGTTGTGCGCGATTATGTATTCGCTGTTGTGGTATTTCCCGCAGGAAGACAAAGTAACACCCATCAACAAAATCAAATACGGCGAAATTCCCACCAAGGCCGATATTGAAAGAGGCTTAAAACGCTTTACCTTTAACTTTGATTTTGTACGGCGCAATGCCCGCCGGAAAGAAAATTTTATCAATCAGGATTTGGACGGGGACAAGGTAAAAGATCAGATTAAGAAAAAAGTCTCCGAAACGACCGACGATTTAATAGAATCCATTGACATTCAAGTGGAGTAACGCAACTATGAAAAACACCCTTTTAATTACCGGCGGCAACGGATTTATCGGCCGCGCGCTGACGGATAAACTCTTGCAGGAAGGCTTCAACGTGCGCATTGTTACCCGCCGCACCCCCAAGGAGCAGCCTGCCAATCCCTCGGTTACGCTCATCCAAGCCGATTATAATGACGTAGAATCCCTCAAACGCGCCCTGAAAGGCTGCGTGGGGGTGTTCCACCTGGCGGCCGCCATTTTCGGGTTTAAACGCGAAGATTTTGAAAAAGCCAACGTTACCGCCACCCGCAACGTGGTGCAGGCCGTAAACGAAATGCCGGAAATCAAGACTTTTGTGCACGTCTCCAGCTTGGCGGCCAGCGGCTACGCGCCGGACAAAGATCACCCCCGTACCGAAGAAATGACGCCGCAGCCCGTGTCCGACTATGGCATTACCAAATGGGGGGGAGAGCAGGCCGTGCATACCCTGCGCCCCGGCGTAAAATGGACGATTATCCGCCCGCCCATCGTATACGGGAAAAACGATTCGGGCGTCTCGAAAATCGCGCTCTGGGTACGCCGCGGCGTGATGGTAAACACTTCCGGCAACGGATACTTCAGCTTTGTGCATGTGGATGATCTGGTGCAGGCGCTGTGGCTGGCGTTTGCCCGCCCGGATACCGACAAACAAACTTTCTTTGTAACGGAAGACGCCGTGTATTCCTGGGATTATTTCATTACCGAAATGGCCCGCGCCATGAACTGCCACAAGCCCTTTATGCCGCACGCGCCCAAATGGCTGCTGCGCACTGCGGCGTGGATATACGAATTGGCCGCCCACATCAGCGGGGCCCAGCCGGCTTTAAATTACGACAAAGTAACCGAAGCAACCGTGCCGGGGCATTGGATTTGCTCGGGCAAAAAATGGCAGCAGTTAACCGGCCAAAAGTTTACCCCGCTGGCGGAAGGGTTAAAGAAAAGTTTTTAACACGCCCGCGGATAAACCAGACAAGCGGTTTAAATTTTGTTATAATATATAAGCCGTCGGAAATACGGCAAGAAAAACCCTTTTGGAGAGGTGGCTGAGAGGCCGAAAGCGGCGGTTTGCTAAACCGTTATACGGGTTAATTCCCGTATCGAGGGTTCGAATCCCTCCCTCTCCGTATTGTAGTTTTAAGTTTCTTATAAAAATCCCCGTTAGGCTTTGTGCCCGACGGGGATTTTGCTGTTTCTGAACTTTCGTTGCTCTGTTTGGGGCTCTTTTTATTAAAAGTTACTCTTTTTTGTTTTCTATGCTCTCTTTAATTCCAACGAGGTTCCGTTCTGCAAATTTAATAGCTGTTCCTGCTCTTCCCAATTGCCGGATTTGATCATTAACAGCCTCTTTAGCGTAACGCCCTTCGGCAGGGTGCCTGCTAAAATATGCTTGGTAATACGAGGGGATAAAAAACTCAATTGCAAAATGCGCAATATATATCGCTCGGATAACTGTTCGCTCAACGCTATTTCTTTTATTGTTTTGCCTGTTAAAATATTCTTATGCCATCGATAGGCTTTTTGCAAAACATGTATAAGAGCCTTATCTTGAACAGCTGGCCGCTGAACCGTTCCTATGATAATTTTAGCGCCATTATCTATGGTGGCTATTTGGTAGGGAGCGGTGTAGCTTTCAACGGCTCGCTCTAATAGCGCATTATCTATCGTCAGTTCTTTGCCATCGCATAGGGCTTCTATGATGTTTCCTATCTTTTCCGGGTAGATACTTATTTTTATTTCGCCCTTAAATATATCTACCCTCTTAATCAACACGTGTACACATTGGGGGGAAACGGAAAGGAGGGGCAGTTTTTCACACACCTCTTTTTGCCTTGGTATCGGTAATTGTTGCAAATAAGGATATACCTTCGTCCGGTCTTGCAAAAGCCCTTTTGCCCAGCCCATTACAAACCCTTCTATTTCCGGCAGAGATATTTTAGTTATAGCCCCTATTTTCTCTTTTTCCTTTCGAATAACGGCCTGGCTGATATAATAGCGGTATTTCTTGCCTTTTCGCCCGCCGCTCCAGCTGGGGCTCATATAGTTTCCTTTATCATCAAATAACTTTCCCGCAAGCAGGCTTTTGTTGGGGTTATATTCCCGCCTAATACGGTAATTTTCCGCCATAATGGCTTGCGCTTTATTAAAGAGTTCCTCACTAATTATCCCCAGATGTTCGCCTTTATACCAAGTTCCTTTATGCCCCACTTCCCCCAGGTAAGCCCTGTTATGCAGAATTTTGTTCAGGTTCCCAACACTTAACGCCCTTCCCCGTTGGCTGACTATACCTTTTTTATCAAGCCAGGCCTTTAAGAGCCCAATGCTCTTTAGTTCAATATATTTTTCAAAAATACGCTGTATTTTGAGGGCCTGTTCTTTATCAGGAACCAGTTTTTTCTCCTGCCGGATGTATCCCATAGGGGTATTCCGCCCATCCATAGGCCTTTTTTCTTGCTGGCCGCGTACTTATCCCGTATGCGCTCCGCCGTTACTTCCCGCTCAAATTGCGCAAAAGACAGCAACATATTCAAGGTCAGCCGTCCCATACTGGTCGTGGTATTAAAATGCTGGGTAATAGACACAAAAGAAGCCTGGTGTTGATCCAGCACTTCTACTATCTTGCTGAAATCCATTAAACTGCGGGTTAAACGGTCTATTTTGTACACCACTATAATGTCCACCAGCCCCGCCTTTACATCCGCCAAAAGGCGCTGCAGGGCCGGCCTGTTTAGCGTTCCGCCGGAATAACCGCCGTCATCATATGCCCTGCTTATTAAACGCCAATTCTCCTGCTTTTGGCTTGCAATATAGGCTTCGCACGCTTCCCGCTGGGCCTGCAAACTGTTAAAATCCAGCTCCAGCCCTTCTTCGCTGGATTTACGGGTATAGATAGCACAGCGTATTTTATTTTGCATTGTTTACTCCAAAGAATACCTTTCCGTTCCAATGTTTGCCCGTGATTGCTTTTGCTACGCCCGAAAGGGTTTTATAGAGACGCCCCTGGTATAAATAGCCTTCCTCGCGGGTTTCTACTTCATGCAAAATACCTTTGTACGAACGCACCAGTTTGCTGCTGCATGGCAAGGCAGGTTTCCCCGTGGGTTTGGTGGCAGTTTTTGCCAGCGCCCTCATCAGTTTTGGCACGGAAACCCGTTCTTTTTGGGCTTGTTGATAAAAATAGATAAATTTAATTAATAAATTTTTCCGCACCTGCGGCCTGGTTTCTCCTATACAGGCCGTCCACTTTTCAGCCAGTTGCCTGCGGTTTAACCGTTTTAATGTTTCCATAAGCCCTCCTCGTATACATTGGCGCTTACTTAAGGGGAAAAGTCAAGTTTTTCCGACGGTATTTTTATTTTTACTTTTCATTTTGTATAGTAAATATATACCTTTTAAATTAGGATTTTTTTATTATGGATAACGCCACCAAACAAAAACTTTGGAAAACCGCCGACCAACTCCGCTCCAATATGGACCCGTCCGAATACAAATACGTTGTACTGGGGCTCATTTTTTTGAAATATATTTCCGATTCTTTCTCCGCCCTGCAAACCCAAATGAAGCAGGACGAATACTATGTGCAAAACCCGCAGTATATAGAGGGGGACATGCGGGACTATTGCACCCAGCACCATGTTTTTTGGGTTCCTCCGCAGGCCCGCTGGGAATTTCTGCGCGACAACGCCCCCCAGCCCAACATCGGCAAATTAATAGACGAAGCCATGCTGGCTATCGAGGACGAAAACCCCAAACTAAAAAACATTCTGAACAAAAACTACGCGCGCCTTTCCCTGCCGCCCGGCCGCCTGGCGGATTTGATTAACACCATTTCCACCATTGGTTTTGAAAGCGGCCACACCGCGCCCGACGCACTAGGCGAAGTGTACGAATACTTTTTGGGCAGGTTTGCCGATGCGGAAGGCAAGCGCGGCGGGCAGTTCTACACGGCGGCCTCGGTGGTAAAAACGATGGTCGCCATCATGGCCCCTACGGAAAACCACAAAGTGTACGACCCCTGCTGCGGCTCGGGCGGGATGTTCGTGCAGAGCGAACGCTTTGTAAAACTCCACCAAGGCACGGGCAACCTGTCCATTTACGGGCAGGAAAGCAATCCCACCACCTGGCGCTTGGCGGCCATGAACTTGGCCATACGCGGCATAGAGTTCAACCTGGGGGCCGAACCGGCGGACACCTTTCACGATGACCAACACCCCAACCTGCGCGCGGATTATATTTTGGCAAACCCGCCGTTTAATGTGTCGGAATGGGGGGGCGAAAAGCTGGAAAAAGACCCCCGCTGGCAGTACGGCCTTCCGCCCGCCGGCAACGCCAACTACGCCTGGATACAGCACATGCTGTACCACCTGGCCCCCACGGGTGTAATGGGCACCGTGCTGGCAAACGGATCCATGAGTTCCAACACCGGCGGCGAGGGGGAAATCCGCCAGCGCCTGCTGGAGGCGGACGTGGTGGAATGTATGGTGGCCTTGCCGGGGCAGTTATTTTTTAACACGCAAATTCCCGTGTGCCTGTGGTTTTTGCGCAAACAGAAAAAGCGCAAAGGAGAAGTGCTGTTTATAGACGCGCGCGAACTGGGCTTTATGGCAGACCGTACCCGCCGGGAATTTGCGGACGCGGACATCGCCCACATAGCGGACACTTACCACGCCTGGCGCGCGGACGAATTTGCCCCCAAAGATAAAGACTACGCGGACATAAAGGGCTTTTGCAAATCCGCCACGCTGGAAGAAATAAAACAGAACGACTATCTCCTCACCCCCGGCCGCTATGTGGGCGTGGCCGAGCAGGAAGATGACGATGAATCCTTTTCCGCCAAAATGGCGCGCCTTACGGCGGAGCTGACCGCACAAATGGAAGAAAGCGCGAAACTGGACGCGAAAATAAAAGAGAATTTAGAAAAATTGGGGAGATAAAAAGATGGATAATATTCACTTAAAATCTTTGCAGATTATTTCTTTTCGACACCTCAAAAATGTAACAATTGCTTTTGGGAAAAAACTTACGGTTATATCAGGAGTCAATGGAATTGGAAAATCCTGTTTATTAGGACTTATTGGACACATGTTTAAATTAAAAGAAAAAGATTCTAACGGCAAAGAATACAGAAGCTTATTAAATAAAAAATTTTATACAGACTTTTCGGACATCTTTAAATTTTCACAATCAGAAAGGGGAAAATTATACTCTTATAATTTAACTACCACATTAGGCATAAAGAAAGCATCTTCTCGTTATTTGGAAAAAGATAAAAGATTTCGTATCGATGTGGCTAAAGATAAAGGTGGAAAATATGATTTTCCCGTTATCTATCTAAGCTTAAAACGTTTATTCCCTTTAGCTAATGAACGTACTATCAAAAGGGGCAAAAGTACTATTAATGGAGAAGAAGAAGGGCTTTATGCTAGCATAATTACTAAAATTTTAGCCTCTAATGAAATCTTGCAACCACAAGTTACCATTTCCCGTAATAAAAATTACATCGCACCGACGACAACTCTATATGATGCTAATGGTTTATCCGCTGGCCAAGACAATTTAGGCCAGATTGTTTCTGCCCTTTTATCATTTAAACATTTAAAAGCTGAATTGATTAGTCAAGGGGAAGAATATTTTGGTGGAATATTATTAATTGATGAATTAGATGCTACCCTGTTTCCTGGTTCTCAACTGCGTTTACTTGATGTATTATTAAAAATGGCGGGAGATTTGAACCTTCAAATTATTTTTACCACGCATTCACTAGAAATTTTAAAAAAGATTACCCTGGATGATCGTAAAAAATTCTGTCACGATTGTAATGTAATTTTCTTACACAAAGTAGGTGCTACCGTCAAAGTAGAAAATCAAGAAAATTCTTTTGAGGCTTTTAAAGCAGAATTAGAGAATCTTCCTTGGATAAAGGCAGATAATATTAACAAAAAAGACGTGTATGTAGAAGATGCCGAGGCCGCACTATGGCTCAAATCTTTACTGCCTACAAAAATGCACAAATGTATTGAAATTCAAAAGATATCGCTAGGACAAGATGAATATCAATACCTTCTTGCTAAAAAACCCAAATGGTTTAATAACTCAATTGTTGTCTTGGATGGCGATGCTAAGATACAGAAAAAATATCCCAATCTTTTAAAATTACCAGGGAGTAATTCTCCGGAAGTAATGTTTCACAATTTTTTAGACAATCTACATGAAGACGATCCTTTTTGGGGAAAAGAATTGGGGAGCTACAAGAAAGCTGTGTTTATCTCTACAAAATTAACTTCTGAAGAATTAAAAGATCGAAATAAAACAAAGCATTGGTTCAATGAAAATCTTAAATATTGGGGCAAATCAGGTTCTCGATTATTTAAATATTGGAAAGAGAAAAATGAAAATTTAGCAAATAAATTTATAGAAAATATACAAAACTGTTTAAAATGAAATTCCATTGGACACCCTATAAATTAAAAGAGTTAGTTGCAATAAATTCTTCATCTGTATCTAAAAAAGATAAGATGTCATATATTTTATATTTAGATACAGGGAACATTACTGCTGGTAAAATTGAAGAGTTAGTTGAACTTCCCTATGAAAAAGCCCCCAGCAGAGCAAAACGAAAGGTAAAAGATAATAGTATTGTGTATTCTATGGTTCGCCCCAACCAGAAACACTATGGAATCATCAAAAAACCCAAACCCAATCTTATAGTTTCTACTGGATTTGCCGTTATAGACGCTAATGAACAAGCAGACAGCCAATATATATATTACTGGCTAACCCAAAAGCACATAACGGATTTCTTGCAAGCAATAGCAGAAAACTCTACATCGGCATATCCAGCCATTCGTCCAGAAGACCTAGAAAATTTAGATATATCTATACCACCGATTGAGGAACAAAAAAGGATTGCGGATATACTGGGGGCGTTTGACGATAAAATAGAACTGCTGCAAAAACAAAATACCACGCTGGAAAATATGGCCAAAGCCCTGTTTAAAAGCTGGTTTGTGGATTTTGACGTTGTACACGCCAAACAGCAGGGCCAGCCCAAAGCCACCATTATGCAGCAGTACCACTTAACGGAAGAACTGTATAATTTGTTCCCGTCCAGCTTTGAGCCTTCCTCCCTGGGCCCCATCCCCACCGGCTGGCAAGTAAAAGAATTAGATTTTTTATGTAAAAAATGCCAGTCGGGAGGAACGCCTAGTACTAGAAAGAAAGAATACTGGGAAAACGGAAATATAAGCTGGTTTTCTACAAAAGAACTACAAGATTCTTTTTTATTAGATAGTGAAAAAAATATTACTAAACTGGGATTGGAAAATTCTTCTGCGAAACTTTTCCCGAAAGGAACAGTTCTTATGGCTATTTATGCCAGTCCAACAGTAGGAAGATTAGGGATCTTAACTCACGAATCTACATTTAATCAGGCTGCTGTGGGTTTAATTGCTAATGATAAAAAGATTTCTAAAGAATACTTGTTCTTATTATTACAACATAGAAGGGAAGATTTAAATAATTTAGCAAACGGAGCTGCTCAACAAAATTTAAGTGTTGGTGTAGTTAAAGCTTTTAAAGTTTTATATCCATCGCCTCTAGTTACTGATAGTTTTACCAAGCAAGTCTCTAATATGTTTAATAAAATGGAAAGCAATCACAAACAAATTCAAACATTAACGGAAATGCGGGACGCGCTTTTGCCGCGCCTCATCTCCGGCAAAATAAGAGTGTAGTCAAAAATGAAACAACATCTAAAAGATCTTACTTTAAGTGATATTTTTTCTTCAAGAAATCTGTTTTATTTTTTTACAGGCATATCTGCTGTTGTGTCTCCATATTGGGAATATTTGTTTAAAAAATATCCCAAATCATTCTATTTTGGACCAGCTATAATAGCAATATTGGTAATCATTACTGGAATTTGCCAACATCTAGCACAAAAAAATATGAAAGAAGAAGCTCAACAAAAAAGAGAGCTCGAACGTAAATACAATAGTTTATTACAGCTAAATGAGATCTTGTTTAAACATCATATTAATTTAATTTACGATGATATTGATAATGGGAACGCTGATTTAAGAGTCTCTCTATATCTATATGACAAAAGCAAGGATAATTTTTTATTGCTAAGTAGATTTTCTAAAAATGATGCTTACAATAATATACATAGTTATTCTCAATATCCTAATAAAGGATGGTTAAATTTAATTTGGAATAATCTAAATGGAGAATATTTTTTTAATAAAAAGGCCCAGAATGATAAAAATTGGATCAAAAAATGTCAACAAGAAAACAAAAAACATTGTCCATTTTCGGGATGTTCTGCAAAAAAGCAAGATTGCGAAGAAAGTCTTAGACCTCAAAATTGTCCAATATTATCTAAAGAGATCCTATCTGATAAAGCCATGCATGCAAAAAATGCATATGGTATTATTTTAAAACATTATACGGAAAAAATTGGTATTCTATTGGTAGAAAGTATGGAATCTTGGACCGACCAGAAACTATTGCAAGTAAAAGAATGTGTGGCAGCACGAAAAGGTTCTCCAACCGAAATTTTATCTCAATTCAGAGAAGATTTATTACGAATAAAATCACCAGTTCCTGATATTGCTGAAAGCATAAAAGGGGGTAAATTCCATGCATAAATTAATTGATATCATTGCGTATATTTTATTGCATACACCTAATCCTGATATATTATCCAAATATCGGGTAACCAAAATGGTTTATTTAGCAGATTGGTGTTCTTGTGTTAATAGAGGCTACCAAATGTCGAATATTAAATGGTTTTTTGATAACTATGGTCCATTCGTCTGGGATGTATATAATACTGTAGAAAACAATCCAAATATTTTTTCTATATCATATGATAGAACATATTATGGAGAAACGAAAATGCTATTTAGTATGAAAGATATTAGCTATTGTCCTAATTTATCTAACACTTCTCGTTCTCTTTTAGATTTTATAATAAGTCAGACATGCAATTTGCCCACGTCTGAATTTACTCGTTTAGTATATAATACTTATCCGATACTAACTACTAAGCGATACCATTTTTTGAATTTACCTCAAAAGGCATTCGAATATACTCACAATAAAATTAACTAATATTTTTATGCAATCTCTCATTAACGAATCGGTTTTAGAAAAGTATTGTATGGAGTATTTCCGCGCAATCGGCTATCAAACGGCCTTTGGGCCCGATATGTTGCCGGGGGCGGATAAGCCCTTACGCACGGACGAACGCCAGCCCTTCCTGCCCGGCAACATCCGCTCCGCCCTGCGCCACCTGAACCCCACTCTGCCCGAAAGCGTGCTGGAGGACGCCTACGAACGTTTAACCTCCTTGCAGGAGCCGTCCCTCATCGCCCGCAACGAAACACTCCACCACTATTTAACAAACGGCATTTCCATACCCCACCGCACCCCGGACGGACAGGATACGGCCTCCCTGGTACAAATCATAGACTTTAATCAGCCGGATAATAACGAATTTTTGACCGTTAACCAATTTTCCATAAAGGGCCCGGTAAACCGCCGCCGGCCTGATATCGTGGTGTTTATCAACGGGCTGCCCTTGGCGGTGCTGGAATTAAAAAACCCCGCTAACGAACGCACGGAGATTGAAGCCGCCTACAATCAAATTCAAACCTACAAAACGGACATTCCTTCCTTGTTTGATTACAACCTGGCGTGTGTACTGTCGGACGGGATTGTGGCGCGTGTGGGCTCCTTTACGGCGGATTTAAGCCGCTATATGCCCTGGCGCACCATCCACGGCGAAAAGCACGACAACCCCACCGAGCCGGAAGCCGAAGTGCTTATAAAAGGATTCTTTGACAAAACCCTCTTGTTGGATTACCTGCGCTATTTTGTGGTATTTGAAAAACTGACCAATAAAACCATAAAAAAAATAGCGGGCTATCACCAGTTCCACGCCGGGCGCAAAACCGTGCAAAGCGTGCTCCACGCCCTGCAAACGGGCAGCGGCAAAGGCGGGGTGGTGTGGCATACCACGGGCTCGGGCAAGAGCTTATCTATGGTGTGTGTGGCGCATAAAATTATGCAAACGCCCGAAATGCACAACCCCACCATCGTGCTCATCACCGACCGCAACGACCTGGACACCCAGCTGTTTGGCACGTTCTCCCGCACGGCGGCGGAACTTTCGCCCCAGGCGGCCAACTCGCGCGAAGAACTGCAAACCTTGCTTAAAAACCGCCCCAGCGGCGGAGTGATTTTTACCACGATGCAAAAATTTCTGCCTCAGCGGGGGGAAGATACGTTCCCGGTGCTTTCCACACGCAAAAACATTGTGGTCATTTCCGACGAAGCCCACCGCACCCAATACGGCTTTGAGGCTACCTTCCGCAACGGACAATTAAAATACGGCTACGCCAAATACCTGCGCGACGCCCTGCCCAATGCCTGCTTTGTGGGGTTTACGGGAACGCCCGTTTCCCAGGAGGACCGGGACACACAGGCCGTTTTCGGCCCCTATATTGACGTGTACGATATGCAGGACGCCATACGGGACGGTGCCACCGTGCCCATTTATTACGAGGCGCGGCACATCCAGCTAAACACCCGCGAAGCACTTTTAAAGCATTTGGATGAAGAAGTGGCCCGCCTATCTGCCGATATGACAGATGTGGAAAAAGCCAAAATGCAATGGGTAACGGTGGAAAAACTGGCCGGCCTGCCCGAGCGGTTAAAAGTGCTGGCGGCCGATATCGTCCAACATTTTGAAAAACGCCTGCAATCGGTGGACGGGAAGGGAATGATTGTGTGTATGAGCCGCGATATTGCCGTGCGGCTGTATGACGAAATCGTCAAAATCCGCCCGCAGTGGCACAGCCCGGACCCGCATAAAGGCGTTATTAAAGTGATTATGACCGGCTCCGCCGCCGACCCGCAGAACTTTCAGCCCCATTTATACAACGACCAAATAAAAAAAGAAATTGAAAACCGTATGAAAGACCCGGAAGACCCGCTGAAATTGGTCATCGTGTGCGATATGTGGCTGACGGGCTTTGACGTGCCCTGCCTGCATACTATGTATATAGACAAACCCATTCACTCCCACAATTTCATACAGGCCATCAGCCGCGTAAACCGCGTGTTTAAAGGCAAAACGGCCGGACTGGTGGTGGATTATATCGGCATGGCGCGCAGTTTGGAAAGTGCCGTGCGCAACTATACCCGCGGCGGCGGGCGGGGGGATGTGGCGGCGGATATTCACCGCGCGTATGAACAGCTGCTTGCGTATATGGACGTATGCCGCGGCTTTTTGCGCGGGTTTGATTACAGTCAGTTTAAGACCAAGTCCTTTGAACTCTTGCCCGATGCCTGGAACCATATCTTGGCCCAGGCCAAAAACAAAGAAACGGCCCAGAAGGATTTTTCGGATAATGTATTAAGCGCCCAAAAGGCCTATGGGCTGTGTGCCAGCCTGCCGGAAGCGGCTAAAGTAAATGAAGAGTTGGCATTTTTCTCGCTCATCCGCAGTGCTATGAACAAAAAGCCCGGCAGCCCCAATAAGCCCAATCAAAAAGAACTGGGGAAAATCATCGGCACGTTAGTAGCGCAAAGCGTGGCCACGGATAAGCCCATTGATATCTTTGCCCAAGCCGGTATGGAGCGGCCGGATTTATCCCTGGTAGACGAGCGGTTTTTAGACAAAATCCACGCCATGAAGCAAAAAGACCTGGCGGCGGAACTGCTTCGGCGGCTGATAGAGGGGGAAATACACAGCAAATTCCGCTTAAATATCCCACTGCAAAAGAAATTTTCCGCCAAGCTAAAGGAAACGGTAAATAAATACAACAACGGCTCCATAGAGGCGTGGCAGGTAATAGATGAACTGCTTAATTTAGCCAAAGAGACCAATCAGGCCGTGCGCCAAGGCGAAAAGCTGGGGTTAAGTGAAAAAGAGCTGGCGTTCTATAACGCGCTGGAAGAAAACGAGGCCTCGGTGCGGGAGCTGGGCGATGAGGTATTAAAGAAAATTGCCCAGGAGCTGACAGATTACTTGCGGCGGTCCGTGAAAGTGGATTGGAGCAAACGTGAAAGCGTAAAAGCCGGCATTATGCTGCAGGTAAAGCGCATTTTGCGCAAATACAACTACCCGCCTGATCAACAGCAAGCCGCCATAGACCGCGTGCTGGAACAAGCCGAAGCCGTAACAGATGATTTAGTGGGATAAATGTTTATATGGGCAAGAAAATTGGAATTTGCAGATATTGTAAGTTAGAAAAAACTTTAATTGATTCTCATATTATTCCCAAGAGTTTCTATGATCTGAAAACACAAGGGCGGTACACTAAAATTGATTGTAAAAAATGGGAACTAGACAAAGTCCACGGGCAAAATGGTTTAAAAGAACCGTTATTATGCGCTGAATGCGATAATAAACTAGGCATTTTAGATCGTTATGTTAACTATTTTTTATATTTGCAAGTGCCTCATGCACCTTTACAATATTCAGTTGAGATTCCTTTCATTCCCTTTTATTTTTTGGAATCTAAATCTTTTAACTATACACTTTTAAGGCGTTTTTTTATCTCCTTACTATGGAGAGCCTGTATTTGTGCTGCAATTCCAGTTTCTTTAGGGCATTATGAAGATATAGCTCTACGTATTTTAAAGAGAGAACAAGTAGATAATGAAAATTTATTTGTTCCGCTAATATATCGCAAAGAAACAAATACCCCTGCTGATTTGTGCACAACTATTGCAGACTTTCATTTTATTGGGGAAAACTGTTTTTATTTTCGGTTTCCATATTATGAAGTCATCCTTTTAACAGATACAGACAGCTGTAACAACAAATTATATGCCAGGCAGCTACAACAACTGTTTAACCGCCAACACATTAAAATTTATAAACTGATGAAAAACACTCCATTAGACGCATATTTTTATAAATCCATGCAGATTATTCAAAAAAAATATAATAAAATACGTCCTATCAATCTGGCAAAAAAATAAAAAATAGAAATAGGAAAATCGGTTATTTATTCTTGGCATAACCATATTAAAAGGTGCAAAATTGTTCAAACAAACTGGGAAACGTCTCCTCAATAGGAAAGGTTCCACACAGAACAAGTTTATACCTTGATTGAACAAGTCAACAACAGTTTTCCCTATATTTTCAAAAAATCAATTTCAAGAAACAGATGTAGTACTTCCAGCGTATCTTCCGGGAAGACCGTCAAGCAGAGGCATTGAAATTAACTGCACCGTCTCAAGATATTTTCCAAGATATCAAAACAAGACATACACTCCATTGAAAAAAGAAAAAGCAAATAAATGAAGTTTTTTTCTATTAATTCCCTGTTTTGTTTTTAGGGAATTTTAGGTTATTGTATTGGGAAAACCGCATAAAAAGTGCCAATAATAATCATAAAACCCAAAAATTCCCTGTATTTTCCCTGTTTATCAGGGTATAATAAGAGCATTTAGCTGCCCTAACTACACTCTCCGTGCTCTAGTGTAAATTAATTAGATATAATCCACGATGAACTTTTTTCTCGTCGTGGATTTTTTATTGTAGTTTTTGTCCAGTTTGATTTGTACGGCTAGATAGATTATTTTGGTAAAGTTGGCTTTGTGTGGGCGTTTTCGGGTCGGAAAAATTAAGTGTTCCAAAAAAATCAAACTGGAAAACTGGACTTTTTCTGGACTGTACGGATAGATTGAGATTTGTATATTATCAGTGAGATACGCACCAAATTTGAACTATACGGATAATTTGATTATTTTGGAACAGTCCAGTTCCGCAAACTTTTAAAAATTTTAAAA
>CASFFZ010000008.1 GCA_949294095.1 uncultured bacterium
ATTTTTAATATATATTTTATAGTAAATGAAAATTAGATTTTTTTGTGCAGATTTACAAAGTTCACTTTATTGTTATTTTTAATGTTATTTTTAAAAATACTTATTATTTAAGTATTTTTATTTTTATATCTATTTTTTTAAAACAAAATTTAAATTATTTTCTGAGTTTTAAAAAACAGAAACAGTTATCAGATGTTTCCTTTGCTAGGCGGAAAGAAAAGCGGGAAGGCAGCGCCGGTTTACCCGTTATTTGGGGATTCTCTCTCTGCGCGCAGGCAAAACAATACACCTTCATGCCAAAAGGCACGCCTTTAGGCCCAATTTAAGAGGAACAGAGACAGCAAAATGGCTTTTTTAGTCCTCTTTTGAGCAAAAACCCCTCTTATTTCGTCTTTTGGGAAGGGGTCAGCGTCTTTGCTCGTAAAAAAACAGAAAAAACAGCCTGCAAAACGCTGGCGGCCAGGTTGAAATCGTAAAAAAAGGAAGCAGGGGTTGGGGCAACCGGCCGGGCGGGGGATGAGTGCCGCCCGGCCGTTTTTGGCAAGGAAGGGTTCCCTGCCCCCCAGACTACCAGACTAGTGCATATCTACGCCATCGGTCAGAAAGCAGGAAAGCTTTCCTGCCGTGCCCGAACCGCTGACGGTATAATACGCCCGCAAAAAGCGTTTGGCGCCGTTGGGCAGCACGACGGCAAACAGATTTTTGACGCTTTGCAGATCGGCCAAGGCAAACGTAACGGCCATCAGCTCCTGCGCGGCGGAAAAATCGGCCGTATCGTCCGTTTGCAGCGACACCTTTACCTGGGTTACCCCGCTAAACGCTTCGTCGGTGCGGCAGACTGCAAACAAAGCGCCCGGCACGGCGTTTGAGGCGGCGCCCAAATCAAGGATGTTTTCGGACGCGGCCGTAGCGGCAACCGTCTGCTTGTCGGACATCATGGCATTTTGATCAAGTAACATAGTTCCTCCTATTTCACCACATCTTCGGTGTCGGTAATCGCATCGCAGATGTGCACCGGGATTTCGTTAAACGTCATCAGCGGGCGGGACGTAATCTGATCCGGCGTATACTGTACATTGGTGCGGTTGCTGGTCAGCTTTCTGAGCGCAGCCTTGACGGTGCGGTTCATATACCACACGGGTTTGCCCATAGACAGGCTTTGAATGCGTTCTTCCAATTCGCACATTTGGTCAATCAAGTCCGCGGGCACGTTTGTCACGTCAATGTTGCAAATGCGGCCGGCGTATCTCCAGTCCTGCACCGCCAGCCCCAGCTTCCACTCAAAGTATTCCTTATAAGCCGGGTATTCGTTGCCGTCGGCGTCCACATGGTTTACCAAGCCGTAGTCCACGCGCTGGATGCCGGCTTTGGAGCCTTTGGGGAAGAACGTGAACACTTTGTCGGTATCCCAGACCACGAGGTAAATAGAGGAGTTTTGCCCTTCGGTTTCTCCGCCGGCGTCAATGACGTTGCGGGAGCTTTCGGCCCCGTCCAGTTCGCAGTAGCGTGCGGCCAAGCCCGTAAAGCGTTCCGGGTGCTGCCCGGCGTTGCCGTAGATCAGGTTGGACGCCATGGTGTTGGACATACCGGCGATAATCGCGCGGGACTGCCCGGTGCGCACGGCTTCCACATGGCCGCCTTTTTCGGCCACCAGTTTATCCACCACGGAATAGGCCGACAAAGTGCCATACGATTCCACCACCACTTTGGTTGTGGCTTTGGCGGGTTCAATGCCTTGGTAGGCGCGGCGCCACGTGCCTTCGGGAATGCCGGTGCGTACGGCGTATTCGTGGCCGCTGTCCAACGAGCTTTCGGTTACCAGGGCATCGGCGATGATGTCGTTGGACTGGCTTAATACCTCGGCAATGGCCAGCTCTTGGCCGGAGGGATCAAATTGTTTGGCGTAATCCACCAAACTGTAATGTTTATCAGCAATAATTGCCATTTAATTCTCCTTAATTGTTTTTTCCGTACAACGCCTCGGCGAATGTTTTATCCTGCGGGGCGGCGGGCTTGCCGCCGGGCAAAACGTCTTCGCTGATACTTTTTCCGATCTCGTAAAAGGTACGGACAATAACGGGATGGTTCCCCAGCCCCGTGGCTTCCAACAGCCCGCGCAGTTCCGGGCCGCCAAACGCGTCCGCCGCGCGCACCGCCAGCGAAATAACTTCGCCGCATTGGGCGCCGTAGAGCGCTTGGGTTTGTTCGGCCCACCGCTCCAGCATTTGGCGCTTTTCTTCCGCGCCGTGCTGGGCGCCGGAGCGGACGAAGCGGGCTTCCAAATCAAGCAGTTTTTGCACCTGCTCTTCGGAAAGGCCCATTTCCTGCGAAAGCGTTTTAAAGTCTTCCAACGCCGCTTCCGGGAAGGAAACGTCCTCGGGCAGTTGTAAGTTGGGGTAAGCCGCCGGGTCTGGGGCGGCGTCCGTCCGGGAGGTGTTCCGGTCAGGAGGGGTCTCCTCCCTGCCCGGAACCGGGTCGGCCTGGGGCCGTGCGGACGGGGCGTTTAAATCGGATGGTTCTTGGGGGGCGGCTTGCGGGGCCGCCGTTTCGGCTGGGTTCATGCGTTTAGTTCCTCCTGTTGGCGGTTAATTTCATTCTGCTCCGACTGCACCTGCGACAGGTATTCCCCCCGCATTTGCAGGTAGGCGGCAGGGGCGGCGTCCGTAATTTGCGCCAGCAGAAAAAGCCCTATACTCTGCTGCCCGCAGTGAAATGCGGTGGCGTACGGATCGCCGGGGACGAAGCCGTGCTGACCGATTTGAGCCGCTTGCAAAATCCGCCACAGCAAACGGCGGCCCTGCACGGTTTTTAAGACGGCCTGCAAATCGCAGGCGTTGCGTTTTTTAAGTTGTTTTTCGTTCATAGGAAGGGTTGGAAAGAAAGGCGGATTCCGGCGCCGTCTTTCTTTCCCGTCCGCACAGCGCTCGCTTATGTAGGCGCCTGCTGCGGAACCTTTAAATACTGCGGAAACTGCGCCGCGCCGGGCGGCGCAGTTCCGTTCTGTGCCGGGCCGTACCGCTTATGAAGACGCGCCCGTAAACACAGAGCCTCTTTTATTTTTCCGGAGAAGGGGCCGCCCCGGCTGCGGCGGGCGCCTGCGCCGCAGCCGCCAGCTGCTGGGCCGCCTGCATGCGTTCGGCGCGGATTTGGCGGGTTTCCTGCTCGCTGCGCAACAGAGCAGGCGCCACCCCCAGCGTGGTAAGACCTTCTTCCAAGGCGCGGTCGTAATCTACGCGGTCTAACACTTCCGGCCGCGATGCCGCCAAGGAAGCCGCATAATTAAGTCCCTGCACCAGGGCCGATAGTCCGGCCGCTTTTTGCGCTTGTGCAATCATAGACACGTATTCCACTTTCATCTCAAGCCCTTCAATACTCTGGGGCGGCGGCGGCAATAAGCCTTGGCGGAACAACAGGTTAAACGCGCGGTCTATCAGCGGGTCTAAGAGTTCGTTTTTCAGCCGTTCCAGCACCGGCCCCAATACAAGCAGTTTTTCCTGATGGCGTTCGGCCACTTCGGCGGCGGTCATATTGGAATAATTTTGCGTGGAAAGCATTAAAAACACGTCTGCAAAAAACTGGGCGCGGATGGTGTCACGCACGCTTTGGATGGAAGCTTCCAGCGATTTTAAATCCGGCTGCACTTCATAGGCCGGTTTTACGGCGGCGTCCGTGGTGCCGTTGTAGCGGGTAATGCCGCCCGGCAGCAGGTTCACTTCCCCCTGTACGTTGGAAGAAACCATCATCGGCGGGTTGGTGCTTTTGTCCAAGGCGACGAGTTTTGTTTTCTGCATTTTTTGCAGCATTTTCACGTCGCCCAAGCACTTCCACCCCGGGCCGCGGCCGTAAACGTCGGAAGCGTTTTTTACTTCCCAGCGCGCCGCAATGACCGGAAATTCCCGGTAACCGCTTTGGCGCAGCAAATGGCCGTTGTCCGTTAAATACACGGACAGATAAGGCATATGCGCGCTGTCTTGCCGGGCGGGATTTTGCGCCGGGTTGGGCAAAATCAAATGAATAATTTTATGCCAGCGGAAGGTGCGGTTTTCGTCGCACTCGCGGGCAACAGCCGGCGGAAGGTGTTCCGGGCCGAACGTATCTTTCATTTGCTCGGCCGTCATAAAAAATTCCCGCCCGAACCGGTTTACCCGGCCGGCGGCGTCGGTTCCCAGGGCATATTCCCCAATGGTAAACGGACGGCAGCGGATGCCTTTCTGCGGGTCTTCTTCCACCAAAAACGCGGCCGTGCCGAATACGGAAATTTCCTGATAAAACCCGTGCAGCACGCTGTAGACGTTGCTCTTGGCAAACACGTCTTCCAAACGTTTTTTGATTTCAAATACCCACTCCCGCGCGCCGGGCAGGTTCATCAGTTCTTCGGGGGCGAGCGTGAGGTCAAACCAACTGCGCGAGGGGCTGGTCAGCCCGCTCATCATGCCGGCGCACAGCACTTCCACCGCTAGGCACGGGTCGGAATCCAGCAGGGTTTTGTGGTCAATGCGGCGGCCTTGATTAGGGGTTTGCCCGTCAAAAAAGCCGCGGGTGGGCGCCAAATAAGCGCAGAGTTCTTTCCAAGCGGGCGTCCAGGAGGCGCGCTCGCTTTTCAGCTCGTCATAGAGGCGCAAATAATCGGTTGTTTGTTGTGTATTATGTTTCATAGGGAGTCCGAGAAACCAAAAGAAGCGTGCGAAGAAAAAAGAAATTTACTAAGATAAAAGAAAGAAGGAGGGCGTTTGTATGATGGGTATTATTACGATTTTGATTTTTGTAGTGTTGTTGGCGGTGCCGGGGTTTTACATCATTACCCGGAAAGTATTTCCGAAAGGGAGCAAAAAATCAGCGATGTGGATTTCTATTCTGCTGACGATTTTGTTGGTAGGAATTCTGGCGGCCGTAACGGCGACTACACCGGTATAACTGCAACGGCTTTTTGAACGGCCCACCCCAAGCGGGTGGGTTTTTTTATGCAAAAAAACAACAGCGGATATATATAAAATACAGCCGTCAAACAAAAAAGCGGAAAAAATTAAGGAATTTACTTCGGCAGGATTACTTCTATTTTTTAATTATAGCATAAAAATAGGCTTGTTGTCAAGTAAAATTTCAAGAATAGGCTTTCAAGATCGTTTCACTTTTAAAACAGATTTTCTAAAGGAAAAACTTCGGCCGCCGCCCCGGCGGGGCGGCTTTGAGCGGGGCGGTTTATTCTTCCGAGCGTAGGATTACCGTCATATCCGTTCCGAGGATTTTTTTATACGGCGAAGGTTTTATCCAGTTCTCCACCAACCGGGCCTTGGGCGAAGCGTGGAATTGCTCCCGGATGGACGCATCTTCCCGGAAATAAATAAACAAAGGGTTATTCAGCGTGAGATATTCGGGCACCGTAAACAACACGACAAATGCATCTCCCCCCAACATAGAAGGCAAATTGAAATCCTGATTGTAGCCTACGTGCCCAAATCCCGCATAAACGACAATCAACGCATCCGGCTCCTGCCGACGCAGCGCCCGCAGGTATTGCGCCCACATTTTATTGCGAAAACGGACGCCTTCAAACGAAGCGGAAAAATCTTCATACATCGTTTCCGTGGGGATGGTACGGGTAGTGCGCATAAGGGTGTTTTTCAATTCGGTTTCCCGTTCCAAGCCGATAACCGGAATACCGGCTTTCACCGCCGCATACAGCACCCGGGACGACTGCCGCGAAGCCCCATGAAGCAAACGTTTAATTTCTTCCGGCCGCGTAACGGCCCGGCTGGCCCCGAGGGGCAAACGTTCATAAGCCGGCAAAAATTCCGTAGCCAAATAAATCTTGCGGTTGGGATACAACGCCGGCAACGCCTGAATGAGCCGGGTGACTTCCTCGGCCAAGTGTCTAAAGCCATGCACTTCCCCCAAATACAGGGTTTTTAAATCTTTCGGCAGGTAATCTGCGTAAGGAATTGCGCCGGTATACACCCGGCTGCGAATACGGCTGGCGATGGCGGAAGAATGCGCATGAAATTTTTCATAATTTTCTCTAAACCGCTGCAGCGATCTAAAAATATACGTATTATTTTTAACGGAAACGTCGCCATAAAGGGCAGGATCCAACTGAGCCGAAATATGCGTATTCCACAAGTCCGCCCCGTGCACCGACATGACGGCCGGCGGCAAATGCATGTATACATTGCCCAGTTCAAACGCACCCCCCGCCGCCTCTGCGCCGGATTTGGAAACGGCCGGCACCAGCGGGCGCAGGGCTTTGGCCGCCTGCGCAGAGGCGCTTTGCGGAAAAAGAAACCCGAAAACCAATAAGAAAAATATAATTTTTTTCATATCCCCTCTTTATTTTTGAGGCACCGTCCAAGCATAATCAAAACCGATCTGCCTGCCCAGCAGGCGGGCGTTGTGGCCCGTCCAATGATACAGGCGGGCGGACGCATGGTCGCGCTGGAAGAACGGATCTTCTTTCCCCCACACATGATACAATAGACTGTGTGAGGAAGGACGCTCGGAGGTTACGTCCACCACGACCGGTTGTTCATTTGCAAAAAATTTAGGAAGCGAAAAGGGCATCAGCCACGAAGTATGCCCGCTGCCGGCGTACACCAAAAACAAAGCATCCGGATCTTGAGCGCGGATCTCCGTCATTTTTTGTTCCATCAGCCGCGCCCACGTTTTATTGCGTTGGCTGAGGGTGTAAAACGAAAAGAATTCCTGTTTGCCCAATTCCTGTTTAAACAGTTGCATTTGGGTAGGGTCTTCCAGCGCGTAAAGTTCAATATCGCAATTAAGCGCAATCCAAAAGAAACCGGGGGCATAGTCCACCCGGTTTCCGTCGGCAAGGGTAATGGGGGCAAGCGGCGTTTCCGGCAGGCGGCGGTAATAGGTGGCCAGCGTATTGCGGGAGCCCGGCTCTGCCGGCGGCAAGTTGATAAATTCCGTAAATAACACAATCCGCCGGGAAGGATTTTGTTTGCGCAGCAACTCCACCAAATCCGCCAGATTATCCTGGATTTCATCTTGGTGGTGCACTTCCCCGAAAAAGACCATTCTTTCTGAAGAAAGGCGCCGCGCCAGATATTCTTTCTCGTCCGCTCCTTCGTAGCGAAACAATTCCTTTTTCCCTTTTCCGGGATATTGCTTCAGCCAGTCGGATTTATCCGCAATCCCCCGGCTGAAAAACAAGCTCCATTCGTTATTCTTCAGCGCAGTTTCCGTGGGAACAAGCTTAGGCATAAACATGGCTTTTAAGAGCGGGATTTCCTCCTCCGGGGCAAAACGGGTTTTCCAAAGTTCTATGACGGCTTTATAACTTTCATACACTTGCCGCTGCAGGCCTTCGGCGCGGCCCTCCAGCACTTGCGGGGGAAGCGTCGTCAAGTCTGCTATAACGGAGGAACGCTGGCGGCGTTTGGAAGCGTACGTCATTTTTTCCCACAGGGCGCCTACTCTTTCTTTCCAGTTTTTAACGGGGAGAGAAGCGGGCTGATTTAAAAATAGATTTTGCACCGCGGCGGGGTCTTCTCCGATAGCTTCCGCAGGCAAAATGTTTTGCACCGAAACGGCCGCCCCCGCCGCAGCAGCCGGAAGCGTTTTGCCGGCTACCGCAGGAAGAGCCTTCCGGCCCGCAACAGCCGCCCGTGCGGCAGGCAGCATTTTTGCCTGGGCCCACAACGGCACGGCTTGCCCGATTGCCAAACTTATACCCAACACCACACGCATAGAAATAGACATTTTTTCTCCTGCCTGCAACACGCAAACGGACGGTTTTTCCGCTCGGGGCTGAAATGCGCAACAGTCGTCCTGCGCCCCAGCCATTTCCCCCTTTTTTCGGGCGGCATTTGTTTGCAGCTATGCTCCGGGCCGGGATTTTCTTTTACAGCGCTTTTACAAACGAAACATACTTCCGCTGCATTTCTCCCGACAGCGACTGCGGCACCAGCACCAAATAATCAAACCCGCTGTTACGCGCCAGCAGCGAAGCGTCTTCTCCCGTCCAATACGAGAACGAAGCCCGAAGGGGTCTTGCAAAAAGGGGAGATTCTTCCCCCCACAAAAAATGAAGGATATTCTGCTTTAAAAACTGATCAAACTGAAATTCCACCGTTACCGGTTTTTCCGGCGCAAAAAAGGAAGACAATGTATATTGCCGCAGGCGGCTTATATGCCCCCAGCCCGCATATACGACAAACAGCGCATCCGGATCGGTTTTGCGGATTTGCTCCATTCTATATTCCATCACACGCGCCCATATTTTATTGCGGTTTGCCACTTGCAGCAACATGGGTTTTTGTCTGTTTGCCGCATTTAATAAATCAATCAACACGATATCTTCCAACGGATATACTTCCACCTGCGCGCGCACCAGCCTCCGCAGCACATTCTGGGCATATCTTTTTTGTTGGGCTTGTTCCGGCGAGAGCCGCGGCGAAGTGCTTTCGTCCACCCGGCGGTAATACGTTTCGGCCGTTTGGTTGACGACATCCGCCCCGGCTACGGGCAAACGCACAAATTCGGAAAACACCACAATCCGGCGATTGGGATTTTGTTTTTTCAGTTCCAAAATCAAATCGCCAACGGCCTGCTGCACTTCCAGCCGGTAATGTCCCTCCCCCAGCATAATTAGTTTTTCCTGCCGCAACCGGCCCGCCAGCCGGCGTACCACCTTTCTCCACGAAGAAATTTCCGAATGCAGGTTGTCGCGGCCTTGGTTGGGATAGTGTTTCATCCAGTTAAACTTTTGATACAAGTACTTTAAATGGCTGACGAACAGTTTATTGTTCCGCACGGCCGCGGCGGAATACTCCGACAACGGGGAGGTATCGGCCCGAAACAACAGGAACTGTTTAAAGTCCGGATCCTGCAAAATCATACGGTCAATTTGCTTTAGAGTTTCCTGAAATTCTTCGGGGGTTTGCAAGCTGCTTTCGTAAGAAGCGGCCCTGTGTTTGCGCCAGCGTGTTACCGACTCGCGGGGTGCCAGAAACGGTTTACTTAATTGCTTTTTGATAAAATAGCGCAGGGAAGATTTGTCCGTCCAAAGCATTTTTTCCCGGTCATAGGCAACAGAAAATTTTTTCCCCGATAAAATACCGTCCGACGGTATATACAGGGCGGACGAAAACCCAGCGGGGATCTCTCCAAGTACGTTTTTGGATACACCCGCTTGCCGGGTAAAGCCCGCGCGCACGGCCGGAAGCAGATTTTTTTGCGCAAATGCGGGCGCCGCCACACATAAAACAAGCAAGAAAATGAAATGTTTCATACTATTACTATACCGCTTTCGGTACATAAAAAACAGAGTCATTGGGCCTATAAAAATGTTGCCAAAAGTCCTATTCTTTATGGGTCTTATGCGGCTTACACGACTTCGTATTCGCTGTTGGCAAACTCGCATTTGCCCGCAGACGTCCGTGCGCGCACAGGAGCGGCAAACGTAAGGGCCAAGGCGTCTGCCGTGTCGGGGCTTTTGCCGCAGCGCTCTTTGATTTTTTCTTTCGGCTCCAGGCGCAAACGTCCGGCGGCGTCAAAATCATAACACACTTGGCACAAATCCGCTTTCAGTTCCGCACACTCAGGAAGAGAGCCGCCCGTCTTTATCCACGCCGCCATTTCCCCCCACATTTCCGCCCGTTTGTTGGCATACTGCCCCGGGCGGGCCGGTGCGCCGCCGAAAGGCACTTCCGTTACGCTAAACCCCAGCTGGCGAAGGCGGTCAATCACGCCGCCGCCGCATCCGGCATCCACAAACACCGCATCGGGGCGAAATGTTTCTATCTGTCGGGCTGCCCGCTCGGCCAGGGCCATATTGTCCAACTGCCGAAACACCAGCGGCTCCCACGTTTTTAATCCCTGACGCAAAAAAATGACGCTGCGGTCGTTGCCGAAACGGGCCGGATCAATGCCGATGATTTTGGGCGCAAAACGCACTTCGGCCGGTGCATAACGGCGCGCACAGGCCTGCAGGACGCAGTCTATGGGGATTAATACGTTCTCCGCCGAGGCTGTAAAATCGCACAGGTATTCCTGCCTGAAAATGTTGGCGGGTGTTTCCCGGCGCAGGCGCTCCAGTTCCCCCGAGGAAATGACGCCCGATTCATCGGCGCGGAACACCCCCACCCACCACACGCCGGGCTCTTCCTGCGCGGCCTTTTGGGCGCGGTTAAACAGTTCAAAAAATGCGTTTTGCCCTTTGGGCGTACCCATAAACACGGCCCACCCTTCCCGCGAAAGAAGCATCGGGCGGATAATTTCGGTAAACACATCGGGCTTAATCTGGGCGTATTCGTCCAACACAACGCCGTCCGCATATGTGCCGCGCAGGGCGTCTGGATTATCGGCGCCGCACACCCAAATCCGCGCGCCGTTGGGCAGGCGCAGGCACAGTTCCGCTTCGTTCACGCCCACACCGGGCAGCGGGGCCGAATAACGTTTTAAATAATCCCAGGCAATCATTTTTGCCTGCTTTAAAAAAGGCGCCAAATAGAAATAGCGCGGATACGGCCGCGTGTTCTGCAGGGCTTTTTTAAGCAAGTGATTAACGGCGCAGACGGTCTTGCCCAACTGGCGGTGGGTAACCAGCACGCAAAAGCGGTGCGTTTCCAGCTGGGGGTGGATTTGGCGCTGCGCCTGACGCGGATGATAGGGAATGGTAATCAGCCAATCGGAAGCTTGTTTTTTCATTTTTCGCTCTCCCAGCGCACCACCAGCGGCGCCGGTTGGGAGGGTTCTTCTTTTCCGTCCTTCCAACCCAAAAGATTTTTGGCGGTAAACACCGCAAACGAAGCAGAATAATTGCCGCGCAGACTGTTTTGAATTAAGATATTGCCCTGCAAATCGCGCGCTTTGGCGGCGGCTTGGCGAAAGGCGGGATGTTTTTCTTCCCATTCCTTCAGCACGCGGCACGTTGTGCCCAGCATTTTGGCAAAGGCGGCAAAAGTGGGCAATTCGGCGGCGGTTTCCACCAGGGAAATGCTTCCGTCGCGTTTGGCTACTTCCGTTACGGTAAAAGGCGCAACGTCAAAAAACCGCAGCAGACGCTCGCAAAATTCAGGTTGGTATTTTAAGGGTTTTTCCCGCGTTTTTAACGTGCGGGAACGGGTTTTGGCAGGCATAACAACTCCTTGGTAAGCAAACGGCATGACAGCCAAGCCTGTACAAACAGGCACGGCCAAAACCGGAAAAAGAAAAGAGGAAAACGGGCGGACGCCCCAGATAAAAAAATTACAAACCGCACAGTGCGTTTTGTAATAAATTTATTATAGCAAAATAAGCGTGTTTTGTCAATAGAAAACGGGGCCGCCGCCCCGTTAAAATCCGCCGCAGACAAAAAAACGCGGCCCTTTAACAGGCCGCGTTTTAAAACCAACTTGCCCACGCTACACGCCGGTTACGTTAAAATGTTTCCATCGGCCGGAGAAGAACCGCCCCAGCATAAACACCGCCGTTAACGCCGCGTAGAACGTCAGCCAGCTCCATACCCAAAACACAGACCACTCCAGCTTATACACAATCAGCCACGTGCCGGGAATCAGCAACCCCCACGCACAGAACAGCATGATATACATATAAAACTTGGTATCGCCCGCGCCGCGGATGGCCTCGCCGAAAATCAAATACGTCGCGTCAAAAAGTACAAAGAAGCTTACCAGCTTCATCAGCGGATAGGTCTTTTCGCTGATCAGGGCCGCATCCGGCGAAGAGGCCGGGATAAACAGCCCCACAAAAAACGGCGCGAAAAAGAAGAACGCCACCCCCACCGCGCCCGCATAGGCATACCCGATTTTGCAGGCATTTTTAATTACCTGCACGCTCAAATCGGGCCGCTTTAGGCCTTGGTATTTGCTGACCAGAATTTGAATGCCGATGCCCAAGCCCAAAATGACCGTAAACACCACCGGCTGCATAGACATTACCACATTGCTCGCCTGCAAAGAAAGCGTATCAATGTTGCCAATCATAAACGTAAAGAGGGTAAAAGAAAGAATATCCATCAAAAACCCAAATCCGTTGGGCAGCCCAAAACGCAGCAGACGGGAAAAAACGGGTTTATAAAATCCGGCCAAGCGGCTTATTTTAAATTCCCTGCGCGTTTTTCCGGCAAAAATCAGGGTGCAGAAAATAAGCGTAATAGACGCACTGCCGATAATCGTCGCCCACGCCGCGCCCTTAATGCCCATGGCCGGAAAGCCCAGCTTGCCGAAAATCATCACATAATCCAACCCCACGTTGACGAGGTTTCCCACCACGGCCGCCCACATGGGTATTTTGGTATACCCGCGCCCGCTGAAAAAGCTGGCCAGCGCGTTATTGATGACCGCCAGCCCGCCAAAAATGTTTAAAATTGCAAAGTACTCCAGTTCCAATGCGCGCACGGGGGCGTCGTGCCCGAAGGCATTAATCACTGCCTTGCCGGCAGGCGTCAGCCCCGCCAACACCAGCGACGACAGCACCGCCAGCAAAATCCCCTGCCACAGCGAAACCGTTACCGAGGCGTATTTTTTCTTTGCATAGTACTGGGAAATAAAAACACTGGTATAACTGGCCAGCCCCATAAACATAGAAGCAAACGTCATAGCCAGTACGCCGGCCGGCACACAGGCCGCCAGCGCCTCGTGGGAATACCACGCCAAAAACATCCGGTCTACAAATTGCATGACCACTTGCGCGGACATGGTTACGACCAGCGGATACGATAAATGCCACAGCTCGCCCAGCGAGGCCTGCGGATATATTTTCTTCGCCATCACAACAACTTCCTCCTTCTTTTCTGTCTCAATCGGGCAGAAAAAAGCCCCGAACCATTGGCTCAGGGCTTTTTAAAAGTCTTTCAAAAATTACAGTTTGACGACTTTTACGGCCTTGGGGCCTTTTTCGGATTCCACGACTTCGAATTCCACTTCCTGACCTTCGGCCAAGGTTTTGAAACCGTCGCCCTGAATTTCCTGATAGTGAACAAAGAGATCTTTAGAACCGTCTTCGGGGGTTACGAAACCGTAACCTTTCTGGTCATTAAACCACTTAACTTTTCCTTTAGGCATTTTACTATATACTTCCTTTTATGAATTATCAGGTACTTAAACTTAATAAGTACCTACAATTATTATACTATAAATCGGCAAAAATGGCACATTTGTTTTTAGAAAATTTTTTCAACGGGGTTTTCCCGTAAAAGGGGTATAATGATTATATGAAAATAATGGAAGCCGTGCCCAATCTGTCGGAAGGCAAAGACCCCAAGATTATAGCGGCCTGCGCCCAAGCGGCCCGGCAAGCTTGCGCACAGGCAAAACTGCTGCACACAGACAGCAACCCCGACGCCAACCGCACCGTGCTGACGCTGGCCGGCACGCCCGAAGGAGTGCGCCGCGCGGCTTTTGCGCTCATGCAAACGGCCACCCGGCTGATTGATATGCGCCTTCAACACGGGGCCCACCCGCGCTTGGGCGCAGTGGATGTGTGCCCGTTTGTGCCCGTGGCGGGCATGACGCTTGCCCAAGCCGCCGAACAAGCGCGCCTACTGGGGCAGGAAGCGGCCGAACAATTAGGCCTTCCCGTTTATTTTTACGAAGCCAACGCCCGGCAGGAAAACCGCAAAAATTTGGCTTTCATCCGCCGCGGCGAATACGAAAGCCTGCCCCAAAAACTTGCCGAACTGCCGCCCGATTTGGGCCCGCGGGAATTTTCGCCGCATGTCGCCCAAACGGGCGCTGTGGTGATCGGCGCGCGGAATTTTTTACTGGCGTTTAACGTATCCTTAAACACGCAGGATACGGCGGCCGCCAAGGAAATAGCCCGCGTCCTGCGTGAGAAAAACGGCGGGCTGCCCGCCGTAAAAGCCATCGGCTGGCTGATGCCGGGCTACCAAGCGGCGCAGGTTTCGTTTAACCTGACGGATTTCCATAGGACAGGCTTGGCGCAAGTATTTGAAGCGTGCCGGTGGGAAGCCAAGGCGCGCGGGCTAAGCGTAACGGGCAGCGAGCTTATTGGCCTGGCCCCGCAGGAAGCGTTGGCGGCGGCGGGGCGTTTTTACCTGCCGGATTGCCAAGACACGCACATGCTTCTTCAGCAAGCCGTCCTGCGTTTAGGGCTAAATAAAATCCGCCCGTTTCACCTGCGCGAGCGGATCTTGGAATACCGGCTTCAAGAAGAACTACAGCAGGGCAAATAGCCGCGCGTACATTTCGGGCGGCACTTGTTCGGGGCGGACAAACGGCGCCAGCGAAAGCGCCTGCAAGGCGTGCTGAATTTTTTGCGGTTCATACCCGCCCAGGCTCCAGGCATTGGCCAACGTTTTGCGCCGATGCAAAAATGCGGCCTGCACCATTTTTTTAAACCGCGGCCAATCGCCGGGCGGCACAAGCCAGGGTGATTTCTTTTCAAATGCCAACACCATACTTTCCACTTTCGGCGGCGGATTAAAACACCCGCGCCCCACCTTGCAAATGGGGCTGATCCGCGCGCGCAGCTGGCTAAACACGGACAGCGGGCCATACCCTTCCTCCTGCGCGCGGGCGCGGATGCGCTGGGCCTGTTCTTTTTGAAACATAAACACCGCCGCATGAAATAACGGGAAAGAAAGCACTTTATCCAAAATATCCGCCGCATCAATATAGGGAAGATTGCTTACAAACAACACCGGGCGCGTAACAAAAGAAGCCAAATCCGTTTTTAAAAAATCCGCCTCTTTCAGCTGCACCTTTGCCTGCGGCGGCAGCGTTTGGCGCAGGTACTGCACCATTTTGGGGTCTATTTCCACCGCCGTAAAATCTTGTTCCCCCCGCTCAATCAGCCGCTGCGTAAGCGCGCCTTTTCCGGGGCCGATTTCCACCAGCTGCGCCGCTTTTAACAGAAGAGCCGCATCCACAATTTGGCGGATGACGTTTTCGCTGATTAAAAAGTGCTGTCCGTATTTTTGCATCGTTAATCCGCCAGTATTTTTAAATTGCGTTTGGCTATTTTATTTTTGGGATCTGCTTTTAGCGCCTGCCGGTAATAATTTTGGGCGGCTGCATCATCCCCCGCTACAACGGCGGCCGTCCCTAGTCCCAGCCACGCCAGCGCGTCCTGCGGCGCCTGCTTCCCGGCTTGCTCAAAAGCCTCCGCCGCCAGCGCGGCATCTCCGCGCGCCAGCGCCGCCACCCCCTGCAGCAGCCGGCACAGTCCGTCCGCCGGGCACTGCGGCGCATAATCGGCCAGTTCTTCTTCGGCGTCATCCACAAACGCAAGCCACGTGCGCCCCATTACCCAAAGCCCCATATCATTGCCCACAATGCGCGGGTCATACACGGCTTTGGGGGCCGTGGTATTATTCTGCGTCAGGGCGGAAGGGGAAGCATAGTCCGGCGTGCGGCCCTGCAAAGATAAATTGATGTTATACGATTCGCCCGCTTGGGCCAGCGTCTGCTCCAAGCCCGACACGAACTGTTCAATCTGCTCGGCGCGCTCTTGCGAAGATCCCGCCGGCAGTGAAAAAATGCGTTTAAACGTGCGCGAGGTTGAAGCACCCGCCAAATTGCCGTCCGCCCGCAGGCGCTGGTAGGCCTGCTCAAACGTGTTGCCGCGGCGGGAATCGGAAGTATTTTGAGGAGAGGAAACGGGATTATATTCCAAGGACACTTCTATATTGACCGTTTTGGACGGAGATACTTTTTCCAAGCTGTTTTGAAACTGGCGTATTTCTTCGCGAAAATCCTCCGCCCCGCGGCCGCTGGCGCGGTAGACGGCATTAAGCGCTAATCCGTCCGCCTTAAAACGCGTGATGGAAAACGCTTCCTCCAGCACTTCCCTTGCCTTGTCCGCCTCGCCTTGGCGCATGAGTAAAGAAGCATAGCGCAGGCGGGCCACATAGTCCCCCGGTTTGGTGCGTACGGCTTTTTTATAGTATTTTAAAGCGTCCTGCGGGCGGTTTAATTTCTCGTACAAAGTCCCCAGGCTCAGCTGGGCGTCTTCGTAATAGGGAAATAATTTAAGCGCTTTTTTAAACGATTTTTCGGCTTGCTCATCCCGCCCCAACGCCTCGTAAAGCGTGCCCAGCTGGTAGTGGTAGAGCGGCTCGCGCGGGGCCAGTTCTACCGCACGGCGAAAATGCTCCAGCGCTTTATCTAAATTTAATTGCACCGCATAGGTGGAGCCCAAATTCATGTGCGTGTCCGCCTGGTTGGGATCGAGCGCATTGGCCTTTAAAAAGTATTCCTGCGCCTGGGGCACGTCTCCCTTCCAGCCGCTGGCAATCCCCAGCAATTGGTAAGCCATGGCATTGGAAGGATCCAAACGAAGCGCTTCTTGGTATTCACTTTCGGCCGAGTCCACCTGCCCCATCCAGTAAAGCGACGCACCCAGCAGCAGGTAAGGAAGCGGATCTTTGGAATTTTTGATCACGGCTTTGGCAAAACTGTTAGACGCATCTTTATAGCGGGCCTGTGCCATTTCCCCCATGCCGCGGCGCATATCGGTAACGGACTGCTCCAGCATAATTCTGTCCCACACGGTTTGGGAATAGTCGGTCTTTACTTCCTGCTTGCGAAAGGAAAACGGAAAAAAGGCCCCCGCACAAGGCGGCTTCGCCCCAAAAAGGATTTCCATTCCTACCAGCAGTGCTAACATGCGTTTCCAGTTCATATGTATATGATAAATAAAAACAGACTGCCGGGGCAAACGGACATAAAAAATCCCCGGGATATACCCGGGGATTTGTTTGTTCAAACTATTCCAACTCAACTGAATCTGAAACGATCTCGCTGCCTAGTCTTCCGCCACACCCGTTCCAGATGCAGAAGAAGCTCTGTATTGATGTCCACATGTATTTTTGCCACTGCTCGGTTTAGCGTTTTTGCCGTTTACGCATACAGCGCCCACATATTGCAACGCTTCCGCCACCGGCATATTGCCTTTTAAGCCGCACGAGGTATCCGAATCGTTAAAGATACGGGAATACGCCCGAACGTAGTTTTGGCGGTTGATATCGTCAATCGTGGCGTTGGTGCTGAAACCTGCCAGCTCTTCATCCGTGGCAGACATCTTCTGCTCAAAGCCTACCGCCTCCGCAATGGCATGCAGCGGATACGTAGACGGATCAAACCCGTCTTTGGCCCAGCCGCCATTCTTAATTTGCGTTAAGTAAGAATCACGGCCCGTGCGCCCGGCCAAGGGA
This sequence comes from uncultured bacterium, assembly GCA_949294095.1. Classification (GTDB taxonomy): domain Bacteria; phylum Elusimicrobiota; class Elusimicrobia; order Elusimicrobiales; family Elusimicrobiaceae; genus Avelusimicrobium. The sequence goes on from CASFFZ010000008.1 coordinate 17,135, forward strand.
GCTACGCTAGCCAAGTCGCCAATCTTTTTATGACTCCAGTTATAGTGACCGTAGTGATAAGGAACTACAGAATCCTTAGCCCTTACGGTTCGCCCATCGATTTCTTTGGCGGAGCCGCAGCCTAAGAAACGGCGGTCTACAATCTTATTCCCGGCCGAATCCATCGCAAACAAAGCCGGGAAGTACGAGGAGTTCGGCCCCGTATAGGCGGCAAATGCACCAAACGTATTTCTCCACACCGATCTGTCTTTAAGCATCTGCGGATCATACGAGTTGTAGCCAATCGTTTTGCCCAATGCGCACACCACATTCAGCGGTACCTGCGCCTGCGGATTGCGGGAATACGCAATCGTCATGGCGTCTACCAACTGCGGCACGGTAACAGTTCCGCTATGGACGAATTTCGTTTTGGCATCGGTAAACTCTTCGCTGGCGTTTACTTCCGCAAGGACGCTGTCCACATACTCTTTTACTTCCTGCTGGTTCATCATCTTGGCGGCACCTTGGCCGGATTTGCGTGCATTGCCTACTGCCGTACAATTATCGGTAGACAAGGCGCTTTCATAAGACCGTTCGCCTCCTTTGGCAAACACCTTCATCGTCGGGAATTTAAGCAAGTCTACACGTTCATGGGAAAAGCGGAACGAAATGCCCAAATCGCCGTTCATTTTATTGGCCAAGATCAACGTGGTGTCTCCGTCCGGATCCGGTTGCGGATCGGGCGGATCGTCCGGCGGATCTTCTGGGTCTTCCTCTACGTCCGTGGGAAAACCAATCGGCTCCGAATTGTCGCTGTAGTAGCAAGTGGCCGTGCTGACGATATTACCCGGTTTATCTGCGCCTAACGCAGCACCCGGCTTGCCGTCTGCAGTCAACGCCCGGATATTGCCGTTTTGGCAGCCGCCTTTGGTAATAGAACTGCCATCCGTAGTAAGCGAATCGCACTGGCGCACTTCCCACGTGATGACGACACGCCCGCCGGCATTGCGCAATGCCGCAATTTCAGAAGACGTAGCTACCACTTGGTAGTCATCCCCCGCACCCGGCAGATTGGCGCGCTCTTTGCCCAAGCTCTGGGTTACAAAACCCGCATTGGTAATATTATCACTCCACGCGCCTTTAAACGGCCGGACATCTTGGTGCGGAATATAGAACCACTGGCCGCCATCGGACGTTTTGGTAGACGTTGTAATCGCCGCGGGCTGGGTGTTATTTTCCCCTTGGATCGTATACGAGAGCAGGAAACGGCTCTTCATCGCGTTATACGCCTGGGCACCCGTCATCCCGTTCGTAAACGTCAAATGCGCATACGGGAAGCTTTGTTTCATTTCGCCTTGGGGATTGGAGATATTCGCCAAGTAATCGCAGCTGATGCGCACCAGCGGGAACGGACAACGCGCTCCCGTTACCCAATCTTTGCCTTCTTTGGCTTTTTTGGTGGAAATACCCAGATTTTGCTTCGTTCCCACTTTTACCGCATCCCGGATGATCCCGCCTTCTCTAAGCGTATCCATGAACGCTTTGTAAGTGGGCAAGGTTCCACCGTCCACCAAAGAGACTATTTTTTCAGCCTTATCAATGTCCGTCGCCTGTGCATTGATGTCACTCAAGCACTGCATTTTATTAAGCCACCCCAGTTTGTGGCATTTGGCAATAGCTTCTTTATACGACGAGGCTGTAAAAGCTCCATGTTTGCCAAACTGTCCGTCTGAGCCTGGTTTATTTAGGCCCCAATAGCCCTTGTAGGTGTATGTCGTTTTTTCCTGCAGAGCAGTCGTTTTGATTTTTTTATTTTTAATGGCAACGCTTTCCACAAACATCGGAACAAAATTGCTGCGTTGCGTAATCGCCGTGATGTTACTGTTAAATTCGGGGCCTTTACCGATATATCCCACCACCAAAGCAGCTTCCTGTTCATCCGGCGGCAGGTTGTAGTACGCGTTTAATTGCGCCGTCGGCACACCCACCACATAGTGGTACACGCTCCAACCGCTTTTGGTGCTGGCAAAGTCGGCATAATAGACGCCGTCTTTGGAAAAGGTATTGCAGTCGCCCGCTTCCGGGAAAGTGCCCACATTTTTGCCGGCAACTCTATTCCACCAAGCCATCAATCTGGCACCCAAGCCGTTGCTCAAGCAATCCATACGCTGGGCAATGGGGCCCATGGAAACTTCATTAGAGGTGCTCCCTTTCCACGGGTCTTGAACATCTTTCTGTACCCCGTAGCCGAAATGGGCGCGGCACTGGTCTTTGCTAAACTCAACGGTCGGATAAGTTTTTTTCCATTCCTTTTCCGTCAATCCGGCGCATTCTGCTTCAGATCCTGCCCCGGCCTTCGCACCCAAGAATTTACCCATAGACCAGTCGTCCGTCCCCGTGATGATACAAGAGAGGAAGCCGTCCAAGAATTTCTGCGCTAAGCCGACGCCGAATTTAATCCAGTCCCACTTATGGTTGAACCGCGCTTCCCATTCCATCTGGGAGCGGCGTTTCATCATATCCCACCACCAGGGTTCTTTGCCGTTAAAAGCGAAATGGCGTTCCAAACTGCCGTTGCCGCCGCCGGGGCCAAAAGCCCCGCCGGAAAGCCCGCCGATTTTGGCAGGTTCAACCGGTCTCATTTGGGCGTCCATCAAGGCCTGCATGGCATTGGATTTGGACATGGCGTCTTTTGAACGTCTGGCTTCCGCCGCCGCGCCTTGCCCAAAATAACTGCGGCTCGGTTTGCCTGCCGCCTGCAACGGCTGCAGCGAAACCGGCTTGGGGCTGTTGCGCGGGCCGTCGGCCGATACGCGCTGCGCGGCCGTTTTCAAGCCGCCGCCCCACATGCCAACGCCCAATTTCCCGCCGCTGCGGCTGGTAAGCCCGGCCGAAGTAAGCGGGTTAATTTTCGTTGCCGCACGGCGGAAAGCCGCACGCGTGGCAGGCGCTGCAGTGTTTCTGTAAATGTTGGTATTATTTTCTTCCACAGAAGTACCCGTATAGGAAGAATCATCCAAACCACTGCGGTCAAAGTCGTACAGACTGGAATCGTCCACCGGTTCCTCATCCGAGCCAAATCCTTTAATCAAGCTCAGAGGGTCGCGGCCGGCAAGTTGCGCAATCTGTCCTTCCGGATCCCCGGTAACCGTATCAAAACCATACCGTTCGGGATCGAATATAGATTCCTCACTGCCGGGAGTAATCATCGGTTCTTCATTTACTTGCCCACTGTACTTGTACAGAAAAGGCAGCAGCAACAATGCTACCAAGGCTGCAATAAAGAACGGGGCATCCCTTTTGGTTCTCTCAAAGAGAGTCTTTTTCGGTTTGCCGTCGCTCCCGATTTTGGAGGAAATACGATTAGCAAAAGATTTAAAAGCAGCCGGTTTGCTGTTTTTAATCTTATCGCTAAAGGTAAAACTATCCTTCTTTTTTTCCTCTGGCATAACTGCCTCCTATCAAAATAAAACTGCCGGTTTGGCTTTATGTCAAAGCCCAGGAAAGCAATCCCCGTCGGGAACTCTTTCCTTGTACTGCATTTTTCTATAATAAAGAAATGGGTTGTTCAGAGCTGGTCCCCCACTCCGTAACAACTTTCTTTATACATACTTCCTTACTTCTATTATACAATTAAATCCGTTTTTTTCAAGGGGATTTTTAATACATCCGCATACTTCCCCAATCCGTTTCCGGGAAAAAATCCCCCGCGTTGGGATCCACCGGCTCGCCGTTTACCCCGACGTTAAAGGTGCCTTTTACCAAATCCGTTACGCCGCTTTGCGAACATCCGCCGTTATAGCAGTCGCCTTCTTCATAATCGGCGGCGGCCTTAATTTTGCCTAAGCAGGCCTGTTGGTCTTCCGGCGTTTCCAAGGCGGCGCATTTTTCTTTTTCCGCCTCACAATAAGAGGCGTACTGATCGTAACGGGCTTGCAGGTTATTCGTAGTGCAGGTGCCTTCCCGCCCCGATTTTACGGCTATGCCGCAAAAGGTGCCTAAGTCGGAATAGGCCAGCTTAATCTGTTCGCATTGGTTGCGCAGCACTGCCAGACGGTTGGAGAAATCTCCGTTTACGTCTTCGCATGTTTTAGGAAAAGCGGAGGCCAGCGCATTGATGCCGGATTTGGCCGCCTGCAATTGATTGGTAAGCGTTTCCCCCGAAGAACTCAAGGCGCGTTCGCATTCTTTTTCATTTTCCAAACGCAGCTTAATACTGTCCACATCCGCCACGACGTCATCCGGGCTGATGCCTATCCCCGAAAATCCGGACGAATCAAATACTTTTTTAGGCATATCCGCCCCGTCAAAACCGGCACTGGCTAACGTTTTTTTGAGCACCACATTGGGCGTGCGGCGCGCACTCATTCCCGTCAGCCAAGCGTAATACATATCCCGCTGGGCTTTGTGGTTGCCAATTTCCGTTATGGGGTTTAATTGGGAGAGCGTCCCCCCCGTTTGTAAGGATTTAGCCAAATTTTGCAGGCCGGCATCCGAACGAATGGCCTTATCCGCCATCCGGCCCAACCAGTCCGACGGCCCGGCCCCGGCGATATTCGGATTGGCTATTTTTTTAAGGGAATTGACCGAATTGAACCCGTCTTTGGGATCCCTCCCCAAGGCAGAGGCATCTTCCCCGAAAAAGACTTCTCCCGGATCCGTTTTATTTGCCTGTGTGTTGGCGGAATCTCCCGTGATGCGGGCCGCGGGCGAATTGGCATCATCGCCGGAAAAAGAACCTGCAATCAAATCCCCGGCTTTGCCCTGCCGCGCAAGAGCGCTATTTACCGCCTGTAAATTAATTAGGCTGGAATCTTTCTGCGCCGTCATCCGTTCATGGGCGGTGGCAAATCCGCCGTCATTTCCAAACACGCCGGCTACGTTCGGGCCGGGCAGTTCCCCGCGGGCAATTTTGGAATGTTCACTCCACGACAAAAGCGCCTTTAAAAAAGACATTTCCTGCGTCTCTTCCGGCGTATATCCCATGGCCCACACCAGATTGCGCAGAAACGGAATTTTGCTAACGGGCACCACCCCGGTAACCAACAACAGAAAAAAGAACAAAATAAACACCGCCCACGCTCTTTTGGAGCGGGCAAGACGTTTTAACTCCGCCCACAGAACCGCCAAGGCGCTTTGCTCTTGGGGATCTTTCGGCCGTGTGTGTTTATTTTGTTCTTTCATCTTTTGGGATACACACGGAAGGAACGCGTTTCTGCGTTCCTTCCGTTAGATTATTTAAGTTTAGGAGCGGGTGTCTTTATTGGCATCCAAATCGCTCTGCATTCCTTCGTTAATCAACTCTCCACCGACAGTAGTAAGACCCATCACGCCCACTGTCTTAGCAGCGGAAGTGAGTTTGCCCTGCATTTTCGCAACGGCTTCCGCTCCTGTCGTACCGGCTTTCATGGCATTCAAGCCAGCCCATATCGCTCCGCCGATTGCACCGGCTCCGGCGATCAGGGCCATCGTCGGCAAGAATACGCCGTCGTATTTGACCAGATAGTCAATCGCAAACCCCATCACTACCGCGGCGTAAGCCATTAAAACGCCTAACACAATCCAGCCGCCGATCACAAATGCGCCGCCGGCCACACCCATCAGCTTTCCTTTGGAAATCAAGAAGTAGCCAAGCGCAATCAACACCACCGCAGCGGCCGCTAAGGCAATCGTCATCCACATCAAACGTTTATGGGCTTTATCACGCGCCTCCGCCTCGGCATCCACTTCAGGAATATAGTCACCGATGCCCTTTATTTGATTCTGAGTAGGAGTGATAAAATCGGCCGAACCGCCCGACTCAGAAGCAGAAGAAAGCCCATCTATCTGCATACCGCCCGAGTTTTCATAACTGGCCAGCCACGCAAGGGCTCCTTCGTTGGCGGAGCGGTTGCGGTTGGAAGCCGCATCAGCTGAACGTTTGCTAATATCTTTCAGTTCATTTTTTTCTTCAAACGATCGGCGCGCACGGGAAACGGAAGAATCTCTTCCGCCGGCCGTAAAACTGGAACGGCGGGCCTGATTAATAGCGGAAACAGCATTACTGCCGCTGGGCATCGCCCCGGAAAATTGATATCCTTCCGTGGCCCCGCCGGCCGCAGCACTTCCGCCGGACGCATTGCCGGAGGCAGCACTTCCCCGCCCCGCAGCAGAAGACGACCCTCCCGCGCTTCCGGACGTTGCATTAAACGCATTGCCGGATGCCCGGGCCATAGAGGCAGAGGCTAAAGTCGGGCGGGAAGCGGCATCCGCACCGGAACCGTTTCCCATAGCCGCCGCTACGGCCGCGGAATTAACCCCGGCGCCGGCACCGGCCGGCGCGGCTCTTCCGTCCGCAGCGGTTACTTCCAACGCTTTGTTGGCGCCCATGCCCAAGCCATCCGTAGCGGAAGTTTCGGCCGCTGCACCGAAAGAAACGTTTTTGATATTGTCTACCGCGTCTAAGCCAAAATTATTGGCCGAAGGGGAACCCGCTTCCATAGCGGCCCGCTCCTCGGCGGTAGCCACTTGGTTTAACGAATCTTTAATGTTAATGGAAGTACGCAACCCGTCCTTTTGCCGCAGCAAGCCTTCCTGTGCGGAAGAACTGGTAATAGCCGACAAGGAACGCAAGGGACGTTCTTTGTTGACGAGAGCATTATCCGCCTCATAGGAACCGTAAATGGCCAAGACACTTACCCCGCCAATGGCAGCCAGCTGGGGAAGCCCCATCACCAATTTACCGGATATGTTTTTTAAAATTTTAAACATATTCATATGTATTTCTCCCTACTGCTTAAATGCATCCACGGCGTTTTGTACACCCGATTGCACCGCCTGTTGTTCCATAGACGCCCGCTGATAAATAGCCTGTCGGCGCAGTAATTCTTGTTGCTGTTGTCGTTTCTGTTGTAGTGCAGCAATTTGACGTTCCGTTTCTTGTACTTGGGAATAAAAGTAAAAAATACCAATTACCCAAACGAGAAAAACGACCAACACCACACCCCTCGCAACAAAAACCATCTTACGCGATACTTGAATAGGAGGAGTAGATGCCTTTTTTTTATCAATCATAAACACTCCTATTTATCATTCTTTTCACCGTCTATATTCAGGCTGTCCGAATCCAAGGTTTCGTCCTTAGTTCCCGATGTCGCCCACCAAGCGCCCAATGCACCCAGACCGGCTGCACCGCCGCCCAACAGCAACTGTGCCCATGTAGCCCACTCGACGGCAAATCCGACTCCGGGAATAAACGCGGCACCAATGCCGGCCGTTAATATCGATCCAATAGTTATACCCCATGTGGATAAGGAAGACCCGCTATAGGTTGTGGCATACTTTGCACTGGTTATTAACAAAGAAAGCACCGGAATTAAGGCCACCGCCGCAATAGCTAAAGCCAAAATCCATCCCGCACCAAAGAACCATCCCGAACCATGAATAGCCGCCGGGATGGCCACTATAGCCGCCAGCGCCGTGGGAATGGCAATCCACATCCACATGCGGATATTATCTCTGGCTTGTTTACGTTTCAAGGCATCAGCTTCAAAATCAGCGGTAGAATAATTTCTAATCCCCCGCAGCTGAGTCTCCGTAGCATCATTAAAATCTTTAGAACCTTGCCCCTGCCCGGTAGTTACGGTTTCGCCGCTGATGCTGCTCATCCCGCCGGAAACTTCCTCGCTGGCTAACCACGCACGGGCAGCTTCGTTTGCCGCACGGTTGCGGTTAGCCGCAGCATCGGCAGAGCGTTTGCGGATAAAAGCCAAATCCGATTTTTCTCTGGAAGAGCGCGCATCCAAAGCCTTTAAATTCTTATCGGACGCCAGCATTTCATCTTGGCCAAAACTCGCACGGGCGCGTAAGCGGGCCCCTTCCTGGGCAGCTGCCACTTGCGATTGGAAATTTTTCATAATTTGCTCAGGCGTCTGGTTTTTTCCAGCAGCGCCAGAACCTTTGCCGCCCTTTTTAGAACTGTCCTGCACGACAAAAGAAGAATTAAACGCATTTCCTCCGCCGCTGCCGCCTTTCGTCGCCGCGGAAGAGCCCCAATCGCGGCTGGCGCTGGCCAACGTTCCGGCCGGGGCCGCTCCTTGCGCTTGTCCGCCCGCGGAGGCCGCTTGCTGGGCCTGCGCTTGGGCATTGGCAATGGCATCCGACACGCCGGAGAACGATTGTTTGGCAAAAGCCATCGGGTTGTTTTTTAAGTCTTCTTCATTGGCACGGTTTGCCCCCATGCCCAGCCCTTCCGTACCGCCCATTTGATAAGCCTGCGGATCCGAAGGAGCTAAGGCTTGATTCGCCGCGGCCTCTTCATACTCTTCGGCCTGTTTTTGGGCAAGCGCCATTTTTTCCGTCATCTCAATAGCTTTGGAAGGAGTGGCCAGAAAAGAAGATTGCACTTCTCCATTGGCTCCATAAGATCCGCCGTTGGCTCCCGCCACATATACCACCTCGCCCGGGTTGTATTGCCCGCCCAGGTTAAAAGCCGTATTATCGGAAGGAGCGTCCAAGTATTGCCAAGCCGCAATACCCGCCACTCCGATCACGGCTGAAAGCCCCACCGCCTGTGCAGTGGAAAGCGCAATTTTGCCGCTTTTTCCCAGCCATTTAAAGATATTCATAAAGTCCTCCTGCGTTTCCTAATAAATTGACTTATTGTTTCTTTGCATTATTCAAACAGGTCAAAGGAGCGGGACTTCCCTTACAGGCGGCCACTTTCGATTGGTCATATACGTTAACATCTCCATAGTTCTCCCCATACGAAGCCCACCATTCCTGCTCATTCTGCGTGTCCGGCACCGTGTAGTTACTCCTCCCTGTGTATGACGAATAGGCCGCATTTTTACGATCCAACGCCGCCCAATAATCATCCGTTTTAGCAATTTCCGCTTGACGGGCATAATACTTCGAAAAATTTTTGCTTTGTTGCTCTTGGCGTTTTAGTTCTTGTTTTACACGTTTTTCTTCTATTCTTCTTTTTCCTTTCTCATCCGCTTTCTGATATTCTTCGTATGCTTTTTTCTGCTCATTATACTTCTGCATATCTTGCTCATATTTTTGTTGCGCTTCTTGGCCTAACACAATATCATTATCATTGGGCACGGCCACATCTGCTCCGCCGGAGGAAGACTTCGGCAGATAATCGCTGCGCTGCGGTTGCACCGGCTCCGTGGGAATACGGGAGATTTGTGGCGCGCCGCCCAAATCCGCTTGGCACTGCCACACCAGGCCATTAGGGTTTTTGTCCATCCATTCTTTTACCGCATCTTCCCCGAATTGATCTATTAATAACTTCTGATTATCTTCACCGACAGGCTGATTGGCGGCAGACATTCCCGCATCTTGTAAACTAGAATTATAAGCGTTATTCCCGGCAATGGTTCCCTGCAAGGCATCAATCCCCTGCCCCAGCAAATCGCCGACCGCCTGCAGCCCCAAGTTCAGCAGGCCGCTAAACAATTGCTCCATCAAGCGGTCTTCCAAGGTAGAAGTAAGATCGTCTTTGTCATCTTTACTTTTTTGGGCCGCGTCGGAAAGGGCATCGTCTAAATTACTTAAATCCGCAGACGACACCGGCGCATTGGTGTCTAACGCCAACCCGCCGCTTTTGCTTAAATCCACGCCGTTTTCCGTAAAAGCTTCACTGCCTTGCACATGGCCGCCCATCAAAGCTCTCTTGGCGTTTGCGCCTTTGGAATCCCGCAAGCCGGCGGCCGCACGGCTGGTTTGGGCAAATTGCGAAAGCGCCCGGCGGGCATCTTGGTTTTTTAACTGCTGAAACGGAGCTTCCGTTCCTTTTTCTTGGCTTTCATACGGCGAAAAATCGCCGCGCGGCGCACCCCAAGAAGTACTGACGCCGCTCCCGCTGGCATGACTTACGGTGGCGTTATCCAATTGACCGATTGGAGTCGGCCCCGAGGAAGCCCCCCCACCGCTATACCCGCCGCTGTAGCCGCCATAGGAGCCGCCGGATGCATAATCGGACGAGTCTTCCCCCGTTTCGGAGAAATCTTCCGCCGCTGCCGCCGCGGCCGCGGCGTCTTCTTCCTGGCGGGCTTGCTTTTCCCCGGCGGAATAGAGCATGGTGGAGTTATTGCCTTGCATGTCGGGATATTTGGAAGCTAAAAGGTATTGTTCCGCCTCATCGTTCATAAAAGGCATCTGGGCCAAATCATAGCCGCGGGTGTTGAACCCGTCAAAAGAGGACTCATCGGCGTCTCCCATAAACGATGCCAACGTCAAAAGGGACACAAAACATACAACGATAATGGCACCCCAGGTATACGCCTGCTTTTTGTCCATTTTATTTATTTTTTGGAATACATTTCCCGGTTTTAATTTAAACATAAAAACCTCGTATATATAATAAAAACTACTCTTGTTGACCCGCACCCCGGGGGGCACGCTCAAACACAGAGTTACACATTCTCCTGCTAATAATTAGTATAGGCAGAAAACAGGCCGTTGTCAAGGCTAAAAATAGCCTTTAGCGCCCTTCCGGCCGCTGGTAAGGAGCCGGCCGCTCGTTATGCCCTACATATTTGATAATTTCCACCTGCCCCCCCGTTTCACACAAGAAAGCATAGCCTTTGAGGCATTTGGCGTCCCGCTCGCAGACTTGGTCTTTGTTATAATTGCACAGAAAACGAATTCGGGGCGGGCGGGTGTGGGCTGTCATTACCACCTTGGTCCAGGTGCCGGAGGTTTCAATATCCATTTTTAATTCACTCAAACTTAAAAATTTACGCATGCCCGGATTATTAAACCCTAAATAATTTTCCACTTTTTCCTGAATGTCTTTTTTTAAAAAGCGTCTGTCCCAAGTGTTTGCATAGTAGTCGGTTTCATGCGACTGCAGCTGAAAGCGGCGCGCCGCATAGAAGCCGGCAATTTCCATTTTCTGGCTTAAAATCAGCAACCCGAAAATTTTAATGATGAATAAAATAAAAATCAAAAACAACGGGAACAGCAACACCACTTCCGTGGTGGCTTGGCCTTTTGTAGAGCGGAAAGAAAAAAGATGTTTCATCATTACGGATCCAATGTTACCGTATATTTCGGCAACGGGTATGGCCACACGCAGTTGTTGTTGCTGCGCGGGCAGGACAACACCACCGTGTTGCGCACATACGGTTTATATTTCTGTTCCAAATTAATGTTAAAATGATTGCGCGGCAATTTAAAAGGTTGTTTAAGCACCACCCCGCGGCCCAAAGTGCGCAATTTGCTGCGGGAGCTGGAATCCAAATAGGCAAACTGGAATAATTTCGTTTTAATAATTTCAGACATCGGCAAATCCAAATTAAGAGCCCCGCCGTGTTCCCCGCTTAAGCCGGAATCCGAAGCGTAAAAGCGTACCTTATCCAATTCAAACGGTTTGGTGGAAAGCGTGATATAGCGCCGCAGCTGCGAAGCGCTCTGCCGGGCGCAGTCTGATTTTTTGCAGTCGTTTGTGTTTAAATAATATGCCTCGCGGAACATGACGGCGTTTTTGCTTACTTCTTTATAAACATAAGACTGAGATTGATAAATAGAACTTACTTGAACATAGGTTTCCAAATAGTTCTGAATCACAATCGTGCCAAACCGCAGCGCCGGGAAGAAGTAATCGTTTACCAGGGCACGGCTCATAACCGGCACCCACGCATTGGAATCCGGTGCTTTCGGCTCTTCTTTCTCCCAATCCGTCCGCGGAAAATCCTGAATGGAAGGATCATACCGCAGCCCCCAGTCATTTGATTCCGCTTTCGGCGGATTATTGATCCCGGTTTCATAGTCCGGCCCAATAGCTGGCACGCCGCCGCCATGATAAAACAGTTCAAAAATACTAATCGGCTGCCTGCCGGACTGGGCCGCCGTTTCCTTGGGATTTACTTTTTGGTCTTTATAATACAGCATGACGCGGTAGGGAAGCGGCCCGTTTACCATTGCCACGGCATTTAAGTATGTGCTGGCCGAAGACAACTGCGAGTAGGCAGCATTATCCAACGCAAACTGATGGCGCACCTTGGTAATAGAAATTTTTGCCGTTTCAAACAACAAATAAATTACCAAAATAAAAATAGGCGCCAAAAGAACCGAAGGCAGCAATACTTGCGCCTTTCGGTCTTGCAGTTTCCTTACAGTTTGGCGAATGATATGCATAATTAACTAGAAAGCAGCTGCCCAATAAACGTAAAGAAAAAACGCACAATATGCGTATGAAACGCCGTTAAAAAGGCTGCCAAAATGACCACAATCGTAGCAAGCATCAGCACATACTCCACCGTTGCCTGCCCCTTTTGTTGTGCGCATGCGTTTTGGAACAGCCTTTTTAAGCGCATAAGTTATTCTCCGTCGGTATCGTCGGGAACGATTGTTCCTTCCGACGAAATCAACCCCTTTTCAATCGCTTTTACCACCGCTTCCGTGCGGCTGCTTACACCCAGCTTATGAAAAGCGCTGTTTAAATGGTTTTTAATGGTTTTAACGCTGCAGTTAAGTTCTTTGGCCAATTCCTTATTGCTAAGGCCTTTGCCCAAATAGTCCATTACCTTAATTTCCGTTTTGGTAAGCGTTGCCTGGGAAGGCATGCCATTGTTTCCCATTTTGCGCAGACCATGCAGCAGTTTGCCCATCAGCTGCTGCGGAATCATCAACCCTTCGCTGGTAAACGTTTTAATGGAATTTACGAGTTCCGCCGCCGGCAGCATTTTAGACAAATACCCGTTTGCCCCCGCCTGAATAGCGTCCAACACATGCGCTTCATCTTCAAAGCTGGAAAGCATCAGTACATTTACTTCCGGGCAGGCCTGGCGGATTTGGCGCGTAGCGTTAATGCCGTCCATCTTCGGCAGTTTAATATCCATCAGCACCACATCCGGTTTGAGTTTTTTGGCTTTGGCAACGGCTTCCAAGCCGTCGGCCGCCTCTCCCACCACTTCAATCCATTTTTCTCCGGTCAATACGTCTTTAATCCCTTCCCGGAACAGCGTTTGGTCATCGGCAATCAGTACGGTTACTTTTTTCTTTTTATTCATTGGCATACTCCCTAAACGTTGTAAAATTCCTAAGCATTTGTAATAGGCAGCGTGAAATTAAACGTTGCGCCTTTTCCCAACCCTTCACTGTGCGCCCATATACGGCCGCCGTGATTAATGACAATATCCTTGGCAATGGAAAGACCCAACCCCAAACGCCCCACACGGCTTTTATCGCCCAGCTGGGTAAAGCTGGTAAACAAATGCGGTGCCTGCTCGGGGTCAATCCCGTCGCCAGAATCCGTTACCGACACTTTAGCATTTTTTTCATCTATTTTGCTAACGACAATTTCAATAGAACCGTTATCCGGCGTGTGCCGAACGGCGTTTTCCAGAATGTTGGAAATAACCTGGCGGATGCGTTTTTCATCCGCAAACACCGGCACCGTGCCGCAGCTTTCAAACGTAACGCGAATGTTGCGCTTGGCCCCTTTGGCGCGGAAAATTTCCACCGTTTTCTTTAAGCTTTCCGTCAGTTCAAAGCGGGTTTTTTCAATGCGCAGTTTTCCTTTTTCAATGGCGGCCCAATCCACCAGGTCTTTAATCAAATGCTCAATCTGGCTGATGGACTCATCCATAAACATCATTTTCTTTTTCTGATCTTCATCCGGATTCATTTTCTTTTTGAGCATGTCAAAACTCATCTTCAGCGTCATCAGCGAGTTGGACAAATCGTGCGACACAATGGAGAAGAATTTGGATTTCATATTGTTTAACCGATCCAAGTCTTCGTTGCGGGTTTTGAGCTGGGCCAACAATTCTTTGTTGCTCTGTTCCAGGAAATACTTGTCCAGCGCCCGGTTAATCGTACGTTTTAAATAGTCAAAATCCACCGGTTTCATCAAGAAATCATATACAGACTCCTGCATCGCTTCCATAATGGCATTTAACGAAGCATACGCCGTGATCATAATAATTTGGGAATCTTGGTTAAAAGAGCGGATCTTGCGGATTAAGTCCAGCCCCGTTTCGCCGGGCAGATTGTAATCCATCAGAATCACGTTAAAGAATTCATTGGAACAAATTTCCAAGCATTCCGCCGCATCCCCCGCCTGATAGACCTTATACCCTTCAATCTCTAGCAAATCTACCAGCGTTTCACGCAGGTTGTTGTCGTCGTCTACTACTAAGATTTTAACTTGCTTCTCCATAATTGGTGTCTCCGGGTTTTCTGTATATTTTTAGGTAAATCTGAAAACAAGTGCCTTTACCGGGCACGCTGTTGATAAATAATTTCCCTTTATGCCGGCTGATGGCTTTGCCCACTACCGCAAGTCCCAGCCCTGTCCCGCGGGCTTTGGTGGTAAAGAACGGGGCAAACATCTTCTGGCGTACTTCTTCCGTGATGCCGGTTCCCTGGTCTGCAATATAGATGCATACCAGCCGACGGCCGATTTTGGTGCCCACAGTCAGCGTGCCGCCGTTTGGCATCGCTTCTATGGCATTGGAAACGACGTTGCGGATGGCCTGCTTAATTTCTTCCGCATCCACTTTAATCCGTACGCTTTCCGGGTCTAACTCGTCTTTTAAAGTGATCCCCGGGATAAACGGATACGAAAGCAGCAATTCCCGCAAATAACTGTTCAAATCCACCGTTGTAAGCATTAATTCGCGGGTGCGGGCATAGCCCAATACTTCGCTGATGATGCTGTTGGCCTGTTTAATTTCCGCTTCAATAATGCCAAATTGTTTCGTCAGTTTTGGATCCGGCGACGTAACCAGCATTTTAATTAAACGGGTGGCATTGCTGATGACGGCCAGCGGGTTGCGGATTTCGTGGCTGATAATAGAAGCCATCTGCCCAATCGCCGCCAACCGTTCCGCTTTTACCAATTCACTGCTGGCCGCTTTCAGTTCGTGGGTTCTTTCTTCCACCCTTTTTTCCAGTGCCTGGTTTACCTGCGCCAGCTCCGTCTGTGCGCGCAACAGCTCCTGCCGCCGGTTGTGCAACGCACCGGACATATCCACAAACGCCGACGCCAGCTCGCCGATCTCGTTATTGGGAATTTCCACATCCTCTTTTCTTACCACATAATCGTCTTTTTCGCGTTGTTTTACCGCCGCTTCGCGCAATCGTTCCAACGGGCGCGTGATCGGCTTAATCACCCAATAACTCACAATAATTACAAACGCCAGCATCGCCAACACCAGCACAATTACATCCCAAAAAGAGTGGAAGGTGCTCTCTACAAACAATTGCGTCGCCACATTCGCCGGCTGGTCTACATATACCCGCCACCCGGGCAGGGATAGATTGGAAACCGCCACCAACACGGCTTTCCCGTCCGGAAGCGTTACCTCCCCGCTAAGCTCATCCCCTAACTGCTTGTTGATTGCCTGCACTTTGGCTTCCATGTCCGGCAGCGGTTCCTGGGCCAAGCCGTCCGGCGCGCCGTTATAAGAAATAATCTTGCCGTCTTCCGTCGCGATCAGCGCGTTCATATCCAGCGGATACGCCTGGGAGAGCGATTCGCCCATCTCTTTCAAATTCATCTCCGCCACCAATACGCCCGACACACGCGCGTCCCCCAAGTGCTGGCGCACCGGGAACGCCATCAAAGCAAACAACCCCCCTTCCCGCCGGTAGACTTCGCTGATATATTCTTTCCCCTGCCGCACGCACACCTCAACAATACGGGGCAGGCGTTCGGTATAGTTCACTCCGGCGGCGGACATCCCGGCCGAAAACAGCTGGGCGCCGTTCGGATTTAACACGGACAAGGAAACAATGGACGGATTGCGGGCCAGCAAATACCGCAAATCTTGCTCATTAATAAAATCGTGCCCGCCAAAATCCGTATGCAAATCCACAAAAATAGAAAACAGCTGGGCTTTGCGGTTAATATGGGATCGGGCCACCGAAGCCAAACGGCTGGCCACCGTCTGTTGTTTCTGCAAAATTTCATTTTTCAGGATGCGGCTGTCCACCCCCATCACGTGGTAGGCAATAATAACCACCGGCACAATGGAAATCAAAATGAGCACCAGCACCGCTTTAGCAAACAAACCCCTAAATTTTTTTATATGCATACACGTCCTATCTCTTACGGCTTCTCTTCCGCAAAGCAACCGGGTCATCCGCCGGAATATCCGGCCCATCACCTGCCTGCTTTGGAAAACGGGGGCCGGGATCCTTCCCAGCCCCCGTTTGGCTTTTCGTCAAATGTAATTAGCAGCTTCCGGCCGGCACGGCTGCCGCACCGGGCTGAGCGGCGGCATTCGGATTTAAAAACCCAAAGCCTTCAATCTGCGCGGCCGAACCGAAATCCAGCTGCACTTTGCCTTCCCACAAGAAAGTAGGCGAAGCATTCACGCCGTATTCCGCGGCATATTTGGCTTCTTCCTTGAGCAGTTCAATGCCTTCTTTATCAAATTTCTTCATGATTTTTTTGCTGTTGATGCCGGCTTCTTCCATGGCTTTATCCCAGCGGCTGGAGCGATAATCCTTGTTGCGGATTTCCAAGTATTTCCAGAACTTTTCGGGATAGTATTTGGCAATCAGCAACTGGCGGACGTCTTCTTCCCATTCCGCCGGGCCGTGCAGGCTGCCGAATCCGTTCTTCTCATCGTAATTTACGATATAGCGCACTTTAATTTCTTTGCCTTGCGGCATCTTGCCGTCTTTTTGGGCTTGAATGACCAAATTTTCGGCCATTGCCCCATACGGGCACTGAGACATTACAAACAGTTCCATTACCCCCGGTTTTCCCGTTTTCCCGTTAAATACGCCTTGGCGGGTTTGGCGGGGCAAAATGATAAAATCTTCATTTTCTTGGGCGTAGCCATATTGCAAATGTTTTTCCAGTTTGGCGCGGATGTCATCCGTTTTTTTGATCAAATACAGCGGCAAAAAGCTGTAATCCAAATTAGCCATTTTGGGATCCGCCGCAGCTTCCTTGTAAGATTTTTTGGTTACCACCGGCTCCGCATTTAAGAACTGGGCAATGCCGGCCGTCAGCAACACGTCTTCCTTGCCCGCATCATATTCGTCCGATTCCACAATCACAAACTCGGCTTTCGTTTTTTCCGGCGCTTTCGCTTTTTTCGCCGCTTTTTTGGCCGGCGCCGCAAACGCCAAGCCCGCAACGGCACATACTAACAATAAGGTTAATAGTTTCTTCATTCCCCCATCTCTCCTTTATTTATCTTCCAATTCCACCCGTACCCCGCGGATTCCCACGGCGCACAGCAAGTTATAGGCCAACAAAAAGAAAACCGTTGAGACCAAGAAAAGCAATGTGCTTTGAATGGCACGCATGATTAAGCCCATGATGTAAGCCGCATTGATAACGGCCTCCGGGTTGAACACTTCCATCAAGGCGCTCAGCATCATCACTACGAATACGGCCAACGGAAATACGGAAAATAAGACCGTTGAAATGCCAATTTTTTTAATTTCTACTTTCATAGTATCTCCTCAAAACTCCCTTACTTTTCAGGTTCCAATACCAACACAATGCGGTTCTTTCCGGCATCGTCCGGCAGCTGCACGGCTTTCACCAAACATTTTACATTTTTATTGATGACCGTGCCGCGCAAAACTTTTGTCGGGTTCTCCAGCGCCTCGCCCACCACTTGGATAATTTCCTGCTGCCGTCCGTCAAAAATATCCAACAGGTGAATGCGGTCTTTCCCCGGCATATTTAATTCAAAATTGGTGTACAAAATGTTATTATTCTCGTCGATGACCAACGCCCGGGAACCTTTGGGCACGGTAACGGCCAAAATGGTTTTCCACCAGCGCTGTTCTTTTTCCAGAGACATAATTTCCACATTTTCCAGGCTCTTAATATCCTCGCGGATTTTAGCCAGCAGCGCCGAGATAGAAACCGCCACGTCGCCGATTTCATCCCGCCGCGGCGGAAAGGATAAGGCCAAATTGTTTAAAGATACCGCTTCCACACTGTCTTTTAACGCTCCCAGCGGGCGCAGAATTTTAAGCAGTAAAAACAAATACAACACGCCGCCAATGAGCAAAATCATAATTACGGCGCCCACCGCATAGCGCACCATGGAAGAGTGAATGAGTTTCTTGGCGCTTTCGCGGGAAACCGTCACATTCACCACCCCGGCAACCGTATTCCCTTTTGCCAACAGCGGAATGGCCATATCATAATAATCCCCGTTGCCAAACAAAATGGCCCGCGGCAACCCGTCCCGAATGGCCTGCACGACGGAATTGGTGTCAAACCCGACGGAATTGTTATAATCCGCATACGACATACGCAAAAACTTCGTATTTTCGTGCCAGCGGATGGAGCCGTCGTAGTTCAAATACACCAAACTTTTAATCCGGTCGTCGTTGCGCTGCAGCCCTTTCATAATTTCCGCTTCGCGGAAGGTAGCCTCCCCTTTCGGGCGGGAAGCCAGCCACTGCACCAAGGTCGGCGCGCGGAAACGCACCATTTCCACCATTTCGTTTTGCAGTTTTTTATCAAATACAAATTTGAACAGGTTGTAATAGAAGAGCCCGCCAATGACCGAGGCATACACCGTAACCAGTACAAACCATAATACCCATTTAGAAGTCAATTTCATACGGTTCTTCTCCTATCTCAACAATTCTTCCACTTTACGCAAGCCCAAGTCGGCGTCGCTGTTGCCCGGATCCAGCTGCTTGGCCACAATCCACGCCTGACGCGCGCGTTCATAATCGTCTTGGTTGAAAGCGTCCAACCCTTCAATATATTTCGCGCGGGACGCCGCACTGGCTTCCGCCGATACGCGGCTGGGCGTGCCGCCCAAGGTAGGCAGGGTTTCGTTCGCGCCCACGGCTCCTACGGAGGAACCAACCCCCGTTGCGCCCGGAATGAGCATCCCTTCCGAAAGCCCCGGCACCGGATCTACCGTAACCGTTTCAATGGGTTCTTCCTGCAAGGCGGCTTCTTCCGCTTTCTTGGCGGCTTCTTCCGCTTTTTGAGCGGCTTGCTCCGCTTGGATAGCCTGCTGTTGTTTCACGCGCAAATGGTTTTCTTTGGCGTTGCGGGCCCGTTTAATCAAGCTGTCCATCGTGCCCGAATCGGCCCCCCATTTTTTGGCATTTGTCCAGTACGAAATGGCCTGGTCAAAGCGGTTGGAATTATAAGATTTATTTCCGGCATTGTAATACCCGGCGGCAATTTCGTTTTTGAGCTGCGACATATATTTCTGCACCCGCGGATCGCCGGGCTGAATTTTGATAATTCTTTCAAACACGGCATACGCTTCTACGAATTTGCCCTGATTGTAAAATTCCATGGCCTGCTTCATAGAATCCGCCACCTGCTGTTTGCGCAGCTTGTTTTCCGTCTCGGAAATTTTGGCCAGCAGTTTGGGGTCGTCTTTGCGCATTAACAGTGCGTTATACCACGCATCCAACGCTTTTTGATAGTCGCCCTCGTCATAAGCCACATCTCCGCGGCGGGTGTATTCTTTGGCAATTTCATAGTCAATCTTGCGTTTCCAAGACTGGGCCTTGGAATTGCCCGGCTGGATGGTTAAAATTTCATTTAATTTGTCGTTGGCTTCCACCAGGCGGCCGCTGTCATAGAGGCGGATGGTTTCCTGGAACTTGGCTTCAATTACCTGTGCTTCCGAAATCGTTCCATAGGTGCCCATATCGCTGGCTTGGCGGGCCAAGGTTTGCGCCTGCTTGAAGTTTGGGTCAATGCTCAAAATGGTTTGGGCCATTTCCTGCGCGCGCTGATAATCCCCGTGCTTGTAAAGCAAGTAGGCATTTTCGTATACCATGCGCAGGGTGTAGTTTTGAATACGCTGTTTTTCCAGCTGAACGGTGGAAAGATATTGCTTTTTCTCTTCCACATCATTGAGCGTTCCCATAGAAATTTTGCTTAAGTCCAACAGCATGCCTTCCTCTTTGCCGTGCTGACGGACGGGAATTTCTTTACGGAATGTAGCCGCTTGCGTGCAAACGGAAGCGAGCGTAAACAAAAAAGCGAAAATAAAATATTTTTTCATATTTCTTATCCTCTAAAATCCCATGCCGCCGCTAATCAAGCTGCCGATCATCGGGGCTAAAATTAACGCAAAAATCGTCGGAAAAATAAACACAAACAACGGAAACAACATCTTCGTGGAAGCCTGTGCCGCCAATTTTTCGGCCCGGCTTAAACGGCGCGATCGCAAATCCGACGAGAAATTACGCAGCAAATCCACTAAGCTGGTACCCAATTCATCCGATTGAATAATCAAACTTACCAGCGAACGTACCTCCGCCACGCCCGTACGGGCGGAAAAGCGCTCCAGCGCTTCACGGCGGGAATACCCCAGTTTGATTTCATTAATCGTTTTTTCCAATTCTTCTTCCAAAATTGTCTTTTCTTTGGCAATTTTGATAATTCTTTCAAAGGCGGTTAAATAATCCAACCCGGATTCAATAATCAAAGCCGCCAAATCTACGGTGGTAGAAAAGTTGCCCAAAATTTCGGCTTGCCGCTTTTGAATTTTGCTCTTAATCAACACGTCCGGCACCATAAAACAAACCGGCACCAGCAGAACCGGCCAAATCGATTGAAACAGCAACATAATCGCAACCGGAATGAGCAAGGCTGCAAGTACTTTAGTATATAAAATATCAACCGGCTGCGGGGTATCGGGGCTGCCCAGCTGCATATGCATTTCTTCCAAACTCTTTTCCAAGTGGAAATTATGCAGGCAGAACACGGCCAACCGGTCTAAAATCTTTTCTTCCGGCTTTAGACGCGCAAAGCTGGAAGTAGACTTAAAACGGCGCACCGCCACGTCTACAATTTCTTCTTTTTTAGGCTTCGGGGACAATAACCCAAATATGGTAAGAAATACGGCAAACATCCCCACCGCCAACAAAAAATTCAAGCCTAATGTAAACACTAAATTGTTCATAATTATACCCGCACCTCTCCCATCTTTTGCAGCACTTTCATACCGATTCCGATCCAGACGATACAGAACAGGAACAGGAAAATACCCACCGGGCTCGTATAGAAAGAGATCATTTGCGCCGGGTTGAAAATAAACATGACCAACATCATGACAAACGGCATAATGCTAACCACGATGGACTGAATCTTTTGCTGAGCCGTCATGGCCTGCAATTTTTCTTCCAGTTTGCTTTCCTCGCGGATGTTCTCCACCAGACGCGCGAAAATAACCGTTAAATTACCGCCGACCTGCCGCTGAATGATAATCGCTTTAATAATATACGACAGCATCCGGCTTTCCACACGTTCCGACAGGCCGTCCAGCGCTTTTTCAAAGGGCGTACCCAGCTGATAGTTTTTAATGACCAGCCCAAATTCATCGGCGATCGGAGGCAGCATATCCTTGGACACGAGCTCAAAGCCCTGCACGATGTCCATACCGGAGCGCAGCGAGTTGGAAAGCAAAATCAGCGCATCCATCAGCTGTTTGTTAATGCGTTTGCCGCGGCTCTTTTTCAACGCGTCCAACACCGCAGCCGGCATCCGAATGCTGATAACCCCCCCCATAAACACCACCAGCAGGAAAACGAATACGCCCGAAAAACCGCCCATCATCAGGCCTAAGAACAACCCAAAAAGCGCAAAGACGCCCACCGTTCCGAACACAATGTATTTAATGTCAATCGTAACAAACTGGCGGTTAAAATCTTCGGCCCATACCAAGCTTTTTTGCTTGTATTCTTCCACTAGGCGCAGAATATTTTCGCGTTTGTTTTCCAACAGCAAGTAAACCGCCAACCCCGCCAGCGAAGAACCCAATACAATCAAAATCAGGCTTACCATCCGGTCGGCAGTCGTCGTACGGTAGATTTTCGGATCCGGCGGATAGGTGGGAATGGGTGTACCCAAAAACTGCGAAAACAAATGGTTGGAAAGCACCACTACCGCCATAACGGATTGGCGGTATTTGTTTTCCCGCTCGGAAATAGGGCTGGAAAAGGATTCAATCGTGCTGAAAAATTCATTGTTAATCAACTCAAACGTGGAAAGCATGGAGCGGGCCCGTCCGTCCATACTGTCTTTCATAATCAGCAGTTGGTTGCCGCGCAGCAAGTCTTTATTCAATCGGTCCAGCGTCGCCATCAAATTGATGCGGTTTCCCACAAATCCGCGCGAAAGCTGTTCCAAAACTATCGGCTGGCTGGGATCTAAGGATCGGGCCGCCCGGTCTAAAAACAGGTAAACGTTGGAAAACGCCTGGCGCCACAAATCTACCTCGCTGTACGTGCCTTCGTTGGGGATATAGACAACTTTATTTTTATCCATGCGCTCCAATTCCGCGGGGAACCATTCCGGCATTTGAATCGTACGCCCGGCGGACGCGCCGCAGACGTTAGGAAGCGTATAAACCTTCTTCTCCGCTTCTAAATTCACGTCAAAAAATTCCGCCAGAATACGCATTTTTTCCTGAGCGCACTGAATCCGCGCCAAATCCTGCTGTCCCAACGCACGGGCTTGCAGCGGCGCCGGTGCGGCCGCCGCTAAAAGCAATACACCCAATAGAAACGCATAAATTTTCTTCGTCATATATCCTTAATCCAAATCGCTGCAAATTAATGCTGGGCCGGTGCTGCCGGCGGGGCAGGCGGCGCCTTGTGGGCCAAGGCCTCCTGCAGGCGCTGTACGGCCAGTTTGTCCGGTTCGCCGTTTGCATCCAGCGGAACCGCATTCTTTAAGAAAATATCCTTATCCACCGGTTGGCCTTTGGCGGCGAAATCGTCAAAGAACGTAGGCAACTGCCCCGTGGGCGCAAACACGCCTTGCACTTTTCCGTTTTCGTCCACCCCGGTCTGTACGTAGCGGAACAAATCCGTAGATTGAATTTCGCCGTCTTTTTGACCGTGCATTTCGGTAATGTAAGTTACCTTTCTGGAACCATCCGAAAAACGCGACAGCTGCACAATCATGTTGACCGCCGAGGAAATCATCTCGCGGATTACATACACCGGCAAATCCACCCCGGTCTGCATGCACATGGCCTCCAAGCGGGACAGCCCGTCCCGCGGCGTGTTGGCGTGAATGGTGGTCAAAGAGCCTTCGTGCCCCGTGTTCATGGCCTGCAACATGTCCAACGCTTCGCCGCCGCGGCATTCCCCGACGACAATGCGATCCGGACGCATACGCAAGCAGTTCTTTACCAAATCTTGAATCGTTACCGCCCCTTTGCCTTCTACGTTTGGCGGACGGCTTTCCAGCGATACCCAGTGCGGCTGCTGCAAGCGCAATTCCGCGGTATCTTCTACAGTAATGATACGTTCATCATCGGCAATATAGCCGGAAATCGCATTTAAGAAGGTTGTTTTACCGGTACCCGTACCGCCGCAGACAATAATGTTTTTGCGGATACGGACACATTTCTCAATAAACGCCATGCACTCCGGGCTAATGGTGCCAAAACGATAGTAATCTTCCGGGCCGAACGGCTTCTGCGAGAAACGGCGAATGGTCAGCGTCGGGCCGGATACAGCCAGCGGCGCAATAATGGCGTTTACACGGGAACCGTCTTTCAAACGCGCGTCCACCAGCGGGACAGATTCGTCGATACGGCGGCCCAGCGGCGCCACAATACGCTTGATGACCTGCACCACTTGGTCGTTATTGCGGAATTTGTATTTAGTTAAAGTCAACTTACCTTTTTGTTCAATAAAAATTTTATCAAAGGCGTTGACCATGATTTCGGTGACGGCCGGGTCGCGCATTAAGACTTCCAACGGCCCCAACCCTAAAATTTCATCCAATAATTCCGAAGAAAAACGCGTGCGCTGATCGCGCGAAAACTGCAAATTGGGCTGTTTTTGCAAAATATCATCCACAATCGCGGCCACGCGCTTGCGGGTTTGTTCGCTGGCGGAGCTTTCGTCGCTTACCACGATGTGCTCAATTTCCAGCGTATGCACCACTTCTTTGTGAATCTTTTGCTTCAAATCATCCCAAAACGACAGTTTCGTTTTGCCGGCTTCATCTTCCGCCGCCACGTGGTCTACCACGCTGGTGGTTTTGCCGTCGTCAAACAGGATAGGGCTCCAAATTTCTTTGGCGGCTTGGGTAAATTCTTCGTCCGATACGGACGCCACCCAGTCTTTCGGCGCCGTTTTTAAATCGCGTATTTTGGCCAACACCAACCGCAAGCCTTTTACCCATTCCGACTGCGGGTTCGTGATAATTTCCACTTCTTTGCGGTTGGAAGTGGCCATCACGTCTTCGTCCCACGGCAGGAACACGTCAATCTCGCGTCCTAAAGACGAATAAAAGCGTTCCACTTCTTCGTAAGGAATGGAGCCGGGCGTGTCATAGGCGTTGCAAATAATGCTCACGCGATCCATCGGATAGCGCTGTTCTTTGTAATCGTTAAAAAGCTGCACCGTAGAATTTAAATGGGTGCGCGTTGCCTGGCAAACCCAAAAAATTTTATCGGCAATGTCAAACGCAAACGCCTGCATGGGAAAGCTGGAATCCACATCCAGAAAAATGTCAAACGTTTGGGACAAGCGCGACAAAATAGGAATCAAAATTTTAGGACTGATGGAAGCCACTTGCGCCCGCGTATTGCCAAGCGGCAGCACGCCCACGCCCCACTGAGACATGGAAATTTTCCCGCGCAACAGCCCCCCCACTACAGCAATAGAAGTGTTGCCCAGCGTTTTTAAAATATCCGACACGCTGACCGGCTTTTTGATATCCAAATAAAAGCTGTGCTCTTGGCGCGCCAACGGATCCAGCGGCACAATCAGCACCGGCCGTTTTTGAATGCCCGCCCAGCCCAAAGCCAAGTTCAGCACCAATGTCGTCTTTCCGGCGCCTTCCTTCGGCCCGGAAAACGCAATAATTTTTGCTTCGGATTTCGGATTTGCGTTTTCTTCTGCCATAGCCACTATTCCACAATTTCAACGGTAATAAATAAGAATAAGGAACGTTGTTCTTCCGTAACGTCTTTGTTTTTAAACAAAAGGCCGATCAGCGGAATGCGCCCCAGAAACGGCACCCGGTCTTCAGATACGTTGCGGGAGCTGTTCTTTAAGCCGCCGATTACCAACGTTTCGCCGCTGTTAAGCTCCACATGGGTTTCCACATCGCGGTTCGTAAACGAAGGCGCCGTGGCCGTACCGATTACCACCGTTCTGGAATAGTCCACCGTGGAAACGGACAACTGAACCTGCAAATCAATAATGTTGTTGCGTTCCGGAATAATGGTAGGAAGCACGTTAAGCAAAATGCCGTATTCTTCCAATTGGGAACCTACCCCTTGGTTATTAACAATCGGTATTGGCACCTTACCGCCGACGGTAATTTTGGCGCTGTTGCCCGAAGAGGTAACGATTTTAGGGTTGGAAAGCACTTGAGCGCGGCCTTCCGTTTCCATCAAACGAAGGCGGGTCGTAACGGCTGTTTTGCGTTCAAATTCCCCCAAGGACAAAATGCCGGGAATGGTGGCTTCTTCAAAGTCAAACAACTGGTTCCACGAAAACCCCTTTACGCTTTGCATGGTTCCGCTGATTTCCACCACATCGGCGCTGACAGCCACCAGCCGCGTTTTTTTGGCAAACGCACTAGAAGGCAGCAGCACACTAAGAAGTAATACCGCGAGAGATATTTTTGTTATAAATTTTTTATTCGTCATATTTGTCCTGTGTAATTATTGGAATAATTTCTCAAAGGTCGCGATTTCCATTAAGTAGTTGGTTACGTCGCCGTGAGAACGCAAGATGACGGAAATATCGCCTTCGGCCTGCGCCAACGCCAAATACTGCGCATCCCGCGGAGAGAGCGCCAAAGACAAGGCGGAACTGTCCGAATAAGCGGCGGCATCTTCTTCTCTATTTTGCATTGCACTGGCTGCTTTGGCATCCAGCCCTTGGCCCAAGTCCGACCCGACGCCCAACACTTTTACGTTCTGCAACAACGTTACCGTTACTTTCTGGCGGGTACCGCTTTTCATAACGGCTTCAAACGTCAAGAGGATGTCTACGTTGTCATCCGGTTTAATCATGGTAGCCATCGCAATCGGCACATTGATTACAAACCCTCTCATCTGCACCGGAATTTTGCTTGATAAGCCCGCCTCGGGAGACAGCGAGGTAATGGCATATTTGGAAATTTGATTGCCTTTGGGAATCTGAATGCGCGCCACGGCATTTTCAATGGCCTTAAAGTCCGCATCCGTCGTATACGTGAAGGCGTCCTTCTGCAAATACGCGGCCGGCACCGGCACCGGTTTAATAAAATCGCGTTTGATAACTTCGCGTTCTTTAATATCACGCACCGGCACAAACACCTGCTTGATGTTTTTGGAAGCGTTCAGCTTCTTTTCCGCACTGCTGACGATCATCGCGTATACAATGGCTGCCAAAATGGCCACCACCAACGGAAGAAAGATTCCTTTTTTCATTTCGTCTCCTTAACAACAGCTTTTAAATTTAAGAACTCAAATCTATTGCGTATCGGAACTCAAATACGCTTTTTCAATCGGCATCCGGGCAACGGCCTGAATGCGGCGCACGCCTTCGCGGCGGGGTTCGCTGGCCAGCACATAACTGGTGCCCGGGAACATCAACCGTACGGGATACGTAACCGTTACAATTACGTCCTCGTGGCGGTGTCTTCTGTACATCGGGTCGGTTCCGGTGGTTTCCACTTTTACATTTACCCCGATACCGGCCGCTTTCGTGCCAAACACTTTCTGCTTGGCTTGGTTAATCTTTTGCGTAATAACGGTTCTGTCCGGCCGGCCGCTGGGTTTCTTAACGGCTACCAGCGAGCCGATACGGGCAAATTCATAGGAAGCGTGGTTGGCAATGATCGTGTGGTATGCAATATTACCGTATTCAAGGACGAAAAACACCATCAGCATAAATACCGGCAAAATAAACATCAACTCCGCAGTTACCTGCCCGCCACACTTCCTAAGAATTTTGTTCATACTTCCTCAAAATTACATATCGTTCATGCCGCCGGTAATTTTGGCTTTGACTTGGTCAAACAAAGTCGGCATATATTTTTTGATCAACATCCCGGCTGCACCGGCCACGCCCACGACCACTACCAGCATCAATACGTATTCGATCGTGTTCTGGCCTTCTTTTTTCTTCAGGCAGCCCAAAGCTTGCGCTTTCAAGGCTTCCATTCTGTTTTGCAAAGCAACGATAAACTTCATGTGAGGATCCTCCTGATTTTTTTAAAACTATCTGCTTGCGTCATACTCCATCAAAATCACTTTGGCCCCTTCTTCAAACTGTTCCGGAACCATATACGAATACAGCACATAGAAAGAAATAATTGCCGTAAACAATCCGGCCGCCGTTATAATATATTCTACCGCGGTTTGCCCTTTTTTGTTTAAGAATTTTTTCTTTCCGGCTCCATTCTTCATACATTAAAATTCAATTGCCAAGGCAATTTGCTGGGAAGTGCCCAACGCCCCAAAGGGTGTAACGGCATAGTCAATAGACGCGCCGTACCCGAACAATTCCGAGCTGTAAATGCCAAACCCAAACGAAACTTTAGACGTTTCCGCCAAGCCCAAATCGCCTACCCAAGAATCTTGCTCGTTGATACCCGTATTCTCGCGGGTATAATAACCCACGCGCAAATCAAAGCGGGCCACCTGAAGCAGGTCTTCCGGTATATGGATTTCAAGCCCCACCCCGTAGCGGGCTTTATCATCGCGGTATTTCATGTATTCACCCGAAATAGTAAAGTAGCGGGTATTTAAGTCCGCGCCCAAGCGTAAGCCGCGGGGCATTTCTTCCTTATCGCCAATGTTTACCAACGCGCCGCCTAACCCCAACCAATTGACCAGGCGCAGCTTTGCCCCTACGTCAAAACCTACGTTGTTATAATGGTCGGAATCCAACTTTTCGCTGATATACTTGGCCGTACCGCCGATTTGGAGTTTCTGGTCAAAGAAACCGCGGGCGATAGACAAACTGCCCACAAAGTTTTGCACCGGCGTTCCCACTTCCGGATTCGGTGCCCCCGTATCGTCGCGGAAATCAAACCCGTCCATATCCATATAGTTGACGGTTACCCCGATGATTGTTTTGCCGATGGGCTGCAAATAAGCCAATGTGCGGGCCTTATAGCCTTGCAGATAATCCAAATAGGAAAATTGGAGTTCCCGCGTGGTGGCCGAAGCCGCACCGGCCGGGTTCCAAAACAAGGCCTCCGGGCCGTCTGCAATAGACACATATGCATTTCCCAAGGCTTGGGCTCGGGGAGAGCCGGCGTCAATCTTTAAAAACGCGCTTGCGCTGGTACCAGCGTCCGAATCAATGGCCGACGCATTCACGCTCACAAGACCGACTGTCAAACAAGCTATTAAAACTTTTAATCGTATATTCATAAATTAGTTTCTTTTCCCGGATATTCCGGCCTTCCTGTTAAATTCCGGCCCATAGGCCCTTCCTGGTACAGCTTTTCGAAGGGGGATTTATCCCCCCTCGCTCTTACGGCACCAAAATCTTTACTACCTTCTGGCAATGCTCCCGCCCGTTCTGCGCTTTGAAGTCTACCAATCCA
>CASFFZ010000009.1 GCA_949294095.1 uncultured bacterium
CAAGGCCCTTTTATTGTTTGAGCGAAGCGAGTTGTAAAAGGGCCCGTTTGAAAGTGATTTTTAGAGGACGCCGGGGCGGACGCTTTTTGGTACTTTTTCCCGTTGGAAAAAGTACCCCCTTGCCGGGGGCTGCATTCAATACCCACTCATCCGACTAGGTTAAGCCACACCGTTTAAGCAATGTAGCACTCTCGCGCCACAACCCCTTCCAGGGGGCCGGAGCCCGGCCACCCCACGCTAGACACGTTAACACGACTTGTTTAAGCCACACGGCTAAGCTATACCGCGCCTCTTTAGGCACAGTAACTCTCTTTTTAAAATGCAAAACCCCCGGGCCTATGCCCGGGGGTTTAAATCAGCAATCAAAAGCGCTTGTTAAGGCAGAACCTTACCCGAACAGCCGCTTTTAGTAGCCGTAAAGCCGATTTTTTTACAAAATCCGCTATCACTCAAATCTCGACAAGAAATCGTTCCTAAACAATTTGTTCCGGAAGCCCCATAACCATACCCCCATATGGTAAGTACCCCGAGCGAGGAAGAATACAGATTGTTTGTAGTGGTCGTAGGGCTTTTCCGATACGCACGAATATCTGATTGCGCCGGAGGGCAATACACCCAATCATTGGTTTCATAACATTCGTTATCCCATTTCGTACCCGGTGGCAGGACATCATATTCTTCAAAGGTTTCCCCCATATCACAATCGCGGGTATCAGCATGAGACAAACGGCATAATTCATACTGTTTATACAGATTGTTCAGCGTGGTAATCGCTTCTGTTGAACGGCTCTTTTCCACCGCTTTCTGATACTGCGGCATGGCTACCGCCGCCAAAATACCGATAATTAATACCACTACCAACAGCTCTATTAAGGTAAACCCGTGTTTCATCTGTTCTCCTTTTGCTTATTGTTCATCGCGCACGATATAGCCAAACTCTTCCAGCATTTGGGCATCGTTGCGCCAATTGGGCGAAACTACCACATTTAACTCCAATCGGTATTTGCGGCCCAAAAACTGCTCAATCCGCTTTTGGGCGCGTTTTCTCAGCTCGGCAATGGCGCTGCCGCCTTTGCCGATGATAATGGGTTTTTGGCTTTCGCGCTCTACGTGAATGTTGGCGCGGATATAATTTTTGGGGCCCAAGTCTTCCGTAAATTTTTCAATTTCCACATACGTGCTGTACGGCACTTCTTTGTGGTAGAGCAGGAAAATCTGCTCGCGGATAAATTCCGCCACGTAAAAACGCTCCCAGCGGTCTGTCCACTGGCCGGGCGGAAAATACGCCGGGCTGAAGGGCATGGCCTCAATGACGGCCTGTTTCAATTCCGCCGTTTGCGTGCCCTGCGCGGCGCTGATGCGGAAGGTCTTTGCTATTTTCAAATCCGCCTTTACGCGTGCTTCCAATTCGTCCAGTACAGAGGGATCTTTTATTAAATCAATTTTATTAATGGCCAAAAAAATCGGACAATAAACGGTTTTTAATTTTTCCACCAGCTTGGCGTTTAACGCGTAATCGGCCGTCGCATCCAGCAAAAAAATTACCAAATCGGCGTCTTCGCGCACGGCGCGGTCTACGCAGGACACCATCGTCTGCTGCAGCTTATACTGGGCCGTTAAGAAGCCGGGCGTGTCCACAAATACTACTTGGTAATGCTCCCCTTCCGCAATGGCCAAAATGTTCTGGCGCGTGGTTTGGGGTTTATTCGTTACCGCCGACAAAAGCCCCCCCGCCAAATTGTTCAGCAGGGTGGATTTGCCCGCATTGGGCAATCCGGCCAGTACGGCAAAACCGCTTTTAAAGTTTTTATCGTCCATAGAAGTATTGTACTTATTTTTAGCGGTTTCGCCAACGCACAAAGTGCTATACTGATCGTATGAAGTGGAAAACGCTCTTAGCCCTTATGCTGTTGGCCGCGCCGCTGGCCGCGCAAGAGGCAAAAAGCCTGGAACAGGCGGGCCTGGTGGACGTATCGGCCCTGCCCGGAGTGCGCGTGTTTATTGATATGCGCTACGCGACCCCGCATAACTTTACGGGCCAAAAAATATACGACTCCGCCAAATGCTACCTGCATCAAGACGCCGCCCGCGCCCTTCAGCACGCCCTCCGGCTGGCCGCCCGCGAAAAAGAGCCGTTTACGTTTTGCCTCTGGGACTGTTACCGCCCGCAATCGGCCCACCAAAAGCTTTGGCAAGCCGTCCCCAACCCCAATTATGTGGCGCCGCCCGCCAAAGGCTCCCGCCACAGCCGCGGCATGGCGGTGGATTTGACGCCGTGCGATTTTGCCGGTAAGCCGCTTCCCATGCCCACGGATTTTGACAGTTTTTCAGAACGCGCCCATATGGATTTTTATGACCTGGCGCCGGATGTTTTGGCCCGGCGCGAAACGCTTAAAAAAATTATGACGGCCGCCGGATTTACCTATACCCGCACCGAATGGTGGCATTTTGACAAAACCGGCTGGAAGCAAAAACCCCTTTTAGACATTCCTCTCCCCCGTTAGACGCATAAAAAACCTCCCTTTCGGGAGGTTTTTACAAAACATTCAGGCTGTTATTCTGTAATATAACTGTCCAAAATTTCGCCGAAGTAGAACATATGGTAATCATCCGGTTCTTTGTTGTACCACAGTTCTTCCAGCGCTTTATTTAAATGTTCCTTTCCCATCAGACGGGCATACACCACGGAACATTCAAAATGCATCCCGGGCAAATCCAGCACCGGCGTGGCGATTTTTTGGCCTTTCAGGGTTTTCAGCCCGCACGCGGCCAGCTTGTCTATATCCCGGCCGGAGCGTTCGCCGCAGACAGGAATTAAGTGGGACACATCCCCATACGGAATAGTAACCGTAAACTCGTGCGATTTTTCCAACAGCGTATGCGTAAAGCGGTTTTGCCGCACCATCACGCTGAAAACAGGCAGCCGCCACATAACGCCCAAGCTGCCCCAGCCGATGACCATGGTGTTAATTTTATTGCCGGATTTGGTGGTTAAAAAAGCGGCTTTTGAAAGAATATCTAAATTTTTCTGTGCATTAAAATTATACGGAACTCTTTGCATACCTTCATCCTCCTGCTTTGATTATTATAGCTTCCCGCGAGCCGATATTCAAGCCGAAAAACAAATTACCCTCCGGCTTAAAATCCGGAGGGTAATTTTTAAAACAGCTCTTAGCGGTGCAGATTGATGAATGCCGCCGCTTCAATGCCGGCCTTGGCGCCCGATCCGGCCGCGATAATGGCCTGGCGGTAGTGCTTGTCTGCACAGTCGCCGGCTGCAAAAATGCCTTCTATGGTGGTATGGGTGCGATCATCCGCCAGCACAAGCCCGCTGTCGGCCAAGGCCACCAGCGAGTCCTTCAGGAAATCCGTCTGCGGTACGGCGCCCACCGCCACAAAAAGACCGGAGCACGCAATATCGGACGTTTCCCCCGTTTTCACATTTTTTACCCGCACGCCTTCCACGGCGTCCGTACCCAAAATCTGCACCGGCACGCTGTTTAGCACCAGTTTGATATTGGGCGTATTTTTGGCTTTTTCCACCGTTACTTGGTCGGCGCGGAAGGCGTCCCGGCGGTGGATTAAATTGACTTGCGGGCAGAACTGCGCCAAGAACAAAGCGTCTTCAAACGCCGTATTTCCCCCGCCTACAATGCACACGTTTTTGCCGCGCATAAAGAAGCCGTCGCACGTGGCGCAGGCGGAAAGGCCGTGGCCTTTAAATTTTTCTTCTTCGGGCAGTCCCAGCCAGCGGGCCGTGGCGCCGGTGGCGATGATGACGGCCGCGGCTTTGTACTGTTTGCCGTCAGCACAGGTAAGCGTAAAGGGCGTTTTTTCCCCTTCCAGTTTTACGATTTCGTCCGACGTCAATTCCACCCCCAGCCGCTTGCACTGCTTGTGCATATTGTCCATCAATTCAAATCCGCCCACCGGGTTTACAAAGCCGGCGTAATTTTCCACGTCGCTCGTTTGCAGCAGCTGCCCGCCCGGGGCCGCGCCCGCGGCGATGACCGTTTTAATCCCGGCGCGCACCGCATAAATGGCGGCGCTGCACCCGGCCGGGCCCGCGCCGATTACCACCAAATCCGTTTCAATCATAATGCCAAAAACTCCTTAAATAATTTTTGAAAAAATTCCACCGGAAACCCTACCACATTGCTGCGGCTTCCCACAATGCGTTCAATAAAAGGGTCGTCCGTATCCTGCACGGCGTAGGCGCCGGCTTTATCCATATGCTTGCCGGCCAAATGTTCCAGCTCCTTGGGCGAAAGCCGCCGCGCCTTGCATTTGGACACGTCGTGCCCGAAAAGCATTTTTTGTTCCTGCAAATTCATCACGCATACGCCCGTATAGACCGACTGCCAGGAACCGTTCAATTTTTTTAAAATACGCAATGCGTCGGCCCTGTCTTTAGGCTTGCCGATAATTTCGCCTTTGCAGTACACCAGCGTATCGGCCCCGATGACCACCGCCCCCGGGTATTTGCGCGCTACGTCAAACGCCTTCTGCACCGCCAGCTCTTTGACGCGGGCGGACGGGCGTTTTTTGCGGCTGTTTTCCGGCGCTTGGGAAGGGATAATGTCAAACTTCATGCCCAGTTCTTTTAAAATCGCAATGCGCCGCGGCGATTTGGAGGCCAA
The DNA here is from genome assembly GCA_949294095.1 of uncultured bacterium. Classification (GTDB taxonomy): domain Bacteria; phylum Elusimicrobiota; class Elusimicrobia; order Elusimicrobiales; family Elusimicrobiaceae; genus Avelusimicrobium. The sequence continues at coordinate 4,641 of CASFFZ010000009.1, forward strand.
AACCAGCTGCATATTACTTCCGTACAAACTTGGAAATGATGATGTAGCCAAACACCAGTCCCAGCGCCCCGCAAATGCTGATGTGCAGCGAAAGCGGATGCACGCCAATGGCGTATACGCGCGAAAGCGCCTGATCCAGCTGCACCGGCAGGAAAGAAGCCAGTTTGTCTAATCCCAGGCCAATCAGCGCGCCTACAATCAGCGTCAGCACGGTAAAAATAATTCCTCTCATACGTTTAACTCCTTGTTGCGTCAGTTTAAAGTGATTGTATCTTTTTTAATGGGCACCGGTACATTGGTTTTGCCGTCTTCTTCGTCCGTAAGGCTGCGGCGCATCCGCCAAAAGCCCCACCCGGCCAGCAGCGCGGCCGCGCCCACAAGCAGCCACGGGCCGGGCAAGTAGTGCGGGGCCACGTAATCGCTCAGCAAGCCCGCCCCGAAAAAGCCGGCTGCGGAACCCAAATTATAAAAAACCATCAGCATGCCCAAATAGCGCCCGCGCGTTTCGCGCGAAGCGATGTTGGAAACCAGCGTCTGTTCGCCGGGCGACACGATAAGCTCGCCCAACCCGGCCAAAAATACGCCCAGCGCAATCAGCGTAAAACCGTCAAAAAAACCTACCGAACCAAACCCCACCGCATACAAGGCACATCCGATAAACATGGCCGTGGAAAGGCGTATTTTAGACATCAGCCGCGTGGCCCAGTATTGCAAAAATACCACCACCAGCCCGTTAATGGTAAAGAACCAGCCGATGTAATACTCCGGCATATGCAAATACTGCTTGCAATGAATGGAAAGCCCCACCACCAGCTGCGAGTTGACGGCCGTAATTACCACCACGTAAAAGCAGATTTTCGCCAGACGGCTGTCTTTTAAAGAAAGCAAGGCCGAAACGAAGCTGGGCTTTCGGGATTTGCAGAGGGCGTGGTTATCCTGCACTTGGCGGTTTAAATACAAAATGGTAACGGCATACAAAAGCGCCGTAAAAAAGAAAGCCATACTGTAGGAATAACGCACCAGAAAACCGCCCACCGCCGGGCCCAGCGCCCAGCCGATGTTAAGCCCGATGCGGATAATGCCAAACGCTTCCACCCGTTCTTTGGGGGTGGTGTTGTCGGTTACCCAGGCGTTGGACGCGGGGCGGAAAAACGCGCCCAGAAACGTGGTTAAAAAATAACACGCCAGCATCCAGCCCACCTGCACCTTCAGCTCAATGCAAAGCCCCAGCGCAAACATGGCTGCAATCTGGGAAAAAAGCCCCCACACCATAACGGTTTTGCGGCCAAAAACGTCGGCCAGTTCGCCGCTGATGGCGCTGGATACGCAGCGCGAGAGGCCCGCCAGCGCAATCACCAGCCCCGCCATAGAAGACGTCAGCCCGCGCTGGGAAATGAGATAAATGGTAAAAAACGGCAGCGACAGCCCATAGCCAAAAAGCAACAGGCCGTTGGCGATGGCGATAATAATCATGGAGCGGCGGGTTTTGGTTTGCATATATAGATATTGTATTAAATCTGCAGGGGCAGAAAAAGCCTCGTTCGTCCGGCCGTCGAAACAGTGTTTCCGGGCAGAAAAAATTGGTCAATTAAAGTATATTTTGATATAATATGTCAAGGGATTTTTTATGAACAGGGAAGAAAGACTGGTTGCCAATTTTCAAAACGTACACCAAGCCCTGTTGTCCGCCTGCCAAAGAAGCGGGCGCGACCCGAAAGAAATTACCCTTTTAGCCGTTACCAAATACGCAAAAGATCAAGACGTTTTGACGCTTTTACAAAAGGGGCTTATCGTGCATGTGGGCGAATCCCGCGTGCAGCAGGCACAGGCCCGCTGGGAAAAACCCGAATTCGCACGTTTCCACACGGTAAAGCACTTCATCGGGCATTTACAGAAAAACAAAGCCGCCAAGGCCGCTGCGCTGTTTGATTTTATTGATTCGCTGGATAATTTTGACACGGCCCTCGCTTTGGAAAAACACGTACCGCAAGGCAAAACGCTGCGGGCGCTGGTACAGGTAAAACTGACGGACAAAGAAACCCAGTCCGGCCTGCCCTTGGAAGAAGCCCGCCGGTTGGCCAGCCGGCTGCAAACGCTCCAGCGGGTGCGGGTGTGCGGATATATGGCCATTGCCCCGCAGGGGGCGGACGAGCCCCGGCTGCGGCAGTTATTCAGGCCGCTTAAACAGGCTTTTGATGAAGATTTTAAATCCCTGTCGGAAAAATACCTTTCCCTGGGGATGAGTGCAGATTTTGAAACGGCGGTGGAGGAAGGTTCTTCCCTGCCCCGCATCGGCAGCAGATTGTTTGCCGAAAATTTGGAGGGTTTATGATTATAAAAGTGCGTTTAATCCCAACCACGGGCCGCAACGAAGTGATCAGCCGCATTGGCAGTGTGCTGCGCGTGAAGATTAAAAACAAAAAAGTAGATGATGACGCCGCTAACGCCATTATGAAAACCTTCCTGGCCGACTTTTTTAACGTGCACGAAGAAAGCATCATCATCGTCAAAGGCGCCAAAGGAAAAGAAAAAACGGTGGAAGTCCGCGATAAAAGCGAGGAAGAGCTCCGCAAAATTATGGATTCCATTCCCTAGGTCGCTTCCCTTTCCAAAAAACCCCGGCGAGAACCGGGGTTTTTTTATGGCAAAAAAGCACGTAAGCCGGCGGCAGGCGCCCCTTGTACTTACGGCAGCGAAATGGGGAGCTTGCCTTGGGCCGGGGCCTCCCCCAGCAAAATACGGGCGGCCGTTTGCATAGCGTACCGGGTGGGGCCGTAAAGGGCCAGCACCGTCTGCGCCTGCGGATAAAGCGCAATTTCATACGGATTTAATAAAGAAATCAAAACCGCCGGCACTGCGGCTTGCTGCGCTTGGGCCAGCAGTTTTTGCACCAGGGCATACTGTTTCTCATTCATGGCGCTGGTGCGGGACGTCCCCACTACTGCCACGTCCGCCCCGGCCAAGCACCGCTCCGCGGCCTGCTCATCCGCTTGCGACGGAGTGAGCGGCGCATACACCGCCTGCACCGTTTTGCCCCGCTGGGCTAAGTAATCGGAAAACGCCTTAAGCTGCAGGCTGAAGATATTATCCGCAAAAAACACCGCACATACGTTTTGCGCGTCTTTTGCCAACGGAATGTTTTTTGCCGTATCGCGCACCAAGGTAACGCCCTTTTCCGCCGCGCGGCGGGAGGCCTGCTCAAACCCCGTGTCGGCAGTGTTTGCGGCGGCCGGTTTGGAAAAAAGGCCCAAGCGGCGTTTTAAATCTAATACTTTTTGGGCGGATTTTCGGATTTGTTCCGCCGATACTTCCGGCCGCTCGGAAGCGTTGGTTTGCACCACGTAATCGGCCGCCCGTTTGGGATAGGTGCTGGCGGTTTTCATATCGCGCACATCGCCGCTTAGCAGCAAAATATCATTTCCCGCCTGATACGCACGGCGGACGATTTCTTCCACCTGCAACCCTTTGACGGCCCCCATATCCAGCCCGTCGGTGGCAATGAGTCCGTCAAAGCCCATCTTCCCGCGCAGCAACCCGTTTAAAATGTTGGAAGAAAAAGAGGCGGGATTGTCCGCATCCAGTGCCGGGTATACCACATGCGCACTCATTACCCCCGCCACGCCCGCATCTACAGGGGCCTGAAACGCCGACACATGCGTATTCCACAAATCCTCCTCCGACAAAGACGTAACCGGTTGTTCATAATGGGAGTCCACCGCCGTATCCCCGTGGCCGGGAAAATGTTTTACAAACGCAGGCACTCCCTGCTGCTGCAGCGCACGCACCGCCGCCGCAGAAAATTTGCCCACCTGGGCGGCATTATCGCCAAATGAGCGGGTTTGGATAATGGGGTTAGCCGGATTGGAATTTACGTCCGTTACCGGGCCCAGGGCCGTATTGGCGCCCGTAAGCAAAATTTCACGCGCTTGCGCGGCATACATATCCGCCACCACTGCTTCATCCCCCGAAGCGGCCAGCAGCATATTGGAGGGCATTTGCTTTAACCCCAAAAACATAGGAGAAGTAACGGTACCCCCCTCGTAATCGATCGCCAGCAGCAAAGGGATTTGATGCGGGCTTTTGGCGGCCCATTTGTTTAAATCGCGAATGGTTTTGAGCAGTTTTTTGCGCTGTTTGGCAATAAAGCGGGCCTGATTTTTGAAATTTAGTTTGGGGTGTATCAACAATCCTTCATTGGCCTTGATAAAAAAACCGGTTACTTCGCCGTTTAATACGGCTTTTTTGAAATCTTTTTGCTGGCCAATCATAATGCGGGGCATAATCGTCTGTCCGACTTGTTCCCGTAAAGAAAGCGCCGACACGTCGGCCGTTTCGGCCGCGTATACGCTGCCGATTCCCCACATCAGACACAACAAAAACAGTACTTTTTTCATATATTATAGTCCTTGGCTGATACAAAATATATTTCTAGTATACCAAAACCGGCCGCACGAGGCGATTGTTTTTAAAACCCGGGGGAGCCCCTATAAACAAAAACACCCGGGAGACCTCTCTCCCGGGGGTACGAAAACAACGAAATTATTTCTTTTCTTTCGGCAGCGTTTCCAACGCTTTTTTAAAGTCTTGCAGTTGGGGTCTTCGCCAAAACAACACCCTCACCGGGGGGTGAGGGTGTTAGCGTTCAAGAAGTCTATTATTTAAGCAAGTTCGTCAAACTGAAAGAAGCCACTTCTTCTTTCATTTTGGCAATGACCTCGTCCACCGGCAAAGCGGGCGTATTTTCGCCGCCTTTTAAGCGAATGGTCAGCTTGCCTTCGGCCGCTTCTTTGGCGCCGATAATGGCCGTATACGGAATGCGCTGCATATGCGCTTCGCGGATTTTGAGGCCCAGTTTTTCGGGTCTCACGTCCAGTTCGGGGCGCAAGCCGGCTTGGCGCATTTTGGCGTATACTTCTTTGGCAAACGGAATTTGGTCGTCCGTCAGCGTCAGAAGCTTAATCTGCACCGGGGCCAGCCACAGCGGGAACCAGCCCGCATAGTGTTCAATAATCACGCCCGTAAAGCGCTCCAGCGAGCCAAACATCGCGCGGTGCACCATAATGGGGCGTTTGCGGCCTTCGGGAGCGACGTATTCCAAATTAAAGCGCTGGGGCAGGTTGAAGTCAAACTGGATGGTGGACAGCTGCCACAGGCGGCCGATCGCGTCCATCACTTTGATATCAATCTTCGGCCCGTAGAAAGCGGCCTCGCCCGCGTGCGTGGTGTAGGGTATATTATTGGCTTCCAGCACGTGCTTCAGGGCGTTTTCGGCGCGTTCCCAGTCTTTCACGTCGCCGGTAAAATGTTCCGGATGTTCCGGGTCGCGGGTGGAAAGTTCCACGGCGTATTTTTCAAAACCGAACGTTTTGAAAATGTGCATGGCAAACTCAAAGCATTGTTTAACTTCGTCTTCCACCTGTTCGGGCGTGCAGAAGATGTGCGCGTCGTCCTGCGTAAACCCGCGCACGCGCAAAAGGCCGTGCAGCGCGCCGGAGCGTTCGTAGCGGTACACCGTGCCCAGTTCCGACAGGCGCAGCGGCAGATCGCGGTAGCTTCTTAAGTGGGTTTTGTAAATTTCCACGTGGAAGGGGCAGTTCATCGGTTTAATTTGGTACTTTTCGCCGTCCACTTCCATGGGGTGGAACATGCTGTCCGAATAGAACCCCGCGTGCCCGCTGATTTCAAACAGGTGCAGACGCGCAATATGGGGGCTGACTACCAAATCGTAGCCGCGTTTTAAGTTTTGCTCTTTAATCCAGTCTTCCAAAATTTTGCGCAGCATACCGCCTTTGGGATGCATTAAAATCAAGCCGGGGCCGATGTTGTCGTTAATGCTGAACAAGTCCAGTTCCGGGCCCAGTTTGCGGTGGTCGCGCTTGGCGGCTTCTTCCTGTTGTTTGATATAGGCGTTCAGTTCGTCTTTCGTATCAAAGCACAGGCCGTAAATGCGCTGGAGCATGGGGCGTTTTTCGTCCCCGCGCCAATAGGCGCCGGCAATGGCGGTAAGTTTAAAGCTGTTGATTTTGCCCGTGTGTTCCACGTGCGGGCCGCGGCACAAGTCGGCATAGTCGCCGTTCATATAGACGGTAATCGTGCCGTCTTCCAGTTCGTCCAACAATTCCAATTTATAGGTTTCGCCGCGTTTGGTAAAAAATTCTTTCGCTTCGGCTTTGCTCATCTCCTTGCGTTCAAAAGGCTGGCGGGCCTTGATGATTTCTTTCATCTTGGCTTCAATGGCTTTTAAATCTTCGGGAGTGAACTGATGGGGGCAATCAAAATCGTAGTAGAATCCGTTTTCAATAGCCGGGCCGATACCGAGTTTCGTACCGGGGAACAACTGCTGCACCGCTTGCGCCATAACATGCGCGCAGGAGTGGCGCTTTGTTTCTAATTGCTTATTTTCCATTTTGGTTTACGCTATGATCCTGCCGGCCACCACGACCGGGCCAGGAGTCAAAGGCCCTTAATTAAGATATAATATTATATCAAATTGACACGGAACGGAAACGGTATGTCCTTCATTTACAAATACATTTTTTCCCCTTTTAAAAACGATTGGAAACTGCTGCTGGTGTTATCTGTCCCGGCGGTGCTGCTTTGCTTGTTTGGGCTCAGTCAATTGGGCCGGCTGACGCCCGTTAACTTTTTGGCGGCGGAAAGCGTAAAATTAGTATGCGAGTTTTTGTTTTTGGGCACTTTATTGTCCCTGTTACACCTGCTGGGCGTAAAAAACAAATGGCTGGCCGGCTTGCTGGCCTTTATTTATTACCTGACGCTGACGGCCGATTTAATTTTGCTTTGGTATTTTAAGGAACGCTTTGGCGCCAAATACCTGGATACGATGGAAGGAGGCGACTATAACTTCCTGACCGACTGGCGCGTACTTTCTTATTTTGCCGTTTTGGCCATCTTTTGCGGGTTTGCCGTCAAACGCTTCTTCCGCGCCGCGCCGCGCAAAACGGCTTTCAACCGCCTGTTGGTGTGCGTGGCGGGGCTGGCGCTCTTAGGTGCGGCTAATCCGCTTAAACTGCTCCCGGCGCCCAACGATTTCTATACTTCTTATTTAATTACTCCTTCCCCCGTCTATACCTTAAACGCCGTGCTGACCCCGCGCCCGCAGGCCCGGCTAAACCAGCCGCTCACGCCGGAGCTTGAAAAACGGGCCCAAGAATATAATGTCTTTTCCGCCCGCAATACGGGCGTGGGCAAAAAATATACGCGGGTGATTTTAATTGCGTCTGAGTCTCTTTCCAACAAATACCTCCACCGCTTTAACCCCAACATTCCCCCGCAGGCCAGCCGCCCGCTGGACGAACTGATGGAAAAATATCCCTCCGCCTCGCTGCAGCACGTTACGCTTTCCACGCTGTACGGGCTGACGGTTATTTTCACTTCCCACCCCTTTGCCGAACTGGCCTTTGCCAACGCCTACCCCGTTTCGTTTGTAAAAGAACTTAAAAAACACGGCTATAAAACGGCCTTTTTGCGCGGCGCGGATGAAACGTATATGGATGAAAACGTGCTCTTTCACCAAGCCGGGTTTGACGAGGTAATCGGCGCCACGTATTTTGAAACGCGCCCCGACTACAAAGACTATATTGACTGGTGGGGCCTGACCGACCGAAAACTGTTTGAATACGCCGAAGAATACCTGCAAGAGCACAAACAGGAACCGCTGTTTATGACGCTTCTGACCGTGGACTCGCACGTGCCGCTGGGCCGCTTGGATTACCTGGGCCAGGAATACGAAGAAATTGACGCCGAGTTTTACGACGTGCCCACCCTCCCGCGCGCGTTCGCCCGCTTTGGGCAAGACGTAAGACGCTTTTTAAAACACTTGGACGAAAAAGGCCTCTTTGACGAAAACACCCTGGTGCTGATTATGCCCGACCACCCGTCTTATTCCAACACGCCGACCAATAAGCTTTTTAAACCTTACCGGCCGGAATACGACAATTTGCCTTTTGTCATTGTAACCCGCACGCCGATTGAAAAACCCTTGGCGGCCAATCCCCTCGTCTCCCAACTGGACATCGCCCCCACGCTTATGGATTTGCTCAACCTGCCCCAACCCAAAGGCTTTTTCGGGCACAGCCTCTTTGACACGTCCGCCCAGCGCAGCGTGTTTGACATTAAAGAAGACTACGCCGTCGTAACCACGGAGCAGAGTTCCCGCGTGGTGCCGCTCAATTCCAAAAAAGAAACGGATCAGCCCCTGTTGGACTTAATCCGCTCTTTCCCGCCCGAAGACTAAACAACCCGTCTGATTTATCAAAACGCCCGTTTTTTGCTCTTACAGAACAAAGCGGGCGTTTTTTCTGTGTACGCCGCCTGCCGAAACGACGGGAAATATGCTAAAATAACAATGTGTATTTCTATTCTTAACCGGAGGATGTAACCTATGGAAACGACAGCCCAAGGTGGTGGAATGTTCTTTTGGCTGCTTTTGCTGGTGTTTGCTTTTGTGGTAATTTTTCTGCCGGCCCGCTCTCAGAAAAAACGCGAGCAGGAGCTGATGATGAAAGTAAACGCGCTCAAAAAAGGCGACCAAGTGATTATTCCCGGCGGAATCATCGGTACGGTGGCCGGTTTCAAAGACAATGCAATTGAAGTGAAAATTGCCGAAAACGTGAAACTGACCGTACTCAAAACCGCCATCGTCGGATTTCCCGCCGACGCGCAGCTCGCTGCCCAAGAAGGAGGCGCCAAGTAATGTCTAACAAGTTAGCCGTAAAATGGGGACTTATCATCGCCATTTTGCTGGGGTCTTTGTACCTGATTTACCCCAACTACAAGTGGTATTCCAAACCGCTGGCCGAGCGTGAAAAATTGGACACGCTGGGCGAACGCCCCAAAAGAATGCTCAATTTGGGGTTGGATTTAAGAGGCGGCTCCAGTCTGCTTTTAGAGCTGGACGTTTCCAAATTAAGCGCCAAAGAACCGCTTAACGAAGCCATGGCCCGCGCGGTGGAAATCATCCGCAACCGCATTGACCAATACGGCTTGGCCGAAACCCAAATCACCCGCCAGGGCGATAAATGGATTATGGTGCAGCTGCCGGGCGTTTCCAATCCGCAGCGCGCCGAAGAACTGATTGGCAAAACGGCCATGTTGGAATTCCGCATCGTTAAAAACGATACTTCCGCCGCCCAAAAAGCGCTGGAAAAAGTGGAATCCACCGAAAAACCGTTTGACGACAACGGCATACTCATCCCGGAAATTGCCAAACTGGTGCCGGAAGGCTACCAGATTATGCGCAACAAAGAAGGCGGCTACAGCGTGGTAACCGATACGGCCCCCGTTACCGGAGCCGATTTGGAAAATGCCCGCGTAGTGATGATGGGCGAAAACGGCTACCCCGAAGTGGCGTTTACGTTTAACGCCGAAGGCAGCCGCAAATTCGGCCAGCTGACGGGCTCCAACATCGGCAAACAACTGGCCATCGTGTTGGACAACACCGTCCAGTCCGCCCCGGTGGTGCAATCCCGCATTACCAAAGACGGCCGCATCTCCGGCACGTTTACGCCTGAAGAAGCCCGCTCGCTTTCCATTGTGCTCAAAGCCGGCGCGCTGCCTGCCCCCGTCAAAGTAATTGAAAAGAAAACCATCGGCCCGACCTTGGGTGAAGACTCTATTAAATCGGGTCTGTCGGCCTCGTTCTATGCGCTGGTGATCATCTTGCTGTTTATGCTGGTGTACTACAAAGCCGCCGGCTTTATTGCAGATATCGCCCTGCTGCTGAACTTTGCATTTACCGTAGCCATCATGAGCTATTTCTCCGCCACGCTTACGCTGCCCGGCATTGCGGGTATGATCCTTTCGCTGGCGATGGCCATTGACGCCAACGTGCTGATCATTGAACGCATGCGCGAAGAAAAACTCTTGGGCAAACCCGTGTACGAAATCATCAACTTGGGTTACGATAAAGCCTGGTCTGCCATTTTTGACTCCAACATCACCACCATCATCGTGGGTGCGTGCTTGCTGCAATTTGGCACCGGCCCGGTAAAAGGGTTCGCCGTCACGCTGATTATCGGCTTAACGGTCAGCTTGTTCACCGCCGTATTTATTACGCGCGCCATCTACGAGTTGATCCTTACTTCTAACACCAAGGAGATCAGTTTATGATGTTAAAGTTACTTCCTAAAACAAACATTGATTTCCTTAAATACAGAAAAGCTTATTACATTTTCTTCGCTCTGGTGTTGTTGGGCGGGGTAATCTGCTTTTTTACCAAAGGATTCAACATGGGCATTGATTTTACCGGCGGCACCATGGTGCAGGTAAAATTTGACGCCCCCGTAGAAATGAGCGCCATCCGCGAAGCACTGTCCGCCACCGGCACCCAGTCGGAGCTGCAGTCCTTCGGGGATCACTCGTTCGCCATCAGCGAAAAAAGCACGTCCGATGAAGTGGGCGCCGTACAGGCCCGTATTGAAAAGGCCTTGGATACGTTAAACGTCCCCTACACCGTGCTGATGACCAACTCCGTAGGCCCGGCCGTCGGCGAAAATATGACGGAAAGAGCCTTGTGGTCTATTTTGCTGTCTTTGGTGTTTATCATCATCTACGTGGCGTTTCGCTTCAGCAACATTTTGTGGGGCGTATCGGGCGTAATCGCCTTGTTCCACGACTTGTTTGTCATGCTGTTTGCTTTCTCGCTTACCCAGCGCGAAATTGACCTGGTGGTCGTGGCGGCCTTCCTGACGGTGGCCGGTTTCTCCATCAACGACACCATCGTCATTTTTGACCGTATGCGCGAAAACATCCGCCTGCATCCCAAAATGAAATTTGGCGAGCTCATCAACCTCTCCATCAACGAAACCCTCTCCCGCACCATTATTACCACGCTGACGGTAATTTTTGCGGTTGTGGTGTTGTATCTGTTTGGCGGGGAAGTGATCAACTCGTTTGCGTTTGCCATGCTGGTGGGTTGTATTTCCGGCGTGTACAGCACCATCGCGCTGACGACTCCGCTGGTGTACACCTGGAGCCACGGGGAAATGAACGATGGCAGCAATTTAAACAAAACGGCTGCCAAGCTTTCTGCCCCGGTAAAACGCGAAGAAGCCGCGGCGGAAGGGTACGCTCCCAAAAAGACCGTAACCAAAATTAAACGCACGCGCAGAAACAGAAAATAAGTTTTACGCAGGGCCTTTCCGCTTGGGAAGGCCCTGCCAAACGTTTTACACAACAGCCCCGCCGGGCGGGACTTTTCTGTAAGCCGTTTGAAAGGACATTTCTATGCGAAAGATTAAACGTTTCAAAATCGCTTCCCGCCAGCGCGAAATTTTGCGCAAGCTGTTGCGCGAACTGCCCCTCTTGCGCCGGGCCGGCTTTACCAGCGAGGCGGAAGTAACGGCTTTTATTTTGGCTATTTTTAAATTGTTGGATCCCGGCGTGGTGTATGAATTTAACCAAGACGCCCACTGGGAACTGGACGACCAAAACGTTCTCTATAAAGAAATGTTCAGCGCCTGCGCCGTAACCTTGGGCGGGCAGCTGGAGCCTTTCTTAAACAATATCTCCAACGAAGACCGCAAAACGGCGGCGATGATTGTGATACTGGAATTTTTAAGAAGCGCGGTTACATTCGTGGCGGAACTGGTAAAAGAGCAAGCCCAAAAAGAAGAATGCGAAACGCTGGACTTGCAATTTGTGTATTTGCCCCCCTTTGGGGCGGCCGCCGCGCCCAAACTGCTGCGCGAAGCCGTACGCCTGGAGCCGGTGCTGGCGCAAAAGGCGCTGCCGGTGATTTTACAGAATTTAAACGCGGAGAAAATTGACCTCTCCATAACGGATGACGGAGAGCTAACCCCCCGCATCAGTACGGTATTTTTGGTGCCGTGGCAAAAAAGCCGCAAAAAAGGAAAGAAATAATGTTTAGACCCACTTCGCTTGAAAAGAAAAAAATATCCTGGAAGCACGTCATCGGTTCCACGCTGGCCTATTGGTACACCGTATTTTTGGGGTGGACGACGCGCATCTACTGGTTTAAATCCGAAGAGGCCCTGCGTTTTGAAAAAGAAGGGCAAAACTATATTTTTGCCGTATGGCACAACCAACAGCTGTTTTTGTTATATCCCTACCGAGGGCAGAAAATCTGCGCGCTGATCAGCTTAAGCGACGACGGAGAATACATCGCCCGCTGCCTGCCCAAATTCGGCATGAAAGCCGTGCGCGGCAGCACCACCCGCGGCGGCGTGCGCGCCCTGATTAAGCTTAAAAACATCGCCGAAGCCGGCTACCACCCCATGCTCACGCCGGACGGCCCCCGCGGCCCCATTTACAAAGTGCAGCACGGCATTTTGTTTTTGGCGCTTAAAACGGGCCTGCCCATTATTCCGGTAGGAACGGCCTTGAGCCACAAAATAAAAGTGGGCTCGTGGGATAAAATGCGCGTACCGCTTCCGTTTGGAAAAACGGCCCTTACCTACGGAAAAGCTGTGTATGTGAAGTCGGACGAAGATATGGAAACCGCCGCCTTGGAACTGGAAAAACAGCTCAACTGGGCCACCGACCAATCGGAACGGTTTATTAACAAAAAACCCTTTGATAATACAAAGGGTTGATAGGTTCACTCCACCAACACCCACGCTTCTTTATCCGTTCTGATACCGCCTAAAGACTTGCAAAGACGCTCGGCAAATTCTTCAGAACCGTAGGCCATATCGGCGGCTCTGCAGATAACAGAAGCCATTCCGTTCTTGCGTCCTTGCGAAAAACGATACGCAAACATATATTTTCGTGAGTCAGGTACGTTTACCCTGGTGGCGGATATAGACATAGGTTGCATGTCATATTTCCAGTATTTATTTTGAGGCTCAATCGAAACGTCCAGCTTGCTCAAATCATCTGCATAAGATCCATTGCTCAAAAAATAGACTTCCTGTGCGTCGCGCAAGGTTTTTAAAACGGTAAGAGGTTCTGCAGAACGGCTTTTTTCCACAGCCAGCTCATATTGAGGCAAAGCCACGGCTGCCAATATGCCGATAATCAGCACCACGACTAACAATTCTATCAGCGTAAATCCGCCGTTTTGAACGTCGGAAAATATATTTTGATAACTTTTGCTCATAAGCAAAAGTTATCAAAAAAAAAAAAACGAGTCAAGGCCCTTTTCCGCTAAGTCCTTTACTTGACCGCCGCAATGGGCTTCGGCCCGGCAGGCGGCGTTTCCGGCTGATCGGTTATAAACAGCAAACACACGCTTCCTAAATTTCCGTATATGTTCAGATGTTTATTCCACTGGTCTGCCACTTTCCGCAATTTCCCTTCTTCGCAATTGGGCATAAAAACAAACGCATCTTTGTTGCGCGCCAGCACCCGTTCCCGTTCCTGCGGGTTCAAATGCACCAATTCCGTTACGTCTGCTTTCACGCCATACACTTTATGAATATAATAGCCGTACATGGCCGGCATGGCCCTGGGCGGAAAAGCCTCCACCGCCAAGACCATCACTTCACGTCCGCGGAAAAAATCATAATAGAATTGGCTTACCAAGCGCGCCGGAAGCATCGTGGGATTAAGCAACGCTTTGCGCTGGCTCGTAAACGTCCACACTTCCGCCACCAGTAACACCAGCAGCACCGCCCGGAAAAGATTGTTTTTCCGCACCACCCGCGCCGTCATAAGAGCCACCCATAAAAACAAAGCGGGCAAAATGGGGGTAAAATAACGGCCTATAAACAAAAACATCTTAAAAGAGATCAAAGACGTAACGGCCGCCACCGCCAGCACGGCGGTAAGCAGCAGAAGCCTTTCCCGCGCAAACGGGCACAAACGCCTCCGTACCCGCTGGAGAATCTGCCCGACTGCTCCCCCCGCCACCAACACGGCAAAAGCCGCAATACCCGTGCGGGAAAAAACAAAAAAACGCAGGCTGGATTTGACCATATACCACGAGGCGTCCTGGTTGGCCCACCAATTGTTTTCTTCAAAACGATGGATCTGCAGCTGGGCCAAAAAATTGGGAATAATCCACGGCAAAAACAAAAGGCCCGTAATGACGGGAAGCACAATAAACGGTTTCAGCTTTTGCTTGTAACGCCACGCCTGCAAAAACAGCAAAATATAAAATATGCCTACTAACAAGGTGCCGAAATAGTGGCTCCAAGACAGGAACAAGGCCGCCAACGCATATTTGGCCCACAACGACGCAGCAATCCGTTTCCCGTGCCAAATTCTGCGCGAAATATCCAAAAACCAAAACGTAAGCAATACGGACAGGAACAACATCAGCGCATAGGCTCTGGCATGCTGGGAGTACAAAATCATATATTGATGGCACGCCAACAGCGACACAAAAATCAGCCGGGCCGTTTTGCCAAATCTTCTGGGAAACAGCCACCACCCGCACGCCAACGCCCCTACGCCTAAGATGACACTCGGCAGCCGCAGCCAAAACTCCGGCCCGTACGGCATCCAATGATTATATACCCACAACAATACATTGTGCAGCGGCGGATGTACATCCGGCACCAGCCAATTGCTCCAGATCCATCCCAGCGAAAGCACGGGATCCGAAGTAACGGCGGTAAACAGCTCGTCGTATTCAAACGACATGGAAAACAAGCTAAACCGGCAAATTACCGCAGCGACAATGGCTACAAAAATACATCCCGTTAAAATAAAGCGCAGCACCTTATTTCGGGTAAGAAACGAATAAATCTTGGAAATACTCATATGGTATAGTGTATGAAATTAGTTTTGCATTAGGCAATGAAAAACCGCAAAAAACCCCGGTTTTTGCCCGGGGTTTTTGCGGTTTTGAAACACGTTTTATTTACGTCTTGCGCCTTTGCGGCGGGCAGACGCCGTTGGACGGGCCGAACGGCTTTTAGAGGCCTTTTTGGCGGTTTTTTTAGCCGGGCGGGCGGATTTCTTAGCCGCCGCTTTTTTTACCGTTTGGGCCGCCTTTTTATGTTTTTGGGCGCCGCGTTTTTTGGCATGGGCTTTCTTTTGCAGTTTGGCTTCAAACTCTTTCCAGCCTTCCAACGCAAGCGGCAAGACTTCGTCCATATGCCGGACGGGGATGAGCGTCATCTCTTTGCGCACCCGTTCCGGCACTTCGGAAACGTCCTTCTCGTTGGTGTGCGGGTAGAGAATCGTTTTGACCCCTTCGCGGTAGGCGGCCAGGAATTTTTCCTTAATTCCCCCCACCGGCAAAATGCGGCCCGTAATGGTTACTTCGCCCGTCATCGCCAAGTGCTTTTTAACGGGCAGGCCCGTCAAAAGGCTGGTAAGGGCGGTCGTAATCACGCTGCCGGCGGACGGGCCGTCCTTGGGCACCGCTCCTTCCGGGAAGTGGACGTGAAAGTCCGTCTTGTCAAAATCAATTCCTTCGCCATAGCCGCGGCTGCGGGCATAGGTCAGGGCCGCACGGACGGATTCCTTCATCACGTTGCCCAGCATACCCGTCAAAATCAGCTGGCCTTTGCCGGGCAGTTTGGTGGCTTCAATAGACAGGGTTTCCCCTCCCACGCTCGTCCACGCCAGGCCCGTAGCAATGCCTACGCCGTTTTCTTCCGTAGCGAAATTGGAATACTTGGGCACGCCCAAGTATTCGTGCAGGTTCTCCTTGGTAACGGTTACCTTTTTGGCGCCGTCCACAATCATCTTGGAAGCTTTGCGGCACAGCGAGCCGATTTCCCGCTCCAGGTTGCGCACCCCGGCTTCGCGCACATAATCGCGCATCAGCAGGGATACTGCATCGTACGTTACCTCCAGCTGGCCTTCTTTCAAGCCGTGCATTTTCATTTGCTTGGGCAGGAGGTATTTATCCACGATGTCGTGTTTCTCGTACTCGGTGTAACCGTCAAAATCTATAATTTCCAAACGGTCGCGCAGGGTGCTGGGAATATTGGCCAGCGAGTTGGCCGTCGTGATAAACATCACTTTGGACACGTCAAACGGCACATCCAAGAAGTGGTCGGTAAATTCCTTGTTCTGCTCCGGATCCAGCAGTTCCAGCAAAGCCGCGGCCGGATCCCCGCGCCAGTCGGAACCCATTTTGTCAATTTCGTCTAGCAGAAACACCGGGTTGGAGCTTTTGGCCTTGCTGATGCCCTGGATAATACGCCCGGGCATAGAACCGATATACGTGCGGCGGTGGCCGCGGATTTCGCTTTCATCCCGCACGCCGCCCAGCGACATCCGCACAAACTTGCGCCCGATCGCCCGCGCAATGGACTTGGCCAAAGACGTCTTTCCCACGCCCGGCGCACCGGCAAAGCACAGCACCGGCCCGCGCAGGGAATTGGTCAGCTTGCTTACCGCCAAGTATTCCAAAATGCGTTCTTTCGGTTTTTCCAAGCCGAAGTGGTCTTCGTCCAAAATCCGCTTGGCCTCTTTCAAGTCCAATACGTCTTCGGTCGTTTTGTTCCACGGCATGTTGACCAGCCAGTCCAAATACGTACGCGAGACCGTCGCCTCCGGCGAAAACGGCGCCATTTTGGACAACCGCTCTATCTCCTTTTCCGCCGCTTCCTTGGCGTGCGGCGGCAGGCCGTTCTTTTTTACTTTGGCCCGCAGGGAATCCAGTTCTTTCTGAAAATCGTCCTTTTGGCTCAGCTCCTTTTGGATGGCCTTCATCTGCTCGTTCAAATAGTATTCTTTCTGGTTCTTTTCGATCTGAGCGCGCACCTTGGAGTGGATTTTTTCTTCCAGCCCTAAAATTTCCACTTCGCTGGTAATGAGCTTTAGGATTTTTTCCAAGCGGTCTTTAATATGCACCGCTTCCAAAATTTCCTGCCGTTGCGCGGCCTTTACAAGCATATTGGAGGCCACCGTGTCCGCCAGTTTGGACGGATCGTTAATCTGGCGCAGGAACGACACCCCCTCCACCGCAATGCGGTGCGACACGCGGGCGTAGTGGTCAAACTCATCCAACACTTTGCGCATTAAGGCCTGCACCACCGGGGAATCGTCTTCCTCTTCCTCTATATATTCCACCGTGGCAAACCACGAGCCCGCCACATCGTTCATTTCCAGCTTGGTTACGCGCGCACGGGCCAAGCCCTGCAGGAAAATCTTCATAGATCCGTCGGGCATTTTTAAATTCTGGGTAATTTGGGCAATCACGCCAAAATGGTAAATGTCGGATTCTTTGGGTTCTTCTATCTCCGCATTCTTCTGGGAAACCGCCAAAATATACTTCTCCGGCGTATTGAGCGCCAGCTCTACCGCCGCAATGGATTTTTCGCGGTCTACCGAAAGCGGAAGCGACATCCCCGGAAACATCACCACATCCCGAATGGCGACTGCCGGCACTACCGTCGGTAACGAAAGAGTTGTTCTTCTGATTTCTTCTGCCATATGTTCTCCCTTACTAAGTGGGTAAATCGTGTTTGTAAGAAGCAATTTTTAGGATCCCCTGCTTCTTAGTTTATAAATTGTAGCAAATTGTTTTAAAATTAGCAAATGTTTTCTTTGTCTGCTAGTTTTGAAAAGATTTTACCGTCTGTGTTTTTATTTTTCTCTTCTAAAAAACACAAGGAACGAAATGTTTATTTCGTTCCTTGCATTCTAAAAAGCCGCCAAAATGTTATTTTTTGAGCGGAAGCACTTCGTCAATTAAGCCGTATTCCTTGGCTTCCTGGGCGGACATATAATAATTGCGCTCGCTGTCGCGGCGGATTTTTTCTTTGTCTTGCCCGGTGTGTTTGGCCAAAATATCCAGCAGGTGTTCTTTATTGTCGCGCAATTCTTTGGATTCAATTTCAATATCCGTTACCTGGCCGGAAATGCCGCCCCCCCAAATTAAAGGCTGGTGAATCATAATGCGCGCATGCGGCAGGGCGTAGCGTTTGCCCTTGGAACCCGCCGCCAGCAACACGGCGCCAAAGCTCATGGCTTGGCCCATGCAAATGGTGGTAATGGGGGATTTGATAAACTGCATGGTGTCGTAAATAGCCAAGCCGGCCGTAACCAATCCGCCGGGAGAATTGATGTAGAGGTTGATTTCCCGGTTGGGGTCGTCCGCGTCCAAGTACAAAAGCTGGGCGATAATCATATTTGCGCTGGCGGTATCCACCTCGCCCTCGCGTCCGCCTACAAAAATAATGCGGTCTTTGAGCAGGCGGGAAAAAATATCATATCCGACATTCTTTTCAATAATAGTAGGTATAATCATATTCTACATTGTAGTATATTTTCCAACCCTGCGGGGCCCAAACGGCTATAGGTCTTTTGGACAGATGCGCTTGGGCCCAAAGGCCCTTGTTTGCATGTCATATGTTTATTAGGATATGAGTAAATAAAACTCTTGTGGAGGTTTGTATGAAAAAGTTATTTGCTTTGTTGGCCGTTTCACTTTTTACCACTGCAGCTTTTGCCGGGAACTCTTCCAGCAACAGCGCGCTTATTGAACAGTCCGTCTCCAGCGCAGCCGCTACCGTAGAAGAAGAAGCCGCCGATCCGCAGATCTTAAAAAATACCCAACAGGCCATTACCATGGGCTTTATGATTTTTGACGCCCACCGCGACTTAAATTCCATGACGGAAGCCGACAACAAGATTGCCGATTTGCTGGAAACCCAAATTCCCGCCACATTAAACAAAATTCAAACCTCTTCGGACGACGTGGTAGGGGAAGTGGAACCGATGATTGAACAGCTGACGGATTTGCTGCTTAAAAATCAAACGGTCTATGCATCTTCTCACGTAGACAGACAAGCCGGCATCTATATTACCTTCCTGACGGCTATTATGTACGCCGACCAAAAGGGGCTGCTCTTAGGGAGAGTGTCCGCGATCTTGGGATCGGAAATTCAGTCCTCTTTTGTAGAATAAAAAACACGCTTTTCAAAGGCCCGGCTCAGCCGGGCCTTTTTTCTGCCCGGGGCGGGCGTTCTGTGCGACTTCCGCACGCTTTTGCTGCAGTCCTATTTTTAATTAGGTCTTTTTTTTACTGTTGTCTAGGCCCAAAGGCCCTTTGCAAGTGATTTATTTTTATCTAAACTACAAATAAGGAAATAGCTTTGTAAGACAAATTTTTGGAGGAAAAATGAAAAATATCAAATGGATGTTCGCTGTTTTAGCCACTGTATTTTTTACAGTCCCGGCTTTTGCCCAAGGGCAAATCCAGTCCGCCCGTACCGACACGACAGCAATTTCAGCTGCCATTGAACGCGCCGCCATCAAAGCGGTACGCCAACATCAACGGAAAGTTTGCTGCCGCTGCGGCGAAGAAATTTACGCCGGCCAGCATTGTGCGGCCACCGGCTATACTTCCCTTTGCACCGCACAGGAATCTAAACCCGCTTCCTATTCTGCTTCCTCCGTCCCGTCCGTCTGCCCCAAATGCGGCGAAAACTATACGATTGACGAAAAATACCACGGCGTAAAGCACGTTTGCACCCCGAAAAATACGCCCGCGGAAAAAGCCCCCGTCTGCTGCCGCTGCGGCGAAGAAATCTACGCCGGCCAGCATTGCGCGGCCACCGGCTATACTTCCCTTTGCACCGAGCAGGAATATGAGCCCGCTCCCCGCACGGACAGTACCCCCTCCGTCTGCCCCAAATGCGGCGAAAACTATACGATTGACGAGAAATACCACGGCGTAAAGCATGTTTGCACCCCGAAAACGACCCAGCCCAAGGATACGGTTCGCATTACGAAAAGCGATGACCCGTGCCCCGTCTGCGGCAGAAACGCCGTACTGAAAGCCACCACTTACCAGGGCTCCTCCGCCAAGCAAGCCAAAACGGAAGAATTTTGCATTTACTGCGGAAAAGAAATTACGGCTTCTTCTCAAAAATGCACCGCCTCTGCCGGGGCGGTATGCTCCATGCGCTGCCCGGAATGCGGATTGGTGCTGAGCGAAGAAAACTTAGGGCCCGACGGAATGCACCGTTGCAAATTTAAATTCAGAATTAAACCGGTAGCCCACGTCAAATAAACACACATTGCTTTTTATGTTTCTCCCCGCTTCTCCGGCGGGGATTTTTTTGATATTTTTTACACGCACCTATAGAAAAAAATGTACAATAAAAAATTGTTGGTCGGCCCGTACCCGTAATTTTTCTGCCGGCCCGAAAGAGGTTATGCTATGACCATTCAAAGAAATGCAGAAGAAAAAGAAAAAATTAAAGAAATCTTAGCCGCCGCCGAGCAGAACAATATCCAAATCATCAAATTATGGTTTGTAGACATTTTGGGAAACTTAAAATCGCTTTCTCTTTCGTACCGGGAATTTGAATATGCAATGAATGAAGGAATGGGGTTTGACGGTTCCTCGGTGGAAGGCTTTGCGCGGTTGTATGAATCGGACTTGGTAGCCTTGCCGGATTTGGACACTTTCCAAATGTTTCCGCCGGAATTTACCGGGGCGCCGATTGCCCGCTTTTTCTGTGATATCAAAACCACGGAGGGAAAACAGTTTGAAGGAGACCCCCGCTATATCCTGAAAAAAAACCTGGCGGAAATGAAAAAAGCCGGCTTTGACCAATTTATGGTAGGCCCGGAATTGGAGTATTTTTATTTCAAAGACAACAAACACCCCGAAACGTTGGATTGCGGCGGCTATTTTGACACGATTCCTTTAGATTCCTCCTATGCCGTGCGCCGCCAAACGATGCAAATGCTGGAAAAATTGGGCATTCACGTGGAATACTCCCACCACGAGGTAGCCCCCTCCCAGCACGAAATTGACCTTCGTTACGACGAAGCTATGAAAATGGCAGACCAGGTCATCACTTACCGAACGGTTGTAAAGCAAGTGGCCGCCGCCAACGGCATTTACGCTACTTTTATGCCCAAACCAATCGCCAACGTCAACGGCAGCGGCATGCATGTGCATCAATCCTTATTTGCAAACGGTTCAAACGCTTTTTTTGACGCCAAAGACCCGCTGTACTTATCCCAAACGGCACGCCACTACATTGCGGGCATTTTAGCCAATGTAAAAGAAATCTGCTCCGTGACAGACCAGTGGGTAAACTCGTATAAACGCTTAGTTCCCGGCTTTGAAGCCCCGGCCTATATTGCCTGGGGCCGCAAAAACCGCAGCGCCCTGGTGCGCATTCCGCAAGCCAAGCAGGGCAAACCGAACGCTACCCGCATTGAGTGCCGTTTCCCGGATCCGGCCTGCAACCCCTACCTGGCTTTTGCCGTTATGCTCGGCGCCGGATTAGACGGCATTAAACGCAAGCTGCCCGTCCCGCCGATTACGGAAGAAAACATCTTCCAAATGACGCCGCAGGAACGCAAAAAACACGGCATTGATACCCTGCCTGCGTATTTGTATGAAGCCGTTAACTACACGCGCCATTCCAATTTGGTGCGCCAAGTATTGGGCGAGCATACGTTCGAAAAATTCATTGCCAACAAAGATATTGAGTGGGATAATTACCGCACCCATGTGTCCAGCTATGAGCTGGAAAAATATCTCTCGGTGCTTTAACGCGCCGCACGCTCTCAACGCACCCCGGCCAAGCCGGGGTGTTTTTTTGCGCATCCACCCATAAAAAAAATGCCCCATGCATACGCATGGGGCACTGCAAAGCGGGTATTTTTATTATTTATCTGCCCAGCGCCAGAAGTTATCCTCAAAATTAGCAATACTGCTATACCGATAAGCGCGGCCCAAGGCCTTCTCTACCGAGTAGGGCCGGTAAACCGTTTTTCCGCGGGAATCCTTGACTAAAAACCCGGTAGAAGGATTTCGCACCGCTTCCCCTTCGGCAAGCAAACGGGTAAATTGTTCAAACTGCATGCGATTGGAAGGAGAGGTTCCCCCCGCCGGATTTAACAGGAAACGCACCATTAAATAGGCTTGAAAATACCAATCCTGTGTTTTGCCGCGGCCCTCGGCCGCAGCCAACGACCCCTCTTCCATAAACTCGGCAAAGGGAACCAAATACAGCGGCTTGCCTTTCTTTTGGGAGGTAAATTTCTTGGCGGAAGTGCCAAACATGGAAGACGAACCGAAAGAAGCCACCTCGGTAGAGGGATCCCGCTGGAAATTAAGCGTTTTAAAATCATTATTCCACGGCCCGCCTTTCATCCCATTATAGGCTTGGTCTTCCAATAACACCGCCAAGCCTTCATCCAGCCAGGTAGGCGTCATGATGCGGCCGGTTTTGTGGCTGTCAAAAAATTGCTGGGTAAAAATATGGGTCAGTTCGTGGGTAAAAACTTCCTTCAGCTCCTGGTTTTTGCCGGGTTCGTCATACACCACAATTTCTCCGCGGGTAGGATACGCCAGGGCCCGCGTCCAAGCTTTGGCATTCGGCTCATGACGCAGATAAGATTGATGATCTTGATATACAAATACCCGCACCCGGCCGGACATCATCCACGGAATAAAGCGGCGCAGCGTCTGATAGGCCGATTCAAACGTCATGGACATATTGGAAGAACTGATGCCCGTCGTGCGTTTTTGGGTGTAAATATCAAAATGCGTGCTTTTGGACAAGACCCACGTAACCCCCGGGCGGAAATCGTTGGGATTAAATTTTTTATTCGGGGCCGGCACCGTTTTGGGCCGATTTTGTGCGGCCGAAGGCGGAATCATGCGCCCGATATTCTGCAAGGCTTCTTTGGACTTTTCAAGCATTTTTACGGCATATTCCAGCTCCGCATCGGCGGCTGCCTCTTCGGCAGACGGTTCTTCCCCTTCCGGGGAGGACGCCTGCTGGGAAGGCGGCAGCAAGGCATTAGACTTTTCAATATCCTGCTCCAGCTCGGTGGGTTTGGCCTGGCCCGTTGCTTGCGCCCGTTTCTCCTTGGCTTGCTGCACCCGTTTGGCCGCCGCCGGAGAAAGCTGTTTGGCCGGCGCAGAAACCGTCGTCTGTACGCTCTGTACCGTTCCCCCCATTTCAAGCGGCATATCCAAAGTAGTGGCAGAAGCTGCCGCCGGCTGCTGAGCCACCGCCACGGCAGCCGGCGGAGGAACTTCTATAGAAGAAGCCGTCCCCGCTACGCTGGATGAATTTTGCAAAGATTGTTTTAATAGATCTATATTAGACTGCGGCGTCTGCACCGCCGTGGATACCTGAATAGAGGGCGAAACCGCCGGCGCAGCAGCCGGTTGCTGGGCGTTGGCCGCCCCAACGGCACACACAAACGGCAGAAACAGCAGCAGGCTTTTTTTCATAGGAATTATTTCCTTCATAAGGTGTCATTTTCCGATTCAATGGTATAAGTTAATTCACATTTGCGGTTATTATCGGCGTCCGGATAGGTAGTGTTAAATTCAGCCGTTATATCGTACTCCGTACCATTTACCGTAATATGACACGTATGGGAGCGCACGGAATTAGC
This sequence comes from uncultured bacterium, assembly GCA_949294095.1. Lineage (GTDB taxonomy): Bacteria > Elusimicrobiota > Elusimicrobia > Elusimicrobiales > Elusimicrobiaceae > Avelusimicrobium. The sequence goes on from CASFFZ010000009.1 coordinate 27,906, forward strand.
CGAGGAACAATCGGAAGAAATATCAGAAGAATTGCAGTACATGATGCATTGATCTAAGTCCCGCGCGAAAGTTTCCGCACTTTTGACAGACCACATCGTATTCACTTCCGCCATGCACGAATTGATTAACATTTGCGCCGAAACGGTGCGCCGCGTTTTGCGCGCAGCCGTCGTACGCGATAAACTGGCACGCAACAGCATCGTAGCCATCCCGGCCAAAATAACCGTAATTAACAGCACTTGCAGCAACGCCGCTCCTTTTTTATTTCGTTTCATATACACAACCCCTCAGTCTTCCACTCTAAACCCGTTTGGCAGCATAAAGGTTTCTTCTACTACATCGTTTACAATAGGCGTACTGGGCAGTTCCGTAATCAGTTTTACCACCAAAACGCTCCCCAAGTCCTTCCGGCGGGAGTCTTCCGTGGTAGAGTCTTCCTCGCTATATACGGAATCGGTAGCCGAGAGGCGAAATAAGGGAACCGGATAATACTGTGCATCTCCGGCAGAACCAATCGGCGGGATATATTTTACATTATGCAAAAATACTTCAAAATCGTCATCCGTCTGCGGATTGCCGCAAACAGGGGTGGCCGAATTCCACGAAGGAAGATTTTCTTCTTCCCGGCGGTAAATGGTGCCTCTGGACAAGGCTCCCTCCGGCGTAGCCTGGGTGCCCCCCGTTACAAAACAATACGTAATAAACGAAGGGGAGGATAAATCGTTAATAATCGTATTGTCCAACCCCGCATTTTTGGCCAGCACCAACAGCGGCGTGACGTCACCAGCCGAAGACGAATCAATCCGCCCGCGGACATACATTACCCGGCTGGCGCTGTGGATGTCCTCGCGCAGCTGCCGCAAAGCTATAGACAAATTGTTGCGCAATAAAATTTTGCTTCGTCCCACCCCTGCTTCCCGCGAAGCCGCCGTGGTAAGCGAGGCAAGCGCCACCCCGATAATGCCCACAATCATTACCGCAAGTAAAATTTCCGTTAAAGTAAATCCTTTGTTTTTGTTCATAACGTAAACCCGTTACACGTAATGGAAAAGCGTACGCTTAAAATAGACGCATAGGGAGACCCGCCCCATCCCGTCGCCATCCCGTTTATGCCGTAGCGGTTAAAAAAAGGAATAGACATATTCACTTTTTCCGTACCGGTGGTATACGAAAAACTGGACGTATTCCGATCGCAAATGGGCGGAAGCATACAATTAATATAATGCGTCGTACCGATGGAAAGCGGCGTGCTGTCGTTGCCGCACAAGCCGTTTTGCAATTCCGTGGGGATGGAAGTGGGTTCCGAGGAAAGGTAGAGCGTGGGCGGATACATCTGCAATTGTTCGTGGGCTTTTTCCACCGCCAAAATCATAGATTCCCGAATATCCGGGCTTCCGGATTTGCGCGATACGGACAACAACACCCCAAACGTTCCGGCCGCCACCAGCGCCAGCAGACCCAAGGAGATCAGCCCCTCCAAAACCGTTACACCTGTTTTTTTAGTTAAAATTTTTTTCATCGCCATGCCCCTACTCCGCACTATCCGCCACTTTCATGGATTGGTCTACAAAAATATAATAATCGTCTTTCGTATACTTGTTTCCGGCTCCGTCCGCCCCGCGTACCACCACAAAAGGGGTATTGCTGCCGGTAGCTTCCGTTATTTGGCATTTTTCCGGCTGGGCCCCGCCTCTAACCGGATTGCAGGTGCAAAACTCATAAGGAAGCCCCAAAAAATCTTTGTACGAAAGATAGCCGCACGCAAATAACTGCGAAATGGCCGAACGCGAAGCGTTTTGCGTGGTGCTGTTTTGATAGGGGATTCCGTCCGAACTGGGCGACACGCACGTAGCCGGCGAGGCCAGCAGCACATTTTCACCGGCGTCGGTGGACGGAATGAAACAATCTTCCTGCACGCCCAGCCCGCGGCTTACTTGGTAATACATCCGCATCGCCTCCGCCAATTTTTTGGAAGCCGTTTGCGCCTGCCCGTTTCTGATTTCAAACCGTACAGACCGAAACACCGGCACTGCCATAGAAACCACTACGGCAATAACCAACAGCACGGCTAAAATTTCCATCAGCGTAAACCCTTTTTTCATATTTTAATTGGCTCCCGCCACTTCTAACGGACCGCCCGCTCTCGCTATACAATACAGATAGCCTTTGTCTTCCAAATAACGGTTGGGCAATTTGCTGCTCTTTCCGGACATGCACGCCAAATACGAAGTGCCCGAACAAAGCGAAGAATCATTATCCCCCCCGCATATTTCAAACGTAAAATACTCGTCCGTATCCAGATCCAAAAAGCTTCTTTCCAAGTATCCGCAGCTTACCAAATTTGCAATGTTCAACGTAGTGGAAGAGGTAATCAGCGTACACGCGGCCGGATCCAACTGATATTTTTGCACCGCGCCCGACAAAGCTTCCACCTTCGCTTTGGCCCCCGCCACGCGGGTATCCGCCGCACTGTTGCGATATGCCACCGTGGCAAACACGGCTAAAATACCAATAATCGTAGCCGCAATCAAAAGTTCAATCAATGTAAACCCTTTTTTCTGTTTCATAAAACCCTTTTATTAAAGTATTGTGCAGGTTTAAAATGTTGTCAAGCCATTCTTATTTCGTAATCCGCCTGATGGTGCCGTCCTTTAAATAAACAGCTCCATAATACTGCCCCTTGGTCGAACGGGAACTGTATCTGGGATCATACATGCACACCACTACATCCGAGTCCCCTTGGCAGCAATTGGAGGTGGTGGCAGTATTCACGGGGCACAAAGAAAAATAATACCCCTTGTACGAATTGCTTAGGTCAAAGGGAATGGGAGCCATATATTTCCGCGCAAACAACGCCACCTTAGCGTTACTGGAAGTAATTTCCGCATCATCCGCCAAGACAGTTGTTTGCCAAGCCGTGATTACATTAGTCGCTTGGGTCGGGAAGTCAAAATCTATATCTTGCTGCAGCATCCTCACCCCGTTTCCAAAATCCATCAGCACGCCTTGTGCCGCCAAAAAACGGTTGCGGTCTTGCGCTTTTTTATACGCCGGCACGGCAAATGCCGCCACCGATACGGCAATCACCACCACAATCAAAACTTCCAACAGGGTAAAACCGTTCTTCTGTCCCATATGCTGCTCCTGTCAGTTCCCGCCGATTTGGGAAAGTTTGAAAATGGGCAGGAAGATGGAGGCCACAATAATACCGATCAGCGCCCCCACGCCGCAAATCAAAATCGGGTCAATTACCGCCGAAAAGCGGGCGATAAACTGATCCACGTTATCGGAATAGAATTTGGAAAGCGTACCAATAATACTGGGCAGCTTGCCGGATTCTTCCCCCATCAGCATCATTTCCGTCATGAGTCCGGGAAAAACGCCCGTGTCGCGGAACGACTCCGAAATGGCTTTCCCGGCCGCCACTTCCGCACGCACATGCTTCAAGGCGTTTTGGATAATCACGTTTCCATCAAACGATTCTTCCAACACCAAAATTGCATTCAAAATGGTTACACCGCTTCGCAGCAAGGTAGCCAGCGTGGAAAGCATACGGTCGTAATAGATATTTTTTAAGAAGTTGCCAAAAATAGGCATAGATAACAAAAACGAGTGCCACCGTTTTTTGCCATCCGTAGTTTTAATATAAAAGCGGAACCCAACAAATAAAAAGATTGCCGATACAATAATCAGAATACCGTTATTAATCAACAAGCCCGACACATTTAATACCACCACGGTAATCAGCGGCAAATCAATGTTGAAATCTTTAAAAATTTGTGCAAACGTCGGCACAATTCCTAAAATAAAGTAAATCAACACGCCTACGGAAGCAACCGTCAAAATGGCCGGGTATGTAATAGCCGTGATGATTTTGCTTTTCATGGATTCCTGCGTTTTGGTGTAAATGGCCACCTGCATCAGCGTGTCGGCCAGCTGCCCGCCCACTTCGCCCGCCTGCACCAATGAAAGCCAAATATGGCTGAACGTTTTAGGATGATGCGAAAGCGCCGTGTGCAGCGATTGGCCGCCCGCAATGTCTTTGGCCACCTGCGTCAGCACATAGCCCAACGTCGGGTTGGAGGCGTATTCCCCCAACAAAGATACCGCGCGCACCAACGGCACACCGCCGGCGATCAGGGTGGAAAGCTGTTCGGCAAAGAATGCCAGCACATGCCCCGGCACCTTGCCCCCTTTTTTGTGGCTCTTGGATGCACCGCCCCCGCCAAATAAACCGCCCGCGCCTTCTTTTACTTCCAGCACGAGGTAGCCTTTGTTTTGCAAAGCCAAAATAACTTTTTCTCTGTTATCAGCCGAAACAGAACCTTTTAATGTTTTGCCGTTGGCGTCTTTTACCGTATATGTATATTTTTGCATAAACCCTCTTTTTTCTATACGTTATTCGTCAGCCGTGGTAATGCTTAAGATTTCGTCCACTGTCGTCAACCCGCGGATTACTTTGTGCCAACCGTTGGCACGCAAGTTAAGAGCGCCCGAACGCACGGCAGCCCGTTTAAGCTCCACCAAATCCTGGGTTTTATAAATAATCGTACGCATTTCTTCCGTCATGCGGTATACTTCATAAATCGCGCGGCGGCCCATAAAGCCCGTGCCGAAACACTTGGGGCAGCCCACCGCCTTAAAAAACGTCCACGAGTTTTGATCGCGCGGGTTTAAATGCCCTTCCTGGATGATCCGCGCCAACATGGCCGGATCCGGAATGTGAGGCACTTTGCAATACGGGCACAAAATACGCACCAAGCGCTGGGCAGCCACTAAGGCCAGCGAGCTGGCCAGCAAGAAGGGTTCCATCCCCATATCAATCAAACGGGGCACCGCGCCCAACGCATCGTTGGTGTGCAGCGTAGAAAGCACCAAGTGCCCAGTCAGTGCGGCTTTCAAGCACGCTTCTGCCGTTTCGTTATCGCGGACTTCCCCCACCAGAATAACATCGGGGTCTTGACGTAAAAACGAGCGCAGCCCGGCGGCAAACGTAAGCCCGATGGCAGGCTTTACCTGCACCTGGCTGATCCCGGCTAATTTGTATTCCACCGGGTCTTCCAGCGTCATAAAGTTGAGTTCCGGCGTGCGGATGGTGGTCAGCACCGCGTTTAAAGTGGTAGATTTACCCGAACCGGTAGGGCCCGTCAAAAAGATCAGGCCGTGCGGCAAGTTGGCCGCTTCCAAGAAGGCTTTCTTCTGATCCGGTTCAAACCCTAATTTATCAATGTTCATTTCGCCCGTGCCTTTATCCAAAATACGAAGCACGAGTTTTTCTCCATACACGGCCGGGCAGACAGACACACGGACTTCAATGGATCGGTTTTGGTAACGAATGGTAAAGCTTCCGTCCTGCGGCAGGCGTTTTTCCGCAATGTCCAGTTTAGACAAAATTTTAATACGGGAAATAATAGCGTTTACGGATTCCTTGGCTGGGGCGGTTCTTTCATACAAAGAACCGTCAATACGGAAGCGCAGGCTGACGCGCTCGTCAAACATTTCCAAATGAATATCAGACGTACGTTCCGAAATGGCTTGGCGTAAAATCGCGTTTACCTGCTTGACGTATTGGGAAGAGTTCGGCGAAATTTTATCCAAATCCAACACGCCGGTTACTTCCACTTCTTCATCGCTTTCGGCCGTAGCGGCAGAAGTGTCCAACGTGGGTTTGGCGGTTTCATTCATGACTTCTTCCAATAAGTTTTTATTGGAATAGAAAGAGTCTATTACCCGCAGCAACTGGCTTTTACTGGCGATAAAAGGCTGCACCTGCTTGCCCGACATCATGCGGATATTGTCCAGCAAGAACATGTTCGTCGGATCCTGCAACGCTACCGCCAGTTCGTCGTCCTCCACAAACAACGGAATGACCATATTTTCGCGGGCAAATTTTTCAGGAATGATATCCTGCAGGTTTTGCTCTCTTTCCGGCACCAAAATGCCGTTTTCTTTAGAAGCGTAGGGAACGGAAAAATGTTTAGAGAGGGCAACCGTCACTTGCTCTTCCGAAGCGAAGCCAAACTTAATAACAGCTTCCGCCACAGAAACATTGTTTTGTTTGGCATAGAGCTGAGCACGCTTTACTTGTTCCGCGTTTAAAGTCCCCTGCTCCATCAAAATTTCACTTAACTGTTTTGCCATTTCCTAATCCTCAATTAAACCCTGTGTTTTTTTACACACCTGCCCCCGTAATTGCGGGGGCAGGTGTAAGATGTGTACGAATGTTTTATTCCGCTAAGATGGTGGGCGTGATAAAGATGACCAAATCGGTCGTGCTCTTGGATTTAGTCTTGCTTGTAAACAGCCAGCCCAATATCGGGATATCCCCCAACAGCGGCACTTTGCGGGTTTGGTCGGTTTCGCGGGAAGTCAACAACCCGCCGATAACCACCGTTTGGCCGTTTTTCACACGCACCAACGTAGAAGCGGCACGGGTGGTCGTATCTTTGGAAAAGTCAAACCCGGAGCTGACCAAGTCCGAATACGAAGGCTGCACGTACAGCGTTACGTAGCCCTCGCGGTTTACCTGCGGCGTAACCTGCAGCGTAAGACCCACTCTTTTTCTTTCCGCAGAAGTCGTCGTCATCCCTTCGCCCGATCCGCTGCCGGATTGGCTCATCGTCTGACCGACGGTAGCATCCGTGGAGGTCGTAATCGTGGCCGTTTTGTTGTTTAAGGTCACCACTTTCGGTTTCCCTAAGTATTTGGCTTCCCCGCGGGTAAGCAAGCTTTTGAGCACAATGTTAAAGGCCGAGAAGTCCAACAAACCGCCTTCATCGCTCTGTTCGGAGTCCGAAGAGCTGGAAGAAGAACCGCCGGATTCCCCGCCGGATTCGCTGTTCATTTGTTCTTGGCTCGGGAAAATGAAGTTCCACCCTTTAACACCGTTTCCTTTGATATAATCCAAATCCACCACACGGCTGGGGCCCGTCATGGAAACGAGCGCGCCGCTTTCGCCGCCGTATTCAAAGCCCAAGCTTAACCCGCTGGTCTTGCTGACTTCTACAATCTGGGCTTCAATTAAAATCTGCGGCGGTTTAATATCCAATTCCGCCAAGATGTTTTCCACCTGCGGGAAGACTTCCGCCACATCGGTAATAATCAGTTTATTGGTGCGCGGATCCACGGCAATTTTCCCAACGGGAGAGAGCATGCTCTTGATAATGGTGGTAATTTCGGCACCGCCGCTGTAAGAATCAGACATGCCCGTACTGCCCCCCATGCCAATTCCCGTATCCGTGCTGGAGCTGGAATAGCTGCTGGAAGAACCGCCCGAGGAAACATCCTGCGGCATAATGCTTTCCAGTTCGCTTTGCGCAGAACCAATGCCTTGCAGCGAAATGTAGCTGAGCGTATAGATTTTAGTAATCGTATCCGGAGCGTCGCTGGAGCGTTTGGTTACGACATAGCTGTCACTTTTGCCAATGCGTTGGTACGTTAAACCATGTACGCGCAGCAGCGTATCCAGTGCCTCCCTCACCGTTACACGGGTCAGCGAAGCCGTAACTTTTTTATTGGCGAATTCTTCGCTCATAATAAAGTTAATTTTAGCTTGCGTGGTAATGCTGTTTAAAAATGCCGATATCGGTACATTGGAAACACGAATAGATACTTTTCTATCCAGCGGAGAAAAAACCTCCGTTTCCTTGTACAGATCGGATTCTCCCGACAGCTTTACCGTCGTATCCTCCGTCAAAGCAATGGTGTCATCGCTGGGAAGGGTCTGCTGAGTTTGTTGAGCTCCTGCCGTCCCTGCTAATCCCAAGGAAAACACACACGCCAGCACAACTGCTAAACGATTCGTCATCTATCCTCCTGTTGAGTATTCCTAAATGAGTTTTTAAAGCGGCAACTGCACTTTTCTTACAAATTTGTGTCCTTTATACGAGAAAACAACTTCATCCGGGTGCACTTCCACGATGCGGGCGCCGTAAATGCTTTTGCCGATCGTGTAAATTCTGTCCCCGATAAAGACTTCCTCTCCGATAATGCCCGTTACCCGGATTTTATTGCGAACCTCGCGGGTGGGGTCTTTAATGCGGGCCAATTCCAGCTGGCGCCGGCGTTCCGCTTCTTCCCGGCGGCGGCGTTCTTCCGCCAATTTGCGCTGGCGCTCCGCCTCCAACGCGGCCAAACGCTGTTGTTCCCGGTATTGCAACAACAGAAAATCATCCGGAGAAAGCGTCGGATCGCGATGGTTTTTGGGGTTATACACCACTTTGGGGGCGGCCTGCGGCGCGGCTTTTTCCGCGGCGGTATCCGCCACTTCTTCCCGAGGGGCTACAAAATTTTCTTCCGCCGCCTGCTCTTGCACGCCGGCCGGCTGGGCCTGCGGGGCGGCTACGTTTTCCACCGAAACATCCGCCTGCGCCGCCAAGGTTTCTTTTACGCCCGGCGCCGTGTTCCCCGTCAGGCGGGAAGTCTCCGCCGAAGAAAGTTCCCCGGCCGAAACCGGCTCCTTCTGCGGCTGCTGCGCAGCAGCGGGAACAACCGAAACCAGCGCCAACAAGGCAAACAGATATACCGATTTATTCAGCATTTATTTACCTCCTTGGGCCGCATTTTTGTTTTGGCTTTTTTCCGCGGCGGCTTTTTCTTTCATAATTTTATCATAATCCTTAAATAAGGATTTGGCAATTTTTTCCTTCGGGAAAATGGTATTGAAGCGCAACGAAATTTTATTGTGCCCCAATTTGTCGGCCTCCGTATTTTTGGCCAACGAAAATTCGGAAACTTTAATGTATTCCTTTGCATTTTCTATTTGCGCCAAGAAAGAGGCAAATTGGTTAAATTCCATATCCGCATTTACCCGCAAAGCCGCTGCCGTATAAGAGGAGTTGGAGGTGTCCTCGGTTTGGCTGCCTTCCATTTGCGGGGTAATGTTGGCTTCTTTAAATAAACCCAGCGTTTGGCTCAGCAGCCATTCGTTTTTGGAGGAAATATCCGGAAACTGCGGCTCCAAAGACAAGAGTTTCTGCTTGTTGCTTTGGTATTCCCGCTCACTGGTTTGCTGGACGCGGATCGCTTCCATCTGCCCTTCATAATTGGCTACTTTTTCCGCAAACTTTCCGTTCAAATAACGGAAAAGCAAAAATACCACCAACACGGCAATAAACTGTTTCAAAAACAATTTAAAATTGCCTTCTTGGGCGACCGTTTGAATATCCTGAAAACCTTTTTTCAAATTTTCAACCACTTTATTTGCTTTCAAATTCACAGGCATATTAGCGACCTCCCCCCTTGGCACAGGTAAACACAAAACTGGTTTCCTGCCCGGCACCCGTGCGCCCCGTAGACGCGGCGGTTCCGGCGCCGGCTACATTGACGTAGCGGATAGTGGCCGTATTGCCGCAGATTTTGCTGAAATTCGGCTGCTTCACCAACGCATCTTTGAATTGGTTGCCTAAAGCCAAATCGGCACGGCCGTCTTTCCCGGTTTTAATGGCACCTTCCAGCGTAATACTGCGCGAGGAGGGCCCTTTAGAAGGGAACGAATCCGTATAATTTAACTTGGTAATCCACATTTCCTGCGGAATCGTGTCTACAATTTCTTCCAACAGCGGCACGATGTTATCATCGTTAGACAGCAACGAAGATAAGCTGTTGTTTTGGCTTTTCATCTTGCTTAAATTGGACTGAATTTGACTGGCCGTCAATCCTTCAAAATCCGCAATCGTTTGGCGGTTTGACGCCCGCGTGCGGGCCAGCTCGCCGGCTTTGCTCTGCACGCCCAGCCAGCCTTTGCCTATCAGCAGCAAGAGCACCACGATGATTGCAGCCGCCACTTTCCAGGCGGTTAAGCTGGCATTAAATTCATATTCGCTTAAGCGCGATCCTTTGGTAAAATCCAAATCCGGGGTTTTATGATCGTAAAACTTAATGCTGGCCCCGATCGCGGCAATTTCGCCGGCCGATTTGGTTTCTATTCCATATACTTCCCGCAAATCCCATTTGCGTACGGGCTTTTTGGAATCGGCTTCCAACGCGGGGATCCACTGCTCCGTATCATGCCCTACGATGACGGCTTCTTCAAACGGATCTTTTTCCAGCTGTTTGGCAATAAACTCCGTACAGTTGGTAATTTCAAAGCGGCGGCGTTCCGCCGGCAGCGAACCCAAAATTTCCACTTCCCGCAGCAAAACAGGCGCATTTTCGTTTAAAAATACGAAACTGGCCATATCTTTGCCGAAGAAAGAATAAATCCGTCCGCCCGCCCCGATGGCTTCTTTATCGCTGTCGTTAAAAGCACGCCCCATAGACAAGCTGGACGGCTCCACCGACACCAATTCCAACCCGGCCGCTTTGAGCCCTTTTTGCAAGCGCTCAATAATCAGCTTGGTGGTCATGGCAAATACCACGCCCAAGCGTTTTTGCTTGGTCGCGGCCGTTTCAAACTCGTATACGTGATAGGCGTATTCGGCCTTTTCAAACGGAAAGTGAATGTATTTACGGGCCTGAAGCGGAATGGAACTTTTCCACATTTTGCGTTCAATGGCGGCCGGAATTACAAAATGGCGCAGCAAACAAAACGCCGGAGCCAAGCTGACGACTACTTTATTAGTTTTCCATTTTTTCTTGGAGGTTACTTTGCCCAGCGCTTCCAGCCAGTTATCCATAGAAAAGAAAGTTTCATTTAAATCCAAGGGCTTGAGCAGGGTTTTATCTACCGACGTTATCGGAACGCGCACCAACGATTCCAAAATGGTGCCGCTGTCTTTTTTAGAGCTTTGCGCAATATACATCTCATCCACCCCGATATAGATGCCTAAACAATCAGGGTGCGCATTCATGTTCTTGCCGATCAAGGTTTCAGAAAAGCTCATAAGCACCTCGAACTAATTTCCGTACTGTTCATACGGCATATCATATGGATTATTCACAGGCAGTTCCGCCGGGGCGGAGGAATTCGCAGCAGTGCCTTGCGGGGCTGCATACGGCTGTTGAGAATCCGCAATGGGGGCATATGCCGGTGTGGCTGCAGCAGTGCCCGTGGTAGAGTCTAACGTGTCGGGAATATCCGTAGAAGCGGGGGCCAGCGTATCCGGCATGGCGTACGGATCCGTTTCCGTGGCGGCCGGTTGTGCGGCGGCCGGCGCGGTTTGCTGTACGGCCTTCATGGTGCGGCCCGGCTTGACCCACAGACGCGAAGCCTTGTAATTGCAGTTCGGGCACAGTTCATCGGCGGCCGCCGTCTGGCAGGAGGCCGTGTTGCAAGACGATGTCGCAGCAGACACTTTCTGTTCCGAACATTTTACAATCACGCGGCGGCGCAAGGTTTGTTTTTGGCCCTGCAAGTCCGTGGCGGTTAACACCAACGTATATTTTCCGCACGGCAGTTCCGGCCCGATAATGCCTTTTCTGCCGTTCCACAAAATCTGATGATAGACGGGCGTAAAGCCTTCCAGCTGGCGCACGACATAGTATTTCCCGTCCCGTCCGTGCTGCACGACCTGCAGTACCCAATTGTCTACCGGGTTGACCGTTTCCAAGACAGAGAAGTCAATGGCATACGCTTCCCCTAACGCGCGGTCAATGGCGTGGCACTGCGGCACAATGGCCATGCTCAACAGCGGCGCTTTTTGGTTATTTTCATTTTTTTCCAAACGGGTAGGCAGTTTGGCGGTATAGTCAAACACGATGGAAAGCCCGTTTAAATTGGCAAACCGGGCCGGCGGTTCCTGATCCACCAACCCCATATTATAATGAAGTTTCCCTTGCGAAATACCGCGGTTTACAAAATAGGAGTTCAGCGCCATGGCCTGGCGGATACCGGAAAGGGTTACGTCATCCGTATAAGAACCGGGCGGCAAAATTACATATCCGGCCCCTTGCGTAAGCGCCATTAAATCGTAGATGTTATCCAGCAACGCCAAGCCTTCCGGGCGGAATTTGTTGCCTTGGAAAATAACATCCGCATCCATATCCAGCGCATCGGGCAGGCCGTCGCGGAAATAGAGGTTTACGCCTTTGGCGGCGGTGATTTTATCGGCCGCCGCAGCCGCCATGCTTTCTATTTTTTGACGGGTATAGATTTCGCGCGCTTCCAGCGCTTCGGGGGAGGTTAAATCGGTAAAAGTAGACGAAACGGTTTCTTCCGCCGGGGCAGGTTCCGAAACGGCGGCGGGCTGGGAAGTGGAGCTGAGGACTTGCTCCTCGCGGGCGGCCGGCTGCTGCACAACGGCAGGTTCGCTTACTTCCGCCGCATTCAACACGGCATCCGTCTGGCTGGCAATCGCTTCCTGGTCGGCCTGATCCGTAGCGGCAAGACCTAAAGAACCGGCCGTTGCATTGACGGTAGCGGCCTCCAAAGCGGCTTCATTTACGTCGGCCGCCTGGGCCAGCGCCGCTTGGCGGGCCTGATCGGCGCGTTCCTGCGCGGCCATCCGGTTGGCTTCAATGCGTTCGGTTAAGGCTTGCTGCTGGGCATTTACTTCGGCTAAAGCGTTATCTTTGGCAGCTTGGGCTTGGGCGGCGGCTTGCGCTTTGGCGGCTTCGGCCTGAGCCGCGGCTTGCGCGGCGGCGGCCTGCGCCTGTTCCTGGGCGGCACGCACGGAAGCGTCGGTCACATCTTCCAAGCTTTTTACTTCGCCTTCTTTAAAATTAATGTCCACCTCTACCGGGGTTTGAATGCCCCCCATGCGGTTATGGATTAATTCCACATATCTGTTGGCTTCGGCCACCTGATCTTTGTCGCCGGAGACCATTACGTCAATAAAATAATCCATGGCTTCGCTGTCTTTATTTTGTTCATAAAGATCAATGCCTCTGGCCAGCTGTTTAGCCGCCGAAGCCGCAAAAACATCGCTTCCGCTCGTCAGAGCAAAGCAAAAGAATGCAACAATCAGATAATTCCAGAATTTATTCGTTTTTATCATTCGGTCATCCTGTCCCTTGCGAAACATCGTCTATACCCTGCAACACACAGATAATAGAATTATAGCAATTTCTCGCCGTTTGTAAAGCCACTTTTTTTCAGTTTTTTACAAAACGCCGCGTTTGAGGCTACAACGCAGCCAACCCCGCCCGCTGCAACGCCTTCAGCCGGGCCGTTGCCAGTGCATTTTGCGGATAATAAAATAAAGCGTCCTGCAGGCACTTCTCGGCTTTTTCTACGTCCTCCGCTTTATAGTACAACGTAGAAAGCGCCAGGTTGGCCCATAAATCATCCGGATATTTTTCCAACACACCCTCCAGCACTTCTTCGGCTTTAATATCATTGCCCGCCAGCGAAAGCACCCGCGCCAGCAGGATGGGGCCGTTGGTGTCGTCGGGGTAATCCTTGATGTAGGCCTCAATGTCTTTGCGCAGGCGCTGTTGGTAATAAGGCGACATTTTATTAAATTTATTTGCCTTATCCTGATAGCGCTGCAGGCGCTGGGCTTGGGCGATGACGGCCGGCCGATCCGCAGACCGGGCCGGATAAAGGGCACTTAAACGCTGGAGCAGTTCGTGATCCAGCGTATCCACCGTCAACCCGCGTTTATAGGTGTTTTTGGCGTATTCGGTATCTCCCAGTTTTTGATAAATTTCTCCCGCCAAGCGCCACAAATTGGTTTCATACGGAAACAGCGTCAGCCCCCGCTCCATGAAAGACAAGGCGGACGCATCGGCGTAAATCACATCTTCGTGCAACAGCTGCGAAAGCATCAGGTAGGCTTGCAAATTATACGGGTGCAGGCGCAAATTATCCATCAAATAATGAACCGCTTTTTTGGGCTCGTTGGCGCCCAAGGCCGCCAGCGCCGCGTGGAAATAGACTTCCTCATAATAAGACGCGGCCGACATGGTTTTTTCAAACGCTTCCAAGGCTTCTTTGTATTTTCCCTGTGCCAAAAGGACGTTGCCCAACCGAAAGCCGGCTTCCGTATTGCCGGGATAAAGCGCCAGCGCTTCCGAGAGGTTTTTAACGGCGGAATCGTATTTTTTAGCGGCCACGTCTTTCTGGCCTAAAAAAGAGTGATACTCGCTCGTCAGCCACAAGCCCTGCCACACCCAAATGGCCGCGCTGACCCCCAGCACCGCCAACGCCACCGTTTTGGTAACGGGGTTGGCCGTAATGGAAATGCAGCGTTCTTCCTTGCCCACGCCGCTTACTTCGGCCCCAACCAGCCACCAGAAGATAAACGCCGGCACCACCGCATGCAGGGAGATATTCAGCATATTGTCCGCCAGCATTCCCAAAATACCGCAAAATAAAGCCTGCAACAGCTGTTTTTTATCGCCTTCCTTTTTGTGGGCGGCAAAATCATGCACTTCCAAAAACAACACCATAAACATAAAAAGGAACAACCCCAGCCCGACGATTCCCCCTTGCCCCAGCTGGAAGAAAAGTTCGTTGTGCGGGGCCTGGGTAATGGTTTTCAGTTCGCGCAAATTGGGGTAACGCAGCAGCGTTTTGGGTTGGTTTTGCTCAAACGCCATTTGAAAGTTGCCCAGGCCGCTGCCTAAAACGGGGCGTTCCAGAAAAATTTCTTTGGATACGTCCCACATAAACAACCGCTGGTGCAGGGATTGAAAAATTTTTTCCCGGTCTACTTTCAACGTCATGTTCGCCGGCGTTACCTGCGCCAGTTCGGCCGCGCGTTTGGCCACGGGGCTGGGCATATCGGTTCCGTCCACATATACCGACCCCCATCCCACGCCCACCGCCAGCAGCGCCAGCAAAAACACCCGTCCCTTGCGTTTCCAAATCAATGTGCGCAGCGTGCCGAACATCCACATCATTACCAACGCCACCGCCGCCCCGATCCAGCACGAGCGCGCCAGCCCGAAACACAAAAACAAAATATACACCAGCACCAACAGCCCGTATACGACAAAATCTTTTTTGCTGTCCGTGCGCATAAAATATACCAGCAGCGCCGGCAGCAGCATGACCACCGCCGAAGACAAGAAGTTCGGGTTTCCAAACGTGGAGAACGCTTTGCTGGCAAACTGATTGATTTCAAACGGCCATAAAAATTCCAGCCCCAACGCCTGCAGCACGCCGTAGCAACACGCCAAAAACACGGCAATAAACATCAGCACCAGGATATTTTCCTGCGTCAGTTTGCGCAATACGCGCACGCCCAGCCACACGCCTATCCCCCACAACAGCAGCGCGTACCAGTCAAACAGCTGCGCAACTATATTTTCCGAAGTTAAATGGGTTTTTAGCATCGGCAAAAAATACCACAGCGCCCCCCATCCCAAAAACAGCAAAATATAATTGGTTTTGCTTTCAATCGTGCCGGAAAAAACGATATTTTTGCTGATGATATACGCCCCCAGCGCCACAATCAGCAGCAAGCTGCCGTAGTTCAGCAGCCCGTAAAAAAGCGTCTGGCGCATGGCCTGCGGCGCCGAAGACACCGCCGACAGCCACCCCATCACGCTGGCGGTTACATATACGAAGAAGGCCAAATCAAAGAATGTTTTGGTAAAGTCAATATCCTTTGAGCGCAAGAACTTAACGGCCAACGTGGCGTAGATGAGCGCAATAAGCGAATAGAGCAAGGTGTTCTGCACAAAAAACGGATTGGCGGTTAAATCCGTAAAAAATACGAGCGGCACCACGAGAAAACACATCGCCAGCAACACCCGCACCATTTTCATATAGACGGTTTCTTTGGCGGATTTGGTTAAATTAAGCATAAATGTTCCACAAAATTAATTTTTATTTTTTATATTGTAGTTTTTTCCTTCGCATTAGAAAAGCAAAAAATACGCGCCCCGCCGTTTTGCGTTTTAAACAGCCGGTGCGGCGCAAGGGGGCGTACCGCTAGAAATACAGCTAAAATTTGCTATGATATGTATATGCAAAAAACAATTAAAATCGGTAACTATAAAATTTCAAACACTTTGCCCTTGGTTTTTATGGCGGGCACCTGCGTCATTGAGAGCGAAAAACATTACTTGGACACCGCCAAAAAACTAAAAGCCATCCTGGCCAAAACCAAACACCCCTTTATTTTAAAAGCTTCTTTTGACAAAGCCAACCGCACCTCGGTAGACGCTTACCGCGGCCCCGGCCTTGCCAAAGGGCTGGAAATTTTAACCAAAGCCAAAGCCCTTACCGGGCTGCCGCTGGTGGTGGACGTGCACGAACCGTGGCAGGCCGAAGAAGTGGCCCAAGTGGCCGATATTTTGCAAATTCCCGCTTTTCTGTGCCGCCAGACCGACCTGGTGCTGGCCTGCGCCGATACCGGACGCGCGGTAAACGTAAAAAAAGGCCAGTTTTTGGCGCCGGGAGCGATGGAACAAGTCATCAAAAAAATAGAATCGCGCGGCAACCATAAAATTTTACTCACGGAACGCGGCGCCAGCTTTGGCTACGGCGACTTGGTGGTGGATATGCGCTCGCTGGAAATTATGAAACAGTTTGGCTATCCCGTTATTTTTGACGCCACCCATTCCGTCCAAAAACCAGGCGCCCTGGGCTGCGCCACCGGCGGCAACCGCCAGCTGGCGCCGGTGCTGGCCAAGGCGGCCGCGGCGCTGGGAATTGCCGGCGTATTTTTTGAAGCGCATCCGGATCCGGATCATGCCCTTTCCGACGGCCCGAACTCGTTAAATTTAGAGATGGCCGCCAAAATGGCGCGCCAGCTGTGCGCCATTGACCAAGTAGTCAAAAAATTTAAATAATGACCTCCTACCCCGCTTGGAAACCGACGATCGGATGGCACCTCAAATTATGGGGGGTGCTGCTGTTGGTTTGCACGGCGGCGTATGCGGTGCTGGCCTATGCGGCAGGCCGTCTGCCCGCCCCCTACCAGCAGCGCCAACCCGCGCCGGAAACGACGCCGTGGCTAGATTCAAACAGGTAACTTATGGCTAAACTAGAGTACTCCCCGGCTGAAATTAAACGCATCGCCCGCCATGTGCTGGACGTGGAACACACGGCTTTGGAATTAAGCCGCAAAAGCATTGACGACAATTTTTTAAAAGCGGTGGACGTAATTGCCCATACCAAAGGACGCGTAGTCGTGCTGGGCATCGGCAAGAGCGGCATCATCGGGCGGAAAATCTCCGCCACGCTGGCGTCTACGGGCACGCCTTCTTTCTTTGTGCATCCGGTGGAAGCCCTGCACGGAGACTTGGGAATGATCACCCCCGGAGACGTTATTTTGGCCATTTCTTTTTCCGGCCAGACCGAAGAAATAAACAAAATTCTCCCCTCGCTGGAACGGCGCAAATTAACCGTCATTTCCATGACGGGGCACGACAAATCCAAGCTGGCGCTCATGTCGGATATTCATATTACCGTCTATATTGAACGCGAAGCCTGCCCCTATAACCTGGCGCCGACGGCTTCCACCACCGCCACCTTGGCGGTAGGCGACGCGCTGGCCATTTGCCTGATGAAAATCAAGCATTTTGAAAAACGCGACTTTGCCGTTTTCCACCCCGGCGGATCGCTGGGCAAACTGCTGACCCAGCAAGTAAAAGATTTGATGCGCAAAGGCAAAAACAATCCCACCGTGCGGGAAAACGCCACCGTGCAGGATGCGCTGTTTGTGATGACGCAAACCGGCGCCGTGGGCGCCACCAGCGTGGTGGACAAAAAGGGCCGCCTGCTGGGCTACTTTACGGACGGAGATTTGCGCCGCCTGCTGCAAAAAGGAACAGACGTGCTGCATAAAAACATTACCGAAGTAATGACGAAAAACCCCTATCACCTGACGGACACCCTGCCGGCGATAGAAGCCGCCAAAATGATTCACGCCACGCACGTGGACAACCTGCCCGTGCTGAACAAAGCGGGCAAAGTGGTAGGCATTATTGACGAAAAAGATTTGATTGAATTTTTGGCTTTACTGGATAAAAAATGAAAAAACTGTTTTCCCTGTTTTTCGCGCTGTTTGCCCTGGCCGCCTGCGATACCAGCCAGGAGTTCGCCCCCGACGAAAACGCCGGCATGCAGGTAGCCCGAAAAGTGTCTATTTTTGAATCCCAGGACAACCAAAAAAAATGGATCCTGCAAGCGGAAAGCGTGGATTTTTCCGACTTGCAAACCGCCACTTTAAAAAACCCCGAACTGTTGCTTAAAGAAAACGGAAAGGACAGCGCTTCCGTAACGGGGAAAACAGGATCGTTTGATTACCAACAAAAGAAAGTTTCCATTGAAGGAAACGCAAAAATCAAATCGTTTACCCAGCAGCTGCTTATTACGGCCGAACGCTTTTTTTACGATGTAAACAACAACCGCATTTGGTCGGACGACAAGACCGTCATCACCCGCGGCGGCGTAAAAGTTACCGCCCGCAAAGGCGTGGTAACCGATTCTAAACTGACCGACATTGAAATAAAACAACAAACCACCCGGCTGCCCGAAAATACCCGGGAACTGCAAAATACCCCCTTATGAAACGATTTCCTTTTCTCATTTTTTCGCTCTTTGCCGCCGTGCTTGCTGGCGGATGCAAGACCGTGCGCATAGAAGGGCCGGCAGTATCCGTTCCCGCCGCGGCTCCCCGGGTGCAGCAGGCCAAGGATTCGCTCAAACAGCAAAAAAAAGCTCTCACGCTCCCCCCCACTTTAGGCGGGTTAATCTCCAGCGACCGGTGGCTCATCCATAATGCCAAACAACAGGAAGAATTTATCGGCCATGTTTCCTATCAAAACGACGTCTATACTTTTCGGGCGGATTACGCCCTTTCCGACCGGGCCCAAAGCCGCATTTCCGCACGCGGCAATGTGTATTTAAAACAAGCCCAGCCGCAGGAACCCGTCTACGAAGCGTACGCAGACAGCGGGTTTTACAACTACCAACAAAAAACCGGGCAATTACAGGCGAAAAACGGCCATGAAATCCGGTTAATTTATCAGCAGCTCCAACAGGATCCGATTGAAGCGTACGCCCAGCACGCCGCATTTGATTTGGAAAAAGGGATTTTTCAACTGCAGGGCAATGTCCGCATCCAACGCCCCACGCCGCAAGGGATGCAGACGATCTCCGCCCAACGGGTGCAATACTTGCAAAAGCAAAATTATCTGAAACTGGAAGGCGGCGCCCAAGTATCCGACCCGCTGCGCACCCTTTCGGCCGAAACGATTATTTACGACGGCACCCAAAATTATTCCTACGCCTACGGCGCCCGCCCGCTACTTACCGGCGCAAGCGAACAAGGCACATTTGCTATAATAGCGGATAAGGTGCAGTCCGACAACGAAGGAAACAAAATTACCATGGACGGCAAAGTGCAGGGGTGGCTGGTGTCCCCCGCGATCAACGAATCGTCCGTCAACGACAAATTTTAGAGGTTCTCACATATGCAGCTTCGCAGCGAACAAATTGTAAAAGTATATAAAGACAGAATGGTGGTAAAAGGGGTGGACATACACGTCAAATCCGGCGAGATTGTGGGCCTCTTGGGCCCCAACGGCGCGGGGAAAACCACGTCTTTCTATATGATGGTGGGATTTATCAGCCCCACCAAAGGCCGCGTATTTATTGACGGGGATGACGTTACCTCGCTGCCCATGTACGAGCGCGCCCGCCACGGGCTGGGGTATCTGGCGCAGGAGCCGACCATTTTTAAAGGCCTTACCGTAGAAGAAAACCTGCTGGCTGTGCTGGAACGCATTTTGGACGACAAACAGGAACAAAAACGCCGGGTGGACGAACTGCTAAACGAATTTGGGCTGACGAAACTGGCCAAACAAAAAGCATGGACGCTTTCCGGCGGCGAAAAACGCCGCATGGAAATTGCGCGCTGCATGATCAGCAACCCGAAAATTATTTTGCTCGATGAGCCTTTTGTGGGGATTGACCCGATTACCGTCTCCGACTTGCGGCATATGATTTTTAAGCTCAAAGACAAAGGGATCGGCGTGCTGATTACCGACCACAACGTGCGCGAAACCCTGCCGCTTACGGAACGCGCGTACCTGATCTACGACGGAAAAATCTTGGTGGAAGGCGACCAAAACACCCTCTTAAACGACCCCAACGCAAGGCGCCTCTACCTGGGCGAAGACTTTAAAATGTGAGGCCCGCCGTGAGCGACTTATTTTCCAAAACCGCCGAAGAATTAAAACAGACGTTTGACAAAAAATTCTTTCAGCGAGCAAAATTCATTCCTTCCGCCAAAAAGACCATTGCCATTTTTTGCGCGCTTAAGGATTTTATTTATCAGTACCCGCTGGAATCCGGACGGGAAACCCTGCCCGTCGGCTTGGAAAGCCTGGCTTGCCGGCTGGAAGAGCAAATCAAAAATTCCCTCTGCTTTTTGTGCCAGGAAAAGGCCGACTGTGCCCGCTGCGAACAAAACGCCCGCCAAATCACGCAGGATTTTATTCTCGCGCTTCCGCAGATTCAGCGCCTGGTCATCAGCGACGTAAACGCCGCCTACGAAGGCGACCCCGCCGCCATCAGCCCCGTGGAACCTCTTTTGTGCTATCCGGGCGTTACCGCCGTCACCCTGCAGCGCATGGCGCATTTTCTGCATGCGCGCGGCGTGCGGCTGATTCCGCGCATCGTTACCGAGTACGCCCACAGCCTGACCGGCATCGACATTCACCCCGGCGCGTCCATCGGCCCGGCCTTTTTTATAGACCACGGCACGGGCGTCGTCATCGGTGAGACCTGCGTCATCGGCGCCAACGTAAAGCTCTATCAGGGGGTAACCTTGGGCGCAAAAAGCTTTCCGCTCGATCCGAACGGCAACCCCGTAAAAGGCATCAAGCGCCACCCCAATATAGAGGACGACGTGATTATCTACGCCGAAACCACCGTCTTGGGAAATATCACCATCGGCCGCGGAAGCGTCATCGGCGCCAACAAGTGGATTACACAAGACGTTCCCCCCCACACCAAACTGAATTAATTTTTAGGCAAACAAAAACCCGCCCGAAAGTTCGGACGGGTTTTTAATCATATCTTTTCGCTTACTCAGCCAGCCGCTTCCAAAACGGTTTTTTATCCGCAACAAGCGGCAAGTTCTGTTTGGTCAAAAATCCCAACAAAATGTTTTTTTCATCGGTTACGGGAAGGATATCCGTCTGTTCTTTTAAAAACGTTTCTCGGGCCGTTTGCGCGTCTTGCTCGGGGTGCAGCGCGGCAACAGGACTCATAACCGAGCCGCACACGCTGGCGGGCGTATAGAACGCCAGTTCCGCCGTGCGGATGACGCCCTTTAACTCGCCGTCTTTGCCGGTTACAAAACACAGCACCGGCAATTTTTTGCGCGGCAGATTTTTAAGCCGCTCGATCAGCGCCGAAAGTTTGCTCTCCGTGCGCACGGCCACCACGTCGGTCGTCATCAACAGGCCCACGCTTCCGGGCGGATAAGAGGAAGCTTGCTTCAAAAGTTCCGCAAAAGCGGGCTCCAGCACCGCGGCCATGCGTTCGCGGTACGGGGCGGAAAATTCGTTCATCAGGCGGGCGGCCTGCGGCACATCTAAGTGCGCCAACACGTAAGACGCCTGCCGCATGGGCAGCCGGCGCAGCACGGCGGCGGCTTTGGCGGGATTCATCGGGTTGAGGCAGGCCACCAGCGTCTGCGCTTTGAGCGAGGACACCAGCAACAGCACTTCGTGCGTGGCCAGCGTTTCCAGCGCGCGGGCGGCGGCGGCCGGATCGGCCGCAATAAATTTTTCGGTAATAACGCCCGCCAGCGCGTGCATGGGTGAATTCATAAAATCGTCCTTGAAAGTTTTCCTTTAACCAACCATAATTTTATTATAATAATTTTATCAATTATACCGCCCCCAGGCCAAGACGAGGTAACGCTATGTTTTTTGATAAACCCTTTCACGATCTTACGTTTAACGACGTGGTACAGTTCTGCCGCCGCCAGCTGCCCGAAGGAAAACAGCTGGACTACAAATACATGCTGCCCAAAAACCACGAAAAATTCGCCAAAACCATTGCCTCGTTTGCCAATGCCATGGGCGGCACCATTATCGTGGGCGTGCAGGACGACAAAAACGACAAGCCCCGCCCGCCGTTTTTGGGCATTCCCTACCACGAAAAAATGCGCAATTCCATAGAGGACATCATCCAAGTATACATTGATCCCATCGTATTTGTGGACATCAACATTTGCGTAAACGACCGCGGCGACCGAATGTTTGTGCTCATCAACATTCCGCAAAGCAACCTTACCCCGCACCTGGTGGGCAAATCCAAACGCGCCTATATCCGCACCGGCCAGAGCAGCCGCCCGGAAGCCATCGTCCACCCGGAAAAACTGCCCTGGCTGCTGGATCACCGCCGCAAATCCGAGCGGCTGCGCCACATTCTCTATGACAAGGCGGAAAGTCATTTTGACAATTATTTAAAAACCATGAACCTCAGCGCCGACGGACAAACCGCCTGCACCATGTCCGTCATTCCCCTCTACCCCGAAGAACCGCTGACGGACTACAAACACCTGCCGGATATGATTAAAGCTTCATCGGCCAAGGCCCCCTACGGCATTATGGCAGACCCCGCTTTCCCGCTCCAGCCTGTGCAGGACGGCGCCGCCGTCATTTCCAACAAGCGCGGCGTGTACAGAATGACGGAGTTTAACTCCTACGGCCTGGTGATGCGCAAGCAAATCATCACGCAGGAAGAAATCGTCAACGGGCACGCCGCCAAAACGGTGCGCTTGGAAAGCCTGGGGCAAACGCTGACGCTGTTTTTACTGACGGCGCGCAAATTTCTGACGCACCTGTCATTCGGCGGGCCGCTGTATTTCCGGCTGAAAATGAACAATACCCGCGCCCTGCGGGCGCTGCTGGGCCGACAGCAGGCCACCGTGCTGGAAGATTACCTGCGCATGGACAGGAACCTCTCGCTGGCGGAGCTGGACACCAAACTGCCCGCCATCTTGGAAAACATCCTGCACGAAGCGGCGTGGTCGCTTGGGCTGCAGGCGGACGAAAGCCAAATCCGCGCGTTATTGCACCAATACCTCAAGGAGGCCCAATAAGATGGGCGAGATTTTCTTTTCCACGGATCCCCGCTTCTGCCCGCACTGCAAGCACATTCCGTGCGTTTGCAACCGGTTGGGGGCGCCCAAAAAACAGACCGAACCCGTGCGCGTGCGCTTTGCCAAAAACGCCAAAGGAAGCGGAATGACGCTGGTGGAAAAATTGCCGCTTCATCCAAACGGAAAAGAACAACTGCTTAAAAAGCTCAAAAAATCGCTGGGCTGCGGCGGAACGGTAAAAGAAGGGCGATTGGAAATTCAGGGAGACAAAAAACAACAAACGGCCGCCCTGCTGGAACAAGAAGGATATAAAGTGCGCATTTTATAAAAGCATGCAACCGCTATGAACAAGGCATTTACATTAATTGAATTATTGGTGGTAGTTTTAATTATCGGGATTTTATCTTCTATTGCAATTCCGTATTATTTTAACGCCGTGGAAAGCGCCCGGATGACGGAGGTCGTCATGCTGTGGGGCCGGCAAAAAAACTACGTAACCGGCAAAGACTTGACCCAGGAACAGGCCGACCGACTGACGGAGCGGCTGCAAAAAGCCAACCTTAAAAATTACACCGGGTATGCGTACTGCCGCACCAAAGACGACGCAAACGAACCCTGCTGGGAAGCGGTCTTCACGCAGACGGATCCCGACGCCCACGCCCGCTACAAACTGACCACTACCCGCAATTTTCTGAGCTTGGCCTGCGTGGGGCTTAACCAAGCCGGGAAAGAATTTTGTGAAAGCCAGGCCGGGCCCGAAGAACCTATTACCTTGGACGGCGAAGAAGCCTACCTGATTCGCTAGTCGGGCAAACAATACGCCTGCTCTGCATCGGGATACCACCCGCTGTATGCCCCACACGCGACACCGCCCCAAGCTTGGCATTGCTGGATGCCCTTCTCGGCTTCGGATTTTCTAGGAAAACAAATACGACGCCCAGGCGTTATGGAAGAACGGTCTAACTGCCATTGCCACCTCAACCACGGGTTGTCATTTTCCGTTGCTACTACCGCATAATAAGTAGGATTACTGAAATTTACCATAGACAAAGAAATCCGTACTTCCATTCCGTTTATAGTGCATTTTGCCGTTTGACCAGATATTTGACAGGAAGAGGGTAAGGAAACATCCAAGGCGTCAAAATCAAGCGTGTATTCCCCATTTGCCAAAAAATACTGTTCTTCCGCATTTTTGACCGCGCGCAACAACGTAAACGTGTTGGCGGTACGGCTTTTGCGCACGGCTTTTTCGTATTGCGGCAAGGCAACCGCCGCTAGAATACCAATAATTAAAACAACTACTAGTAACTCTATAAGCGTAAATCCGGCGTTTTTATCCCCAGAGAATGATTTTTGATAAATTTTGTTCATAGACAAAATTTATCAAAAAAAAAAACGAGTCAAGGCAGAGGATGGCCTCCCGCCTCAATACCCGTTAATCCGATTCCTTTAAGCCACGCCATTTCTGTTCTTTGTACCCTTACACGCTGATCAAAAACTCAAATTTCAACAAGGAAATCCCCTTCTATGTTGTTGCCGTCTATCCGCCCCTTTGTCCTGCTTATAAAAAGCCTTTGCGGCTAATCCGAAATTTTATTGTTTGAGCGGAGCGAGTTATAAAATTTCCTGCCGCAAAGTGATTTTTTATAGGACGCTGGGGCGGCAATCTTTTTGCTACTTTTTCTTTTGCAAGAAAAAGTACCTCCTCCCGAAGGGCGGAGATCAAGGCCCGTTTAAGCCACACGGTTTTTGTAAAACCGAACTCTTGCAAAACAAACGAATGATTTTTCCACATATAAGCATAAAAAAACGGCGGACAAGCTTTTGCCTGTCCGCCGTCTTCGTTACCCAAAACCTTATTTCAACGCTTCCAACATGGCGGGCACCACGTCGTACAAATCGCCTTGCACCGCATAGTTGGCCACTTTCATAATGGGGGCCTCCGGGTCTTTGTTAATGGCCACAATCACGTCCGAGCCGCTCATGCCGGCCATATGCTGAATCTGCCCCGAAATGCCGCAGGCAATATACACCTTCGGCTTGACCGTGCGGCCCGTCAGCCCCACTTGGTAGCGGTAGTCAATCCAGCCGCTGTCCACCGGGGCGCGGGAAGCCGCCACCGCTCCGCCCAGCCGGTCAGCCAGTTTGTGAAGCAGTTCAAATCCTTCCGCCTTTCCTACCCCGCGGCCGCCGGCTACGATAATTTCCGCTTCCGACAAGTCCATCCCATCGCCCTGGCTTTTGATAAATTCCACAAATTTAGCCAGCGTCGTATGTTTTTTCGGGTCAAACGCAAAGCGGACTACTTCCCCCGTGCGCCCCGCTTGGCGCGGCGCTTTTTCGTACGACATCGGCCGCAGCGAACACATTTCCGGGCGCGTATGGGTGCAGGTAATGGTCGCCATCAGGTTGCCGCCAAAAGTAGGGCGCGTGGCGTGCAGCTGGCCGTCGGCCTTGTTGATAACCACTTCCGTGGCGTCGGCGGTCAGACCGGTGCCCACGAAAATAGCCGTCTTGGCGGAAAGCGAGCGGCCCAAGTTGGTGGCCGGAAGCAAAAATTTATTCGGCTGATACTTTTGAACCATATCGGCCAACACTTTGGCGTAGACGTCGTCTAAATAGTTTTCCAAGGCTTTATCGTCGCACACGTATACGACGTCCGCCCCGTGTTCAAACAAATCCCGGGCAAATTTTTCCACCTGATAGCCCAGCAGTACGGCGCACAGTTTTTCGCCCAAATCGTCGGCTAGTTGGCGCCCCGCCGTTAAAAGTTCCAAGGCCGTGGGGCTTAATTTGCCGCGCTGCGCCTCGGCGAAAATCCAAACATTTTTGCAATCGTTCATAACACTTTCCTTAAATGTATTTCCCTTCTTTTAAAAGGCTCACCAAACGGGCGGCTTTTTCTTTGCCGTTAGCGCCTTCCACCGCTACGGCGCATACTTCGCGCTTGGGCACAAAGGATTTTACCACGTGCGTCGGGCAGTTTTTCACGCCCAGCATATTTTTGTCCGCGCCGATATCGTCCGCCGTCCACTTGGTTACTTGCGCGCGTTTGGCGGCCATGCGGCCTTTTACGCTGCGCACCCGCGGGCTGTTGATTTCTTTCACGACCGACAACACGCACGGAAACGGCAATTCCAGCACTTCGCTCCCGTCCTCGGTCAGGCGTTCCACCACGATGGATTTTTCCTTCACTTCCAACACTTTTTTTACAAACGCCGCGTTGGGCATTTTAAGCCAGGCGGAAATTTGCGGGCCGATGTGGCCGGTGTCGCTGTCGTTGGTTTGTTTGCCGCAGATGATTAAGTCCACCGGGCGGATGGCGTTGATTTTTTCAATGCCTTTGGAAAGCGCATAGCTCGTAGACCACGTGTCCGACCCGGCAAACGCCACATCGCCCAGCTGGTAGACGCTGTCCGCCCCGCGGGCGATACTGTCGCGCAACACAGCCTCGGCCTGCGGCGGGCCCATGGTAATGACGGACACCGTACCGCCCTGCTGTTCTTTAAGGGTTACGGCTTCTTCCAAGGCGTATTCGTCAAAAGGGTTCATCGCGCTCGCCGCGCCGGAGCGGATTAAGCATCCGGTGGCGGGGTCTATTTTCACATTGTCCGACTTTGGGGTTTGCTTTACGCAAGCTACAATATGCATACAAATTACTCCTCGTCGCCTTTAGCGGCGTATTCTTTAATGAGAGCCGTGATGATTTCGTTCTTTTGAATGTGCACGGTTCCTTCGTAAATTTGGGTGATTTTGGCGTCGCGCATGTATTTTTCCAGCGGGAAATCGCGCATATAGGCCACGCCGCCGCACAGCGTTACGCACTCGTCGGCCACTTCCATGGCCACGTTAGAGCAGAACAGCTTGGCTT
This sequence comes from uncultured bacterium, assembly GCA_949294095.1. Lineage (GTDB taxonomy): Bacteria > Elusimicrobiota > Elusimicrobia > Elusimicrobiales > Elusimicrobiaceae > Avelusimicrobium. The sequence goes on from CASFFZ010000009.1 coordinate 54,676, forward strand.
CGGCGCTGTATTTCGTCCAGCGTTGGCCTTTTAATTTTTTGAGCTCATCGTGTACGGTCGTTCCTTCCGCTAGCGCGGCTTTCACGGCGGGCAGATATTCGGTATCCATCCGGTGCGTCAGGCTGTACACCAGCGCCCGGCCGGCTTCGGTTTTGGCGGCCAGTTCGGCAATTTTATGCCCCAGCGCCTGAAAAGTGATAATCGGCTGGCCGAATTGCTTGCGCGTGCGCAGGTACGGGATCGTTTCGTCCAGCGCGCCTTGCGCAATGCCCACGGCCTGCGCCGCCACGCCCGGGCGGGAATAATCCAGCGTTTCCTGCAAGTAAAGAAGCCCGCGCCCTTCGCTGCCCAGCAGGTTTTCTTTCGGCACGCGCACGTTTTCAAAAATCAGTTCATACGTCGGGTTGGTGCGGATGCCCATCTTTTCTTCTTTTTTGCCGAAGGAAAAGCCGGGCGTTCCTTTTTCAATCACGAGCAGCGAAATGCCGCGCGCCCCGCGGGAAGGATTGGTGTTGACGGCTACGGTGTAAAAATCGGCTTCTTTGCCGGTGGAGATAAAATGTTTCGTGCCGTTTACCACGTAAAAATCGCCGTCTTTAAGGGCGGTGGTTTTAAGGGCGGTGGCGTCGGAGCCGGCTTCGGGCTCGGTCAGCGCAAAGGCCCACAGTTTTTTGCCGCTGGCCACGTCCGGGCACCAGCGTTCGCGCTGTTCTTTGGTGGCCGCCAGAAACATCGGAATCGCCCCCAGCGCCGTGGTGCCGGGCGTAAGCGCCAAGCCTGCGCACACGCGGGAAAGCTCTTCAAACGCCATGGCCAGGCAGGTAATCCCCCCGCCCAGGCCGCCGTATTCTTCGGGCAGCCACAGCCCCATCATGCCGGACTTGCGGTATTCTTCCAGCATTTGGTTGGAAAATTGTTCTTTGGCGTCCATTTCCGCACGCAAAGGTTTGAGCTTTTTTTGGGCCAGTTCACGCGTAGCGTTTAGAACTTCCTGCTCCATTTCGTTGATTGCGTAATCCATTATTTCTCTCCAGGGTTAAACTTTTTGAAATGTCTGCGTCTTCTGAAAAAACGTCTTTTCCCGCCGTTTTTCTTGGTGGGCGGCACCAAACTTCTGTACAGGCGTTCCTGCTTTTTGACCATGGTGGAAGCCGTAAATTCCGAAAAATCGCGGTGGTCAATGGCCGCTTCAAAGCGTTCGCGCAACGAAGCGTGGCGCAAAAGGACTTTAAGCTTGTCGGCAAAGGTGTTGATGTCGTTGGGCGCCACCAGAAAACCGGTTTTGTTGTTGGTAATTACTTCGCCGATGCCGTCCACGTCATAGCATACCGCGGGCACCCGCATAGACATCGCCTCCAGCAAAGACATCGGCAGCCCTTCCCGCAACGATACGCTGGCGTACACGTCGCAAATGGCCAGCAGTTCCAGCGCGTCGTTGCGCCAGCCGGGGAAAATAACCTGCTTTTCTATGCTTAAATTTTTAGCCAGGTTTACCGCCGTTTCTTTCAGCGGGCCGTCCCCCGTGAAAATAAAATACACGTTCTTCATTTGGCTCAGCACCTTATAGGCTGCCAGCACAAAGTGAATGGGGTTTTTAAGCGGTTTAAAATTGGCCAGCGCCAACACCACTTTGGCATTGGCGGGAATTTTTAAGGAAGCTTTTTTGGCGGCGGGGTCAAATTTAAGCGGCAGGATCGGGTTGAAATTTACGCCCGCGCGGATGAGTTCCGTCCGCACGCCTTTGCCAATGCCCAATTGCTTGGCTTCGGCGGCGTTGCGGCGGGACACAAACACCAACACATCGGTAAATTTGGCGCAGAATTTTTCCACCGCCACAAAAAATTTAAACTGCTTTTCGCCGTGTTCTTTGGCAAAGCCCAGCCCGTGGAACGTATGCACCACTTTGGCCTTGCGCCAAAAAATGCGCGCGGCAATGCGCCCCAGTACGCCGGCTTTGGGGGCGTTGGTATGCACGATGTCCGGCTTGACGCGGCGCACAATGCGCCCCATTTGAAAAAGGGCTGCCAAGTCGTGAAAAAAGTACTTGGCGCGGATGTCGTGGCGAAGCGCCGTAATAAAAAACACATGCTGCGTATCGTTTTTGAAGCGTCCGTCCAAACGGCCGCCGGGGCCGGTGGCCAGATACGTTTCAAACTGCTGTTTGTTGATGGTTTTTATCGTCGTCAGCACGCTGGCCTGCGCGCCGCCCTGATCCATACGGGTGATGAAGTAGAGTATTTTTGTCTTTTCCATTTATTTAATTGTTCCTGTGGTGGTATCCAAGATGCGGGCCTGCGGAAAGTAATACTTGATAATTGCCATATAGTCCGCGCCTTGTTTGGCTAAACCGTCCGCCCCCTGCAGGCAAAGCCCGTATCCAAGCCCCGTGTCATAACCGCGCACCAAGACGCTTTTGATATTTTTGCCCTTATAAAACGGCACTATATCAAACAGGTTGGAGCGCATCGTGCCCGCGCTTAAAATAAACGCGACCTCCTGCGGGGTTTTGGCTTCGTACGAGCCTTTGCTGCCTTCAAACCGCATGGACAAAATGCGCCCCTTTTCCGTAAACGAAGTAGGCGTAATCGCGCGCAGTTTGCCGATGTTTTGTTTGTAGGCGATGCGGTTTTCTATCTCTTTTCCATCGTACAAATACATCCACTTAATGCCGGCCCATTGGGTCGGATCCTGCGGGCGGGAGTACAAATCCGCCGGCGGGTTGGAAAGCAGGTATTTGCTGACGTTGGCGGGCGAGAAAATATAGCCCGGTGTATCCGCCGTGTTTTCCAAGGAGTCCGCGGTCAGAACCCCGCAGTCGGCATAGGCGCCGGCCTGGGCTTCGGTCAGGCGGATTTGAGCGGATTCTTTGGATGCGTCTAACAAATTTTTAAAAATCAGGTTGATGCCTTTAAATTTAAAATGCAGGTCGTTATCGGTAATGTGATAGGGCTGATCCTGATGATCTTTGACCGCCTGCAGCAGGGCCGAGCGGAACACCACCGCAAGCGCCTTGAGGGCGGAATCGTGGGTAATGTCCTGCACTTGGGTGGCCAGCAAGGCGGGGATTAAATCTTCGGCATATACTTCGTTTACAAGTTTAATGCCCTGCGGCGTGGGAATGACGATCAGGGTGCCTTTTAATTCTTTGTCGCTTAGATCCGCCGCAAAAATGTTTTGGGCGGTGGCTTCGCGCACCAGAAGCGTTTTGTTGGGGTTTTCCACCGTAACGGTGAAAGGACGCTTGGCCGAAAATTCCACATGGCCTTTATCGTTGGTAAAGTCCACCCCGCCCGTCTGCGGGTTAAAAACGATCGTTTTTTGAATGTAAGAAGGCGAGCGCAGCACTTCCCCCAGTTTTTCATCTTCCACCCGCATGGTGCCCGAAGGCATCAGCGAAAAAGAAAGCAACTCCTGCGGGATTTGTTCGCGGTTGGCGTAAAGCGCCATTTTTACTTTTTCGGAAGGGGTGGAAAACATCTCGTGCACAATGGGCTGCTCCAAGCGCAGGTAAAACAGATAGTCAATGCTTTTATCGCCCAGTTTTTTGGCGTATTTGTCAATTTTTTTGGCGAGGTCTTTATTATCGGGATCCAGGCTGTAGAGGGTGGCGTAATACTGCCAGGCGCGCAGGTCGTTTTTTTCTTTTTCGGACAGTTGGGCAAACAATTCCACCGCCGCATAATTGCGCGCGTCATGCGTCAGCGATTGCTGCAAAAACACCGGCGCCAGCTTGCGCGAAGATTTCATTTCCGACGCGATCCGCCCCAGCATATACGATACAAAAGAAATGGTGTAGGGATTAGAAGTGTAGAGATACTGCAGCTCGGTGGCGGCTTTTTCTTTGTCGCCGTCCAAATACCACGCCAGCGCCGTGCCCAGCTTGGCGGAAGAAACGTACTCAAAATCGGCCGTCAGGTACAGCAAGTCCTGAAACGATTGACGGGCTTTTTTATATTTGCCCGAAGAAAGCAAAATCCACCCGCGCGTCAGTTCGGCAAAGGGATCGTCGGGGTTAAAAGCGCAGGCTTGGTCTATATATTTAACGGCCTGTTTGACCAGCCCCCGCTGCAAGGAAAGCACCGCCAACTCCAAATTGGCCGCGGCCGCCGTTTTGGCGTCGGGCGCGTTTTCAAACGTTTTAAAAGAAAAGTAACATTCGTCTATTTCGCCCGCCGCGCATTTTTTGGCTACGGCCGCAATGTCTGCCGGCAAATAATAGTCCAGCACGCTTTTATGCAGTACGGTTTCGTTTAATTTGCTGTCCACCCGCGTAGCCGCCAGCGTGGATTTGCTGACCGTTTGTGCCGCTGGTTCTTGCGCCGCGGCAACCGCCCCAGAAGACGCAACGTCCCCCGTGGCGCAAAAAGCAAAACCCGGCAGCCCGAAAGCCGACCCTAAAAACACGGATAAAAGCAAACATTTCTTCATATACAAATTATACCAAATTGGGCCTTTAAAAACCCCACCCTTTCCCCGCCTGGCGCCGGGAGGGTGCTTCCTCCCCCGGCGGCCCCAAACGGGGCCCCTGTTTGCCCCTGTTTTTGCGCGGCTGGGCCGGCCCCCGCGGCAAGGGGCGGAAGGCTTTTGGGCCCGGCGTTTGCCGGGTATCGTTTCCGCACAAAAAAAGGAGCAGGTAAAAATACCCGCTCCCTGAGGTTAAAACCGTTTGTCCAGGCCATATGCCGTGTTTTCATACGACTTGGAAAACGGCCCGTCCGGGGACGAAACACCCCGCCCGGCATGCGGACGGGGAAGTTCGTTCCGGCAAATTTATTTGTATTTCGCCTGTTCTTTGATGAAATCAAACACTTTGCGTTCGCTGAGCGTAGCCAAAATGTGCGCTTTGCGTTCGTTGAAGAAAGCTTTGATTTTCTTTTCGTCTTCTTTATTTTGAGAATTGGCGGCGATGCTCTTGTCCAATTCGGCTTTCCAGTCGGCCTCGGTGGCTTCCAGGTTTTCCTTTTTGGCAATGGCGTGCACGATGTAGCCGATGCGCAAATCCTTCTCCACGCTGGGGCGGATGCGTTCTTCAAACGCTTTTTTCTGGTCGGCCGTCAGCTGTTCGGGTTTGAGCTGGGTCATGCTGCGCACAAAGTTATTTAAAGAAGATTCCGTATATTCTTCCACCAAGCTCTGCGGCAAATCAAACTGGTTCATTTTGACCAAGTGGTTTTCGATTTGAGCCACTTCGTCGCGGCGGGCGTTTTGCTTGGCTTCTTCGTCCAGGCTTTCTTTGACTTTGGCTTTCAACGCGTCCAGCGTGTCAAAACCCATATCCTTGGCGAAAGAGTCGTCCAGCGCGGGCACGATTTTGTTTTTAATATCGTCCACCGTTACGTGGTAGGAAATCGTATCGTTGCCTTCTTTGGTTTCAATGTCTTTTACGTCGCCTTTTTTGAGGCCTTTAATGCCTTCGGCCAAGCCGGGCATCGTTTGCGGGGCGGACATATCCACCAGTTCGCTGTCGGCGCTTAATTTATAATCGTCCGTACCGTTGCGTTTGCCGCTGTAGTGAATAACGGCGTAGCATTTATCGTCAATCACGGCTCCTTCGGCCGCGCTTTCCAAGCGGGCGTTGGCGTCCAGCACGCGGTTTAAATTTTCGGCCACGTCCTGTTCGGTAGCGGTTTCCGGTTTTTTGGCGATTTCAATGCCTTTGTAATCCTTTACTTCAAATTCCGGCGCCACATCCACCGCAATTTCAAACGGAAAGGCTTTTCCTTCCGCAAAGTTCATAAAATCGGCTTTGGTCAGCGTGGGGACGGCCACGGCGTCTAGCTTGGCATCCGTAATGGCGGCGTTGATGGCGGCTTTGACCGTTAAGTCCAGCGCGCGTTCCTTAATATGTCCGGCGAAATTTTGTTTAACCAAGTCCAACGGTACTTTGCCGGCGCGGAAACCTTGCATTTGCGCACGGGATTGGACTTGTACGGCAGCGTTTTGAAAGCTTTTGGTAACCAGTTCCGGGGAGGCTTCCACCGAAAGCGTTACGCGGCAGCCTTCTTTTTTTAGTTGTTGGGTTTTTACTTCCCCGCTCTGGGCAGTTTTGAAGATGGACATACTTAACTCACTCCTGTTCGTATCGGACATGCCGAAAATCTGGACGGAGAGGGACTTGAACCCTCACGGATTGCTCCATACGCTCCTAAGGCGTACGCGTCTACCGGTTCCGCCATCCGTCCTAGTTTATGTAAGAAAAACGAAAATTTGGGCCATGTGAGGCTCGAACTCACGACCTTACGCTTAAGAGGCGTCTGCTCTACCAACTGAGCTAATGGCCCGAAAGGGTTTCTGGTTAGATTATAGCAAAATTAGAGAAACGGGTAAACGGCCTATGCGCCGCTTGCAGGGAAATCCGTTCCGAAGATATTTTATTTTAGCAAATTTTTTCCGCGCCGCGCAAACCCCTTTTTGGCGGCAAGAAACAATTGACATCTTCCCCCCGCAAGCAATAAAATACAAGTAAGGCCTTACGGCCGGCGTCATATCTTCTTACTTAGCGATGGAACATAAAATGAACATACTTTCCCAACCCCTCAAACACACATTTCTTCTGGCAGGAGCCGTTGCCTTTTTTGCGCTTCCGTCTTATGGGCAACTCCCTGAAAAAATTCTCCCGGCGGCCAAAACGGCCCTTCAGCCCGCTTTTAAAACACCGCTTGCGCAAAAAATCGCCGTTCCCGGCGGTCTGCGCAATTCTTTCGGCCCGGCGGTTGCCGTCTATGAAATGCGGCCGCTTCCCGCGCCCCAGCCTCCGATCGTGCCCAAAGTATTCATTGCCCGTTTTTACCCGCTGACGGACAGCCGAACCACGCTGGTGCAGGACTTGCTGCGCAAAAAACTGGCCAAACCGGCCCCTACTTTTTATGAAATGTTCAAACAAGCCGTCTACCTGCACCAAAAAAATCCGGCGGTTTTTAAAAAAATCAGTCAAAGATATTATTACGAAATGACGCTGTTTTTAAAACATGCCGCGCACGTGGCGCAACAAGCCGGCTACCCGGCGGTGGCGGCGTATCTGAAAGACCATAAAGGGGCTTTCCCCACCCTGCATTCCGGCGGAACGCTTTCTTCCAACGACAAGTCCGCCCGCATGCTGACGTTTTATGCTTCCGAAGAAATGAACGCGCTGATGAATCAAATTTTATCCCGCCCGGCCGAAAAACAAATCATTACCGACGACGAATGGGTGGCCATCAACGTGCTTAGCACCCTTTTCCCGGCCCAAACCCGCCCCGCGTTCTATAATTTCTTGCTGGACAAACAATATAAGGAACTGCAAATGCTTTCGTTAGATCCTTATATGCACAATTCCGATACGCGCCGCTTGGTTAAAGGGACGCTTAATCCCCAATCCGTGCACGCGCCTTCCTTGGCCAAGCGTATTTCCGTGCGGGAAAGATACCTGCAATACTTAACCCAGCGCCAGACCGCGCTGGCGGGTACGATTTCACACAAACGGCAGCAATACGCCAAAAATCAAGTGATCTACGACATTTTGTCCGCCGAAGGGGAATCAACCCCCGCCGCGCTGCAGGCCAAAAAAACATTGGAAAAAAGCCAGCGCGAATACGAACAATCCGCACTTCAACTCAAAGAAGTGTCGGCCAACTTGGAACAAGTGACGGATGAATTAAATTTTTTACGCACAAAATAAACGGAGACTTCCATGAAACGAACACTACTTCCGGCTTTGGCGGCCTGTTTGCTCTGTTGGGCCTTTCCGACACCCGCCGCCGCGCAAGCCTTTTTTGATTTTGAAGACATAGACACCCTTTTGGAAGACAATGCGCTAAACGACGCCGCCAACCGCTATGCTTCGGTGCTGTTGTCTTTCTTTCCGGAACGCGCCACCCGGATGGGCTTTTCCTCGGCCAATTCCAAATTAAATGCCCGTTCCGCCGCCAACACTTCTTTGGCGTTAAACGCGTTGCGTTCCGTAAAGGAAATGACGGAACAAATCACGCCTTCCCAGCTTTCCAAAGCCAACCAAACTGACCTGCTTCTTTTGCAGCGCGCGCTGGATGCCGATATTTGGCAGCTGGAGCAAGACCGCATTCAAAACGATCCCTTGTACTATACGGAAGCTTTTGACGCCGTTTATGACCTGATGCTCAAGCAAACAACTGCCTCCGCGCAGCAGCGGGCCGATTTGCTGGCCCGCGTTCGCGCCCTGCCCGAAGTGGCCCGGCAAGCCCAAAACAACCTGCTCCAGCCGCCGGCTTATTTTTCCCAGCTGGCCATGGAAAGGGCTTACTATGCATATTTAGCGTTTGATGAAGTAACCGATTTTCTGCTCCAAGGCGTAGAGGACGAGGTGTCCATCTCCCAAATCAAGCGTGACGGCCAAACCGCCAAGCGCGCCATTAAACAAATGTTTGACTGGTTTAAAAGCTTATCCCAAGAACAGAACACGCAAGACTTCCGCCTGGGAGAAGAAGCCTATGTTCAGGTGCTTAAAGACCGGTACCAAATCACGGAAAAACCGGCCAAACTGGAAAAACAGCTCCAGAAAAACTTTCTGCAAGCGCAAAAAACGTTAGCCGACGCGCTGGAACCCTTTGTTTTGGAAACGGCCGAAGAAGAAGTAACCGTTGTGGACGATTTAAACGCCACGCCTACCGTCCAGCCCACCCCGGCTAAGACGAAAAAGAAAGGCAAATTCGTCCCCCCTTCCGCACAGGATTTCTATAAAGCCGCCCAGCGCGTGGCCGCGGCGCCGGCCGGAGGCAATTTGCTGCGCGCGCTCTCCCAAGATGCCGCCGGATTAGCCCAACGCTTTGAACAAGACGGCACCCTGCCGGCCGCCGGTTCTGTTCAGTTTTCCGTCAAGCAACTGCCGGCTTTTTACGCATATACGCAAGCGTATTTATTTGTGCCCCCTTTTGGCAACCAACTTGCTCCGGTTTCGGATCTGTTTTTGCGGATGCCCTCCGGCAACAAGCTGGCCCGACAGGAACAGCTTAAAAAGGATTTCAACGCTCCGGTGCGCAAATTGCTTCTGAGCGGGGAATTGGTGCCCGGCCGCTACTATCAAACGGCAGCCGGGAAGGATTTATCTTCCATCCGCCGCCTCTATCCCTCCCGCACATTGGCCAACGGCTGGAGCGCCTACGCCCGGCGCCTGGCGAAGGAACGCGACTATGTCACAACCGAGGAAGACCTGTTGTTTCTAGCCTGGGACGAATACCGCCGCGCCGCCGCGGCGTTGGTGGACGTACGGCTGCAAACCAAAGAATACTCCTACGCGGACGCACTGAACTTTTTGGTAACGGAAAACGGGTTTGAACAAACGGAAGCGGAAAACCTGCTCAAAGAAATTGCGGCGCATCCGGCCGAAAGCATCAGCTATGTTTACGGCTTGCAGACCCTTGAAAAAGCCCGCGAGAAATACGCCAAAAAAGAGGGAAAAGATTTTAATTTGTCTGCCTTTCATTCCCTAGTTTTGCAGGCCGGAAATGTGCCGCCTAACCGCCTGGAACAGGAAATAACCCGCCTGCAGCAGCAGGCCCGCAAAAAAGCCGAACAAAAAAATTTATTCTAAATACAAATCCCCCGGCCGCAGCCGGGGGATTTTTAAAAGAACGCCGCTTTTTGCAGCGGTCAGAAACGGGCTTGCAAAACCCGTCTAGCTCATCAGGTGTAACTTTCCAAATAGGTGTGCAGCCCTTCGGCCCGCGCCTGCGACACGCCGGCTTCGTACAATTCTTCCGCTTCCTGCGTTTGCCCCAGCGCATAAAGCACTTGGGCCAGGGAAAGTTTGGTAAGAATCTGGCCGCGGGTTTCGTCGGAATTATCAAACAGTTCGCGCGCCTGCTGCAAATCCTGCAGGGCGGCTTCCATTTTGTTTTTACGTTTTAAAATATCGGCGCGCCCCCACTTTACAAACCCCAAGTCCACCGTGTCGTGAATGGAGGAATAGAGCTTATCCGCCACGTTGTAGTGGCGAAGGGCTTCGTCGTATTTTCCCTGCTGGCGCAGGCCGTTGGCCATGCCGCAGTTGGTGTAGGCTTTGCCGAAAAGGTCTTCGCTTTTGCGGAAGATTTTTTCCGCCAGTTTATAATTTTTTACGCAGTCGTCAATTTTTCCGCAAATGCGGCTGATGCCCGCCAGGCCGCAGTAGCCGTAGGCTAGGCTGATGTCGTCGCCCGCTTTTTTGGCCAAGGAAATAGCCTGCTTGAACTGGGCGATTCCTTCCTGAAAATGCCCCTGCAGGCGGAAAATGCCGCCTTTGGCCCAGTGAATAAAACTCATCCCCGCATAATCTTTCAGCTGCGTATAGGCGGAAAGCACGGCATCCAACAAATCCAGCGCTTCTTCCAGCCGTCCCCAGGCGCGAAGGGCCATGCCCATTTCCTGCATGGCGCGCACGACAAATTCGTCATACTCCAATTCCTGCGCCATTTGAAAAGCTTCCTGCGCCAGTTCATACGCCGCGGCCGAATGCCCCAGCGTGCGGTAGCAGGCCGCCATGGCCAGCAGCACGTCCATGCGGGTTTCGGCTTCATCGGCCAATTGCAGTGCTTTGGCATAGCTGGCCAGCGCCGGTTCAAAGGCGCCCAGCTGGCGTTGGGCCTCGCCGGTTAAAAACCAGCAGGACGCGTCCTTGGTGCGGACGGAAAGCAATTTTTCCAACGCTTCGGACGGGCGGTTCTCCTCCAGCAATTCTTCCAGTGCGGTCAAATCTACTTTTGCCGTCTTTTTGGCAGGTTGTTTTTTGGTTACGGGCATGGTTTTCTCCCTCTGTAAATAAACCCCGAAAACAAGGGGCTTGGTTAAATTTTAAGAATTTTTTTAATTTCAGCCAAAGTAGAGGCTAAATCATACGGCTTGGGAATAAAATAATCCGCCCCGGCTTCGGTGGCGCGGTCGCGCGACTGCGGGTCGGACAGGGTGGACATAATCACCACCGGAATCCGCCACGTGCCGTCGTCCGTCTTAAGCAGTTTGCACACGTCAAACCCGCTCAATTTAGGCAGCATTAAATCCAGCAGCACCAAATCCGGCTTAAGCTGTTTGGCCATTTGCACGCCCATTACGCCGTTTTCGGCCCAGTGGGTTTCTATCCCTTCCACCTTCAGCGCCCCGATCAGCGCATTGGCCAACACTTTGGAATCTTCTATCAACACTACTTTTTTCATGGTTAAATCTCTTCGCAATGGTCTTTATAGAGCAAAATAGCTTCCGCATATTCGCGGGCGTTGCGCATCACGGCATTTACTTCATCTTCTTCCAATTTGCGCACGATTTTGGCCGGCACGCCCATCACAAGCGACCCCGCCGGAATGTTCTTCCCGGCCGGCACCACAGCCCCCGCCCCGATGATGCAGTTGGGGCCTATTTCGCTTTCCATCACCACGGCGTTCATTCCGATCAGGCAGTTGTCGCCAATTTTGCTCCCGTGCACCACCGCGCCGTGCCCCACGCTTACCCCGCGCCCAATCAGACACGGTGCGCCGTAATTAACGTGAATACACGCGTTTTCCTGGATATTGGAATTATCCCCCACCGAAATCGGGGCGATGTCGCCGCGCAACACGGCGCACGGCCAGACGGAAACATTTTCCCCCAGCGTTACATCGCCGATCAAAACCGATGTCTTATGCAAATAACAGCTGGCCCGCACGTGGGGCACTTGCTCGTTAATACGTTCTCTCATGGGAAAACTCCTTGGGTAATTTTTTCTTGCGGGGAGACGAAGGCGAAGAAAGCTGCAGCCCCCAATAAATAAAAATGCTGACAATGCCCGGAATCACATAATACACCACGCGGTAAATAAGCGCCGCCATCAGGGCGGAATCCCAATCAATGCCCATTTGGGAGTAGACGGCCGTCATCGCCAGTTCCATGGCGCCCAGCCCGCCCGGCAAAATAGGAATTAGCGTGGTAACCATCCCCACCGCAAACCCGGCCACCAACACGCCCGCCGTGATGTGTATGCCTACGGCGCGGAAGGCAAAATACAGCACCAAAATCGTAAACAGCCAGTCCGCACAGACGTAGATGATGGTCATCGTCAGTTTCTTTTTCTTTTTATGAATTAAATCAATTCCTTCATCCAGCTGATCCATAAACGCGTCGTACTTATTTTTGGCAATCAGCGCGCGGAACACGTGATAGAGCACTTTGTTCATCATCCGGAAAATTTTGCGCAGCCAGCGCGAGCGCCATTCGTTGTTAAATAAAAAGGCCGTAATTACCGCGCAAACGGCGCACATGACCACAATCAGCGAGAAATTTTTGAGGATTTGCATGGTGGTAGCGGAAGAATTAAACAACATCAGCACCGACCCCTGCAAAATAATTACCGCCAACACAAAATACAACAACACCGTAATCACGATGCTGGCCGTTACGCACATGCCAAATGGCACGCGGCGGCGGTTCAACAGATGCGCCCGCAGGGCAAACCCGCTTACCCCCAGCGAAGACACCACATAATTAACCGTGGTGGACACCAAGGCAATGCCGATGGCAGCCCCTTTGCTCACGCGCCGGCCCATAATGCGCAGCACTTCGTAGAGGCTAAGGCCCATGGAAATGTAAATCAAGACGGAAGAAAGGAGCGAAAGGAACAGGTAGCGCGTGCTGACGCCCTGCCAGATTTTGACGAAACTGTCGCGCGTCTGGTACACCATAAGCGCAAGAATGCCGACGGATAAAAAGGCGCCTAGGACATAGCACAAAATTTTAAGCGGTTTTTTCACGCGTTCGCTCCGGGATAAAGAGATGTATAAATTATATAATTTATTTAGGGAAAAAACACCCGTTTCGCGGTTTTTGCACCGCCTCATTTTGGTTTACTTTCAAGAAGGATTTTTACGTATGAAAAGCATTAAAGTCATTGGCGCAAAAGGCCACAATTTAAAAAACGTTACGGTAGAGCTGCCCAAGGATAAAATGGTGGTAGTTACAGGCTTGTCCGGCTCGGGCAAGAGCTCCCTGGCGTTTGACACCATTTACGCCGAAGGCCAACGCCGCTACGTAGAAAGCATGTCCGCCTATGCCCGGCAGTTTTTGGAACTGATGGAAAAGCCCGACGTGGAACATATTGAAGGCCTTTCTCCGGCCATTTCCATTGAACAGCGCAACCCTTCCAAAAACCCGCGTTCCACCGTGGCCACGGTAACCGAAATTTACGACTATTTGCGCTTGCTGTTTGCCCGCGTGGGGCACCGCTTTTGCCCGCAGTGCGGGCGGGAAGTACAGTCCTGGAGCGTGCAGGGCATCGCGCAGGATATTTTAAAGAAATTTAACGAGAAGACGGTCTATATTCTGTCCCCCGTCGTGCGCGGACGCGCCGGCACGTACGAAGAATTATTTGCCAAATTTAAAAAAGAAGGCTACGTCAAAGCGCGCGTAAACGGAACGGTGGTTTCGCTGGAGCATACCCCCTCTTTGGAACGCTACAAAAAACACACCATTGAACTGGTGGCGGACGAAATTTTTGTGGAAGAATTTGACCGCGAACGCCTGGTGGAAAGTTTGGAAGCCGCTTTAAAATACGCCAAAGGGCTGGTGCACGTGCTGGAAACGGAAGGCGACAAACCGCGCGAATTTACCTACAGCGAAGAAAACGCCTGCGCCCATTGCGGGATTGGGTTTTCGGAGCTGGAGCCGAGGCTGTTTTCGTTCAACTCGCCCTACGGCGCCTGCCCGGACTGCAACGGCCTGGGCCTTAAAATAGAAGTAGCCGAAGACTTGGTCGTCCCCGACCCGACGCTCTCCATCAACGAGGGCGCCATCGCCGCGTGGGATAACCCCGTTACCACCCGCACCCACCGCTGGAAAAACTCCTGGAGCGGGTACTATTACGACATTTTAAAACAAGTCTGCCGCCAAAACCGCATTAATATGAACACGCCCTGGAACAAGCTTTCCAAAGCCCAGCGCGATTTGCTGCTGTACGGCACGGGCGGGGCGAGCTATACGTCGCTTATCTCCGGCGGCGAGCAGGATTTTGAAGGCGTCATTACCAACTTAAAACGCCGCTATCAGGAAAGCGAAAGCGATTTTGTGAAAGAAGAAGTCTACACCCGCTTTATGCGCGAAGTTACCTGCCCCACCTGCCACGGAAAACGCCTCAAGCCCGAAGCCTTGGCCGTGCGCGTAGACGGCAAAAACATTCATGAAATCGTGGCCATGCAAGTTTCCGCCGCCAAAGCGTTTTTTGACCAAATCCACCTTTCCGACAAGGAAAAAATCATCGCCAAAGACGTTTTAAAAGAAATCCGCGCGCGGCTGGAATTTTTAAACAGCGTGGGCCTTTCGTACCTGACGCTGGAACGCAAAAGCCAAACGCTCTCCGGCGGCGAAGCCCAGCGCATCCACCTGGCCACGCAAATCGGCTCGGGCCTGACGGGCGTGCTGTACGTGCTGGACGAGCCCACCATCGGGCTGCACTCGCGCGACAACGACCGCCTGATTGAAACGCTTAAAAACCTGCGCGACTTGGACAATACGCTTATTATCGTAGAACACGACAAAGACACCATTTTGGCCTCCGATTACGTGGTGGAGCTCGGCCCCGCCGCGGGCGAAAACGGCGGCCAAATTGTGGCGGCGGAACCGACGGCCGATTTCCTGCGGGACGAAAAATCCCTCACGGCCTCGTACTTAAACGGACGGCGGATGGTTCTGCCGCGCGAAGAACTGCGCAAAGGAAACGGCAAATTTTTGGAAATTGTGGGCGCCAAACAATTTAACTTAAAAAACATTGACGTGAAATTTCCGTTAGGCAAATTCATCTGCGTAACGGGCGTATCGGGCTCGGGCAAGAGTACGCTTATTCACCAAATTTTGTACAAAGCCCTCGCCCAAAAATTCTACGGCGCCAAAGACACCCCCGGCAAACACAAAGAAATCAAAGGGCTTGAAAATATAGACAAGGTCATCATCGTAGACCAAAGCCCCATCGGCAAAACGCCGCGTTCCAACCCGGCCACCTACACGGGCGTTTTCTCGCACATCCGCGATTTGTTTGCCGAAATGCCCGAAGCCAAACGCCGCGGATACAAGCCGGGCAGATTCTCCTTTAACGTAAAAGGAGGCCGGTGTGAAAAATGCCAGGGCGACGGCATCTTGAAAATTCAAATGCAGTTCCTGCCCGACATTTACGTAAAATGCGAAGAATGCGACGGCAAACGCTTTAACGAAGATACCCTTCAAGTAAAATTCAAAGGCAAAAACATTGCCGAAGTGTTGGATATGAGCGTTTCGCAGGCGTTGGAATTTTTTGACAGCATCCCCAAAATCAAACGCTACTTAAAAACGCTAAACGACGTGGGCCTGGGCTACATCAAGCTCGGGCAGGCGGCCACCACTTTATCGGGCGGCGAAGCCCAGCGCGTAAAACTGGCGGATGAACTTTCCCGCAAGGGGACGGGCAAAACGCTCTATATTTTGGACGAACCCACCACCGGGCTTCACTTTGCAGACATTGATAAACTCTTGCATGTGCTGCACGGCCTGGCCGACAAAGGCAACACCGTGCTGATTATTGAGCACAACCTGGACGTAATTAAAACGGCGGACTGGATTATAGACCTCGGCCCCGAAGGCGGCGACAAAGGCGGCCAGATCGTCGTGGCCGGCACGCCGCGCCAAGTGGCCGCATGCCCCAAATCCTACACGGGCAAATACTTAAAGCCGGAACTGGACGCCGTGGACAAATTTCTGGCCCAACACCCGGAGCAAAAATTGCACGCGCCAAAAAATGCGGCCGCCAAAAAAGCGGCCGCCCCGGTCAAAAAATCCAAAAAGAAAATAAGCTCCCGCTAAAGACGGGAGCTTTTAATTAAGGAAGCACATTTCCAGAAGAAGTAGATTTAGTAAATCCCGCCTTGTAGCAAAACTTATCATCGGAATCGGGATAACAATATATCAACGGATCTAAATGAGGATCGTCCATAATCAGATGCCCTAAAGCAACAGCACGAGGGTTTGCATCATTTTCAGTATTATACCGATAGGCAACCAAATCACCCTGTCCCTCCGCACAATAGTACCAGTATTTTGTTTTATAGCACATATCCGAAACTTGAACACCCGGCGGTTGAACGTCAAATAATTCAAACTGGTTCGGCCCTTTGCCACATTCTGCCAACGGAAGACTCAATAAACAAAGCAAAAACTGTTGTCTTAAATTGGAAAGAGTGGATATGGCTTCCGTAGCTCTGGATTTTTCTACGGCTCTTTCATACTGAGGCAATGCCACAGCGGCCAGTATGCCAATAATCAAAACGACCACTAACAGTTCTATTAGTGTAAATCCGGTATTTTCTCCTGCCGGAAAGGATTTTTGATGATTTTTGTTCATAGGCAAAATTTATCAAAAAAAAAAAAACAAGTCAAGGCAAGTATCCGTCCGCTCCGGCCAAAAAATCCAAAAAGAAATAAAAAAGCCCCGGCAAAACGCCGGGGCTTTCTATATTAGCAAAAAAATAATTTTACTTTAATACACAACTTGCATCTTGTCTAATAATGTTTTCACTGATAGTAAAAGTAGAATCCTCACAACCCGCAGCAGAAAAATAATTTTTGCATTTGCCTGCACAATACCAATTCACCGTTCCTCCATCAAAATAGGAAAGCAACGAAATATCGTCCTTAACCGATTTTAAAACGAAAAACGACTTAGCCGTATTCGAACCGGCATACGAACCTAGCTGAAAATATTTCATCGGATAGGAATCTATGATGTCTGAATAAACACTTGTATCCACATAATTATTAGCCAAGTAAGACATCGTCTGCTCTTTCTCCAAGGTAGATAAAAACGTCATTGCCTCGGTCGTTTTGGCTCTATTTACCGATTTTTCATATTGCGGCACAGCCACCGCCGCCAAAATACCAATAATCAACACTACAACCAGCAATTCAATTAACGTAAAACCCGTATGTGTTTTATGCATGGGGCAAACTCCTTTCCGTGTTACGAATCATTTATAAAATTCTATAATATTCATAAAGGATTTTCCAGCCATGAAAAACAAAATTCACAAAACCAACGCCGCCCGCCGATTAGACGAACTGGGAATTCCCTACGAACTTATCCCGTACGAAGTGGATGAAGAAAACCTAAGCGCGGTGCACGTGGCCCAAACGCTGGGGCAAAATATAGACCAAGTCTATAAAACCCTTGTCCTGCGCGGCGATAAAACGGGTTTTTTTGTATGCGTCATTCCCGGCGGGGCGGAGCTGGATATGAAAGCCGCCGCCCGCGCCAGCGGAAATAAATCCTGCGAAATGCTGCACGTAAAGGAACTCGTGCCCGTAACGGGTTATATGCGCGGCGGCTGCAGCCCGCTGGGGATGAAAAAACACTTCCCCACCTACCTTCACGAGGATTGCATTTTGTGGGACTTCATCTACGTCAGCGCCGGCCTGCGCGGCCTGCAAATTAAACTCAACCCCAACGACTTGCTCCGCGCCGCACAAGCTTCCGCGGTTCAATTGTGCTAAGGCCCACAAGCCCTTGCGCAAAACGCCCAAACATGTATACTATAAGAGTAGCTACACGGGAGGTGCGCTATGTACGCAAGCGTTTGGAAACGGTTTTTTGCTTTTTTAATTGACGCGGTTGTTTTTGCGGTTTTGTTTTGGGTGCTGGCCCAGATGATGGATAACGCATCGGTTTCGCTGGTGCTGTTGGTGATTATCTGGCTGTATTACGCTTTGTTGGAAAGCTCCCCCCTGCAGGCCAGCGTGGGCAAAATTATAATGGGCATCAAGGTGGTAGACCGCCGCGGCCGCCGCCTTAGCTTTTGGCAGGCCACGGAACGCATTTTCTCCAAACTGGTTACCAACGTAACGTTCTACTTCGGTTTTTTTATCGCCGCCTTTGACAAGAAAAAACGCACCCTGCACGACCGCATCAGCCACAGCGCCGTCATTTCCAAAAACGCCGATTTTGACCCCGACGCCTACGCCGAACCCGAGGAAGAAGCCTCTTTTACCTTTATAACGGTGGTGTCGGTTTTGCTGGCGCTGGTCTTTGTGGCGCTGATGTTGGTGGCGGTGGCGCTGCCGCAATACCAAAAGACCGAACGCCATGTGCAGCTCTCGCGCGTGCTGAGCGCCTTGGATTATGCCGCCCGCAAACAACTGAAAGACGCCCAAGCCCCGGGGGCCGATCCGCGCGTGTGGCTGGGCGAGTATAAGAAATGCCAGCGGATCAGCCCGGAAAAATTATCCTGCGACGGGTTTGAACTCCTGCTAGAACCCGGCGGCGTAAAAGCCAGCGCACGCAACCATGCAATGGATATTTTGTACACCCTCTATTATCCGTTTGACGGAGGCCCGGTGCAATGCACGGCGCTGACGCCGCAGGGCGAAGAAATCTGCTCCGCCCTAAACAGCTGAAATTTCCCCCGCCCGCCGGCGGGGGTTTTTGTATCCGCCCCGAAACGCGGGTAGCGGGTTTTGCCGCAAAATTGTTAAGATGTATTTATGGCTTCCAAAAAAACGCTTTCCCGCACTAAAAAATCCGCACAGGCCGCGCAGGCTCCTGCCACAGCCGGCGGACGGGAAATTCCTTTTTTGCATAAAGCGCTGGTGCACGTAACCGGCTGGCTGTGCTTGCTGGTGAGCATTTCCTTTTTTACCGCCACGTACGATACGGCCCAGGTAAAACTGACCCTCTTGCATTGCGGGGCGGTGGTGTTATTTGCCTTGTGGAGCGCACTGCAGCTGGCGGAGCGGAAAAATCCGTTTACCCGCCAAAATTTACCGTTTTTACTGCCGGTATTTGCCTACTTGGCGTGGAACATCGTTTCCTTTGTCGGGGCTCCTTATAAAATGGAAGCCGCCGAAGAATTTATCCGCTTGCTGATGTACGGCGCCATCACGCTGCTGATTGCCTGCCAATTCCGCCGGCAAGACGTAAAAACCGTAACCCGCTACATTCTGGCGGCCGCGTGGATTTCGTTTGCCTATGCACTGCTGCAGATTATAGACGGATTTTTCCCGGGGGCGGATTTTATGCCCTGGAGAGGATTTTTTACGCGGCGGGTTTTTTCTACCCACGCCAACCCCAACTTTTTTGGCGCGTTTGCGGTGTTTGCCTCGTGCCTTGCAGCCGCCCAATACCTGCTGACCCGCCAAAAGAAACTGCTGGCCCTGCTGGCGGCGGGCCTGTTGGGCGTATTTTTTACCGAAAGCAAAGGCGCGTGGCTGGCGTATGCGGCCGCGGCCGCGTGTTTTGCAGGGCTGTATACCAATTTTTTCTTGTCGGGAGCCGCCAAAAAATACGTTAAAAAAATTAATCTGGCCGCGTTGTGCCTGCTGTTATTAGCCTTGGCGGCGGCCGGCTTTTATACCGCCAAACGTTTTCAATCCGTCAGCTTCCGCACGTTTACTTGGCTTTCCGCTTGGGAAATGGTGCAGGATTCCCCCGTTATGGGCACCGGGCCGGGCAGCTTTAAAATTATTTATCCCGCCTATCGCCGCCCGCAAATTTTTTATATAGAAAACTCCCACAACACCGAAACCCAACACGCCGAAAACGAATACCTGGAGCAATGGGCCACCACGGGAACCGTGGGGCTGGCGGTGTTTTTATGGTTGATCGGGTTTATCTTTTTCTGCGCCGTACGCAATTTAAAAGAAACCCAATCCTGCACATTAGAAAATAACCTGCGGGAACGAAACCTGTATTTATTGGGCTACGCCAGCGCGTTCTTGGGGCTGATGGTGCACGCGGGGGTGGACATCAGCATCCGCTTTGCTTCCAGCGGCCTCTTTTTTGCGGTGTTTTGCGGCGTGATTTTGGCATTATGCCAGCCGGAGGAACCGGCAGCCCCCGCGGGCGAAAAGGCATCCGCTCCCGCTTGGCTGTGGGCGGCGCGGCTGCTGCTGTGCGCGGCGCTGGCCTATGGGGGGTGGCACACGGCCGCCCAATTTGCCCAAGTAACCCGCGTGCTGCGGGCCGGTTCGTTTGGCGAAGGACTTTTGATTGCCGTGGCGTGGGCGGTATTTCTCTTTTGTCTGGCGGGAACGGCCTATGTGTATTTGCGCGCGGCATTTTTGAGCAAACGGGCGTTGCCCGGCTTTGTGCTGGCGGGCTCGGTTCCGTTTCTGA
Organism: uncultured bacterium; assembly: GCA_949294095.1. Taxonomy (GTDB): domain Bacteria; phylum Elusimicrobiota; class Elusimicrobia; order Elusimicrobiales; family Elusimicrobiaceae; genus Avelusimicrobium. Next base: position 74,756 of record CASFFZ010000009.1, read on the forward strand.
TTTTCTTCTACGGTTTCTTTCAAGCCAACCACTACTACAGTTTGGGCGTCAGCCTGGTGTCCAAAGGCAATGCGGAAGGGGCGCTGGGATATTTTACCAAAGCCGTTCGGCTCAACCCGCTTTTGACGGAATACCGCCAATTCCGCGCCAATACGTTTGCCACTACGCTGCAGTTAACCGATTCCTTCTCCCCCGACCGGGGCGACCGCACGGGCCCGTCTAACGATTATGAACGGGCGCTGGCGGATTTTGCCGTCGTGCTAAAACGGGCGCCCAACCACTCGCTGGTGCATCAAAACATCGGGCAGCTGTACTACGCCATGGCGGTGCGGCAAGCCCAAAGCGCGGGCCAAGCCGCTAATGCGGCGGAATACGCCCGCCTGAGCCAATATGCCCGGCAAAATATGGAACAAGCCAAACGCGCATTTGAACGCTCGCTTAAAATAGACCCGGTCAACCCGGCCACATACGCTTTTCTGACCAGCATTGCCCTCATGGAACGCAACCCGGATCGCGCCCAACAATGGATAGACGCTTACCGCCGCGGCCCGGCGGGCGTAACGGAACCCGAATTTTTGGAAAGACACCGCCAAAACCCGCAGTTTGACGCCCTGCAACAACAGGTGGATTTGATGCGTGCTTCCGTCGGAAAAAGCACCCGTCAAAAATAAGGAAATGCAAAACGCGTCATTTTTTTGTAGAATATATACAACAAAAGAAGATTTGATTGCCAAGATAGCTCAGCTGGTAGAGCAACCGCTTCGTAAGCGGTAGGTCGGGGGTTCGATCCCCCCTCTTGGCTCTTTTTTATGCCCTCCGTCGGAGGGCTTTTTTACGCTCTGAAAACTAAACCCAAAGCTATTCCCATACGGCCTGCAAATTTATCGGCAGTAAATTCTTCCACAAAGAGTTATACTAAGAGTAGGAGTCTATAATGAAAAAACTTTTTATTCTTTTGCTATTTCCTTTTATTGTTCCGCTCTGTGCACAGGCTGAGCGTATCTGCACCCGATGGATTACCGAAACGAAACCCAACGGCATCCAACATACCCGTTGCGAATGGTGGAGTGACGACCACACCCCCTCTCATCAAAACACGTCTTCAGGGGCTGATACAGACTGTGAATGGAAAGTGGTAAAAGACCGTTTTGGCAATGAAGTTAACCGATGCGTTCCAAACGTGAGACCCTACACTTGTAAAATTTGGAAAACAGCTATTTTAAAAAACGGCAGCCGCCGCTCCTATTGCAACACGTGGCTGTATCTAGATATCCCCACCGACAAACGTCTTATTTGCCGTGAATTTGTATCCGAACCCTTATCAGAAAAATTAGTCAGCAAACAAAAACGGGCTTGGCTTTCGGAATGTTCCAAATTTGACGCTGAAAAGAACGGAAAATTCTGCCTGCTTTGGAAACACGACTACCAGCCGGACGGCAGCATCATCAGCCGATGTGATAAATACCAGCAAGACGATGAAGCGGGGTTATTTGTCTCCGTATGGGCTGATTATATCGGCATAGACAGCGATTTAAAACCCGTGTCGTCTATTGCTGAATTTCTTGCCGAAGACAAACAATATCCGTGTCGGGAATACACCGGTTCTAAAATGGACAAAAAACAGGGTAAATATACAGTTACCTGCACCCGCTTTGCAACCCATGACTCCCTGCCTTTTTCCACCTCAAATAAAAAATAGATTTCTTAAAAATGTGGCAAGAAAAGACGGTCTTTCTCGTCCGTCCGTGCCCCCTTCTTCTTCCATTTGCCCCGCTGGCTGCACTGCATAGGCTAATTTAACAGACCTGGCAACGCCGCAGACGGTTGACTTAATAAACAAACCCTTTTTAAGCGAATGAAATAATTGAAAAAATGCGCTTATAAATTAAAATTGAAATATGCTTCTTAAAACATTATTTAAAAAAGAATATGGAAAAGAGTGGGAACAGGCCTCTTTCGGAGAAAAGTTGGAAGCTGTTATATTAGAAATCCTCCTATTTCCTTGGTTAGAAAATCTGTTTACAAGCCATCAATAAGCCGCGGCAATAAATTTTTTATCATCCGTCTTTTTTCTTTTTTGCTATACTAAAAAAGAAGGGAATAGTTTGAAAGGGAGATGCGTATGAATAAAGGTTTTACGTTAATTGAATTGTTGGTAGTGGTGCTGATTATCGGCATTTTGTCCGCCGTAGCACTGCCCCAATATACCACCGCGGTAGAAAAAGCCCGCGCCACCGAAGCGCTTACGCTCTTGAGCGCCATCCGCCAATCGGCCGAAAGATACCAGATGCAAAAAGATGTCTGGCCGACGACCAACAACTTTTCTGTGCTGGATATGGAAGTGCCCAAAGTGCCGGGCAGCACCACCCAATACGGCGGCAAAAATTTTACCATCACCATGGCTCCGACCGGCGGGAATAAGTATTTTGTAATCAATGCCCGGCGCACCATTAACAAAGGCGCCTATGCAATTAAAGTCGTGTTAACCGTTCAAGCAGACGGTACCATTACCGCCAGACGCTCTTGCGGCACGAACACCGGCTTGGGCATCGGATATTCCGCTCCCACAGGCGATGCCGAAAAATTCTGCAGTGCCATTACCAGCGGCCATAACGACGATTTTTAACTCTTTGGCCCTAAAAAACCCGGAGCACACCGCTCCGGGTTTTTTTATGGTTTGACGGCAAGCCGCCCGCAGGCCGTTTCCAAAACAAGTACCGCGCGTTGATTCTCCGCGCGCAGCGCCTGCAGGGCGGGATCGGCCAAATCGAACCGAATCCGGCAAAAAACCGCCTTATTTTTTATCTGCCTCGGCGCGCAGGAACTTAGGCAAATCAGCATCATTAATCCGGCCCACGCGCCGCATAATTTCATCCATTTGTTCATCTTCTTTGCGCTCCTGCTGCACGTGCCGCAAGCGCTCCTGCTGGCGGGCCAGGGCGCCCGACAACCGGCACAAACCATACACGGCGCCCACCCCGGCCAGACAGAGCATCAAGGCCGTCCACATCATTTGGCCTTGCCGATTAAAGAGCCGTCCGGGTTGCACAGCGAAAGAGCCGAGAGCACCTTTAGCACTTGCGCCCAAACGGTATCGTCTTTATCGGTGGCGGTTAACTTGACGATGACGGTTACAATCAAAATCACCGCGCCTACCAGGCTCAGCACATCATTCCAGTTGTTTTGTATCCATTCCATTTTATTTCTCCTTTATTTCAATGTGCGGAAAGTCTTTTAAGGTATCCCACTCCCCGCCCCATTCAAACTCACTTTCTATTTCTCCGCGTTCGCGCAGCAGCCGGGCAATGGCGTCAAACCGGTGCCACATTTCGCGAAAGCGCGCCAGGTTATTCCAGTCTATCGGGTACGGGGCCAAATCCACCGCGTGGCTGGGCGTTTTGTTGTGTGGGCTTTGCGGATATCTTAAACGGCTGGCGCCGCGTTCAAACGCTTTATTTTGCTCGTCTTGGGTGCGGTGTCCGCACAGCACGGCAAAATCGTACTGTTTGATCAGTTCCCGGCAGACGGCCACAATATCCGGGTGGCAGGTTGCCAGCCGCACTTGGCTGATTGAGGAAAACTTCGGCATTAATTGCTCCTCCCGTGCAAATTTAAAATATGGGTTTTAATCGTTTTCACATCGTCTAAAATAATGTCTATTTTCACCGTGCTTTCCGCCAGTTTCCGATCGTGCTCGCGCACGCGTTCTTCCAGTTTATCCACCCGCGGCGGCAGGCCGTACATCGTAAAACACCAAAACAGTACGGCACACGCCACCCCGACTAAATAAATCCAATGATGGATTTTTTCCGTATTCATTTTTTACTCCCGCAGGACAACCGCCAGCGTTTCTATTTCCTGCGCTTTGGCCTTTACATATGCGCTCGCGCCCGAGTTCTCCGCCAGCACCAGCTCCCGCACCGCCCGCGTAAGCCCCGTTTGCGCTTCCCACGCGGCTACCCGTTCGGCTGCGGAGGGAAGAACGTCGGGCGTGTTTTGCATAATCACATACCCCCCGCCTTGCTTCTCAATATGCGCGCCGTTTTGGTTGCACCAAAGGGCGGCTTGCGTATAATTTTCTTTCGTTACGATTTGTCCGATTGTAAACATAGTTATTCTGCTCCTTGCCCTTCAATTCTCCAAGATAATTGTACCGTTGACTGCGAAGTGTTGGCGAGTTCCATTGAGGTCGTTGTTTTATTGTATACACCAGAGCCGGTATATACCCCTCCCGGAGTAGAAGGAATGTTTGTTGAGTATTTGGCATCAGCCATAGGTTTTAAAAATGTTACAGTCGTTCTAGAACTTCCCGCAAGAGAAGCAGTAATTCCTCCTTGTGCCACCCAGCCGCTTTTGTATACGCGGTACCAGTTGCCGCTTTCGTCAGAATAACTTTCCACTATGTAGTCCGCCCGATCCAGCTCGGCAAAATCCGCCGCGCGGAAAACGGGCCGCGGCGTTAGCGACAAAATCCGCCCGCTCTCCTCTTTTTGCACGGTTGCCGCCAAACAGCCCGACACGGCCTGCCCCTCTTTAAAAAACAGATTTTTTTCCGCATGGTATTGGCAGCTGCCGGGAAGTTCTTCTGCCGCGGAAGTGGCCCCCGTAATGTAAATTTCCGACTGATCGGAAGCATTTGCCGCCGCGGCGGCTATCTGCAGCTGAGAAACAAGCGTAAGGATATTGTGCAACGTTCCGTCTTGGTTTCGGCCGTCCGGCAGCAAGCATTCCACGCCGGGCAACACAAATACTTTTTCTCCGATAAACCCCAATCCGTTAAAAATTTGCTTTACCTCCGTATATGCGGCCGGGCTTTGCGCGCCCGCTTCTACCAACGCAATCGGCAGGGAATATTCCCCCGTATACGCAGAAGCCGTGTCGGAGCGATACTTAACCGTCTGTTGGGCGGCGTCATACCACACCCCGGCGGCCGCAGGCTCTTGCGCGGCCGAAGAAACCGTTTCCAGCGGGTTAGACAACAAAGTATTTCCCGCGGCGTTGACAAACAGCATGCCCGTAAGCCCGGAAGGGGAAGTAATGTCCTGCACGATGGAAATGGAATTTCCGGCTCCGTCATATACAACCGAACCCGATTTTAGCGTAAGGCTTCCGTCCGCATTTAAAAGCAGATGGATATGCTGCGGGATTTTGGTCAGGCAGTTAGTAATTTTGTTTACAATGGCCGCCGTAGAAGCCGCCTGCGCCGCCGCTTGCGCATATTGTTTGGCCGAGTAACCGCTTCCTTCCACGGGCCCGTCTGTTTTGAGCGCCCAGTTTTTAGCCGTTTGGGCTTCTTGGGCGGCTTGGTCGGCGTAGGATTGCGCCGTCTGATAAATTTCCTGTTCCTTGGTTTGTAAGTTGGCGGTAAAAGCGTTTGTTTCTTGCGTAAAATTTTGCTGCGCCTGGGCAATAGCCTGTTGGGCGTCGGAAGCCGTTTGCTGGGCCGCCTGGGCGGAGAGGGCGGCTTCTTGCGAGGCCAAGGCCGCCGCTTCTTTGGCCGACAAGATGTTATCCAAAAAATGTTCCGTTTCCAAATCGCTTTCCTGCGAGGAAACCGGATACTTGATGCTGCGGTTTACTTTTTCCGCCAATTCCTGCACCAGCAGGGTTAATTTATCGTACCCTTCTTCCAACACTTCCGCGTCCAATTCTCCCTGGCGCAGCAAATCAATTTCCTGCGTAAGCGGCGTGGCCCGAACGGCGGTCAGCTTCCAGCCGTCTGCGAGGGCGGCTTTGCCGCTTTCCTCGGTCGGATAAGTTAAGGTGTGGGTAAGCAAGTCCACACTGAAATCGGATGAAATTTCTTCTTCCGCTCCTTGCGGCGAAGTAATGTAAATCCGCAAATCGTCCGCCGATAACAGCGGGAAATCCACATCCCACTTGCGGGTAATTCCGTTGCCTTGGTAAATCCGTTTGGTAATTTGCATTGAAACAGTCATATATTCTCCTAAAAATCCAACAGCGTCTTAAGGCGCTGCCAAGCGGCCAGTTGGTTTTCTGTTCCCCCCTCCGCCGACAAGACCGTATATTTTATTTCCGCCGTTTCCTGCGCCGACAGTTTGTTCTTTTGGCTCCAGTTTTCTATTCCCCGCGCCAAAAAGCGGCTTTCGTCGTTTTTCACGCCGGCGGCGCGCTCGTGCCAAACCGCCTGCAGCACACAGTAGTCGCGCGCCGAAAGCTGGTTTTTTTCATAGGCGCGGTCAATTTCTTTTTCCGTGCCGGAAAAATAAAGCGTGTTGAATGTTTCCGGCCGGGTGGAAACACAGACGCCGCTGTCGGTTTGTTGGGCGGCGCGATGCGCCAAAGAAAGCCGGGCGGAAGACAGCCCTTCCCGCGCGTGAAGCGCCGCCCGGGCCGATCCGGCCGGAGCCGCCGCGACCGCACGGTACGCCTGTGCTTGCGCTTGGTGCTGCCGGCGTTGGGCCGCCGCGCGCTGCAGCGACAGATTTTCCTGCACGGCTGTTTTTAAATCCGCGGGAGCGTCCTCTTTCAATTGCTTCAGCGCCCATTCTTCACAATGCTCGGGGCTTCCGTCCGTTTCCAATTCGGCGTGCGCCCACAAGGCTCCGGCATACTCCGCCGCGGCAGACAAACGGATTTTTTCGCGGCATTCCGCCTGCTGGCGCGGGTTCATGTCTTTTTCATAACGATCCAAAACTCCCTGTGCGGCCGTATAATTCCCCGCCGCCACGGAGCGGCGTATATTTTCCGAAGCGGTTTGTGCACGCACGGAAGACAGCTGCCGCTCCAGCGTTTTTTGGTCGGCGCCGTTTTCCCGCAGGCGCTGCGCCAAAGAAGGCAGCTGGGCCGACAAATACGCCTCTAACACCGGTGCGGATGCAGCCGTAGCGCCTACCGTTTTAACCAAGTTTTCTTCCTGCCGGGCCGCGCGGAGGTTTTGCCCGCGGGCCTGCAAGTCTTGCTCTTCTTGGGCGGCGCGGCGCAGCATCAGGTAATCCCGCGCGGCGGGCGTATCGGCTTGTTCGGGCGTGAAGCGTTGGGCGGCGAACTGATCCAGCTCCGCCGGTTGTACCGAACGCCCCTCAGAAACGCTCTGCCGCACCGAATCCGCCAGCTCCGTGCGGATTTGCAAATCTTCATCGGCTTGCCAAGAACGCGCTTCTTGCGCGCCGGAGGAATTTTCCGTCGGCTGCCAAAACGGCGCAGAGCGGCTTCTTTTCCCCTCCGCCGATCCGGCGGAAGAGCGGCCCTTCTTTTCTTCTTTTTCCTGTTTAGGCTGCAGGTATTCCAACGCCTGGCGGGAAAAAGAACCAAATTCCTGCAGGGTGTTTTCGTAAGCTTGTTCCAAGCGGCGGGGCGCCGAAGCGGCGGTTTGTACGCCGGGGGCTTGGTAGCGTTCCCGGCGGCGGTAAGTAGGGATAACGGGCATAAGAACTCCTAGCTAAATAAACTTAAAATGTTGTTGCCGAGTTTCCACCAGGATCCCCGGTTTTGGGCCGCACGGCGGTATTGGGAAGCCGTTTCGTTTAAGCTGTAAATACGTTCGGCGGCGGAGACATTGTTTTCGTACAAGGCGTCCTGCAAAGATTCCTGCAGGGCCTGCTGATCCAAAAGGGCATTAAAACGACTGTTTTTAAGAATCGTTTGCACCGTGGCCGAGTTGGACGTCAGGCCCGAAGCGGCCAGCGCCGTTTTTTGCGAGCCGGCCGTCTGGCGGTAACTTTCATATAACTCCTGCCCTCTCTGGGCGGCGGACTTGAACAAATACGTTGCCTGCCGCTCGGCCGCCGCGGCCGTATAGCGGGCCTGCCGGTCTGCATCGCGGGCCAAGGCGTCGTAATAATCTATTTCGGACTGGCGGTCTCCCAACAGCGAAGCGGCGCTGGAAATGACCTGTCCGCCCGCTTTCCAAATTCCTCCCATATTATTTCCTCCTGAAAGTGAATCGTAAAAATGGGGCGCAAGCGGTTTGACAAACCGTTCCGTCAAACATTCCGCCCAGCCGCCGGATAAAACGCAGCGCCGCTGTGTATCGTCCGTCGGCAAAATTGTACAGTTCTTCATACCGCCGCAAAGCGCCCGCCAGCAGGGCACGCGCCACCCGCACAAATGTTTTGGCAATCCGGCGCACGCGGCGGCCCGTCAGCAGCCACACGCAGGCCCGCCGCCCCATCCATACGTCCGGCGCCACGCCAAACAACGCGGCCGGTTCGCCCCGGTATTCCAGCACAAAACACGCGCTGGAACGTTTAAAAAACTGAACCAACAGTTCCTGCGGTTCTTTGGCGGGATGCGAGGCCGCCAGCTCCGCGCGGTCTTCTTTGCGCAAAACGGCCGCCAAGCGCAGGCAGTCCTCTCTTCGGGCGCGGCGAAGAAGTATATGATTTTTCTGGTATAAGAAGTTCATAAAAACTATAATAAAGAGAATCTATTTAGAATAAGGAGTGTGTATGACCCTATTGGTTATTTTGGCATTGCTTGCCGTTGTTGCCGTGTATGCGGTGTTTTTTCTGGTGTTTAAACTGATTTGGATGCTGCTTAAAAAGAACTCCAACAAATGGCCTTTGATTTGGGCCGGCGTTTGCACCGTAGTGTTTGGGGTGTTGTTTGTCGGAGTTACGGCGTGGGGCGTGTATAAGGTGGTTTCGCCTTTTAAAGGAATGATTACCCGCCTGCAAAACAATCCGGCCCCGGTCTATGGGGAACGCGTCTATACCGACCCGGTATACCGCTTTGAATTGGATGTATTTAACGGGATGGATTTTTCCAACTGGATGGAGTTTGACGACATTGACGCCAAAGTAGGCGTGGATATGAACTCCTTCCGCAAGTATCAGTCCGACGAAGAGGAAGAAGCCAACGACCGCCAGTTTACGGCGGTGTTGCTGCTGCGGCAGGATGACGTGGATGAAGGGCATCCCTTGCAGTCGCTTCGCGAAGCGTTAGCCTCCACCGACCACCGGCAAGATCTTGAAGTTCTCTCGCAAGAAGATTTCACGCTGGACGGGTATCCGGCCATGTTTGTAACCGGCCGCGCCTATGCCCGCAACGGCAAACGGATGTTTCTGGCCGTAACGGCCGTGGCGGACGCCTACCGGCAGGTTTTCTACGTCATTGCGTTTGCGCCGGATTATCCCGAAGCGGTAGAAAACGCCACCCAAACGGCCCGGAGCCTGCGTTTGGAAAACGGCTCTTCCCTGGCGGCGGAAACCGCCCCGGCGCTGCCGCAGCAAGAAGCGGCGGCCCCGGCGGCTGAAACAACCAAATAAACAGAAACGCGCTTTTTGCGGGGGCTTCCTTGAATGGGAAGCCCCTTTTTTTGCCGCTTTTTATACGATGCGGCTGATGAACGCCAACAACGTAACCGGCAGAGGTTCCTTTTGTTTAAACAAGACCGAAGGCACCAGCGAATGCGTGCCGGAAAGCGCCAGCACATAGTCCTTGGTTTGCAGGGCGATAGGGGTATTAAAATTTTCCGTACCGCGCTGAATAATGTCATTTAACGGCCCGCTTTCCGTGCCTACTTGGCCGCCGCGGCTGTCCAGCATTTTTACCGTGACGGAGACAAGCCGCCGCGGCCGGTCTTGCGCGGTACCGTCGGAGCGGTCAAAGGCGGCGGGCAGGGTTTGCAGCTCGGCCTCATACGAAAGCCCCGCGTGCACGCAATTCATCGGGCGCGGCAGGATAATTTTTCCGTCCCGTACCACCAGCCCCGCCAAAGGGCTGCCGTCCGCCAACACCCCTACTTCTTTTCCCTCCAAATGTTCCAACCCGTCCAGCTCCGAGAAAGCCGTCTCGCTCTTGCGGGAAACGGCCGCATCCAAAAACAGCTGGTCTTCCGGCGCTTTGCTGGCCAAACGCTGCACCAGGCGTTCGATAAAATACTTGCCGTCCCGTTCCACCGCAAACCAAATTTCGTCGTAGCCGCGGTTGGGAATAGTGCAAATGCTTCGGTACTTGCCCTGCGTATCGTGGCGGCTCCACGCGCAGACATTTTGCTCCGCCAAATAGGTAAGCACGGCCAGGGTGCCGTCGTCCAACACGCACCAGATCAGGTTATCGGGTTCCTGTTGGTAGCAAATCTCGCGGATTTCGCGGTTAAAAAAGATATGCTTGGCATACAGCGTCAAATCGTTGCTGGTGTAGGAGGCGGAATTGTAGTCGTAATAAAAATCCCGCAGCACGCCGCCGCGCGCCTGCACATAAAGCGCTTTGTTGCCCACCATTAGCGGTGCGGTGCGGCTGGCGCCGCGTTCGCTTTGCTGCTGTACTTGGATGTTGTAGGGCGTCAGCGCGCCGGAACTGCTGATCGTCCACTCGCTGCCGGCGGTAAACACCAGCAGTTTATTGGACACCGCCACCGAATGAATGGCGTTTAATTTTTTGCCCGAAAGATTGATGCTGATTGAGTCGGAATCTTCCAGGGTATTGCGGGCGTGGCCGAAGTCGGCATATTCTCCGGTTTTGGAGAACCAAATGGTCTGCGCCTCGGCCTGCGTGCCGGCCAGCCCCAAGCGGTCTTGGTAAAAAAATACGCACGACGGATATCCCGCCGCGGGGCTAAAAGAGCCTTCGGCCCATTCGTCCGTCCACTCGTCCGAGCCAAACGGCCGTTCCACTTCTACCACCACTTTTTGCTCGTTTACGAAATCTTTCACGACGAAAATACCCTCCTGCCGGAAAGAATCCGCCTGCAGTTCAAACCCCGCCTCCCCGCTGATTTGCTGGGCCGTCAGGCGCAGGTAATATAAGCTGTTTTGGTCTTCCAGTTGGCCGAAGGTATTGAAGTTGGCGTCCCCGGTTTCACGCGAGAAAAATTTTATTTTTTCCCACGTTTTCCCCATATCGCCAGACAGTTCCAACACCAGCTGCCCCGTCCAGGTGCCGGTGGTGCGCAGCTTCCAGTCGCCGCCGCTTTTAATGGCGGCGGAGCTGTCTTCATACCCCAGCGTGCCGGTAAGCATTTGGCTGGGCACTTTGTGCGTCAAGGCGAAGCGTCCGCCCACGTGGCCCGGTTTAAAGCAATCAAAATCGCTTTCCAGTTGATATTGGTCTTCCCCTTGGGCAATCAGCTGGCCTTTATTGGAGCCGCCGCTTAGCGTTTGGGTAAACGAAATCACGGGCGGACGCAGCAGACCTTCGTGAAAGTTGATGACCAGCTGTTTGCCGTTACAGTCGCCCCCGGTATCTTTGGGGGATTCTATTTTCACCAATCCCCCTAAGTGGTAGGCTTTGTAGCCGGCGGATGCAAAGGTGCGGTTAAAATACGTAACCATCAGCCCTACGTCCAACCCGAAATCCGGCCCGACGAAGAAACGCACCCCGTCAAAATACACAAACGCCACCATATTGGGGTAAGAAATCGGCAAGAACGACAGCGTCGCGCTTACGCCCACGGATTCCTCGGTTTCCTGATGCAAAACGGCGCGCATTTTTTTTGTTTTGTCGCTGTTTGCCAGCATAAACGGCCCGTATTTAATCGGCACGTCCGTAAACTCAAACAACCCGCTTTCCACCCGGCGCAGCTGCTTGGGCGGATATTGCGGATGGGTTAAAAAGAGGGTCTGGTCGTACTGGGTATAATTGAGGTAGCGCACGTCATACGCTTCGTAAGGGGTTTCTATTTCATACGGCTGTCCGTCCGTCGTGGCAATCCGCCCGCCGGAAGCATACACCCGCAGGTAATGTTCCCCCAATTCCAGCACATAGGCTTCCTCTTCCCCCAGCACAAAGGGAATGATGCGGCAGTCTTTTTGCTCGTATTTGGCCTGCCCCATAAAAAGGGTACCGGGGCGGTTGGAGGCTCCGCCTTGGGGATGAATGTAAAAATTGCGGACGGTTTTTAACCAAGAAGCATAGGCCGCGCTGTCGGCCCGTCCGTGCAAAGAGGGGCTGATTTCCCCCCCGGAAAAAGACGGTTGTAAGTAATGAATCGGCATCAGCGCACCTCGGTAAACGCGTCGGAAGCGGCGGCGCGGGTAAAGTTTTCCGTCATATTGCTGCGCCGGGCTTCATCCAGGCTAAGGGTATATTTTTGCAGCAGCTGGCTAGCCAGGGCGGAATCCCCCGTCAGGGCAATGGCCAAATCACACGCCAGCGCCAGCGAAAAAGACTTTACAAACGCCGGATCAAACAAATTTTCATCCAAAATCCGCCGGGTATATTCGGCATAGGCACGCTCGGCCGGCACCTCCAGCACGCGGCAGTGCAAGTCCGTGCGGAATACTTCCCTAAATTTAAGCGCCTTCAGGGCCTGCTCCGGCACAAATACGCGCCGCACAAATAACGCCTCCGCCGGATATTTATAAATACAGCGCCCCGGCGCTTCCTGCGGTTTTTCAATCAATACCAGCGGCTCCTCTGCCCCGGCAAATGCCCAATTATGGGTGCGAAGCACCTCATCGCGCACCGGTTCATAAAACAAATTAAGCCGCCGAGCCTTTTCATCATCTTGTTCCAATGAAGATATAGGAGCTTGGCCCAACTGCGCCAAAGCCAAATTACAGATGGTTATTTTGGATATCATTTTTATCTCCTATTTTGTTTTTATTTAAATTTTAAGTATTTTTTATTTTATATATTACGGCTAAATGCCTATTTTTAAAAATTATTTTATATTGTTATTTTATTTATTCTTATTTTTTAATAATTTTTATTTTTAATATATATTTTATAG
>CASFFZ010000010.1 GCA_949294095.1 uncultured bacterium
CCAACTGCTTGGCCTGCGTAGGGACGAGAAAGGCGCAGCGTTGCACGAGTTTGAGCGCAGCGAAAGGCGAGTGCCGCGAGCCCGGACTGCAGGCATTTTCCGTCAGGAAAATGACTGGAAGGCGAGTCCTTCTCTCTTGCATGATTTTAACCCGGGTGCAAACCCGGGTTTTTTGTTGCGCCGGCACAAAATAACGCTGGCGTTTGGCCGTTCTTTTTCCGGAACTTCCAAATTGGTATAATTTATTTATCTTTTTACTTCGGAGACCCCCGTTTATGACTCCTCTTTTGTCCGCCTGGATTTGCTGGGCCATTGTCGGCCTGTCGCCTATTGCCGGTAAATATGCGGCCGGCGTTATCAGCCCGGCTTTGCTCGTGTTTTTAGGCACGCTGATTGGGGTATTGTATTTTACCCCTTGGATTACTAAAAACCATAAATGGGGGGAACTTCTTTCTCGGGAAACTTGCTGGAAGTTTTTATTTATCGGCACCTTTGGCACCGCGCTTCCGTTTACCATTTCCCTCATTGCCCTTCATTACACTACGCCGGGAAATGCAGCTATTTTACAGCAATCAGAATTGCTTTATTCCCTTCTTTTTGCCGGTATCTTCTTAAAAGAATTTCCCAGCCGCCAGCAGCTGCTGGGAAGCGCTCTTATCGTGCTGGGAGTGCTGATTATTTTACTCAAAGAACAGTACACCCCGCGTTGGACGGGGGACTTGCTGATTGTGGGCAGTACGTGGATGTTGCAGGCGGGGTCTACGGTCGCCAAAAAACTGCCCAACCATTTAGACCACCGCGTCATCGCCATGGCGCGCAACCTGTTTGCCTTGCCGGCGCTGATCGTTATTTTGGCGGTAATGGGGGGAATGAAAGAATCCTTTGTGCTTCGGCCCAACCTGCAGATGTTCTCGGTACTGGCGTATACGGGATTTTTAAAGTACGGGCTGGCCATGGTGGTCTGGTACAAGGCGATACGCGCCCTGGATTTAAGCAAAGTAACGGCTATTTATTTATCTTATCCGGTGCTGTCGCTTATTTTATCGGCCCTGCTGGGGCTTGAAAACATCACTTGGCACCAAGCCGCCGGCCTGCTGCTTACGCTGGGCGGAGCCTACTGGGTGAGCCTGACGGTAAAAAAAGAAGGGCATTAACCTTTCATACCCGCTAGGAATTAAGTACAATATATCCAGGAGAATTTATGTTTAACATTGCCCCCGTTATCGCCATTTGGATTGCATGGTTTGCCACCGCCGCCAATTTAGTGATCAGCAAAGCCGCCGTTCCGTACGTAACGTCCGCCTTGTTTATTTTGCTGGCGTGCGCCGTTGCTTCTGTATGTTTTTTGCCCTATATTCAAAAAACAAACGGCTGGCGCATGTTGCTGGACAAAAAAGTCTGGCCGCAATGTTTGGCGATGGGCACCTTTGGCACCGCGCTTCCCATGACGATTTTTATGATTGCCCTCAACTACACCACCCCCGTCAACGGAGCCATTTTAAACCAATTTGAAATTATCTACTCGCTCATTTTATCGGCCATTTTGCTAAAAGAACGCCCCACCCTGCGGCAAATCGGCGGCTCGTTGCTGATTTTGCTGGGCGTAGGGCTGTTGTTGTGGCAGGCGGGCACCACGGTGCAGTTAAAAGGGGATTTGATGATTATCGGCTGTTTGTGGATGTTCCAGCTGAGCCACATTTTTGCCAAAAAGCTGCCGGCGCAAATGCCGCCGCAGTTGATTTCCGCGGCGCGGGCGCTGTTTGCCATTCCGGCCTTGGCGGTATTGGTGGCCTGGCTGGCGGCGTTTCAGGGGCCGCTGCAATTTGAAAGCAACGCCACACTGTGGAGTATGCTGGTGCTGTGCGCCGTAGTAAACTATTTTTTGGGAAATACCTATTGGTACCAAGCCATCCGTCATATGGATTTAAGCAAGGCAACGGCAATTATTTTGTCGTACCCGGTGATGACGTTTGTGCTGGCCGTCCTGCTGGGGCAGGATCAGATTACCGCTTATAAAATACTGGGCATGGTGCTCGCCATCGGCGGGGCGTATATCGTAACCGGCCTGGTTAAGAAACAAGGAGAAACAAAATGAAAAAGCTCGTTTTATTTGATTTGGACGGAACATTGGTCAACGCGGGAGGCGCCGGACGCACAGCCCTTAAAAAAGCGATGAAAGAACTCTACGGCACCGACCCGGAATTTGACCATTCCCTCATTTCCGGCCGGACGGATTTGGATAATTTTTCTATCGTTTACTCGTTACTTAAAAAAGGCAAAAAACCCACCGCCGCCGAAATGAAAAAAATGAAAGCCAAATACTTAGAGCTCCTGCCCGTAGAAGTGCACGCCGCCGTGCGCTGCAAAAGATACGATTTAATCCCGGGCGTAGAAAAATTTTTAAAACGGCTTTCCAAAGAAAAAGACCTCATCCTGGGCTTAGGCACGGGCAATTTGGAGGAAGGCGCCAAAATCAAGCTGGCTCCCAGCAAGCTGGGCGGATACTTTAGCGTGGGGGGCTATGGGGAAGACGGCCACACCCGCGAAGAAATGCTGCAAGCGGCCGTGAAACGCGCGGAGAAAAAATTTAAAACTAAAATTGCACCCGAAGACGTCTACGTCATCGGCGACACCCACCGCGACGTTTGCGCCGCCAAAAACTGCGGCTTCCACAGCGCGGTGCTGACCAACGGCTTTGGCGACGCCCAAAAAATCCAGCGCGCCGCCGCCGAGCTGGAAACGAAAGATTTTACCGATATCACTACTTTCTGCGTCTGGCTGGGAATTAAAACCGACCCCAAAGGCGTCAAACGCGGCAGCTACATTATGCCCGCCAGCGCCATTGAACACGTGTTTTTCAGCCGCACGGGCATTGACGAAGACCGCCTGAAAATGCTGCGCATCAAAAAATACTCGGATTTGGAATCCGGAACCATTATGTGAGGTGCCGAAATGGAATGGTACACCGCTGCAGAACGTTTTACGGAAGCGTTAGCCTCCTCGGAGCCAACCCCGGGGGGCGGGGCCGCGGCCGCCATGGCGGGGGCCATGGGCTGCGCGTTGGCGATTATGGCCGTGGGCACCACGCTTAAACGCAAAGCCACGCCCGAAGACGCCCGCCCGCGGCTGACGCAAAGTTTAAAAAGGCTGAGCGCTTTTAAAAACGAACTCAAAGGCTACATTCAAAAAGACGGGGAAGCGTATGCCGCGTATCTGACGGCAAAAAAACTGCCCAAGGAATCCGCCGATCGGGAAAAAGCGGTGCAGGACGCTTTGCTGTTTGCCGCGCGGGTGCCGGCGGATGCGGCGTCGGCGGCCATGCACTGCCTGCGGGAAGTGGACGCTATTAAAAGCGACGTGGCCGAAATTATCCTGTCGGATATATATTGCGCCAAACACCTGCTGCAGGCGTGCATCAAAAGCTCGGTGGAAAGCATTCGGGCCAACCTGTCTTTCATTACCAACGAAGACCGGGTTAACGAAATTAACAAGCAGATTGCCTCGTTTTTAAAGGCCTGCTAAAAGGACAATCTTATGAGCGATAAAGCAAACAAAAGAAGCGGCATGCTGGGCACCATTTACAATATGCTCCCCGGTATTGACGACGATTACGCCGCCAAACTGGTTTACACCCTAGAAGACAAAAAAACCCTGCCCCAGCTGCAGCAGGATATTGCCAACATCGCCGCCCAGCTGAGCTCGGACTCGCCGATGACGGACACCATCGTCGCCAAAATTCTGCTGGATGAAATCACCATCCCCGCCGCGCTGCGCCAGCTGCGTATTTACAACAATTCCACCTCTATCAGCGAGCTGTGCGCCGCGCTGGAAATTCCGGCCAAAGACACCGCCAAACTGTTGGAAGTCTATTCTTCTTTTTCTTCCCGCAAATACTTTGACGAAGAATTTGCCTCCGCCTTAAAAGACGTGCAGGACAGCGATATGGAAGACGCCCAAAAGGCGCTCCACGCCGTAGACGTATTGCTAAAACAAGCCGACGCGCTCTTGCAAAACGCGCCGAAAATAACCAAGCAAAATAAAAAAGATATTTTTAAAACGGCCGACAAATACCACCTCTCCGTTAAAATTACCGCCGAGCTGGAGCTGCTCTACACCCAGCCGGCCAGCATTGCCTTCCAGCCGGAGTTTGACAAACTTTTCAAATCCCTTATCGCCCAAAATCCGGACAAGCACCTCTGCGCTTCCTTGGCGGCCCATGCCATGCTGTGCCAAATTACGCCCAAAGACGCGCAGGATATTGCGCTGCTTTCCAAACTGTTAAACGGGCGCATTTTGGAAGAAGATTTATTAATTATCGCCTGCCGCTACCTAAAGGTCAAAGCGCCGGCCGATATCGCGGCCACCTTTGAAGCCGTACTCAAAAAACTGCCCCATGTGTCCGGCCCGGAAGAAAACTTGGGCTTGGCCGTGCGGGTACTTTTGGACGGAACGGCCGAAAGCTTTGAAAAAGCCAGTCAAAAAGCTTCCGTTCTGCGGGAGCGCGAAGTGCTGCGCAAGGCCTTATCCAAAAAAGACCTCTACAGCGGTTATGAATATGATTTGGCGGAACACTTTGGCGGCAAAAAAACGTTCGTCCAAATTGAACGGGAAATGAACGACCTCCTAAACGGCCTGCCTTTTTGCAGCGACCCCAAAGACAACAAAGAGCTGGCCTGCAAAGTGCTGTTGGGCTCACTAAGCCAGGAAGAAGCCGCCAAACAAGCCCAGTACCTGCGCGATTTAAAAGCCCAAACGCTTACCCAGGGGCTCGCGCCGGAACTGATGAAAAGCTACCTAGGCACCAAACCGGCCGAAGAGCTGATTAAATTTTTTGAAGAATCGCTCGTTCCGTATACGTTTTGGAAGTCCGACCGGGAGAAACATATTTTTGCCTTGCGCACGCTGGTGGGGGAATTAAACGGCACCTACAACCGCAGAATTTCCCAATTTGTACTGGAAATGCTGGAAAACGGCTCTTCTCTGGACGTAATGACCGATATGCTGGAAAACATCCAAAAGAAAAAAACCAGCCAGGAAGAACTGGAAAAACTGTTGGAACGCTACAAACAGGCGCGGGCCGCTTCCAAAGCGTAAACGCACCGTAGTAAAAAAATGTTTTAAATTGCGCGATAATTTGCTATGCTTTTATCGTGCCGTGCTATATTTATTTTCAAGGGTGAAAAAGTATGAGATATTGGGTTTATATCAACGACAAAGTAGACGGGCCTTACGAAGAAGACAAACTGGTAACGCTCCCGGGCTTTACCCCAGACACTTTAATCTGCGCCGAAGAAATCGCCGCCGGCGGCAGCCAGGAATGGGTAAAAGCTTCCAGCATTTTTGAATTTGACCAAGTGCCCCAGCCGCTTCCGGCCGAAGAAGTGTTCAACACCCAAACGGCCCACAGCGAGCCTTTAGCCTCGGAACAAACGCTCCGGGTAGATGCCTCGGCCAGCGGCGACGTGAATAAATTGCTGTTGGAAAAAATTGATTTTTTAACCCGCGAAATTACCGGTTTGCAGGAAAAACTGGACGATATGAAAAGCAAACTGGACGCGGCTATTTTGTCTTCCCACTACACCCAGCCGGCAGCCGCCCAATCCTATTCGGCCCCGCAGGGCAACGATCCGCACACCATCACCCTTACCCGCCACGAATTAAATGAAGAAAACGAAGACGCCCTGATTACCAATACGGAAAGTCTCGTCTCGCAGGCGGAAAATATCGTTGCCGCGGCCAATCAGGCAGAAAAACCCTTGGATATGCTCGGCCCGGTGGACTTGGGCGATAAGAAGCAAGACGCCACCCCGACGGAAGTTTCGTTGGGCTCCAAAGCCGAAGAAGAAGTCGTCTTGCGCTCGGCGCTGGACTCGCTTTATAACGCCAAAACCGTTCAAACCCAAGAAGAAAAAGAAAGCACCTTCCAGGATTTGCTCACGCCCCAGCAAGCCAAAATTTTGGCCGAACAAGCCAAGCCTGCTCCGGCGGAAGAGGCCCACAAGCCGACCTTGGATGAAGCGTTAAAAGAAGTGCAGAAGGCGGACGAAGCCTTAACCGCGCACGAAGCCGAAAAAGACGCTTTGCTTAAAGAACTGACCTCCGAACCCAAAGAAGACGTATTGGATCAGGTCATTAAAGAAAGAGAAGAAGAAAAGAAAGCGCAAACCTTTAAAATGGCGCAGGCAGCCGCCGTGGGCGCCGCGGCCGGAGCGGCTGCTGCGGCCGCTTTAAACCGGACGGAAGAACCGGAGGAAAAAGCAGAAGTACCCGGCTTGGAAACGGTAGAAGAAGCCGCCGCCGAACCGGTGGAAGAAAAGAAAACGCTTGATTTTACCGACGAAAAAGCCTCCCCGGCGCTTTCCATTGCGCCCGACCGCGCCGAACCGGAAAAACAGGAAGAAGTAAAACCCGCTTCCGAAATGCCGGCAGACGTACCGGCCGAACAAAAGCCGGCGCAACCCCAGCCGGAGGACAATATGCCCCATTTATCCGTCCTGCCGTCCTCGGAAGAAATGCCGGGAAAAGCCGCGGCCGCCGAAGAAGATAAAAAAGAAGAAACCATGCAGGAACTGGTACCCGGCGCAAAAACGGAAAAACCGGACGGAGTGATCATTACCGAAGCCGATTTAAATGAAGCATTTGCCGAACGCAACACCGATGCCAACCAAAGCGTAGAACAGTTATTTGGCCTGTCGCCGGAACAAGCAGCCGATCAAAAGCAGGAACCTGCTCCCGCCGAACCAGAAGCTGCCCCTGCCGTGCAGGAGCCTGCTCCCGCTGCGCAAACGCTGCCGCAATTTAGCGACCAAACCGCGGATAAGCCGCTCCCCATGGGCAACCCCAACGACTTGACGGAAATTGAACTCAAAGAAGGTTCCACCTATTTAATTTCCGACTTTGTACCGCCCGCCCAGGCCAACAGCAACGAACTGCCTAAAGAGATTGCCAAACTGGACGCCAAACCGGCTTCGGAAGCGGCGGCCTCGTCCAAGGGAGAAAACGCCCTGGACGTGCAGGAAATGGTGGCGCCGTTAAAACAAACGGAAAAGACCGTAGAAGCCGCGTCCGATACGCCCAAAGATGTAACCGTTTCTCAAATTATTTTGGAAAATACCATCAAAACCAAACGCGGAGCCACATTGGATATTAAAACCGTTCCGATGGTACCGGAACCGGCGCAGTCCGAACGGCTGCATTTGGATAATATGGACGACGACATCAACACCCAGCACGACTTAAAAGCCGCGGACGTAAAGCCCGCCGGAAAGACTACCAAGTTGGTGGCTGGAACGTTGGTAACGGTAGTGTTGGCGGCGTTGATTTATGCGATGCTGGCATTTATGAACTTGATTCCGCCGCAGTTTAACTTGCTCTCTTCCGAGCCGACGGCCCAGGAAGTGGCGGAACAAAATGCACAGATGGAGGAAATGCTGGGGACGCAGCCGGCCGCCCAACCCGCAGCCCAGCAAGCCCCGGCCGCCAATCCGATGGATACGGTATTGGAAGAGGTAAAAAATTATCCGCTGATGAACGGCTATACGCTTAAGCAGTTTATTGAAGCCAAGCATCCGGCGGCGAAAGACTTGATTACCTGGGACATTTCCACCGCGGTGGATCCGGACAATTACTCCGTCTTGGTCAAAGTACCGCCGGAGAATCCGCAGAGTTTCAAAATCTCCTACCGCTTTAACTACAATACAGTTACCAAAGCGTTAGATCCGACCATTTCGGATGCTAAAAATCTGTTGGACTCGGTGGCGCAAGGCACGGCCGCCCTGCCGCAGCTGCCTGCCGCCGCCCCGCAAGGGCAGCCCGCAGCGGCCCCGATGCAGGGGGGGAATATGACCCCTCAGCCCGCACCGGCACAAGCGGCATCGGTTACTTCAACCGTTCAGTATTGATTTAAACGGCAAAAAAGCCCCGCGAAAGCGGGGCTTTTTTTGTGGCACATTTCCCTTTATCCACGAGGTTATAAACAAAATTTAAGGCCTTTTTAGCCAAAAGAAACCCGGCCTGCCGCCAGGCAGACCGGGTATTGGCATAAAGGCCTTTATTTGACCGCGTCTTTGACAATGTTTTCCAACACGCGGAACGCTTTTTCCACCCACGCTAAACTAATCCATTCATACGGCCCGTGGGGGTTTTCGTATCCGGCAAAGATGTTGGGCGTGGGCAGGCCGCGCAAGCTCATTTGGGCGCCGTCCGTGCCGCCACGGGCCTGCGTTAAGCGGTATTGCACATGGTTTTCCGCCAGCGCTTTTTCCAACAATTGCATGGCCTGCGGACGTTCTTTTAAAATCTCCCGCATATTGCGGTATTGTTTTTTAAATTCCACTTCAATCTTGGCCGCCGGATATTTTTGGCGTTTTTCTTCCACCAATTTTTCCAGCGTCTTTTTTAAGTTTTCAAATTTTTCCAAATCGTGCTCGCGCACAATGCCTTTTACAACGGCGGTGTCCAACCCGCCTTCTATATCTTTAAACAAAATAAAGCCTTCTTCGCCTTCCGTGGTTTCGGGCAGTTTGTCTTCCGGCCAGGAGGAAATAATATCCGCCGCAATCCGCACGGGGTTGGCCATAAAACCTTTGGCCGAACCCGGATGGCAGGTTTTGCCGATAATGTGCAGGGTAACCGTATCGGCATTAAAGTTGCCGCAGTCAATATCTCCCAGGGTGGAACCGTCTACGGTATAGGCAAAATCCGCCCCGAATTTTTCAAGGTTAAAATAGCCAATGCCGGTGCCGGTTTCTTCGTCAATGGTAAAAGCCGCTTTGATCGGGCCGTGTTTAATTTCGGGGTGCTGCGTTAAGTGTTCGGCCAGCGTCATAATGGTGGCAATGCCTATTTTATCGTCTCCGGCCAAGAGCGAATGGCCGTCCGCCGTAATAATATCATCTCCGATGCACAGGTTCAGGTTGGGAGCCGATTGCGGCGTAAGATACATTTTTTTCTCGGCATTAATCGTGATGGTTCCGCCGTCATAATTGGCGTGCAGCTGCGGGCGGATGTCCTTGCCGCTGTAGTCGCAAACGGTATCCATATGCGCAAAAAGCCCAATTACAGGCGCTTTTTTATCCGTATTGGCCGGAAGCAGGCCGGTCACAAAGCCGTATTCGTCTACTTCCACTTCGGTAAAACCGACGGTTTTCATTTCCTGCGCCAGTTGATGGGCAAACGAAATCTGGCTGGGAGTGGTGGGAACGGAAGAGCTGGAAGGATCGCTGGTGGTGTCTACGGCAACATAACGGACAAAACGGTCATAAATTTTTTGTTGTAATTGGTTCATATTTTCTCCCTTAGATCTTTATTTTATTATACAATTTATTATTCCAAGACTTAGGAGGTTTCATGAAAAAATTATGGTTGTTGTTGACCGCTGCCGTTTTGCTTACGGCCTGCGCCTCGGTAAACGAAGCGGAAAATTTGGCCAATTGCAAATTCGCGCTCAGAAGCGTGGAACTGACTAATTACAATTTAACCTCGTTTGATTTTGACGTGATTATCGCCATTACCAACATGAACCGCAAAGAGGCGGCGGCTTTGAAACGTTTTGAGGGGGAATTGACCGTCAACGAAAACAAAATGGCGGATGTAACGCTGGATGAACTGAGAATAGAACCCAACAGCACCAAAAATGCAAAAGCCCAGCTGAACGTGCCCATGACGGCGTTTAACAGCAAACTGCTGGGGCTGATCAGCATGGGAAGCGGCACGCTGGATTATCATCTGACGGGAACCATGTATTTTGAAGGGCCCCTGGGAACAGAAATTCCGGTACCGGTAGATATCGGCCGCATCGGCAGTTACAACTAATTTGCCCTATACAAAAACGCCCCGGCGGAAACCGGGGCGTTTTTAATTGGTTCGTTTTACCCCAAAATCAGCCGCAGCACAAATGCCGTTAAAAACGCCAGCGAGAGCGTCAACGCAATCACTTTAAGCGTGTCCTTCCAGCCGCTTTCGCGCAGCATCACAAAGAACGTGGCAATACACGGCAGATACATAGCCATAAACACACACGCCACTACCAATTCCGCAGGCGGCAGATTAAACGGCTCCAGCAGCGCAATGGAAATATCTTTGCGCAAAAAACCCAAAATCAGCAGCGGCGTCGTTTCCGCCGGCAGCCCCAGCACAAACTCCACCGGATAGCGGGCGATTTTGGCAATCCAATCGGTTAATCCGGAGAATTGCATCAAATCCACAAACAGCACGCCAAACAAAATAAGCGGCAGCGCATCAAAAAGGTATTCCCGCATCCGAATCCACAATTTCCGCAGCAGCGGGCGGAGTTGCGGAATTTGCCAGGAAGGGATTTCCATAAACAGCTCCGGCGTTTCGCCTTTCATCAGTTTATTCAGCACCGTCCCCGCCAAGATGCCGTTAATAAACAGGGCGAAAAATACAATCAGCATATACTTCAGCCCGTACGGCGAGAGGATGGAAATAATCATCGCCGTCTGCGAGATACACGGCGCCAGCACCAAAATAAGCGCCAACGCAATAATCCGCTCCCGGCGGGTTTCCAAAATGCGAATGCCCATTACCGCCGGCACTTTGCACCCAAAGCCCAGCATAATCGGCAGTGATCCGTAGCCGTGCAGCCCAATTTTGTGGAGCAGACTGTCCAGCAATACCGCCAACCGCGGCAGGTAGCCCAACTCGCCCAAAAAGCCCAGCAACGCATAAAAGGCCAACACGTAAGACATCACTTCAATCAAGGCAATATGCAGGCCGTCGGTCAGGATGCCAAAGTATTTCACGCCGTCGCCCATCAGCAACATCCCTATCGTATTGTCTTTAATGGGGGCCAACAGGTGCTGCAGGAAAGGAATATAATAATTTTCATACAGCGGGTCTAGCAAGGCAATCAAGTTCTCGCCCACAAAACGCACCAAAAAGAACGACAGTACCAACACCGCCAGCGCAATCGGCAGGCCGGTTGCGGGCGTAGTCGCCCAGCCCTGCAGCTTTTCCCAAAAAGTGGCGTGTTTGTGTTTGACCGTCTGCACTTTGTGGATAATATGCCCGATGGCGTGCCACTTGCCTTCCGGGGTGGGGGGAACCATCAGCGGGCTTTCCGGCATTTTGTGCGAAGCAATGCGCGAGGCCTGGTAAGCCAATTCCTTTAACCCTTCGCCCGTGGTGGCTACCGCCGCAATAACCGGAATGCCCAATAATTTTTCCAATTGTTTGACATCAATTTGAATTCCTTTGCGCTGGGCTTCGTCAAATTTATTAAGAAGCAAAATAACGGGCTTTTTAAGCTGCATAATTTCCAGCAAAAAGTACAAATTGCGTTCCAGGTGGGAAGCATCCGCCACGCACACGATAAAATCGTATTCCAGCTCTTTAAATAAATTATGTTTGCGCCCTTCAATCACCCACTCTTCTTCCAAGCGGTAGAGGCCGGGGATGTCTATAATTTCATACGGTTCGCCGCCAAATTGGGTTTGCCCGTAGTTCAGGCCCACCGTCGTACCGGGAAAATTGGAGGAAATGATGCCGATCCCCGTTAAACGCGAGAAGATCAGGCTCTTTCCCACATTGGGGTTTCCGGCCAGCAGAAAGGTGTTTTTTTTGGCGTCCACCAAAATTTTCTTGGCGGTTTCGCGTCCGATGGCCACTTCCGTGCCGGATACGCTTACCACCACCGGGCTGGAGCCGGGTTTGCGGGTAACAAACTGCCCGTGGACAAGCCCCATCGCCGCCAGCTTGGCGGCCATTTTGGAGTCCGTCTGGATTTCTTTAATTTGGGCCGTTTGGCCCGGTTTTACCTGATAGAGGGAACGAGAATTTTCTTTTTCCATAAAAGTTAGTTCTTCCTTACTTTAATATTTTACCACAACCCGCTCTTCTTTACAAGGGGAAAAGCCCGACGGGAAAATCCCTTTTCGGCGCGGAAAAATTATTTTTTGTATAATTTTTAGGTACCAATTTTTACCAAACAGGAGATCTCAAATTATGGCTTATAAAGTAAACCCGGACGTCTGCATTAACTGCGGTGCTTGCGAATCCGCCTGCCCCGTAACCGCTATCAGCGAAGTGGAAGGAAAAAGAAAAATTGACGAAACCAAATGCATTGAATGCGGCGCCTGCGCCGGCACCTGCCCGGTCAGCGCGATTGCTCTGTAAGCAAATTGCATGGGTTTAAATTTAAACCGCCCTTTACCGGGCGGTTTTTTTACGCCTCCAACACTGCCCGTGCGGACGCGTGGGCCGCGCAAAACGCCTAGAAACAAAAAGAGCCGGGGGATGTGCCCGGCTCTTTGTTCAGAACCGTTCGGGGGGTAAATCGAAAGGTTCTGGGGGATAAAAGAGATGTTTCTGCAATAGAAACGCTATAATTTATCATACAACCTAGCCGAAGAAAATGCAAGCTTTTATACCGAAAAATTAAGGTTTATTTTTTTATAATCCTTTTACATTACTTATTTTTCAAATTCAATAAAATAAAAAATTTTTTAAAACTTTTCTTTCTTATTGGCTATAATATAGTAACTGGAGGGAGAAACCACATGAAAAAAATAGGACTCGTTTTTGTTTTTGCATTAGCCGTCCTTCCGCTTTGTGCTCAAAACGCGCAAAACACGAACGACAGCTATACAGGGTATGAAGGCTTGGTACTGGGCGAACGCACGCCGCGCTCCGCTACGGACACCATTGCCAGCCAGGCGGCGCAGGTGCCCGGGGATATTTACCGCGGAACCCTGTTCGGCGCCGAACAGAAAAAATATGAAGGGGACACGCTGGGCGCTCGGCCGCGGCCTACGACTAAATTTGTATACGACACTTCTTTGGTGCGCGCCATTAAAATCAGCGATGCAGACCGCGTACGCACCTTGATGTACGCCAATGTAGACGTTAACGAAAAAAACTATGCCGGCATCACCCCGCTTACCATTGCCGCCGAAAAAGGCAATATGGAAATTATTAAAATGCTGGTGGAAGACGGCAATGCATTGGTCAATGACGTTTCCAGCTACGGGGTTACCCCGCTGATTGCCGCAGCCGCCGCCGGGAATGACGAAGTGGTGGCTTACCTGGTGGGACAAGGCGCCAACGTCAGCGCGAAAGACGACTGGGGCAAAACGGCTTTGATTTACGCCGCCAATATGGATAACCCCAAATTGGTTTCCAGCGTTATTAAATTGGATAAAACGGCTGTCAATTTGCCGGATAATTTAGGCAATACCGCTTTGATTTATGCGGCGCAAAAAGGCTTGTTGGACAATATGAAAATTCTGCTTGCCAACGGCGCCAACGCCAATTACCGCAACCCGGCTACCGGCATATCGGCCCTTTCCGCCGCGGCGGCCGAGGGCAACAGCGCGGCCATCCGCATGCTGGTGCGGACGGGAAAAGCGGACGTAAATATCTCCGACTTATCCGGCCGAACGCCGATTTTCTACGCCGTAGAACAAAACCAAGAAGACGCCCTGCGAACGCTGCTTTCTCTGGGAGCGGACGTAAACGCCCAGGATAACAACGGCGTATCGGTGTTAATGCGCGCCTCGGCCAAAAACCGCCAAGACTGCGTAAACATCTTGCTGCGCCAAAAAGGCATTAACCCCGACTTAAAGGATTTTCAAGACCGCACCGCCCTGATCTACAGCGTATACGCCGATGAGCTGGCCCCGACGCAGGCGCTTTTAAAAGCGGGTGCGGATTTAAATGTGCGTGACAGTTTGCAAAATACCCCGCTGATGAGCGCCATTAAAGCCAAAAACGACCGCGCGGCGCTGTTCTTTATCCAGCAGGGGGCGGAATTAACGGCCGTTAACGCCTCGGGCGAAAACGCCTTTATGCTGACGGAAGAATATCTGCCCGAATCCATGACGGCCAACGTGCTGAAAGTGAAAAAAGCGGAATCGTATCAGGACGCCCTGCAGCTTCAGGCCCAAAAATTGGCCGAAGTACGCACCCTGGAGCAGCAACTGGCGCAGGAAGAAGCTTTAGTAAAATCCTTGCAGCAAGAGCAAGCCGCCAAAGCCCAGCAGGAAGCGCAAGCCAAAGAAGCGGCCCTGCGCGCCCAACTGGAAGCGGAATACCAGGAAAAAGCGGCCCAGGCCATGCAGAACGATCCGGAGCTCATCCGTCTGCAGCAACAGCTGGACGCCGCCAAAGCCCAGCGCCAAGCGGCCATGCAGGAAGAAATTGACCGCAAGGTGGAAGAACAGCTTAACAAAACGGATGCGCCGGCGCCTTCTGTCTTGACGGAAAACGCGCCTGCCAAATAATAAACCACCGTATTTTTACACTGCAAAAAACACCCGCCCGAAAAGGGCGGGTGTTTTATTTTTCGCCAAAAGCTTAGCGGGCCGGATTTTTTTTGCACCAATCCGCAAAATCGTTCCAGTCCCGATACAGCGCCCGTGCTTCTTCCGCAGCCGCCGCCGGATATATTTCCCCAGCCGCTTCCGGCCGCCAGGCGCGGGTATCCACCCCGCTTCCGGCCGCCGCCAAACGCGCCGCGCCCAACACGGTGCTTTCTGTTTCCTGCAAGGGGTTTATTTCCATTTGCAGTAAATCCGCCTGCTGCTGCATCAGCCACCCTATGTGCGAAAGCCCGCCCGAAGCTTTTAGCGGCGGAAGAATTTTAAATCCGTTTTTTTGCACGTAAGCGGCAATATCCGTCATCAAAAACGCAATGGAACGCACCGCGCCCGCCACCCAATCGGCCTTGCGGGTGCGGGGGGATAAGCCCGCCGCCACGGGCGAGAGAGCAAAATCCCAATACGGCGCGCCCAAGCCGCCTAACGCCGGGAAAAACCACACGGGCTTTCGGGCCGTTTGACATAAGGCCTCCGTTTCCGCCGCGTCAAAAGAAATTCCCTGGGCCTGCAGCCACTGCAGCACGCTGCCCGCCGCATTGACCGGGCCTTCCAGCAAAAAGTGAACGGTTCCGTCCGCAGGCGAAGCGGAAACGGACGTCAGCATTCCGGGCAGCAGCACCGGCTTTTGCACGCCCGTATTGTACAGGAAAAACGCGCCCGTTCCATAATTGATGCAGGCTTGTTCGGGCCCGATATCCAAAAAAGCCGCCGAGGCCTGCTGGTCGCCCATACAAGCGCGGATGGGAATGGAAACCCCTTTGTACACATACGCGCCATAATCGGACACGCTGGGTTTTAACTGCGGCAAAATTTCGGGCGGAACGGAAAACGCCCGGCACAGTTTGTCGCTCCAGTTTCGGGTATGGATATCCCACAACAGCATCCGCTGGGCTAGCGTAGCATCCGCCGCGAAAATTTTTCCGTTTGTCAGGTGCCAAATCAGATACGACGCCACCGGCGCGGCCGCCAACATGCCGGCTTGTGCCGCTTGGCCAACAGCCGGTATATTTTGCAGGCACCACGTGATTTTCGGCGCCGAAAAATACGGCGTTTTATACAGCCCCGTCAGCGTGTGAACTTCTTCCTGCGAAATTTCCGCCCGCTGCGCCTGGGCATAGGCGCGGCCGTCCTCCCACGTCAGTACGGGAGCCAGCGCACGGGCCGTTTTTTTGTCCCATAATACAACGGTGGAACGCTGGCACGTAACCGCCAGCGCCAGCGCCCGCTGCGGGCCGATTTCATCCAACAAATCGTCCAATACCCGTTTTTGGGTGCACAGCAGGGTATCGGCTTCATACTCGGAAAGTCCTTCCTGCGGGCGTGCGGGAGCCAGCGCCGCACTGCGCTGGGCCTGCACGGTTCCGTCCGGCCCCACGGCAAACGCACGCACGCCGGACGTTCCCAAATCAATCGCCACGATAAACCGTTTATTTTCCATTTTGTTGTGTTTCCTTACCGGCCGCCGCATCAAACGCAGGATTATACCAGCGGTTTTCTGTAAGCAGCGTTTGCGCCGTTTTATCCAGCGCCAGCAGCGTTTCTTCGGCTTGCTGTTCATCAAACCCGGGCGTATACGCCTGGGACGATAAAATCTTCCCGCCGCCGTGGCGGATTTCGCCTTGCGGAGTAATCAACCCGATATTCACGCCCTCCGACACCAGCGCCACCCGTTTGTCCGCGTCCGTTTCGTCCAGCATATCCCGCCCAAACGCCGTATAGGCCGGGGTCAGCCCCGTCAGGCGGTAAATGGTGGGAATCAAATCCGTCTGCGACACGATATAATCAATCTGGCGCGGTTTTAAAATGTTCGGGGCATAAATGACCATCGGAATCCGAAAATGATTTTTAAGGGAATCATCCGCCGGGCCGCCCGAAGTATGATCCGCCACGAAGACAAAAATGGTGTCGTCAAACCAACCGTCCTGCCGGGCGCGTTTAAGCAGTTCCCCGATTGACCAGTCCGCAAACGAAAGCGTATTTAAAAAGCCGTGTTCCCACGTATCGTAGGGATATTTGTCAAACTGCGGCAAGGTGGACGTAAACGGCTCGTGGGTAATGCCGGTAAACAGCATGCCCATAAAATTTTTCTGCTTGCGGTTTTTTATCTTATCGGCGGCAAACATCATGGCGTCGTAATCGTATCCGAACGGCGCTTTTGCTTGGTAGGCAAGCAGCTGGGGCATATCTTCCCAGCCGTAGCTTTCCTGCGCGCCCAAGTAAGAGGCCAGCGCACACAGCCGGTAGGAACTGCGGCGGGAGGTTTGGGCAAAAAACGTGTAATAGCCCATCTTGGAAAAATGCTTGGGCATGGGAGACAGCGCCGCCAATTCCAGCCCGTAGCCAAACATCGGCAAGCCCGGCACCCACGGCAGGCCGGCAAACACGGCGGCAAAGCCGAAAATACTGCGCTGCCCCGCCGCATAGGCATTGGTAAAGGTTACGCCGTCTTTAAGAATTTGGTCAAACACCGGCGTAGCCCCAAAATGATTGCCGGACAAACCGTCCACATAATACGGATGCCATCCTTCCAGCAAAACAATCAGGATGTTGTAGTGCTGGTGGTCTTGCTCATCCGTATGGCGGCGCATCAGCGGATAGGCGGGATCCGGCAGTTCTTCATCGGGGGAGATAAAAAGTTGTTGCGCCGTTTTTACCGCTTGGTCGGCCGGATAGGGGTTTACCACGTCAATGGTGCCTTTTCGGCCCACTTGATAGGCCGTAAACGCTCCGTTTAAAATAAGGGCCGAACCGGCCGGCGAATCGGTATAATTGTACACGTCCGCCACGCCCAGCGATTTGCCGCCGCCCCAATGGCCGCGTATGCCCAAGACGCACAACGCAATCAGCAAAAGCAAAAATCCCGCATTTTTGGCAATTCCCCAGCGGCGGGGGGCGTAATACTTGTCCGTCAGGCGGCAGATGCCCCACACGATGCCTGCCAGCAGGGTCAACAACAGCACCAGCGGCAGCCAGGTTTGCGTAAAGATATACGAAACAATAAAGCCCCAATCGTTGGAAAGCTGGATGATTTCTTCGGCGATATGACGGTTTACCTTGGGGAAATAAATTAAATCGCCGATTAAAAACCCGGCCAGAAAAATCCACTCTGTTGCCAATACAGAGGCCCATATTTTTACCCAGCGGGGGGATTTCATCGGCCAGTTTAAAAGAAAAATTACCGGCCCCGCAAACAGGGCAATCATCGCCAGGTCAAACCGGGCGCCGTTTAAAAAAGCGGAAACGATTTCTCCGCTGTCAAGCGTCGAAAAGAAATCCCGGTTTAACAGCAACAGCGCCAGCCGCGCCGCCATAAACAGCAGCAAAAACGCCGCCGCGCTGCAAACGGAAAGTGTTACACGAAAGTCTTTTTTCTCGGCTCTCATCGCGTTATTCCGCCTTATCAATGGTCAAATTTTCTTTTTCGGTTTTTGCCGCAAAAGCCTGCAATTTTTCTTTTGCCTGCGCCGGCACGGAAGCATCCTGCAATAATCCCGCCACCGTGCTTTGCGTGGGCACCAGCACCTTGCCCAGCAGGTTGAGCGTACGCAGCAGTTCCACCACTTTTTCTTTATCGGTAAATTCCAATTTTTCTATACGGGACAGTTCCGCCTTGTACTGGCGGCCGAAGTGGCGTTCAAAATGATTTTTTTTCATCAGCGCAATAATTTCCCGCTGCAGTTGTTTGGCTTCGTCCAACAGGGCGCCGCAGCGGTCTATTTTATCGCTCAGTTCCTCTTGCTCGCTTTTGGCAGGCTCGGCGGGCGCCGCTTTGACTTCCTGCGCCGAAGCCGGATTGTAATCCTTGCCGGTAAACACCGGGCAGATGTTGCGGTAATCGCACCAGCGGCATTGGTTTTCGCCGGGGGTCGGGTCAAATTTTCCGGCGCGGATGTTATCGGCCACTTTTAAAACGCCCTGCCAGAACTCAAAAATTTCGCGGTCGGGCGCCCGTTCAAACGTCATCTCGTGCAGCGTGGGCAAATGATAAAAACTCAGCTGCCCCACCCGCAGTTCCTTTACGCCGGGATCCACTTGCTGCACCAACGCTTTAACGGCGGGGGAATTCTCCACCACTTTTTGGTACATATACAGCTGGTCGGGCTCGCGCTGGACGGTTTTGCCCGTTTTGTAATCCAGAATTTTTACCTTCCCGTCGCCCAAATAATCAATGCGGTCTAAAATGCTGATTAAATTCAGCCCGTCCATTTCCAGCGTGCTTTTCATTTCCACCGACAGCGGATGAAAAAAATGCGCCGCATTTTGCGCATAATACGATTCTATAATCCGCCGTCCTTCCGCATAGCCGGCCAGTTCTTTTTCCACGGAAGCATATCCTTTTTGTTCATACGAAGTTTTGTTCCAGTGCTTCTCAAAAAAATCCAACGCCTGCGCCAGCGTGGGGAAAGCGGCATTGGCCGGATTGTAAATATACTCCATCACCTCGTGCAGGGCCGAGCCGAATGCAAAATAATACTTGGGTTGCTCCGGCAACATATACACATAGCGGAACTTGTATTTTTGGGGGCATTCTTTATACATCCCCATCTTGGAATAAGAAAACGATAAATTTCTGGCCATATTAAAAAATACTCCGAAAAGAATGATCTTTTTTATTTTACCATTTTGTATTCGTTTCGCCGGACGAAAAAAACCCCGCCGAAGCGGGGTGTTGTTACTCAAACCCGTTAAATGTTTTCCCTTTCAAAACGGGCGGTTGTTTGCCTTCCAGATAAAACCCCACCGGACGAGTGAAACTTTCCTTTTGGACGGGAATGTCAATTTGCTGGCGCAGGTAAGCCGTAAACTCCGTTTGCAAGCCGTTATCAAGCTTGGACGCGAGGAGCGTCAAGGACTCTTTAAACAGAGAAGGATACAAATTAAGCAGATACACCAAATCCGCCACGCACTGGGCCGATTCTTTAGAGATTTTTAATAAAGCGCGGTTGGATTTAGTCATTTGTTTTTGATAGTAGCGGTTTGAATTAAAAGGATCCGCCGGGTTCAGCTGCGCTTTTGCCCGCATATACAAACGAATTTCTTTAAACGTATCCGTTTCCAACGCAATCAACCGTTTCCGAAGGGCCGAAATCAAGCCGTTTACCTCTTCCGACAAATCTTCATACTCCGGAATCGTAGCCGCCCACTCCCGAAAGAAACGCGGCGTGATATGTGTTTTCTGCTTGGGATTGGGCGACAGCGCCAAAAGGCCGGGGAGGGACGGATCTTTTTTCGGCAGGAAATTGGGGTTCCGCTCCCGCAGCAAAGCATCGGCCCATTGGGCATACTCTTTATTCATTTTAGCCGTCAGCGCCGCCAACGAAACGGCCGCCTCTTGCTGCATTTGCTCCACCATGGCTTGTGCTACGGCGGTCTCCAGCTCCGTATCCGCAAACACATGGGCCACTTTTTGCAGATGGATTTGCTGAAAGGTTTGCAGGGATTGATTGGTTAAAATATAGTTGGCCCGCAGCACTTTACTGGATACTTTCGCCGTGTTGGTTACAGGTTGTGCGCAAAGCGCCTTTGCAGCCGCAGGGCCCGCTTTGCTCAGCTGTCCAAACGACCCCAGCGGCAAACAAAGCAAAATCAGTACGCCTAATATCTGTTTCATAAGCTGGCTCCTTGGGTACTTGGGGTATGTTTTACTATACTATTTTCCGGACAAAAAAACCAGCCCAAAAAGGCCTGTTTTTCCCGTTCGTTAAACATGCTAGGCAAGGAGGGCTTTTTGAGAAGGCGGTATAAGTGCGCGGGGGGACGAGCGGGCATAAAAAAAGCTCTTAACGGGCCCGCCCGCTAAAAGCCGCCATACGAAAATACCCCCAATAGGAATCGAACCTATATCCCCTGCTTAGAAGGCAGATGCTCTATCCATTGAGCTATGGGGGCCATACTTTCTTTATATATATTTTACAACAAATTGCCCGAACATTCCAAATTTTCTCTTTTGGCTGCGGCGGCTGCGCCCCCTACAGAACGGACGCCCGCAAAGTGCTACAATATACCTCAGGCAGATTTCCGCTATGCACATACGCAAAATTATTCATATTGATATGGACGCTTTTTTTGCCGCCGTAGAACAGCGCGACAATCCCGCCCTGCGCGGCCTTCCGGTAGCCGTCGGGCACGACGGCCCCCGCGGCGTAGTGGCTACCGCCAGCTACGAAGCGCGCCGCTTCGGCGTTCATTCGGCGCTGTCTGCCGCCCGGGCCAAAGCGCTGTGCCCGCAGCTTATTTTTATCCCCGGCCGCATGGACGTATACAAAGCCGTTTCCCGCCAAATCCGCGCCATTTTCCGCCAATATACCGATTTGGTGGAACCGCTTTCCATAGACGAAGCCTTTTTGGACGTTTCGCACCTTCCCTGCGCCACGCAAGCCGCCCGGGAAATAAAAACCAAAATTTTTCAAACGACCCGCCTGACGGCCTCGGCGGGGGTGTCCGTCAACAAAATGCTGGCCAAAATTGCTTCCGACTACCAAAAGCCAAACGGTTTATTTGTCATTAAGCCCAAACAGGTGGAAGCGTTTGTGGCCAAGCTGCCGGTGGAAAAATTTTTTGGAATCGGCCGGGTAACCGCCCAAAAAATGCACCGGCTGGGCATTTACACCGGGGCCGACTTGCGCCAAAAATCCGAAGCGGAACTGACGGCCCTGTTCGGCAAAGCCGGGCACGCCTACTTCGGCTACGCCCGCGGAATAGACGAGCGCCAAGTGGAACCCAACCGAAAACACCTTTCCGTGGGGGCGGAAAACACCTTCGCGGCCGACACGGCCGATCTTTCTTTTCTGCGGCGCGAACTGGCGCAGCTGGCGCACAAAACCTGGCTGCGCGCCCAACAGATGCATTTTAGCGGCAAAACCGTAACACTCAAACTCAAATACGCCGATTTTAAACAAATTACCCGCTCCCAAACGTTTGAACAGCCCCTCGCTTCGGAAGCCGATTTTTTACAAGCCGGCGAAAACCTGCTGCACAAAACCGATCTTTCCCGCCAAAAAGCGCGCCTGTTGGGGCTGACGCTTTCCAACCCGCCCGCACCGCCGCTTCCCGGCCGGCAGCTGTGGTTTGATTTCTAGCCCGGCGCTCTCTATGCGTACGAGCGCAATTTGGTATAATAAATAAAAGGATTTTCATTTTTGTACAGGAGATGACAATGTCCACTAAACACACTGCGAAATGTGAGTGTTCCCAACTTCAGCGGCACCGCTGCAAATTCCAGCCCGTGCTGCCTGCTATTTTGCAAAAAGGCCCGGCCTTCGTAAAACCGAAACTCGGCAAGGCCACCAAAAGCGTAGCCGACCAAGCCGCCGTCAAACGGATTTTTCCCAACACCTACGGCTTGCCGGAAATTACCTTTGTAAAAGGCGCCAACCGTGCCGCAGCCAAAAAAGCGGTGCGCGTGGGGGTGGTGCTCTCCGGCGGGCAGGCCCCGGGCGGGCACAACGTCATCGGCGGGCTGTTGGACGGCCTCAAAAAAGCCAACCCCAAAAACAAGCTGTTCGGATTCTTGGGCGGGCCCAGCGGCATCGTGGAAAACAAATGGGTGGAAATTACCCCGGCCCTGATGAAAGATTACCGCAACACCGGCGGGTTTGACTTGATCCAATCCGGCCGCACCAAAATTGAAACGGACGAACAGCTAAAAGCGGCTAAAGACAATTTAATCGCCAATAAAATGGACGCCTTGGTCGTGGTGGGGGGAGACGACTCCAACACCAACGCCTGCGTGATTGCCGAATACCTCAAACAACAAGGGGTGGACATCAGCGTCATCGGCGTACCCAAGACGATTGACGGCGACCTCAAAAACAAACAGATAGAAACCTCTTTCGGTTTTGATACCGCCACCAAAATTTATGCCGAACTCGTGGGCAACATCTGCCGCGACGTAAACTCCGCGCGCAAATACTGGCACTTTATCCGCCTGATGGGCAGAAGCGCTTCGCACATCACGCTGGAAGTGGCTTTTAAAACGCACCCCAACGCCGTACTGATCGGCGAAGAAGTGCTGGCCAAAAAAATGACCCTCGGCCAGATTGTAGACAACTTGGCCCAGCTCATTGCCAAACGCGCCAAAGCCGGCAAAAACTACGGGGTGGTGCTGGTGCCGGAAGGGCTGATTGAGTTCATCCCGGAAATGAAGGAACTCATCAGCGCGCTGAACGACTCGCTGGCCGACCACGAAGCCGAACTTTCCAAAATGAACACCGTGGCGGAGAAGAAAGCGTTTATCCTCTCCAAACTGCCGGCCAAATTGGCGGATTTGATGAGATCTTTGCCCGAAGGCATTGCCAGCCAGCTGATGCTGGACCGCGATCCGCACGGCAACGTACAGGTTTCCTTGATTGAAACCGAAAAATTGCTGGTGGAAATGATTCGCACCAAACTGGCCGAAATGAAAAAAGCAGGCAAATACGACGGCAAATTTGCCGCCATTACCCACTTCTTCGGCTACGAAGGCCGCTGCGGCGTGCCCTCCACCTTTGACGCCAACTACACCTACGCCCTGGGCTACAACGCCGCGGTGCTGGCGCTGAACCGATGCTCCGGCTATCTCTCTTCCGTGCGCAAACTGACCAAAAAAGCGCAGGATTGGGAATGCGGCGGCATCCCGCTGACGATGATGATGAACATTGAACGCCGCAAAGGCAAAGAAAAACCCGTCATCAAAAAAGCGTTGGTGGAACTGAAAGGCGAGCCGTTTAAACACTTGACCAAAAACCGCGCCCTCTGGGCGGTGGAAGACTTGTACGTATTCCCCGGCCCGATTCAGTACTTCGGCCCGGCGGAAATCACGGATATGACCACCTACACCTTGCTCTTGGAACAAGGCAAAAAGGTCAAATAGTTCTACAGGTTGCACAAGGCGGGCTTATAAGCCCGCCTTTTTTATTTTAGTATAGGCCCAAAAAACCCGCCGAAATAGGCCCTTTGTCCCATTGAGAAGCGCCTCTTTTTCGTTTATAATGAAAAGAAAGAGGTGCGCTTACGATATGAACCAACAAGCCCGATTGCTTACAGCCGTGTTGTTGTGTTTGCTGGGCCTTGCCTTGCAGCCGTTGCAAGCGCAGGCGCAGACCGTTGCGCCTTGGTTTCGAGGGGGGAAACAACTGTGGGAAGCCCTTCTGAAGCAAAATATGGCCCCCGTAAGCGGAAAAGCGGCCCTCTCTGTCCCTTTCAGCAATACAGTTACCGGTTTTTCCGTTAAAACCACCCCTTATAACTGGCTGCTGCACCGGGTAAGCCATTCGGGGGTGTTTAGCCGGATGGAAAAAGAAATTTTACTGCAAAAAAAAGCCAGCGAAAAAGCCGTCTTGGGCAAACTTTCCTATTTTCACGACAGAGATGCACAATTGTTTAACGCGCTGTCGCTTCAGCGCACGTCCGCCCAAGCCAATGAACCCGCTTTTTGGAGACATCAAAACTTATTGGCCGATACATTGGCGGAGCTGGAATCCTTTTTCCGTACCTCCTTGCCGGAACATTTGACCACCTCGCTGTTTAGCCAAGAACGCATCAAACAGCTATTGGCCGATCCGGTGCAGCCTCCGGCCTTTGTGCTGGGAATAAATGAAATCAACTTTTTTGCTTCCTTATCCTCGCTGGAACAGCAACGCGCCTGGACGCAGGAAGCCATACGGCAAACTTCGGCCGATTTAAATGCCTTGCTTGCAAAAGATCCCCAAACGCTTAAAAATTTTGAATTTGAACGGTTTTATCTGCAAAAATTGCGCTTGGAGTATTTTAAAACCCTCCAAAAAGTCCTCTCCCATGCCACGCGCGCGCGTAATTCCCTTATTATCCGACGCAAGCGCGTACTAAAGCTGGATTTGCCGGGGGCCGAACAGCCGATGACCGACGCCCAGCGAATGGGATTTTTACACTATCATTTACACAAATCCGCCGCCCGCATTGACCTCACGCAAAAAGGCGATCCGGCCGTTCAAAATTATCTCAATCTCCAGCATTTAACCCGCCAGCTCTCCCCCGTCTATGAAATTTATGCCGAAGCGGAAGCCTTCGGCGTTCCTTACGAGCAAACCATCCGCCATGGCTCTTTGTGGCCGGATATCATCCTGGGCCCGGAAAAAGGAAAGGAATTGCGCCACAAAATGGGCAATGTACCGCTTGAAGCCGAGCTGTCTGGCTATATAGAAAAATTAAAAAGCCAAATGGCCCTCATGCAAGCCCAAACGCCGGACGGGCTGGATTTTTACGTCCGCTATTATCGGTTAGAACGGACAAAATCCCTCTACGACACTTACATCATCCGCGAACGGCTGCGGCGCGGCATATAGCATGGGAATAAGCACGCTGCGCCGTTTAACCCGCCTGTTTGAACAATCCGGCTGGAAAAAACCGGAAATTTATGCTTTCCTGCGCCAATTTGTCATTCGGCGCCTGGCGGAGCCGCATTTTCCGCTTGCGCCCGAAAACGAAGCTTCTTCGTTTCGAACGCCGCCCGCCGCGGCGCTCTCTTTTCTGCAATGCCAAACGCCCCGGCCGGAAGGAACCGACGGCGCCTTTCTTACGCCGCAAACGCTCTCCATGCTGTATGAATTTTTTCAGCCGCAGCATAAAACGCAAGGCATCTTTTATACTCCCTGGAAGGTGGCCGCTCAAACGGCCCGCGCCGTTTTATCCGAAGTACTAGTGCGCCGCGCCGGCCTGACGCGGCAAGAAGCCCGCGCTTTGCTGGAGCAAGGCCTTTGCCCGCTGCCGCGCCCGCAGGCCCTTGCGCTGGACGCTTTTTTAAGCCGCCTTTCCTTTTGCGATCCGGCCGCCGGGGCGGGGGGATTACTGGTGCCGTTTGTGCTGGAATTAACGCACCTTCGCCAAACATTAAATCCCGCATTAAACGGGCCGCACGTTTTGCTTTCCCTGATACAGCACAACTTATATGCAGGCGACATTTCAGAGCGCGCCCTGGAAGAACTGCGCCTGCGCCTGGCGTTAGTATGCCGCCAGCAGGGCATGGCCTCTCTTCCCGGCGATTTTTGCCCGCATCTGTTTGCACAAGACGCCCTCGCCTGCTGCGGCGGAAAAAGCATTTGGCGCCGCCAGGCCCGGGAAATTTTTGACTCGGCCGGCGGCTTTGACGTCATCCTTTCCAATCCTCCTTATTTGGGGCAAAAAAACCATCGTCCGGTGTTTGAAAAACTGCGCCAAAACCCGCTTTGGAAACACAGGGCCGCCCCCAAAAGCGATTTGTTGTATTTCTTCTTTTATTTGGCGTTGGATATCCTCAAAGAGGGGGGAATCGGCGGGTTTGTAACCACTTCCTACTTTACTTCCGCCGCCGGCGCGTTTTTACTGCGCAAAGAATTAAAAGAAAAAGCCGCTTGGTTGCGCTTGCAGGACTTTGAAGACCAACGCCTCTTTGAGCGCGCCGCCGGCCAGCATACGCTGTTTAGCGTGTTTGAAAAAAATAACGCGTCCGAAAAACCGCCCTGCCAAATTGCAAACCAAATCCTGCCGCAGGCCGCGCTGTACCGCACGTCGGCGTTATGGATTCAAACCCGCGTGCAGCAAACGCCGTTGGAAAGCGCCCTTCTTAAAATGGAAACCTGCCCGCATACGCTGCAAGAAATCGCTTGCGTAACCAACGGTCTGATGACCGGGTGTGATAAAATTTCCGCCTCCCACCTCAGGCGTTTTCGCTTGCCCGGGGTGCAAAAGGGAGAGGGGGTGTTTGTCCTGTCCGAGCAAGAAAAAGAAAATCTGCACCTAACTGCTTACGAAAAACAAAAGCTAAAACCTTTTTTTAAAAATTCGGATATTTCGCCCTACACCGCCCGCCAAACTCCAAAACGCTGGCTGATTGATTTTTTCTATCCCAACGACCGGGAACTGGATTTTGCCCGCTACGGGCACCTGCGGGCCCATTTGGCACGGTTTGCCCCCGTGTTGCTGGCCCGAAAACAAAACAACAACGGCATTAATAAACTGCTGGCGCGCGGGGTGTATTGGTTTGGCTCCGTCCGTCGGAAAATGGATTTTGAAGCGGAAAAAATCGTCGTGCCCCAGCGCTCGCCGCGCAACACGTTTGCATTTGCGGCAGGGCCTTGGTACGCCAGTTCGGACGTGTATTTTATTTCCAACCCGAAAGACGGTATTTCCTTATGGTATTTGTTGGGCTTGTTTAACTCCGCCCCGTATTTTGCCTGGCTTTCCTGCCGGGGCAAGCGCAAGGGAAAATTGCTGGAGCTTTACGCCGCCCCGCTTAAAGCCCTGCCCGTGCCCGACGCCGCGCCCGAAATCAAGCGGTCTGTCGAAACGCTGGCCCAAGAAATCTACCGTCAAAAATCCGCAAATTCTCAGGCGGACATTCACCTACTGCAAGCCCAAATCAATCAGCACGTGTATCACCTTTTGGGGCTGACGGCACAAGAAGTACAGGCAATGGAAGCGTATCTGCAGGCGCTGCCCGCGCGTGCCGCCGCCCGAAACTAACCCGCCTGCCGACGGGACTGCCAGGTTTTTGGCTTGCAGAAACAACTATTTTATTGTATGCTTTGGAAAGAAGTAAATTACAGGAGGGGTGTATGAAAGCATTTATGACGTATTACTGGGACGTGCTTAAAAACCACTATGTGGATTTTAAAGGCCGCGCCACCCGCAAAACGTACTGGTTGTTTGTCTTGTTTAACTCAATTATCTTTCTCATCTTGAGCGTGATTTTAAGTTTCTTTGGAGACGCAGGCAATATTCTTTATTTTCTGTGTCTCTTTGCCGTGGTGTTGCCTTCGTTGGCTATTTTGGTGCGCCGCTTGCACGACACAAACCGCTCCGGCTGGTGGGTGCTTATTTCCCTGTTGCCGTTTATCGGTACGTTGATTTTGCTGATTTTCCTCGTGCTGCCCAGCACCGAAGGCGAAAACCGCTTTGCAAACTAAACGAAAAAGAAGTACCGCTCTCTGAGCAGAGGAGCGGTATTTTTTTGCCTTGCCAACTTTACTGAGTATGAAAAAATCCCGCATTTTCTTATCTGTCTTGTTGCTGGCCGTGGTTGCGTTTGGCGCGTATGCGGCGTTTATGTATGTGTACACCGAATGGAAGTTCCTGCCGGTGGAGCTGTTGCAGGAACCGAGCTTAGAGGCCCCTCATTCCGAATGGAAAGCGCCCCGGGAACTGCTCTATATTCATAAAGTAAATACGCCCCGCCGGGCAGAATCCAAAGACGATTGGTTTGAAGGGTATGAGGTGGATTTAATCCCCACTTCAGACGGGAAACTGGCCGTAGCGCACGACCTGGACGAAATAGAGGACGGCATACGCCTCTCCGACATTTTTGCCGCCGTGGACGACCCGGCCCAAAAAGCCTATTGGCTGGATCTGAAAAGCGAACTGACGCCGGAACAGTTAAACCAAATTTTGCTGACCGCCAAAGCCTTTGGCGTGCCTGTGGAAAATTTATTGTTTGAGGCCGTCCCCGGGCCGACCGCCCGGTTGATAAAAGAAAAAGATTTGGCGCTGTTGCTGCAGCTGCCCGACGAATTTGACAAAGACGGCGGCGACCCGCAAAAACGCAAGCAATTAAACGAACAAGCACTCAAGCAATGGCAAGAGTACCGCCCTGCGGCCGTTTCGGCCAGCTTTGGCAAATATCCGTATCTGCGGGCTTACTTTCCCAAAATGCCTAAAGCCATTTATTATTCCGCCACGGTGCGCCCCAGCTTAAAAAAACCGTTTATGGTAAACAATATAAAAGAAGACCCGTCCGTCAAAATTTTTATGATTGACCAATACACCTTTTAATTTCAGGAGCCGATATGAACCCTAATTTTACGCGCGAGCAAGCGTTGGAACTGTTAAAAAAATACAACAAAGAGCCCTTTCATCTTTTGCACGCCTTAACGGTGGAAGCCGTCATGCGCTGGTATGCTCAAGCGTTGGGATATGCACAGGAAGCGGATTTTTGGGGGCTGTGCGGGCTGTTGCACGATATTGATTTTGAACAATTTCCGCAGGAACACTGCCAAAAAGCCCCGCAGCTGCTGGCGGAAATTAACGCCAGCCCCGAGCTGGTGCACGCCGTATGCTCCCACGGCTACGGCTTGGTAAGCGACGTCAGACCCGAGCACGAAATGGAAAAAGTGCTTTTTGCCGTGGACGAACTGACCGGCCTGATAGGCGCCGCCGCACGGATGCGCCCGTCCAAAAGCGTGAGCGATATGGAAGTGGCCAGCCTGAAGAAAAAATTTAAAGACAAAAAATTTGCCGCCGGCTGCTCGCGCGACGTAATTACCCAAGGGGCCGCCCTCTTGGGCTGGCAGCTGGAAACCTTGTTTGAAAAAACCATCGCCGCCATGCGCGCCAGCGAACAATCCGTAAAGCAGGAAGCCGAACAGCTGTAAAACTTGTTTACACTACATAAAAAACCCGCCCGCAGGCGGGGTTTTTGCAAAACACAGATTTATAATTTTAATTCTTTTTCCAGTTGGGCAAAAAAGTCGCCCGCTTTTTGCGCAAAATACAAATCGGTAATGGTGCCCGTAAAGGAGGAGGCCTGCGGGTTTACTTCAATAATTTTTGCCCCAAACTGCTTGGCCACCAGCGGCAAACTGCACGCCGGCATTACCTGCCCCGCCGTTCCCACAATAAGCATCACGTCGGCATTTTGCGCCATTTCCAACGATTTTTCATATGCGCGGGGGGGAATGCCTTCGCCATAAAAAACAAAATCCGGCTTTAGCACGCCGCCGCAAAAACAATGCGGGGGTTCTTCCTCCAGGGTTACGTCTTCCAGCTTGTATTTCCGCCCGCAGCGAACGCACGAAAGCGTGTGAATGGTGCCGTGGAATTCCTGTACGTTCTTAGACCCCGCCCGCTGGTGCAGGCCGTCTATATTTTGGGTAATGACGCCTTTTACATATCCTTTTTCTTCCAACTTGGCAATCACTTCGTGCGCCTTGTTGGGGGAGGCTTCGTCCATATCCGTAAAAAAAATCTTTTTCATCTCCCGCCAAGACTCGGCCGGATGCATTTGGAAAAAATT
Source organism: uncultured bacterium (assembly GCA_949294095.1). Lineage (GTDB taxonomy): Bacteria > Elusimicrobiota > Elusimicrobia > Elusimicrobiales > Elusimicrobiaceae > Avelusimicrobium. The sequence goes on from CASFFZ010000010.1 coordinate 29,338, forward strand.
AATTTCAATATACTTGGGGTCGTACTGGTTCCACAGCCCGCCCTGTCCGGTAAACGGCGCAATGCCGCTTTCCACGCTTACGCCGGCCCCCGTAAAAACTACGCCGTAAGAGGCGTTTTTAATCCATTTGGCAGCTTCTTTAAGTTCACTGTTCATAGGGGTATTGTATAATATTCTAACCTAAAAAATATCTTGCCCCGCGCATCCCGCTTTGCTAAAGTAACTAAGGGAGACTTTTATGACCAAAACCATACCTGCCGCCAAACGTTACCTGTACGATATCCTGCAATTTAACAACCGCAGCAAAGTAACCACCGCGCTCAACGCGCTTATTATTACGCTTATTTTACTCAGCGTTCCCGTAGACGTGCTGGAAAGCGTGCAGGACGTAAGCCCCGCGGTAAAACGCATCATCTACCACGTGGACTTGGTCATGAGCCTGATTTTTGCCCTAGAATACGCCCTTAGGCTGATTACCTGCACCGAAGACCCCCGCTTCAGCCGCCCCATTGTAGGCCGGCTGAAATACATGTGCACGCCTTTAATGCTGATAGACTTGTTTGCCATTTCGCCTTTCTTTATTTTGGGCACGGGCATGGTGCGCATGCTGCGCGTATTTCGCATTTTAATGCTGATGCGCTACACCAACGCCATTCAGCTGGTAAACAATGTCGTCAGCGAGAAAAAAAGCGAACTATCCATTTGCGGGGCATTTTTGCTGATGCTGTGGGTGTGGAGCGCGTTTATGATTTTCCGGGTGGAGCACGCCGCCCAGCCGGAAGTGTTCCGCAATATGCTGGATGCCATGTGGTGGTCGGCCGAAACTTTTACCACGCTGGGCTACGGCGACATTGTGCCCATTACGCTTTTCGGACGGATCATCACCGTCATTACGGTAGCCATGGGGCTGGTGCTCTTTGCCATTACCACGGCCGTGCTGACGGCGGGCATTGTGCAGGAAATCCAAAAATTTGAACACAAAAAACAACAACCGCCGCAAGTGTAAACTTATGCCAACTTTTGTCCAAACAAAAACCGCCCGCACTTTTTACCGTGCGGGCGGTTTTATAAAATGGGCTTAGAACAAAAATCCAATCATCAGCGACACAGCGGCAGAATCCGGCACGCTGGTACCGTCAACATCGGTGGTACCGTCACTGACAGCGCCGGCTAACTCAATATGAAAGCGCATCATATTCAGCCCCAGCCCAGCCGTATAGTAAGGCGCCACGGCAGAACTGGCCAGATTTTTGTTATATCCCAGCCGCAGCGGGATATTAAACGAAGGGCGGTTTAACAGATTAATTTCCATACCCACCGCCAGCTGACGGGATTGCACGCCGTCTAGCAAAGTATCGTTTTCCGTTAAATCCAAATCGGCGGCCAGCGTCATAAACGAGAACGGATTTACCGCCGCACCCATACGCACCTGCGGGCGGAGCTGGTATTTGTCCGTATTCCAATGGGCGATAATGGCCGGATCTAAATCGGCGGGAGCGGCCGGACGGTCAAATTTCGGGCCGTTGATGTTGCGAACCGTCAGCCCCAGCTGCGGGTTGAGCAAAATGTCGCGGTCCAACACGCGGGAAAGATTCAACTGGGCTCCCAAATCAATACCCAAGTTCACGCTGTTTTTCTTATTATCGTAGGCCTTTTCAAAAATATCTGAAATATCTTGATTGTCGCTCAAAATCATCACGCCGCTCTGAGCGGTATAGCCGTCAATCACTTTTAAGTTGGCCCCCAGTTTAAGCCCTGGGATTACCTGCGCACCATACCCCAAGGACACTTCGGCAAAAGTGGCCGCATCGGCCATAGCAAGCGTTTGGTTTTGGGCATACGAACCCGAGGCAGACGCCGCTTGATTAATGATATTTGCCGCACCGCCCATGCTGGACACGGCCGTCTGCACCGCTTCGGCAATTTGCTGGGCGCTGCCGCCTGCCGCCGCCGCGGCATTGATAAAGGCGTTGGCTAATTCCTGGCTGTTTGCATATCCGCCGCCTAACAGTTGGTTTAAGGAATCAAACACCCCGTTTTGGTTAATGGCCTGGGCCAACGCATCAGCCGACGACTGGTTGCTCCCGGCGGAACCGGTAGATCCCAGCTCAAGCCCGGTCCCGGTACCGGCCAAACCAATATTTTTCGTATCCACCACCGGCAAAATGGACATACTGCCCAGCGCCCGGGCGGTAACGGCGAAATTCTTCATTTTGAATCCGATTCCGGCGTCCGCGTCCACCAGCGCCCCCATATCTTTGCCGACCAATTTGGAAATATCGTCCAATCCTTCAAAGATTGTGCTTAAATTTTCCGCACTGACGGTCTGCCGGTTGTCTATGGCTGAAGCCAAATTTTTATACCGGTCCGCCATATCCGTCAAATCACTCACGCTTTCCAGCACATTTTCCGTCGCCTGGAACGAAGCCCCGGCGTTGATGGCAAACCCGCTGTCGTTTAATTCGTTTTCATCTTGAGCCAGCCCGGCCGGGTTCCAGTACTGGGCATCTACGCCGTAGGCCGTAGCCACGCCGGCGCCGCCCATACCCATCGCGCGCGTACCCACCAGCTGCCAAGATTGTGCGTCCGCCTGAAATGCGGCCAAAAACGCTGCAAGACATAACGCCATTGCAACAACTTGTTTCTTCATGTATTCCCCCTAAAATAAAATTTTTTTTTATTTTGCCAAATACCCTACTCTTTGTCAATCTGAAAAAGTGATAAAAATAAATATCCCCCGGCGTAGCCGGGGGTTTTCACAACACACAAAAACCCCGCCTTAAAAGCGGGGTTTTTCCGGTTGGATTCTCTTAAATACTTACCAACCCGCGGGAGAAGACGTAAACAGCCGCCAACGCAAACACGATAAGCAGCGTAACCACCGCCACTTCTCCTTCGCGAAAAACGGGCTTTCCGTCTTTTTGCTGGCGGCGCGCCCACACAAATACCGGTATTCCAAGCGCCAGAAAAATAACCGCCAAGAACAAGTATTTAAGCCCCGCCGCATACACCAGCCAGCACCCGTACAGCGTGCCCATGACCGACGTAAACAACGCCGCCGCGCGGCCCGTGGAAGAGATTTTGGAAAACTCGCCGTCTTCGGTCATCTTCCACAAATACGCCGTGCTGGCAATATACGCCGGCAATACCATCACCCCCGTAATGGAAAGCATGGTGTTCCACGCGTTGTTGGAAAAATACACCATAAAAATCGCCAGCTGCATAATGATACTCGTTACCCACAGCGATACGGACGGAGCGCCGTTTTTATTTTGAATGGCAAACTGCTTGGGGAAAGTGCCGTTTTCGGCCGCGGCGGCCGGAATTTCGGCGGCGATCATCGTCCAGGCCAGCCACGAGGAAAGCACCGCAATCAACAGGCCGATGTTCATTATCCACGCGCCCCACGGGCCGACGACTTTTTCCAACACGCCCGCCGTAGACGGATTGGCCACGGCGGCGATTTCTTCCTGCGTCAGAAACCCAAACGGCAGGACAGACAAGCCGATATAAATGACCAAACACCCCAAAAAGCCCAGGAACGTGGCTTTGCTGACCGCCGCCTGGCTTTTGGCCCGGGCCGACAGCACTACCGCCCCTTCTATGCCGATAAACGCCCACAGCGTAACGAGCATGGTGCTTTTTAACTGCTCGGGCAAAGAGCCCAGTGTTTTGCCGCCTTCCGCCATATGACCCCAAAAATTAAAGTCAAATTTATCCATATGGAAGCTAAACAGCAAAATCAAAATAAACAGCAACAGCGGCACCAATTTGCCGATCGTGCCGATGATATTTAACACCGCCGCCTGCTTTACGCCGCGCAGCACCACAAAGTTAAACACCCAAATCAGCACCGAGCCGCATACGATAGACAGCAAGTTATTTCCGCCCGCAAAATACGGGGGGAAAAAGTAATTCAGCGCGTCCATCGTAATAACTGCAAAGCCCACATTGCCGAAAATCTGGCACAGCCAATACCCCCAGCCGATGGTAAAGCCCACATACGGGCCAAACCCCTGCCGTGCATACATATAGATGCCGGAAGTTAAATCCGGCTTTACGCGCGACAGAATGCTAAATGTATTGGCGATAAAATACATCCCAATCCCGGTAACCACCCACGCCAACAGCACGGCTCCCGCGCTGGCGCCGGCGGCCATATTTTGGGGGAGGGAAAACACGCCTCCCCCAACCATAGAACTAATGACGATACTGGCCAGGCCGATTACGCCCAGCTTTGTTGCCGTATTGTTTTTATCTCCCATAGATCCCCCGAACGATTCTGAACAAAAAACGCCTAATCCAGCGCTTTCTGATGCGGCACGGCAACCGGCGCGAACTTAAAGTTCAAAAATCCCATTACCGTCAGGCAGTATGCAAACGGCTGGGTAATGTTGATATAGTTGTGCCAAATCTGAAATTCGCTGTGTTTTTCCACCCCACGGATTTCCAGCTCGTGGTTCAACGATTTATTCAGCCACATATGCGCATGGCCGGAGGCGATTTCGTCATCAATGGGCGTATCAAAATACTCCACGTATTCCGCCGCCCAACCGCCAATGAGATTTCCTTTTTTATCCTTGCCCCAGCACACGCCTACCCCCGTGGCGATGGCTTTATGGTCTTCAATGCGCGCCCCGTTGCCCGCCATAATTACTTCCAGCACGGCCCCGTGGGTAAACTGGTCGGCCACGGCGTCCACCGGATAGATGTTTCTATACAGGTCTTTGGGCAAAACAGACGTATACGGAATGACGTTAAAATCCTGAATTTTGGCCTGCTGCAAGGCCGAATCGTAGCAAAACGTTTCAAACGGCTGCGGCGGGATGCCGTCGGCCGCTTGGCCGGCGCCGCCCGAAATAAAGGCCAACGTCGGATATCTGGTGCCTAACACTAATTCTTTTTCCATATGCTATTTCTCCTTATGTATGGAACTACCCCACTTACAACATCACTGTTGTACGCAGCCCGGCCACAGTTGTTACCCCCTGATCCGGGCTGAAACCGGCTCTCGGATAGAATTGCACATCCGGAGTAACCGTTACAAATTTGCCAATGCCCCACACCCATTGCAGCTCAACAACCGTCTCGCCGCTGCGAAGGAAGGGGGGATATCCCGCCCCGGCAGGGCTCAGGCGGTTGTACGCCGCGCCCAAGGTTATCACATCCTGCGGGTTGCGCCCCAGCGGGTTTAGCAGTGAAACACCCAAAACGTACGAATTTTTAATCGGCACCGCCCCGCCCGTAGAGCCGTTGGCGCGGCCAAAGAGCGCCCACTTGCGGCCGATGTTCTGCTGCATATTAAACGACCAGCCGTTTACGTTTTCATCCTGCTGGGCCACGGCCGGTTGATAATAATACAAAAAGCTGTACTGCCCGTCGCCCCATTTAAAAGAGGGCGTCCAGGCAAAAGAGCCAAAACCGGTGTACTTGCCGTCAAAAGCGGTTTTGCCGTGGATTTCGGCCCCGGTAATGTTGGTAGCGTCCTGATAGCCGGCGGCAAACGTAAAGCGGCTGTTTTGCGCCTGCACATACGCCCCCAGCGAGGCCAACGGATACGCCGATGAGGCATTTTGCGACAGGGCGTAATTCATCAGCCCCGTTTGCTGGTTGTCCACATATTCCGTACCGTCAAAGTTATAAAGCGGAAACTGCCCCGCGGTAACGGACAGCCAGTCCCACTTTCCCGGCAGGGTATGGGTGTAGGTAAATTGGGAAAAGAAGTACTGGTTGGCGTCGTAATCGTTTATGTCCGAAACGAGGTTGGCGCGGTCTTGCAGCACCGAAGCCTGCTGCCCCCAATAGTGGATATAATTATAGTTCACATTCAAGGCGCCTGACCCCCACGCCCGGTCTTGGAACATCGTCCACGTAACGTACGGGTAATAAATGCCTTGTATGGCGGTTTGTTTGCCGCCGGGCGCCACGCGCTGGGCCGTGTAGGAAATGTCCAGCCCAACCTGCAGGCCCAAGTTGTCGGTTAACAATTTTTTGGCTTCTATATATTCGTTTCCAAAGTCCGAAAACGAATGATCTTCCACCCGCTGGCGAGAAAGCCGGCGCTGTTCGTGCTTGGCAGATGTTTGTGCCGAAGTGGCGGCGCGGGCCTCGCCTGCAAAACAGATGGCCGCACATATTCCCATAAGGGCCAAAATGGCGCCCCATTTTTTAAACTTGTTCATAAAAACTCCCTGATATGAAAAATTGGCACACCGAAATGCGTGCTTTTACGTTTTTACCTTAACACGCTGACCAGGTTTTGTACAACCGCAAAAAAGGATTAGTTTGAAAAACGCCTGCCGTTTCTCCGATGAAGAGTCTTTTTAAACTTGTGCAAAACTAACCCTTTTTTCAGGCTTGCAAACGGCGTTTTTACATCTTTTTTGTTTTTGGGTTACAATATAGATATGCAACACACGTCCGATGGTTTGTCCACGCAAGGCATTAAATACGCCGGCTCCAAAAAGAAACTGCTTCCTTATCTGCTGGCCCTCGCGGCCGAACTGCCCGGCGTGCAAACCGTGCTGGACGGTTTTAGCGGCACCACGCGCGTGGCCCAGGCCTTGGCTCGGCAAGGCTACACCGTTACCGCCAACGACACGGCCGACTGGAGCGAAGTGTTGGCCACGTGTTATTTGTTATCCTCCCGGCCGGATTCCTTTTACGCTCCGCTGTTAGAACATCTTAATTCACTTCCGGGCCAAAACGGCTGGTTTACCCGCCACTACGGGGGGAAAGAAACAGACACCAAGAAGCCCTTCCGCCTAAAGAACATGCAAAAGCTCGACGCCATACGCGCCGAAATAGACCGGATGCCTCTTGCCTGGCCGGACAAGTGCGTCCTTCTTAGCAGCCTGATGTTGGCCTTGGACAAAGTGGACAGCACCCTGGGGCATTTTTGTTCTTATCTTTCCCGCTGGTCTGCCCGAAGCGCGGGCGATGTAACCCTCCGCCTGCCCCGGCGTTTTGCACACGCGGGCGGGCACCAGGTATGGAAACAGGATATTTTGAAAGCGGCGGCGCGGCAAAACTGGGATTTGGCCTATTTTGACCCGCCTTACGGTTCAAATAATGTCAAAATGCCCTCCAGCCGTGTCCGTTATGCATCGTATTACCATTTCTGGACGACGCTCATCCGCAACGACCGCCCGGAACTGTTTGGCGCGGCCGCCCGCCGCACGGACTCGCGCGACCCGCTGGCCGGCTCCGTTTTCGAAGATTTCCGCCGCGCGCCAGACGGGCATTTATGGGCCTTGCACGCCTTGCAAAAGCTGCTTGCGCAAACCCAAGCTCGCTACATTATGCTTTCGTACAGTTCCGCCGGCAGTATTGCCAAAAAAGATGTATTGGACGTCCTGCGCCAAAACGGCAAATTGTTAAAATTTGTACAGATCGATTATAAAAAAAATATAATGTCGGAAATGAGCTGGACGGGAGACTGGATCCGTCCCGGAAAGCATTACGAATATCTTTTTGTCTTGGGGAAAAACCAATGATCCGGCTGTGGAATTCTGTTTGGGATCTGTTAGATCCGCATCGCAAAGGCCCGTTATTCTGGCATTACGGCTGGAAAGGAATCCTGTTCATTGTTGCCGGAAGCGCCTTGATGTACGGTTGGTATGTGGGGCCGCATCACTGTCCGTTAGCCGGCGTTTTATGGTTGCTTACAATTGGCGTGCATGAAGCAGGCCATCCTATTTTTCAGTTCATAAGCGGCGGCAATTTTATGCTGACCATTTGGGGCGGAACGTTGACGGAATTGGGAGCGCCTTTGTTGGCCTTTTTCTATTTTCTGCGAAAAGGCAAAGAAATACAGGCAGACGTTTGTTTGCTGCTGCTGGCAATTGCCTGTTACAGCGTGGGACAATATTCCGGGTGCAGTCTGGATCCGGTCATTACTTTGTTAAACGCCGGGCCTGAAACTTTACCCGATTGGGACTATATGCACAAGTGGCTGGGTACGGAAGGATATGAGTGGCATTTCCGGCATACTTTTTATGCGATCAGCGCCTTTTTAAGCGCTTTGGGAACCTACTTGTTGGCCGCCCATTTTTGGAGTTGGAATAACCCGGACGGACACAATTATAACAACGATGACGACGGCCATGACCGTTTTTTCACGCGAGGATAAATGTTTTCTTTACTATGTAAAAATCTAGCTTCTTTAACGAAGATACCGGAACAACTCATCCGGTTCTTAATTGTGGGAACGCTCAACACGGGCTTTGCATACGGATTATATGCTTTGTTCATTTTTATTGGACTGCATTATACGCTGGCCGTATTGCTTTCTACGCTGATAGGAATTTGCTTTAGTTTCAAAACATTTGGGAAATGGGTGTTTTTTAATCCCGATAACCGACGCATCTTCCGCTTTGTAGCCGTTTACGGGGGGTGTTACGTGCTAAACGTAGGCATTTTAAAAACACTCACGCTGGCCGGCGTAAGAAACCTGTACTTGGCCGGGCTGATTAGTTCGTTTTTGGTGGCGATGGTAAGCTTCTTTTTAAACAAATTTTTCGTTTTTAAACGTTTCTAGCCCCCACAAAAAAACCCGCCTTACGGCGGGTTTTTGGTTAATCAAACAATCCTTTTTCTTCGGCGGGGGAAATTTCCTTTGTAGCAGTATGGTTTTTGCTTTTGTGCCCGGTGTAGTCGTAATTCATCCGCTTTAACAGGCGGGCGTTTTCTTTGGTAAGCGGCACTTCGTAAATGTCCACAATGCGCTGGGCCACCGGCAGGAATGCGCCGCGGTTGCCGTCTATATGCCCGCGGGCGATTTTAACGGCGTCCGCCGCCGCGGAAACGGCATTTTCCGCCTTGGCAAAATTTACCAAAAAATCGTTAAACTTTTCCAGCAGTTTTAAAATATCCTCTTTAAAATCCTCCATATACTCGTGCTGCTTGTCTATATCCCACAGCTTAGACACCATTTTAAGCGTGCTCATTAACGATGTGGCTGATACGAGAGCGATGTTGTTCTTCCACGCTTCGTTTAAAATATCCGGGTCAGCCTCCACCGCGGCCAATAAGGCGCTTTCGGGGTAGACAAACATCAGCGTGTAATCCGGCTGGACTTTGTCTCCCTCCGCTTGGAACTTTTTATAGTATTTTTTGGAGCTTAAATCCTTGATGGTTTTTTTCACATCTTTCACGTGCTCGTTTAAAAAGGTTTCCTTTTCTTTGGGATCCTGCGCGTTAAAGTAGCGGGCGTAGTGGTTAAAAATGGTTTTGGAATCCACCACAATCCACCGGTCTGCGGGCAGGGCGATTTGCACGTCCACGCGTTTTCCTTCTTCGGAAACCTGCTGATAATAATCCAGTCCTTCTTTCATGCCCGCGGCGTCCAAAATACGCTTTAGCGTTTCTTCGCCCCAGCTGCCGCGCACGATGGCTTCGCCTTTAATGGCGTTGGTTAAATGCAGGGCGCTTTGGTCAATTTTCTCGGTAGATTTAATCACGTCCGACAACCCTTTTTCAAGCCGCGCCTGCACGGCCGTATTTTGTCGTTCCATTTCCGCCACTTTTTTGACAAAACTTTCCAAATGCAGCGTCAGCGGGCGGAGCGCTTCGGAATTTTTGGCTTCCAGCCCTTTTGTTTTATCGTCTAAAATTTTGGAGGCAAGCTGCGCAAACTGCGCCTGATAGGTGCCCGATAATTCTTTGAAATTTTTCTCAATCAGCGTTTTTTCCCGCTCCAAGGACACTTTTTCCTGCTCCAGCCGCGTTTTATCCACCAGCAGCGCCGCGTTTTCCGCCCGCAGGCGGTTTAATTCCGGCTCCCAGGCAAGCAGCCTGTTCTGCTCGGCCTTCAGCCATTTTATTTTACCGGCCAGCGCCGCCCACACCGCGCCCGAACCGACGGCCATTCCAATCAGTAAAGAAATCATATAGGACATAAAAGCTCTCCTTCTCTTTTTATTTATTGTACAAAGTTTTTTCGGGGCGCTTATGCTGCGGCAGGCCGGAAAAACCCGTTCATTTTTTTAAAAATATGTTATAGAATATAGGAACTTAAGCTAAGGAGAATGCTATGAAAAAAATGTTGCTTTTTGTGGCCGCTGCCGTACTGGCCACCGGATGTGCTTCCACCGGTACGGTTTCTTCCACCGGCACCACCCAGCCGATGACGCTGGAACAGGCTCTGCAAAAATCGGCCGAAACGCGCCAAAAACTCTTGGACGCCAAACAGTCTTATGAAAACGCCAAGTCCGCCGCCGAAGTAGCCAGCGGCCAGAAAACCGCCGCCGACGTTGCCAAAGAACAACTGCAGCAAAAAGTGGACAACGCCAAACAACAAATTCAAGCCGAAAAAGACGCTTGGGCGGAACTGTTAAACTAAAACGCTTTTTGTAAAAAACACCCGGAGCTTTTGCCCCGGGTGTTTTTTTCAGCCAAGAGAGGGGGAAAACAGATATACCCCCCGCCAAACAAAAAAATTCCGGCCCTTTCCAAAGAGCCGGAAAAACAGATGTTTTATTATTCCGCCGGAACAGGAGGCTCAGGCAAGGCCGGGCCGCCTGCATGCGGGGCTCTTCCTTCAGGGCCGGGGCCTCTGCGCGGGCCGGCTTTGGGGCCGGGCATACGCCGCGGGGCGGGGCCGCCGAATAAAACGTCCAAATCACCTTCTTCGGCAATGACGGCGTTGGTCTTTTCTTCCACCCAGGCTTTTATGTTTTTATCGGATTTTTCTTCATCCAAGTCTTTTTTCATCCGTTCCAACCGTTCCTGGAATTTGGCGAGTTGTTCTTCTTTAAACTTAATTTGTTCCTCGCGGATAGACTTTACCATCTTGGCAATTTCTTCTTTTTTGGCGTCTTTCTTTTTGCCCGCTTTGAGCTTGTTGTATTCCTGCACCAACGTTTCCATTTTTTCTTCGGTGGCTCTCATTTGGGCTTTGTGTTCCCGGCGGGCTTTTCTAAATTCTTCCGCACGGGCGTCTTTCTTATCTTGTTTTGCCTTTACCGCTTCGGCGCGCGGGCCTTTGGGCATCGGGCAGTCGTCCCCTTTGCATTTGCGCGGGCCTTCGGCAAAAGCCGGAGCGCACAGCGCCGCCAAGAGAACAGCAATCATTATTTTCTTCATAACCCCTCCTCATGTTTAGAATTCCTGTTCAAACAAATCCAAATCGTTTGAAAAACTCAGGTATTCGTCGTCCAAATTTTCGCTCATATACGCAATTACTTCCGAAGCGTCAAAAGCGGTTTTGTCCGGATACAGGCCGGCCAGCAGCATAAAAATGCCCGCTCCCAACAGCGCAGTGCCTGCCAACGCCGGTTTCCACCCGGCAAAAAAGGATTTTCGGCGCGTTGTTTTGGAAAACAACTCTTCCACCACCGCCGCGGGAGCCGCCGGCGCGGCCAGCGCCTCTTCCGTGCGGCGCAGCAACGCCAGTTCCGCCCGGCACGCCGCACACGTTTGCAAATGCTGCTCAAACGCGGCCTTGTTTTGCGCCTCCAATTCTCCCGATGCATACAGCATCAAATTTTCACAGTCCTTCATAAGGTTACCTCGCGTGCGGCGGGTTGTTCTTCCGCCAAAATGCGCTGCATTTTTTTAACGGCCCGGTGGCAATCGGCCAGCACGGTGCCCAGCGGCCTGTCCAACAACTGCGCAATTTCTTTAAAAGACATATACTGCCGCAAGTACAGCATTTCGCGCTGGCGGGCCGGCAGTTCCAGCGAAGCGCGGCGGATTTCTTCTTCCGTTTCGCGTCCGGTCAGTTCTTCGAGCAACGAAGGCTGTCCGTCCGGCAGGGTATCGTGCAAAAATGCATTGCCTTCTTCATCCGTTTGATCCAGAGAAGCCAGTTTGTCTCTGTCCCGAAAAAAATTTAACACCCGGTTGCGGGCCGTTAAAAACAGCCACGATTTAAATTTTCCTCTCGGTTCGTATTTATCCGCGTGTTTAAAAAGAGAGATAAATACTTCCTGGAACAAATCCCCGGCCGCGCCTTCATCCTGTACCATCGCCATAATGTACTGATAGAGCGAATTTTTATAGCGGTACACCAATTCTTCAAATGCGTCCGACGATCCGGATTTAAAGAGCAGGACGAGTTCGTCGTCCGTTCTTTCATTTAATTTTGGATCCATATTCATATAACCCCGATTTGCTTTTTTTTATTGCAACGGAAATTCTATTATACTGTAGCAAATAAAAATACATGACTCCTTTTTAAAAAAGATTATAAAAAGTTTTACATCTTTTTTAAAAAACTGATATAATAATTCCTGTTGTTTTTAAAAAGGTTTTAAAAAATGCAATATAACTCTCACTGCTTAAAGCATAACATCCGCCGTTCCATGCTAAATATGACCATTAGCATGGTATCCGTGTTTATGCATGCAGAAGCGGGGAGAGTTTGTAGATGATGTAATGTAAGATTTTGGTTGTATCTATATAAACCCGCCCTTTAGAAAGAGCGGGTTTTTTTATGTTTAGAAAAAAGAGGAAACAGAAAGAGAATGAAACAAGTCATTGCGTCGCTCGTCAGTATCAGCATCCTTACGCTTGGCCCTTTGCCGGCGCCGGCCCAAGTACCGCAGAAAGCGCTGCAGGCGGTAAAGGCGGTTGCCAAATCCGGCGTTAAAAAAACAATTGTACCTCCGGTAAAACCCAACCTTTCCGTACCGGCCGTTTCTTTGCCAAAAGCGATGCTCGCTGCCGAAACCGAACGTTTTGCGGTGCCCCATGTTTCTATAGAATTAAAGCCCGAACAGCAACAGCAGTTGGAACGGGGGATTGCCGTAACGGTAAAAAAAGCGATGGATCCTTCTTCCTTAACCTTGGCGCAAATCCGCGCGCGGATTGCGCAAGGCAATACCGAACGGCTGGCCCAACGCATTGTAACGTATCCCAACCCAAGCGTACGGGAGGGGATGCTTCGCAATGAATTTGTGCAAGTGGCGCTGGCCGGCCACGCCACTTCGGAGCAAATAGAGCAAGCGGCCGATTTTTGGCGCCAGGACATTCAGCGGGCCATAGACGAATTGCCTAGTCTTCCCGCGGGAGATTTGCCCGCGCTGGCTCAAGCCTATGCGCAAAAAAATAAATCCGTCCGGGCGGTTTCCGACGCTTTAGCCAGCACGGCCGCTTTAGGGTTGTTTGGCACCCAAGAAGACGCCGCCTTACTGGCAGATTTTTCCAAACAGGCTTCGTCCACTTCTTTGGCGCCGCTCGTGCAAACTGCCGCCGCCCGCGCCCTGCTGCGCCTGGGCGCTTTTGACGCGCTCCGGCAGGCAGCCCAGACCGCGGCAGATCCCGATTTGTGGAAAGGGATTTCCGTCCACACGGCCAAACAAGGTTTTTCTCTGTCCATACCCGCTGGCGCTTCCCTCCCGGCCAACGCCCAAGCCTTTACGGACGTTTTAGCCGTTTACGGAAAAATCAACCTCTTGGCGGCGGATCCGTCGGCCGAGGCAACGGCTGTCTATATGAACTTAGGGCGCGCCCGCCCCACAGCGGCCAGATCGGCACAAAATAATCAACCCGCCCCGCTGGCGTACCTGCCGCACTTGCCGCTCGTACAAACAGCCGCCCCGGCCGATATACAGGCAGAAGCGTTCTCCGTCCCGTCGCAAGCCGCCGCGGCGGTTTCCAGCCCCACCGGATTTTTAGCACAAGCGGCACGCACCGCTCGGGCGGCAAAACCTCATAGCGCATCCCCGCGCTCCGTACGCTTTTTTGCCCGCACGCCCCAAGATGCCGCTTCTGACCGGGCCGGCATACTCTATAGCGGGTTCCCGCTTCCGGCGGTGGCGGCCGGCTTAAAAAAAGCCTGGTCGTACCTTAAAAAACGCTTCACACCCGCTCCCGCCGCCTTGCGCCCGGAACCGACGATCGCCCAAGGGGGATTAACAGGCGTTTTTCAGCGGGCCAGCCTTTATTTGGCGTCGTTTGTGATGGGGCTTGAAGTGGCCACCCCGGTGATTGCCAACTTCGGCAGCAGTTTCGGGCTTTCGTTAAGCGACAACATTTTAGTAGCCGTGGCCACTTATTTGCCGTACTCGCTGGGGGCCTTCTTATCCAATTGGCTGAAGCAAAAAATCGGCCGCAAAGCTTCTATGAATTTAGGACTTGCGTTGATGGGAGGGGGGTTTACCGCCGGCGTAACATTGTTTGGGCTGAACGGCACTTTCGTGCCGCAGGCCGACGCGTTATCCCACTTCTATAACATTTTGGGCTGCATTACCCTGGCCAGCACGGGCGGCGTGTTTGTGCACAATGCCGTCGGGCCGATGATGACGGATTTAAGCGCAGGCGCCAGCGAACTGGCCCTGCAAAAACGCAACGCCAATACGGAGCTGAGCCGGGCTTTGGGAATGGCGGCCTCGTTTGCGTTTCCGTTCCTTTCTACCAAAGTACTGGGGATGGACTGGAGCTTGACGTTTGCCCTGCCCATTCCGCTGGTGGCGGCGGCGGCCTTAGGCATTAATTTAGCCCGTATTCCCAACACAAAACCCGTGGTGGAAGCCAAGCCGCAGCCCCTGCCGGCCCAAGCCGCGGCCCAAGGCATTAAAAGCAGGCGGGCTTATACGCTGACGTCTTCGCTTTTAAATAACGGATATATCCGCTTATTAAAAGAGGAAAAAGGCGTGTTGGCGCTTTTAACCGGACTGCTGACGATGAACGCGGTGGAAATGTCGTTTAACAACGGGTTTCTGTTTCTGCTTCCGGGGCTGACAACGGATCCTTCTTCCCAATACTTATTTGGATTAGTCCAATTTGCCGCGCCGTTTTTAATCGGGCGGTATCTGGCCCGAGGGTTTTTAAAATGGTTTCCGAAACGCAATATGAGCGTAGCCACCTTGGGGGCGGCGCTGGGCGGGCTGGCGGCCCTGCCGGTGGCAGACAATGTGTACGCGCTGACGGCGGCTTTGTTTGCGGCCGAGGTGGGCATTTCCACCACCTTCACGCTGGCGTTTGCCCGCTCCGCCAAGAACATCCGCACGCAAGACCGTATCGTGTCGCTGATTGTAGCCAGTGCGGTTTCCTGCGCGTTTGGCCCCATGCTGCTGACGAACTTGGCGGAAATGTTTATGAGCACCGGCCTGTTTGGATCGGCCGGCGCCACCGCGGCTGCGATGATTGGCGTGCCGTCCGCCCTGGCGTTACTCTCAGCCGGTCTTTTTAAACGGGTGGAACGCGTGCAGGCCGCGCCGGAAAATGCTTTGAACACTGATCCGCAGAAAAACCCGCAACAACGCTTAAGCTGGCTCAAAAAACTGCTTAGCCGCATCAGCGGCAAACGCCCCTGACGGCCGACAGCTTTTCTCAAACCGGTTGCCAAATACACAAAAAAGCCGCCCTGCCCAAAGGCAGGACGGCTAATTTACCCCCGAACGGACTTATTCGTAGCGCAGCGCGTCAATGGGTGTTAATTTAGACGCCTTATACGCCGGATAAAACCCGAAGAAAATACCCGTTGCCGCCGAAAACCCAACCGACAGCAAAATGGCCGACAGGCTCAGCTCGGCCGGAATGGTGGAATGCGCCGCCACCAACAGCGTGATAATCACCCCTAGAATAATCCCTATCAGCCCGCCGATACAGGAGAGGGTAACCGATTCCACCAAAAACTGCAGGCGGATATCCCAGCTGGTAGCGCCGATGGCCATACGGATGCCGATTTCACGCGTGCGTTCGGTTACGGACACCAACATAATGTTCATCACTCCGATACCGCCCACAATCAGCGATACCGCCCCAATGGCGCCCAACAGAAGGCTCATCGTTTTGCCCATGGTTTTGGCCTGCTCAATAAACGAGGCAAAGTCGTCCAGCTGGAAATCGTCCTTCCCCAGCGGATGAATGCGGTGGGTGTTGCGAACGGCATTTTGAATGTCCACCTTAGTGTTTTCAATGGTATTAAAATCAGCCACTTTAATGACCACGCGGTCTAGGGCGCGGCGGTCGGACTTATTCCAGCCCGCGTTCATTTTTACTTTTCCGGTGGTATAGGGGATTAAGGCCCCTTCGTCCATATCAAACCCCATACCGCTCTGGCCGGTTTTTTTGATGACGCCCACCACTTTAAAAGGGATATTATCCAACACCACGGTTTTATTGAGCGGATCCACGTCGCTGAAAATCGTCTGCGCAGCGGACGCGCCCAATACAATCACCTGGGCGTAATCGTTCACTTCGCGCTGGGTAAATTTCCGGCCGCTTTCAATGGGCCAGTCGTAGGTTAAAAAGATATCCGGATCGGTTGCCAGCACGCTAAGCGCCACGCTGGTGTTGGAATACTTGACGTCAAAGCTGGTGGTAATATACGGGGCGGCCGCGGCCACGCCGTCGAGCTCGCGGATGGCGTAAACATCGTCCATCGTTACGTCTTTGGGGGAGGAAATGCTTTCATCCAAATCCCACGGCTGGCGCAGAAACAAAATGTTGGTGCCAAAGCGGGCCACGCTGTCGGTAACGCTTTTTTGCGCGCCGGAACCGACCGCCAACATGGTAATAACCGCCGACACGCCGATTACAATACCCAAACTGGTTAAAGCGGCGCGCATTTTGTTGGCAAAAATGGCTTTGAGCGAAATTTTAAAAATAGCGTAAAAAGAATCCCACATATTATTTAACCTCATCGCTTATTTTTTCGCCGTCTTTAAATTTAATGAGCCGCGACGCATATTCCGCAATGTCCGGCTCGTGCGTAATCAGGATAATGGTTTTGCCCATTTCTTTATTTAACCGCGTGAATAAATCCATTACTTCAATACTCATTTTCGTATCCAAGTTGCCGGTCGGCTCGTCGGCAAAGATAATGGGCGCATCGCACACCAGCGAGCGGGCAATCGCCACGCGCTGCTGCTGGCCGCCCGAAAGCTGGTTGGGCAGGTGAAAAGCGCGCTTTTCAAGCCCGACGGCCGTCAGCGCCGCCATGGCTTTTTCCCGGCGCAAATGCGCGGGGGTGTGGTTGTAAATCATCGGCAGTTCCACATTTTCCACCGCCGTGGTGCGCTTAATGAGGTTAAACCCCTGAAACACAAATCCGATTTTGCGGTTGCGCACGCCCGCCAGTTCCGACAAATCCGTAGCCGTTACGTCAATGCCGTCCAAAATATATTTGCCCCGGGTGGGTTTATCCAGGCAGCCCAAAATGTTCATAAAAGTGGACTTGCCCGAACCGGAAGGCCCCATCACGGCCACGAATTCGCCTTTTTCAATAGACACGCTGACGCCGTTTAAAGCTTTTACTTCCACGTCGCCAAGCGTATAGATTTTGTACAAATCCCGCGTATCAATCAGCGCCATAGCCGCCTCCTAGCGCCGTCTGCCCGGCCGCGGCGGGCCCATTTGGGTGCTGGTGCTGGCTTGGAGGTTGTTTTCGCCCACAATTACCATATCGCCTTCCTGCACGTCCCCGCCGGTAATTTCCGTTTGTTTGGTGGCAATAATGCCAATCGTTACGTCCACCCGGTGGGGCTGCTGCATGCCCGGATCCATCTTCCACACGCCGGTATTTTCGTACTTGTTGGCATTGGTGGAGGGGGAGAAGCGCAGCGCCTCGTTGGGTACCAGCAGGACGTCTTTTTTATCCTGCGTGCGGATGGTTAACGTGGCGGTCATGCCGGGTTTTAAGCGCAAATCCGCGTTATCCACGTCAATAATAACGGTATAGGTGGTGCTGCTGGAGGAGGTGGTGGTAGAGTCGGACGTGTCCACATAATTCGTGCGGACTTGGCGCACCACCCCTTTAAATTTTTCGCCTACATAGCCGTCCAAGGTAAAATCGGCCTCCTGACCGGGCTGGATTTTGACGATATCCGCCTCGGATACTTTGGCCTCCACCTGCATTTTGGTCAAATCCTGCGCCACGACAAAAAGCTCCGGCGTAGAAAATCCGGCCGTAATGGTTTGCCCTTCGCTTACTTTGCGGGTTAACACCACGCCGTCAATGGGGGAGACGATCTTGGTGTTGGACAAATCTTTTTCCGCCGTATCCAGGTTGGACTGCGCCTGCACCACGTTGGCCTGCGCCGAGTTTAAACTGCTTTTTGCATTCACATAAGCCAGCTCGTATTCTTCCAAATTGACTTTGGACACATAGTCTTTTTCATACAGGGCCTGGTAGCGTTCGTAGTTCTTTTTGGCCAGGCGGTAGGAAACGTCGGCCGAGGCCAAGCTTTCTTTGGCCGAAGAGAGGCGCGCCTTGGCTTCTTCCAGCGAAGCCAAAATTTGCGTTTGGTCAATAATGGCCATTAAGTCGCCTTTTTTGACTTCGGTGTTATAGTCCACATAAATTTTTAAAATTTCGCCGGAAACCAACGCGCCCACTTCCGTGGTGTTTACCGGATTAATCGGGCCGGAGGCTTCTACAATATCCACAATGTCGCCCCGTTTCACGCGCGCCAGCTTAAACTGCGGCACGGGCGGCGCCGAAAAAAAGGCCGCTTTCACGCCCCATGCCGCCGCCAACAGCAGCAGCACAATCAGCGTTTTTTTCCACCACGCCATTTTCCAAAACCGTTTAAACATACGTTTAAATATATTTTCCTTTTTCATATTAATTCGTCCCCATTGCTTGTTTCAAATCCGCCACGGCGGAAGCATAGTCATACCGCGCCGTCAATAAACTCAGTTCCGCATCCGTATAGGCCACTTCGGCGTCTTTGAGTTCAATAATATCTCCGATTCCCTCGTTATAGCGCCCGCGGGAAAGATCCAAATTTTCTTTGGCCTTTTCCACATTCAGCTCTGCAATCGGGATGCTTTCGGCCGCTTCCTGCATTTTGATATAGGCGCTTTGCACTTCCAAAAATACGTTGTTAAGCAAGCTGCGGCTGGTGTTGAGGGTGTTCTCCAACGAAATTTTAGCCTGCTTGACGCCGTTATACGTCTTAAGCGCATTAAAAATCGGAATTTCTACCGAAGCCATCAGCCGGGCTTCTTCGTTATCCAGCGAAAAATCGTCCCCGTATTTGGAAAACCCCGCCGAAAAAGAGAACGTGGGGAAAAAGCCCGCTTTGGCCTGATTGAGCTTCAGCCGGCTGATGCGCACATCCGTATGCGCCGAAAGCACATCCGGGCGGTTGGCATAGGCGGTTTGAACGGCCTGGTCAAAGGGCATGTCAAATTTTTCAAACGTAAGAATTTCTTCTATCTCCAAGGTTTTGGGGGTGGTTACGCCCATGCTGTTGGCCAGCTCGGCCGAGGCCGTTTTGACCAAGTTCTTGGCGCGGATGAGGCTGAGTTCCTCGTTGTTTAAATTGACTTCCGCCGTCGTTACGTCCACTTTCGGGCGCAGCCCCAAGCGGTAATACTCGGCGGCGCGTTCGTACTGGTCTTGGTACAAATCGCGCGATTGGGTGCGAATGGCCACCGCGCGCACTGCCGAAATTAAGGCATAATAGTTTTTCTTAACGGTGCGGATCAAATCGTTTTTGACGCTGTCCACATTCAGTTCCGCCTGCTCCAGCGCCAGCTGCTGGGTTTTTACGTTGCGGGCAATATCCGTAATGCCGCTGATTGAAAGCTGGGCCTGGGCGTATACGTCCGACGAGCCGTGATCCGTGCGGGAGGAACCGTCCATTTTGCTGTTGGTATAATTCTGCGAGGCGCCCGCGGTAACCGTAGGCAAAAACTCGGATTTGGCCAGATTTAAATTGACGTGCGCATTCTGCAAATTAAGCTGCGCGCTGACGGCCTGCGGGCTGTTGGCCAGCGCAATGCGGATGCAGTCCTCCAGCGTCAGCTTGCCGTTGATATCCGGCAGCGGTTGGCCGTCTGCATCCCGCAGCACCATGGCCGGATTTTCGTTTTTGGCCGGGTGGACGGGTTTGGTGTCCGATTCCTGCCCCGCGCCGCCCGCGGGGGGAACCACCGCATCCTTTGCCGCTTGGGCCGCGGCGGAAGAGGGTTCGGCCGAAGGCGCAGGGGCAACCTCCTCGCTCCAGGAGCAGAGGGCGGTGCAAAGAAAAACGGTACTTAGAAAAAGTTTAAAATGTTTCATAGAGATATTATATAAATTTGTTATGTTTTTCAGACGAAAGTGCACGGCGTTTGCGCCGCGCCGCCTTTATTTAAACACAAAACCTGCCCCAATTATTGCATTCGGCGGCTCCCACATACAACCGGCCCTTCCCAACCGCCGCTTGCAACGGCCGCAGCAAGGGCCCGAAAAGAGCGAAGAAACAAAAAGAATTATATAATATTAGTATTATGTGGAAAACCGTCGCGCTTCTGTGCGCTTCTAACCTATTTATGACGGTGGCTTGGTATGGCCATCTTAAATTTAAAAACCGTGCCCTGTGGCTGGTGATTTTAGCCAGCTGGGGCATTGCTTTTTTTGAATACTGTCTGCAAGTGCCGGCGAACCGAATCGGCAGTGATTACTTTTCCGTTACCCAGCTCAAGGTAATGCAGGAAGTTATTACACTGGCGGTGTTTGCCGGTTTTTCGGCGCTTTATTTTAAAGAAAGTTTTAAATGGAATCACTTGGTAGGGTTTGCCTGTTTGGTGGCGGCCGTATTTTTTGTATTCAAAAAATGGTAAAAAGAATATATGAAAAACAAACACCGCCTGTTTATTAAAATGGCAGAATTGGTGGCGGAACAGTCCACCTGCTGCCGGCTGCAAGTGGGGGCCGTATTGGTAAAAGACAACCGCGTCATCAGCATGGGGTTTAACGGCACGCCTACGGGCCAGCTGCACTGCGAAGACAATTTTAAAACCATTTACGAGCAATCGTACCGCGACAAATTCCCTACGTATGCGGATTTTGTCGCCAGCCGCACGTTTTACGACCTGCACGGGAAATGGTCGGTAGAAAACGAACTGCACGCCGAACAAAACGCCATCTCCTTTGCCGCCAAAAACGGCATTGCCACGCAAGGAGCGTCGGTATATGTTACGTGGTCGCCGTGCGTGCACTGTGCCAAAGTCATTGTAAGCGCCGGAATTAAAAAGGTGTTTTACAAAAATATGTACGACCGCAGCCAAGACGGCATTATTTTTCTGGCCCGCAACGGCATTGAATGCCGCCAGCTGACCGAAAAAGACATCGCCGCCAACTAAACCCGCTCATATTTTACTATAATGGAGTTATATGACTAAACAAAATACCTCTTCCGTAGAACAAAAAGACTTTCTCGTGTCGTTTTTATCCGGCATTATTGGCTTTTGCAAAAAGAATAAAAAAGGCGTCCTAACCGCCTTGGTTATTTTGGTGCTGGCGGCCGCCATCGGCGGCGGGTATGCGGCCCATGTAAAAAAAGTAACGCAAAACTCTTGGGCGGCCTATTACTCGGCGCAAGTGGCGCTGTTAAGCGGCCAGGAACAAGAAGGCTTTGCGCTGGTGGATCAGCTGGCCAAAGATTACCCCGGCTCCGATGCTTCGCAATATGCCCTGCTGATGAAAGCGGATCTGCTCTACAGCACCGAAAATTACGCCCAAGCGGCAGACGTATATAAAGAACTGCTTGTTTCCAATAATCCTACGGTTTCCGCGGTAGCCGCGCTTTCTTTGGCGGCGGCGCAGCAAGCTGTAAAAGATTACAAATCCGCTGCAGAAGGGATGACCCGGTTTATTTCCAATAATCCCAAACACTTCGCTTTGCCGCAAGCCTATTTAACCTTGGCTATGAGCCAAGAACTCGCCGGCAACAAAACCGAAGCGCTAAACGCCTACCAACATTTGGCCGATGCCTACGCCCAAACGTATTTTGGGGAGCTTGCCAAACAAAAGTTGGCGGAACTGCAAAAATAATTTGATGTATATCCCGTCCGGTTCTTCCGGGCGGAATTTTGTTTAACCCCAAACTAAAATCACAAAAACAGAGGAACTGCATGTATAAAAAACTAACAGCCGTACTGCTTTTGTCCGTCCTGCTGGCCGATTTTTCCCACGGTGCGGGCTTTGCCTTGTACGAATACAGCGGCCGCGCCACCGCCATGGGCGGCGCCGTAATGGCCAACAAAGCCGAACCCGCTTCTTTGGCTACCAACCCTGCCTTAATTACCGAATTGGAAGGAACGCAGGCCCAGGTGGGAGTAACCGTCGTAACCGCCGATGCAAAGACCACGGTGGGCGGCGATTCCCGCACGTTAAAAAACGATGTTTGGTATCTGCCGAACTTCTATATCACCCAAAAATGGAGCGACCAAGTATCCGTTGGATTGGGCGGATTTTCCCGTTATGGGCTGGGGGGCGAATATCAGGATCCCGTGCAGACCTGGCCGGGAAGCAACTTGGCTTATAAAGTAAAGTTGGAAACTTTTTCTTTTACGCCTACCATCGCCGTAAAAGCCAATGACGAGTTCTCTATTGCAATGGGATTAGAGGCCATGATTATCGGCTTTTCCCAAAGCTCCTATTTTAATGCAGACCCCAGAAACCCGGGCAACTTTGAAATCAGCGGTTCGGGCGTCAGCTGGGGGGGAAATTTCTCTTTCGTCTACAAACCGCAATGGGCCGAAAAATGGGCCTTGGGCGCGATGTATCGCAGCAAGGTAAAACAAAACTTAAACGGCCGCATTGACGCGGGCGACAAGACCTTCCCGGCCATCAACATCCACAGCGCAGACGCCGAAGGCGCCATTTCCCTGCCGGACAGCCTCTCTGCGGGCATTTCTTTCCGCCCCACGGACGCCTGGACGTTGGAAGCCGGCATCGTGGGCACCTTCTGGAGCGCGTACGACCAGATTTTGATTCAATATAAAGACAGCGAAACCAGCCCGGTCATCCGCAACAAGAAAAAATATAATGACGTCTACCGTTTAAACTTCGGTACGGAATATATGCTTACGCCCAACTGGGCCCTCCGGGCGGGATATGTATTTGACAAATCCCCCATCAACCAAAACGAAATGGATACGCTCGTGCCGGTGGATGACCGCCACATCGCCAGCGTGGGGGTGGGCTATCAAACCGAAAAATGGAGCGTGGACTTTGCTTATGCCCATGTGTTCGCGCGCGACTTAAGCGGCCACTCCGAGCAATTGGTCAATCCGTTAACCGGCCAGCCGATGCCGATGGAATACTCCGACGGGAAAAGCGATATGTTTGCGCTGACCTTCGGATATAAGTTTTAAAATAAGCAAATACAAAAGCCGCTTTTTCTAAATGGGAAAGCGGCTTTTTTTACAGACGCTCTTAGTAGAATCTTACCGTTTTTTGCTTCACTTTACCCTTCGGCCTTCTCCAACAGTTTTTGCACCAAGCGCGAAACGGCATATTGGTGGATTTCCTTCGCGGCAACGCACAAAAAACCTTCCGCAACCGGGCAAGAAGGGGGAAGAACCACTTCGGATAAATCCGCATAAATAACCCGGTGGGAAAGTACGTGCTTTACGGGGGGCACTTTCAGCACCGCTTGGCGGCGGCCGAATAACCGTTTATAGGCGGCGCCGGCAAGCCAATTTTCTTCCGGCGTTTGGCTTTCCACCAGCGGCGGCTCATACAAGTTCTGCCATACGTCGCCCGGCCCGCGCTTATGAAGCCACGTGTTGTTCCCCTGCCGTACATATATATAATGAAAATAGCGGGATGAAATTTTTGTTTTTTGCATTTTTACCGGCAGTTCTTCCATCCGCTTTTCTTGGCGGGCCTTGCAGCGCTTGGCCAGCGGGCAAGCGGCGCACTGGGGGGAAACCGGCGTGCAGACCATCGCGCCAAAATCCATAATGGCCTGGTTATAATCCCCCGGATGTTGTTCATCCAGCAACTGCCGGGCTTTTTGCATAAAAAGCTTTTTCCCTTCCGGCGAGTCAATGGCCAGCTCTATCCCAAACACCCGCGCCAACACGCGGTAAACGTTTCCGTCCACCACCGCATAAGGCATTTGATAGGCAATCGAACAAATGGCCGCGGCGGTATAATCGCCCACGCCCTTTAATGCCCGTACGCCTTCGTAGGTGCGGGGGAAAACACCGCCCATACTTTTGGCGGCCGCATGCAAATTGCGCGCACGGGAATAATAGCCAAGCCCCTGCCAGTATTTCAACACTTCATCTTCCGACGCTTCCGCCAGAGAAAGGGGGGTGGGAAACCGCTTGGAAAAACGCAGATAATACGCCATCCCCTGCGCCACACGGGTTTGCTGCAAAATAATTTCCGACAGCCATATTAAATACGGATCTTGCGTATGCCGCCAAGGCAAATCCCGTTTATGTTGATCATACCAATCCAATAAAATGGAAGAAAAGCTTTTCATAAGATACTTTATTTTACCAATTTACAACCCTGCCACCTACTTTTTTGTGTGCCGCCTTTGGCAACAGCGTTTTGGGAAGGGGTTCCCCGCAGATCCCAAAATGCAACAGGGGGAGGGTGAAATACCCTTAAACTTAAAATGAAGCGAGTTTACAAAGCCTTTTCCAAAATGCAAAATTAGCCTCGATTTTTAAATTTTGTCTTTTTGCAAAATCGCCTTTAATTTTGCTTTATTTATTTTCCGATTTTTTCCAAATCTTAATGGCCGGTTTTGCGGCGTTTTTTGGACAAGTCTTTGTTGTGTGGTTTTTGAACCATTTTTTATAACTTTAATTTTGGCCCGTTTTTTGTTTTTTGCGTTCCGGTTTTGCTGCAGTATTTGCGGCCTCGCTGCAACCAAAATCTAACCGGAAGACATATATTAGATTTTTTCAAGTCTCCAAGGGATGATTTTCTAACAAACCCACTGACATTTTTATGTTGTTTATCGTCGGAGAACGGCCCTTATCAACACAAAATGACATATAATGACATTAAATAGAAAAGTATTGACATATGTCAGCTAATAATCTATTATATGTCATATACGGCGGACAACTCCGGTGGATAACTTTTTATACAGGGGAATTATTATGGCGGAAGAATCTTTCAAAATACGTCTTCGCTTCCCGAGCGGCGAAGAGTTTGAAGCGCAAGGCAACCAGCAATTTGTAGAGCAGCAGCGTAATTATTTTTTAACGCTGATTGGCAAGCAAAAAGGGCGCACCTCTACCCTGTCAGCCGAGCCGGCCCTTTCCCGCACGCCGGCCTTTACGGAGGCGTCTGTTTCTCCCACTGCGCCGTCTCTTTCCCCGCTTTCCGATCCGGGCAAGCGCCTTCCGCCCCTCTCTATCCTTCCGCCCGCCGAAAGGGAAGCGGCCCCCGCAGAAAGCCCCACAGCACCTGCCGGGCTGGAATCTTCCGGCGCATTTCCCGCTTTACGGCTTTGGGAACGGCTTTTAAAAGAAGACGGGGAAATTGTCCTGCTGCGCAAAAAAATGCGCCTCAGCGCCCAAGAAGCGGCCTTCCTCTTGCTGGCCGGAGCGCGTGTACTGCTTAAAAAACCCTCCTACACCGCCTTGGACTTGGCCAGATCCCTCAAACAATCAGGTTTTTCCGCCGGGAGATTAGACCGTTTGCTGGCACCGGAAATCCGCAGCGGGCACTTGTCTTGCGAAGGATCCAAAAGGGGGAGAACCTATCGACTGAGCAACGAAGGCTTTGCCAAAGCCTTTGTTCTGGCAGAAAAATTAGGCCAAGACAATAATCTGTTGTAAATCCAGCCAACCCCTGGCCTTAGCCCTTAGCCCTTAGCCCTTAGCCCTTAGCCCTTAGCCCTTAGCCCTTAGCCTTAGCCCTAGTCCCCTAGCGCCTGCCTAGCCCCTAGCTCTAGTCCTTAGAGCCCCGCGGCCATCCGGCCCTTTCTCCGCTGCTGTTCCGAAAACTACCCTATTAAACCGGCCTTGCAAGCAATGGGGGAAAACCTTCGCGGGGGAGCATATCCTTCCACCGCGTTACGTAAATAAGACGCTTTCCAGAAAAATATTGGAATTTTATTTAATAAGATAAAAAAAGAATATTTTTATCATATTTTTAAAAGTTATTAAAAAATAAGAACTTTTATTTTTAAATAAAAATAAAAAAATAAAGTTTCGTAAAACACCAAAACTCAATTTAAGTAAAGAAAAACCGCACTACCAACAGCTAACTAACGAAGACGGCATATAATTAGTACTCATTTTTGAAAAAGGGGGTTTTTTGGCTGGCTTACATAACTAATGATAATTTTTATTATGTTAATTAAAAGAGCAATAGAAAGCAAAAAACAATATCTATTATAACTATTAGTTTTATTTTGTTTTTTATTAATTTAAAAGATTTTTTATATCTAAATTAATAAAATTTATAGTTTTTTATTTTCAGCAATTTCCGCTTGATGTGCTACGCTCAAAATTTTATCTTTTTTTGCTTGGATTCGCCTTGAATTTGCGCGACATAACAATAGTTCAGAAAAACAAAATTTAGATTATTTTTAGATTGATATTTATAAAATTAACTTCTTTTTTGATGTTTCAAACTTACATCTTTTTTGAAATTCAAAACAAAGCACTCCTCCCCCTCTTTTTTAAATAATTTAGTTGTAAAAATTTTTTTGCTTATTTTTTAATACAAATTTAAAATGAATGTAAAATTGCTAAAAATGCCCTAAAACGAATTGGGGGTACCTGGGATATGGGTTAAATCGAATTTGGGGCGATCTTAATAAGCTCTTAAAAGAGGCCAAAACAAAAAATGGCCTTATCTTGGATTAAGGGTTTGTACACACAAGCCGGAAAACGCTTTCTGACCATATCCTTGGTAATACAGGAGGAAGAAAGGGGGTGGTATCTTGTCCGCCGCGTGCAGGGTGGGAATGTGCCGAGAAGTTCCTGCAGGCGGCATGCTGGCCTACAGGCGTATAGGGGTGGGCGTTCATTTTAAAAGAAAGGAAGAAAGCCGAAAAGGAGCAGCCCCGTTTTCTTTTCCGGGGCATTACACGACAGAAGATATAACAATGGGGGAAGCTTACGTACAAACTTGGGCGTACGGCCACCAAAAGCGCCAAAGAAGCTCTGGCCTAAACCGGTACAAATAAAATGCGGTATGAATTAAGTAAAGTACCAATTAAGTAAGGTAGGAATTGGGCCGGCAGCTCCCGGAATTTCGCCAAACATCCGGGCCAAGGAATACAGCTATACTATCTAAGAAATAGCTTCATTCTTACCTGTGCCGAAGAGGGGAAAACTTCTCCCAACAAAACCCCCTTCTCACAAGGACGAAGGGGGTTTTATATAGGTTCGTTAAGCGCGTGTTATTTAGATCGGCCGGCCGCTTTTTCTTTAAGCAAATTTAATAAGGATTGCCCCCCCGTTGACGCCCCGCCGGAAGACATAACGGACTGGGCAGACACCGCACTGGGATCTTTTGCTTTAGTAGCTTGGAAAGCCGCCGCGGCGGCATCTTTTTCCGCCTGATTGGTTTTATTCCCCAAACCGGCCTCGCCCCCTCCCAAAGCAGAAGTTGCCGTCGGGGCTTTAAAATCCTTTGCTTGCGGCGGTTTATAATCGCTCATAGACGTCTGTGCCTGAGCGGAAGAGGAAGCCCCTTGTTTGCCTCCAGCGGAGGCCGCCGAAGAAGCGGACGCGCCCGTCGTACTCGATGGGCGGGATGTAAAAATTACCGTAGCCGGCCTATACACCCCCCGCGGCGTAACAGGGCGCGAAACCGTTACCGCGGTTGTAGGCCGCGCAACCGTTACCGTTGTATTCGGCCGCCCCACCCGCACCGCGGTAGCGGGGCGCACCACACGGACAGCAGTCTCCGGGCGGGAAACCGTTACTGTCGTTGTAGGTCTTCCCACCGATACCTGCGTAACAGGCCGCTGCCCCCAAGCGGGGCTTACCAGCGCAAAAAAAGCACATACACCCAAAAAAAGTTTCATAAATACCCCTTCATGCATATAGTATACGTTCTCTTTGCAAGAAATCAAGAAAAAATCCCCCTTCTGCCGGGAGAGCAGAAAAGGGATTGAAAAGCGTTTATTTTTGGCCGGGTTGTTGGCCGGCAGAAGCCGCATTTAGTAACGAAGACATATCCGGCATACCGGGCACATTCATCCCCGCCGGCAGGCTGGGCATATTGCCGGCAGGCAGTCCTCCCGCCGCGCCGCCGGAACCCGAGGAAGCCCCCGGCATCGCCGCACCGCCCATCATATTGCCTAAGCCCTGCATCATACTTTGCATTTGTTGCATCATGGCCGCCGGATCCGCCATGCCCGCAGCCGCAGCCGCTGCAGGCGCCGCCGCATTGGAAGCGTTGGCCGGCTGCTGTCCAGCTGCATTCGCGGGGGCCGCCCCTTTTGCCGCCGGGGCCGCTTGTGCGCCGCTACCGGTTTGCAAGGCTTTTACGGCTTGAGCCGCTTGTTCGGCCGAGGTATCTTTAAATTCTTTGCTTCCCGCCGTATCGGTTTGAACCGTTTGGGTTCGCACTCCTTTGCTCCAATTGCGCTGTTGGGAGCTGTAATTGCTGAAAGTGCGCGTTTTAATACTGGAATTGGCACCGGGCACGGATGATTCTTCCGCCTCTTCTTGAGTGGCACGCGACCCGAAACTGGGGCGGGAAGTTCCCCCCGCACGGTACATTTGGGCATCCGCCGTCACGAACGCCCCCAACAACACGATAATCATCCAAAATTTCATATTTTCCCTCCCGCTAAGACATACTTATTAATAGTATGATACATCCGACGGTCAATGTCAAGGTGTATCAGGCTCTTTTGACAAGGGCTTTTTTTTGCTAAACTGTAGACAATGAACCTTCCTATTTATGATGTAATTATCATCGGTGCCGGTGCCAGCGGGCTGGTTTGCGCGCTGGAATGCGCCCGCCGCGGCCAAAAAACCCTGCTTTTGGAAAAAGACGCCCAGCCCGCGCGCAAAATTTTAGTCAGCGGCAACGGACGCTGCAATTTGACCAATGCGCACGTAAGCCCTTCTTTTTACCACGCAGACAAAACCCTTATTGTCCAAACGCTAAGCCAATTTTCTTTTCAAGACTGCTTAGATTTTTTTGCCCGGTTAGGGGTGTTAACCGTGGAAGAAAATCTGGGGCGGGTCTTCCCGGCTACGGGGAAATCCACCGCCGTGGCCGAACCCCTAAAGCTGGCCGTCAGCGAGGCCGGGGCCGAAATCAAAACGTCCTGCGAAGCCGTGCGCCTAAAACGCGGCAAAATGTTTACCGTCTCCTGCCGCGGCGGCCAAGTTTTTCAATCCCGCCGTTTGGTGCTGGCTTGCGGTTCGTGCGCCTACCCGCAGCTGACGGGCACCCCAAGCGGCTATGAGTTGGCCCGCTCGCTGGGGCACACCCTTATTTCCCCCAAACCGGCTTTAAGCGCCCTGTGCCTAAAGGAAACCGCCGTAGCCCGCTTGAACGGGATTCGCAGCCAAGTGCGCCTGCGGGCCATGCAAAACAACCGCCTGCTGGATCAGGCCGAAGGGGAAGTACTGTTTACAAATTACGGAATCAACGGGCCGGCGGTACTCAATATCAGTTCGTCCGTTTCCCGTGCGCTGAAAGACGGAAATGTGGCGCTGGAACTGAATTTTTTCCCGCAGTTAAAAGACCCGCAGGATTTTTTGCGCCAGCGTTTGGGCGCGTTTTCCGCCCGAAGGCCGAAAGATTTTTTTGCCGGTATTTTGCACGAAAGCATTGCCAATCTGTTAATTGATTTTATCGGTCTTCGCAAAAACATTCCCGTCGGGCAGCAAACGCCAAATGCCCTGCAGCGCCTGGTGCAAACCCCGTGCGCCTGGCCGCTGACGGCCACCGGCGTGCGCCCGTGGAACGAGGCCATGGCGGCGACGGGGGGTGTAAATACGCGAGAAATAAACTATAATACATTTGAGTCGCTTAAATGTCCGGGCCTGTATATTACGGGCGAATTATTGGATGTGGACGGCAAAAGCGGCGGATTTAATTTGCACTTTGCCTGGGCTTCGGGAACCATCGCGGCGCGGGCCTTGTCGGAGGAACAGTAACGTATGGTAGACATCGTCAGAAAAACAACCAGCTTAAACGATCCCCTCCATGTGGGATTTGTCCGTACCTATTATGTAGACGGCAAAGAAGTGTACAGCGAAACGTTGGACAAAAACTTGGACATTGAAAAACATTCCGGTACAATGCCGGACGGCACCGTAAAAGAATTTTTTGAAAACGGGAAACTGTATTTTGAATGCGAGTTTAAAAACGGCCAACGCAACGGCGCCTGCAAAATTTATTTTGACAACGGCAAAGTAAGCATTGAAAAGTTTTATGAAAACGGCATGCTGCAGGGCAAGGCGCGCGTCTTCCACCCGACGGGAAGACTGTATAAAGAATTTTCATACGTAGACGATATCCAAGACGGCAAACAGGTAAAATACTATCCGGACGGCAAAGTCTTGGAAACGGCGGAATACAAAAAAGGCTATTTAAACGGCGGCTGCAAAGTGTATACGCCCGACGGGGATCTGCGCTCCGAATGTACGTATAAGAACGATAAAATCGTGGGAGATAAAATCATCTACCACCCCAACGGCACCATTGCTTTAATCTCCCCCCACAAGGACGGCAAACCCCATGGGGTAACCAAAAAATTCAGCGAAACGGGAGAACTGATTGAAGAGTGGTTTTTTGAAGACGGTATTCTGACGCTCAAAAAAGTTCACTGACGTTTCTTTTTCTGACGATTACTCCCGGCGGATAACCCGCCGGGAATTTTTTATTTCGCTTTCTTTTTTCCCGATTTGGTAAAATATAAGAAACAGACACTATAGGCCGCCGGCCGGACGGGCGGCCTATCTTGTCGGAAGGTTTCATGGCACAAGCCGTATCTATACAAACGCACAATCCGTTTAAAGCGCGTACGATTTCCCAACTGCTGATTAAATTTTCCGCCCCGGCCGTGGCGGGCATGCTCGTCAACGCCATTTACAACATTATCTCCCGCATTTACGTAGGCCAGGATGTAGGGGCAAACGGCCTGGCCGGGATTACCATTTTGTTTCCGCTGGGCATGATCTATATGGGTTTCAGCGCCCTGATCGGCGTGGGGGCCAACGCCCTGTTTTCCATCCGCCTGGGCGAAAAGAAAGAAGAAGAAGCCCAAATGATTTTGGCAATGCTTTTGTACTGCTTGCCTTGATTTCCGGCATTATTACGCTAGGCAGTTATTTCTTTTTGGATTCTTTTTTGGGCTTTCTGGGGGCAGACAGCGAAGTCTTGCCCTATGCGCGCGATTATGCCAAGGTCGTACTGCCGGGCTATTTTTTATTTGCCATCAGCGTGGGATTAAACAACTTTATCCGATCTTCCGGCCACCCCAAAACCGCCATGGCCACGCAGTTTATCGGTGCGCTGATTAACATTGTGCTCGGCCCCATTTACATTTTTGTATTTGACTGGGGCATCCAAGGGGCGGCGGCTACCGTCAGCGGGCAGGCGGTATCGTTTATCTGGGTAATTTTATTTTTTACCGGTCAGCGCAGTTTTTACAAACTGCATTGGAAATTTTTCCGTTTAAAAGCGTACATTGCGCTGGACAGTATGGCTATTGGTTTTTCACAGTT
The DNA here is from genome assembly GCA_949294095.1 of uncultured bacterium. Taxonomy (GTDB): domain Bacteria; phylum Elusimicrobiota; class Elusimicrobia; order Elusimicrobiales; family Elusimicrobiaceae; genus Avelusimicrobium. The sequence continues at coordinate 60,685 of CASFFZ010000010.1, forward strand.
TGCTTTCCAGCTGGCTTCCAGCACTTTAAACGTGATTCTAAACCACTCGCTCCTTAAATACGGCGGCAATTTGGCCATCTCCGCCGCGGGGATTGCCGTCAGCGTCAATACGCTGGTGATGATGCCGCTGATCGGCCTTTCGCAAGGGGCTCAGCCTTTAATCGGCTACAACTACGGCGCCCGCAAGTATGCCACATCCATTCAAACCCTAAAAATGGCCATGCGCTGGGGAATGGGCATTACGACCGCCGGGTTTATTCTGTTGGAAATTTTTGCCCGTCCCATTGCGGCCGTCTTCAATTCCGACAATACGGCTTTGGCAGATTTGTCCGCTCAGGTCATCCGGCTGTTTAACCTGCTGCTGCCCATTGTGCCGCTGCAAGTGCTGACCACCAGCTTCTTCCAAGCCATTAATAAGCCTTTAAAAGCGGCGTTTTTAAGTTTGTCGCGCCAAGTATTGTTGGTAATTCCGCTGGTGCTTATTTTACCGCTTTTCTGGGGATTAACGGGTGTATTTTTGGCGCCGGTGTTTGCAGACGCTATTTCCGTTACGATGTCCGTCATTATGATTAAGAACTTCTTTGACAAACACGGGCAGAATTTCTTTTTTAGCAAAAAGCATTCCCCCGCCCGCAGGAAGGCTTAGTTTGAACCAGCAATTAGATGAACAATTCCCGGCAGGCCTGCCGGGAATTTTTGTTTACGGAAGCACTTCAAAATCGGCCGCGGCCGCTTCCGAGGCGCAGGATACTTTCAGCATGTGTTTGCCGGGCTTTAGCGGCCACCACGTTTGGCAGGAAGTGCCGGGCAATTTTTCCCCGTCCAGCGTCCAGCGGCAGCTCTTTTCGGCGCAGGCCGCCTCCAGCCGAAGCGCCTGCGCGGCGCGCGGAATGGAGGGATCTATTTTAAAAACGTCCCCGTTCGCAGGCGACGTGATGGAAAGCGCGGAGACGGCCGCCTGATGCCGCCCGCTGCACACCGCAGGCAAATGCCGGGCGGAAAAAACTTCTTCTTTGGTATGCGTGCAGGAAGGGCCGGCCAGCAGGCCGCTTTGCGTGCAGACTAAAGCGCGGGTAATTCCCTCTGGGGTTTCAAACGGCTCGGCAGGATATTTTTTCTGCAAGTAGACAGCCAAATCGTGCATAATGGGGCCGGCGCCGGTAACGCCGGACACTTTTTGCATGGGCGTAGCGTCAAAATTACCCACCCATACGCCAATCGTCCAGCGGGGCGTGTAGGCCAATGTAAAATTGTCTTTATAATCTTTGGAAGTGCCCGTCTTGGCGGCCAGCGCAAACGGCACCGAGAGCGCAGAATTAAGCCCAAACGCAGGCGCACGGGCGTTATTGTCGGCCAGAATGTCCGTTATCAAATAGGCGGTCTGCTCGTCAAAAATACGGGTTTCCCGCCCCGGCAGGTAAATGGCCGGCTGTTGGCCCACGCGAAGCGGCTTATAAACGCCCCCCCGCGCCAAAGCGGCGTAGGCGTTGGTCAAATCCAGCAGGCGCACTTCTCCGTTTCCCAAGGCAATGCCCAAGCCATAGAAATCGGCCGGTTTTTCCAGGCTCGTCAGCCCCGCCCGGCGCAACAGCGCCAAAATGTTGGAAGCGCCCGTTTTTTCGGCCGCTTTGACCGCCGGGATATTGTACGAACACGCCAGCGCCGTACGCACCGGCACGGGCCCGTGGTAACTTTCATCGTAATTGCGGGGGCGGAAACCGCCTTCAAAAAAGGTATCTTTATCGTCCAGCAGGGAGGCCGGCGTCAGCAGGCCTTGCTCAAAAGTCAGCCCGTATACAAACGGTTTTAAGGCAGATCCCGGCTGGCGAAGCGCGCGGGCACCGTCCACCTGCCCGTTGTGGGCTTGGTCATAAAAATCGGCAGATCCCACATAAGCCAGCACCCCGCCTGTAGCGTTTTCCACCACCACTACGGCGGCGTTGGTTACGTTGTCTTCTGTTAATTGGGAGATGTAATTTTTGACCAATTCTTCGGCATACAACTGCAAGTCCCGGTCTATCGTTGCGTACACGTCCTGCGTCTGCGGCGGAAGCAGCGGGTATAAAAAGCGCGTAAAATGCGGCGCGTCAAACGGGCGGGAAGAGGCCTTTAATTCCAACTTTTCGGCCACCGCCATTTGGTACATTTCTTCATCAATAAATTCGTTTTCCAGCATTCGCTTCAGCACCCAATCGCGCCGTTTGATCGCCCGCGCGAAATGCTTAAGCGGATTGTAGTAGGTGGGAGATTTAATCAGCCCCGCCAAAAACGCCGCCTGGGAGAGCGACAGTTCCGAAGCCGATACATTGAAATAGAACCGGCTGGCGGCCTCGACCCCTTGGGTCAGGTTGCCCAGTTCCAAGAGGTTGAAATACTCCTCCAAAATTTCCTCTTTGGTCATTTTCCGTTCAAGGAGCAAGGCGTTATAAGCCTCTTTGGCTTTGCCCCACAAAGTCCGCGGGCGGGGCTCCAAGGCACGGGCCAGCTGCTGGGTAATGGTGGACGCGCCGGAGACGATTTCCCCCTCCGTGGCGTTCTGCCACGCCGCGCGCAATATGGCTTTTACATCCACCCCCGGGTGCGAGAAAAAGCGTTTGTCTTCCGCCGCCAGCGCGGCCGCAATCAGCCAAGGGGAAATTTCCGTCAGCGGTACCGGCAGATAGTAGGTATTATTTTCCGACAGAAACCCCCGCATCGGCGCGCCATAGCGGTCGTAGATTTGTTTGGAAGGCGATAAAAAAGCTTCTTCCCCCCAAACCAGGCAGGGAAGAAGCAATAGGAAAAATACCTTCCAAACGCGGCGCATGCTTACTCAATAACAATCGTTTCGGTGGCGTTGCGCCCGAACACCGCCGGCTCGTACATTTGGCTGGCCCACAGGCTGGGATAGGCAAACGTGCCCGCCACGGAAGCCGTTACCAAGTACGAATACGCGTGCGTACCGGCGGGCAGATAGTCGGCAAAGGCGGCGATGCGGTCGTCGTATTTTTCGTCGCGCTCAAAGCCGTTCCACTGCGGCGTGTCCAGCGCGGCCGCCTGCTCCTGCGATTCGGTGGCCAGCGAGGTGTTGATGATTTCAAACCCGGCCGGGATGAAATCTTCCACCACCACAAAATGCCGCGAGGCCGCATTTTTCACGTGCAACGTAATTTTATAGCGTTCGCCCGCTACAATGTTGGAAACGGGTTTTCCGTCCAGCGTCGTAATCTCGCGCGAGACCGTAAACCCGGCATCCACCGGCGTTTGGTACGAAAGCGGTTCGTACTCCTGCCCCAGCGTATAATACAGCGTGCCGGCCCCGTTCTTGGCAAACGTCAGGCGCGTTTCCGTGCCGTTTCCGTAGGCTTGGGCAAACGGGACGGACGCCGTTTTCGCGTCCACCGTCCGGCCTTTAAAAGAAGCTTCCAGCACGGTCTTGGCGCCTAATTTGACCGAGGCCGCATAATCGGGCTCCACGCTTTCCATGGTTTGATAATACGTATTGAGCGCCATAAACGCCGCCGCGTTGACGCTGGTATTGGCCCAATACCCTTGGGCGTTTAATTGCGTCAGCATCCAGGAAGCCGTCTTGAACGCATCGGCAAAAGGCTGCTTGGCATAGAGCAGCGCGTCCAACGCCAGCGCGCTGGCTTTGACGTTGCCCATATGCAGCCACGGCATTTCTTCGGGCGCGTCAAAATACGCGGCCTGCGGCGTGTAGGCAATATGGTTTAAAATGCTTTGGGCGATTTTGGCCTTTACTTCCGCCGTATTTCCCCCCGCTTGAGCGGCTTTTAACAAGTAGGCTTTTGCGGGCAACGGCAGGGAGCCCAGCTTGCCGTAGAGGTTGTTAAACGCGCTTTGTACGTTTTTGCCGTACAGCGCCAACACATACGCCGCATAGGCGCGGGCGGTTTCCGTTTCCAGCGAAGAATAGCTGTAGGCTTTCTGCACTTTGGAAGAGAACGCGCCTTCAAGCCATTGGGCCGCTTTCGCAAGCGACTTGTCCTGCACGGTATATCCGGCCTTTTTGGCCAAGTAGTTCACTTCCAGCGCATAAGCCGTTACATACGGATCCGGGCGGGAATTTTTCCAATATCCGTATCCGCCGGCGGCCGTTTGGTATTGCGAAACTTCATCCAAAATATCCTGCACCTGGGCTTTCAGCTGGGTTTTGTCGCCCAGTTTAAAGTCTTCCACCAGCTGCGCGCCCGTTACCACCGGCACAATTTTGGACATTTTCTGCTCCAGGCAGTCATACGGATACGTCATCAAATACACCATAGACCCTTTTAAATTGAGCAGCGCCGTAGAAGCCAGCGAGAGCGTAACGCGGTTGTCGGCCGACTCGTTTAAATTGCCGGGTTTGTCCAGCAGTTCTTCCTGCGACGAGGCCGTAGAAGCATACAACGCAAGCGTTTGCTTCTTTTCTACGGGCGACACGGTCAGCTCCGCCGCTACGCCGTCCGATTCGGTTTTGGCCTTCACGCTAAAGGCCACGCGGGCGGTGCCGTCTGCCACCGCTTCGCAGGGCCAGGTTACTTCGCGCGCTTTACCAAGAGCAATGTTGACGCGCTGCTCCTCCGCGCCCGTGAGGCGTATGGCGCCTTCGGCGCGGGCGGTAACCGTCATATCGCCTTTTTTGTCTTCATAATTATAGATGACCGCCCCGCAGGAGAATTTATCCCCTTTGCGGGCAAAACGGGGCAGGTTGGAAGTCACCATAATCGGCTTGGATACTTCAATCGCGGTTTCGGCGGAACCGAATTCATCGGCCGTCATCGCCACCGCCATCACGCGGAACTTGGTCAGATTGTCGGGCAGTTTAAACGTTACTTCCGCACGGCCTTTTTTGTCGGTCTGTACGGCGGCATTGAAGTAAGGCGTAAACATAAAGTTGGAGCGCAAATCCACCCCGCCCAGCTTGGCATCCGCCGAGCCGCCGCCGCCGCGGTTTTCCCCTTTTTCGCCAAAGTTGCGCTGGCCCACCACGTAGACGCGGTTGTCCATCGTAAAGACAGACACCGGGCGCGAACCGTAGAAGTAGTCAAACAAGTTCGGCGTTTTATAATCCGTCAGCGCCAGCACCCCTTCGTCCACCACCATGACCACCACTTCGGCGGGCACGTTTTTGGCGTTGGGTTTGGCCGTAATTTTTAAGGTTACTTCTTCGCCGGGGCGGTATTCTTTTTTATTGGGTTTGATGACGGGTTTGATTTGTTTGGAATCGGGAAGTACCGACAAATTGACATACCCCACCTTCCCCTGCGGTTTGCCCAAATCCAGCCCTTTGTCGGTTACCGGGTCGGCGCTGCGGCCGCGCACCAACGTAACGCTGACGTATACGTTCGGCAAATAAGAGGCTTTTACCGGCACCTCCACATAATCGGCGCCTCCCTTGACGGTGGTTACCCACGCGTCCAAAATGCCTTCGCGCTCCACCGTTACCAAGGCAAACGCCTGTTCGTAAGGCGATTCCACCGCGATGCGCGCCGTTTTGCCGGGTTTGTAGGCGTTTTTATCTTGTTTTAAAACCAGCAAATCATCGTCCGACTGTTTCCAGTAGGCTTGGCCTTCCCCATACACAAACACGTTAAACCCGCCCGTTACTTTGCGGCCGGCGGCGTCTTCGGAAAGCAGCGTTACGTAGTAGCTGCCCGCCTCTTCGGGATTAAAGGAAAGCACGGCACCTTTTTCGGATACTTCCAGCGTTTGCGCGGGCAGCTCGGTTACTTTCTTTTCGCTTACCCATTCCAACCGGCCCGAAAGCCCCGTCTTGCGTACGCTGTACCATTGTTCTTTATAAATTTTGGCCGTAACGGACGCTTCGGTGCGTTTGCCTTGCGGCGTAACGGCAATGATATCCGCCCGGACGGGCTGCCCCAGTTCCGCCCGTTCCGCCAGCAGTTTGCTGCCTAAATAGAAGTCCGCCGGGTGTACCAACACCGACGTGCGGGCAAACAATTCCTGCCGCGCGGGCGACTGTACGCCCAGCTCGGCATAGACCTTGGTGGGGAACGAAACCGACGGCATCCGCGCCGCAAACGAAAGGGCGCCTTTGGCGTCCAGCACGCCGGAAGAATTGAGCAGCAGTTTGCCGTTTTCCTGCGATTCGCTCTCGCGCAGGAAATAGGGCGTAAAGGTGTATTCGTCAAATCCGGCCGGTTCAAACCAGGCCATTTCCCGGCGAAGCGTCCACTGGGCTTTGGCGTCCGCCAACGGCGAGCCGAAATTGTACTGGGCAGACGCCGCAAACGAGGCTTCCTGCCCCGCCAAATAATCGGCTTTTTCCGCCCGCAGGTTTACTTTAAAATCGGCCTGTTCCACCGCTTCTACGCGGAAGGAATAATACGCGCGCGGCGCATCTTCCAGGTTTTTAATTTGCGGCTCAAACGACAGGCTCCACGACCCCGTGGCCGCCGTTTTGGGAATGTCAAACGACAGGTCAAACGTTCCCATGCCCGAAGAAACCGTTACGTCTTTTTTAAGGACTTCTTCGCCGCGGGCGTCGGTAATCTGCACGGTGCCGCGCACCACATCGGGCAGACGCCAAGCGCCGTCTTGCAGCATGCGGGAAACGCCCTTGATGTACATCGTTTCGCCGGGGCGGTATACGCCGCGGTCGGCAAACAGATACGAGCGGACAAATTCCCGCTGGGGGTTATATTCGTAGCTTAAATTAAACCGCCACGGCTGAAGGCCATCGTTCCACAAATTACTGACGACGGCATCCCCGCCCGCGCTGGATACAAACGCGTAAATTTCCGGCTGGCTCCAGGATTTGGCTTCCACGTCCAGCTTGCTCCAGCCCGGCGCGCGGGCCAGCCCGTTCATATCGGTGCTGCCCGTCCACAAAATTTTATTGTCCTTCCCGCGCAGTTCCACCGTCAGGTTGGGCATCGGTTCGCCCGTTTGCAAAGACGTGGCCCACAGCAGGATATTATCCGGCGAGGTTTTGAACGTAACGCCCACGTCGGTAATGTTATCCGTGGAGGAAATCCAGCAGCCTTTATCGCCGTATTTTTTGCCCGTCAGTTTGACTTGGCTGAAGACGATGCTGTCTTTGGCGGTGGGATTGAATTTGCTTAAGTCAATAAATGTTTTTAACGTGCGGTCTTTTACGTCTTTAAACGTATAATTGCCGGAGAAGGTAGGATCCGTCAGCGGTTTTTGGGCGCAGTAACTGCTGGAGGCTTGGTCAAACGGAACAAAATTTTCTTTGTTAAAACGCGCCCCGCGCAGCGGCAAGGAAGGCGTGTTCATCAAATCAATCGGCAGGCGCGGGTTTAAATAGCTTTCCAGCACGCCCAGTCCGCCCGAAAAATCCACCGCCGGGCAATAGCCGCTGTTGGAAACCGTCAGTTGGTAATCCTGCCCCAGCGCATTGCCGTAAATATCTTGCAGGCCTTTGCCCAACGTAACCGTAACCGCCTGGCCGGGCTGCAAGTCCAAAAAGGCCAGCGGCGTGCGGAAATAAGCGGCGCCGGTTTTGCTGTCCACCACATCCGTGCCCAACGCGTTGAGCTCCTGCTCGGACATTTCCCGCTTGGCCGAAGCCGGCTCCACCCGGGCGGCGGCATACAGTTCGCGCATGCGCACCGGAGAAGAAAAATTGACCGACGGCGTATACGGCAGGCAGCCGTCTTTCAATTCGCCCGCCACGCGCAGCTCCGGATACGTGTAAAAACTGGACTGGTACGCCTTGGCCATCCCCAGCGGGCCTTGGGTGCTTTTGAGGCCTTCCTTCAGCGTAAGGGTATACTGGGTGCCTTTTTGCAAGGTATCTAAAGCGTTAATGGCGATAATTCTTTCTTTGTTTTGATAATAGGAGAAATCTTTATCATATTCCAAGGAACTGATGGGGCGAATAATTAAAGGAAGCGTTTTTTTGACGGCAGGCCGTTTGGTTTTGGAAAGGCCGATTTTTTCGCTTAGCGTCGGCTCCGGCTCCTGCATATAAGAAAGTTCCACGTAATTGGAAACCGTGCTCATATCCACCGGCATGTTAAACACGGCGTACAAAGTGGGATACAAATTAATCCAGCGTTCGTTGTTGGTGGGGCGGACGGCATTTACCTGCGGCAGGGCCGTTGTAAAATTATAGACGTAACTCTGCGCCAGTTTTTGCCCGGATACGGCGGACTTGAACCCCGCTTTTAGCCGAACCGTAAAACGGGTGGCCACGGGCCAATCCTGCTCCGGCTCAAACAGAAGCGTCTGCGTGCCGCTGTAGCGGCAGGAGCCTTTGACGGCCGGGGTAATGGAAATAGGGCAATCCTCGGAAGAAAACGCACTTTCTTCCCCCAGCGCCACCACCGGTTGGTTGAATGTAACCGTTACCGCTTGGCGGCCGGTATAATTTAGCTGCCCTTTGGGCGTAGCCGAAAGCACCTTTAAAGCAGGCGCGGCAAACAAAGCGCCGCACGGCAGTAAAAGGGCAATTGCCAGCGCGCCGAAACGCGCCAAAAAACGGGTGTGTTTCATAAAGACTCCTCCCAACAAGATTACATTATTGTAGCATTATTTTGAAGTTATTTTCCGCCTTTATAAAAGAAAGCAGGCACGTCTATTGGGCGTGCCTGCCGGCAAAGCAAAACCGATTGCGTTTCAGTTGGCGGGAGTGTTCTTTTTGACGCCAAACAACACCTGCAGAAAATTTCGCTCGTCCGGCTGGGCCTGTGCCTGCCCGTAGCCGGTATATTTAACGGGCGGTTCTACGGTGGAAATGCCTTGCACGCGGCGGATTAAATTATTGCCGGTATCGGCAAAAAACAGCATATCGTGCTTGGTAATGACCATCGCACCCGGGTAGGACAATTCGGCATCCCACGCGTCCAGTTCGTCCCCGTTGTATCCGCGCGCGCCCGTGCCCGCTACGGTTACCACTTTGCTGTCCATTTGGCTTTCCACCGTCAGGCGGCGGATACGCTGGTTGTCGGTATCGGCGATATAGAGGCGGCCCAATTTATCCACCGCCAGCCCGGTGGGGTTGCTAAAGGCGCTGTCGGTGCATTTGCGGTCTCCCTCGCCCGAAAAACCGCGCTTGCCGGTGCCGGCGATGGTAAAAATAAGGTGACGGCGCGGCTCCACCCAGCGGATTTGATGGTTGCCCGTATCGGCGATAAATAAGTTGCCGCGCGCGTCAAACACCAAGGCGGAGGGCTTATTCAGCAGTGCATTTGCCGCCAGTTCAAAATCCCCGCTGTCGCCCGCGTCCCCCGTGCCGACGACGTTGACCAAAAATCCGCTTTGGCGGTCTATTTTTCGCACCAGGTTGTTTCCCGTATCCGAAATATATAACTCGCCCTGCGGGCTGATGGCCACCCCGGTGGGGTTGTTTAAACTGGAAGAAACGGGGCGCAGGCCGTCTCCGTTATATCCTTTGCGGCCGTCTCCTGCGACGGTATACAAATAGCCTTTGGGCGTATAAATACGAATGCGTTGGTTGCCCGTATCGGCAATATACAAGTTGCCCAGCGTATCAAACGCCAGCCCGGTGGGGCCGTTTAAGGTGGCCATATCCGCGTTGCCGCCGTCGTTGTCAAAGCCGCGCTTGCCGGTGCCGACTACGGTGTCAATTTCCCCGGTGCGCGCGTCCACCCGCCGCACCCGGTGGTTGACGGTGTCCGAAAAAAAGATATTGCCGTAGCGGTCTACGGCGATGCCCATGGGGTTGCCCAGGCGGGCTTGCAGGGCGTCGTCTCCGTCGCCGGAGAAACCGCGCTTGCCGGGCATGCCGGCCACGTCGTCCAACTGCCCGGGGCGCGTAAGCCCCAAAGCGGCGGCACACACGCTGAGGCACAATACACCTATTAGGATAAAAGGATATCTCGCTTTCATAAATACTCCTTGTTTTATCGTAACAAAACCGGCCGCCCGCCGCAACCGCAAAAAGACCCACACGCCCGCCCGCTTTTTGCTACAATAATAATGAGGGAGGATTTTCCTCCGTAAATTTCCGCCCCCGTCCGGGAGCAAAAAGGAATCACATTTATATGATTATATTATTTTTAAACTGCGGCAGTTCGTCTGTCAAATACAGCGTGTATGATTGGGATCAAAAGAAAAGCCTCTGCGCCGGCGCGGTGGAACGCATCGGAATTGAAGGCTCTTTCATCTCCCAAGACCGCAACGGCTACCCCACTTTTGAACTGAAAAGAAACTGCAAAGACCATAAAGACGCCATCAACCTGGTCATTGAAACGCTGACCGACAAAGAACACGGCGTGATTGAAAACATCAACGTCATCAGCGCCGTAGGCCACCGCATCGTGCACGGCGGAAAATTTGCCAAATCCGTGATCGTGGACGATAAAGTGGTAGAAGAATTAAGAAATATCGCGGATTTAGCGCCCCTTCACAACCCGGCCCATATTATGGGCATTGAAGCCGCCCGCGCCCTGCTGCCCAACGTAACCCACGTGTGCGTGATGGACACCGCTTTTCACCAAACGATGCCGGCCTCTTCCTATATGTATGCCCTGCCGCGCAAATGGTATACGGATTACCAAATCCGCCGCTACGGCTTTCACGGTTCTTCCGTGCTCTACACCTCCCGCCGCGCCGCGGTGCTGTTGGGCAAAAATGTAGACGAAGTAAACAGCATTGTCTGCCACATTGGAGCGGGCGCCAGCGTAACCGCCGTGAAAAACGGCCAATGCCTGGACACCAGCATGGGGCTTACCCCGCTGGAAGGGTTGGTAATGGGGACGCGCTCGGGCGATATTGACCCGTCTATCTGCTTTCATATGATGAAAAAGCTGAATATGAGCGCAGACGAAATGTACACCATTTTAAACAAAAAGAGCGGTATGTACGCCCTGACGGGCGACCGCTTTGCCGACCAGCGCGACGTGCGCAAAGGCGCCGCCAACGGCGATGAACTGTGCAAGCTGGCCCTGGATGTGGAATGCTACCGCGTGAAAAAATACATCGGCGCCTATATGGCGGCCTTGGGCCGGTTGGACTGCATCGTATTTACCGCCGGCGTAGGCGAGCGCGCTACCAACATCCGCGAGATGATTTTGAAAGGATTGGAAAACTTTGGCATTGTGCTTGACGAAGAACGCAACAACGCGGCCGACACCAACAAAGCCGAATGCTGCATCTCGGCGGATAATTCCAAAGTCAAAATTTTCGTCATTCCGACCGATGAAGAAATTGTAGGCGTGCAGGATATTGTGGCGCTGTTGGCCGGAACGTATGACGTGTATACCAAATTCCGGTATATCTTCCAGGAAAAAGATTACCGCAACAAGCTGCGCGACGCCGCGTTTATAGAGGAGGTTAAAAAACGGCCGTTCTTATTAAAAGCCGCCGTTAACTTGCCCGAGCAGCTGAAACAGGAGTTAAAAAATTAGGTTTTGTTTACGCCCGTTTGCCTTTGCAGACGGGCGTTTTTAATACGATTTGCAAGCATATATGCAGTACCCTCCCGGCAGTATCACACTCGCCGGGCCAGCAAGAAGCAAGATGAAAAATAAACAAATAAAAATAATGGAGTAAAAAAACTATGTTCTTACCGAAAGAAGTAAAATTCTTTGATCTGTTTGACAAACAAGCCGAAAATATCGTCCGCGCCGCGGCGTTTTACAAGAAACTCGTGGATAACGGCGATTTTACCCCCGAAAACGTGCGCGAAATGCACGAGCTGGAGCACTACGGCGACGAATTAACTCACACCACCATCAACACGCTTAACGAAACGTTTATCACCCCCTTTGACCGGGAAGACATCCTGGCCCTGGCTAACCGGCTGGACGATATCGTGGACGGAATTTACCTCATCAGCAATCGCTTTTATCTCTACAAAATTCAAAAACCGACCGAATTTAGCCGCAAGCTGGCCGCCACCATTGAATCCACCACCAAGGCCCTTCAAAAAGCGCTGGCTTCGTTAAGAAGCAATAAAAACATGAAAGAAACGCTCCACCAGTGCGTGGAAATAAACCGCTTGGAAAACGAAGGAGACGTGTTGCGCGACGAAGCGATTTCTTCCCTGTTTGAAAATGAAAAAGACCCCCTGATGGTTATCAAGCACAAAGAACTCTACGAATTGGCCGAACAGGTTACGGATTCGTGCGAACATGTGGCCAATTTGGTGGAATCCATTTTGGTTAAGAATAACTAGGAGTAGATATGCTTTGGATATTATTTTTAATCATTTTGGCCTTATTCTTTGATTATTTAAACGGGTTTCACGATGCGGCCAACTCGGTGGCTACCGTCGTTTCCACGCGCGTGTTATCGCCTAAAGTGGCGGTGGCGTGGGCGGCGTTTTTCAACTTCGTGGCCTTTTTAATTTTTCACACCGGCGTAGCCAAAACGATCGGCGCCGGCATTGTGGACATTCACATTGTGGATTCCAACCTCGTATTCGGCGCGCTGATGGGCGCGTGCGTGTGGAACATCTTAACCTGGTGGTGGGGCTTGCCTTCCAGCTCGTCCCATGCTTTAATTGGCGGATTAATCGGAGCGGGGTTTGTAAAAGGCGGGGTGGACGCCCTGATGGCAGGCGGCATTTTTAAAACCGTACTGTTCATTTTCCTCTCGCCGCTGCTCGGGTTTCTGCTCAGCATTATTATCGGCATCACCGTTTTTAACGTATGCCGGTCGTTTAATCCATACAAAGTAGACCACTGGTTCCGCAAAGGGCAGCTGCTCTCGGCCGCGGCATATTCGCTGGGGCACGGCGGCAACGACGCGCAGAAAACCATGGGGATTATCAGCATGCTGCTGCTGGGCGGCTTGGCCGGAAACGAGGTGGCCCCCATCCGCGACTTTTTGCTGACCCACGAAGAAATGCACGCCGTTACGCAGGGTGCGTTTATTGTGCCGCTTTCCGTGGTGCTTTTGTGCCACGGGGCGATTGCCTTGGGAACGCTGTCGGGCGGATGGAGAATCGTAAAAACGATGGGCCAGAAAATTACCCGCCTGCGCCCGGTGGACGGCTTCTGCGCCGAATCCGGCTCGGCCATTTCGCTCTTTATCGCCTCTATTTTAGGGGTGCCCGTCAGCACCACGCACACCATTACGGGCGCTATTGTGGGCGTAGGCTCGCTGCGCCGCTTGTCCTGCGTGCGCTGGGGCGTGGCCAACCGCATTGTGTGGGCGTGGTTTATTACCATCCCCGCGGCGGCCTTGATATCGGCCGCCAGCTATTGGCTGAAGACCTGTCTGTTTAATTAATCGGCTTTGAAACCGCAAAAACCCCCTGTTTACACAGGGGGTTTTTTGATCAGAAATTAAATTATTTTCCCGTTTTTTGCTTTTGCTGATAGAAAGAAATCAGCATCTTCCAAGAAGCGGCCGCCTGGGCATCTTGGCTAAAATGCGGGGCGTAGTGCTGCAGATCTTCAATAAAAATTTCTCTTAATTTAAAAACGGAGGAGATGTTATTCTCCGCCGCTTCCTGCGCCGATCTGGCGGCGATCTCGCGCATGGCGGCCTTCATATTGCCATAAAATTCAATTCGTTTCAGCCGCGGGGCACACGCATGCAGGCATTCGCGTATTTCCCGGTATAAAAACGCGGTGTGCAGCTCTCTCCAATCCACCGGGCCGGAAAACATGCCGTGCATCAGCACCTGCAGCAACCGCACCCGATCCGCCGCCGCCAAAGTGGGTAAAAAATAAGTATCCAACCGATAGGCAAACGATTCCCCCAACAACGTCAAAAAAGCAGGCGTATTGGTATAATCATCGGTCAGCGGGATATATTGATAGCGTTTTTTAAATTCTTTTTCCGCATCTTTTTGCGCCAAGGCCATCTGTTCTTCCAAGATCGCTAACTTGGGCGGGCTTAACTTCATGCCTTCCCGAACCCGGTGCGCCAAAACAATCAGCCAGGCATTCAACCCCAGCGTATTTCCCTCTTCCCATCGGTATTTGTAGACGGCGGCTTTCCGCCACCATTGCCGCAGCAGCTCCCGGTGCACTTGCCCATCCTGCAAAATCTGCACCACCGGATCCTGCCGTTGCCAGGCAACCCCCAGCGCGCGCTGAATGACCAGCCGGCTGTTTCCGCGGGCTACCAGCGCTTCAATAGACGCATTGGAAAGCGGCTTTAGCATTTGCTGAGGAACGGTTTTCCCCGTGGCGGCTTTTAAAACTCCGCCGGGCAGACGCTGTGCACACAGCGCCGTGGGATAGAAGAAAAGTACGGCCGTTAAAAAAGGAAAAATTCTCATATTTATATTTTTAAACATTTTTCCCTCTCCCGCCAGGGCCTTTAGACCTATTTTTATCTGGTACCTTTTTCCCCTTCTTTCCGCCCAGCTTTCTTTGCCGCCGGGGCTTGATTTTTTGCCCGACGGTCATTATACTGTATACATATCCATCTTTATTTTTTACAAGGAGCCGGGGGAATGAAAATTACCTTTGAAGGAAACAAAAAAGTAAAAGTTCACGTCAAAAATTTTGACATTATGACCGACCAAAGCAAAGAACACGGCGGGGATTCCAGCGCTCCCACGCCGATTGATTTGTTTTTGGCGTCTTTAGGAAGCTGCAGCGGCGTGTTTGTGCTGAACTTTTTAAAACAGCACAACCTGCCCGAAACCGTTTACCTGACGTTGGAACCGGAGTGGAACATCAACGAATACGTAATTGATAAAATTAAGGTGTTCATCCACGTTCCGCCGGATTTCCCGGCCAAATACGAAAACGCCCTGGTGGAAGTGGCCAAGCGGTGTTTGGTGGCGCGGCACGTGAAAATTACGCACGAAATTTCCGTGGTGCACGAAGCGGCTTAAGGCCCTTGCGTAAATTTTAAAAGACGCCTTCGCAGGCGTCTTTTTTTATAAAAAAATTCCGGGCGTTAAACCCGGAATTTTCTGGTAAAACTTTATTTACAGACAGGTCTTAATCGTCTGCGCCAGGCGTTTCAGTCCTTCCACAATTTGTTCTTTGGAAGGATACGAAAAGTTCAGCCGCATATCGTTAAACACATCCGCCGCCGGATAGAAATCCACCCCCGCCACATACGCCACTTTATTTTCAATGGCTTTGGGCAAGAGCTCCGTTGCATTAATGTGTTTGGGCAGCGTCAGCCACAGGAAAAGCCCCCCCTCCGGGTGCGTCCACGAGACGCCTTTGGGCATGCATTCCGCCAGCGTTTTAAGCATTAAATCGCGTTTTTCCCGGTAGGTGGCGATAATCTGGCTCAAATGCGGCAAGAGAAGCCCTCGGCGCAGATATTCGCCGGTGGCCAGCTGCAAAATGGGCGACGTGCACAAATCCATAGCTTGTTTTAAAATCACGTATTTGCGGATAACTTCTTCCGGCCCGATAATATACCCCAAGCGGAAGCCCGGCACAAATACTTTGGAAAACGTAAACAGCGTAATCACGTGGTTATGCGTTTTGTCCAATTCGTAAAAGGTGCGCGGGGATTTGCCTTCAAAACGCACTTGGCGGTAAGGCGAATCTTCCAAAATAAACGTATTGTATTTTTTGGCAATTTCCAAAATTTTCAAGCGGCGTTCTTCCGGAATCGTGGTGCCGGTGGGGTTTTGAAAATCGGGCACCAAATAGATAAATTTGCATTGTTTGCCCTGTTTTTGAAGACCGGCCAATTTGGCCTCTAAATCCTCGGCAATGACGCCGCCCTCATCGCTTTCCGCGCCGGTAATGTCGGCCCCCGCCACCTGAAACGCCTGCAAAGCGCCCAAATAAGTGGGGCAGGCGGTAATGATACTGTCGCCGGGATTGACGAACAAACGCGCCGTCATATCCAGCGCCTGCTGCGAGGCCGAAACGACCAGCAGCTGTTCCGGCGTTACGTCTATATTTTCGGTTTCTTTAAGCAGTTTGATAAGTTCTTTTTTAAAATGGTCTTGCCCTTCGGTCGTGCCGTACTGCAGCGATTCCCGAGGGTGTTCCGACACGACTTTTCCCATAATGTCGGCCACTTCCCGGGTAGGAAATAAGGTCGGATCCGGCAATCCCCCCGCAAAAGAAATAATCTCCGGGCGGGAAATTACTTTTAAAAGCTCTCTGATAGCGGACGCCTTGGAACGGCTGATCACTTGGGAAAACAACTGATTATAATTCATGTACGGTTCCCTTCTCTTCTAATTAATCTAACTGATATATTGTACAATTTTTAAACTCAAATCTTTAGCCGGCACGGAATGCGTCAGCGCACCCATGGAAATTACATCCGGCCCGGCCTGGCAGTACGCCTCCAAATTATCTTTATTGACGCCGCCCGACACTTCTATAATGGCCCGGCCCGCAATTTCCTTTTTGCACACGCGCACTTGTTCGGGGGTCATATTGTCCAGCATAATAATATCCGCCCCGGCGGCCAACGCTTCTTTTACTTCGTCCAAATTCGTGGTTTCCACTTCTATTTTAGGCGTATGCCCGATGACGGACTTGATTTTTGCCACCGCCGCCGTAATGGAGCCGGCCGCCGCAATGTGATTGTCTTTAATCATCACGCTGTCGGCCAGGCTGATGCGGTGGTTGCGCGCGCCGCCCGTGCGGACGGCGTATTTGTCCAACCGCCGCAGGCCCGGCTGCGTTTTGCGCGTATCCACAATCATCACGCCGTATTTTTTGCCAACGGCCGCATACGCGCGCGCCGCCGTGGCAATGCCGCTCATACGCTGCATAAAATTAAGCGCCGTGCGTTCCGCTTTTAAGATAGACAAAGTGCTCCCTTCCAGCGCAAGGACTTCTTCCCCTTTTTTTACGTCGTCTCCGTCTTTCTTAAGCGGCGTAAAACGCACTTGCGGGTCTACCGCCGCAAACACTTCGCGGGCCGTTTCCATGCCGCACAGGACTAAATCTTCCTTGGCCCGAATGACGGCTTTCGCCCGGTTTTCGGGCGTAAAAATCGTGTCCGAGGTAATATCCCCCAAACTTAAATCTTCCAGCAAAGCCAGTTCAATAATTTTATCCAGTATCATTGTGCAAGCTCAAACATTTTATCAATAGATTTTTTAGCCGCGGCCGCCAACGCAGGTTCCATTTCCACCACTTGTTCGGGGTGCGGGTTAATCAGCGCTTCTAACGTATTGGCCAAGGTATTGCGTTTCATATACTCGCAAATGCCGCACGGCCAAATAAATGTTTTATCCGGGTGTTCCGCCTCCAAACGGTTTACCAACCCGAATTCCGTCAGCATGCCAAAGCATTTATCCGCCGAAGCCGCCACATAAGCGCTCATCCCTTTGGTACTGCCCATATAATCGCACAAACGGCACACTTCTATTGGGCATTCCGGGTGGGCCACCACTTTAATGCCGGGGTATTCGTCCCGCAGTTTTTGCACGTCTTCGGGGCGGTAATGGCCGTGCACGTAACAAGAACCGCCGGCCGCAATGATTTTTTTAGGCGTTCCGCGGCGGGCAAGTTCCGCCTCTAAATTTTGGGCCATCAGCAAATCCGGCACGAAAATCAGTTCATTGCCTGGCATTTTTTGGGCGATATCAAATACGTTTCCCGAGGTTACGCACGCATCGCACTGCGCTTTTACTTCCGCCAAACTGTTGATGTAGCACAACGCCGGCACGCCGGGGTGTTGCGCGCGCAGTTTTTTTACTTCTTCCCCGGTAATCGCGTCCGCCAGCGTGCAGCCGGCGCGCCCGGCGGGGATTAGCACTTTCTTCTCCGGGTTTAAAATTTTAGCCGTTTCCGCCATAAACCAAACGCCCGCAAACACAATCACGTCCGCCTTGGTTTCCCGCGCTTTTAACGCCAATTCGTAGGAATCCCCCCTAAAATCCGCCACGCCGTACACGATGTCCGGCGTTGTATAAGAGTGGGCCAAAATAATGGCGTTTTGTTCTTTTTTAAAACGATTAATGGAAAGGGTATAAGGAGCGGCTGCCAAACAGTCTTCATACGTCCATTTGGCGTTTTTGTCTTTGGAGACAGATTTAAGAAGCCCATAGAGTCTATGGGCTTCTTCGGTAAGCCGGGCTTCTTTGTCCAGAGTCTGAAGCATAAAAATTACAGCGTATCCGGTACATCCGCCGGCGGAAGGGCTTCTTCGCTGGTATAGGTGGTGGTAGAAGTCGTAGAAGTGTTCGGGGCGGAGCCGTCCAAGTAATAAATGTTGGTATTATTGATGACTTTTTTGTTCACATTGACATCGGAAGATGTTGCCGTGCTGGCCGTAGTGGCCGAGGAAGCCGCCGGTTTGGCCGGTCTTCTGACGGCGGGCTTGGTGGCGCCTTTAAGCGGCGTAGTGGCCGGAGGCAGGTAAGAATCCCCGCAGGCCTGCAGTTCATAGTCGGGGATGGTATCGTAATCGGCATCCGGCGCGAGGAGGTTGTCAAACTCCTGGTCAATAATTTGGTACTTGGCGTTTTTGGACGAAGCTGCCGTCCGTCCGTCCGCCGTTTTGGTGTTGGCATTGCCCGAAGAGCAGGCCGCCGCGCCAAATACGGCGACTACAGCCGCAAGTAAAAGTTTTTTCATAACCCGTCTCCTTATATAAGCAGGCCTTGGCCCGCGCGTTATTTCATTATATATCATATTGCGCAAGGTTGTGAAGTTTTTTCCCTCATAAAAAGTGAAAAAATTTTGCAGCCGGCCACTTCGTTTTTTAGTAAAATAAAAAGGTTGTACCGTTTAGGAGGAAACCACAAGACTCATGCAAAGTATCCAACAATTAGGGTCTGCTTTTGTTCAATTTTTCAGCGGGCCTTCCGTGCAAAGCGCGTATGATTTAATGAACGGGTTCAATACGCTGGTATGGGGCCCGCCGATGATTATCATTTTGCTCTTTTTGGGAATCTACTTTACGGTGCGCCTGCGCTTCCTGCAAAAATATACGTGGCCGGCCATGAAACTTTCGGTAACGAAAGTGGAATCGGAAGGGATGGTCAGCAGTTTCGGCTCGCTGGCGGTGATGATTGGCGCCACGGTGGGCACCGGCAGCATTATCGGGGTAACCACGGCCGTAGCCGAAGGCGGGCCGGGCGCCTTGTTTTGGATGATTGTGGCCGGATTTTTTAATTTTGCCATTAAATACTGCGAATGCATGGTGGCCTTTAAATACCGCGTCAAATTGCCCGACGGCGAATACGTGGGCGGCCCGATGTATTATCTTTCCAACATTTTAAAATTTAAATGGCTGGGCATCATTTTTGCCGTCGGCACGCTGCTGATGGGCTTGACGGCCGGAAGCGCCCTGCAGTCCAACTCCATCGCCGACGCCCTGCGCGAAGGATACAATTTTAACCCCTGGTACACCGGCTTATTCGTGGCGCTTGCAACGGCGGTGGTCGTAATCGGCGGGGTAAAGCGCATTGCGGCGTATTCGGAATGGCTGGTGCCGATTATGGGCAGCTTATATTTGCTGTTGGCGGTCATTGTGCTGATTATGAATTTTGGCAAAATTCCCGAAGCGGCCGTGATTATTTTTAAAAGCGCTTTTACGGGCAAAGCCGCCGCGGGAGGAGCTGTCGGTATAGGAATTATGGGCCTGCTGCAGGCGATGATTCCCGCCGTCAGCGCCGGGGTAACGCGCGCCGTGCTGGCTACGGAAGCCGGCCTGGGCAGCGCCTCTATCGCCGCGGCCGCCGCCAAAACCCGCAGCGCCACCCAAATGGCCATTATTTCCGCCACGTCGGTCTTCTGGGCCATTTTTATCTGCACGTTGACGGGAATGGTCATTATTTTAGCCGGCGATTGGCAAAACCCCAACGTCTATGCGGCCAACTTGTGCAACAGCGCCTTTAAAACGGTGCCTTATATCGGCACGCCGATTTTGATTTTTTCGCTGGTGATTTTTTCCTTCACCACCATTATCGGCTGGGGATATTATATGGAAAAAGCCCTGCAATTCTTGTGCAAAGGCTCCAACGCCCTGATTAAGCCCTCGCGCGTGCTGTTTATTTTGCTGGTGTTTGCGGGCGGCTGGATCGGCACCAGTTTCTCGTGGGATTTTACCATTGCCGAATCCCTCCTGCGCACGGCAGAAGCCAACAACTCCACCCGCTTTATGTGGGCCTTGGCCGTGTTTACCATGACGATGATGACCGTGCCCAACATTTGGGCCTTGTGGTGCTTCCGCAAAGTTATCATCAAGACCACGCGCAAAAATATCAAAAATATCGTAGGCAGAAAGCCAAAACAGTCTGCCCAATAATTACAAAAACCCCGGCGATACGCCGGGGTTTTTTATGCCGTCTAAATCATCTTCCGCTAAGACTCCTGCACCGGAGGCTGATAGGAAAGCATTTGAATACCCTGGGCGATGTTGCGCCCGCTGGGCTGTTGGTAGGCGTAAAGGCCAAACTCCGGCAAGACCGAGAACAAATGGTCAAAAATATCGCTTTGCAGCGCCTCATAATCCGTCCACACGGTCGTATTTAAAAAGCAGTATACTTCCAGCGGCAGGCCTTGGGCTTCCTGTTTCAGCTGGCGCACCATCAGCGTTAAATTAGGATTGTCCGACACTACATACGGCCGCGACGCCAAATACAGCTCCGCATAATGGCGGAAGGTGCCGATGTTGGTTAAATGCCGTCCGTTCAAAAAGTTTTCTTTCACATTCCGCTCCGCATTAAACGCTTTGATTTCGGTTTCTTTCTGCTCCAGATAATCTTTTAAAAGCTGGATTTTTTTCAGGCGTTCCAGCATCGGGCGGTCTAAAAATTTGACGGTATCCACATCAATCAAAATACTGCGCTGGATGCGGCGCGCTTTGGCCAGGTACATTCCGTTCCAGTTTTTAAACGGTTTGGAAATCATATCGTAGGTGGGCACGCTGACGATGGTCATATCAAAGTTCTGCACCCGCACGCTGGTAAGCGAAATGTCAATGATGTTGCCGTCCGCCCCGGCGGAATCTACGGTAATCCAGTCCCCTATTTTAATCAGCTTATTAGTGGTCAGCTGAATGCTGGCGGCAAAGCCCAGAATGGGATCTTTAAAAATTAACGAGAAAACCGCCGCCAACGCCGACAGCCCCGTGATAATATACATCGGCCGGCGCCCCAACAGCAAGGATAAAATAAAAAGCGCCGTAATTAAAAACAGAATAATCTTAAGCGCCTGCACCAGCCCCTTAATCGGCACGCTGGGGTTGAGCCCGTACAAACGCCCCGCCGTGTTTAGGATGGAGTTAATCAACCACGAAAAACTAAGCACCACAAACAGCCCCGTCAGCTTGCCCATCAGCGTGGTCAGCACCGCTACTTTGCTGGAAATAAACACCGGGTACAGGTTGATGGCCAAAAGGGCCGCCACCACCACGCCCATCGCCGTGAAAAAATGATGTTCAGACAGCGCCTTAAACCACCGCCCCGAATTAAAACGTGACACCAGCCGCCCCAAATAGCGGTTGCAAAACCACGACGCCGCCCGCGCCGCCGCATACAGCACCAGCACAAACAACACCGCCGCAATTACTTGGGCAATCAGGGTATTGTATTTATCCGGGATATACGGTATTTTTTCCACATAGGGCAAGATAAAATTCATAGGCGCTCCCCTTTTTGAAATAAAGTTATTATAATAAGTGTATGAAAAAAACTTGGTTTTCTGCAATTCTCATTTTGTGCCTGGGCGCCTGCTACACCCCGCTTAACAACTCCGGCGTAGCCACCACCAAACCGTGGTTGGAAGTTTCCGGCAAGAAACTGGATTTTGACGGCAAGCAGTACGATTCCTGCTACCGGTTTAACATCCACTTCTGGCCGCCGGAAGCCGTGGAACAAATTGATTTGCAAAACGACTGTATTTCCGCCTGCTGCTGGCGCAGCGATAAAGATGAAGTAACCCTGGATTTTAATAAAAATTTTGAGCGGGACTTGGCCTATTACGGCCGCGCCAAAAAATACTCCCCCGACAAAATCACCTTCAAAGTAACCCACTCCAATCTGGTCAATACCACCAAGGTAACGGTTACCCCGCGCGGCGTCATCAAAAACAACGGGTTGGTAAAGCTTTCCTACAAGGAATACGAAAATCCCTCCCGCTTGGCCCAGCTGGAAGCCATGTCCCGCCAGCTGCAAACCCGCCGCAATGCATATTTAAACGAACAGCGGCAGCAGCAAGACGAAGCCGCCCGCAATTCCAAAAAGAAAAATAAAGAAGAACAGTCCGCCGAGGCCCGCGCCAAAGCACTGCTGATGCGCAAGGCGGGCACCAAAATTGATACGTATTTCTACGAGATGAACAAAACCTACACCCGCCAAGGCGCGGTATTTATGCTAAGCGAGCGGATTTTAAACACTTCGCCGCTAAATACGCAAGGTGATTATTCTATCTCCTGCCACGCCCAGGCAAGAACAGGCATAAATTCCAAAAAGCTGAAAGCCTCTTCTTTTTCCTGCGGCACTTGGCGCGTAAGCCTGCAAGACGAAACCGTCCTTCCCGACGACCGCAAAGCCTTGCAGATTATGAAGCAATAAAAATCTTCCGTTTGCTGTACGCGGAGCCCAACGGGCTCCGCTTTTTTTAGCCACTTTCCTCTGTCCGGACGGCGGTTGTTCCCCCGTGCCGGGCCGCTTACACACAAAAACCCCGGGCTTTTTCGGCCCGGGGTTTTGCTTGTATGCTTACGATTTAATAAATGGCGTTCCAGACGCGGGTCGTGAAAGAAAATTCCACCCGGCGGTTGGTGCGGCGGCCGTCGCTGGAGTTATCCAGCGTCAGCGGGCGGTCTTTCCCGTAGGAGTGGATCCGGATGCGCTCGGCATTCACGCCGCGGCTGACCAAATAGGCCTTCATCGCCGCCGCGCGCGAGGCGCCCAGCCAATAGTTGTATTCTTTGGATCCCAACACGTCCGTATGGCCTTCCACAATTAAATGCAAAGACGGGTGCGAGTTCATCACATTGGCCACTTTATCCAAGAAAGGATAGGCGTAATCCGGCGGGCGGATAGAATCAAACTCGTATGTAATGGCCGGCAGCTTAAGTGTTTTGGCCATGCGGGCTTCGCTTTGGTTGTACAGTTTTTCGTTCTTTTTGGCCTGTTCTTCAATAATAGGGTCGCGCTTGGCCGGGCGCGGGATATCTTCGTCCTGTTTCTGGGCGGAAGAGCACGCGCATAAAACAGCCGCGCATAAAAATAACAAAACGGATTTTCCTTTCATAAGTTTCCTCCTGTCCAAATTATAGCAAAACCACATAAAAAACGTGTAACAATTTGCATATTCCCAGTTATCCACATACTGTGGATAACCTGTGGATAATTACGCTTTTACTCTACATTTATCCACAAAAAAGCGTTTTTTGGGGCAAACTTTAACGCGCGAAAAAGAAGAGTTGTGGATAACCCCGTTTTTCTGTGGATAACTGGGCCTTTGTATAGGGGAATAATTTATTTTTTCTTCTTTTCCCCGACGGGAAAACTCAAAATGCTTATTTTTTCCCCTCTTTTTATATTTTTTTAAAAAACTGTTGACAAGTCGCCTTTTTTTTGCATAAAAGGGCTTTTTTAAAGCATTTTTATTGTTTTTTAAGCTTTATTTTTACCGAAAACGCCTTTTTATCCACACCCCCGCTGATTTTGACCGTTCCCGGCTCCGCACCCGCTACCGGGGTCAGTTCCCCCCGCGCGGGATTCCAATTCAAATAAGGCGGGCTTATGCGCAACGAAACGGGAATATACGCAAAGGAGGCACGGTTGTTTAACTGAGCGGTTACCGTCAGCAAGGTTTTTTCATCCGAGTCCAGCGGCAGCGCCCGCTTATCCGTTTGCGCTTTCAGACGGCGCAAAGAGACGTCTTGCTGCGGGGCCGAGAGGTAATTCCAATCCACGCCTTCAAACAATCCCGCCGCCGCAGACGCATACGCCAAGGCAAAATTTTTGCCGTATTCCAACCCGGCCTGTTCCAATTTTTGCTGGGCCAAGGCCAGTTCGGACTGGCGGCCCGTTACGAATATCCGCGGCGTACCCGATAAAGGCAGCTGAAACTGCTCAATTGCATCGGCGCCGCCGGCCAAGGCCACCGCCCCGAACAAATGGGGTTTAGCCAGCAAGGCCAGTGCCGTCAAAGCGGCCTCTTTTCCGCGGGCCGCAATCGCCCGGTGGGCGCTGTCGGCAAACGTCAGGTAATTGGTATCAATATAGGGGATCAGCTCCCGCGAGATAAACTCTATAATCTGTTCCCGGTTCTGATAGTCTTCTTCTTTAAAATCAACCCCCACGGCCAACACGCGGTTTTTTTCTACAAAATCTTGTGCTTCCTGGGCTTGTTGCGGGCCGGCACCCAATACATAGACCACCGGATAGCGTTGGGAGAGCGGAACGGATTTCTCCGGCAGGAAAACCGTCAGCGTGTAGCGGTTGCCCAACACGGCAGACGGAAAATGCACAAAAGTTTCCCGTCCGGGATTAATAATCATCATTCCTTCTTCCTGGGCCATACCCCAGGAAGCCAGAAATAAACAGGCCAATGCAAGATAAAATTTTTTCATATGGCTTATTGTATCATATATCTAAAAACATTCGGAACAGGGCCTAACTTGGCTATGGGTCTAAAGGCCCTTGCCGTTTTGTGCAGAATCAGTTAAAGTATGATAAAGAAACCGATTTGCCAGGAGTTGTTTATGAAAAACCAAACCAACCTACGTTTTTTGCTCGCCCTAGGAAACACCAAAATTGTGGTGCTAAAAGATCGCGACGATTTGCAGGTTTATTCCAACCATACCGAAAAACGCCACAAAAACACGGTGGCGGCCGAACGCCTGACGGAAGCGCTTACGCTGCGCTGAGTGGCCCCTTTTCCCCCTTATTTATCCGCTGCGCCAAGCGGCGGATTTTTTATGCCCTTTTATAAGCGGTTTCCCTTTAATGCTATAATTAAAATAAGGATGACAAATATGAAAAAAACACTTTTTTTACTGCTTGCCGTACTGGTTACGGCTCTTAACTGTCCGGCGCAACCCAAGCTGCAACAAGCGCTGCCCCTGCTGCAAAAGAATAACCGCTCCGCCGCCGAAAACCAACAGGTGCTTACCCTCTTTCGCTCCGCCCAAGATCCCGACACCGTCTTTGCGGCCGGCGCCAGCTTGGTAAAAACGCCGCCCGCCCAAATTCAAGAACCCGTATTGTTCAACTTGGTGTTAAAAGAAGACAATCCGCTCAAACAAACCTTTGCCGCCATTATCCTTACGGCCATGGGATCCGGAACCGAAGAACTGCTGCCCCTGGTGCAAGGCGCATTGGAAAGCAAAGATCCGCTTCTTCAGTCCTATGCGGCCGGGGCGTACGGCCTTTTAAACCCGGAAGATAAAGCCTACACGTCCCAAGTAGTGCGCTTGTATGCCTTTGATTCGGCTTTTGCCCTGCGCGCCATGAACCTGCTGGCGGACAATTCCAAACAACTGCTTAAATACCTCAAGCAAGCTTCCACGTCGCCAGATCCCGACACCCGCGCCGCCGCGGCCACTTGGCTGGGCGCACTGCATACCGAAAATGCGGCTAAACAATTATTGAAAATGGCCAAAACCGAAACCGATTCTTCCGTGCAAACCCAAATTGCCATCGGCCTCGCTTTAAACCGCCCTTATACGCAAGAAGAAGCGGCCAAAGGCTTGCGCAAAAATTATGCCGATCCGTCTTCCGCCACGTATGCGCTGGCGCTGGGTTTTATGACGGGAAACGCCGCCGAAACCATCCGCCAAGGCTTGCAAAGCACCCATAAAAACGAGCGCATCAACTCCGCCCGCGCCGCGGCGTATATGGCGGGGGTTCTTTCTAACCCGGATGCCTTTAATTACACCTCAGACCGCGCTTTTGACACGGGGCTTCTTAAAAGCATGATCCCGCAGTTAAAAGTGCTGGCCAAAACCGGGGATGACTCCGTTAAAATTTATGCGGAAAACGCCTTGCGCCAAATTGAAAAATTAATGAACTGATTATGAATCCGATTACGATAAAAGTAAAAAAATTAGATCCTCGCGCCCAACTGCCCCACCGCGCGCACCCGACCGATTCCGGAGCGGATTTGTTTGCCCTGGAACGCACCGTCCTGCCGGCCCGAAGCACCGTAAAAGTACGCACGGGTATTGCTGTAGAGCTGCCGGAAAACACTTCCGGCATCATCTGGGGGAAAAGCTCGGTGGAAAGCAAAGGAATTAAAGCCATGGCAGGGCTGGTGGACGCGCCGTACCGCGGCGAATTGTTGGTGTGCATGTATAACTTAAACGAAACAGATTTTGTATTTGAAGCCGGGCAGAAAGTCGCCCAGCTGGTTGTACTGCCCACCCTCTATCCGGGCTTTGAGGAAACGGACACGCTGTCCGATACGGCCCGCGGAGCGGGCGGATTTGGCAGCACGGGGGCGCATTGAAAGATCCGCTTGTAAACAAAAACAGCCGGGCCCGTTTAAACGGGCCCGGCTGTTTTGATATATAAGCCCCTCTATTCGGCCAACTCGTACCCGGAACCTTGGAAAGAACGGCACAAACTTTTCCCCCGTTCCCCTTGGGGCGCGCATTCTTTTAAATCCGGCGAAGAACTTAAATTATTATAGAAACGAAGCACATACTGTTCATTTTCGCTAATGGGGCGTGTTACTTCCAAACGATTTCCTTTAGAAAGGTCATAAATAAAATATTTTGTCTTATACTCATTGGCCGCCGCATTCCACTCCCCCCCGGAAAGCCGTATATCCAGCGACGCCCGCGTATTGGGATATTCATTCGGCCGCTCATTAATAGACCGGTTCATCGCGTCCAGAATCGCCCGCCCGTTTACAAACGCCTCCGAGGCGCGGGATTTTTCCACCGCCGTTTCATACTGCGGCAGCGCAATGGTAGATAAAATACCAATAATCAATACCACTACCAATAATTCAATCAGCGTAAAACCTTTTTGCATGTTTTCCTCCCGGAAAAGTTCTTTTCATTTATGGTATAAAAACAACTTCCCTCAACACAAGTACTCTTTAAAAACCCCGGCCTGCGAAAGCGCCGGGGCGTAAATACGGTGCCGTTTTCGGTTAAGATTCCGACGCAATTAAGGCATATCCGTCAATCTTTCCGTCGGCATCTTTGCAGGCAAACACGTCCCACCCGGTATCTTCATACAAACCGTTTTCGTGCAATAAATCCATCCGCACCTGGAACGCATTGCCGGCGGCGGAATTTTCCGCCGCTTTGAACATCCGCTTGGAAATGTCTTCATTGCGGATCACTTCCGAGAAAAAGTCCCGTCCGGTAATGTTGCTGATGCGTCTGCCGGTAATTTCCAGAAACGGCTTATTGACAAATGTAACCCGGTAATCCAAGTCCATCATGACCGCCGGCATTTCCACATATTCTAACGTGCGGGCCAAAGAGCGGGACGCCTCGCTGAGCATCTTGCCCGTTTGCCGCAGCTCTATGCGCAGGCTTAACAGGCGGGACATAATACCCATCAGCTCTTCGGTGCCCTGCCCAAATTCATGGCGCGGCGCACGGGAGGCAAAACACAACGCCCCCTGCACCTTGCCGGACACATACAGCGGCGCCGCCACCAAAGAGCCAAAGCCTTTTTCTTTATGCAAGCAATGCGTGCAGGTGGCATTGGACAAATCCGGGAACATTACCACATTCCCGTCCGGCACGTCCACCAGACATTCTTCCACCGGGAAGGTCATATACCGCTCAATGTTAAAATCATTGTCTGTGGCATAGACGATATGGCTTTCCAAGCCCAGTTTGCCTTGGTCAAAACGAATGACCAGTCCCACATCCGCCGGGAAAGTTTTCAGCCCAAAAGCCAAAATCTTATCCACTTGCTCGGTAATGGAAAGCCCGGGCTCGCTGGCCAGGCGGTATAATTCATGGATTTTTTCGTCATAGGCATGGCGTTCGGACGCGTCTTTTACCCACAGCACCACTTCCGCGCGGCCTGTAATGGGGGTAACCGTCGCTTCAAAATAACGCAGGGCATCCGCAATTCTCCATTCAAATTCAAACCGCGTGCTGATATTGATGGACAAAGATTCCTTAATGGCAAATAAAGCGCGGGAAGCGGCTTCCTGCGGCCAATACGTGCCGGGTTTTTTGCCCAGAAACACTTTGTTGGCGTGCTCGTTGTCAAAATACGCAAGGTTGGAATACACTTCCAGCACGCATCCGTCGCTGTCGGTCTTTAAATACAACCCCGGCAGCGCCTGGCGCACACTCTTAAGTTCCTGCGCTTCTTTGGAATCTTTAGAAACTTCGTCCAATTCTTCCGACAAATCCCGCAGCACCACGAGCGCGACATCTTTATTGGGCAGATCCATCGCCGTCACGACCACCTGCGCGTCAAAAGCCGACCCGTCTTTTTTGCGGACGGAAAGCTTAAAGGATGTTTTGCCTTCCAAAGCCAGTTCTTCCTGCGCGTGATCCAAAATTTCCTTGCAGCGGCTGGAATTGTGGCCTTTGTCAAAGAACAGATCCCTAAACGGCAGATGCACCAGCTCATCATGCGAGAATCCCAACTTGCGGGAAAGGAATTTGTTGGATTGCTCAATATGTCCAAAGCGGCCGTTTTCAAACAACACCGAGAAAACCACCCCTTCCGTCGCTTCCAACAACGCATTTAACTGGGCGGAACGTTCCTCCAGAATTTTCATAATTTGCCGATGAAACGCCATATTGCGCAGCACAAACAAATACCGCCCGTCCGCCTCTTTGACGGCCGTCAGCCGTACCGCCGTGTTTTCCAAGCCGCTGGCTAAGTTGATATGATACTCGCGATTTGCCAGCGAGCCGTCTTGCTGCAGCGTTTTTAAATCTTCTTCCAAGCGCGGCACGGAATCGGCATCAAACACGCGGCGCAAATCCTGCCCCAGCAGCTCTTCTTCCGAAAGCTGGCACAGAGAGCAGAACAAATCGTTGCATACTTCAATTTTCCAATCGCCCGAGCACAAGGCATATGGTTCACTGTTCGGAAGAACCAGCATCTCTTGGGCTGTTTTGCTAATGACCACAGCGGGCGGAGCCGGCGGTTTAGGGGCGGATGCTTTGCGGGCCGGTTTCAGCACGGCGGCCTTTTTCATCGCCGCCGCAGGCGGCTGCGGCGCCGCGCCGGCAGTCCCGCCTTTGCGTTCCAAAAACACCACATAGTCGGCTTCTACCGTTCCGTCTTTTGCATCGCGTTTATTAATGGGCACAAAACTCACGGAAAGAGGAATCTTCCCGCTGCCCTCAATGCGCCCCGGGAACATTTTGGCCGCACGGTCAAAATCGAACACATAATCCATATGGGCGGGTTTCCCGGCTTTTAACTGTTTGCGGGTCTCCAACGACACGGCAGGCTTCATATAGACGTTGCGGTAGAAATTTTTGTCCGCTTCCGTAAAATCAAACAATTTCCGGCACGCTTCATTCATCACGCTGATATACCCTTTATGCGACAGGATAAAAGCCGGCGTAACGCTCTTTTCAAAGGCGGCCCGGAAGCTTTCCCGTTCGTTTTTGACGTCCCGCAGCATCCGGTTAGCGGTAGTTACATCCCGCACGAAGCACAGCACAATGCGCCGCCCCAAATACCGGGAGGCCACCGCCGCAAACTCGGTTTCCACCTCCTGG
This sequence comes from uncultured bacterium, assembly GCA_949294095.1. Classification (GTDB taxonomy): domain Bacteria; phylum Elusimicrobiota; class Elusimicrobia; order Elusimicrobiales; family Elusimicrobiaceae; genus Avelusimicrobium. The sequence continues at coordinate 90,142 of CASFFZ010000010.1, forward strand.
CCTCCTTTTTTCAGAAAATGCACGTCAATCGCCGAGGAGGCGTCATCCGTCCCGGATACCACCGCTTCGTATTTATCTTTCAGGAACATGCGGTGATCTTCGGCCACCATGTCCAAAATTTTCTTGCCGGTTACCTCTTTGACGTCTGCATAATTCAACAGATGGCACAAAGCGCGGTTGGCATAAATTACTTTTTCATCTTCCAAGATGATAATTCCTTCGCGGGCGTTTTCCACCAGCAGGGTATTTTTATCGCTTGCCTCCCGGATTTGTTTTTCCATTTTGGTTTTGGCCGTAATGTCTTCCGATACCACCAGCAGACAATTCGGGGTGCCGTCCATATTAAACACGGGCGTTTTGACCGTGTGCATAATTTTTACGCCTTCACTGGCGGTAGAAATCAGCTCCTGCGGGATATCCTGCTCTTTTTTGCTTTCAAACACACGCAGGTCGGCTTCCCGCAAGAACTCGGCCTGATCTTTATTGATATCCGCCCGATACGAAGTACGCCCAATGACGGATTCCGCCATCACGCCGAAAAGCTCCTCGCTCTTTTTATTCCATAAGATGTATTTCCCGTCATAATCTTTTACGGACAGTGAAACCGGCAGGTTGTTGATAACCGTCTGCAGGAAGTTTTTCGCATCCACCACCGCTTTTTCCTGCGCTTTCTTTTCGGTAATATCCTCCGCCACCGTCAAAACCATAAACGGCTTGCCTTCCTTATCAAACACGGGGGCTTTAATTAAGTGCAGCAAAATTTTGTTTCCGCGCAGCGTGGTGTACCACTCTTCCGGAAATTCCACGATTTTGCCGTCTTTAAAAATGGCTTTTTCGCGTTGGCCGTAAAAATCATCCTTGGCCAGATATTCCTGCTCGTCCGGGAACAATTCATGCGCCCGACGGTTGACAAACGACATTTGATCATCCAATCCGCGGGCATAAATAGCCACAGGCACCTGATCCAGCAACGTCTGCAGGAAGTTTTTGGTTTCCACCAACGCCCGTTCCTGCGCCTTGCGCTCGGTAATATCCTCCACCAGCGTTACTACAAACTGAGGGGCTTCGTTTCCGCCTTCGGAAACAGGCACTTTAATCATATGGAGCAGTTTCTTTTCGCCGCCGCCGGTCAGGTATTCTTCTTCCGGAATATCCATCGTTTTGCCGGTTTCCAGCAAGTTCTTTTCCCGCGAAATATATTCGTGCACCTGCTCCGGGGTTTCGTGCGGCAAAGATCCCGTGGAATCAAAGGCTTTGTCAGAAACTTCGCCAAAAATTTTCTCGCATTGTTTATTGCGCAGCAGCATTCTGCCGTCCGCCGCGCGGGCATAAAGACCAATCGGTGCGTTTTGTACAATCGCCGACAAAAAGCTGTTCGCCCGGGCCACTTCTTTTTCTTGGCGGCGGCGGTCTGTGATATCTTCCACAATGGTCAGCACCAGCGGCTTGGGCCCCGCATCCATCAGCGGCACTTTAATCATATGCAGGATTTTTTCATTTCCTTCATGGTCTACATACCGTTCGTCCGGATAATCTTTAATTTTTCCTTCGCTCAACACCTGCTGTTCGCGCCGCCGGTGGAAAGAAACGATATCCTTATCCTGATGCGGATGCGGACTGTTAACGCATTTTACATCCGTTTCGCCCAGCACTTTCATGCTTTGGCGGTTAAAAAAGGTCATCTGGTTATCGCAGTCCCGCGTATACAAGCCCAGCGGCACATTATCCAATACCGCGCGCAGCAGCGTACGGTTTTGCAGTAAATCCTGTTCGTAACGCTGGCGCATGGTAACATCTTCGTAAATGGTTAAAATCGCCTTGTTTTTGTTATTTTCAGACGGCGTAAAAACTTTCGTAACCGACAGGGTGCGTTCTTCCCCTTTGGCGTCTTTATACGAAAGAAGCACATTTTCACGCGGGCGTTGTTTTTCACGAACTTGTTCGTCCAGGCGTTGAACGGAAGCTACAATTTCTTTGGGCAAAAATTCATACACCGGGTGATTGTTGGTTTGGTCGGCTTTAAAACCGAAAATTCGCTCCGCCGCATCATTCCATAAGGTGCATACTCCCGCTAAATTTTGCACGGTAACGGCTACGGGATAACTGTTTATCACAGAATGCAAAAAACTTTTTTCGGCATTCAGCTGCTTAAAATGGGGCACGGATTCCAGCGCAATCATGATAAACGGCGTAGAGGCCAAAAAGCTGGCTCCGGCGCTTACGTACACGGCGTCCGCCGCCCGGTTGACCAGCTGAATGACTGTTTTATTGGATTCTTTGTCCTCCGCCATGGCGCGCACTTTTTCCATCGTAAGTCCCAATCGTTCCACTCCGGTGCCGTTTAAATCCGAAATTTCCGTATGCAGCAACGCCGCGGCGCCCGCATTGGCAAACACGATTTTGCCCGTAGCGTTTAGCAGCAAAACGGCCGTAGGAAACTGTTGCAAGAAAGCCAGCATTTCCGGCGTGAGCGTCTTGATTACCTGTTCGGCAGGGAGATCTTTTTTTGAGAAAAACGAGAAAAAGTTATTGGACATAAGCCCTCTGTTGGCGTAAAATAAAACAACACGGATATATATTAATAAATTCCGCTTTGCGTTGCAACATATAGAAGTACACGCGCACGTCCGCGTGCGTACGGGAAACCCGTCTAACCCTTTTTTAGGTGTTTAAAAAGTTAAAACGAACCGGCAAATTTGCTAGGATGGAAAAAACCGCCGGGAGGAAAACGTATGAAAAAAGCCGTCGCGCTGGTTGCCTTTTTTTTAGGGGGCGTATTCGTTGTAACCGCCGCCCAAACCGTTTATAAACCGCAGACAATCCGCCAAGCGCCGCAATATCTTTCCACCGATCCCGCCCTGGTGGAAGATACCTGCCCCGGGCACGATATTTTAAACCGGTTTACCTGCACTAAAAAACAAAATCCCGGCTATTCCTGTTTTGACGTCTATATGGTGCAGGGCGACCCCATAGACGCCGAACGCTACACCCTGCTTGACCAAAGCATTACCATCGAAAATTCCTCCGCCCAGCCCAGCTGCACGTTTGAAAACGAACTGACCTGCGAAAACTTTTTGCAGGCGCTTAATTACAATTTGGATTTTTCTTGGTTTATCTCCAATTTTCCTTCGTCCTCTTTTCCGCAGTGCGGCGAAACCTATTCATGCACGCGCATTGCCTGCTTGCGCCCCCTGCCTCCGGCCGCGGACGGTTCCCCCCGCTCCCAAAAACTTTCCTGCGTGTTTAAGAAAAACCAGCTCTTCTTTTTAGGGGCCGAAATTTCCTGCCAGGACAAAAACGCCGCCCGCTAAGGGCGCTTTCGGCGAAATACGGCCCAAATTGATATAATGAAAATATGATTTGGGCCCATATAAAAACTATTTTTTCGTTCCGTTTTTACCATATTTTGGCGTTTTCTTCCCGCCGGTTTATGGTTGGATTTGGTATTTATTTGTTTTTTCTGTCCACGCTGGTGTTTTATTTTTTCAGCAGCGGCTACATCAAAGACAATCTGCCCCTGCTGCTAAAAAACTTTCCGCAGGTAACGTTTGAAAAAGGCGTTTTGACCCAGCCGCAGCAGCCGGTTTCCGCCCCGGTGCCGCAAAGCGATTTTAAAATCGTTTTTGACGCTTCTTTAAAAACGCCTCCTTCTTCGGAAGAACTGCTCAAAAACAACATCCTCTGCCTCGTTACGGGCAACAAAATTTATGTTCCTTCGTCCGGCGGTCTCCAGCAGACGGAGCTTCCGCAAACGTTTTCGTTTGTTACCTCGCAGGAAAATTTGGAAAAGAAACAAGACGCCTTGGCCGGCGCCCTGCGTGCCATGACGCTGTTTACCTCGCTGTTTGCCATTCCATTGGTCATGCTGTTTAGTTTTTGTACGGCGGGAGCCGTCGGACTATTTTTTAAACTCATGCGCCGCTCGTACGTGCCGCGCACGGCGGTGCTTAAATGGGCTTTTTTTATGATGGGCCCGCTCAGCGCGCTGTGGTATGTACGGCTGTGGGTAAACATTCCGCTTTTTACGTTTGCCCAAGTGATTTTATGCATTATCTATATGCAGCAGATTTTTAATACATTGCCCGAGGAGAAATAAATGCTTATCAAACTCATCCGCACCTTCAGTTCCGCTCACCGCCTTCCGCATTACGACGGCCCCTGCCACCAACTGCACGGGCATACGTGGAAAGCCGTGTTTGTTATAGAAGGCGCCGTGCGAGAGGACGGCATGGTATGCGATTTTAAGGTCATTAAAAAACTGTTGGACGCCAATCTGCCCGACCATCAATTTTTAAACGACTGGGTGGAAAACCCCACCGCCGAAAATTTGGCCCAATATCTGTTTGCAAAAATCGGGCCGGAATTAAAGAAACAAAATTTAACCTTAAAAACGCTGGAAATCTGGGAGAGCGACAATGCCGCAGCCGTCGTGGAAGGTTAACGAAATTTTTTATTCTATCCAAGGCGAAGGCAAGCACACCGGCATGCCGGCGGTGTTTATCCGGCTGGCGGGGTGCTCCATGAACTGCCCGTTCTGCGACACGCAATACGCCGCACGGGACGGCAAAACCCTGCAGGCAGAGGCCATTTTAAAAGCACTTGCCGCCTGGCCGGCCAAGGCCGTCATCATTACCGGCGGCGAACCCAGCGAGCAGGACTTGCCCGCCCTGATCGGCGTGTTAAAAGACGCCGGCTACGAAGTGCACCTGGAGACCAACGGCGCCAACGACACGGACGTAAGCCGGGCGGATTTCGTCTGCGTATCGCCCAAGCGCTACGTCAGCCCGCAAATGCTAAAAAAAGCCCACGTCATTAAATTGGTCGTCGGGCAGGAAACCGATTTGGAAGACTTGCAAAAATACTATGCGTACGAGAACGCCCACACGCAAATTTATCTGCAGCCCGAAAGCAACAAACAGGAGAACATTGACCTATGCGTAAAACTGCTAAAAAATCATCCCTCCGCACGGCTAAGCCTGCAAACGCACAAGCTGGCAAACATCCGCTGAGCGAAGAAAAAATTTTAAACAACCTGCGCGAAATTTTGGCCTATATCGGCGACGATCCGACCCGCGAAGGCCTCTTGGAAACGCCGGCGCGCATCGTACGCAGCTGGAAAAAACTTTTCGGCGGCTACCAGATGAAGCCGCAGGACGTATTAAAAACGTTTACGGAAGGCTCCTGCGAAGAAATGGTGGTGTTAAAAGACATTGAATTTTATTCCACCTGCGAACATCACCTGCAGCCGTTCTTCGGCACCATCAGCATCGGATATCTGCCCAAAGGGCGGGTGCTGGGCATTTCCAAACTGGCGCGGCTGGTGGAAGTGTTTGCCCGCCGCCTGCAAATTCAGGAAAAACTGGTGGCCCAAATTGCAGACAGCCTGATGGACACCCTGCAGCCCCACGGCGTGATGGTGGTGTGCAAAGCCAAACATATGTGCATCAGCTCGCGCGGCATTGAAAAGCATAACGCCGTTATGGTCACGAGCGCCATCCGCGGCGCGTTTAAAAAAATGGAAGTGCGCAGCGAATTTTTGGAAATGATCAAATAACGCCAGCCGACAGGGAGTTTTTATGGCCAACCCGCTTTTAATGGGCATTGTAAACGCTACGCCCGACTCTTTTTACGACGGAGACCCGCAAAACAATTTGGCTTCTTTGCTGGCCAAATGCAAAGACTACGTCCAATCCGGCGCCGATATGCTGGACATCGGCGGAGAATCCACCCGCCCCAACGCCACCCCCGTCAGCGCCGAAGAAGAAATCTCCCGCGTGCTGCCGCTGATTCGGGCCGTACGCAAGCAATGGCCGCAGCTGCCCGTCTCGCTGGATACCGTCAAAATCCCCGTTGCGCGGGAAGGGCTAAAAGCCGGAGTATCTATCATAAACGACGTAAGCGGCACGCCGGATGAGGAAATGTTTCGCCTGGTGCGGGATTTTAAGGCGCAAATTGTCGTGATGCACACGCGCGGCACGCCGCAAACCATGCAAGGCTTAACCGAGTACTCCCACTTGCTGGAAGAAATAAAAGATTTTCTGGCGGGCAAAATTCAAGAAGCGCTTGCCTGCGGCCTTGCCAAAGAAAACGTGATTATAGATGTAGGTTTCGGCTTTGCCAAAACGCGCGAACAAAATTACGAACTGTTAAAACACCTTTCGTTTTTTAAAGATTTAGGTGTGCGGATGCTGGTGGGAGTATCGCGCAAAACTTTTTTAAGCCAAAAGCGCGAACTGCCGCCCAAACGCAAAGTGCAGACGCTGGCCGCCCAGTTGGTCGCCCTGCAGGGCGGGGCGGACATTCTGCGCGTGCACGACGTAAAAGACACCCGCAAACTGATGAATTTTTACCAAGAACTGGAGGCCGCCCCATGAGCAAGGTTTATTTAACCCAATGCGGCAGCTTTACCGCCCGCCACGGGCACGGCGGTACGCTGGCCGAAGAGGTGCATACCCATACTTTTCACTACGAAGTAACTTTCTTCGGGCCGACGAACGCCGAAGGGTACCTGATTGATTTTCGCCAACTGGCGGACACGTTTAAAAAAGAACTGGAATCCCGCCTGGAAGGGAGCGATTTGGGGACGTTTCTGCCCCAGCCCACGACCGAGGCGCTGTGCGTGTGGATGTACAAACGCCTCAAAGAACGGCTGGCGCATTTGTACAGCGTAAAAGTGGCCGAAGAACCCGACCGCTGGATTGAATACCGCGGAGAAGAATAATGCCCAAGGCCGTGCTCGCTTTGGGGAGCAACATTCCCCCCGCCAAAGAAAATATAGACCGCGCCATCGCGTCCCTCAGCGCCTTGGGAACGGTCAAGGAAGTGGCGCCGTATATCGTTTCCAAGCCGGAAGGCTTTGCCGAACAACCCGATTTTATCAATACGGTGCTGATTTTAAGCACTCCCTATCAGCCCCTGCCGCTTCTTAAAAAATTAAAAGCGCTGGAAACCCGGCTGGGCCGCACGCCTACTTTTAAAAACGGGCCGCGCGTGATTGATTTGGACATTCTTTTTTACGACGATCAAGTTTTGTTTGAAGACGACGACGAGTACCCGCTTTTCATTCCGCACCCGCGCCTGCAGGAGCGGGAGTTTGTTTTAAAGCCGCTGTCGTATATTCTGGCCGACTTCGTCCACCCCAAGCTGGGCAAACCCGTCTACCGCCTGTACCGGGAACTGATGAAGAAAAAAGGCAAACCCGACTGCCGCATTTTGTAATACGGGCGCCGCACGCAGCCGCGCCCCACGGCAATTGACGTAAAAAACCGCAAATTAAACTTTGCATTTTCTGAAAAAAAAGTAAAATGTAAATATCTTTATTTTACAAGGAGACACAACTCAATGAAAAAAGTGATTCTGCTTTGTATGGCCGTATCGCTGTTGGGTACCGCCTGCACCACCCCCGGCAAGAGAACCGCCTGGGGCGCCGCCGGAGGAGCCGCCGTGGGCGCGGCCGCCGGAGCCATCATCGCCAACAATACGGGCGGCAAAAGCGAAACCGGCGCCATCTACGGCGCTTTGGCCGGTTTAGCCGCCGGCGGATTGCTGGGCAACTACTACGACAAACAGGCCAAAGAACTGGCCGCCATCGCCGAAGTGGTAAAGTCGGACAGCGGCATCCAGGTCTTCTTAAAGAACGACATTTTGTTTGCCACCGGCAGCTCGGAACTGACCGCCGCTTCCATGCAAACGCTGACGGATCTGAACCGCGTGCTTAAAAAATATCCCAAAAACCGCATCGTCGTGCAGGGATATACCGACTCCACCGGTTCCGACGCCATCAACGACAAACTTTCCACCCAACGCGCCAAAGCCGTGTACGACTTTTTGTTGGGCAGCGGTTTGAAAACGATGAGCATCACCTACATCGGCTACGGTTCTTCCAACCCGATCGCCAGCAACGCCACTGCGGCCGGCCGTGCGCAGAACCGCCGCGTCGTGCTGCAAATTACCGCCAACGAAAAAGATTTGCAATAAACCTTTTTCTGTGCACAAACGGGGCCGCTAGGGGCCCCGTTTTTTTATGTTTTTTACGTAAGAATTAAAAAAGAATTTTTCTTATTTTCTCCGTCAAAAAAATACGCCAAAAAGAAGTGGAAAAAAAGACGGCAATTTGCTATCTTGTAATATATGCAAATACTGGGACACGACGGCCTGAAGGCGCTGATTAAATTATTGGAAACCGAGTCGGACACCTACGGCCCGGTGCTTAAAAGCGCCCTGGCGGACGCCATAAAAACCAATCCCGCCCAGGTACAGCAGGTGATGGAAGAAGAATTTAAAACCTCCGCTCCGCGCGCCGTTTTAAGCACGCTGGAAGAAATCTGCTGGGAAGATCTTTCCGCCGCGCTGGCCCGTTTTTCCGCCAAGATTAACCCGGATTTGGAAGAAGGCCTGGCCTTGCTTTCCAAATTTACTTCTCCCACCACCGCCCGCGGCGACGTGTCCGCCCCGTTGGACAAAATGGCCGCATCCCTGCGCCCGGTACTCTTAAACGCCAAAAATTACACGGAAATCGCCGCCGTACTGGGTCATTACATTTTTCAAATAGAAGGTTTTACGCCGCTGCAGACAAATACCAATATCAAGGACATTTCTTTTGCGCGCTTCCTGCGCAAAAAAAGAGGCTCCAGCCTCTGCGTGGGCTGCTTGTACGCCTGCTTGGGGCAGCGGTATGGAATGGATATTTCGCTGGTGGACTTGGCCGGGCGCGTATTGGTGCATGTGCGCGATTTTGCCCATTTGCAATCTTTGTTTGTAGACCCGCTGGATAACGGCAAAATTTTAACGGAAGCCGACTGCCGCCGCTATATCCGCTCCCGCCAGATTGCGTGGAACGACGATTTTTTTGCCCCGCTTTCTTCCCGCCAAATCATCCGCCGGTTTATTGCCAATATGATTTTCATCCTCAATAAACTGCGCGACGAACGGCGGCTGAAATACCTGCGAAACTATTTGGAAATTATAAAAAATTAACCGCTGGGAGGTGCCATGAATTATTATGTATGGCTGATTTTGGCCGTAGGCTGTTTTGTGGGCGAATTATTTACGATGGAATTTTCGCTGGCTTGCTTGGGGCTGGGGCTGGCGGGCGCTTCGCTGACCGCGTGGCTGGGGGCCGGCCTGTGGGGGCAAGCGGGCGTGTTTGCCGCGGTGGCGGCAGCGGCGTGGCTGGGCATACGCCCGTTGGCAAAGCGGCATTTTTACCGCCATGCAATCCATGTAAAAACCCCCGCCGAAGAAGTCATCGGAAAAACCGCCGTAACGGAAACGGAAGTCGGCCCGCTTCTTAACAACGGACGCGTAAAAGTAGCCGGCGAAAGCTGGAAAGCCACCTCCCGCCAGCAGTTAAGCGCCGGCACGGAATGCGTGGTAGAAAAGTTGGACGGCGTTACCTTAACCGTACGCCCCAAATAAAATTCATCAGGAGAGAGACATGCAAATCAACGACTTAGGAGTAGTCTTATTGCTGGCCTTGATTGTTTTTATCATTGTGATCATCACCAAAGGGATTGTCATCGTCAAACAAGCGCAGGTGGTAATTATTGAACGCTTTGGAAAATACCTGCAAATCCTTACCCCGGGCATTAACTGGATTATCCCGATTATGGACAAGCCTCATTTAATGGAATGGCGCGAAAACCGGGACTATATGGACGGCTCCGGCCGGGTGCGCTCCGTGCCGATTACCGAAATGCGCGACGTGATTGATATGCGCGAAACCGTGTACGACTTGCCCCGCCAAAGCGTGATTACCAAAGACAACGTGGGCATTGAAATCAACGCGCTGCTATATTTCCAGATCACCGATCCCATCAACGCGGCCTACAAAGTGGAATCGCTGCCCACCGCCATTGAAAAGCTGACGCAGACCACCTTAAGAAACATCATCGGCGAAATGGATTTAGACCAAACGCTCACTTCGCGTGAAATTATCAAAAGCAAGCTGCAGGTCATCTTGGATGAAGCCACCAACAAATGGGGCGTGAAAGTAAACCGCGTGGAACTGCAGGACATTATTCCCCCCGCCGCCATCCGCGAAGCCATGGAAAAACAAATGAAGGCCGAACGCGACCGCCGCGCCATGGTAACGGAGGCGGAAGGAACGAAAACCGCCCAAATTTTAAAGGCGGAAGCCGTGCGGGAATCCGAGATCAAAAAAGCGGAAGGGATGAAGCAAGCCGCCATTTTGGAAGCGGAAGGTATTTCGGAAGCCAAGATCAAAGTGGCCCAGGCCGAGGCCGAGGCCGTCAAAATTGTGGCTTCCACCGTGGCCCAATCCTCCAATCCGGCCAGCTATATGATTTCGCTTAAATACATTGAAGCCCTGACTAAAATGACCGAAGGCAAAGACAACAAAATCATCTACATGCCTTATGAAGCTTCCAATGTACTGGGCGCCGTGGCCGCCATTAAAGATTTAACGGGCGGTGTGCCGGCCAAGTAAAAAATTCCCCGCCCCAACCGGGGCAACAGGCGGCCGCCTCCGCGGCATGAGCTGTTTTCAATCTACAAAAAACCCGCTATCAAGCGGGTTTTTTGGGGTAAAATTTACGTTTTTTGTGCTCCGTACGCCCAAAGGATTAATACGGAGTAACGCCTTCCTGGTACAAATCCAACGATTTGCATACCGCCAGGCTGGTTTCATTAGAAGCGGTGCATGCCAACGAAGCGCCTTTGCCGCCGGTGCCCCGCACATACGGATTCCACAGAACGTAATTATATTTCGTTCCGCCCAGCCGGGTGGCCGTTACGCCGGGGCAATCCGTCCCCGGAATGACGGCATTGGAGGCATTGTTAAGCTGGAATTCAAAGTCCTTGGTCGTAATAATCGTTTTGTTGTCGTTCAGTTCGCCCGGATACGAAATGGCAAGCTTGCTAAACGACTCCGGGCAGGCGTTATCGCCGGTTCTCCCCGCGGCATAAGCATACACGGCATCGTTTAAGGCTTTCAGCCCGGCCATGGCTTCCACCGCGCGGGCACGCTCAATAGAGCGCGTATAGTTCGGCAAGGCCACCGCCATCAGCACGCCGATAATCAACACAACGGTCAACAACTCAATTAACGTAAACCCTTTGCGCAAAACATGCACTTGGTATTTTTTCATAAACCCTCCTTGGGAAGTATTTTAGCAAAATCGGTTTAAAACGTCAGATGCGCAATCCGGCCGGCGGCGGCCTGCGTCAGTTCGGGCGTATTAAAAGCCGTTAAACGGAAATACCCTTCCCCGCACGCGCCAAACCCTACGCCCGGCGTACCCACCACGCCGGCTTGGCTTAACAGCCGGTCAAAAAACGTCCACGAATCAAGGCCTTTCGGCGTTTTAAGCCAGATATAAGGGGCGTTTACGCCGCCAAAGGCTTTCAAGCCGGCCGTCTGCAGGGCCTGCAAAATAACTTGGGCGTTTTTTTGGTACACTTCAATCACGCGGCGGATTTGGGCCTGCCCCATCGGGGTAAACACGGCTTGCGCCGCGCGTTGGACGATGTAGGGCACGCCGTTAAACTTGGTGGTCTGCCGGCGCAGCCACAGCGCATTTAGCGCGTGCGGCTTGCCCGCCCGGTCGTATACCTGCAGGGCTTTGGGCACCACCGTATAAGCACAGCGCGTGCCGGTAAACCCGGCTGTTTTGGAGAACGAGCGAAACTCCACCGCCACTTCTTGCGCGCCGGGGATTTCGTAAATGGAATGGGGCACATCCGGCTGGGTAATAAAGGCTTCGTAGGCCGAATCGTATAAAATAACGCTGTTGTGCTGGGCGGCCCAGTCCACCCATTTTTTCAGTTCGCTGCGCGTCATGGCCGCACCGGTAGGGTTATTGGGAGAACATAAATACACCAAATCCACCCGTTCCCGGGGCAAATCGGGGATAAAACCGTTCTCTTCCGTACACGGCAAGTACACAATTCCGCCGAAGCGTCCGTTTTCAAAATTGCCCGTGCGCCCCGCCATCACGTTGGTATCCAAATACACGGGGTACACCGGATCCTGCAAAGCGACTTTGCAGGACACGTCAAATAATTCCTGAAAGTTGGCCACATCGCTTTTGGCGCCGTCGCTTACGAAAATTTCATCGGCTTGCAGCGCGATGTTTCTGTCCAGATAATCGTGTTTCAAAATAGCTTCCCGCAAAAACGCGTATCCCTGCTCCGGCCCGTAGCCGCGGAATGTTTCGGCGCGGCCCATTTCATCCGACGCTTGATGCAGCGCCTCCACCACCGCCGGCACCAGCGGGCGGGAAACGTCTCCAATTCCCAGGCGGATAATGTCTTGGGTGGGATGTTCCTGCTGGTAAGCGGCCACTTTTTTGGCAATCGTAGAGAAGAGATAGCTGCCGGGCAGTTTTAAATAATTTTCGTTTAAAAGGCTCATTTTTCCCCCTTATACTCTCCGGTAAACACTTCAGAGGCGGTTCCGGTCATTAGGATATTTTTCCCGGCCGGCCATTCAATCAGCAATTCGCCGCCGTCCAATTTTACGGTAACATAGTCGTTGGTTTTATGATTTAGCACACACGCCGCCACCGCCGCACAGGCGCCCGTGCCGCAGGCTTGCGTCACCCCGGCGCCGCGTTCCCACACGCGCATGCGAATGGTGGCGTTGTTGAGAATTTGTACAAATTCCACATTGGTTTTGCGCGGGAAAGCTTCGTGTGTTTCCAGCGCGGGGCCCCACACTTCCAGCGGGATTTTTTCGGCATTTTCCACAAAAATCACAAAATGCGGATTGCCCATGGAAACCGCCGTGCCGCAAAACTCCGTCCCGCACGCGCGCAGCGCTACATTAACGGCACGCTCGTGCGCAAGGCCCGTCATCGGGATTTCCCCCCTTCTCAGGCGCGGCATGCCCATATCCACCCGCACCCGGGAGGAAGCCTCGTCCATAATTTCGGTACGAATCAGCCCCGCCAGCGTTTCTAAGGTAATTTCCCGCTTGGGCACAAGGCCCCGGCGGTATAGATGCAGCGCCACACAGCGCGAGGCGTTGCCGCACATTTCGGCCTCACTTCCGTCGGAATTAATAATTTGCATGCGCATATCGGCCTTTTCAGAAGGGAGCAACAGCACCAGTCCGTCCGCCCCCACGCCAAAATGACGGTTGCACAGGCGAAGGGCCAGCTCTCCGGGGTGTTGCACCCCGCGGGCCGTTTCGCCGTCCAAAACAATAAAATCGTTTCCCAGTCCGGTATATTTAGTAAATTGCATATGTTTATTTTATAAAAAAACGGGGCCTCAATTTGATAAGATATTTTTATCTTAACCGAAGGGGTACAGAATTTATGGAATTAATGGATGTTATTAAAGCGCGCCGCAGCGTGCGCAAATATCAGGATAAACCCGTAGAGCGGGAAAAAATAAATGCTTGCCTGGAAGCCGCACGCCTGGCGCCTTCCGCCTGCAACTCCCAGCCGTGGCACTACATTGTGATTGACGACCCAAAAGTAAAAGAAGCCTTCTGCAAAGAAGCTTTTTCCGGCGTGTATGCGATGACCAAATTTGCCGAAAAAGCCCCCGTTCTCATTGCCGCGGTGTCGGACAAAGGCTCTTTTACCAGCCGGCTGGGTAATTTCTTCCGCCGGACGGAATTTTATCTGGTAGACCAAGGTATCTCCGGTGAGCATTTGGTGCTGCGCGCACAGGACTTGGGGTTGGGAACCTGCTGGATCGGCTGGTTAAATTCCGACAAGGCGGAAAAATTTTTCCACCTGCCCAAAGGCAAAAAAATCGAACACTTGATTGCTCTGGGCTACCCCGCCGAAGAACCGGCCCCGCGCCCGCGCGAAACGCTGGAACAGATCGTAAGCTATAACGAATACAAATAAGCGAAGTCCCGCAAAAAAGGCTCCTTTGAAGGAGCCTTTTTTTATTTTTCAAACTTTTCTTTAAACCACTTAATTACCCAATCGGGTTTGTAATCAATAATTTTTTTATTGTGCCGGGTATAGCTTTCCGGCGGGGCAAAAAGCTGTTTCTCCCGCGGCACATGCGGATAGATATAGTTGGTAACCACCTCTATATTGGGGTACCACAAATTGTGCACCTTTTTGTCTATCCAGTGCTGCAGGCCCAAGTTGGGCAACCGCAGCCCCGCAGAAGCCGCCCAAAATACGGAATTAACCGCAATCACGTACAGCGGAAACTCGCCCTTGAGAATAGACAAGAACTGCCACGTCTGGTTAATGGCCAGTTTCTTAATATCAATTTCCAAATAGTCGGGGTTGTCCGTGGGGCCGCCTTTGGTAACACTCATGACGAAATAGCCTTCTTGAATAAGCCCCTGCGCCAAGGCCTTCATATGCGGATACACATAATTAGACCCGCGGGAATCCAACTGCAAAAACACAACGCCTTTCTTGCCCTGCGCCCCGCGGCGCGCCCGGGCCAAATAATCCGCCACCGCAGGGGCAATGTCCTTGGCAAAATACATCACGGGAGCCGGCACATCCGTCGGTACAGGCAGGGAAAACGTTTCAAACAAATTGGTTACGCGGTGGCCTACGTGCACGCCGTAATCGTAATAAACGGGAACGGCCAAAAAACCTTCCGGAATGTCTTTAAAGGCGTCTGAATAATCGTAATTTTTCCAAATCAGCGGGTGCCGGGTGCCGTTAAAATAGAACACTTTTTCAAAGTTCGGGTTTTCCGCCAGCAGTTTGCCCACCAGCGGGGAATTATTTCGGTCAAACTGGGCGCCCACATAGGCGTAAAACGGCAAACGCGGAAATTTTTGCTTTAAAGCCGCCAGCATGGGCGTGGTATAGAGGTAGTCGCCGATCCCCATAAAAAAAATCAGCGCCACCCCTTTTACGTTGGGGTTGGCCGCAAGGGCTTTGTCCAAATCGTAATAAACGTGTTCGCGGCGGTAGAGCGGGCGGCAAATGCGGTACCAATTTTTGTCCAGCGGCAATGTTTCTTGTACGGATTTGGCGGGTTGGTGTTTGCGGTCAAACTGATACCATACGGGCGTAGGGGTATGAATAAAAAAGAAAATTTTATGCCACAGCCAGCGCAGCGTTTCGTACGCTACGCACAGCGGGCGGAAAGAATAAATCCAATGCTTTAGAGACATAGATAAATTATATAAATTCGCATCGGGGGCGGCAAAAAATTGTTACGCATAAAAAACCCCGCCTGTCTCCAAGCGGGGATAAAACGAATGGGCGGCTGGTTACTGATAATTTTGCGTTCCCGACACCTGTTTTACGTTGATGGCTTTAAAAAATTCCTCGCACGAGCCCCCTTGGCAACTCCAATACATCGATCCGCTGGGCATGTCCGATTCCGCCTCGTTTTTAACAAATACCCGGTACGCTTCAAACGTTCCCTCTTTATCCCATACAACCGCCGCACAGTTGCGGCTGCCCAGTTGGTTTACGCCAAATGACCAGTTTTTGGTGTCTGACGTTACCTTTACATCCAAATCCGACAGGCTGGCCGGGCAAGTGCGGTACGTCGTCGCATAAATAGAGGCCGCATCCAATATGTTTTTCGTGGTTACCACCGCTTCCGCCGCGCGGGCTTTGGCCACCGCTTTTTCATACTGCGGCAACGCAATGGAAGATAAAATTCCGATAATCAGCACCACTACCATGAGTTCAATTAACGTAAAACCCTGTTTCATGTCTTTCTCTCCTTAATCGGTAAAATCTATTTAATAGTATAACAAAAATCACGCACAAAACAACCGCCCCCGTATGTGGGAGCGGCTGTTTGTGAACGGAGAAGCGGGCTATTTATCCAAGTTTACCAATTCGTATTGGTCGTTTCCCATGCCCATTTCTTTCATATAAGAAAGCTGCCTAAGCCCTTTGCGCGATTCAATGCGTTCCTTTAAATCGTGCGATTCTTCCTCCGGCAGCGCATACACCATATCTACGGACGCCTGGTCTACCGCTAAAATATCCGTAGAGGCCAAAATGCCCACATTGCGGGTTTTGGGAGCGGCGGCGGAAGTGCCGGCGCAGTCGCAGTCCACGGACATATTGCGAAGCACATTGATGTAGACGATGTTTTTGCCAAAATGGTCGGTTACGGCTTTGCCGCCTTCCACCATGTGTTCCATAAACAGCTCCTTGTTGGCGCGCCACAAATCGGCGCCGTTGCTGCCGTGCTGCATGGCTTTGCCCACTTTGGCGTCCGCACAGCCGATGGCGATGTTTTTAAGCGAACCGCCAAACCCGCCCATCGTGTGGCCTTTAAAATGCGTCAGCGCCACCATGGAATCGTAATTCAGCAAATTCTTGCCTACGGACATTTCTTTAAAGTGCTTGCCGCCTTTAATGGGCAGCATTACCGCGCCGTCTGCGTCCATAATATCCACTTCGCAGAAATCCCACCCGTTGGTTTTAAGGGTTTGGCGGTGCAGTTCGGTGGTGTGGCGTCCGCCCTCATAAAGGGTGTTGGTTTCCACAATGTTGCTGTTGGGAATATGCTGCTGGAGCGCTTTGACCATATCCCGCGGGATAATGTTGGGGCCGTGCGGCTCGCCGGTGTGCACTTTAATGGCCACTTTTCCGTTTATATTTTCGGAAATTTTATCGTAAATTTTTACGAGTCCCTCCGGGCTGATGTCCGAAGTGAAATATACAATTGACTTTTGCGCCGGGGCTTCGGTTTTGACCGGGGCGGAACCGTTAGACCCGCACGCCGCCAAAAACACACCCGCCGCCAGGCACGTGATTACTGCCGGTTGAAAAGTCATTTGTAACCCTCCCTTTTTAACTCACAGGCCGCCGCATGGCGCGGGCGGCAATGTTTGTATTATAGCAACTGGAGCAAACTCCAAGTCAAGCGGTTTTTCTATAAATAAAAAATACCCTGATTTATTCGAGGGTATTTTTTATTTTTAACAACTGCTAATTAAAATATCCATCGCTCCGCCCAGTCAAACTTTTGCAGATGGCAGGCACATGTGCATCCCCCAATCCGTTTCGGCAATGCAACGTAGTATCTGCACCAGATACAGGCACCCGCAGCAAAATAGTGTATCCGCCTTTATTTAAATCTAAAGCTGTTCCATCGTTTTTTATGCGTACAGCCCACGCGGTCAAGGCATTATTTTCCCAATTATCGGTGCGAACAGAAACTTTCCAATGCTTTGTGGAAAATGTACTGGGGGCGCTCTCACTCAAGCCAGGCATTGTTAAATCTAACTGTGTCAAATCGGACGTATAATCCCCATTACCCAGTTTATACGCTTTTTCGGCCACTAATAAGTCTTTCAATAAAGTTCGAGCTTCCGCAGCATATGCTTTTTCCACTGCTTTTGTATATTCAGGCAACGCTACCGCCGCTAAGATACCAATGATTAGTACCACCACCAACAGTTCTATCAACGTAAAACCTTTTTTCATGTAACCCTCCACGGCGGGCCGATTTAAGCGCGCAAATGATACCGGGGAAGCAATTGTCTGCCCGTCCGAGTTCAGTGTATCAAAAAAAAAAAACAAATCAACCCTTTTCTGCTCGTGGGCCCGGCTGTTCTAGTCCACCCACGGAGGCCGCGTTCGCCCCCGGCTTGGCGGTTTGTTTTCGCTATGAATTTTTATTTACCGAGCGGTAAAAAACGGTTTGCCAAATACAGGCCAAAGTTATACAATATATACAGGCCGGAGTATCCCTCCGGGCTGGCGTGTTTTTGTGCACGCCCAAAGACCGTTTTAATTTACGCAAAAGGAGACTTCTCTATTATGGCTAAACTAGTTGCTATGGACGGCAACGGCGCAGTATCCCACGTCGCCCATGCTACCAACGAAGTAATCGCTATTTACCCGATTACCCCGTCTTCCACGATGGGCGAAATCTGTGACGCCAAGAGCGCCAAAGGCGAAACCAACATTTGGGGGAACGTCCCGTCCGTAAGCGAGCTGCAGTCCGAAGGCGGCGCTTCCGGTGCGGTGCACGGTTCGCTGACCGCCGGCGCGCTGACTACCACTTTTACCGCTTCTCAGGGTTTGCTCTTGATGATCCCGAATATGTACAAAATCGCCGGCGAACTGACGCCCACCGTGTTCCACGTGTCTGCGCGCGCCATTGCCACCACGGCTTTGTCCATTTTCGGCGACCACTCGGACGTGATGGCCGTCCGCCAGACCGGCTGGGCCATGCTCTGCTCCGACAACCCGCAGGAAGCTATGGATATGGCGCTCATCGCCCAAGCCTCCACGCTGCGCGCCCGCGTGCCGTTTGTACACTTCTTTGACGGTTTCCGCACCAGCCACGAACTGAACATGGTGGAACCCTTAACCAAAGAACAAATGCACGAAATGATTGACGACAAACTGGTGGCCGAACACAAATCCCGCGGCCTCAACCCGGAACACCCCACCGTGCGCGGTACCGCCGCCAACCCGGATGTGTATTTCCAGGAACGCGAAGCCGTCAACAAATTCTACAACGCCGTGCCCGGCATTGTGAAAGAAGAAATGGCCAAATTTGAAAAAATCGCCGGCCGCCACTACGAGCTGTTCCAATACGTAGGCGACGCCGATGCCGAACGCTTAATCGTGATTATGGGTTCCGGCGCGGACGTAGCCCAGAACGCCGTGGAAGCCATGCAAGGCCAAAAAGTGGGCGTGCTGAAAGTAAAACTGTTCCGCCCCTTCTCCATTGCGGATTTTGTAAAAGCCATTCCGGCCACCGTCAAGAAAGTAGCGGTCATGGACCGCACCAAAGAACCCGGCGCCTTGGGTGAACCCTTGTTCCAAGACGTTTGCGCCGCGTTCCTGACGGACGAAGCCAAAGCCAAATTCCCCACGACCCCGCTCATCATCGGCGGCCGCTACGGAATCGGCTCCAAAGATTTCACGCCTTCTCACGTCAAAGCCGTGTTTGACAATCTGGCCGCCAACGAACCCAAAAAAGAGTTCACCGTCGGCATCAAAGACGATTTGACCAACCTCTCTCTGCCCGAAACCAAACTGGAAAACAAAGCCGCCAACGATATTTTCGCCGCGTTGTTCTACGGGTTGGGTTCCGACGGCACCGTAGGCGCCAACAAAAACACGATGAAAATCATCAGCGCCAACGGCTTCTTTGCCCAAGGGTACTTCGTCTACGACTCCAAAAAATCCGGCTCTATGACGACCTCCCACATCCGCTTCGGCAAAAAATACATCCGCGCGCCGTACCTCATCCAATCGGCGGACTTTATCGGCGTGCATATGTTTGACTTCTTGGATAAATACGACGTGCTCGGCAAAGCCAAAGAAGGCGCCACCGTGCTGATCAACTCTCCGTACAACGCCCAGGAAGTGTGGAACCACTTAACCGCCGAAGTACAGAAAATTATCATTGACCGCAAACTGAAAGTGTACGTGATTGACGCTTCCGAAATTGCGCTCAAAACCGGCATGGGCAGCCGCACCAACACCATTATGCAGACGGCTTTCTTCGGCATTGCGGGCGTCATCCCGACCGATAAAGCCATCGCCGATATTAAAGAAGCCATCAAGAAAACCTATTCCAAAAAAGGCGAAGAAGTGGTGCAGAAGAACTACAAAGCCGTAGACGCCGCTTTGGCGGGATTGCAAGAAGTAAAATATCCGGCCGAAGTAACCTCTAAACTGCACACCAAAGCCCCGGTTCCGGCCGAAGCCCCCGCGTTTGTGAAAGACGTGTTGGGCGAAATGATTGCCGGCCGCGGCGATGATCTGCCCACCTCCGCCATGCCGGAAGGCGGCGTGTATCCGACGGGTACCACCCAATACGAAAAACGCAACATCGCCATCATGGTGCCGCAATGGGATCCCAATACGTGTATCCAGTGCGGTTTCTGCTCGATGGTCTGCCCGCATGCGGCCATCCGCATTAAAGCCTACGACGGCGCGGAACTGAAGAACGCTCCGAAAACCTTCAAATCCGCCGACGGCAAAGCCGACTTGGCCGGCCTCAAATTCACCGTTCAAGTAGCGGTGGAAGACTGCACCGGCTGCGGCGCCTGCGTATTCAACTGCCCGGCTAAGAATAAAGAAAACCCGGAAAAGAAAGCCATCAATATGGTGCACCAGCTGGACGTGCGCGAAAACGAAATCGACAACTACGCTTTCTTCCTGGGCCTCAAACAAGCCGAAGTAAAAACCAAAAAAGAATCCGTAAAAGGTTCTCAGATGAGAAAACCCTTGTTTGAGTTCTCCGGCGCCTGCGCGGGCTGCGGCGAAACACCGTACGTAAAACTTTTGACGCAGCTGTTCGGCGACCGCTTGGCCATTGCCAACGCGACGGGCTGCTCCTCCATTTATGGCGGCAACCTGCCCACCACGCCTTACTGCAAACGCGAAGACGGCAAAGGCCCGGCGTGGTCTAACTCCTTGTTTGAAGACAACGCCGAATTCGGTTTGGGTATGCGCTTGGCGTTTGACCAACTCAACCACGACGCCAAAGCCTTGCTGACCAGCGCCAAAGAAGGCGGTCTTAAAGAACATGCCGCTTTGATTGACGCCATTTTGAATGCCGACCAGTCCACCGACGCGGGCGTAGAAGCCCAGCGCAAGAACGTGGCCGACCTCAAAGCCGTCTTGGAAAAAGGCGCCGAAAAAGGCTGCGAAGAATGCAAACGCCTGCTCAGCTTGGCTGATTACCTGGTTAGGAAATCCGTCTGGATCTTGGGCGGCGACGGCTGGGCCTACGACATCGGCTACGGCGGGTTGGATCACGTCCTCGCCAGCGGCAAGAACATCAAAATCTTGGTGCTGGATACGGAAGTGTACTCCAACACCGGCGGCCAGATGTCCAAAGCTACGCCTTTGGGCGCCAAAGCCTTGTTTGCGGCGGGCGGCAAAACCATGCCGAAGAAAGACCTCGGTATGATTGCCATGACCTACGGCAACATTTATGTAGCGCAGGTAGCCATGGGCGCCAACATGAACCAGACCATCCAAGCCTTGGCGGAAGCCGATGCTTACGACGGCCCGGCGTTGGTAATTGCCTACTCGCACTGCATTGCGCACGGGATTGATATGTCCAAGGGTATGGGCGAAGCCAAACGCGCCGTACAAGCCGGCCGCTGGATCCTGTACCGCTTCAATCCCGAAGCCCGCTACGAAGGCAAGAACCCCCTGCATGTGGACAGCCCGCTGGGCGAACCCACCTTGCCGTTAGTGGACTACATGAGCGGCGAAAACCGCTTCAAAGGCTTGATGAGAGACAACCCGGAACTGGCGAAAGAACTTATTAAACGCGCCGAATCCGAATACGCCTGGAGACGCGACCTGTACAAACAACTGGCCGCGATGCAGCCGGCGGAAAAGGTTGTAAAATAGTTTAAAGCCACACAAAAACCCCAGCGGCAAGGCTGGGGTTTTTTGTTGAGAAGATCCATTCTAAAACGGATAATAATCAGTTCCTTGTATCGTGCTTGGGGATTGTCCATTACTTAAATTCCGACAAAAAGACAAACCTTTGTCCGTTTGCGCCATACACCACCTCCCCGTAGAAGGAATGGCCGTATGATCCACCTCTCCGGACTGGTTTATAGTCGGAGAAATGACTACTAACCAATAATTGTCTTCTTTGTCCATTGCAATGGGGGCAGCCAACCAACCATATGTAAAATTTTTGGTTTCCGGCACTCCATTCTCATTCAATAGGCCTTCAAACCCTTCCATCACAGTATCCGTGTTTCCGCAATCGGCAATACTGCCTCCGTTGGCAAGCATGCACATATCAACATTGTCGGCCACTTTTCTTAATATTTCCATAGCCTCCGTTACGCGTGCTTTCATTACCGCTTTCTCATACTGCGGAAACGCCACCGCAGCCAAAATACCGATAATTAACACCACTACTAAGAGCTCTATAAGCGTAAATCCGGCGTTTTTCCCGCCGGAAAATGATTTTTGATAAGTTTTGTCCATATGCAAAATTTATCAAAAAAAAAAACGAGTCAAGGGACTCCGCTTGTTCACTCAACATCCTCTCCCTTTCCAAGAGATGCTTCCTGCGGCCGGCCGTACCTGCCGGGCCGGAAACAATCCTTCATTTTCTTATATCCGCCCCCGCCGCCAATCCAATAGCAAACGGCCAAAAGACCTAGCTGGCAATAGGTCTTTTTCCCCTTGTTTTGCCTACGGGGATGTATTAAAGTATAAAAAAGGAGGGGTGCCCCATGCGTTCATTACTTTTGGCTTCTATTATATTGCTCACATCTCTCAGCCCGGCACAGGCCCAGCTGAAACCGGCCCGCGGTCTGGTCAAGGCGATTACCAGTACGCCTGCCGTGGCCGCTTCCTCTTCCAAAGTGATTTCCAATCTTCCCAAAACAACGGCCGCCGTCTCTTGGGGGATAGCGGGCATGCGCTCTACGGACGAAATGGAAGCCTTGTATTGCGCGCCGGCGGCGGTGCAGGAGTCTTTCCGCTGTTCGCCTCAAGCGGTTATTTTGGACAAATACGATAAAATGTTTCACTACGGGGCGCCGCTTATCAGCGCGGTGGATATTCCCTCGCCCGAAAGAGCCCTTTACATCAAACAAGCCCGCGCGGCCCTGTTGGCTCCGTTTCCCGATATTACCCCCACCGATCACTTGGTTCATTACTACAAACTAAGCCCCGCCTTGGTCGGCCAATACCAAGACCTGTACCAACAGATTTACCAATTTCACCTCTATATCCTCAAACGGCTGAAATTTTCCTTGGCTTCCAGCGCCCCCCAATGGACGCCTATGGAAAAACAAGAATTTGACGCCGAACTGACCCAAGTGGACGCCGCCGTGCAAAATATGCTGAAACATATGGGCGGCTTAGACCCCGCACTGGAACGGATTATGACGGACATCCAATGGAGCCGGGAATTAATTTCCAATATGCCGGGCCAGTTTGTACTGCAGGACATTAAACGCACCGAGCCTTTTAACCTGAACCAATACTGTCTGTTTTCCGCGCCGGGGATGTGGCCGCGCCACGCCATCCGCAACGATGATTTATTTTTTAATCCGGCGCTGGCCCGCCAAACGGCGGCCCAATTCTGCAGCCAGCTGCCGGCCAATTTGAAAGTGGCCGTGCTCAACGATTCCCCGCATTACACGGGCCAATATGAAAACTGGACGCAGGAAGGCGTTTTTACAAACGGGCTGACGGTAAGCACTTTTCTGTCGGTCAACGACTTTTTGCGTGTTCACCGTCAACAGCCTTTTGACATCATCCTAACGGATTACTTCATCCCGGGCGGCGGCGGGAACCTGCTGGTAAAATTGCTTCGCTCCGAGCGGGATTTTACCCCCGTCATTCTCCATTCTTACGCCGGAGAAGGACACAATGCCTGGGAAATTACCCGCCCGCAAGAATCGCTTCAGAAAGAATATAACCTGGGCTATGACGCGTTCTTGCCCACCAACGACGATTTCTTCTCTTCCCGCGGCTATCTGTACATTTTAGAAGGCCTGCGTAATTTTTATGCGGCCCAAAAGCTGCACCCGCAGCGCGGATGATTTTTCCCTGCCGGATGTTCCGTTTTTGCTAAAATAAGAGAAATCCAGCAGGAGAAGCTATGAAAACGATCCGCACCGCCGTTATCGGCTTTGGCTTTATGGGCAAAACCCATACCTATGCCTATCAAGCCCTTCCCTTTTTTTATGAACCGCCTTTTACCGTTCAGCTGGCCGCGGTGTGTGCCCGCACTTACGAACACGCCCAAGCCGCCTGCCAACGCTACGGGTTTGAACGGGCGGCCAGGAATATAGACGAAATTTTGGCGCTTCCCGATATAGATGTAATTGATATTTGTACGCCAAACGCCCTGCATGCACCAGCGATTTTAAAAGCGTTGGACGCAAAAAAACACATTTATTGCGAAAAACCCGTGGCCTGCGGCCCCGCGGAAACCCGCCGGATTTTGGCCCATCCGAACTTAAATAAAGTCATCACCCAAACCGTATTTAACAACCGTTTTTTTCCGGCCGCCAAGCTGGCCAAGCAATTTATGCAGGAAAACCGATTAGGCAAAATCCTTTCTTTTCGGGCCCGTATGATTTCGCCTTCCCACATAAATGCCGCCACGCCCATTCGCTGGCGTCAAACCCGCCAAAGCGCCGGCGGCGGGGTACTGTATGACTTGGGAGCCCACGTCATGGATTTGCTTACCTGGCTGGCGGGCCCCGTAAAAAGCGTATATGCCAAAACCCAAACCGCCTACGCCCAACGCCCCGACGGGAAAGGCGGCCTGGCTGCCGTAGACACCGACGACGCCGCCTACGCCGTCGTAACCCTGGCCAACGGCGCCGTGGGCACCGCCGAAGCCAGCAAACTGGCCAGCGGCACCAATACCGATTTGTATATTGAAATTCACGGCGACAAAGGCGCTTTGAAAATAGATTTTATGGACGCCAACTGGCTCTATTTTTATGACGCGTCCGCCCCCTGCAAAGGCTACACCCGCATTGAAACCGTTCAAAACTACGCGCAGGCGCATCCTTTCCCGCCGGTACGCCACCCGCTGGGCTGGCTGCGCGGGCATGTGGACGCGCTGTATGAATTTTTATGCGCCGTGGCGCAAAACCGCCCGGCCAGCCCATCGCTTGCCGAAGGGCTGTACGTACAAAGCGTATTAGACGCGATGTATCAATCCGCTTTGGAAAACAAGGAAATTATCTTATGAAAAAAATAGCCGTTCTTCTAACGGCCCTGGTGGTGGTTTACCTGGCGGCCGATTATCACATGCAGCGTATGCATCAGCTGGGTGCCAAATTGGTGCAAGACGCCTACCGCGGCGACTTATTGGCCGTTAAAGAAGATCTGGAGCAGGGGGCGCCGCCCGAATATGAACTATATTTGCAGGATCCCTCCCGCGGCTACGGCGGGGTGCAGTTTACCGTGTTGCAGGCAGCTGCCTCCAGCGGAAATGAGGACTTGATCAACTTTTTGCTTAACGAAGGTTTTTATATAGACTATCCCACCCCGCAGGGTTGGACGCCGCTTTTTATCGCCGTGCGGGACGGGCAGGCCGAAGCCGCCAAACTGCTCATCTACCGAAACGCCGAACTAAACGCCCAGACCGACCGCGGCGCCACCGCCCTGATGATGGCCCTCACGCAACAATTTCCGTCCGAAAAAGCGCGCGAAGATTTACTGCTTTATCTGCTAAAACGCGGCGCAAACCCCAACCTGCAAGACGCCTCCGGCCATACGGCGCTTTATTATGCAGCCGCCCTGCAAAATGAAAAAGCCGCCGCCCTGCTTTACGAATACGGCGCCGCGCCGGATGAAGAAGAAAAAGCGCAAATCCGAAAATTGCTGAGCGGCAAAAAAGACGCGGCCGCCAAGAAAATTCTCCGGCTGCTAAAACACCCGCCCCAACCGGTTTCCGCTAAAAAAGAATAAAAAAATCCCGGCGCCAAATGCGCCGGGATTTTTAATTGCGTTTTTTATTTAATTTCTACCGTATAGGTAATATCTTCGCGCAGGCTGTTGTGCACCGGGCAGCTTTGGGCGGCGCAGGCATAGAACTTTTTCTGCTCGTCCGTCAACGAGGCCGGAAACACAAACGACAGCGCCATGCGGGTTACGCGGCTGTGTTTTTCGTCAAACCCCGGGGTTACATGCAGTTCCGTTCCGGTTACGTTTTCCCCCCGTTTGGACGCCATAAACCCCACCATCGTCAGCATGCAGGCGCCCAACGCGGCCGCCAGCAATTCGCCGGGCTGCATATCTTCCCGCGGGTCTAAATAAGCGGAGCGCACTTCGCCCGTTTTCCCTTCCAATACGCTTTTGGTTTGTAAATTATCCCCCAATACCGTTTTAATTGCCATAGTCTTCTCCTGTGTAATAATTTGCGGAAAGTTCCCGCTTGAACTAACACACTTCAACCGTTATTTTTACGTCTTCCCGCAGCGTTTGATGCACCGGGCAGGCGTTTACGGCCGTTTGGTAGAACTTCTTTTGTTCCGGCGTAAAATGCGCCGGGAACGTAATCTTCAGCACAAATTCTCCCACGCGGCGCGGATTTTGCGCCATTCTTTTTTCTATCTCCACGCGCGCGCCTTCAAATTGCTCCTTGCGGGCCGCGGCCATTTTGCCCATAATCGTCAGCACGCAGGACGCAAACGCCGCCGCCAGCAAATCCGTAGGCGAAAAACGGCGGCCTTTGCCCCCGTTGTCCGGCGGCAAATCCGTCTGAATGGTGCTTCCCGTCGGGCCGTGTACCAGCTCGGTTTCGCCGTCGCCGGTATACGTGCAAGTAATTGCGGTCATACAAATCTCCTGTAAAAAACGCCCGCCGGACAGCGGCGGACGCTTTTATATTAACTAATCTGAGCCAGCTTCGTAAACAGATCTTTCTGTTCTTTGCTTAGCGTACGCGGCACGTCAATCGTCAGCGTTACGTACAGGCTTCCTCTGCTGCTTAAGCCTTTGCCGCTTAATTTCAATTTTTTGCCGTTATGCGTTCCGGCCGGCACTTTGACCTTTACCGGGCCGTCCAGCGTGGGCACAAAAATCGTGCCGCCCAAGGCGGCCGTCCACGGCATAATGATGACCGGCACATGCAAATCTTCCCCTTCCAGGCGGA
Source organism: uncultured bacterium (assembly GCA_949294095.1). Taxonomy (GTDB): domain Bacteria; phylum Elusimicrobiota; class Elusimicrobia; order Elusimicrobiales; family Elusimicrobiaceae; genus Avelusimicrobium. Next base: position 116,641 of record CASFFZ010000010.1, read on the forward strand.
ACATTGCATGCGGGCGGATTTTAACGATTAAATACAAATCGCCGTTTCCCCGACGCGTGGGGTTGCCCATTCCTTTTAATTTGATTTTTTTGCCTTCGCTCACGCCCGCCGGCAATTTGACGGTAACCGTGCGTCCGTTGGGAAGCGTCATCTGCATATTGCCGCCGCGGTGAGCGTCTTCCATATTCAGCGCCAGTTCGGCTTCCACGTCGCCTGCGGCTTGGCCCGAAGCGGCCGTACGGCCGAAATTTTGGCCGAATCCGCCAAAACCGCCGCCCATTCCGCCAAAAATGCTTTGGAAGAAATCGCTGAAATCTCCGCCGGAAAAGGCTCCCGCGCCGCTGTTGCCGGCAAATCCGGAAAAACCGCCGCCGTTGCCGCCGTAGGAGTATTGTTGGTACTGCTGGTAGGGGTTGCCCCCGCCGTACGAAGAAGAACGCGCACGGGACGAAGCCCCCCCGCCGCGGGCATAGTCTTGATAGCCTTGCTCGCCCACCTGGTCGTAAATGGTGCGTTTTTGTTTGTCGGACAAAACGGTGTAGGCCTCGTTGATATCTTTAAATTTTTCGGTCATTTTGGCCTTTTCCGATTCCGGATGCAAGTCCGGGTGATATTTGCGGGCCATGGTCTTAAACGCTTTTTTAATTTCAGCGTCCGTGGCGTTTTTGTTTACGCCAAGAATTTTGTAATAATCCTTATATTCAGCCATAACTCCCCCTTTCTAGTTACCATTTTATATAATTTTTATAGGTTCGTACTATGCTACTTACATCTCAAGCCCACAAAACACCTCTTAAATTGTTGCTCACGACGGAGGCCTTCTCGTCTCTGACGAATCAGTTCATGCAAATTTTGCTGCCGTGGTATATTCTCTCCACCACCGGCAGCGTTTTGTGGACGGGTGTGGTGGGGTTCTGTGCACTGCTGCCCAACATCTTTTCTTCCCTGTTTGGCGCGCCGGTAATAGACAAACTCGGCCGCTCCAAAACCATGCTTTCCTGCGAAGTCATTCAGCTGGTGCTGTTGGGGATGATTCCCGTGTTAATCGCCTGCGGAAGGGACTGGCCGTGGCTGATTGGGATGATCATTTTTTTAAGCTCGTTTTTTGACGCGCCCGGCCAGTTGGCGCGCACGGCGCTCTCGCCCACGTTTTCGCGCTATGCGGACGTGCCGTTATCCAAAACCTCCGGCATTATTGAAGCGTTTGACGGCATTATGTCCGTGGTGGGGCCGCTGCTGGGCGGCGCCATTATCGCCTTATACGGCCTGTTGGCGGCGTGGATAGTATGTGCGGCCTTTTGTATGGTTATTGTAACGCTGTGCATAATCGTTTTTACAAACCGCCGCCCGCGCCAACTGCATCCCGTGGCTTCGTACCGGGAAGTAACGGCCCACCTGCGGGCAGACCGCAGCCTGTGGGAGCCCATTTTGTTTACCATTCCCACTTTTATTTTGGGCCAATCCTGGGAGCTGATTCTGCTGCCTACTTATATTTATGAACACGGATTTAATTCCGTGTATTTGGGCTTTCTGGGGGCGGCGTTTGGCTTGGGAGCGTTTGCCGGCGCCCTGTGTTTTGCCGCTCTGTCTAAAAAATTTACGTTTTTTAAGTTACTAACACTTAATTATTTGGGATATTTGGTTTCGGTGCTAGTGCTTTATTTTCATTTGCCTACCCCCATTGTGCTGGCGGCCACGGCCGCGTGCGGCATTCCGTTCGGCGCGTTTGGGGCGATGATTATCAGCATTATTCTGCTGCGCACGCCGCCGCCCTACCGCAGCAAAATGCTGGGCCTGTATGCCACGGCTACGTATACGGTGGAAAGTTTATGTGTGCTGGGGCTGGCGGCCCTGATCCAAGCGGCGGGATTACAAAATACTTTATTGTGCGTGATCGGGGTGTTTTTGGGGTTGGTAATAATTAGCATATGGGCCCGCAGAAAAGATGATTTTTGGACTGTTTTATCGTCGGTAAATAAAAAGTATTTACAAAACAAAACAGATTTACTACAATAATTAGGTAGTAAGAATAATCCGTTTTAAGAAAACAGATTTTTCCCCGATAGCTCAATGGTGGAGCGACCGGCTGTTAACCGGTAGGTTGTAGGTTCGAGCCCTACTCGGGGAGCATTTAGAAGAGCGCCTAACGGCGCTCTTTTTTCGTCTAAAAGCACTGTTCTTCACCATTTTTCCGTCGGAGAATTAAACACGCGACACGCGCGGAAAAAGCGAACACAGGCAGAGTGCGTGTCAGCAACATGTCAGCCGGGAAGACAGGCGCAATAATCTTTGTACTCCGGGGGTTATAATAAGAACAGGAGCCGCTTATGAAAAAAACAATTTTGTTATCTTTTTTAGTTTTATGGCCTGTCCTGTCTTTCGGCACGGCAAGCTATAGTACGTCCTGTTCTCGTTGGTCGTCGTTGTATCAAGATGAGACATGTACCGCTTGGAACAGCAAATCGCACCCGGACGGATCCACCACGATATCTTGTTCCCGCTGGTCGTCGCTGTATCAAGATAAGACATGTACCGCTTGGAACAGCAAATCATACTCCGACGGCTCCGCCACAATATCTTGTTCCCGCTGGTCGTCGCTGTATCAAGATAAGACATGTACCGCTTGGAACAGCAAATCGCACCCGGACGGCTCCGCCACAATATCTTGTTCCCGCTGGTCGTCACTGTATCAAGATGAGACATGTACCGCTTGGAACAGCAAATAAACTAACTCACATATTTATTTCGTTTTTGCCCGACCTTATACGCCCATTTTTACCCATGCCGGGGCTAGGCCGCCGAAATGCCTGCCGTACGGGCCGGCAACTTCACCGTTTTCACATTCATCTACTGCCAGCGGCGGCAGATCCTGCCGTACGGAGCCCGTTTACAAAGGGCAGAAATGCTTTTTTATTTCCAAAAGCTTATTTACTATAATAAAAGTATGGAACCCATTAATTGGCGGGAAGTATACGCCCGCACAAAAGAGTTTATCAAAACCTCGCTCAAAAAATACTCCGTTTTCCTGCTGCGGCTTACGCCCCACCAAAACATTGCCCAAGCCGTGCTTTCCTACACTTTGCTGGGGTGGATTTTGCTTTCGCTTCCGTTTATGAATACGACGGACGTGTCGTTTATTGACAATTTATTCACTTCCGCTTCGGCGGTATCCACCACGGGGCTCAACAGCGTCAATTTTGCAGAATCGTACACGTTCTTAGGTAAATTGGTGGTTTTACTGCTTATTCAAATCGGCGGGGTGGGGTATATGACTTTTTCGTCGTTTTTATTTTTATCCTTTTCTCAACACCACCGCCTGCGCAAAAGCCAGCAAGAAGCTTTATCGGCCGAGGTTTCCCTGCCCAATACGTTAAAATTGTCCGATTTCCTTTGGGTGGCCATCGTTTTTACGGTTATTGCCGAAAGTATTGGCGCGGTGTTCTTATTTAACTACTTCCGCCACCACAGCTACAGCCTGTTTGACGCCGCTTGGTACAGCATTTTTCACAGTGTATCGGCTTTTTGTACGGCGGGGTTTGCCTTATGGAGCAACGGCTTGGAAAATTTTGCAGACAGCAAAACCGTCAACATCGTCATTTCCGCTCTCTCGCTGGCCGGCGCCATCGGGTTTATTGTAGCAACGGATGTGTTTAACTTTATCCGCCGCAAAACCAAAGAAATTACCTACACCACCAAAATTATTATCGTCATTACCGCTTGTTTAGTACTCTTTGGCACGGCAACTTTGTTTATTACTACCCCGGGCATTACCCTGTTGGAAGCGTTTTTCCAAGCCGTCACCGCCATGACCACCGCCGGGTACAATACGGTCAACATTGGCGAATTATCGGCCTGTTCCCTGTTAATTTTAATTTTTCTAATGAGCATCGGCGGTTCCCCTTCCGGCACGGCCGGCGGTATCAAAACCACCGCTTTTGCCAGCGTGCTGGCCATTACCTACAACCGCCTGCGCCTCAATACCCGCGTAGAATTTTTGGGCCGCCGCATTCCGCTGGTGCGCCTGTATGCGGCCACGTCTACTTTAATGATCTATATCGTATCGTTGTTTACCAGTATTTTCTTACTTACCTGGACGGAAGACCTGCCCTTTCTAAGCCTGGCTTTTGAATCGGCCTCCGCCTTGGGCACCGCCGGGCTTTCTACCGGCATTACCATGGAGCTTTCCGTACTGGGCAAGCTGATTATCATCTTTACCATGCTGGTGGGACGCATTGGCGTAGTAACCTTTGGCATGGCCCTGTTGGGAACGGATGAGGACGACAACGACGAACAAGACGAAAAACCGGCCGAACGGGAAGACGTGGCCATCTAACCCCAAGGAGAACCCTCATGAAATTTTATTTAATCAGTTTAGGCTGCCCCAAAAATTTAACCAACAGCGAAGAATTTTCCGCCCGCCTGCTGGCCAAAGGGCATAAGATGGTCTTCTCGCCCGAAAAAGCGGACGAAATTATCATCAACACCTGCGGCTTTATTGCGTCCGCCGTCAAAGAAGCCAAAGAAGAAATCCGCTACGCGCTGGATTTAAAGCAAAAAGGAATCGTCAAAAAAGTAGCGGTAACGGGCTGCTTGGTAGAGCGGTTTAAAGAGCAGGTGGAAAAAGAATTCCCACAGCTGGACACGATTTTTTCCATTGCGGCCCAAGAAAAAGTGGAAGACGCCCTCAAACACCGGGGCACCCTGCTGGCGCCGCTGCCAAAAAAGCTTTGGCTTCCCGAATACAAAATGAGCCTTACCGCCCCGCATACGGCCTACTTAAAAGTGGCCGACGGCTGCAACAACCGCTGTGCCTACTGCACCATTCCGTTTATCCGCGGCAATTACCGCTCCAAACCGATGAACGAAGTACTGCAGGAAGCCAAACTGATGATTGAAAACGGCGTAAAAGAAATTTCGTTAATTGCGCAAGACACCACGTCCTACGGCATAGACCTCTACGGCAAGCCCCGCCTGCTGGAACTGCTGGAAAAATTATTGAAATTAAAAGGCTTAGGCCGCCTGCGCATTATGTACGGCTACCCGCACCGCGTAACCAAAGAAATTGCCAGGCTGATTGCGTCTACCGACAAAATTTTTCACTATATAGACATTCCCCTCCAGCATATTGCCGACCCGGTGCTCACCCGCATGAACCGCCATTGCGACGCGGCGCAAATCCGCCGCACGCTGGACATGCTAAAGACGGAAGTGCCCGATATTTCCCTGCGCACCAATTTTATTGTAGGCTTCCCCGGCGAAACGAAAAAAGACTTCAACGAACTTAAAAAATTCGTCAAAGAATACGAATTTGACAATATGGGCGTATTTGAATTTTTCCGCGAGAAAGGAACGGCCGCCTATGGGATGGAGCAAATTCCCGCCCGCGTCAAACACGAGCGCGCCCGCGAACTGGAAGAAGTGCAAAGCCGCGTGATAGACAAAATCAATAAACGCTTGATAGGCACGGTGCTTGAAGCCATTGCCGACGGGCCCGATTTTGGCCGTACGTATAAGGACGCCCCGGATATAGACGGCAAAGTAACTTTTACCCGGCCGGTGGAAACGGGCAGCATCTTTAAAGCGCGCGTGGTAGCCGCCCAAGGATACGAACGCGAGCTGGAACCGATTGAATAAATAATCTAAGAACAAAAAACCCCGCTCCTAAGCGGGGTTTTATTTTGCTATCTTGATTTAAAAATCCAGACGGTCGCTTGGAACATTCTCTTTTTGAAAAGTGTAAAAACTCGCCATTTCTAACCCATTATTCCCCTGATTAAACGCTGGTTTTTCAGTAAGATACAAGAAAGGAGCTTTATGCCGCATACCTTAAAGTGGTTCCGTCCGGGACGGATAATCGTCGTAAACGACAAAATGCAGCAAGGGTATTCCTACCGGCTGACGGCATTGCCGGGGCAAAGGACAGATCCCCGCTTTACGCCGCAAGTATCGCCCGCGCAAATGCTGGCCTGGGGCGTGTTTGAAGGGCATTACCTAAACGATTGCCAAGAAGAATTTCCGGCGGAATGGTTTGCCCAGGCCCGCCACAAACTCGCTCCGCTCCGGCCTGATGAAACCAAAAATTGCTTTGGCGTAAAATCCCGCCTGCCGCGCGGGGAATGGATAAAGCGCGGCTGGATTTTGCCGTTTGATCCAGACCCCAGAGGCTGGTTTCAATGGTATTGCCGGTATTGGCTGGGAAGGCGCCTAGCCGACGTGGACGACAGGCAAATCAGGCGTTGGGCGGCCTTTACCCGCCACCGCGCGCAAGTGGTAAAAAATTGCCGCCCCGGAGATTTAACCTGCCGCAAGCGCCAGCGACAGGCCTTGCTGCAATGGGCGTATAATCCTTTTATTTAACGCTACATCTGGTTGGTAAGCGCCGTTACAATAACGGAAGTCCAGGCGATATCCAGCGGTTCGGTCAGTTCTTTGGAATTTTGAAAATCTTTTTCGAACAGCCGTTCCGTCAGCTCCGCCACAAAGGCTGGATCGGAAATTCCGAGGCTCATTTCTTTATTGATGTAGAGGCTCATTTTGTCAAAATTCGCCGTTCCGATAACGGCCCATCCGTCGTACACCGCGGCTTTAACGTGGCTCATCCCGTTATAAAAATACACCCGCACGCCGTTTTTGAGCAGTTTGTTGGCCATGGCCCGGTTGTTCACGTCCATAATGCCCACATCGTTTTCGCCGGGCAAAATCACGCGCACGTCCACCCCCCTTCCGCGGGCATCAATTAGTTCCTTGATAATGCGGTCGTCGGAAAAATACGCGTTTTGAATATAGATGCGTTTTTTGGCGCGGCGGATGGCTTCGCGCTGGGCGTCAAAAATTTCGGAATCGTTGGGTTTGGTGTACATCAGCCGCACGTCTATCATTCCCGGCGCTTCGCGGTTTGCTTCCCGCTGGCGCTTGCTAAAGAGCTTGCGGTACGCCGCCGCATAATCGCCCCCCCAGCCCGTAAAAGACCAGTTTTCATAAAACGTTTTTACCAGCCTTCCCACCACCGGCCCCTGCAGGGCCACCATCATATCGTGCCACGTATAGCGGTATTCCTGCCCGATATTCATCCCGCCCGTATAGGCCAGTTTGCGGTCTATAATATACACTTTGCTGTGGTCAAACGTGCCCCACGGGTTTAGGTGGGTGCGGGCCTTGGCCTTGGAATCTTTGCGCAGATAGGAGGTAATATACTTGGGCATGATAAATGTTTCCGAAGTTTTGAGCTCCGGATTCTTGCCCGAATTTAATACTGTATTAAGTTCGTCTACAATCACGCGCACGTCAATCCCTTCGTTGGCGCGGGCTTTCATGACGTCGGCAATGGAAAGGCCGTAGGGATCGGCCATAAAAATATATACGTTGGTAAAAATGCTTTCTTGCGCCCGCTGCATGGCCAGCATAAAATGCGGGAAGAATTCTTCTCCGTCTATCAACAGCGTTACAAACGCTTTGTAATTTTGCCGGCTGATTTTTTTGTCCAGCCAGCGGTTAAAATCCGCCAAATCCATTTCTTCGCCGGATGCGTTCAGCGGCGGCACTTCTTTTAAATCCCACGCATGCGGCGGCAAAGCCGCGTATACGGTGGACGTGCCAAACGCCGCCAAGCGGTGCACGGTGGTAAAGGGGGCTTTTAAAGTGCTAAACAAATGGCTTTTTACAAAAAAGGAATATATAAACGAAGCGGAAAAGCCCAAAGAGGTCATTTCCTTTTTTACTTCGTAATAATCCGGCAGCTGGAGTTGGACGTTGGCGTTTTTGGCGGTATCCAAATAAATAAACGGCGAGGCGGGCACCCCATCCAACCGAAGCAGAAACCGGGTATACGGCTCGCCGGCGGCCGCCACCATTTTTTTCAGCTGTTCGCTGACCAGTACGTCAAACTGGCGGGCCTCAATATGGCCTACAATTTCAAGATCGCCCGGAGCGTCTTTTAGCTGCACCAAATCCGGCGTGCCGTCCGCCCGGCGAAGCAGTACCGTTTCGTAATTTTGGATAAAAAGCAACACGCCCTGCCCCTGCTTGGGCGGGATGAGCGGCTCAATGGTGCGCCGGAGCACGTCCGTCCATTCTCTTCCTACAATAACCACGCGGCGGCTGTGATCTAATTTTTCCGGATTTCGAATCAGCCGCGGCAAAAGCGGCACAATGTCCACATTTCCTTCGGACTTGGCGGCCGTTAAATCGGCGGTAAAGAAAAAACTTTCCCCTTGGTAATCGTATTGAATATACAGCGTATGCCCGCTTAAAAAAGCGTCCGCCGGCTCCACTTCGTGCGCCGCCACCCGGCGCAGGGCCTCCTGCTTGCGGGAATTGTGCACGCACGCACTTAAGGAAAAACTCAACAACACGCACACCAACAAACGCAGCTTATACATCCGGCGTCTCCTTACGGGAAGCAAAATTTATTTTAAATAGGGTTTAATTTTTTGATACACCCGCTCGGCCACAATTTCGTAGCCGGCAGCGTTGGGGTGCACCATGTCGGACTTATACTGCCGCTTATTAAAAATGCCTTTCAATATCTCCGGCACAAATACCGCCTCTTTCTGCCGGGCCATCTCTTTATACGCTTTGGTATAGCGGCCCATGCCCGGGCCTCCGGTATCTACAATCACGGCAATGGCACCCGCTTGCTGCACGGCGTCCACAATCTGGCCCACCGCCGCCACCGCCGTTTCCATACTGCGCCCCTGCATATAATCGTTGGCGCCGAATTCAATCAACACCATATAGGGGTTTTGCTCCAGCACCTGCGCCAGGCGGGAAGGCGCGTGGGCGGCCGTCTCGCCGGAGAGGCCCAAATTTACCACTTCCCTTCCTATCTTTTTAGCCAGAAAATCCGGATACGCCTCTCCCTTTGGCGCACCGTAGCCGGCGGTCAGGCTGTCGCCAAATGCCACCACCGTACTTCCGGCGTTATTTACATTTTTCACAACAGGCGTATCTTTCATAAAATAATACACCGCCCCCGCCGCCAACAGCAGCAAAATCCATTTTTTCATAAAATCCCCCTCGTTTTATTATAACACACCCGCCGTTTTCCCGTACGCGCGTATGAAAAAGGGTTGACTTTTGCCCCCTTTATTATAGAATAAGAGTATGAGAAAACCACTAACCAAAGCCGAAGAAACCGCCTTATTGGACGCTGCCCAGGCAGCGCGTGAAAATTCTTATTCCCCCTACTCCAAATTTAAAGTGGGGGCTGCCGTCTTGACGGAAGACGGCCGGATTTTTACCGGCACCAACATTGAAAACGCTTCCTACGGGCTGACCGTCTGTGCGGAGCGCAATGCCATGTTTGCCGCGGTAGGCGCCGGGCAGCGCCGCCTGCGGGCCTTGGCGCTGATTACCCAAAAACTGCCGGGCATGGCGTTCAACTCGCCCTGCGGGGCCTGCCGGCAGGTCATGAGCGAGTTTATGCCGCCCAACACGCCTATTTTGATTGCTGTGCTGGACAACAATAAACGCACGGTATACCGCAAACAACTGCGGGAGTTGATGCCTTTTCCGTTTGACAAATTTTCAGAAAAATAACTGCGCGGCACATGCCGCGTATTTTTTGGGGGATTTATGACACAAACCACCTACAAAGGTTTGCCCGCCTGGACGTTGGAAAATAACGCCCTGCGCGTAACGTTCCTGCCCGGCTACGCCTGCAAAATGGCTAGCCTGATCAGCCGCAAAACAGGCCGCGAGTTTTTATTTCAATCCGCCCAAGACACCCTGCTCGTGCCCGCATACGGCGCTTCTTTCGCCGCGTACGACTCCAGCGGCTTTGACGAGGTTTTCCCTTCCATAGACGCCTGCCCCTATCCCGATGGTTCTTTCCAAGGCACGCCCATTCCCGACCACGGCGATATTTGGGCCCTGCCGTGGGAAAGCGTCTGCGCGCCGGACGGCAAGGCCGCCAAAGCCTTTGTAAAAGGCCCGAAACTGCCGTATATTTTTTCCAAAACAATTACCCTAAACAACAACGAAATTCTGTTGGAATACTGCGTGGAAAATACCGCCGATGAAGAATTTAAATTTATCTGGACGCCCCACTGCCTGCTGGCCTGTTCGCCCGCGACGCGTCTTTTGGTGCCGGAAAATTTAACGCAAGTCATGTCGGTGGAACACTCCACCAAGCGCTTGGGCCCGTGGGGCTCGCTTCACTCCTACCCGCTGACGGTAGACGTGCGCGGCCTGAAATTGAATCTGGCCGCCACGGAACCGCGTACCGTGCGCAACTGCGAAAAATTTTACTTTACCGAAAAAAACACTGCCGGCTGGTGCGGCATAGAACATACCGACACCGGAGAGAAACTTATCTACACCTACGACGCCGACAAAGTGCCGTATCTGGGCGTGTGGAAAACACAGGGCGGCTACCGCGGCGATTACAACCTGGCGCTGGAACCCTGCACCGGCGTGTACGACGATTTATACGTGGCCTCCAAAATCCGCCGCGCCGCCGTCATCGGCCCCAAAGGCCGCTATGAATGGACGTTTAAAATGACCGTACAATAACTTTTATTTCGGGCCTACAGATGCGCCCAAAAGGGGAGAAGGGTATGAATCAACAAGCCTTACGAAACAAATTCAACGAAGTTTTTAAGAAAGAAAAACTATACTTTTTTGCACCGGGCCGCGTCAACTTAATCGGCGAGCATACCGATTACAACGGCGGGCATGTGTTTCCCTGTGCGCTTTCGTTCGGCACGTACTGCGTGTTCTGCAAGCGCGACGACCGGAAAATACGCCTCTACTCGCTTAATTTCCCGCAGCAAGGCATTATTGACGCAGACCTCGATAACATTTCCTACAACAAAAAACAAGACTGGGCCAACTACCCGCTGGGCGTCATTAAAACCCTGCAAAACCACGGCTACAAAATAGACCAAGGGTTTGAACTGATGTACTGGGGCGATATTCCCAACGGGGCGGGGCTTTCTTCCTCGGCCTCTATTGAGCTGGCCACGGCGGTAGCGATGAACACCGTATTTAAACTGCTCATCCCGCCGGTGGAACTGGTAAAATTCTGCCAAGAAGCCGAAAACAAATTTGTAGGCATGAACTGCGGCATTATGGATCAGTTCGCCATTGGCATGGGCAAAGAAGGGTGCGCCGTTTTGCTAGATTGCAATACGCTGGAATATGAATACGCCCCGCTGGACTTAAAAGGCATTTCCATCGTGATTATGAACACCAACAAACGCCGCGAACTGGCCGACTCCAAATACAACGAACGCCGCGGCGAATGCGAACGCGCGCTAAAAGCGCTGCAAACCCAGCTGCCGATTAAATCGTTGGGCGAACTGAGCATAGAAGAGTTTGAAAAGAACAAAGATTTAATCACCAACCCCGTTGAGCGCAAGCGCGCCAAACACGCCGTGTATGAAAACCAGCGCACGCTGCAGGCCGTGGAACGATTAAAAGCGGGCGACGTGGCAACCTTTGGCAAGCTGATGAACGAGTCCCACCTTTCCCTGCGCGACGACTACGAAGTAACCGGCAAAGAGCTAGACACCTTGGCCGAAGCCGCCTGGCAGCAGAAAGGCGTACTGGGCGCACGGATGACGGGGGCCGGTTTCGGCGGCTGCGCCATTGCCTTGGTCAAAGACGAAAACCTGAAAGATTTTATTGATAACGTAGGCAAAATCTACCGGGAAAAAACCGGCCTGACGGCTGATTTTTACATTGCTTCCATCGGCGGCCCGGCCCGCCCGGAAGAAAAGATGTACTAACTTTTTATTTTACAGGAGATTTTTATGAAAAACATTTTGGTAATCGGCGGGGCGGGGTATATCGGCTCGCACACCGTAAAGATGCTGGCGCAAAAGGGATACAATCCCGTTGTTTTTGACAATTTGTCCAAAGGCCACCGCGAGGCCGTAGCCAACTACCCCTTTGAACTGGGAGACCTGGGCGACAAAGCCCGCCTGGCGGAAGTGTTTAAAAAACACCAAATAGACGCCGTGATGCATTTTGCCGCCTTTATTGAAGTGGGCGAAAGCGTCAAAGAGCCGTCCAAATACTACCACAACAATGTAGCCAAAGTGCTTAATTTGCTAGACGCCATGGTGGAACACGGCATTAAATACTTTGTGTTTTCCTCCACCGCCGCCACATTCGGCGAACCCGTCAAAGAAAAAATAGACGAAACCCACCCCCAAAACCCCATCAACCCCTACGGCAACACCAAGCTGATGGTGGAAAAAATGCTCGCCGATTTTGACACGGCCTACGGCCTTAAGGCCACGGCCCTGCGCTACTTTAACGCCAGCGGCGCCGACGATTCCGGCGAAATTGGGGAATCTCACACGCCCGAAACACACTTAATTCCCATCGTTCTGCAAGCCGCCGCGGGCAAACGCCCTTGCATTAAAATGTTCGGCGACGATTACCCCACCCCGGACGGCACCTGCATCCGCGATTATGTACACGTAAACGACCTGGCGCGCGCGCATATTTTGGCGCTTGAAAAAATGTTTAAAGACAACGTCAGCGAGCGCTTCAACCTGGGAAGCGGAAACGGATTTTCCGTAGCAGAGCTTGTCAAAGAGGCCAAACGCATTACCGGGGTGGATTTTAAAGTGGAAGTGGCCCCCCGCCGCGCCGGAGATCCCGCCGTGCTGGTGGCCGACAGCGCCAAAGCCCAAAAAGTGTTGGGCTGGAAACCCGAATACAACCTTACGCGCATCATTGAAACGGCGTGGAATTGGGAACAACACCGCAAATTTTAGGAGCCCGTATGGATATTAACCTGCTGATAGACCAATTAATCGCTTTTGCCGTAAACGAAAAACTCCTGCCCGCGCGCGACCGCGCCTGGGCGGTGAACCAACTGTTGGATATCCTGCATTTATCCGACTATACCCCAAGCGGCTTTAGCGGTAAAACGCCGCCCTATCCGTGTGAAATTTTAAAAAATATCTGCGATTGGGCCGCCCGCCAAGGCCTCATCTCGCCCGACACGGTAACCATGCGGGATTTGTTTGACACCAAGCTGATGGGTGTGTTTGCCCGCCAGCCTTCGGCGGTAACGGACGAATTTTTTGCGCTCTACAAAAAAAGCCCCAAAGCCGCTACCGACAAATTCTACCACGACGCCCGCGCGCTGGACTACATCCGCACCGAACGCGTGGCCAAAAACCTGGCCTGGAAAGCCCGCACGCCTTACGGCAGTTTGGATATTACCATCAATATGTCCAAACCGGAAAAAGACCCCAAGGACATCGCCGCCGCCCTTACGGTAAAAGCGTCTTCTTACCCGCCGTGCCTTTTGTGCAAGGAAAACGAAGGCTACGCCGGACGCGTGAATCATCCGGCCCGCCAAAACCTGCGGCTGGTGCCGCTGGATTTGTTAAAAGACGGCAAGCCGTGGTATCTGCAGTATTCGCCGTATGTGTATTACAACGAACACTGCATTTTCCTCTCCGACCGGCACGAACCGATGAAACTGACCCGCAAAAGTTTTGAGCGGCTGCTTAATTTTGTGGATTTCCTGCCGCATTATTTCATCGGCTCCAACGCCGATTTGCCCATCGTAGGCGGCTCTATTTTGACGCACGACCATTTCCAAGGCGGGCGGTATGTGTTTGCCATGGAAAAAGCGCCGGTGGAGCAAACGTTTAAACTTAAAAAATTTCCGCGCGTTAAAGCGGGCATCGTCAAATGGCCGATGAGCGTCATCCGCCTAAACGGCTCTAAAAAAGACCTTATCGCAGCCGGGGAATACATCCTTAAAAAATGGCGCACTTACAGCGACCCCAAGGCGGATATTGTAGCCAAAACCGGCGACACGCCGCACAACACTGTCACGCCCATTGCCCGCCGCCGCGGCAAGGCCTTTGAGCTCGACATCGTGCTTCGCAACAACCGTACCACGGACGAATTTCCGATGGGTATTTTCCACCCCCACGCCGAAGTGCACCATATTAAAAAAGAAAACATCGGCCTGATTGAAGTCATGGGGCTGGCGGTGCTGCCGGCGCGGCTTGCCAAAGAATTAAAAGCTTTGGAAGCGCCGCTTATCAAAAAAGATCTGGCCGCCATTTGGAAAGACGAAAGCCTTTCCAAACACGCGCCCTGGGCGGAAGAACTGCTTAAAAAGTATACGTTTACCGCCAGAAACACGGCGGAAATTCTGCGCACCGAAGTGGGCAAAGTGTTTGCCCGCGTGTTGGAATACGCCGGCGTGTACAAACGCACGCCCGAGGGGCAGGCCGCGTTTGACCGGTTCATTAAAAAACTGTAAAGCTGTTTTACATAAAACTCCCCGGAACGAAAACTTCCGGGGAGTTTTTAATAGTTGCATTACATAGCATAAATGTGAGTTCGGCCCCAGCTAGATACGATTTCCGGATTAGTCAGGCCCATAATTTTCTCGCAATAATTTCGGCTTCCCCTGCGGTCATAATAACTTACCCGGCAATATAACCCCGTAACCGATTTATAACGGTCCGGTTCAAAAAAATAAGAAAACCCCACCGTTAGATATTTATCATCTTGTCTAATCAGATCCACAGACGCTCCAAAGCTGTTGCTTTGTACACGGCTGGGATTAACCGTCATTTTCCAGAAATCGTTGGAGCGTACCGCGGCGCTCTCCGCCTGCCAAGGAATATCTATGTCTAAATCTTCAAAAGACGAGGCATACGTACCATTGGCCAAATAGTACACCTGATTAGCTTGCACCACACTTTTGAATAGGGTAAGCGCTTCCGCCGCGCGGGATTTTTCCACCGCTTTTTCATACGAGGGCAATGCCACCGCCGCTAATATGCTGATAATTAATACCACCACTAACAGCTCTATAAGCGTAAATCCGGCGTTTTTAGTGCCGGGGAAGGATTTTTGATAAATTTTTGCCATACGCAAAATTTATCAAAAAAAAAAAACAAATCAACCCCCTTGCCGGGGGCGGAGCCAGAGCCTGGCCTCCCGATTCTATGCCCCTTCGTACGATTGGTTTAGGCCACACTGTTTCTGTACTGTTGCACCCTTGCGAAAGGCCAGAGCCTAGCCGCAAAACCTCATAAGGAATTTTCCTTTTATGTCATTGTTGTTTATCCGCCCTTTTGTCCTGCTTATAAAAAGCCTTCCAAGACGAGTGGAAATTTTATTGTTTGAGCATAGCGAGTTATAAAATTTCCGGCTTGGAAGAGATTTTTATAGGACGATGGGGCGGCGGTCTTTTTCGTACTTTTTCTACCGCCAGAAAAAGTACCCCTTCTAGGGGATGGCACTCTATGTCCGTTCATCAGACTGGTTTAAGCCACACACGCCATACTCCCCAATTGCTGAATCTCCCTTATTCAAACCAATCAGTGAATCTTGGCTTATAAAAATAAAGTTGACATTGTTTTCTAAAATTTATAGAACAAAATATAGAACAAAATAAAAGTTAAAGGAGCTGCCCTATGAAAGCCCTGCACCCCAAACAAGCCGAACTGTTGGAAATTTTAAAGGCCAACATCTCCGATCCGCTGACGATGGAAGAATTGGCCGACCGCTTGAATTTAAGCGCCAAAAGCGTGGTGTTTCACCACATTAAACAGTTGGAAAAGAAAGGCTACTTAAAACGAAACCCGGCCAACCCGCGCGACTATATTATTTTAAAAGACCCGGAGAAAAACGTCATTTATTTAAAAATGTACGGCATGGCCAAATGCGGCCCGGAAGGCACCCTTTTAGACGGCACGCCCACGCGCATTGTGCCGGTGGATCCCAGTATGATTTATTTCCCCGCCTGCAAAGGCTTTATGGTGGAGGCTAAAGGCGATTCCATGCAAACGCTGATTGCCCCGCACGATTGGCTGATTGTGGAGCAAAACCATAGCCCCAAAAACAAAGATGTGGTGGTGTGCGTAAACAACGGGGAAGTAATGGTCAAGCGTTTTACCAAAGACGGCGAAAACGTGATTTTACAGTCCGAAAATCCGCAGTATAACCCCATTATTGCAGACCGGGATTCCTTCCACGTGGAAGGAATCGTGCGCAGCATTATCAAGCGCAGCGTCAGCTGTTAGTTTTCCTGCTTGTTCCGGGTGCCGAAACCCGGGGCAATTAGTCGTAACCTCACCGGGGCCGCTCGCAAAAAGCGGCCCCGGTTTTATTTGGTTAAAGGTCTCCCTCCTGCGGCATTTCTCGGGCCCTTTTAGCAGTCCTCCCCTTTTCCCAAGCGCACCCGTGCATAAAAAAAGCCCCGCCAACGCGGGGCTTTTTAAAAACGTCAAATTTATTCTATAACTAGGAGCGAGCGGCCGTCTTTCTCTTCCGAGTAAGGATCAAGCGTATTCTTGCCGTCCACCACATACAGGAATTTGTATGTGCCCGGAGCAATGGAAAGGGTGGTTTCCCAATAATCGCCGCGTTTTTTAAGCGGTTTGGGTTTGGCCATCGTAAACCCGCTGACGACGGAAACTTTATCCCCTTCGCCAAACCAGCGGAACGTAACCCGGCGGTATTTGCTCTTGGGGTTTACTTTAATAACAATGCTTTCCTTCTTTTCCTGCGCGGCCGCCGGCTGGGTTTGTTCGGCCGGTTTTACTTCCGGCTCTTTCGCCGGGGCGGGTTTCACTTCCGGCTCCGTATTGGAAACAGGCGCCGCCGCCACCGATTCTACCACAATCGCTTCCGGGCCGGCCACCACATCCGTTTCCGAAATTTCAGGAACTTCCACCACTTCGGTTTGTTCAACCGGGGCCGCAGCGGCCGGAGCTTCAAACAAACGCGTGGAAAAGTGCTTGTAGAGGAAAAACCCGAACACGCACAAAAAAATGATATCAATGATAATCAAAAACAGCCACAAATCTTTGTTTCCGGCCGGTTTAATGTCCAAATCCAGGTTTTCGTTTTCCATAATTGTTCCTGATAAAAAAAGCGGGCGAAGGGAATCGAACCCTCGTCTAAAGCTTGGGAAGCTTCCATTCTACCATTGAACCACGCCCGCATAGCGGAGTACCGCACATTTATTTTAGCAAAGTTTTGTCGGTCTGTACATACCTTTTGCCAAAAAATTATTTTATATCCACCTGCCGGATAAACGCCAAGGCCTCTTCTTTGGAACGGACTTTTCCTTCCACCTGCGCCAGCGAAACGGCTTCTAAAATAGCGCCGATTTTGGGACTGGGCGGGAGAGAGAGCGCGTCCATCACGTCCCGCCCGGTAATCAAACGGACGGGGGCGATTTTTTTAGGCGTATCAAAAAATTTTTTAAATAACAAAGAAAGCACCTGCATATGCCGCAGGGTTTTGCCGATATTGGCCGTTTTTTGCGCTTGGGCGATTGTCATCATCGGCAGGGAGCTTTTGGGCATAATGCGCCGCAGTTGGGCGTCCGTTACGTAGCTGGCGTAATCGGCCCAGCACAAAAGAAGCATCGGAAGGGCGGCCTCGCCCAAGTCGCGAAAAAAATGATAGGCGCCCCGATCGGTAATAACGTCGTTGCTGGCCAAGTTGGACGGACGCAAATGCTCGCCAATCATCGCACAAATAAGCCGTATGTCCGCCCGGCTGTAGTGCAGCCGCTCCAACACGGTTTTGGCCATTTTGGCGCCCTTTTCTTCGTGATAAAAAAACCGCAGGCGGTCTCCCATTACTTTTGCCGTAGCCGGTTTGGCGATATCGTGCAAAAGCGCCGCCATTTTATAAAGCGGCTTATTGCGGGCGTACGGCGCCAGTTTTTTAGCGTATTTGGGGAACGCTTTTGCCAAGTGATCCAACAGGTATTCCATCCGCTGAAACACGGCCAGCGTATGCTTTAATACGCCGCCTTTTCCGTAATACACTTCCGCACAGGTGCGCTGGGCTTCCAGCTCCGGGAAAAGAGCCGTCAGCAACCCGCATTGATCCATTATCCGTAAATTTTCGTACGCTTTGGACGTGGCAAACAGGCGGTCTAATTCTTCATGCACGCGTTCCCCGGCGGAGCGGACGATCAGGGCATGGTCTTTTTTAATTTGCAATAAGGTGCGCTTGGAAATCATAAACCCAAGCTCTGCCGCCGAGCGAAACGCCCGCAGCATGCGCAGGGGATCGTCTTTAAATACGTGCGGATGATTGCGGTCAATTACCTTGGCGGCCAAATCATCCAGCCCGTGGGAATAGTCCACAATTTCTTTGCGGCGGATTTTTTTAAGAAGAATATGCGCCGTCTCGTTTTTGCGCGGCGTGATGACAATCTGGGGAAGCGCCGCCACCGGATAAGCAAGCGCGTTAAACGTAAAATCCCGGCGCAGCAAATCGGCCTTTAAATCTTTTCCTTGGTAGGCGGTTAAATCAATTTGAATTTTTTCTTTATGGGTAACTACCCGCCAAACGCCCAGTTCGGCGTCCATTTCAAACACGGCCGCTTTGAGGCGGCGGCCCAAAGCTTTGGCGGCGGCGGGTACGTCAGCCGCCGGCAGCGTGATGTCTATATCCGAAGACGGCCGCCGCAGCAAACTGCTGCGCACAATGCCCCCCACATAATGGGCCTGCGGCACCACTTCTTTCAGAATCTGCGCCAGATCAAGCAACGTGTTCCTCCGCTGCGGCCGCCCCGCGGGCAGCCAGTTTGGCTACGGCATCTTTGCGCAGTTCACGCTTGAGCACTTTGCGAAGCGCATTTTTGGGCAGCGCGTCCACAAATTCAAAATCGCGCGGGCGTTTGTAATTGTCCAAATGCGTTTTTAAAAATTTTCTAAATTCGGCTTCGTCAATCTGGGCGCCTTCTTTTTTAACGGCATAGAGTTTTACAAACTCGCCGCCGCGCCCGTCCGGCACGCCGATGATGGCGCATTCTTCAATGCCCGGATGCTCGCAGATGACGGCTTCCACCTGCGCCGAAAATACTTTCAGCCCTTTGATGATGATCATGTCTTTCTTGCGGTCTTTGATGAAAATAAATCCGTCATCATCCACTTCCACAATGTCGCCCGTTTTAAACCAACCGTCTTCAGTAAAAGCGTCGCGGGTGGCTTTTTCGTTGCCCCAATAACCGCGGAAGACGTTGGGCCCCTTGATGCACAGCTCGCCTTCTTTGTTGCGGGGCACTTCGTTGCCTTCGTCGTCCAGCACCAAGGTGCTGACGGCCGGAATGGCCGGGCCGACGGATTTGATTTTTTGCAGTTCTTCGGTGTTGACGCTTACCACCGGGCTCGTTTCGGTCAGGCCGTATCCTTCCAAGATCGGCACGCCGATTTTTTCTTCAAACCGGTCTTTAATTTCCTGCGTCAGCGGCGCCGCGCCCGACACGGCAAAACGCACATTCTTAAACGGCCAGAACCGCAAATACAGCCGCTTGAGGCCCTTGGCTTCCTTGGAAAGCACCGCATAAATCTGCGGCACCGCCAGGATAACGGTTACTTTTTCCGCCCCCATCGCGCCCAGCCATTTGCTGGCGGGCATGACGTTGGCCACAATGACCACTTTTAAATTTAAATACATCGGAATGACGACGCACGTCGTCCACGCAAACGAGTGGAACATCGGCAGCAGGCACAAGAAGCAGTCGTCGTCGGTAATTTTAAAAATTTGTGCACAGGAAATCACGTTGGAAGCCAAATTTCCGTGCGTAAGCATGGCGCCTTTGGGCAGGCCCGTGGTGCCGGAAGTGTAGAGAATAAAAGCCAAGTCCTCCAGCCCCGCATTGGCCGAGGCCGTTTCTTCGTGTACGGTGGATTTTTCAATTTGCTCCCAAAAAAGCTGCAGTTTGGGGTTGCCCGCTGCGGAAGAGGGGATTTCGTCCGTGGAAAAGATATATTCCACCGTCGGCAGCTGGGGCAAACATTTTACATAGTGGCGGATAAACTCCGCCTGCGTGACCACCGCTTTTGCGCCGGCATTGTTTAGGATGTATTCAATTTCTTCCGGCTTGGTCACCATAAAATTCATGGGAATGCATACCGCCCCCAATTTATACAGCCCGAAATTGGCCACCACCGTATCAATGGCGTTGCGGTGCGCCACGGCCACGCGGTCGCCCTTGCGGATGCCGTGTTCAAAAAACATATCGGCGGCGCGGTCTACCTGCATTAATAATTCGTGATAAGAGACTTTTTTTTCGGTGCCGGCTTCCACCAACGCAATTTTGTCCGGAAAGCGGAAAGCACTGTCAGCTAAAGCGGTATACAAATCTTTACGGCGAATCATAAGCACCTCTTGATGATAGGGTTGTTTCCTTCATTTTAGTATATATTAGGCCTGTCTGGGGTCTAAAATATCCCGAAACGCATCTCCCAGCAAGTTCCAGCCCAGTACAAACATAAAAATCGCTCCGCCCGGCGCCGCCACCGTATACCAATAGGCAAACGGATGGCCCGGCGTACCCAGCACCCAGTTGCGCGCCATGGCAATCAGCTGCCCCCAGTCGGCCGTGCCGGGCTGGGCGCCCAAGCCCAAAAACGATAAAGAGGCCGCCGTCAGCACCACATAGCCGATATCCAAACTGGCCACCACGACCGACGGATAAATGGCGTTAGGCAAAATATGGCGCAGCAAAATCCGCGGGCCGCGCGCGCCCAAGGTGCGCGCCGCCGTTACGTAATCGCGCTGCTTGACCGACAGAATATCCCCCCGCACCAGCCTTGCATACGACGGCCACGCCACGGCCGTCAGCGCAATCATCATATTTTTGATGTCCGGCCCCAGCATCGCGGCAATTACCATCGCTAGCACCAAAGACGGCACCGCAAATACAATATCCGTAAGGCGCATTAAAATTTCGTCCGTTTTCCCGCCGAAATACGCCGCCACCCCGCCGACAAATAAGCCGATTAAAAACGCAAAAAAAGTAACCGTTAATCCGATTTTAAACGCAAGCCGCGTCCCCCACACCACGCCGTAGTACAAATCATACTGCTGTTCGGTAGTGCCGAACCAGTTCTGCGCAGACGGCGGCTGCGGCGCAATTTGGTAGCTTTTTTGCGGCAGCTGATAAGGATTGTTGGAATTTTGCACCGGCGCCAGCACCGGGGCAAACAACGCCACCAGCAAGAAAAACACCACGATAATCAACCCGAACAGCGAGGTTTTATTGGTATAGATGCGTTTTAAAATACGGTCGTTTAGCATATTTATTCCAGACGGATGCGCGGATCCACCGCCGTGTAGAGAATATCCGACAGCAAATTCCCCAGCACAAACAACACCGCCACCATTAGCGAAAACCCTAATATGCCCGCAATATCCAATTGCTGGGCGGCAATCACGCCAAAGCGCCCGATGCCGGGGTAATCAAAAATCGTTTCCACAATAACCGTTCCTCCCAAGAGGCGGATAAATTGAATGCTGGCCAGCGTAATGACGGGGATAATGGCGTTTTTGCCGGCGTGTTTGTATACCACCTGCCATTGGGTTAGGCCTTTGGCGCGGGCGGTGCGGACATAGTCTTTATTCAATTCCTCCAGCATACTCGATCGCATGACCCGCACCATCAGGGCAAACGAGCCGATGCACAGCGTAACCGCCGGCAGTACCAGGTGCGAAAGGACATCGCCAAACACGCGCAAATTGCCGTTTAACAAAGAATCCACCAGCAAAAACCCGGTATAGGTTTTAAACGCGCCGCCGTGGATAATCATATCCGTCTGCACGGAATAGCCGCCGGGCGCAAACCAACCGAGTTTGCCGTAAAAAATCATCAGCAAAATCAGCCCCAGCACAAAAATCGGCAGCGAGAACCCCCCCACCGACACCAGCCTCGCCACGACATCCTGCCATTTGTCTTTATGCACGGCCGAGGCGCTGCCGAACCATACGCCAAAAAAGACCACAAACAAAATGGTAATAAACGCCAGCTGGATGGTGGCGGGCAGATATTCTTTAATCGCCTGCGCAACCGGCATATTGGCGCTGGGGCTGTAGCCCAAGTCGCCTTGGGCCACGTTGGCCAGCCAACGGCCGTATTGCTTAAACACATTGTCCCGCAGGCCGTATTGGCGGATGACTTCTTCCAGCGCGCCCATTTGGCGCGGATCTTTTACATACAGGGAAGCGCGCATTTCCGGGCTTAGGCGCTGGGTCAGAAAAAACAGCAGGAACGTTACCCCCAACACCACCAGGGGCAAAAGCAACAGTCTTCTGACAATGTAGTTTAACATACCTGCCGGACTCTCCTTTTATTTCCGGTACGCCAGCACCGCCGAAAGCGTAATTTCAAACGCCTGGAAAAATTCTTTTAAGATTAATTTTTCTTTCAGCGTATGGCAATTGCGGCAGCCTACGCCCAAGTTGGGCAAGGTAAATCCGAATCCGCTTAACACGTTAGCGTCGCAGCCGCCGCCGGACGCAGCGGCCCGCACCGTAACGCCCAGCTTTTTGGCCGCGGCCAAAATGTCTTTTACCATTTGATTGTTGCGGGGCACGTTGACGGCCGGATAGCGTTTGAAAGGAATAAATTTAACCTGCGGTTTATGAACTTTTCCGTCAATTTTCTTCGTAAAATGCTTGACGGCTTTTTCAAAACACGCTTTCATATGGGCGGTTTGTTTGGCCAGTTTGGCGTCGCTTAAACTGCGGGCCTCCCCTTTTAAATACACTTCATCCATCACCACATTGGTTACTTTTCCGCCTTGTACCACGCCGAAATTGGCTACGGTTTCCTTGTCCACGCGGCCCAGTTTCATCTGCGACAAAGCGTAGGCCGCCACTTCCAAGGCGGAAATGCCTTTTTCCGGGCAGACGCCCGCGTGCGCCGCCAGCCCTTTTATCCAGACTTCTATGGTGTTTACCGCCGGGCCCTGCACCAACAGTTCGGTGGCTTCTTCATTGTCCAAAATAAGGCCTTCCCGCCCTTTGATTTTTTTATAGTCCAAATTTTTAGCACCCTGCATGCCGGTTTCTTCCGACAGCGTAAAAACGGCTTCCACCGGCGGATAAGGCACCTGCGTTTGCTCTTTTAAGGTGCGCAGCACTTCCAGAATAATGGCCAGGCCGGCTTTGTCGTCCGCGCCTAAAATAGTGGTTCCGTCCGAAGTGATGCAATCTTTCTTGACTACGGGTTTTACCCCTTTGCCCGGCACCACCGTGTCCATATGCGAGCACAGCACCACCGGCTTGCTTTTTACCGTCCCGGGCAGAAAAGCGATAATGTTGCCCGGCGCGTCCGTTTCGTAGGCGGCACCGGCTTTATCCACATATACGCGGCAGCCCAGTTCTTTTAAGCGGGACACCAAAAAACCGTGAATCTTTTTTTCATGAAAAGACTCGCTGTCTATCTGCACCAGCTCCAAAAAAGTATCAATCAAACGTTGTTGGTTTAGTTTCATTATACAGCTCCTATCAGGCGGATTTCTTTTTCTCCGTCGCAAACGGCAACACGCCGCACGCACAGGCGTGACGCGGAAAAATTTCTTTCAATTCAAAACGGTTGCTTTTGCACGAAGCTTGGGCATAGGCGCAGCGGGCGGCAAACGGGCAGGCCCAATCTGTCCGGCCAGGCGCTTCCGCCAGCTCTTCCGGGGGCAGACAAGGCCCCTGCACCGAAGGCACCGCCGCAAGCAGCGCCCGCGTATACGGGTGCTGCGGGTGGAGGAACAGCTCCTCGGCGGGCGCCCTCTCTACGATGCGGCCTTGGTACATCACGGCAATATCATCGCATAGAAAGCGGGCCACGGCAAAGTCGTGCGTTACAAAAATCATAGACAAATGGCGTTGGGTTTGAATTTTTTTTAATAAATTTAAAATTTGCGCCTGCACCGACACATCCAACGCGGAGACGGGCTCGTCCGCCACTAAAATTTTAGGATCCAGCGCCAAGGCCCGCGCAATGCAAATGCGTTGGCGCTGCCCGCCGGAAAATTCATGCGGGTAACGCTCCAGCTGCGTGGCGGACAGGCCGACCGCCGCCAGCAAATCCTTCAAAAAAGCGTCCCTCTCCCGCGGCTCTTTTTTAAGCCCGTGTATATCCAGCGGCTCGCTTAAAGTTTGGCGCACCGTCATGCGCGGATCTAGGCTGGAGTAAGGGTCTTGATACACCACCTGCATCACCCGGCGCAATTTTTTAAACTCGCTTTTAGACAGCACAGCCACGTCTTTCCCGTCCGCCAGCACTTGGCCGGAAGTGGGTTTTTCAATGCCCAAAAGCACCTTGCAAAGCGTGCTTTTGCCGCAGCCGGATTCGCCCACCAGCCCCAGCACATGGTTTTCTTCCAGCGTCAGGCTGACGTCTTTTAAAACGGGTTTTTCCCAATTTTTCCCCAGCCAGCGGCGGCGGGTATACGTTTTGTACAAATGGGTAATCTGCACGGGGGCGTTCATGCGTGCACCTCCCGCAGCCAACAGCGGGTTTTCCGTCCGTTTTCTTCAAACAGCGGCGGACAGCTTTGCCGGCATTTTTCCGACGCAAACGGACAGCGCGGCGCAAACGGACAGCCGGCTTGCGCTTGCCCCGGCACCGGCGGATGCCCGGCAATAACGGGCAGCTTCTCTACTTTTTGATGCAGCGGCGCCAGCGAATTTAATAAACCCTGCGTATAGGGATGAAGCGGATTTTTAAAAAGTTGTTCGGCGGGAGCCTGTTCCATGCAACGCCCGGCATACAGCACCAGCACCTCATCGGCCACGGCGGCAGCCACCGCCAGGTTATGCGTAATAAACACGGCCGACATGCCGCTTTCGGTCTGTAATTGTTTAATCAGCCGTAAAATTTGAGCCTGCACCGTTACGTCCAGCGCGGTGGTCGGTTCGTCGGCAATCAGGACATCCGGCGAAAGGGCCAGCGCCATGGCAATCATCACGCGTTGGCACATCCCGCCCGAAAATTGAAACGGATATTCCTCCAGCCGTTTGGCGGCGCCGGCGATACCCACTTTTTCCAACAGCCGGGCCGCTTGGCGCCGGGCCTCTTCCTTGGACATTTTGCGGTGCGCCAGCAGGGTTTCCGTCAGTTGTTGGCCAATCGTAAGCACCGGGTTTAAGCTGGCGGCGGGATCTTGGAAAATCATGGAAATTTTGCCGCCCCGTATCCGGCGCAGTTCCCCTTCCGAAAGCAAAGCCAAGTTTTGGCCTTTGTAGCAAATTTCCCCTCCGCTCACGTGCGCGTTGGGCGGCAAGAGGCGCAAGACAGACAGCGCATGCACCGTTTTTCCGCTGCCCGATTCCCCCACCACCGCCAGCACGCGCCCTTTGGGCAACGCGTACGACAGGCCGCAAAGCACCGGCAGGCGGCCTTCTTCGGCAGTGAAGTCTATGTGTAAATTGCGCACTTCCAAAATGGGTTCGGAGGAACAAGTCATCTCTTGTATTATACCAATTTAGAAGAAGTTCCCTATAGAAAACCGTTTGGGTTACCGCAAAAGCCCCGCCGCAGGTACCGCGGCGGCGGGGAATTTGCTACACTTATATATATGAGACGTCTTGCGTGTTTGCTAAGCCTTCTTTTGCTGTGCGCCTGCGGCGGGTACGAAACCGTTACGGTTACCCTGCCGGACGGCTTTGCCGTGCGCGCCCGCGTGGCCGATACGCCCAAAAAGCAGGAAAAAGGCCTGATGTTTGTAAAAGAACTGCCCGAAAACGAGGGAATGCTTTTTGTGTTTGAACAAGACGAAGAACAAGCCTTCTGGATGAAAAACACGCTGATTGATTTGGATATGGTATTTATCGGCTCGGACAAGCGGGTTACGTCCGTAGCCCATCAGGTGCCCCATTCCTACACCTACACGCCCGACAGCCAAGTGGCCTACGCCCTGGGGTACGGGCAATACGTGCTGGAGCTGGCGGCCAAAACCGCCCAAAAGCACGGGGTAAAAGCCGGGGCGGAACTTCACTTTGAGCTGGCGGACAAATGATAAAACGCATACTGGCAATCGGGTTGGCATGTTGGGCGTTGTCGTTTTCGGCGCAGGCGCAGGAAAACGACGGCTGGGCCGCGCTGAACGCCGAGGCCAAACGCCACTTAATCAACCTCTTAAACATTGACACTTCCCTGCCGGAGCCGGATGAACTTTCCGCCGCGCGCTACCTCTATAAAGAACTGAACAAACACGGCATAGACTGGGATATTTTCATCCCCAGCCAAGGCCGCGCCAACCTGATGGCGCGCATCAAAGGAAGCGACCCCTCCCAAAAACCGCTTTTGCTTATTTCCCATTTAGACACCGCCCCCGCCGCCGAGGGGTGGATTTATCCCCCTTTCAAAGCCACGGCCGAAAACGGCAACATCTACGGCCTGGGCGCCACGGACGCCAAAAATTATACCGCCGTCTATTTGGCGCTTTTTACATGGCTTAAAGACCAAAAAATAACGCCCGCGCGCGACCTGATTTTTTTGGCCACCTCCGGCGAGGAATCCGGCAGTGAAACGGGCCTTCTGTGGCTGGGCGGCGCCCATTGGGACAAAATCAACCCCGGCTACGCCTTAAACGAAGGCGGCGGCATTATCAAAAACCGCGGCGGGGCGGATATTGTGTTTGCCGAAGCCTCCACCAAAATGTATATGGACATCAAAGTAACGGCCTACGGCACGGGGGTGCATTCTTCCATGCCGGTAAACGACAACGCCGTCTATGTATTATCGCAGGCGCTGGCTAAAATCGCCAATTACAATCCACCGGCTAAACTCACGCCCACCGCGCGCACCTTTTTTAAGGCCATCGCCCCCCTGCAGGATGAAGACGGCCAAACCACCATTGATTTTTTGTTAAACGGCACCCCGCAAAACAGCCAATCCGCCGCCGAAGTTATGGCGTTAGACCCTTTCTTTAGAACCCAGCTTAAAGACACGCTAAACCCCACCGTCCTTTCCGCCAGCAAAGACACCGGCTCCGCCAGCGGCGAAGCCAGCGCCATTTTGAACGTGCGCCTGCTGCCGGGATCCGACCCGGATGAATTTTTTGACCGTTTAAAAAACCTGTTTACGGAAGAGGACAACATCACGCTGGAAATGCTGGAGCGCCCGCAAACGCCCTTTCCGACCCCGATGGACGGAACGGACGAGCTGTTTGCCTCCATTTCCAAAACGGCCCAAAAGCTTTTCCCCGGCGCCATTACCGTGCCGGGCATGAGTCCGGCGTCGGGCGACAGTGAATTTTTGCGCAAGCTGGGCGTAATTACCTACGGCCTGGGGCCGGATATGGATCCGCTGTCGGAAAACACCGCCCACGCGCCCGATGAATTTATCAGCGAAAAAGACCTGTACAACCAACTGCAGTTTATTGCGGGCATCGTGTTTGACTTTGCCTACGGCAAGGACTTATTGCCGCTGTCGCCCCAGCAAGAAACGCCCGCACCCCCCGCGGAAAACACCCCCCAAAATTAACCCGTTTTGTTTTCCCGGCCCGGCCGGGTATTTGAATGAGGATACTATGCTAGCAGAAACCAAAAATAATTTAGAAGTATTTTCCCGCAATGAAATTACGGAATACCATATTTACAAGCAACTTGCCGCGCGCGAAAAAAACGAAGAAAACCGCCGCGTGCTGGAAACCTTGTCCACCGACGAGAAACGCCACTACGATTTAATTCAAAGCGAAACGGGCGTTGCCGCCGCGCCCGACCGTTTTAAAATCGTTTGGTATTCCTTTTTGGCCCGCACCTTGGGCCTTACGTTTGCCATTAAATTAATGGAATCGGGCGAGCACCACGCCTCGGGCACGTACCGCGCGTTTACGGAGTACCCCCGCATCGCCCAACTGGCCGAAGAAGAAGACGCCCACGAAGGCAAACTGATTGCGCTGATTAACGAAGAACGCTTGGCGTATATGAGCTCGGTGATTTTGGGTCTGTCGGACGCGCTGGTGGAATTTACGGGCGCGCTGGCGGGGTTCACGCTGGCGCTATCCAACAGCAAGCTCATCGCCCTTACGGGTGCTATTACGGGGATTGCGGCGGCGCTGTCTATGGCGTCGTCGGAGTATTTGTCTTCCAAAACCGAGCAAGACGCCGGCAAACACCCCGTAAAAGCCGCCGTGTACACGGGCGGGGCGTACGTGATTACGGTGGCCCTCTTGGTGGCGCCGTTTGCGTGCCTGAACAATGTGTTTGCGGCGCTGGGGCTGATGTTGTTTTTCGCGCTTCTGTTAATTGCCGGGTTTATGTTTTACTATTCCGTGGCGCGGGGCGAAAACTTTAAACACCGCTTTATTGAAATGACCTGTTTGAGTTTTGGCGTGGCGGCAGTAAGCTTTTTAATCGGATTTGCCCTCAAAACGTTTACGGGGATAGAAGCCTGATTCCCCCTCTTTTTAAAAACCGCACCCGTAAAACGGCGCGGTTTTTTGTTTGCTTAAAAGGGCTCTTTCGCCCGGCGGCACAGGCCCTGCAGTGGCGTGGGCACGGCCGCACCCTAAGGGATTGCCGCCTTGCCGGCGCAAAGCGGCGCACGCGGCCCCTGCCTAAGAAGGCATAAAAAAACCGCTCCCGAAATTCGGGAGCGGGTAAAACTTGTGTAAGCAGAAGCTTAGTGGCCGCCGTCACCTGCACCACCTTCACCACCAGCAGCACCGTAACCTTCCAGCGTAGGAACATGCGTAGAAGCATCGTATTCTTCGTCGCCAGTGTATTCAATGCAGAAATCTTTATCATCTTGAGTGGTTCCATAGCAAATAGGAGCCTGCGTAGAATCATAAAGTTTCCACAAAGTATAGTTGTACTGGCCAGAGTTTTCTCTGACAGCGGCTACACCGGAGTCATTACCCTGTGTGGTTTCATCTCCATATAAAGTAATGGCGAAACCATTCCCATCCGTCCCTTTCGTATGGTAAACACTGGTATCATCCGCATCCTGCGGAGCGACATCCAACGATTTCCATTTCAGGGCATAATTACCGGTTTTCATTTTGTAGCGCTGTTGAGCCTGTACGACAGTACCAATCAAGGTATCCGCTTCCGCCGCGCGGGAGCGTTCCACCGCTTTGAAGTAAGCGGGCATGGCCATAGCGGCCAAGATGCCGATAATCAAGACGACTACCAGCAATTCAATCAGGGTGAAACCCTTCTTATTATTCATAGCTTTATCTCCTTTTTTTATAACGGCCTGAAAAGATTTTTATACACCCTTTTCAGCCCGTACCTTAAATGTAACAAAAATCAAAAAAATAATCAAGACCCGTTTTGTTCCTATTTTTTAAACCGCTTGTTGCTCCGTTATGCTCCTTATATATTCATCCGCAGGCGGATGGGGCAATGGTCGGAACCCGTTACATCGGTTAAAATGTCCGCCCCCGTTACGTTAGGCAGCGATTTTTCGTCCACCATAAAATAATCAATCCGCCAGCCCACGTTGCGCTCGCGCGCGCGGGTTTTGTAATCCCACCAGGTGTAATGCCCGCCGGAGGTTTCAAACGCGCGGTACGCGTCTGTATAGCCTTCCGTAAAAAAGCGGTCTAACCAGGCGCGTTCTTCGGGCAGGAAGCCCGTTACGCCCGCATTCTCTTTGGGGCGCGCCAGATCTATTTCCCGGTGGGCGGTGTTCACGTCCCCGCAGGCAATCACGGTTTTGCCCGTTTTAAAAAGCTCTTTGCTCTTTTCCAAAAACCGTTCGTAAAAGCGCAGTTTAAACGCAATGCGTGCTTCCCCCTGCCCGCCGTTGGGAAAATAGATGTTTAAAAAATAAAAATGCGGATACTCCAAAATAAGCGTGCGGCCTTCCTTATCAAACTCTTCCACGCCAAGCCCGCACGAAACCGCCAGCGGCCGCTCCTTGCAAAAGCACGCCACCCCGCTGTATCCTTTCCGCTCGGCACAGCAATAAAACGCGTGATAGCCCGGCGGATTTTGCAAAGCGGCGGAAAGCTGCTCGGGGCAGGCTTTCGTTTCCTGCACGGCCAAAATATCCGCCCCGCAGGAAGACAGAAAATCCAAAAACCCTTTCTTCTCCGCCGCGCGGATGCCGTTTACGTTCCACGAAATAAATTTTTTGGTCATGGGTCGGCTCCCTTAAAGTGGTATAATATATTATAAATTAAATCTGCCGCTTCCCCTCAAAACGGCGTCAGGAGTCCGTACTATGATTAAACAAGGAAAATGCTTTTTTACCTCCGAGTCCGTCTCCAAAGGCCACCCGGACAAAGTCTGCGATCAAATTTCCGACGCTATTTTGGACGAAATTTTAAAGAAAGACAAAACCGCCCGCGTAGCCTGCGAAACGTATATCACGAGGGGGCTCGTTATCGTGGGCGGCGAAATTACCACCCGCACGTGGGTGGATGTGGAACAGATCGCGCGCGACGTGATTAAAAACATCGGCTACGACGACGCCAAATACGGCTTTAACTACAAAACCTGCGCGGTGATTAACGTCATCGGCAAGCAATCGCCCGACATCAGCCAAGGGGTGGATGTGGGCGGCGCGGGCGACCAAGGGCTGATGGTGGGATATGCCGTGGACGAAACGCTGGAATATATGCCGCTGTCGCTGGTGCTGTCGCACGAAATTTTGAAAAATCTGGAAAAAGCCCGCCGCACCAAAATGCTGCCTTACCTGGGGCCCGACGCCAAAAGCCAGGTAACCGTGGAATACCAAGACGGCAAACCCGTGCGCGTGGACACGATCGTCGTTTCCACCCAGCACACCGAAGATATTTTAGACCGCTCCGGCGCCAAAATTACCGAAAAATCCAAAAAAGAAATTGAAGCCGCGGCCATTATTCCCGCCGTTAAAAAATGGATTGATAAAGACACCAAAATCTACATCAACCCCACCGGCAAATTTGTAATCGGCGGCCCCCAGTCCGACACCGGGCTTACCGGCCGCAAAATTATCGTGGACACCTACGGCGGCCGCTGCCCGCACGGAGGCGGCGCCTTCTCCGGCAAAGACCCGACCAAGGTAGACCGCTCCGCCGCCTACATGGCGCGCTACATCGCCAAAAACATCGTGGCCGCCAAGCTGGCCCACGAATGCACCGTGCAAATCGCCTACGCCATCGGGCGGGAGGAACCGGTCGGCTTCTACGTGGATACCGACGGGACGGGCGTCATCCCCGATGAAAAACTGGCCCAAATTGCACGCAAGCTTTTCCCGCTTACGCCGCGGGGAATTATTGAGTATTTTAAACTTAGAAATCCCATTTATCTTGCCACCGCTTCTTTCGGGCATTTCGGACGCAAAGAATTCCCCTGGGAAGCGACCGACAAGGTAAGCGCGCTTCAAAAAGCCGCCAAATAATTTAAAAGCTCCGCCCGCGCGGCGGGGCTTTTTGCGATTATGATGAAATCACGAGTACAAGAAGCCAAAAACAAACACAAACAGGGTTACAACTGCGCCCAAGCCGTCGCGTGTACGTACTGCGACCTGTTGGGTATGGACGAAAAAACTGCCTTCCGCGCCGTGGAAGCCTACGGGCTGGGCATTGCCAAACGCTACGAAACGTGCGGCTCCGTCTGCGCGATGATGATGCTGGCCGGCCTTAAAAACAGCGACGCCAACCTGCAGGCACCCGCGTCCAAGTTTTCCACCTTTGAGTTGGGAAACAAAATGATTCAAAAATTTGAGGACTGGAACACCACCTCCTGCTGCGCGCTCTTGCGCGGAACGGACGGAAAAACCGACCGCCTGCGCTCCTGCCGCGGCTGCGTGGCCGATTGTGCACGCATCGTGGAGGATTTCCTGTTCCCCGGCCAATTTGAGCCGTATGAAGAAAGACATCCGGAGGAAGAATAATGAAAAAAATTTGCATGATTGTAACGGACGGATTTGAAGAAATAGAAGCCGTGGGCACCTTTGCCATTTTGCGCCGCGGCGGCGTGACGGTGGATATTTACTCGCTGTTGGATAAGGACGCCACCGGCCGCTTTGGTTTAACCTGCACGAAGCTGCTGCCGTTTTCCAAGCTGGACGCCGCCCAATATGACCTGCTCGTCATCCCCGGCGGGGCGCAATACAAGGCACTGGAAGCCAGCCCGGAAGTGCACGCACTGATTAAGCAGTTTATGGACGCCGGCAAAACCGTGGCCGCCATCTGCGCCGGGCCGACCATTCTGGGCCACGACGGCTATTTAAAAGGCCGCCGCTACACCTGCTTTACTTCCATGAATGAAGATTTTGGCGGCACCTACTGCGAAGATTACGCCGTAAAAGACGGCAACATTATTTCCGGCAAATCCGCCGCGGCGACGATTGACTTTGCTTTCCTCGTCTTGGAAGACGCCGCCGGCAAAACTGTGGCCGACCAAACCAAAAAAGCCATCTATTATAAAGGAAATTAATTTTCCCCACGCAGAAAAGCCCGGCAAATTAACGCCGGGCTTTTTATTTTTAACGAATGATATAATCTTCCCCTCTATAAGCGTAAATCCGGCGTTTTTACCGCCGAAAAATGATTTTTGATAAATTTTCTTATTGTTCGCTATAACAGCGGCAAGAACGCCCTTCGTTGCCACAGCCTTCATGCCAACTGTCATTTTGCATTTCCGAACGGCAAAGAGCATCCCCTTCAAAATTAGTGTCCGAGTAAGAACAACATAAACGACGTGTATCTGAAAAAAATTGATGAAGTGTGATATACGTGTTTTCCCCTTTATTAAGACTGCAAATCACCCGAGGATTTTCTATATTCATCCTACATGATGAAAAAGGGAAAATCAGTTTATTATCTTTTATATTAGTATTAGAAAATCCAATATCCAAATCTTCAAAATTTTCCGTATAGAAACTGTTCGCCATATAGAAAGACTGTGCGGCCTGGGTAATAGAGCGTGCCGCTGTAACTGCCTGGGTAAAACGAGCGCGTAAAACCGCTTTTTCATATTGCGGCACAGCAATCGCCGCCAATATGCCGAT
Source organism: uncultured bacterium (assembly GCA_949294095.1). Lineage (GTDB taxonomy): Bacteria > Elusimicrobiota > Elusimicrobia > Elusimicrobiales > Elusimicrobiaceae > Avelusimicrobium. The sequence continues at coordinate 149,330 of CASFFZ010000010.1, forward strand.
GATTAAAACGACTACCAACAGCTCTATAAGCGTAAATCCGGCGTTTTTTCCGCCGAGAAATGATTTTTGATAAATTTTGTTCATAGCCAAAATTTATCAAAAAAAAAAAAACGAGTCAACCCCTTGCCGGGGGCAGGCAGTTTGGCCCTGCCCAAGGGGGGTTGCTAATTACGGTGCTTACGCAATAGGGAACAACTCGTCGGGGATATTTATGCAAGGGGCGAGCCGCCTAGGCCAAAGCTTGGCCTCCCAACTCTATGCCCGTTAACTCGATTAGGTTAAGCCACACGGTTTCTGCACTGTCGCGCTCTTACAATATGACAAGCCAGAGGTTAACCTCTCCAGCCAATAAGATATTTCCTTTTTATGCCATTGCCGTTTAGATACGCTGTCAACAAGGTTTTCCCCTTTTGATGTTGTTGCCGTTTATCCGCCCCTTTGTCCTGCTTATAAAAACCCTTTGCGGCAGAGCCGAAATTTTATTGTTTGAGCGAAGCGAGTTATAAAATTTCCGGCCGCAAAGTGATTTTTATAGGACGCCGGGGCGGCGGTCTTTTTCGTACTTTTTCTGGCGGCAGAAAAAGTACCCCCTTGCCGGGGGCAGGCACTCTAGGCCCGTTAAGATGATTGGTTTAAGCCACACTGCTCCAGCGATACCGCGCACTTCCGAAAAAAACCCTTGCCGGGGGCAGGCACTCTAGGCCCGTTAAGATGATTGGTTTAAGCCACACTGCTCCAGCGATACCGCGCACTTCCGAAAAAAACCCTTGCCGGGGGCAGGCACTCCAGACCCATTCATCCGATTGGTTTGAGCCACACCGCTTCTGCACTGTCGCGCTCTCACAAAACGGCAGGCAAGCCGCCCCTCCTACTCCGGCCCCGTTTATCCGATTTATACCATACTTCTTTTCCGTAAATAACCTTCCGACAAAACAAACTCCTTCCCAAATTCTTTTCCCAATAAAAAAGGCCGGAAAAAATTTCCGGCCTTTTCCTTGTGAAAATCTATTTTAAAACCGCAAGGTCAGCGACGCTTCCGCCCCCAACCCGTAATAAGCATAGTTGGCGGCCAAGCTTAAATCCATATACGAAGGCAGTTTAAAGTTGAACCCCACCGTGGCGCGCGCCGTGGCGGCGTGTTCACTTTCGCCTTCCAGCGTGGCGTCCAGCTGGGCTTGGTTAATGTTCAGCGTGGTATAGTCCACCCCGCCGCCGATGTACGGCACAAAGTATTTAAACTTCATCGACAATACCAAGCTGGCGTTATAATGCGTGGCCGAAAAATCCCGCGCGCTGGCGCTGTGCGCGGCCACAACCAGCATCGGCTGGAAGGAGCCCAACACTTCACTGGGGCGCGTAATCCCCCAGCGCAGGCCGCCGCCGGCAATCGTCAGCCCTTGGTAGCTGCTGGCGCGGATAAACCCGTCAATACGGAAAGGCATCCCGATGTCGGCCTGCAGCCACGGATAAAACACTTCTCCCACTTCGTCCCGGTCGCCCAACGCGGTGTGCTGTTTGGTGGCATAATCCGCGCCGTTGCCTTGGCTCATCCGAAACACCATACTGCCGCGCGGCCCGATTTGAAAGCCGCCCCAGCCCAAAATGCGCCCCGTGGTATACGTGCCCGAGCCGATCAGTCCGCCCAAGTCTTTGGTAAACGCGCGGACGTTATCACGCGTTACGTTGGCGCTGAAATCATCCCAAATGTTCCGGGCCGACGCGCCGGAAACGCCCAACAACACAACGGCAAACGCCGCCCATATTCCTTTTATATTCATCTGTTTTCCTCAAATTAAATTGTGACCGTACGCCCTTTTACGACAAAAGGACTTCGTCGCCTTTTTTTACCCGCCCGGCTAATGCACCGCCCGGGAGTTCCAAGGTATAGCGCGAGCCGCGCACGAATTTGCCAAAACGCCACGGCTTCATTTGCTCGGCTACATATAATACCAACCCGTTTTTATTAAAAAAAATTGCATCTATGTTAAAACGCATAAAACACGTGTGAATTTGCGGGCAGGGATCCAGCAACAACCCTTTCCCCGGCTCCAGCCTGCGGCGAAACATCAATCCTTTTAATCGGGTAAAATAAGTGTCGGCAACTTCTATTTCTTGGGCCAGCACTTCGCCGGTGCGTTTTAACGTGCACTTCATTTTTGTTCCTTAGGGGCCGCTTCCTGCGCCGCACGGGCTAAGAGCATTTGCCGCACGCGCTGCTGAAGCGGTTTATTTAAAAAAGCAAAATGTTCCGGCTCTATCACGCGGTAGCCGTCGGGATTTTTAAAAATCAAAAAAGTAACCAGCCACTGCCCGCCGAAGGAAACATCCGCAATCCACATATCCGCGCGCGTTTGCGCGGCACGCATTTCAAAAAGCTGAGCATCCGCCGAGACCGCGGGCTGGCGGCAATCGCCGGAGCAGTTTTTAATAAAGGAAAAAGTTTCCTCATCCAAAATACGCACATTGGCGTATTTTCCGCGGGTCAGCGGCAAAACAGGCCGTCCGTCTTCTACAGCTATATCGTGAACGGCAAAGAAAGAACCATACTGCACATCAAAAGCGCACAGCCCGCCCGAAACGAACAAAGCCGCTATCGTCAGAGCCGTGCGCCTGAAAAACATTACGCGGCCACGCGTTCCACGTAGCTGCCGGTGCGGGTGTCCACCAGCACGGTGTCACCCTCGTTGATAAAAAGCGGCACTTTAATAACGGCGCCGGTTTCCAGCGTGGCTTCTTTGGTGGTGTTGGCCACGGTGTCGCCTTTTACGCCGGGAACGGTGGAGGCGATTTTGAGCGGAACTTTAATCGGCAATTCCACGTTAAAGAGTTTGTCGTTGATGTAAATGCCGATGGCGTCCATATTGTCTTTTAAGTACTTGGTCAAATCGCCCAGTTTTTTTACTTCCACTTCCACCTGATCGTAGGTTTCGGTGTTCATGAAGGTGGCCATATCGCCGTTGGTATAGAGATACTGGAACGGGCGTTTTTCCACTTCCACTTCTTTAAATTTGTCTTCGGGGCGGTAGGCGGTTTCAATCACGGCGCCGGTATTGATATTGCGCAGTTTCACGCGCACCACGGCGCGGGCTTGGCTTTTGCGGTGATGCTGGAATTCAATGATTTCCACCAACTGACCGTTTTCGTCTTCAAAAATAAGTCCTTCGCGAAATTCTGTAGTACTCAACATGTTATACCTCTTTGCGGGCAGCAGCCCGAAATTATTTTTGCGTTAATTTTTTGGAACCGTTCTTGGTAACTAAAAAGCTGTCTTCCAAGCGGATTCCCCAGCGTCCGTCAAAGTAAATACCGGGTTCTATGGTAACCACATGATTTTCTTCCAGTACGTCCGATCCGCCCGTTCCTAACGTGGGGCGATCGTGCGGCTGGAGGCCGATTCCGTGGCCGGTGGTATGATAGAACTCTTTTCCGTACCCGGCTTTTTCAATCACATTGCGGGCGGCAGCATCCACTACGCCGGTGCTAACCCCCGCACGCAAGGCTTTTATCCCTGCTTTGCGGGCCTGGTCTACAAGGTTCCAAATCTTGGTATATTCGGCCGGCTCTTTTTTGCCGTGCCACCAGCTGCGCGTCATATCCGACGTATAGCCTTCATAAAAGCAGCCGAAATCCATCAGCACCGCATCTTCGGCTTTGAGCTTACGGGTTTTGGAAGGCGTATGATGGGCGTCTGCCGTATTTTCCCCAAAACAAACGATGTTAAACGGAATGGAGTCCGCACCGCGCTTGTGCATGGCTAGCGCCATTAAAATACGCACGTCTTCTTCCGTCATACCCGTTTTGATTTGCGGTTTTACTTCTTCAAACGAATGCCAGGCAATTTGGCAGGCTTTTCGGATTTTAGCCACTTCGTCTTGATATTTGGCGATGCGCATTTCGCCGATTAAACTGGCCGTTTTGCATAGCCCGGCTTTGAGGAGTTTCTGACCTCGTTCCAAATCGATGGCGGCCGGATCAAATACTACATGCTTCAGCCCCAATTTTTGGATTTTGGCCAAGGCCCCGTCCAACATTCCGCCATACGGCACCACTTCCGTTTTTAAAAAAGCGGATGACGGCTTCATCTTGCTGGCAATCAAACGTTTGGTAAGACAATAGCCTTTGCGGGGAGTAATCAAGAAGGCAGCTTCTCCCTCATACAAATCAATGCCGGACAAATAACGCTGTTCCAAATAAGACACCGTTAAATATCCATCCAACCCCGCTTGTTTTAACACCCGGCGGAAATCCGCCATTCGTTGAGAAGCTAAATTTTTAATTGCCATAGTATTATTTCTTCGTTAAAATTTTTGCGCCAGACTTCGTAACAGCTACCGTGTCTTCCAAGCGCACGCCGTATTTGCCGGGCAAGTAAATGCCGGGTTCTACAGTTACAATGTTTCCTTCCGACAAAATGGCCGCAGACTGCTGGCTGTTGTAAGGTTCTTCGTGGATTTCAATACCCACGCCGTGGCCGGTGCCGTGCGTAAAGTACTGGCCGTACCCCGCCGCACTGATAATTCCGCGGGAAGTAGCATCTGTTTTCTTAGTCGGCACACCGATCCCGATCGCCTTAATCCCCTGTTTGCGGGCTTTATCTACAATATTCCAAATTTTGGTATATTCGGCCGGCTCTTTTTTGCCGTGCCACCAGCTGCGGGTAATGTCGGAACAATAGCCTTTGTATACGCAGCCGAAATCCATCAGCACCGCATCTTCGGCTTTGAGCTTGCGGGCGCTGGTTTCGTGGTGCGGGTTGGCGGTGTTTTCGCCAAACGCCACAATGGTGTAGAAAGAAGTGGTCGTCGCCCCGTGGGCACGCATAAAGCGTTCCATTTCGGCGGCGACTTCAAATTCGGTCATGCCGGTTTTGACGCGGGGTTTAATATATTCGTATGTTAAGTAAGCAATGCGGTTGGATTCGCGCAGCAGTTTGAGTTCCGCCGCGTCTTTATTTTCGCGCAGGGTGGTAATTAAACTGCCCGCTTCCACAAATCCGCTGGCGCGCAACAGGCCGCCGGAAACATAAGATTCTTTGGCGGCGTCAAACCCCGGGCGGGCCAAGCCCAGCTTGCGGGCTTTTTCTATGGCGGATACGATGCGGTTTTCATCTCCGATCACTTCTATTTGCGGGGCGAATTTACCAAAAGATTCCACATACAGTTCCCGCGTAAAGCAGGTAACGCCTTTTTTGTGAATCAAAAACACCGATTCATTCGGGTAAAAGAAAAAATTGGTCAAATAAAACTGATCCAGGTTGTTGGTAACAATCAAGCCGTCCAATTTATTTTTGTGCATCAGTTTTCTGAGTTTTGCAAATCTTTCGTTCATGTAATTTTTTTGAGCCATGTGTTCACCCCTTGGAAAACAACTATATAGATATGATACTATTTTAGCTTCCCGCGTACAATCATAAGTTTTCGCGCGCGTAGAGGAGATTTCCGCTCAAAACCCGTTGGAATATAATATAATAATGAAAGTATGGCACACAGTCCGATACGCAAAACCGCTTTGCTGCTGTTGGTCTTAGCGTCCGCCTCGCTGGCGGGAGCGGGTGTTTTTACATCGCAGGACGGCGCATTTACGCTGGATATGCCCGCCGGCTGGGTGCAGCTGAAAAACCCGCCGCAGGACAGCGTGCTTTCCATTCAAAAAGGTTCTTCCCGCATTGACATCAAAACGGTGGATTGCTCCACCGAAACGTGCATTGAACAAAAAATAACCAACGATTTGGCCGACGTCAAAAGCAAAAAAATGCAAGTCATCGGCAATTCCTATACCGGCGAAGAAATCAAACGTATTGAATTTTCCACCGGGGATCCTTTTTTCTATATCAGCTTTTTCACGCCTAAAAACGACTTTGGCGCCGGATACTTTTTGATTGACAAAAAAGGCTATTCCATTTTGGCCAAAGATTTAACCTATGCGGAAACGGATTTGGTGTTTTCGTTTATTTCCCCGGTAAAAAAAGAAGCGCCTCAGCCGCTGGAAATGGATTTAGATTCCCCCCGCGCCTATGATATTGCGGCGCTGCCCGCCGTGCAGGAAGAAACCCTTTCCCTGCCGCTTGCGGCCCAGCCGGCCGCCCCAAGCGCCGCGGCCCCCCAGCCGAAGGCGACGGCCGGAACGCTGAAAAAAATCCTTTCCAAACTGCACGTGCGCACGCTCCTTTCCGAAAATATGCCTCCCTACATCCGCAATATGGGCCGCGGGTTTGACGGGCTGATCGGTTTAATGGTTTTATTTGTAGCGCTGTTGGCCGGGGCAGGGTGCATCCGTCCGTTGGTGCGCCGCCAGCCTGTGCTTCCGCCGGCCAACCCCAATTCCCTGTATCCCATTAAATTTAAACGCCTCTACGGGACGCCTTCGCTCATCTTCCGCGCCAAAGACAACCAAGGCAATGTGTTGACTTCTCTTTCGGCGCGGTGGGACAGCCTGTTTTTATTCTGCGGGCTGGCGCTCATCGTGCTGACGCTGCTGGTGCTGGCCGGGGCGGGACTTGGCGAAAATTCCGGCTTGCTGCCGCTTTCTTCTTTTGCTTACAGCACCGTTTATTCGGCTTGCTCCCTGCTTATTCCGTTGGGGGCGGTTATCTTCTTTTGCGGGATTGTCTGGTCGCAGCTGGTGCTGCGGGAAATTACCTTGTTTGACCGAAAAGGCAAAAAAGCGGCCATCGTTCTGCAAAAAGGATTCGGGCTGTCGCACGAGCGTTATGAAATTTACTTTGCCCGCTCCAAGGACGTGCTGGTCGTTACCCGCAAACGCTTTGCCCTGCGCCGCACGTGGCGGATGTTTACGCGGGAAGGCAACGCCCTCGCCACAATCACGGAAACAAGCGCGTGGAAAGCGGTGCTGCGCAAAACCTGCGGGCACTTATGGGGCTTTTTACGGGCCGATTACACCATTGAAGGGCAAATGGACAGCCGGGGCGTCATCCAAAACGCGCATACGCCGTTTGACCGATTTATCTGCAATATAGACAAGCCTCAAGCCCTCAACGCCCGCGATTTGCTGGTCGTCTCCCTGCTGATTAACATACGCGATAAAGACAAGTGGTATCCGTGGTTTAACTGATGGGCGGATTTTCTTCATGTACGGCCCCGCTTTGCGCGGGGCTTTTTAGGGCCTTGCTTTTGGCCCGCTCCCGCCGCACAGAAGGGCTTTTTTTTGATATCCTATGTATATGAAACGATTTTCCCTTTTTGCGGCTCTGTTTTTTTGCGCTCTTTCCGCCTCCGCACAACCGCTGCAGGCGTTTGTTGAAAAACAACTTCAAAACCCCGTTTTAAACGGCGCTTGGTGGGGCGGCCTTGCCGTTTATGCCGACCAACCACAGCAAACGCTTTTTGCCCTCCAGGCCGGCCAACGCCTTACCCCGGCTTCCACCCTTAAACTGCTTACGACGGCCGCCGCTTTGGAAACCTTGGGCCCGCAGTACCGCTTTCAAACCCGCCTGTACGCCTCCGCCGCGCCGGATGAAAAAGGCGTTTTAAAAGGAGACCTGTATTTGCAAGGCGGGGGCGATCCTACCCTGGGCTCCACCCGCGTGCCCGGCGCGCAAGATTGGCAACAGGTAGCCGCCCAATGGGCCAAGGCCGTTAAAAAAGCGGGCATCCGGCGGGTGGAGGGCAGCCTGTATGCCGACGTTTCCGCCTTTGAAGGCCCGTCTATCGCCCCCAAGGTAAACTGGGAAAACATCGGCAATTATTATGCCGCGCCCGTCAGCCCGGTTTGTTTTCACGACAATTTATTTAAAATCTTTTTCTCCCCACAGCCCTTTGACGCCAAAAAAGCCGAAGTGGCCCGCACCGAGCCGGAAATTCCCCAGCTGCACCTCAGCAGCTTTGTAACGACCGACGCCAAAAACAAGCGAGACAATGCCTACGTATACGGCGCCCCCAAACAATACGAAATGGAAATTTACGGCACCATTCCCACCAATCTGACGGGCTTTTCCATTCAGGCCGCGATGCCGGATCCGGCCCTGTTTGCCATGCAGGCCCTGCACCAAGCCCTGCGCGAAGAAGGCATTGCCGTAGGCGGCCGCCCGCAGACCACGGATCAGGCGCCGGATTACACGCAGATGAAACTGCTGCACACCTACTCGTCGCCGCAGCTCAAAGACATTATTCTAATTGTAAACAAACGGAGTTTTAACCTGTATGCCGAAATGCTGCTGCGGCAGCTGGCCCTGCACGCCGGCAAAAAAGGAAGCGTACAAAACGGGCTGGCCGAACTGGAAAAATTTTTACGCCAAAACAAATTAGCCGCTTCCCAGGACGCCGTACTATACGACGGAAGCGGCCTCTCGCGCGATAATATGCTCACCCCGCGCGTACTGGTAAACACCTTGGCGTTTATGACTAAAAGCCCGAATTTTTCCTACTACTACCAATCCCTGGCCACCCCCGATGACCGCGGGGACTTACTGCTTTTGCGTTATTTTTTAAAACCCAAACACCAGGTGCAGGATGTGCGCGTAAAAGGCGGCACGATTGACGGCGTGAAAGCCGTGGCCGGCTACGTGCACGACGAAAGCGGCCGCCCGATTGCCTTTGCCTTAATGGCAAACAATTTAGCTTCTAAAGACGAAACTATCCTGCGTATCCACGAAAACATCATCAAACAGCTGCTTCAAGTAAAGCCTTAATAAAATGCCCTCATCCGAGGGCGTTTTTAATGGCGGGCCAAAAACAGTTCCAACGCCGCGTCCTTGGCAAAAAACGGCACCCGATAGGCACGGTAAAGCGGGTAGGGCGGATACGCTTGCTGAAGTTTAAAAAAATGCCACCCTACGCCGCGTGCAAAGCCTTCCGACTCTGCCCAAAAGCGGTAATTTTCCTCTTCAAAAAGCTGATTATAAATCCGCACCATTTGCCGCAGGCACGCATCGGCCCCGGCATACACCCATTTTCCCTGCACGCCGTACACGTCCTCTCCCATTTGGGCGGCGCGGAAAAAGACGGCATTTTCTAAATCTGTTTTATCCATCGGCTTGTGATTACGAAAAGAAGGTGAGTTCATAAGAAAAGAAAAGGGCCCGCTAAGGGCCCTTTGCTCAGGCAGTTTTAGCAGTTTGTTACCACTTCATTAAATAAGGCGGAATCAATAACAACATGGAAAGCACCGCCAGTACAATTTGCAGCGGCACATTCCACCGGGCCCACTTAAGCCACGGAATGCCGGCCATGCCCAAAGCGGCCATGGTTACCGGTGCGGTGGGGATAATGGCGTTTGTCCAGCCCTCGCCAAATTGATAGGCCAAAATGGAAAGCTGCGGGCTAATGCCCATTAAGTCCGACAGCGGAATCATCACCGGCATCGTAAGCACCGCCTGCCCGGAGCCAGACGCCACAAAGAAATTGATAAAACTGTGCGCCCAAAACATTCCTTCCACCGCCGCCAGCGGGTGCAGCTGGCCAATTGCCTGTGCAATGGAGTGAAGCACCGTATCCAAAATGCGCCCGTCGGAGGCAATCACCACAATCGCCCGCGCCAAGGCCAACATAATAGACACGCTTACCATACTGCGCGCCCCGTCAATAATGGCGTCCGTCGTTTGGTTCAGGCTCAGCCGCCCAATGACGGCCGACACCAGCCCCACCCCTAAAAATAAACCGGAAATTTCAATAATGTACCAATGGTACACCGCCACCCCATACACCAGCCCGGCCATGCCCAGGGCAAATACAAGGGAAATGAAAAGGTGCGAACGTTTAAATTCCGGCTTTTGCAAGACATTTAAATGCAGCTGTTTGCGCTTTTCGCGGTCGGCCTCGTACGTGAGGCTTTTTTGCGGATGCTTGCGCACGCGTTCCCCGTACAGCGTAACAAATAAAATGACTACCGCCGTACAAACCGCCCACACCGCCAGCCGATACCCAAGGCCGGAATAAAGCGGCAGCTGGGCAATCCCCTGCGAGATGCCCACGGTAAACGGATTCATAAACGCCGAGCCGAAGCCCACCCAAGCCCCCAAAAAGGGAATGCTTACGCCTACTACCGTATCGTACCCCAGCGAAAGCGCCAGCGGAATAAAAAGAGGGATAAAAATTAAAGTTTCCTCTTCCATTCCAAATACCGCTCCCCCCAGCGAAAACAAAATCATACTGGCGGGAATAAAAAATTTTTTCAGCCGCTCGCGGCGGGAAAACAGATAGCTGGTGCCCAAAATAACGGCATTGACCGTGCCGGTGCGCTCCAAAATAGTAAAAATGGCCCCGGTAATAAAAATAAACACGATGATGTCGGCGCAGTCGCCAAACGCCTTGGCGGGCGCCGTCAGCACCGAGGCCAGCCCTTGCGGATTAGACGCCACCGCGTGATAAGAGCCCGCCACCGTGTAGGATCGTCCGTCTTTTTGAACGGTGTCATATTGCCCGGCGGGGAGCAAATACGTGAGGGCGGCCACTACCAGCATAATTGCAAAAATGAGGCCGTAGATATTAAGGGAAAATCCGGATTTCATGTCTATATTATAAATTATTTCTCCGTTTCCCCGCCGCAGGATTCTCATTCCCGCAAGAAATCAATCACATCGGCTATAAACCCCATGATCCCCACCCAAACCATCACTCCTACTAAAATTTTTAACACCAATACGCCCATATTTAGCTCCGGCCGCCGGGAAGCAAAGTTAAGTCGGCGGCCGGACAGCCCTTTATAAGATGGGACGGCGAGCCAAAAATCTTAACTTTGCTAACCCAAACGGCTTTTTATTTGCTACAATACAGTTGCGCCTTCCTGGCAGAACTGCGCAACTGAGACGTAACGGAGCCTGCACGCCGCGTGCGCGGCGCCGGTTTATAGGCTAAACCGCTCCGTGTTTGGATTTCTTCATGTGAGAGGAAGATAAAGCCAAGTACGTCTGTAGGATAAGAGGCGCAGGCAGCGCCCTTACAAAAGCTAGTATAGTAAGTATTGTTAGCATTTGTCAAGCTTTTTCTGGGCCCATAGGGGCCTATTTTTTTATAAGGAGGAGCCGATGATAAACAAATTTGAAAAGCAGTTGGAAAAATGGAACGGCGGCGTATTGCGCGGCGCACAAGCAAAGTTAGCAAAATGCTTGCAAGTCTCCACCGCCACCGTAGCGTTATGGGCCACCGGGAAAAGACGCCCCTCCAAAGGGTATGCCGCCCAAATGGCGCAACTATTTGGCTTGGATTCCTATGACGTGATGCGTTTGTTTTCGGCTACCACCACTTACCCGGATTTGCCCCGCACGCAAGGCACGCGTTCTTTGCGGGATGCCCAAACCCCGGAAAACACTTACAGCGCTAACAATTTAAAAAATACGCTTGCCCCTTCGCCCGATTTAAGCAACAGCGTCTCTTTGCCGTTCTTAACCGGATCTCCCGAAAAATACCCCCATTTTCAAGAAGGAGACGTGGCCGAATGGTGGATGGTTCCGCGGCGCTATGCCCGGGGAGCCAAATACTTGTTTCGGGCGGGGCAACCCGCTGCCGACGAGCTGTATTTTATCCGCCCAGAAAAAGAGCTAACGGAAGGGAAATTGATGCTCTTTAAAACTCCTTTGGGCTACACGGTAAAAAAAGGCGTGCGGCAAGACGGAAAGATAAACTTATACACTCCTCAAGGGCGGCCCGCAGGCAGTTTTGACGCGGAGCAAATAACGGTTTTAGGGGGTGTCGTCTGCAAGATAGCAGATGCCGAATAAACGCTTGAATTCGGCTCAAATTCCATTATACTAATAGTATCCCCGGTGGGAGGAGAGCTGTACAGAAAACTTCCCCGGCGCGTCAGCCCCTCCTGTTGATGTTGGGCGGCGCGAACGGATGACAACTGCTGCGAGTTACCAGGTGCGCGGGCGCGAAGAGCGTGGCGGCCGGAAGACCGGACAAGCAGAAAACAAGAGTTCTTTGAGGAGTAAGCCGTGCGGGACAGGACTGCCCGGGTGCAAGGGCCGTTTCACACGCTTTGGCCCTGCCGCTTGAGAGCGGCGGGAACACGCCAGAGATATGGGGCGGAGCAACCGGCTTCAGGCGTCGTGCGGTGCCGCAAAATTCTTGACTGTCAGCCATCCCGCTAATGTGGGATAAGTGAGTAATCATGGAAGAGTCGACTAGATGAGTCCTCTGCGTTTTGTAAATGCAGAGGGCTCTTTTTTTACCCTAAAATACCCCGGGGGCGGCCCGGGGTATTTGGATCGGAAAGAAACGCTTATTTCGCCTTCTTTTTAAACTGTGCATTGTAGAGAGAAGCATACGCCCCGTTGGGAATCGCCAACAGTTCTTCGTGCGTTCCCTCCTCCACAATTTGACCTTCGTTTAAAACCACGATTTTATCGGCATTGATTACCGTGGAAAGCCGGTGGGCAATTACAAACACCGTGCGGTTTTTCATCAAATTATCCAACGCCTTTTGCACAATTGCTTCGGATTTGTTATCCAACGCGCTGGTGGCTTCGTCCAAAATCACGATCGGCGCCTGGCGGATAAAGGCACGCGCAATGGCCACCCGCTGCCGCTGCCCGCCGGAAAGCGTTACCCCGCGTTCGCCCAGTTCCGTATCCAAGCCTTTTTTAAGCGTGCGCAAAAAATCATCCAGATGCGCGCTTTTAACGGCTTCCTGCAAATCTTGTTCGGTAGCGCCGGGGCGGCCGATTAAGATATTATCGCGGATGGTGCCCGTAAATAAGAAGTTGTCCTGAAAGACCACCGCAATATGATCCCGCAGCGATTTAAGCGTAAAATTTTCTATATTCACGCCGTCAATGGTAATCGATCCCTTGGTTACGCTGTAAAAGCGGGGGATCAAATTGACAATGGTGGATTTCCCGCCGCCCGAATTGCCCACCAAAGCGATCGTTTTGCCCACGGGAACGGTCAGGTTGATATCCTTTAGCACATAGGTACCGGGTTTATAGGCAAACGAAACGTGGTTAAAACGGATATCCTGATGCAAGCCTGTAAGCGTAACGGCACCGGGCTTATCAAAAATTTCCGTTTTTAAAGCGAAGATTTCAAAAATGCGGTCAATGGCTAAAAAGGCTTTTTTAATGTCCACATAATTATCGCCCATGGTTTTTACCGGCGTGTAAAGCATTAAAAGCGCCGCCACAAACGACGTGAAGTTACCGCTGGTAATCGTTCCGTTTACAATCATGGAACTGCTCTGCCAAAACACCAGCGCCAACCCCAGCGACACGATAAAATGCATCACCGGAGACAGCCACCCCGTATGTTTTACCATGCCCATATTCAGGTTAAACACATCATCCATCAGCTGGTCAAAACGTTTTTCTTGGTCTTCCTGCAAATTATACGCGGCCACCGTCCGGTTCCCGTTAAACATTTCGTTATAGGCACGCATGGCGATGGAGCTGATGACTACCGTGTTTCTAACCAGTTCCTCCAATTTGCGCCGTACCACAAAAATAAGCGCACCCGCCGCCGAAAAGGCCCCTACCGCAATTAAAGTAAGCTGCCAGGAATTATAAAACAAAACGAAAATAAGCGTAATGGTGGAAAAAACCCGCGTAACAATCATACGCAAGTTATTAATCAGGCCGTTGCAGGCGGTATCCGCATCCCCGTTATAGCGCAGCATGATATAGCCCGAATCCGTAGTGTCAAAATAGCCGCTGTGCATACTTAATAACTTGCGGAACAGTTTTTTGCGCACATCCAGCGTAATTTTATTGCCGACCCACGAGTTTAAATACTTTACTACATACGTCAGTACGCTTTGCACCAGCACAAACACAATGATTAAAAGCGGTATAAACGCGGCAAAGGCAGCGTCTTTGGCAACCAAGACGTCATCGGTGTAATACTTCATAAACATGGCCACCGTTGCATCCAACGCGCCTACCGGTAGCGCCAAAGCCAGCCCTAACAGGGCGCGAAACCAATAGGGTTTTACAAACGGCCACATTTTTTTATAATTCTCTACAAAAGGGTTTTTAGTAAGCAACTCCCCCACCGGGCGGGTTAAGAAACTGGTCATATATATTCTCCGTAGAATGTACGCTATTTTTTATTATAACAATTCAAGAAGAGCTTGTCCGTGTCCTTTTATAAATAGACAGCCCGGGCGTTTTTTGTTTTTCCCCGCGGAAAAGCACTTTTAAAAACGAGTGGCCGGATGTAAATTCGGTTTTTGTAAAGCGAGGCATTTACGGGGGTTGAAAAAGAAATTTTTCTTTGCTAAACTAATCAAACAGCGCCCGGAAAAGACATCTCTTCCGCCGCATCAATTTTTCCCAACAGGGGTATTTTTTATGGTTACTAAAAAGACAAACAAAGAAGCTCTTACGGCCGCCGAACTAAAAGAAATTAAAAAACATCTTTTGGAGTTGAAAGAAGACGCCGCAGCACGCCTGAAAGAAAAGAAAAATATGGATATGCCCGAGGCCGAAGTAGGCGACCCGATTGACGACGCCAGCAAAAGCCTGGACAAAGAAATTTTATTTGAACTTTCCGGCAATGCACACAGCACGATTGAACAGATTGAAGCTGCCCTGCGCAAAATAGACAAAGGCATTTACGGCACCTGCGAATACTGCCGCCAGCCCATTTCCAAAAAACGCATCAAAGCGCTTCCTTTTGCACGGTATTGCATCAACTGCCAGCATTCCACCGAAAAACATCATGAGTAAATTTTAACTCATCTCAAAGCCCGTTCCTCCGGAACGGGCTTTTTTATGTCCAATACGCGCGGGCCCCTGCCACGCCGTTCCTCCGTGAGGACACGACGCTTTTTCCCGCAAACAAAAAACCCGCCCAAACAGGCGGGGTTTTTACTCTCTATAATATCTAACTTATTTGGTTTCTTCTTCGTCGCTTTCCGTTTTAAAGGAATCCTGCAGCAGCTGGCCCAACGTCGGGCGCGGAGCTTGCTTGAGGTACTGGGCAACGACCTTGCGGTTTTGCACCTGATCATACTTTTTGACGGAAAGATTGACCGTGAAGGTTTCCGGGTCTACGCCCACCACCAAAGCGGTAATGGTATCGCCTTCTTTGGCAGTAAAGTCGCGGCCCATTTCAAAGGGGTTAATAAACCCTTTGGTGTTGTTCTTGCCAATTGTGCATTCTACCCCGTTTTCCAGATCCACTTTGGTTACGGTCGCTTTAACGGAGCTCTTGTACGGATAGCGGCGTTTGAGCGCATCGGCCGGGTTCAGGAACAATTGCTTTAAACCAAATTCCAAGCGCGGCGTTTCTTTGTCCAAGGCCAAGAGTTTGGCTTTCAAACGCTGCCCGCGGCGGTAGTTGGCAATGGCGGTTTCGGGGTCTTTCCAGGCAATGTTTTCCAAGTTCACAATGCCTTCAATCCCGTGGAAGCGGAGGAAAAGTTTGTCTTTATCCACTTTGGATACGACTACGCGCAACACATCGCCTTCTTTAATTTCGCCAAGCACTTGCTCGCGGCGGACGGCCTCATCTTCTTCCAGCACTTGTTTGCGGGAAATGATGAGTTTCTGTTTTTCTTTTGCAAATTCTACAATTTGGGCTTTAATTTTGGCGCCTACCGGCAGGTAGTGTTTATAAGCGGTGTGCAGTTCCGAAAGAGACAGCGGCATAAATCCGTTTACGCCGAAAACTTCCACAATATAGCCGCCTTTTACGCATTGCACAATCGTGCCTTTCACGCGTTCTTTGGCTTCATAAGCCTTTTTGCACACGTCCCAACCCAGCGCTTCCAACGCTTTTTTGTGGGAAAGGATGGCCGGTCTTTCATCCGAGCCGCGTTTTACGAGTACGGCGGAAATCGTGTCGCCCACGGCCGGAAGCGTTTTACCGGCAAATTCGGACACGGCGATAGCCCCCTCTTTTTTGGCGCCGGTATCCACTAAAATATAATCTTGATTAATCTGTACGACCGGTACTTCTACAATTTCTTTCTTGTACAGCTTCTCCGATAAAGACTCTTGCTGCGCAATTAACTGATCCATCGTCATTTCTTGTTCGTTAATTGTGTCTTCGGTGTTTTTAATTTCTTCGTTTGTCGTCATAAGTCCTTATTACAGTCTTGCCCCAGCGGGCGGACTGCGTAACCTCCGTTAGATATTTATAGAATTTATTGCATCCATGATTTGATTTGCAAATTGTTTATATTGGGCTTTCGGCTCTAGGGCAGGATCTTTTTCCAACTGCATCACATGCCCGAATTTTATCCGTATCCGGCGCACCCACGGCCAGCCGAAAGTGCCTTCTATCTTTACCGGCAGAACGGTAGCCCCCGTCTTATATACCAAAAATCCAATTCCGCTTTTGGGTTTTTGCGGTTTGCCCGTGCGGCTGCGCGTGCCCTCCGGAAACATGACCACGCTTTCCCCTTGTTCCAAATAATGCACCACTTCTTTCAAGGCGCCAAAATCGCCGATGGTGCGCTTGCGGTCTACCGGGATGTATCCGCTGCGGCGGAAAAACCAACCCAGTACCGGTACGGCAAACAGTTCTTTTTTGGCTACAAACCGCGAATCCCGCACCAGCCCGGCAAAACTGCCGATGGCCGGCGGATCGGCATTGGAAAGATGGTTGCCCGCTATAATAAGAGCGCCTGTTTTGGGGATGTTTTCCAAGCCCTCTACTTTAAAATCGTAACAGACTCTGAAATAGATCCGCGCTATTAATTTTATCAAATTAAGAAGCATAGTGCTGGATTTTCTCCCATACGGCTTCCACCACCTGCTGCAAATTCAGCGATGAGGTGTCAATTACAATAGCATCTTCGGCCGGCTTTAAAGGAGCCACCGCCCGGTGGGAATCGCGGTAATCGCGTTCCTCAATCAGTTTTAAAATCTTTTGATAATCGGCCTGTTCGCCTGCTTCCTGCAGCTGTTTTACCCGGCGTTTGGCGCGCTCCTGCGCCGAAGCGTCCAAATAAAATTTCATCTCTGCATCGGGAAACACGACCGTGCCCACGTCGCGCCCTTCCATCACTATGCCGCCGTCTTCACCCACATCGCGCATCTTTTCCGTCAGCACCCGGCGGGCTTCTCCATTGGTGGAAACGCGGCTGGCTACATTGCCTACTTCTTCCAAATGCAGTTTGGCGCCCAAGTATTCGCCGTCTACATACATCTTAAGCGAGGCATCCGGCTGGCGCGCAAACGTAAAATGCAACTGACGCGCGGCCTCCAGCACGGCGTCGTGATCTTCGGGCAGAATGTTTTTTTCAAACACTTTATAGGCCAGCGCACGGTACATTTCGCCCGTGCTTAAAAAGCCATACCCTAATTTGGCGGCAATCGTTTTCCCGACGGTAGATTTCCCCGTTCCGGCGGTTCCGTCAATGGCAATTAACATCCCGTTTGTGCGCATATTATTCATTCACCACATCCAAGCTGCCCGTTACCCCGCGGATCGCCAACATAATGGCATCCGGGCTGGTAGCGGCGGACTGGGCCGTCTCCAAATCAATAAAGCCTTCTTTATAAAGACGGGCCAGCGACTGGTCAAACGTATTCATCCCATAGAATTCGCCGCCTTGCATCATCTTATACAAATCGCTGGCTTTATTTTCTAAAATCAGTTTCCGCACCTGCGGCGTGGAAACCAAAATTTCCAACGCCGGGCGCATGCCGGGCTTAATAGTGGGCAACAGGCGCTGGCACACGATCCCGCGCACCAATTCGGAAAGCTGCAGCCGCACCTGCTCGTGCTGTTCCACCGGGAAAGCGTCCACCAAGCGGGCCAACGTCTGCGTAACGTTTACCGTGTGCATCGTGCCCAACACCAACTGGCCGGTTTCGGCGGCGCTGATGGCGGCTTTCATTACTTCGCCGTCGCGCAGCTCGCCGATTAAAATGACGTCCGGATCCTGACGCATGGCGGCGCGCAGCGCCCCCGTGTAGGAAGGAGTATCCACCCCCAGTTCCAACTGGCTGACGATGCAGCGGTTGTCCGTATGCATAAATTCAATGGGGTCTTCAATCGTTAAAATGTGCCCCGGGCGGGTTTTGTTAATGTAATCAATCATCGCCGCCAGCGTAGACGTTTTGCCCGAGCCGGTCATCCCCGTAACCAAAATCAGCCCGCGGCGGTTTTCGGAGATTTTACGTAAAATATCGCCGGGCAAATGCAGTTCTTCAAACGAAGGGATTTTAAGCGGAATGTGGCGAATGGCCATGCAAATTTTGGACATTTGGCGAAACACGTTGAAGCGAAAGCGCCCGTAGGACTTGGCATCCAGCGAAAAATCCACCGTGCTGTATTGCTCAAAAATTTTCCGTTCCCGATCGCCCATGCAGGCATACGCCATTTTTTTGGCTTCGTCGTTGGAAACGAAACTGTCGTCAATGGGCTTAATCTGCCCGTTTAAACGCACATACGCATTGGAGTTGCCGCGGATGTGCAGCCCGCTGGCTTTGTTGTCTACTACGGTTCGTAACAAACTTTGCAGTCCTACCGCCATATTCTTCTCCTCTTACGACCGGTTTTTTTTGCGGCGCAAATACGCCGGGATAAGCATTGCGTCCTCGGCATCCGTTTGTTTGGGCTCGTGGAACGACGCAAACACTTCCTGTACCGACGGTTTTTTGATGGATGCGCTGCCCGTCATTTCCGCCGGCAGCGGCCGGCGGGCGCTGAACATATTGGCTTTTTCGGCGCTAAAGCCGGTGGCAATGACCGTTACTTTAAACATTCCGTTTAAAGACGAATCATACGAATATCCAAACATAATAATGGAATCGTTGCTGGCGTATTGGCGGATCAGGTTCATTACCTCGCCCTGCTCCAAAAGCGTCAGGTTCTCTTCCGCCGAGAAATGCACGATAAATCCTTTTGCGCCGCGGATGTCGGCATTTTCCAAAAGCGGCGAAGAAATGGCCTTTTTGACCGCCTGCAGATGGCGGCCCGGCCCGCTGGCTTCCCCAATGCCGATAAGCGATTTATGCGAATGGCACATTACTTTGCGCACGTCGTTAAAATCGATATTCACTTCCCCCGGCTGGGTAATAACTTCGGAAATGCCTTTCACGGCCTGCAGCAGCACCTCATCCACCATTTTAAACGCGTCTTTGGAAGAGGTTTCCGGGTCTATGTTGGCAAAGAGTTTTTCGTTGGGCACGATGATCATGGAATCCACATACTTTTGCATTTCCTTGATGCCTTCGTCGGCCTGTTTTTCGCGCACGTATCCTTCAAAATTAAACGGACGGGTTACTACGCCGATTACCAGCAAATCGTCGCCGTACAAATCTTTCGCCAGCTTGGCCAAATACGGGGCCACCCCCGTTCCTGTGCCGCCGCCCATCCCGGCCGTGATAAATAATAAATCGCATTGGCCGATGATCAGCTTTAACTTCTCGGCCGATTCTTCCGCCGCTTTTTTGCCTTTTTCGGGGTCTCCGCCCACGCCCAGCCCTTTGGTAATTTTTTCGCCCACCTGCACCAAATACGGCGCGCGGTTGCGGCGCAAGTCCTGCGCGTCGGTATTGACGGCGATAAAATCCACATCTTTCAGGCCGGAGCTGACCATGTGGTTGATGGCATTTCCGCCGCCGCCGCCCACACCGATTACTTTAATTTTGGCTTTCTTGGTTTCAAACAAGTCCGCCGGCATAAATAAATCTTTCATACGTTTCCTCAGCCGCCAAAAATATCCACGCCTTTAAACAACTTGCCCAGCTTGCCGAAAAAGGAACCGCCTTT
Organism: uncultured bacterium; assembly: GCA_949294095.1. Taxonomy (GTDB): domain Bacteria; phylum Elusimicrobiota; class Elusimicrobia; order Elusimicrobiales; family Elusimicrobiaceae; genus Avelusimicrobium. The sequence goes on from CASFFZ010000010.1 coordinate 168,949, forward strand.
TTCGTAAGAACCGCCGGAATATTCATCGTAACCGGAATTGTCCGACGCGTAGATAGCCAGCGCCATAGCGGTGCTGTAGAGCGGATTAAAAAATTCATCGTCGCTGGTAATTAAGTCGCGCTGCACCACTCCGCGGCGCGCTTCTTTTAACCCCAGAATGTTTACGCAGTGTTCCGTAATGCCCGGCATCAGCGAACCGCCGCCGGTTACCACGCCCACCACCGGCAATTTTTTATAGCCGGAATTTTCCACGCACAAGGCCACCTGTTCAATTAATTCTTCCACGCGGGGCTGGATAATGTCCAACACGAAGCTTTTTTTGATGTTGTGCGTGCTGCGCCCGTCCAAAGACGGAACGGGGATTTCCCCTTCTTCATCTAAAAAGGTAGGAAAGGATACGCCGTATTTTTCTTTAATTTCTTTGGCGTTTTGGCGGCTGGTGTGCAGCAGGCGGGAAAGGTCGCTTGTAATCAAATCGCAGCCGTAGGGGATATCGCGGGAGAACTTTAAAATGCCGTCGATGTAAATACCGACGGACATCGTTTCTCCGCCCAAATCCAAAATCAGCGCGCCGATTTCTTTTTCTTCCTGCGTCAGCACGGTGTCGGCCAGCGGCACCAGGCTGTAAAACGTGCCGTCAATCTTATACCCCGGGCGCTGGATGGCTTTTGCCAAATTGTTCAGGTGCGTGGAAGACCCGGTGGTAATGTGTACGTCCACCTCTAACAAAGACCCTTCCATCCCCTCCGGATTGGTAATGCCTTTTTGCTTATCAATGGCATAGCCCTGCGGAATGACGTTGATGATTTCGTTGTCGTTTTTAATCGGCATGGCTTTGGCGTTTTCAATCGCCAAATCCATATCCGCCTGGGTAATTTCTTTATCCATGCGGGAAATGTTATACGTGCCGTGGTTGGAAAAAGATTCCAAATGCGCCCCGCGCACGCCCACAAACAGGTTGCCGATTTCTTGGTTGCATTCGCGTTCAATGCTGCCTAAAATATGCGTTACGGCGGCGGAGGTTTCACGGATATCCGACACCATCCCCCCCCGCAGGCCTTTGCACGGAACGCTGCGCCCCGCCAAGACCTTCAGTGTATTTGTTTCAAAATCGTGTGCCGCGGCAATACAGGTCAGCTTGCCGCTGCCGACATCCAAGCCGGCGATGATATTTGTTTTAGCCATAAGAACCACCTAAAAAATATACCTATCTTCTATTATAAAACTTAATGGGACGTCTGTGTTAAAAAAACTTTTCCGTACTTAAAAAAATGAAAATCCAAGCTTTTCAGCTCGCCGTAATGCTGGCGGGAATAGGCCAAAATTTGGGCCGCGGCGGCGGCCTTGCGCTTGAGCTGCACGGCCGGGCCGAAATCAATCACGCAGCCGTCGGGCATATGCATTTTGACGGTATTGTTTTTTAAATCCATTTGCAAAAAAGCAAAGTCCAACTCGTTGTTTAATTTTAAGGTGCTTTCCACCAAATCAATAAACTCGGGACTTAGCTTTTCGGGCACCGGGCCGGAAAGCTCCACAAACGGCACCGGCTCCAACAAATTGGGGTTGGGGTCGGCATACACGGTGCTGTCTTCGTCTATATAGCGGATGGTGTCGTCCGGCAGGACGAACTTGGCAATCGGCTCGCGGTGAACGGCCGAAACGCTCAGCTTACCGCTTAAAAGCCCGCGGCTGACCGATACCCCTTTGAGCATAGGGTAGCGTTTGACGATGGCCTCGCGCAAGGCGGCGGCGTCTTTTACGGAAAAGGGCTTCCCCTCGTAGGGGGCTGCCAAAGCGGAAATTTCTTTATTGATTTGCCCCGTAACGCCCGTTACGGAAATGGTTTTGGCGTGCCAGTCGGTAATTTGGGAATTGACCAGCATCCGGTAGCCTTTGGAGAGCGCCAGCCAGCCGCCGCAGCCGACGACCAGCAAGAGCACCGCTAGCAAAAAAAATCTAAAAAAAAAGGATGACCCCTGCCGGCGAACCACGCGTTTCTTTTTTCCTAAAGACGACGCCGAAGGCCGGTAATAGTCATACTTTTTCATAGTCACCAACACAAATTAAAAATGGGCGGAAAGGGAGTTGAACCCTTAAGGACTTTCGTCCATACGGTCCTGAGCCGTACGCGTCTGCCAATTCCGCCACCCGCCCAAGTAAATATATTTTAGAAAATTGTAATAAAAAAATCCAGTTTTTTATTTTTGTATAGGGAAAAATGCCGTCTAAGCCTTTGTATTTTTTCTTCAAAACAAGCCAAACCCGTTTAAAAACGGATGTTATTTTTAAAATGTTGTTCCATTTCGCGGTTCAAGTCGCGTTTTTTTAAAGACTCCCGTTTATCAAACAAGTGTTTCCCTTTGGCCACGCCCAGTTTCAGCTTCGCCCAGCCGTTTTTGAAATACACTTCCACCGGAACCAGCGAATACCCTTTCAGCTCGGCCTTGGCGCCCAGTTTGCGGATTTCTTTTTTGTTCAGCAGCAGCCGCCGCACGCGTGTAGGGTCGGGCTCGGTAAGGGAATTAAACTTATACGGCTTTACGTGCATATTATACACGCGCGCCTGCCCGTTTTCCACCCGCACAAAGCTGCCGTCCAGACTCAGCTCTTTTTGGCGGATGGATTTCACTTCCGCTCCCAGCAGTTCCAGGCCGGCTTCATACGTATCTTCTATAAAATAATCGTGGTACGCCTTGCGGTTTGTGCAAACGACCAAAACGGACTCTTTTTTCGGCATATTTATATGATAGCAAATTGCGCGCCGCCCCCGCCAAAGCCGCATGTTTGAGCCAAAAGTGCTATGATATAAGTATGATTATTGATGACGAAAAACTGCAACGAACTTTGGAAAAAGCCAAGTCCCACTCGGACTCCGAAGTGACGGAAATTTTAAAAAAAGCCCGTGAGTTAAAAGGCATTTCACTGGAAGAAGCGGCTGTCTTGTTAAACCTCACCGATAAAAAACTGTTAAACGACCTTTTTAATACGGCCAAATACGTTAAAGAAGCCATTTACGGCAACCGCATCGTGCTGTTTGCGCCGCTGTATATTTCCAACATTTGCACTAACGAGTGCATTTATTGTGCGTTCCGCCGCTCCAACACCCATTTAAAACGCCACGCCAGCACGCAGGACGAAATCCGACAGGAAGTAACCGCCCTGTTGCAGCAAGGCCATAAACGCATTTTGATGGTCGCCGGCGAAGCGTACCCCGGCGGCGGGCTGCAATACGTGTACGACAGTATCAAAACCATTTACGACACCCGCTGGAACGGGCAGAACATCCGCCGCGTAAATGTGAACATCGCCCCGCTGACGGAACCCGAATTTGAAGAACTCAAAAAATGCAACATCGGCACCTATCAGCTGTTTCAGGAAACCTACCACAAAGAAACCTACGCCAAGCTGCATATTGCCGGCGCCAAGAAAGACTATCAGTTCCGCCTGGACGCCATGGACCGCGCCCTCCAAGCCGGCATCAACGATGTGGGCATCGGGCCGCTGTTGGGCCTGTACGACCACAAATACGAAATTTTGGCCACCTTGGAACATTCCTGGTATCTGGACAAGACCTACGGCGTAGGCCCGCACACCATTTCCATTCCGCGCATTGAACCGGCGGAAGGGTCGGACTTCAGCCAACACCCCAACGACGTGCTGACCGATGACGACTTTAAAAAATGCGTGGCCGTCCTGCGTTTGGCGGTGCCGTACACGGGCATTATTTTAAGCACGCGCGAATCGCCCGCCATGAGAAACGCCTGCTTGGAGTTGGGCGTCTCGCAAATTTCGGCCGCGTCCCGCGTGAACCCGGGCGGCTACTCGTACGACAAGCAAAACGGCAGCCAGTTTACGCTGACCGATGACCGCTCCCTGGCCGAAGTGATAGACGCCGTGGTGGACGCCAAGCATATGCCGTCCTTCTGCACGGGCTGCTACCGCTTGGGCCGCGTAGGCAAAGATTTTATGGATATGGCCAAACCGGGCCTTATCAAAACCCACTGCCTGCCCAACGCCATGTTTACGTTTGCCGAATACTTGGAAGACTTTGCCCCCGCGCCTTTAAAAGCCAAGGGCTACGCGCTGATTGACAGCACCGCCAAAGACGCCTTCCCGCAGGATTCGCCTATCCATAAAATGATAGAGGACAATCTCAAAGCCATTAAAGAAGGCAAACGGGACTTGTACTTTTAAGCAAACGCTTTTGCTTGCGCCCGGCGCCTAAACGCGCCGGGTTTTTTATGTTAAAGCGCTCTTATATGCACAAGCCCGCTTTGCAAGCGCCCGCGGGGGTTTGTCAGGCACCCGCAGCCGGATGAGCCCATAGCTTGTTTCGTCCGGTTGTCTAAACCATCTTACATGCCGGGGAAGCGTCTTGCGGTTATTTCCCCATAAAAAAACCCCGCCCGAAGGCGGGGTTTTATCTGCGTTAAAACAGATTAGAACTTCACGTTCACGCCAGCTTGATAGACGGTAGCGTCGGATCTGTCAAAGTCCGCTCTGGACAGTTTGGCATAACCGATACCGGCAAACAAGCCCACGTTTTCGTTGTGCTGATAGGTGGCGGTCAAGTCCGCTTCCAGCGTGGCCGCATGCTGAGCCGTTCTATCCTGGAAGGCAAAGCCGTCCACGGCAAACGTCCATTTATCCCAGTTGTAGTCCAAACCGACGTTGAAAATGCGGGATTCGGCCAACACATCCGTCAGGTCATTTCCAAAGAAGGTTTTGCCATAGACTAAACCCGGGGCATAAGCGCCGTATTCAGATACCGCACCTTTCTGGTAGATGAAGGCGGCTCTGGGGGTAAAGGCGTCCATGTTCAACGAACCGTCCACTTTTACCAAGTAGGCATTGTCGTGGGATTCTTTGATCAAGCGGTCGCCGCTGTGGGCGCGGGCATATTCCACGCTCAAGGCACCGGCTTCCGGCATCATGGACAATTTGGCCCCGTAGAACCCTTGGAATTCGTCATTCCACACATTGTTTTTGTACGTATAGCCGTACACTTGGGCTTTGATCGTGTCCGTCAGGTTCATGCGGAAATCCGCACCGTAGAAGTCCGCTTCTCTGGCGGTTTCCAGAGAATTTTGCGTTTTACCGGCAATCAAGGTCAAGGCCTTAACATCGTCGGCATAGGTCAGTTTGGCGGCGTCCAACGAGGTGACCGGGCTGGACAACGCAGCCATATAACCATGGCGCGGGCCAAAATACAACAAGGCACTGTCTTCATCGCCGTAGAATTGGCGGCCCAGCGTCAATTCAAAGCGATCCATCAAGTTGGACAAAACCATATTGGCTTCCGCCAAATAAATCTGGTTTTGATAGGTGTTCAGGTCTTTACCTTCAGAGGCACCATCCCAAGCCGTGTTGTACACGAATTGGACGTTGGCTCTCACGTCTTCGGTCAGTTCGGCAGACAAGCCGGCCATCACGCGGGAAGCCGCGCCGTTGGCATCGCTCATTTGCACATTATTGTTTGCACCAATGACTTCAATTTCACCGATGGCATCTACATTATCTACGATAGCGGCGTTAATAGGCCAGGCCATCGTCATGGCTAAAAGTAAGCCCAGTAGTTTTTTCATCTAGTTACATCCTCCTGTGTAATTTTTAAACTACCCTACCCTTGTATTGAAACTTTTTAAATTCCGCTTGGCAAGAGCAAAACAAATTTGGGCTTGACAGTTTGTTTTAGAACTGGTATTCTATCTCCCCTTTTTAATTGAATACTTTTTTAAAAAGGCAAAAATTTGTTTTTTACCGTCTGAAAATAGAATTTTGTTTTACCTAACTGTATGCACTGTTTTTTGTTGACCGAAAAAAATCCCGCGTTTTCCACGCGGGATTTTTTAATTAGTTTCGCGTTAAGCCCAGAGCGAAAGTTTGGTTACTTTATCGGATCTTCTTACTTTCGGCTCGCCCACCAGCTCCTGGATATACGCCTCGCACACATAGATTTTTGTACCCGGGAACAAGTGCCCGCCAATGGCTTGGTTGTCTTTGCCGGCCATTACCACATGGGCATGCACCTGCGGGCGGTTGTCCTGAATGCTGATGTTGCCGCAGAGGCTGATGAGTTCCATCTCCTGGTTGATGACGGTTTTCTCGTATTTCTTTTTGTTTTGGTCGTAGCAGCCAATGGTGGCGTTAGACACGGAGCCAATCACATTGACGATGCCGCATTTCACTTGGTTGTCGTGGCAAAAATCAGCGAGCGACTCCAACAAATCCTTGCCTTTAGGAAGCCTGAAAAGATATGTCCGTCCGGTCAAGTAAGGTTTTTCTTCTGCCATTTTATTCTCCTATGGGGCCTACAGCCAAGCCGCCGCCCCTTTTAAATCCTGTACATACGCGCATACGGCGGCGAACAGGTGTTCCCCGTCCAGCCCGGCTTCGGCATATACTTTTTCCGCCGACGCGCTTGCCAAGAATCTGCCGTCCCGATGCGGGTACAGCGTATGCCTGCGCCCCGCCAGGCTGTTTATCCAACAGTCCAGCGTGGGCAGGGTAAAATCGGTAATTCCCATCGCCGTGCGCAACAGCTCCGCCGGCAGAATTTTTTCTTGTTCTTGCTGCGGCAGGGCTTCAAACAATTCCCGGCTGGTGATATACACCACATTTACGTCCGGGCCTTCGTTGTTCAGCTTGGGCAGCAATTTTTCCGCCACAATGCGCCCCACGCCGGCCCCCTGCACCAATACCGTGCCTTCGGCTGCGCCTTTTGCGCGGCGCAAATAATATACGCCGTTTACGGCATTTGCCGCCGGCTCAGCCCCTAAAGCCGCACGATCCATAAACTTATACGACGGGCGCACCACAAACGGGGCAAACACCGCCGGCCGCATAGACAAGGCTTTCACCGTAAGCGGCCAAATTTCGTCCACCTCCAAAGGCGTAATGGTAATGCACGCGCCTTTTGGGAAGTTGTCCTGCACCAGCTGCAGCGCCTGCGGATCGGCATGCGTCGGGCCGTCCTCGCCGGTGGGCAGGCTGGCGTGACCGTTAAACATAATAAAGGTGTTCGGATCCGCCCCCGCTTCCCGCGCGGCTTGCACGCCAATGGCATGCAAACGGGCCGCTACATGTTCAAAGGCCAAAAAGGCCCCATAAGAAGAAGCCACCCCAATATGTTTGCCAAAGGCGGAAATCCCCGTGCACAGGGCGGCCATGCCGTCTTCGCAAATACCGCCTGCGGCCAAACGACGCGAAAGCGGATTGGATTGCGTATTAAAATTGCCGGTGGGGAAATCCTTCGCCACTTCCGCCGCGCCGGTAGAGCCGTACAAATCGGCCGAAGCGGTTAAAATCGTGCCGTTGGTCTGTTTGTTTAAATAGGCCAGCACCTTGCCCAGCACGCCGCGGGTGGTGTAGGACGCGCCTTTTTCAAATACAAATTCGGCGGGCACGTCCGTCGGCGAGAATTTGGTGTACAAATCTTTGCTGTTGCCCAGTTCCGCGCGCACGGTGCGTTTTTTACCTTCCAAACGGGCGGACGCTTTCTGCAGGCACGCGGCGGCATAAGCGGCGGTTTGTTTGTCCGCCTCCAGCGCTTGGCGCACCGTCAGCAACGAATTCCAATAGTATTTTTCAATGTTTTCGGCCGTCTTGTCCCCTTCAAAGCGCGGGAAAGACACGCCAAAAGCTTTTTCAAATTCCGCCAAAGACTGGTAAAACCCGTCCGAAGCAAATTTATGCCCCGAACCGTGGGACGCTTTGCCTTCAATGCCGTAATGCCACCCTTTTACCGTGCGGTACACGATGGCCGTCGGCTGGTGGTTGGAAAGTTCCGCCGCCAGCTGGTGGGCGATATGGATTTGGTTAAAATCGTGCCCGCTGGGAACGCGGATGACGTTGAAATCGTGCATATAGAAAAATTCCATCGGATTCCACTGCACGTAATCGCCCGGGTGTTCCCCGTCCGCCGTTACGCGTTCGCTTTCAATGGAAGCTTCGTTCCAATCAATATGGAACACCACATTTTTAAGCTGGGCCGTAGCCGCCATGGCGGCTGCTTCGCTTACGCGGCCGGCGGTCATTCCGCCTTCGCCCTCTACAATATGCACTTGGGGGCAATTTTCGCCATAGGCGTCCGCCGCCGCCAGCGCCAGCCCCACGGCCGAACCGTCCCCCACGCCGCTGGCGCCGGTGCTGGTGCGCACAAAAGGCACCAAGGGCTCCGGATGGCCGCCCAAAGCTTTTACATGGAATTTTTTAAATAAAGGAGTGCCTTGCACGGTGTTGTGGCGGAACCCCAGCAGGTCTTCCAGCCGGAGCTGGTGTTTTTCGTCCTGCGCCAAAAGCTGCGGCGCGGCAATGCGCGCGCATTCGTTGCGAAGCGCCCACAGCGCATACAGGCCCAACGCTTTATGCCCGGCCGCATAGGAAATGATATCGGCCTCGTCCTGCAGGGGATGGGCTAAGTCGTAAGCCATATCCTTATATAACAAATGCTCCACAAACCGCCCGCTGGAAATGCTTCCGCCCGGGTGGCCCGAAGTAGGCACATAGTTATACAATAGCGATACCAACGCCCGGTATACGGTGTCCAGCCGTTCCAGGCCGGCGGCATCTTCTTTGGAAATCTGATATTTGGGATTATCTAAATAATCGGTAACGTCTGCAAAAACGCCTCTTTTCTTGCCCCATTCAAATGTTCGGCTCATAATTTTTTCCTATGGTTATAAAGTAACTTCTTTGATTCCGTTTTGCGCCGCAAGATACGCCAAACGGAAAGTATTTCCGACATCAAATTTGCTGACGATTTCCACATTGGAGTGGATGTTGCGCGTGGGAACAGAAAGCCCGCACGTAGGAATACCGGTTTTAGACTGGTGCACGGCTCCGGCGTCGTTGCCGCCGCGCGGCGCAATGCGGATTTGGCGGCGGATGGTGTATTCGTCGCACAACGCTTTGAGCGCGTTAAACAAGCCCTCCGGCGTAATAGTACGCGCATCCAACGCCGTAATTCCTACCCCCTGCCCCAGGGCGCAAATATAATCCTGCGGCGCGCATCCGGGAATATCGGCCGCGCCCGTGGTGTCTATGCACAGGGCCACATCCGCCTCAATTCCAAACGCCGCCGTAGCCGCCCCGCGCAGGCCCACTTCTTCCTGCACCGTAAACACGGCATACACATTGTAAAAAGGGTTCTTCAGCGCCTTCAGCACTTCCGCCAACACAAATACGCCGGCACGGTTATCCAAGGCTTTGGCGCAAATTAAGCCGTTTCCAAATTCTTCATACGTTCTGTCCAATACGGCAAAATCTCCGATTTCCACCCGTTTTTTAACCTCTTCGCCGCTCAATCCCATATCTATACAGAGCTCTTTCACTCCTACCGCTTTGGCACGTTCCGCCTCGGTGGTTATATGGGCGGGTTTCGTGCCGATGACTCCTAAAAAAGAGCCGTTTTTGGTGTGCACGCGCACCCGCTGCGCAAGCAGCGTGCGGGGGTCAATGCCCCCCACGGTTACAAAGCGCAAAAAGCCGCGTTCGTCAATATGATGAATCATTAGCCCCACTTCATCCATATGGGCGCATAAAAGCAAATTTTTATCGGAAGTGCCTTTTTTAAAAAAGATGAGGTTTCCCATTACGTCCGTGCGTACGTCATCGGCATAGGAAGACAAAAGCTCTTTTAAGTAGCTGCGTACGGCGCTTTCGCGGCCGGAAATGCCCGGCAGTTCGGTTAACGTTTTAAGAATAGAAAAATCTAATTTTTGCTCCATTTTTGCTCACTTTCTGACAGTTAAGGTATTTACATTATACTCACAAAGGCCTTTTTTTGCAAGCAATTTCCGTCGTATGTTCGGACGCGCGCGCGGGCGCGCTCTTTACATACGGCCCCGGCGGCCGGCCGCAGAGCAAACACCGGCGGGTATTCCCCCCTCTCAGCCCTCCGCGCGCCTGCCGCCCGCGCCACGGAGCGGAAAAAAATTGTAGAATATCTAGGACAGAAATTTTTTTTAGGAGGCAGTTCAATGACCGTTTCTTATAAAGATCTGGGTCTGGTTAACACCCGCCAGATGTTCAAAGACGCTATGGCCGGCGGTTACGCCATTCCGGCTTACAACTTTAACAATATGGAACAGCTGCAAGCTATCGTTACCGCCTGCGTACAGACCGGTTCCCCGGTAATCTTGCAAGTTTCCAAAGGCGCCCGCCAATATGCCAACGCCACGCTCTTGCGCTGGATGGCCCGCGGCGCGGTGGAAATGATGAAAGAAATCGGCAAGCCGGTACCGCTGTGCTTGCACTTGGATCACGGCGATTCCTTTGAACTGTGCAAAGACTGCATTGACAACGGTTTCTCTTCCGTAATGATTGACGGCTCCCACCTGCCGTATGAAGAAAACGTGGCCTTGACCAAAAAAGTAGTGGACTATGCCCACCAGCACGACGTAACCGTAGAAGGCGAACTGGGCGTTTTGGCCGGGATTGAAGATGAAGTCTCCGCCGAACACCACACCTACACCGATCCGGCCCAAGTGGAAGATTTCGTAAAACGCACGGGCGTGGATTCTTTGGCCATTTCCATCGGCACCTCTCACGGCGCGTACAAATTCAAAGTAAAACCCGGCGAAAAACTGCCCGAACTGCGCTTTGATATTTTGGAAGAAGTTTCCAAACGCCTGCCCGGTTTCCCGATTGTATTGCACGGTTCTTCCAGCGTTCCGCAATGGGCCGTCAAACAAATCAACGAATACGGCGGCAAATTGGAAGATACGGCCGGCATTCCGGAAGAACAACTGCGCAAGGCTGCCAAATCCGCCGTGTGCAAAATCAATGTGGACTCGGACGGCCGCCTCGTGATGACCGCCACCATCCGCAAAATTTTCGCCACCAAACCCAGCGAATTTGACCCGCGCAAATACCTGGGCCCGGCCCGCGAAGAACTGATTAAGATGTATGCCGAAAAGAACGAAAACGTATTCGGTTCCGCCGGCAGAGTCAAATAAGCAGACAATTCGGCTTTACATACCCCGCTTGCATAAGCGGGGTATTTTTTATTTATTTTTGCAGTGTCGTTTGGGCTGACACAAAAAGCCGCGGGATACAAAACCCGCGGCTTGAGAACGGTTTTGGAAACGGTTAAATTCCCTTTTTGCGGAAGATTTCCGTTACCCGCTCAAAAATGCCGTTGCAATAGGCAATCGTCAGGCCGTAATTGGAAAGCGGCACTTTTTTGGCTTTTAAAATCTCCAGCCGCCGCATAATTTGCGTGCGCGTTACCATACAACCGCCGCATTGAACGGCCAGTTTGTATTTTTCGGCATCGGCGGGAATGGGGTCTAAATTAGCTACCACGTCAAATTCCAGTTTTTTACCGGTATACTTGCGAAGCAGGTTGGGGATTTTTACCCGTCCGATATCGTCGCATTTATTAACGCTGTGGGAGCAGGATTCCAAAATCAGCACCCGGTCGCCGTCTTGCAGGCGGTCAATGGCGTGCGTACCGCGCAGGAAAGCGTCAAAATCGCCTTTTAAGCGGGAGAACAGAATGCTAAAGCTCGTCAGCGCAATCGTAGGCGGAACCACCGTTTTGACGTAGCCAAACGCCTGCGAATCCGTAACCACCAGTTTGGGCGTATGCGTTTGCAGGTATTCCCGCAGTTCCGTGTCTTTTAAACACACCGCCACGGCCCCGATATCCAACAGGTTGCGAATAGTCTGCACCTGCGGCAAAATCAGGCGTCCTTCCGGGGCGGAAGCGTCAATCGGAATGACCAATACCACTTCTTCCCCCGCTTTTACAAAATCGTCCAAAATAACGTCTTGCGAATAAGAACTTTTGGGCAGATGTTTTTTAATCATCTCCAACAGCCGCGGCAAAAGGGCCGGGCTTTTGCAGGAGAAATCCACCACATCCGCGCCTTTAATTTCCACATTCAGCTTTTGCAAATCGCTTTTGTTGTGCACAAAGAAGAACGGCACTTTGCGCGCCACGCAGGTTTCCATCAGCGTTTGGTCGTAGGAATCAAACTGGTCTGCAAACACCAAAATGGCCAAATCCACCTGATCCAGCGCTTCGTTGGTGCGTTCCACCCGCTGGCTGCCCAAGGCGGAGGTATCGTCTATCCCGGGGGTATCCAATACGGTTACGGGGCCGACGCCTAAAATTTCAATAATTTTTTTCACGGGATCGGTAGTCGTACCCGGTAGATCCGCCACGACGGAAACTTGCTGCCCCGTCAGGGCGTTGATGAGCGAGCTTTTGCCCACGTTCATTTTTCCAAAAATGCCGATATGCGGCCTGTTTACTTTTACCATAACCCAATTATATATAATAAAAAGCTGCATCCCTAGACTGCCGGGTGCCATTGGGGCCGCGCGGGGCACAGCAATAAGGTATAATAAAGAAAAGTCCGTATTATAAAGAGGATACTTCCATATGAACAAATTTGACGCATACCTAAAAGAACGTGCCAAATTAGTAGAAAAGAATTTATCCAAGTATATTTCCAAAATCAACAATTCGCCCAAAATTTTAACCGACGCGATGGATTATTCGCTCCAAGCCGGCGGCAAACGCGTGCGCCCCATTTTGCTGATGGCCGCCGCAGAAGCATTCGGCAAAAAAGCGGCCGACGTCATGCCCGCCGCCTGCGCCGTGGAAATGCTGCACACCTATTCTTTAATCCACGACGATTTGCCCTCTATGGACAACGACTCCCTGCGCCGCGGCAAACCCACCAACCACAAAGTATTTGGCGAGGATTTAGCCCTGCTGGCGGGCGATGCGCTGTTAACCTACGTGTTTGAAGTGTTTGCCCAGAACGGCAAAGTAAAAGCGATCGGGGCCGAAAACACCTTAAATGCGCTCTTGCATTTTGCCAACTGCGCCGGCGCCAGCGGCATGGTGGGCGGCCAAGTGGCCGACGTATACGCCGAAGGCATGGGCCGCAGCGACGCCCACAGCTTCCGGGCCGACAAGCTGCGCCAAAACTCCAAACCTCTGGCCGACAAAACCCTCCACTATTTCATGTTGCCGGCCCGCATCAAAGAAACCACCCCAGAAACGATTTTAAATTACATCCACGCCAATAAAACCGGCGCCCTCATCCGCGGCAGCGTGGAATCGGGCGCGCTGTTGGCGGGTGCCAGCGGAAAAGATTTGGCGTTAATTAAAAAATACGCCAACTGCATTGGCCTCGTCTTCCAAATTGTAGACGACATTTTAGACGTTACCGCCAGCGCCAAGCAGCTGGGCAAATCCAACAGCGACGCCGAAAACGGCAAGCTGACCTTTGTCAGCCTCTACGGGCTGGAAGGCAGCCGCAAACACGCCCAACTGCTGATTGCCAACGCCCAAAAAGCGTTGGACGCGCTGAAAAACGTCAAAAAGAAAAATCTCTGGCCGCTGTATGAAATGGCCGAATTTTTTAAAACCAGAACTTATTAAGAAGGATTGCCTATGAAAGTACTCCCCAGTATTCAGAGCCCGAAAGATCTGCGCCTCATTAAAAAAGAACTCTTGCCCACGTTATGCGAAGAGCTGCGCTCCGTGATTATTGACACCGCCAGCAAAAACGGCGGGCATTTGGGCTCCAGTTTGGGCGCCGTAGAAATTATTACGGCTTTGCACTATGTGTTTAACACGCCCGAAGATAAAATTGTATTTGATACGGGCCACCAAGCCTATGCCCACAAACTCTTAACCGGGCGGCAAAAAGAATTCCCCACCATTCGCACCCAAAAAGGAATCAGCGGATTTCCCAAACGCTGCGAAAGCCCGTACGATACCTTTGGGGTGGGGCACGCGTCCACCGCTATTTCCGCCGCACTGGGCATGGCCATTGCACGCGACCAGAAAAAAGAAAAAAACAAAGTCATTGCCGTCGTGGGGGACGGCTGCCTTACCGGCGGGATGGCCTATGAAGCCATGCAAAACGCGGGGCTCTTGCGCTCGGACTTACTGGTAATTTTAAACGATAACCAAATGTTTATCTCCAAACGCGTAGGCGCGCTGGGCAAGGCGTTAACCAAACTGTTGACCGCCAAATACGTCCAGCTGGCGGAAGAAAAAGCCTCCAACTTTTTAAAACGCTTTGACGAACTGGGCAACAACGCCGCCAAACTGGCCAAGCGGGCGCGCTCCATTTTGTTCCCGGGCACCTTGTTTGAAGAAATGGGCTTCCGCTATTTCGGCCCCGTAAACGGAAACGATATTAACGAAATGATTGAAGTGTTGGAAAGCGTAAAAGACGTAAAAGGCCCGGTGATGCTTCACGTCGTAACCAAAAAAGGAAAAGGCTATAAACCGGCTGAAGAAAAACCCACCAAGTTTCACGGCGTAGGCGTGTTTGACGTAGACACCGGAGACCCCATCGGCAAATCCAACTGCATTACGTTTACACAGGCCTTTTCCAACACGCTGGTAAAATTGGCGGAAAAAGACCCGTCCATCGCCGCCATCACGGCTGCCATGCCGGAAGGAACAGGCTTGGACGCGTTCCGCGACAAATTCCCCTCCCGCTATTTTGACGTAGGCATCGCCGAAGAACACGCCGCCACGTTTGCGGCCGGGCTGGCCGCCGGCGGGATGAAACCGGTGGTGGCGATTTATTCCACTTTCATCCAACGCTGTTACGACCAGATTATCCACGACATCGCCCTGCAGAAACTGCCCGTCGTGTTTGCGTTGGATCGGGCGGGACTAGTGGGAGAAGACGGCCCCACCCATCACGGCGTATTTGATTTAAGCTTTCTGCGCGAGGTGCCGCACTTAATTGTGGCCGCCCCCGCGGATGAAAACGAATTGCAGCACATGCTGAAAACCGCACTGGACGCAAAGGTACCTTTCGTGTTGCGCTACCCGCGCGGATCGGGCTTTGGCGTGGAGATGGACGCCGCCCCCAAACGGCTGGAAATCGGAAAAGGCGTGTGGCTTAAAAAAGGCAAAGACCTCAACATCTTGGCGATCGGAAACCGCGTCCACCCCGCCCTGCAAACGGCAGCCGCGCTGGCCGAAAAAGGAATAGACTGCGGCGTAGCCAATATGCGCTTTGTGCACCCGCTGGACACGCACTTAATTGACGAAGCGCTCAAGCTTTCTCGCCGGATCGTAACCGTGGAAGACAATATACTGGCAGGCGGTTTCGGCTCGGCCGTGGCCGAATACGTAAGCGATAAACAGGCCGATTTTAAGTTGCTTCGCTTCGGCATCGGCGATGAATTTGTAGAACACGGAAAAGTCTCCCAACTGTACGACCAGCTGGGTTTAAATGCCGAAGAAATGACACAGCATATTTTGAAGTGGAAAAACAAGTGAGGGCTTATGACCAAAGAACAAGACGCCGTAGAACATGAAGAGTCTTACATCAAAGCGTACGAAGATATTCAGCTGTTAAAGAAGGATATCATGCGTCCGGTTCGCATGGAGCTGGAAGTAATGAAGCCGGAAATTTACTTGCAGCACTTCAACGTAACCGACACGATCGTCTGCTTTGGCAGTGCGCGCGTACGGGAAGAAAAAGAATCCCAAGAAAAAGTAAAACGCGCCAAAGAAGCCTTGGCTAAAAATCCGACGGATAAAAACCTTCAAAACCGTTTGTACGAAGCCGAGGGTCTGGCGAAACTGGCCAAGTATTACGAAGAAGCGCGCCGCTTTGCCAAACTGGTGGTACAGCACGCGGGCGACCGTTTTGCCGTTGTTACCGGCGGCGGGCCGGGCCTGATGGAAGCCGCCAACCGCGGCGCTTTTGAAAACGGCGGCCGCAGCATCGGCATGAACATCACGCTCCCGCACGAACAGCGCCCCAATCCGTATATCACCAAAAATTTGGCTTTCTTATTTCATTATTTTGCCATCCGCAAGCTGCACCTGGTCATGCGCTCGCGGGCGTTTGTGGTGTTCCCGGGCGGATTTGGAACGTTTGACGAATTGTTTGAAATTCTAACCCTCGTCAAAACCGGCAAAAAAGAAGATATTCCGATTGTGCTGGTGGGAAAAGAATTTTGGAATACCGTCGTCAACATTCCGGGCCTTGCTTCTTACGGCGTCATCTCGCCGGAAGAAGCCGAGTCCTGCGAAGTGGTGGAAACCGCCGAAGAAGCGTGGGACGTGTTGGCAAAGTTCTATAAAATTAAATAATCATACAAATCCCCGGTGCTTTTTGTGCCGGGGAACTTTTTAGAACATAAAAAAACCGCCGGAATAAATCCGGCGGTTTTTGGTTGGAACTAAATTATTTTTTCTTTGCAACTTTTTTTACGGCTTTCTTTACGGTTTTTTTGGCAGCCGGTTTTTTAGCGGCGGTTTTTTTAACGGCAGCTTTTTTCACGGCTACTTTTTTCACGGTTTTTTTAGCGCAGGCTTTTTTGGCGCAGGCTTTTTTGGCGCACGCTTTTTTAGCACAGGCTTTTTTAGCCGGTTTTTTCACGGCGGCTTTCTTTACGGTTACTTTTTTAGCCGGCTTTTTGGCAGCGGCTTTTTTCACGGTTTTTTTAACGGCCATTTTATTCTCCTAGGACAATTAGTTTTAACCTCATAAAAATAATAGCACAAATTATTTTAAAATGCAAACTTTTTCCCGTCATAGAATAATTTTTTTAAAAAAATCAAGCCCCGTTTTTACCGTCTGAAAATTCTTTTTTATTTTTTCTCCGTCGTAGTTTTTCGTTTTGCACGCACCAGCGAATAAATTTCCGTGCGGCCGCAAAGCGCCGTAAAAATAAATGCGTTCAATGTTTTTTTGTAGCTTAGCGTAACGGCAATTGCAAACAGAAGCGCATACCAAAAATGAATTTGCGTGGCCGAAAAACCGCGCCAAAAACTGGACAGCGCGGCATACAAAATAAGCAAAATGTAGCCCCAGTTAAAAAGGTACAAAAGCTGCAGCGTCCGCTTTAACGTAGTAACGCGAAAAACCCGAAGAACTAGCGGCAGCAGTACGCTTTTGCCAAACCCAAACAGCGCCCCGATTACCATTCCTTCGGCGTAATACCCTTGCAAAATATGCCCCGCGCCGGGCGCAATTAAACTAAACACCAAGGCAGCCAGCGCAATCATTTCTCCCCCCACAATTTCAACAATCCGCACGCGGTTTTTACTTTGGACACCCGCATATACGAAAGCCCGCTTTGTTGGGTTAACTGCCGGGCTAACGTTTCCAGCGCACTTGCTTTTCCTTTTTTTAATTCCAGTTCAATTTCTTTCATTTGCACTTTCCGCCCGGCCACATACAGTATGCATTGGTCAAATGCCAATTCCGCTTCCAAAGAAGGGAAAGCAAGCCTCTGCACGGTGCGGCGGTTGGTCAGCTTAAACAACGGACGCAGCTGTTGCAAGGACAAATTCTTCCAGCGTTTTTTTTGGTTTAAAAAAGAAAGGGCTTGCTTGAAATTTTTTACGCCCGGCAGCTCCAAGGTTTCCTCCCGGCGGACGGCTTTGCCGTTTTTCACTTCCGTGCGCGTCTTAAATGTAGCTTGCCATTGGCCTGCGCACCGGCGGACGCGAAAAGCAATTTGCCTCTTTTCAAAAGAAGAGTCCGGCGTATCCAAATACACATCGCAGATCGCCAGCTGCACCGCACCGCCCGGCGCAGCTTCCCCCGCCGCTTGCCGCACCGCGCGGCGCATCCGCGCAAACGCCCGCGGCACATTGGCATCCCACTTAAATTCCGTTTCCATATGTTTCATAGTTTTAGTTTACCAAAAAAGTATAATAGCGTTAGGAGGCTTTTATGAAAAAACTGCGTCAACCCACTTCTTTGCAATGTTTTGCCTGCGGGCGAAAAAACCCTTTTGGCTTAAAACTGGAATGGTACAACGATTATGACAATCACCAAGTAGAGGCCAGTTTTTCGCTGGACGACAATTATTGCTCTTACCCCGGCACGGTGCACGGCGGCATTTTAGCCACGATTTTGGATGAAACTTCCGGCCGTGCCATTTTGCTTAACAATGATTTTAACCGCTTAATGGTTACCCTTAAAATGGAAGTGGTCTACAAACACAATACCCCCACCCACACGCCGTTAAAAGCCATCGGCCGCGTAATAAAAGACAGCGGCTCCCGCGCCATGGTGGAAGGGGAAATCGTCCTGCCGGACGGCACGGTTTCGGCCAAGTGCAGCAGTATTTTGTACAAAATTCCCCAAGCTGTAAAAGACAAATGGGGCCCCGAAGAAGAAGAGTGGAAACGCACAACACCCTCGGTGGAAGAATAGCAATCGGCATACGCCCGTTGAGTTCCGGCTCGGATTTTGCTAAAATATAGTATCACTTTCGGATCGGTAGCTTAGCTGGTAGAGCGCCTGCTTTACACGCAGGAGGTCACAGGTTCGAGTCCTGTCCGGTCCACCATTTCAAAAGGCACTTCGTACGAAGTGCCTTTTTTGTTAATGTGTAAACTCTTTTTCCGACGGTAAACGCTCGCCTTTTTTATCCATACCAGTTCTAGAGTAGTATTTAGTGACCACAAAAAGGCTTGAAAACGGGTGCAGTTCTCTGCTGGGGAAAATACAAGGATCGCACTCGGGTTATTATATTCCATCAAGTACATTGTATATAGTTTACAGTCATAAATTATTGCTATACTAGCGGTATGAAACTTATTGATAATATCCAATTAATGCGGGAATGGGACTGGCAAGCGAATGATAAAGAAGGGCTTAATCCTGCCCACCTAACCTCTGGAAGTAATAAAAAAGCAAATTGGAAGTGCAGTAAAGGACATACATGGAAATCTTCTATACATGGACGGGCCGTTGAAGGTTATGGATGCCCTTATTGTTCTAACCAAAAAATACTTCCAGGCTATAATGACCTTGCCACCACACACCCTGAGCTGTTACGTGATTGGGATTATCAAAAAAACACACTAAAACCTTCTGACGTAGCGGCCAAATCAAACCGAAAAATATGGTGGAAATGTCCCAAAGGCCACAGCTATCAATCTTCACTAGCTAAAAAAGCTGAAGGACAAGGCTGCCCTTATTGCTCAAATAAAAAAGTATTGAGAGGATATAACGACTTAGCTACTACGCATCCTGCCCTAGCTGCGGAGTGGCATCACTTCAAAAATGGTTCTTTGAAGCCCACGGATATTGTGGCTGGCAGTGCAAAAAAAGTATGGTGGCGATGCCCTAAAGGGCATGACTATCAAGCAAAGGTGTATGCCCGTTCTGTGGCGCATAATGGATGTGCGAAATGTAAAGTGGGGAATCAAACCTCCTTCCCAGAACAGGCTATTTATTTTTACATTAAACAGATTTTTCCTGATGCCATAAACAGATATCGGGATATTTTTGAAAATGGGATGGAATTGGATATTTATATACCCTCCAAAAAGGTTGCTATTGAGTATGATGGCTCGTTTTATCACAAAAGAGAACGATCTTTAAAGCGCGAAAAGATCAAATACAACATTTGCCGTCAATACAATATAAAACTTATTCGTATATGCGCAAAAAGCAACGCTGATCTTTTTAATTTTACTTCCGATTATACATACATTGAACCCACCCTAGATAATAGTGATAATACGAAAGGATTAGACAAGATCATCAGAGAATTGCTGCATATGCTGGAATCTGACTTTGGGTTGAACCCGCAAAAAAAATATATACGGTATAATAATAGATTCGTTCGGCAAATATCTGTAAATGTAAATATTGAAAGGGACCGTTATAAGATTAATGCATACCGAGAGAACGCTACCTTTAATAAATCGCTGGCACAAGTCAGGCCAGACTTAGCAGAAGAATGGGACTACCAGAAAAATCAAGGATTAACTCCTGAAATGTTTCCTATTGGTTCTCATGAAGTAGTTTGGTGGATATGTAAAAAATGCGGGACATCATATCCTAAAACAATTCGCGCTAGAAACAGAATAAAAATCACTTGTCCGCACTGTAATATTAAGTGTAAATCAAAGCGATATACACTCTACATGCGTGATATAAAAACTTTTCATATCATACAAACATTTAATTCCATTGCTGAAGCAGCAAAAAAGACTGGAATTTGTGATTCCAACATAGCTGGAGCATGTAGAGGCTCGCGTAAAACTGCTGGTGGTTATATCTGGGAAAAAGAATATATAAATGAATATGACAAATAAAAGCACGAAATAGGTTTCGTTAGAAGCCCTTCTTGGAATAGGTTATTCCAGCCTATTTCTTACCGAAATCACTAATAATCCCATCCTATAAAAGCAGGATCATAGGCAACTTACAGCACATCTAAAATGCTCAGCTGTGGCGGCTGGGCCAGCAATTGGCTCAAAGCGTCGCATTGATCGTCGTGCTTGCTATGTGGAAACGACACCAGTTCTCTTTCAAAGGTCTCCCACCATGCCGGATTAGGGCTGGGAAAAAGGCAGCGGCCGTTTTCTATTTGGTTTGATATATTAATCAGGCGGGTGGCCTTATCCCGTGCGGGCGTTATGGGAACGGGCGTGCAGATATATTTTTCCGTAATGGCCTGCCCAAAGCCGATACCGCTGGCAACATCTTCATACAATAACTGGATACTGCCGCTATACCATTGGCGGTATTTTTGTTCGGTTCGTTTTACCAAAGCTTCGGCTTTGTGTATCAAATCCGGCAAAGGTAGTTTATCCCGAAATACATCTAAAATATATACTTTTCCGTCATCTGCCAGTACCCCTGTAACACAAACACTAAAATCGTTATCTTCCCCCATTTTAGAAGCCGTGTCCCAACTTTGCCTAATGGCCAGCGGACGGATTTGCCCCATCATAATTTGCCGCTCTAAATCGGCCGGGTCGTAAAAATGCAGCCACTCGCGCTTGATGACATTTCCGCCGCGCGAAGTGGGATTTTGCTGATATTGTCCGGCAAAATTATAAGAGCCCAAAATTTCCCGTATCCGCGCTACTTCGGCCGCAGAGTCCCGCTGGGGGTGCAGCAAATCCCCCGGGTGGCGGATATAGGTCTTTTCCTGCCCGGTTATACGGTTTTGTATGGTCCACTTTTCCTCTTCTTCGGCCACGATGGGCATTTTAATTTGGACAAACGAAGGATCGCTCTCCAGTAAATACCCTGTAAAATCGTTTTCGTGGCTGCGCTGCATGACTACGATAATACGTCCGTCTTTTTTATTATCCAAACGGGAATAGAGGGTTGTGCCGTAACTGTCATTTACCTTATTTCGTATGATTTCCGAGTCCGCATCGGCCGGTTTAATGGGGTCGTCTATAATCAGATAATTTCCGCCGCGGCCCGTAATAGTGCCGCCAATAGAGGTGGAAAAACGCCCGCCGCCTAATGTGGTTTCAAAATCGCTGACAGAGCGCCTGGCGGCCGACAGCCGCGTACCCGGGAAAACCTGCTTGTACCACTCGCTTTCCATAATACGCCGGCAGTCCAGCGCCAATTTGGACGCCAATTCATCGGAATAACTGACGCACAAAATCCGCTCGCGCGGGTTTTTGCCCAAAATATACGCCGGAAGCGCTACCGAACAGATGATAGACTTTAAGTGGCGGGGCGGCAGATTAATAATCAAATGCTTTTCTTGGCCTTCCAATGCTAGCTGCAAGTGGTGGATAATTACTTCTATATGCCAGTTGGGCTGGAACTGGGCATTTCCGCCCACCTCGGCAAATACGCGGCGCAAGAAACTATAAAAATCCTGCCGGTACAGGGCTTTTAACAAAGGGTCATACTTTGCCATGGTTGTCCCCGCTGTTTTGCTGTAAAAAGTCGGACAAAATTTCCTGGTCCAACCCATCACTATAGGCCGAAACAGCTTTTTGCGCTTCGGCGGCTCTTTCTTTATCGTGCAGGTCGGCTAACAGCAAGCCTAGGGCTTTCATATCTCCGGAGAGGGCTTTGTTTACCAAGCGCCGGATGACGGCCTCTTTTTTAGATATTTTATGCGTTTTTCCGTTTTCGGTCAGCAGGATTTTTTCGCTCAATACGCTATCCAGCAGGGTATTCGTGTTTTTCGTGCCCTTCTTGCGCCCCTTGGGGTTGCCGCTTTGGCCCGCTTGAAACTGACTATGCTTGGGAGGTTTGCAGTAGCCTATTTCGTATGATTCTGGCATCTTTTGGCCTCCAACAGCGTTTGATAAGTTTCCCCTGTTGCGGCCAAGACCGCTTGCTGCTTGCTTACTGTTTCCCACCGCCGGATAGCGGTATCTATGTAAAGCGGGTCCAGTTCTATTCCATAACATACCCGATGGGCTTTTTCACAGGCGATTAAAGTGCTGCCGCTCCCCAAAAAAGCATCCAGCACAATATGCCCCCGGTGGGAGGCGTCCAAAATAGCGTCCCAAATCAGTTCCACGGGTTTAACGGTGGGATGAAGGCGGAGCAATTCCCGGTTCTTAAAAGTATTTACCCCCGCATAATCCCATACATTGGTGCGATAGCGCCCGTTTGCGCCCAGTTCCACATTGTTGATATGGGGCTGGGTACCGTTTTTGTATACAAAAACCAATTCGTGCTTGGATCGGTACAAGGTGCCCATGCCGGCATTGCTTTTATTCCACACGCACATATTTTTAAGTTCATCGTATACATGCCCAGCGTGGCTGATTTCTTCCAAATGCCGCCAGTCCATACAAATATAGTGTAAACTGCCGTCTTTGGAATAGGTCTTTAACAGCCGGAAATTCTGGGTAAGGAACGCTTCAAACTCGCTTTGAGTCATCTCGCCGCTGGCCATGGCGAATTCTTTATGGCGTGTTTTTCCGCCCCCGCAAACATGACCGTTTATTTTGACATTATAGGGCGGGTCCGTAAACACCATATCGGCTTGGGTACCTTCAAACAGGCGCTCAAAACTGGCTTTTTCCAGGGAATTTCCGCAATAGATACGATGTTTTCCAAGCAGCCACAGGTCCCCCGGGTGTGAAACAACTGCAGCCGGGTCAATAAAGGGAACCGTGTTTAGTTTGGGGTCAGCCGGGGCGGGCGGATATAAACTGATGCAGGCCGCCGTTACAAGCCGAGGCGTGGATTTTGTGTTTATCACGCCGCCGGCCGACAAAGCGCTCGTGCGCGCCAAGGCGGACAGTTTTTTAACGCTGTTGCTTTTCCCACCGGACGTATATAAATCCTGCCGCGAAAAAGACGGCCTGCGCAGTGTGACTTACGAAAAAAACGGCGCCGTACATTATGAATATGAAGCGGGGGGAGAATATCCCCGCGCGCTTACTTACCGCAAAGAATTCGGCACCGCCCGCATGAACTTCGGGCAATACGCCCCGTACGAAGACGGCGCCCTGCCGCATTACACCTACTATCAGGACGGCTCCGTGGAGGCGGAACTTATCCTGCTGACCCTAAGATAATCAAACGAAGCTGCGCGCCTGTTTTAAAAGGGCTTGCATTGTTTTTTTTTGATAATTTTTGCGTATGAGCAAAATTTATCAAAAAATGTATCTGGAAAATAAAAGCCGCTCTAAAGGCGTTTTAGGCGGCTTTATTCATAAAGTCATTCTGAGAAGTTGTAACTCAGAACCTCATCTGCTTTCTTTCAAACAGACCGGCTTTACATTGATTGAACTGCTGGTCGTGGTACTGATTATCGGCATACTGGCGGCCGTGGCTTTGCCTCAATATGAGCTGGCTGTGGAAAAAAGCCGTTCTGCAGAACCTCTTGCCGTTTTAAAAACCTTGCGCGACGCGCAGGAAGTCTATTTTTTGAGCAATGGATCTTATGCAAATGATTTGGATGAGTTAGATGTTACTGTTGAAAAGGAAAATAAATATTGGAGATATGGGACGGAGGCAATGTCCGTGTATGCTTATAGAATCAATGTGCCTGATGAACGAAAATATATGTTTGCGTTTCGTTTTTCAGAAGGGAGAAAAAACGGCATGGCCTCTATAGTGTGTGGTTTTGATGAAATGGCGGAAGGAGCTCAAGGATTTTCCGAACGGCTTTGTAAGTCTTTGGGGGCAGCGGGAAAAGAAGGCTCAGGCCGCTGGGTGATCGTCAAATAAACAAAAATAAAGTCAGGCCGTCGCGGCGTACGGCAAAGCATTAGCCCTTTGTATTATCAAAGGGTTTTTTGTTGATGAACTGTTCGGAATGGTCCGTCACGCGGTCCAGCTCGGCTTTCAGTTCGGCGGCGACGGCCTGCATATCGCTGTCTTCGGAAACGTAAATGGCTTTGCCGTAGGTCAGCGCCGTACTGCCAAAGGGCAGCGGTACGCGCATTTTATCCCAGGAGCCGACTTTAAATTTATGGCTTAAAGCCGTTCCGACCGGAATAATGGGCAGACCCGTTTTTTTGGCCAGAAACAAAATGCCCGGCTGTACCTGGTAAATCGGTCCGCGCGGCCCGTCGGGGGTCAACATGGGGTGGTAGCCCGCTTCGGCAATGTTCATCAGCTTAATTAGCGCGCGCGCGCCGCCGCAGCTGGGCTTGCACCTGCTCCCACAGTTCAACCGGCAGTATAGACGGGTGCTGGCCTTTGTAGGTCTTGTTTTTAGACATATGGGCCACCTGCCCGATGTAGACCGGATTGGTCAAAATGCGCTGGATACTGCTTTTTTGGAAAGGTTTACCGCCGTGAGGGTTTGCACTACGGGCCGATATCCAGCGTTTGCTATGATAGCCCTGCGCATTAAGCCAATGGGCCAAGGTTACTATATTTCCTATTTCCAGATATTTGTGATAGATAAGGCGGACCAAATCGGCCTCCTGCGGGTTGGGCACGAGGGCTTTATCTTTTACATCATACCCCAGCGGAGGGGTTCCCCCCATCCAAAGGCCTTTGGCTTTACTGGCGGCTATTTTATCGCGCACGCGCTCCGCCGATACTTCCCGCTCAAATTGCGCAAAGGATAAAAGCATATTAAGCGTCAGCTTCCCCATAGAGTTACTGGTATCAAACGACTGCGTGATAGACACAAAATTGCAGCCGTATTTATCAAACTCCTGCATCATTTTGTGAAAGTCAATAATGGAGCGGGAAAGCCGGTCCACTTTGTACACCACCACCATTTGTATTTTGCGCGCGCGGATATCGGCCAGCATTTGTAAAAGGCCGGGTCGCTCCATCGTGCCGCCGCTAATGCCTCCGTCCGAATAGGTTTTGTAGTATTCCCATTGGTTAAACGCTTGGGAGAGGATATAAGCCTTGCAGGCTTCCTCCCGGTTTTGCAGCGAGTTAAACTCCATATCCAGGCCGTGTTCGGTGGATTTACGCGTATAGATAGCGCAGTTGATTTTGGGCATATTTGGTACAATTCTCCTATACACATTACCGCTTACTAACGGGAGAGAAGTCAAGTCTATGGCAAAAGAAAGTTTATTATTACAACTCGCCAAAAAACGCTTTAAACAAAAGAATTCACAATTAGTTCATTTTACAGGGAACAGAGAACAGGATCTTTTATTAAATGATCTGCAAAAATATCCCCATATGTTTGTTTTGGCCTGTCTAATGGATCGGCAGATCTCCGCTGAAAAGGCCTGGGGAATCCCCTATACGCTCTGTAACGAATTACACACTTTTCATCTGGCCAAATTAGCAAATATTCCATTAAGTACGTTTCAAAATATTTTTATCACTAAAAAACTACATCGTTTCAATAAACCAATGGCAGAAATTTTTTATCAAGCCATCCAGGACATAAAGAGAAAATATCACGGAAATGCAGCAGCAATTTGGGCTAACAAACCTAGCAGTGCAAGTGTCGTTTGTCGATTCTTAGAGTTTAAAGGTTGCGGAATCAAAATTGCGACAATGGCAGCCAATATTTTAGCGAGACAATTTAAAATACCATTTTCTGATTTCTATAGCATTGATATATCCCCAGACATTCACGTTCGTAGAGTCATGAAACGAATGGGATATATTTCAGATTCTTCAAACCTCAATATGGTAATTTATAAAGCGCGGGAAATATATCCGCCTTTTCCAGGAATTATTGATTTTTCTTGTTGGGAAATTGGAAGGAATTTTTGTCATCCAACGAATCCGTGTTGTACCGAGTGTCCGGTTGCTTCTGAATGCCCCAAAAATTTTTAATTCTTGAGTAGTCCAAAAAACTTGGGGCCGCTGATGTGCCCCCGTGTTATTTTTCCGGCAATGGCGGATAAGTTATGGTATGCCGTTGAGTTGTGGCATATCTAGCACAATTTCCCAATACTCAGCCCATCTTACTAGATTTTCAAAACGCTACTTTAGGCCATAAAAAAGCCCTTCCAAACGGAAGGGCGAAAAACACAAAAAGTATATTTACAGTGGGTTTTTATCCGTAAAGGAACCGTCCGGCAACTGCCACACCCTTTTGCCATTAATGATATACACATTGGGTACGCCGTTTTTGCGGTTTTCTTCCTGCGCTTTGTGTACGGCGCGGCTGACGATTTTGGTCAGTTTTATGGTTAAATCTGTCATAAGTCCCTCTTAAATACAGTATAGAGATTTTCCGATACGATTTCAACCTCGCCCGCTTTATCTTTTTCTGCTACTAACACCGTTTCAGTCCCTCCGTTGTAGTACAACACCCAATGGTCTGCACGCGGCCTGTATTTATTCCAAAAATTAGTTTTACTGCGCCCAAAACGCCGGATTACATCTTCATCCGGCACCGGATGCCCACCATTACGCACGCGGGATTGAATACGCGCAATACAATCTAAAGCAGAATCCACAAAAGTATAGATAATAATAACCTTATACCCGTTGGCGTGGGCTTGCTCTATGGTTTTTATATGTCCAATGCCTGAAAGCGTGCTTTCCACGGCAAAAGACGAGCCCGACTCTATCAATTTGTTAATGCGAATACGCGCCTCTTTCCCCGCTTGTATCCGCACAGACTGCATATCGTCCGGGCAAAACTCGTGCGCAATATCATCCGCGTTTACATAGGGGATATCCTCCGCCGGCAGCAGTTCTCGGGCAATAGTGCTTTTACCGCTGCCATTGGCGCCGGCCAAAATATACAAGGTTTTCATATATTTATTCTACTATTTTTGCCTATTTTCTATGAATAAATACCATTTTTTGAATTCTTAAGTAGTCCAAAAAACTTGGGGCCGCTGATGTGGCCCCGTGTTATTTTCCCGACAATGGCGGATAAGTTATCATATACCTCGCCTTCCCACTCGTAGGCGCCCTCTCCTTTTACGGTAACGTGATAAATCTTGCCTTTGTAAGTTTTGCTAATTACCGTGCCTATCGCCAAACTGTATTTTTTCTTGTTGGCGCACTGAATGTATTTTTCCGGATTAGCAGCATAACGGTTCAAGCGGGTAATGTATTTATCCGCCAGTTTGGTGCCGGATAACTCACACTGAATGGCATACCACAAAGGGCGATATTTCCCTTTGCGCCCGCGCAGCGGGTAAGCATAAAATATATCCCAATAGAACTGGAGCTTTTCATTACTTAATCCCTTTATTTCTTCCAAGCTTTTGGGCAAATAACATTTATTTCTCATTTAGCACGTCCCTCACTTTTTCTATCTTCCGAACCGCCTTTCCCTTTTGATAATAGGCCTTGGCTAATATGTCAAAGAACAAAATAGCCGTCTCCAGCAGCTGGGCATTTTGCTTCTTTTTGGGTCGCCCCAGGGGATTGCCCGAGCGGCCCTTTACGAATCTGCCCGCCAGCGGTGGTATTCTATCCGGCGTCACTTGGTCAACCCAAAGAATACATATCCGCTGATAGGGTGGCGGACAATTTCCATCGCTACGCGCGATATGCTTTTATACACCTTTCCCTGATACTCAAAGCCATTTTCAAGCACTTTTACTTCCAGGGTTTGCCCGTGGTAGGTTTTAGTAAGCACCGTTCCAACGGGAGGGATACGCGGGTCCCGTTTGGAAGTAGAGGTAGAACTTTTTGCTTGAATATCAACCGACACAGCCGCCGGTATATCCGGCACCTGTTTAGGGGTGGTTTTGCGCGATTTTTTGATTTGTTTTTTCATACTTATCTCCTATAGTACGGCTTGTGTACACATTACCGCTTACTATGGGGAGATAAGTCAAGTAAACTGATATTTTAAGGTTTTATATACCAAGATACAAGCGTTACTAAATGCACAATTTGTAAACATTATAATCTAAAAATGGAAAAATAATTTGATTTTAGATATACTATTATACACCTAAAGGGTTCCTGGGCTGAGGCGGAAAGGCATAAATGGAATACGCGGCATTAAATATTCCTACCCTTTGGGCCTTTTTTTGTTGATCTGAAGTTCTTTTGAAGCAACAGAGTAATTATTATATATGGAATACATACAGAACAGCAATTTTCAAATCAAATGTTTCTGTATTATGTATTGGTTGGAGTATGCAAGTTATCAAGTTATTTAAAGAATTTTTATATAAAACGCCTAAGAGACACTAGTCTGTAGGATATCTCATGTATTGTAGTTTTCTATCAATAATACATCTATTTAAAATATCTGATTTTTGAAAAATATGACAAAAGAATTGGCACTAAAAGATATTGAAAAACGATTACTCTCTTTAGCAAGTGATCCTTTGTTCCCGGCTACCGCCGTTTACATTGTCACCCACGACTTGCAATTACAACAATGTCCTTGTGACCCATTTGAACAAATAGTATCTTTTGAAGCAGTGCTTTTATATTTCCTAATTGCAACTAATAAAATAGTAGACCTATCTTATAACCATGAAGAAATTCTTTCTTTTGAACCTGTAGTAAGAAAGATATTAAAGGAATTAGAACATCTTCTTTTAGCTCCATCCACAATTCCTCGCAATTCAACAAGTGCAAATATCATTAAGAAATTAGAAGAAGATATGCACTCTCCGTTATTTGTAGCGGCCTCATTTTTATATAGCGGTGATGAGGCGTTTCCAGCACAGTATATCGAATTAATTCCTCAACGCTATAAATTTGATGAAAAGTGGCTCATAGATAATATAAAAATAAATTTGAAAGATCTAGTCTCTTGTATGCTATATTTAATCCTTCAAGCTTCACAACAGAATTGCCAACAAAGAATTGCTCCATTACTGATTCCATTAAAGGGTGTTCCTCTAGAACTTATTAAACCTATGAAAATTTTCATTGAATATTTTAGTACGAACTTAGGAGATATTAAGTGTTTTGCATTAGAAAACATTCTACAGTTCCAAGCAAGACCAATTTTAAAAATTGATAACGATAATTTACTTTTACCACCTCCGATTATCTTAATGCAAGCGGTTTGCGAATCTCCATTATACTGGATGATTAAAGACACAGCTTATTCAAACAAGGCTTGGCAACATCGGGGAGAAACCACTGTTGATATGGTATTTCAATGGATAAAATCGGTTTTTGGAGAAAACAATGTATTTAAGAATGTGCTTATTAAACGGAAAAATCAGGATGTTACTGATATAGATGTCCTGGTGATATTTCAAAATAAGGCGATCATTTTTCAAATAAAATCTAAGAAAGTAACTTTAAAAACTAAATTGGGAGATTTAGAACAATTTAAAACTGATTTTTCAAAATCTATACAAGAAGCCTACAATCAAGCTATATTGTCAATAGAATCCATTAAAAATAAGGATTCAGATTTTATCTTAGATAAGAAAAACCTACAACTCCCTTCTTGCATCAACGATTATTATATTTTTTGCATTACTACAGAGCAATTTAAAACTTTAAATATGCGTTTAAATGAATTCCTGAAAGAGAGTGATAAGTTTTCATCTATTCCTATTTTTGCTTTAAGTACTTTTGATTTACAAATTTTAGCCCTCTATTTAAATGATCCGTATGACTTTCTATATTATTTACATTATAGAAAGAGATTAAAATTTAAGATTAGTTTTTCGGAAGAGATAAATGTTTTCTCTGCATTCTTAGCAAGTAGATTGCGTAATATATCCGAAGATAAAATATATTTTGCTAATGATTTTCTTGATATTCTAAACGAACATTTTCAACCATTTCCAACAAGAGAAGATATAACAAATAGTTATCTATGGAAAAGACAAGACAAGGAAGATATAATATCCTCTATTAAAAATTGGGATAATCCTTTAACAAATGATTTGATCTCCTATATTTATGATTATTATGAAGAATTATCTATAAATATGCTTATACAGCTAAATAGAATGGATAAGGAAAGAGTATTTCAGTTGTTAAAAAATCCACTTGACTTGTTGGCCACATTGAAACTATTAACTCATAAGATTGGTCGAAATGAAAAGTGCCCTTGTGGTTCCGGTCTAAAATACAAATACTGTTGTGGAAAATAATATCCACTAATTAGCTTGATGAGGGAACGCCTGAACTCCTCTTGATAAATTGTACTGCATAGATGAAATACTCGGGTATCATTTAGTAAACTTAAAGATCGAATATCTCTAATGAAAACTTTCCATATTACAATGTACATTCTCACTCTTTCGAACTGTTTTTGAAGGTTTATCACAATAATTAGGCGTAACAAAACCAAGCTGTATTTATCATAGACAAATGGACATGGAGTTCTTTATCCGTTTTCACAGCTAAATAAATGATGCTTCATCAGCATATTCAATAGCAAGTAGTTATCTTGAATTCACAAAATCGCCAATCCTATACTTAATGCAGTTAATTTTTTCTCATTACTGTTCCTTAAGCGTTGCTAAAGGAGTCAAGTTATGTTTCTTAATAAATTCTGCCAATGTTAGTCTATGAACTCCTAATAATCGAGATATTTTATTTTTTGATAAATTCATATTTAAATATTTCTTTATTTCTTTTTCTTTGCCTTTGAGTTTAGTACGCTGTGAATGTGCGCCAACGGGTCTCCCTAGTCGCTTACCTTCCGCTCTTACTCGAGCTAGAGCTTCTTTTGTTCTTTGAGAAATTAAGTTGCGTTCTATTTCTGCAGAAAGTCCAAAAGCAAAGGCTAAAACTTTCGCATTGATATTATCTCCCAATTCATAATGCTCTTTAGTAGTGATAATTTTGACACTATTATTCATACAATAATTTAGAATTCCCATGATTTGCATTAAATTTCTCCCCAAACGGGATAATTCTGTTGTAATAATAATATCTCCAGGTTTCAACTTTTCCAGCAACTTGCCAAACTTTCGCTTGCTTAATTCTTTTGTAGAACTAATAGTTTCCTCTATCCACAAATCTATTTTTATTCTATGTTCTTGAGCAAATTTTCCGATCTCAAACTCTTGATTTTTGATAGTTTGTTTGTCAGAACTTACACGAATATAACCGTATATCATTGTTTTCTCCTAAAAAATAAGATGTATCTAAATTATAGGACCTATACGCGTTCCACCCTAGCACATGTATTGCATGGGAATAATAAGCAAATCAACATCTCGGGGAAACAATGGTTAGAAAATACTTTTGATAGCAATTCCTGGGTAATTTTGTCTCCAGTTGAGCAGAGTATCAGGGCCAAGATAGAAAAATATGGAACACCGCTCAGAGATTGGGATATTAAGATTAATAGAGGTGTTTTAACAGGCTGCAACGAAGCATTTATAATTACTACTGCAAAGCGTGAAGAGATTTTAGCCAATTGTAAAACAAAAGATGAGCGCAAAAGAACTGACGAAATTATACGGCCTATTTTGCGCGGGAGAGATATTAAACGGTACAAATACGATTGGAAAGGTCTATGGTTGATAGGGTTATTTCCGTCGTGCCATTATGATATAGATACCCTTCCTGCTATAAAAAAATATCTTCTAGATTTCGGGTTTGATAGATTAAAACAGACTGGCGAACCTGGCGCCAGAAAGAAAACATCCAACAAGTGGTTCGAAACGCAGGATACCATCGCATATTGGGAGGATTTTTCTAAACCGAAAATCGCATGGGCAGATATTAGCACCGAACCATCTTTTGTAGAGGTGTCAGAAAAGTTCTTTTTTAACAATACTTGTTATATGCTATCTCCCGCCCCTTTGTATCTGTTAGGAATTCTAAATTCTAAACTGATTAAGTGGTTCTTTCCCAAAATAGCATCTGATTTGGGAGAAGGATCGCGTTATTTTAAACAATTTGTAGAATTATTACCAATTAAAAAACTCACTCAAGGCGAAATTTCGATTCTAGAAAATCTTTTAAGAAAACGCCCTATTGACGACGAACAAGTTAACGCTTTTGTCTACAAGCAATATCAATTAACAGCGGAGGAAATTCTATTTCTAAATCACTTATAGAGTTTGTTAATATAGTTTCTTTCTTCTACGGTCAAATGGTATTTTTGGTATGTATAGTTCATCCAAAAGAATTCACTCTCTTCGTTAATCGAATCTTGTTCTAAAACATTGAAATCCTTTGGCAATGGAATTCGAAGAGGTGCAATGGCCTGAACACTAATTAGAAGGTCTCCAGTCCCGGTTTTAGGAGAATCCTTCAACAGAAAATGTCCTAGCGGAGAATTTAACACGAAAGTTAAAAATTTAACATATTTCCCAATTGCGAAACATGTGCTATCTAAAGCAAAAAATGACTTTTCCGTGTAGCAAAATCTGATGATAGAACCAACTCTCTTCCATATAATTTTCGGTTTAGAAAAATCCTCCGATTATTAAAGACAGACAATTGTATATACTCCAAGTAGTGAAACAAACCTAATCTCTTAAACATATAATTTATTATTTATTTTAGTAATTATACTACCTATTTACAAAGATTAAATTAATTCTATTTTTCGCCTAATTTAATATATGCATGCCTTTTTCGCTCTTCTCCATTATATTCCTTTAGTGGAAAGGTTAACAGAGCTGATATGTATAACTTAGAAATTATATGGGGTTGTGTAATATAATGACACAGATCTCCTTTAACGAAGTTCTTGATATAGAATGATTTTTAAATTTACTGATATAATCCTTACCGTCTTAAAGGTTTTCCCTGCTTTGCCACATAAATTCCCTGTTATTTGTTTTAGGGAATTGAATGAGTTAGACAAGATTTTTTAGACGAAAGGCTAATATCCAAAAAACATTAAAATCCGTAAAATCAGCTAAAAATGGGCAAAATTCCCTGTTTTTTCCCTGTTTTGCAGGGAAAATCAGGTGGGCGGCCCAGAGTACCCGCACCATCAAAATCCGCTGCCCCACCATTTTAAAAGGCACTTCCTCTGAAGTGCCTTTTTTGTTAGGACGCAGCAGAGAATCCCGCTTTTTCTGCAAGCAGCAGTTCCTTCATTTTATGTCATAATATAGGGGTAAGTGTTTGTACGTATCAGGGGGTAAATATGGAGGAGATGTTAAAAAAACAGCGGGCCTTTTTTGAAAGCGGCGAAACGCTTCCCGTAAAAAACCGTTTAGCTTATCTAAAAAAATTGCGCCAGGCCATTCAAACGCACCGGGACGATATTTGCCAAGCCTTATACCAAGACCTAGGCAAAAGCGAAACCGAAGCTTATATGTGCGAAATCGGAATGACGCTGGAAGAAATTGCGTATTTTCTAAAACATCTTCCTTCTCTTGCCAAAGACAGAACCCTCCGCACCCCGCTTTCCAATTTTCACGCCAAAAGCATTATCAAATTTGTTCCGCGGGGCAATATTTTAATTTTAAGTCCGTGGAATTATCCGTTTTTGCTGTCTATGGAACCGTTGGTGGACGCGCTGGCCGCCGGCAACACGGCGGTGTTAAAACCCAGCGCCTATTCCCCCCATACCAGCGCGCTGATTCAAAAGATAATACAGGAAACATTTCCGCCCCATTATGTCGAGACGGTAACGGGCGGCAGGCAGGAAAACCAAACGCTCCTGACGCAAAAATTTGATTACATCTTTTTTACCGGAAGCACGGCCGTAGGCAAAGAAGTACTGCGCCGCGCCGCCGAAAATTTAACGCCCGTTACCTTAGAACTGGGCGGGAAAAGCCCCTGCTTGGTGGACGAATCGGCGGATCTTGCTTTGGCCGCACGCCGCATTGTATTTGGTAAATTTTTAAACTGCGGGCAAACCTGCGTGGCTCCGGATTACATTTTATGCCCCCAAAATTTACAACAACCCCTGCTGGCCGCTTTGCGGCAGGAAATTGCCCGCCAGTTTGGCCCGCAGCCCTTGGCAAATCCTCATTACGGAAAAATTATTAATGAAAAACATTTCCGGCGCTTAAGCGCTCTTTTGACATGCGGGAAAATTGCGGCCGGCGGAAAATTTTCGCCCGCCACCCTGCAAATAGAGCCCACCGTTTTAACGGACGTTTCGTGGGAAGAGGCCGTCATGCAGGAAGAAATTTTCGGCCCCATTCTGCCCATTATTACCTATTCTTCTTTGCAGGAAGCGCTGAAAAAAATAGAAAGCCGCCCGCACCCGTTGGCGCTCTACCTTTTTTCCACGGATCGGAAACGTATTTCGCAAATTACCCAGCAAATTCGCTACGGCGGCGGCTGCATTAACGACACGATTATGCACCTGAGCACGCCCTATCTGCCTTTTGGCGGAATAGGCGAAAGCGGGATGGGGTGCTATCACGGGAAATTCGGGTTTGAAACGTTTTCGCATAAAAAAAGCATTTTATGCAAACGCAACTGGATTGATGTTCCCTTGCGCTACCAGCCGTATTCGCGTTGGAAGCGATGGCTGCTAAAATACTTTTTGCGCTAACGCCGTACTGCAATCGGAAAAAGTTTCCGTCGGGGCCTTGAAATCTGCAATAAAAAACCGCTTATTCGGGTTGGATAAGAAGAACATCCTTCTTGTCCTCCTCCGGTTTGCAACCGGAGCCCTACACAGATCCCGGCCCTTCGGCCGGGTTTTTAGTGAAAAGACGAGAAGATTCTTCCAACGTCAACAAAAATTTTTTTCGCCACAGCCCTCCGCCGTATCCCGTCAGCGTTCCGTCCGCCCCGATTACCCGGTGGCAGGGAATTAAAATGGCAATGGGGTTTACGTGCACCGCCCCGCCCACGGCCCGCGCCGCACGCGGGTGCCCGGCCCACGCAGCCAGCTGGCCATAGCTGCAGGTATGGCCATACGGCACTTTTTCAAGTGCTTTCCAAACCCGCATTTGAAACGGCGTTCCCGCCGCGCGCAAAGGAAGGTCAAAAATAAAACGGCGGCCGGAAAAATATTCATCCAGTTGCCGGCAGGCCTCCTGCAGCAGCGGGCTGTTTTGCCGGGGCAGCGGGCCGCCGCACCGAATGCCGGGAAAAACCACCCGGGTAATGTATTGCCCGTCTCCCGCGACGGTCAATACCCCCAACGGGCTTGGGTAAGGAATATAAGTTTCTATCATAAGCTGGCTACATCCTAGCATTTTTAGGGCCAGTCCCAAAAAAAATTAGGTCTTTTGACTCTGTTTTTTAAAACGGATATTTACATATAATATTAAAGTTATGAAAAAAATAAATTTATTATTCCTTGCGATCTTTTGCACAAGCTTATTTTCCCTTCCGAACGATCTTTCCGCTCAGGTAAATAAAAAGATCGTGCAAAGCATCGTGAAAACAGAAACAACCTTACCGGCACAAATTGCCAAAAATGCGGCCAAGCAGGCTGCCCCTGTGGGCGGGCAGCTCCCCAACTCCATTGCCGCCTCCTCGGTTCAACAAACGCTCCAGCTCCCGCCGCCTGATCCGGTGCCGGTTCATCCAACGGTAGCCGGAATGGTACGCCGCAACAAAAAAACATTATTCCGCATCCAAACCGCCGTCGGAATTTCTAAGCGCAATGCCCTTCAAAACTTACACCGCTGGGGGCTTCCGCCGCTTCAAAAACCGCGCCGCCCCATGCTCTTGCCCAGCAAGGCGTTTCACGTGCAAGATTTTACGGCCTTACAATATACCGGCACCCGCGTGCCAACCCTGCCCTTTGCCTCTCATTCCAAATATATGTACCGCGGGTTAGGGCTGGCCTTAAACGGCAAAGCCGTACGCAATATCCTGCAAAACGGCTTGCTGTTAAAAGATGTCGGCCCGCACAGCAACGACCGGCGCATGGCTTTTGCCAGTTCCGGCGGATTGGGCGCGATGCGGGCCATTTTGAAAGAAAGTGTAATTAACTTAACCGACTCGCCCGAGACCGCCTTTCATTACGCCTTTAGAAACAAAGAGAAGGGAATGGCGGTGCTGGTATCCGTCAAAGAGACCAAAAACCGCGGCAACATCGTTACGGTTCCGCACGATATTCCGGCGGCTCAAATAAACGAATTGGCGGCTTTAGTGCAAATGAACGGCAAGCCGGTATGGTGCCGTGTTGAGCTGGAAGGGGACGGCTTTCGGCTAACGCCTTACTTCGTTCCCTAAAGGACTATCGAACCATAGGCCCTAAGACCTATGGTTTTTTGATAAAAGAATTCTTATACTAAAAATAACACCTCATTAATAATGGAGTTGATTTATGAACAACACAAAAAACAAGCTGCTTCTTATTGGAATATACCTCATAATGGGATTGTTCCCTTTACAGGCGCAAATTGTTAAAAAAGGGATAGAGCAATTACCTAAAGCCCTAGGAAAAAATCCTGTCATTACGAATACCGCGTGGAAAAACTTTAATGGGACTTTTCCTTCCATTTCTGCAGCAGCCAGCCTCAACACTACCCAACCTTCCGTGTCTTTCGATACCTATATAGCAAGACATCTGCCGGGGGCCTCCGTTGCTTATGAACGTATCATCAATAATACTACGGTAACTAAAGCCTTGCGACGTACTGCAGAACGACGCAATTTACCCCCGTCTAAAGGATGGCCTGCAAAATCGGAAAAAGCGTTAATCGTTTCCTCTCTTGATGGATTAACTTTAGACGGATACCGAGATGTCGTCCCGGAGTTGCCTATTCCGACCAATAAAATTTATCTCTATCGCGGAATGGGATTGAATTACGCGGCTTTGCGCAATATCTTGCAAAATGGACTTCGCGTACAAGACACCGGTAAAAATTCAAATGATGTTGGAACGTCTTTCTTCTTGGTACAGATGGGTACAGCTCCTGTTTCCTCCGATCTGATGAAAAAAGTAGATATCCGGCAAACCTACTTGTCCACTAATGCACAAAGCACGTTGCACTTTGCCGCTATGCACAGTTTTGAAGATGGCCGCATCCCGGTGGTCGTTACCGTACGCGGTTGGCGGCGCGGTAATTCCTATCATGTCATTAGAGAAGATATTCCAGTCTCTTCTATCGTGGAAGTCTCCGCGTTAGTTCAAGGGCCGGAAGGAAATCCTATCTGGTGTCATGTATCCTTGACCGAAGATGGACGACTGGCGTTGAGGCCCTATCTTTCTAATCTTGGTCTTTAACCATGGGTAGGCCTCTTAGTCGTGCGGAAGAAGCAAAGCTCCTGTTTCTTTCCGGATATAATTGCGCCCAATCCGTTTTTTGGGCTTTTAGCAAAGAACTCGGCTTGGATGACAAGACCGCTCTTAAACTAAGCTCTTGCTTTGGCGGCGGCATGGGCCGATTGCGTGAAGTATGCGGCGCCATCAGCGCGATGTTTATGGTATTGGGGCTCAAATACGGCTCGGAAAATCCGTCCGACCACGCGGCCAAATCCCAATTATATGCCCGCGTGCAAGAGCTGGCGCGCCGGTTTAAAGCGGAAAACGGCTCTATCATCTGCCGGGAACTGCTCTCCCTGCCGCCCGGCCCGCAGGATCCCACCCCGCAGCCCCGTACGCCGCATTATTACAAAGTGCGCCCCTGCCCGGATAAAGTGGCCAGCGCCGCCGCGATTTTGGAACAATACCTGCGCGAAAATCCTTAAGTCCGTATGTCAAAACCGCTTCATAGTTTCCCTCCGTTGGCCGACGCCCGCACCCGCGTATTGATTATAGGCAGTATGCCCGGGGCGGCTTCGCTGGCGGCCCACGAGTATTACGCCTACCCGCACAACCAGTTTTGGCGGCTGATGTTTGACCTGCTGGAATCCGGCCGCACACCCGCCGACTATGCAGATAAACAAAACACGCTCCTTGCCCACCGCATCGGGTTGTGGGACTCGCTGGCCCGCTGCGAACGAACCGGCAGTTTAGATTCCGCCATTTCACACCCCGTTCCGAACGATTTTCCAAGCCTTTTTGCGCGGTTTCCTCATATTCACACCCTGCTGTTTAACGGGCAAGCCGCACACCGCTACTTTAAACGGGCGTTTAACGGATTTTTAGGAAAAACCGTCTATCTTCTTCCTTCCACCAGCCCTGCCCATGCCGCAAGGTCTTACCAAGAAAAAAGAACCCGCTGGCAAGAAGCCCTTCGGGCCGCCTTGCAGGAAGTCCGCCCATGAACACGCTTTCGGCGTGCCTTCTTCTGTTTTCCACGGCTTTTTTGGCCGCCACGCTGCTGCCGGCGCAATCGGAAGGCGTACTGTTTTGGCTGGCCTACACGCAAAAATATCCGATTGGCCTCTTGCTGGCCGCCGCCACAGCCGGCAATGTATTAGGCGCGTGGGTAAACTGGTGGCTGGGGCGGTATGTGGCGCGGTTTCAGCATAAAAAATGGTTTCCGGTATCGCCCGCGCAATTTAAACGGGCGGAACATTTTTTCCAAAAATACGGGGTGTGGGCCCTGCTGCTTTCGTGGGTGCCTTTTATTGGGGATCCCATTACCCTGGCCGCCGGCGCGCTGGGCGTGCGTTGGCCTGTTTTTTTGCTGTGGGTTACCTTGGCCAAAATGGGCCGCTACGCAGTAGTGTGCCACGCGGCGGGCTGGCTGTAAAAACGCGGCAAACGCCCCGATATAACCCTTCTTTTCCCTTTTCAAATGCCGCCCGATCAGCTAGGCTAATACAGGGGGTATTATGCCAGAACTGCATATTCTTATTTTTCAATTTGTAATGTCTGTCATTTCGGCCAGTATTATTCCGGCCCAGGGGGAACTGATTATGTTCGCGCTGTTGGCTTCCGGGAAATATACCGACTGGCTGTTACTGACGGTAGCCTGCGCAGGAACTGTTTTGGGCGTAAGCATAAATTGGATATTGGGCAGGTATTTAAGCAAGTTTCAAAACGAAAAGTGGTTCCCCGTAAAAGGAACTTATATTGAAAAAGCAAAAACTTTGTTTGATAAACACGGACGGGCGGCCTTGCTGATGGCAGGGATCCCCCTGATCGGCGACCCTATCACCATTGTGGCAGGCGCTTTGAAAGTAAATTTTGGGTTTTATCTCGTTACGGCAGGCCTCTCCAAATGCGCCCGCTACGGGCTGGTGTTTTTAATCTATATGGGCATTGTATAGCAAAAAGCCCTTCCCCAAACGGGAAGGGCTTTTAATAAATCACGTTTTGCTTTACTTATACAACACCGCGCGAAATTCCGCCGTTTTATTGATGTTTTTAAACATCCAACCTTTTTGGTCTTCGTCGTAAAGCGATTCAAAATTTTTAAAATTGCGCCGCACCGCTTTATCCAAATTGTCGTATGTATTTTTGCGGTCTTTGCGGCTGAGCCAATAAACACCCGCCAAATTGACATACGGCGTAGGGCTCGTCCCGTCCAGCTTAATAGCCGTTTCCAAATCTTCCTTGGCGCCTTTCCAATCTTTCAAATTCATTTTGGCAAACCCGCGGTTATTATAGGGAATGGCCCATTTGGGCATTAATTCAATCGCACGGGTATAATCGGCGGCGGCTTCTTTAAATTTTTTCATTTCCTCATACACCAGCCCGCGGCGGTTGTAAAAAATCGCTTCCGGCTGCAGCTTAAGCAGTACGGTATAATCCTCCAACGCCGCCGGCTTATCGCCCATGTCCTTAAATGCGCTGGCGCGGTAGCGGTAGGCTTGCGCGTAAGAAGCGTCGCGGTTGATGGCCTTGCTGTAGGCCGAAACCGCCTCGTCCAGCCGGTTTTGCCCCGAATAAATACGCCCCGTCCAAAAATGCAAATCGGCCGAATCATCCCCCGCCAAACGCAATTGTTTGAGTTGTTTTATCGCCTCTTCATAACGGTATGCCCCTAAGTAAACCGGAATCATTTCTTTGGATAAGGCAGCGGTCGGCTTTCTTTTTCCCAAATACTTTTGATAATCCCGCAACGCATCCTCGTTTTTTTCCAAGGAAGCATTGGCACGGGCGCGGGCCAAATAAAAATTTCGGTACGAAGGTTTCAAAGAAATCGCTTTGGAGAAATCGGCCTGCGCCAAGGAATAGCGGCCCATTTTTTGATAGGCCAGCCCCCGCGCATAATAGCGGAACGGATCCCGCGGGCGCAGAGACACGGTGCGGGAATAGTCCGCCAACGCCTGTTTGTTGCGGCCCAAACTTAAGTACGCATCCGCCCGGTAATGGTAGGCATCTGCCATCCGGGGCGATTTGGAAATTACTTTTGTAAGCATTTTAATCTGCGTATTGGGGTTTTTTTCCGCTTTGGCTTTGGCAAACAACTGCGAGGCCGTTTGGGCAAACGCGCCCATAGCCATACACAGACAAAAAACGATTCCTATAATCTTGCGCATACCGTGCCTATATTAAACTATTATTTGAGCCAAAATACAAAAAGAAAATTCATCAAAACAATAAATACGCCCCCCGCATACAAGAGCCATAAAAGAACCGTGGAAAACAACCGCAAATTCAAAAATACCGCCCCCACCAACGTGGCTCTTCCGGCAAACAGTTTGCCTAATTGCACCGTCTTGCCGGAAATTTGCACAATCTTCGCCAACAGCACCGAGCGCAGCGCAAACGTAAGCACCCCTAATAACACCGCCGCCAGCCACCGCAACCACGAAGTATAATTATATTGCCGAAACAGCCCCGCCACTTCCTGTACGCTGCCGGCCACCACCACTTTGGCTTGCTCCTTGGCAATGCCTTCGTGCATATTTTCTATTTTGGAAGCGACTTTTTGCTTGACTAGCCCCAGCCAATCATCAATAAATTCGTCCCACGTAGTGCATACGGCACGCAAGGCAAAAACGCAGGCTGTTACCAGCGAATAGGAAAACGCAAACAAAGCATACAGGGTAAAACAGCACGCCACCAATACCGCCTCTAAAACAGGCGGCCACTGCAACGGCTTAAGCAGAAAAATATAGGTTACATAAGCCGTCATCAAAAAAAGCCCAATGCCGGCGGCCAAATGCGGTAAAAATGCTTTTTGCAACACCGCCAGCAGGCCGGCCAGGGCCTGCATAAATAAGGCCGTGGGCGTGGCAGAGGGTGGGTTAGTCTTCATGGCATCCGCAATGGCCGCAGCATCCGCCGCAACAATGACCGCCGGATTTTTTTACCGACGGGATCCGGTCGGAAATTTTGACCATTTTGCCTGATTTTTTATCGTACACGTAGGTACCGGTTTTTTCTTCTTTCATATTTTCATTATAGCAGTTTCAAAAACGGCAAATACAACAAAAATAGTATAATAAACGGGGATTTTTACGACGAGGATAAGAAAAAAATAAATTTAATTGAAATATAAAAACAAAAATGTTAGAATAATATGGTAGTAAAAAACAGCAGCAACCATCCGATTTAAGCGCCCATAGCTCAATGGATAGAGTGTCAGCCTGCGGAGCTGAAGATACAAGTTCGATTCCTGTTGGGCGCACCATTTAAAACCACGCGTAAGCGTGGTTTTTTGTTGGAGCGCACAAGGTTATTCCCTTCGGGAAATTCCACCCTTGCACCGCAAAAGCGAACTTGTCCGCCGTTCCCCTATACTACGGCCTGGGGCGCACCATTTAAAACCACGCGCAAGCGTGGTTTTTTGTTGGCGTGAAAAATCTTGTTCGGACGAAGCTTCCTTGCCTGCGCCAATTGGACGGACTTGTCCGTTGTTTTGCCCCCGCGGGGCGGCTTGCCAAGGCCCGCCGCCTCAGCTTCCGATAGGCTTTTACCGTTGCCGCCGGCCAAGGCCAAACTGGAGCAAAAACAACGCCCTAAAAATGAAAAATTCACAAAAGGCAGAAGTGTTCCTTTTCTGTTTTTATTTTTACTTCCATTTTAAGTGAAACGTTTCACTCCACAGTTTTGCTTCCAATAAAGTATTTTTTCGCACGCTTTTGGGGATGAAGGGCGCCTGGTTCGGGTACATGTTATGAAAAACTTCCAGCGCATCAAAGTAATCGGTAACAATAGCCCGAATGCCGCCCTCCCGGTAGAGGGAAAGTTGGCGGTCTATGTTGTGGAACAAAACGCTGAACTCCGGCCGGCCGTGAAAAGGATGGAGCGATCCCGGCGCATTGCGCTGCAGTTCGTCTAGCTGAATCGTCCACGGTTCGCCTTTGGCAATCGCCTTGCGCTTCATTTCGGAATAAATTGCTTTTAAGGTGCTTTTGTTGACGATGTGATGCACGCCGTTATATCCCCCGACGTAGAAGATATTTTTCCATTGCTGTTTATACTGGGGATGAACCGCCCCGCGCTCTCTGGACAACGAGGTAAGCACCCGCAAGTAATGATAGCTGCCCCATAAGGTGGAAGGACTGCGAAGAATAGGAGCAGGGAAAGAAATTTCTATATGAATTTCGGGAACGGTTACCGGGCCGAATTTACTGGAAACAATTCTGTTTTGGGTATAGGAACGAATGGAGGTGGGATTGTGCAAGTGGGAAACATATTGCGCCAAAGAGGAGCTGGCCAGCGGCGCTTGCATATGGCCGTTTATCTTTCCGGCGGAGACCGGTTTAAATTTTGCTCTTTTGGCAATTCGCACCAATTGATAGGCGCTTTGCCCAAAAACAACGCTTTGGCTTCCCAGCAACAACACAACAAGCAAGACAAGGATTTTCTTCATAAGCGACTCTCACTATTTTGATCAATCCTTGCTGAATCCCGTACGCCACGAGTGCAACTTGTTTCAGCGTGAATGTTCCCCGGCTGGCAGGGAGGCGTTTTTCATATTTTACCTTATTATGGCTTTTTGTCCAGTTTTTTCTAATCGGGCCGCTTTTCTGTACATCGTTTTTTGTTCCACATCTAACGAAAGCGGCGAAATTTGATAAACGCTTGCAGTTATAGTTTAAATT
This sequence comes from uncultured bacterium, assembly GCA_949294095.1. Lineage (GTDB taxonomy): Bacteria > Elusimicrobiota > Elusimicrobia > Elusimicrobiales > Elusimicrobiaceae > Avelusimicrobium. Next base: position 211,749 of record CASFFZ010000010.1, read on the forward strand.
AGTTATACTAAAAATAGCCTTAATTAATGATTAATTGGGGTTATACAACTAAAGCAAACCAAAACGGAGCTGGCAAAAAGAAAGGCAATTCCCTTTCTTTTTGCCTGAGGAACCGACGGCCGGCTGCTTTTTCCAGCCGGCCGGATTTTTATCTCCTATAAAAAACACCCCGGTTAAACCGGGGTGTTTTAAATTCTTCTTTGGCGGCAGTTAGCGGGTAAGAAAGGCGACCGCCTCTTCCCGGGATTTAATTTCGCCGTTCCATTGCGCTTTGCGCACGCGCCCCAGCGCGCCGGAAATTTTCCGCCCGGCAAGGCCCAAATTTTTAAGCTCCCCCCCGCGTACAAAACACGGCTCCAACGCCTGTAAAGGCAATTTGGGGAAAACCGTTTTTAAAACGGTTTTCTGCATTTCAGACAGCGGGCCGAGCGGGCTCATTTGTTCCTGCGCAATCTTCCACGCCGCTACAATCTCCTGCGCCTTGTCTTTGGGCAAGTGGAGCGTGCGGATAAAATCCTCCCCGCTGGGCCCCAGCAGGCACGCCAATATACCCATCCGCTCCGCCGGAGTGGAAACTCTATCCAACGCGTCATTCCAACGAAGCCCCGGCCAGGCAAATTTAAGCATATCGTATTTTTCCATTAAGCCAAAAATTTCTTTCACGTGTTTTTCTTTCAACACTTTTAAAAACTCCTGGCAAAAACGTTCCCGCGTAAGCAAAAGCGGATATTCTTCCTTTACCGCCGCCTGCAGCAGCCGCTCCGTTTTGGGCGCCAGCCGCCAGCCGAATCGCCCGGCAAAGCGCACCGCACGGTACATGCGGGTGGGATCATCCAAAAAGCTTTTATCGTGCAAAATTCGCACGACGCCGGCGTCAATGTCTTTTTGGGCGCCGAAAGGGTCGTACGATTGACCGAAATTTTTTGGCAAGATGGAAAGGCACCAGGCATTGGTGGTAAAATCTCGGCGGAACAAATCGTCTTTCATTTCTTTGGAAAACGCCACCACCGGCAAGGCTCCCGGGTGCGGGTAGCTTTCTTTGCGCGCGCGCACCATGTCCAGCTTGAGTCCGTTATCCAACTGCACGCGAAACGTGCCGAACTGGGAAAACTTCCGTTTTCCGCCCCCCCAGCGTTTTACGCAAAAACCCGCTACGGATTCTTGGTTTCCGTCAAAGGCCAAATCAATATCCAATGTGTTTTTTTTAAGGTAAAAATCCCGCACGGCTCCGCCCACCACCCAAGCTTTCAGGCCCAGTTTCTGGGCATATTCTCCAATGGTATAGAGCGGCTCCCGGTAAGATTTCGGTATGGTAACAGTCATAGCACCTGCGGCGGAAAAGCCCCCTCTTGGCTCATACGGTCTTCGAAATTGCGCAGCAACAAGCTTTTAAGGCCGCTTTTCAACACCTTGCTGGCGGCCACGGCATAATCGTTGGCAGTTTTGGAGAGAGCCGGTGCCGGTACGTAGAGAGGAAAATGATTGGCTCTTGCGTATGAAGGTTTCAGCCGCGCTACTTGCATCCCCATAGCGGCGGCGGCTGCCGCAACCGCTTCGGACTCGTATGACTCCAATTCCTCTTGCTGCAACAGCGTTTTCAGCGCGTCCAGCCCGAATACGCAAATGGGAGGATAGTCCATATGCAGCGGTTTAAGCAGCGTATTTTTTATTAATTCGTAATCTTTCTGCATCCGTTCCCGCAGTTGTGCTTCGCGCGGGCGGTCTTTCTCCGAAAATACAAAGACCAATAGCTCGGCGGGAGCATCAAAATAAATCAAATCGCCGTCGTGGTGGAAAAAAGCGCCGCATTCCGGGCACTGTACTAAATTGAGTTCGCCGCCTATAACGGCGGATTTTAAATCGGGGTCTTGGTCGGCACAGACAAAAGACCAGTATTCCACATCAAAAGGTTCACAATGGTTGGGGCAGTGAGCGGCCGCTTCATTCTTAATAGATTTCATATGTATTATTTATAGCAAAAAAACATTAGTTTTGCTACTTTTCTTAAAATGATAAAATTAAAATATGAACTTACAAGCCCGTTCTGCTTTTGCCCGCGAGATTACCGTCAAAGGCCTGATTATCAACACCGTCCTGTGCGCGGCCAAATTTGCGGCCGGCGTATTCGGGCGCAGCTCCGCCATGGTGGCAGACGCCGTCCATTCGCTTTCCGACTCGCTGACGGACATCGTCGTCTTGGCCAGCCTCAAATTTTCAACCCGCCCCGCCGACCAAGACCACGCCTACGGCCACGGCCGGTTTGAAACGATGGCCACGCTGGTAATCTCGGTGGCGCTGTTTGCGGTAGGGGCCAAAATCCTCTATAACGGAATTTTGGATATCGTCCGCCTGGCCGAAGGCGGCAGCATTGCCCGCCCGCATGCCATTGCCTTGTGGATGGCGGTGCTTTCTATTGCCGTCAAAGAATGGCTGTACCGCTACACGCTGAAAGCGGCCAAGCAAATCGGCTCTTCCGCGCTGGAGGCCAACGCCTGGCACCACCGCTCGGACGCCATGAGCTCCATCGGCACGCTGCTGGGTATCGGCGGGGCGTATTTCTTGGGAAACAAATGGACGGTACTGGATCCCCTGGCGGCGGTGGTGGTCAGTTTCTTTATTTTTGAAGTGGCGTGGAATATCCTTAAAACCGCCTCGGACGAACTGTTGGACAAATCCCTGGGCGCCCAAGCCGAAACGAAAATCACGCAAGTTTGCCGTCAGGCGGAAGCGCAAGCCTGCGCGCACAGCATTAAAACCCGCAAAATCGGCGGTTATGCCTGCGTGGAATTTCACGTATACCTGCCGGACGAATGGAATTTAAAGCGGGTGCACGACGCAACGGATAAAATGGAACAAGCCCTGCAGCAGGCCTTCGGCCCGCAGACCTTGGTTACCATCCACCCGGAGCCCCGCTCGCTGGATAACAACCATTAAAAAGTTTGCTACAATAGCCGTACGCCCCGTTAGCTCAATTGGATAGAGTCCCGGTCTTCGGAACCGGTGGTACAGGTTCAAGTCCTGTACGGGGCATACTTCTTCCGAGTGTTATTTTTACAGCACACCACTTATTTTTCGTCGGAAAATTAAAAACGCAAAGAACGCCAAAAAAACGGCCGGCCGCAGCATGCGTGCCGCTCAAATGACGGCAAGCGGGCCCGCACGCATTCGTTTGCCGCTTGTTGCTTTATTTGATGAAATCTGCAGAGTCTCTCCTCTATGGCTTAAAATTTGCTAAAATAAAAATATCTAAATTTGCAGTAAGGAGCGTACCTATGGGTGGACATTCGCACTGGGCCGGTATTAAACACAAAAAGGCCCTCGTAGACGCCAAAAAAGGTAAAGTATTTACCAAAATTTTAAGAGAAATTACCATCGCCGCCAAAATGAGCGGCGGCAACCCCGACCAAAACCCGCGCTTGCGCAAAGCGATGGACGACGCCCGCGCGGCCAATATGCCGTCGGACAACGTAAAACGCGCCATCATGAAAGGTACCGGCCAACTGCCGGGCGTGTCGTACGAAGAAATCACGTACGAAGGCTACGGCCCCGGTTCGGTAGCCGTTATTGTGGAATGCACGACGGACAACAAAAACCGCACCTTCTCGGAAATCCGCAAAATTTTCACCAGCCACGGCGGCTCTATCGGTACGGCGGGCTGCGTGTCGTATATGTTTAAAGGCAAAGGGCTGATTGTCGTCAAGAAAGAAGACATTTCCGAAGACGACCTGATGAACTTGGCCTTGGAAGCCGGTGCGGAAGACGTGCGCACCGCGGGCGATGTGTACGAAGTGATCACCAACCCGGACATGGCGGAATTGGATGCCGTTAAAAAAGCGATTGAAGCCAAAGGCATTACGCCCGAATCGGCTGATTTGACGATGCTGCCCGATACGGAAGTAAACATTACCGACGAGCACACCGCCGAAACGTTGATGAAAATGTTGGACGCATTAGACGATCACGACGACACCAAAAACGTCTATGACAACTCGAATATAGACGAAGCCGTGGCCGCCAAACTAAACGCCTAGTACAGAGGCCGCTTGAACAAAACAACAACCACCGTTTTAGGTATAGACCCTGGTTTAGACAGAACGGGATGGGCCATCCTCACAAGGGACGCCCGTTCCGTTTTGTCTTTACGGGCGTGCGGGCTGATTCATACGGACGCCCGCCAGGAACTGCCTAACCGGTTGGAATACATTTTTGCCGAACTGCAAAAGCTCATCGCCGCCTACGGGCCCGACCAAGTGGCTATGGAACAAAACTTCTTCTTAAAACGCGCCGTAACCATGGCCAACACGGTCATGACGCGCGGCGTGATTATCTTGGCCTGCCAGCTGGCGGGCAAACCGATTTCGTTTTATCCCCCCAAACGCGTTAAAATGATGCTCTGCGGCACCGGAACGGCCGACAAAAAGCAAGTCCAGCGGATGGTGCAGCTGACGCTACACTTGGACAAAGCCCCCTCGCCGGACGACGTAGCCGACGCCGTTGCCATTGCCGTCTGCCACGCCAAAACCGCCCCGCTAAACGCCATGATAAACGTAAAAGCGGCTTTCCTGGAAAAAATAAAGGCGGCCAAAGCCGCCCAACTCAAAAAATAATTCGTTCCCGTTGCAAAAACGTTACCGTCTGTCTTTTACCCCGGCGGATTTTACTCCGTCTGCCGCCTGGAATTACAGGGCGTTTTGCCGCTTACCGTTTCCAGATAGCGTACCAATTTTCCGACACCATAGAATGCGTCGTATTGGGATAGGTTTGCCCGCCATACGAAGCGCACGCCGCTTTGGCCGCCTCGTTGTTTTTCTTGGGGCCGCAGCGAATGGTATTATCTGCATAATTGTAGTGAAAAGACAACACATACTCTTTGCGCTGGAAATAAGCGCCGATCCGGTTAAAAATTTTGATGTATTCCGAGGAAGGAAGATTACAATAATCGCCTTCTGTGGCATTGGTTATGCTCTGGCAGGGTAATGTAATATCCAGTTCATCCAGCCGCAGGGCATATTGCCCATTGGCCAGCTTATACATTTCCTGCGCGTTAAGCAGGCTCACAAAAAGGGGAAGATCGCGGGCAATTTTAGATTTTAATACCGCCTTTTGGTATTGCGGCAAGGCTACCGCCGCCAAAATACCGATAATCAATACGACCACCAACAGTTCAATTAATGTAAAACCTTTTTGCATAGGCTCAGATCTCCTTTAATAATCTACAATGCAGTATATCAAAAATCACGTCCATAAGAAAGGAGTTTCCGGTTTATGGTAAAATGAAAGTATGATAGCGTATTTAAAAGGCGAGATTTTGGAAGTAAAAGAAGACGGGGCCGTCATTGTGTGCGGCGGCGTGGGCTACGAAGTAAACCTGGCCCACAGCTCGGCTTTGGAACTGACGGCCGGCACCGAACGGGCGCTGTACGTGGCAGAGTCTATTTCCCCTTACGACGGCACCGTCTTGTACGGTTTTTTAAATAAAGAAGACAAAGAACTCTGGCTTTTGTTCAAAACCGCTATTCCCAACACCGGGCCCAAAAAAGCAATGGAATTTTTAAACAAAGCCCTGCGCTCGGTGGCGGACTTTCACAACGCCATTTTAAAACGCGACCCTAAAATTTTAACGGGCATTTTCGGCTTTACCGCCAAAACGGCCGAAAAACTGATTCATTCTTTAAAAGACAAAATGGACGCCGTTACCGTCCAAGGCGAAAGCAAAATAAAAGTGATGGACGAAGCCCCCTATATGAGCGGCGTGATGGAAGCGTTAACCGCCTTGGGCTATTCCGCCGCGGAATCGCGCCGCGCCATGGAAAAGCTGTATGCCGAAGGCATAAACCCCAACGATAAAATTGAAAACCTTATTAAAGAGGCCCTGCGGGTGTTGAAAAAATGAGCAACCAAAACGAAATTTTAGATGTTTCCCAACTGCCTGAAGAGTCCGCCGGGCTGGAGGCCGCCCTGCGCCCCACTACGCTGGACGAATTTGTAGGGCAGGACAAACTAAAAGAAAACCTGCGCATTTTTATTGCAGCGGCCAAATCGCGCAAAGAAGCGCTGGATCACTGCCTTTTTTATGCCCCGCCCGGCTTGGGCAAAACCACGCTGGCTAACATCTTGGCCAAAGAAATGGGCGTCAACATCAAAGTTACTTCCGGCCCCGTGCTGGCGCGCCCCGGCGATTTGGCCGCCATGCTGACTACGGAACTTTCCGACGGCGACATCCTTTTTATTGACGAAATCCACCGCCTCAATCCGGCCGTGGAAGAAGCCCTGTACCCGGCCATGGAAGATTTTACGTTCTTTATCAACACCGGCAAAGGCGCCGGCTCCACCACCTTAAAGCTGGCGGTGCCGCGCTTTACGCTGGTGGGGGCCACCACGCGCTCGGGCCTGCTGACCGGCCCCCTGCGCGACCGCTTTGGCATTGTGTTTAACTTAGGTTTTTACGAAGTGCCGGAAATTACCGACATTTTGGAACGCTCCGCGCGACTGCTCAATATCCAGGCCGACCGCGAAGGGCTGACGGAGCTTGCCAAGCGCTCCCGCGGCACGCCGCGCATCGCCAACCGCCTCCTGCGCCGCGCGCGCGATTTTGCACAGGTAAAGGGAAACGGCGTCATTACGCGCGAGATTGCCCAAACGGCCATGGACTCGCTGGATATAGACGAAGAAGGATTGGACAGCGTCGACAAGCGGATTTTGGAAGCGCTGATTGACCGTTTTTCAGGCGGCCCGGTGGGCGTGGACAATTTGGCCATTGCCGTGTCGGAAGCCGTAGATACGCTGACGGACGTGATTGAGCCGTTTTTAATCAAAGCCGGCTTTATTGCGCGCACCCCGCGCGGGCGCGTGGCCACCCGCAAAGCCTACGACCATTTAGGCCGCAAACAACATACGGATTTACTTTTCTAACCCGGAGACTCCATGAAACACTTATTGCGTTTTCAGCTGTTGTTCCTAGCCACCCTGTTTATCAGCGCGTGCGCCGTGCCTTCCCAGCGTGCCGCCGTCGGCGCGCAAGCCGCTAAAGAAAGCCAAATCAATTCTTCCGCGCTGACGCGCGCCCCCGAACCGCAATCTCAGGATCCGCAGGCTAAACGCCGCCCGAAAGATTTGACCGTCCGCATTTTGCTGGCGGAAAAACAAAAATCCGCTCTCATCAAACACACGGGCAAAGTATATATCTATACGTTAAATTTGGATAAAAAATACAAAATTTCCGCCCCCGGCACGTTATCGGTCAAAGCCTTAGGCGGCGGCAAAATCCAAGTGGGCACCCTGCAGTCCGACAAAACCATTGTACTGGAGCCCGCTTTAAACACCTTGCTGGTGTGGAACAAAAATTCTTACTCCGGCAAAATTTTTATCATTCCCGCCGGCAATACGTTTCACTTGGTGGAGCACGCCCCGCTGGAAACGTATCTCTACGGCGTTCTTCCCTACGAGATGAGCCATTCCTGGCCCTTGGAAGCGCTTAAAGCGCAGGCCGTAGCGGCGCGCACCTACACGCTAAAGACGCTGGAAAACGTGAAAAACCAAAATTTTGATGTGTTTTCCGACGTTCGCAGCCAAATGTATAAAGGCGGCGGCAAACAATATGATTCCGTCAAAAAAGCGGTGGACGGCACCCGCGGCGAAGTGCTGACCTATCAGGACAAACTGTTTTTTACCTACTACCACGCCAACTGCGGCGGCGGCACGGACGATGTGCGCAGCTGGAACCCCGGCGCGGCTTCCATCAAGCCGCTTTCCGGCGCTTCCTGCAAGACGGATTCCCACTCCAAAAGCTACACCTGGCAGATGAACATTCCCCGCTCCAAGGTGGAAAATTACGCCAAACGGGTGGGGGTTTCCGGCACGCTAAAAAGCCTGAAAATCGCCCGCAAAACCAACACGGGCCGCGCCACCAATATAACGATCCGCACCTCCAAAGGCTCCAAGACCGTTCCGTGCGGCAATTTCCGCCTGGCCGTCGGCATCCGCAGCTGCAAAATTACCAAGCTTTCCGTACGCAAAAAAGACGTGCATTTTGAAGGCAAAGGCTACGGCCACGGCATTGGCATGTGCCAAGACGGCGCCAACGGCATGGCAAAAGACGGGAAAAATTATAAAAAGATTTTAAAAAATTACTATCCGGGATCAGAAATAAAAAACATCTCCAATTACTATGGCATTTGAACGTTTTAAAAAACTAAACCTAGACCCGCTGATTGCCAAGCAACCGGCCACCCCGCGCGACAGCGCCCGCCAAATGGTGCTCCACCGCGACACCCATACCATTGAACACCGCATTTTCCGCGATATTCACGAGTATTTTAACCCCGGCGACGCCTTGGTAATCAACAACACCAAGGTTTTCCCCGCCAAGCTTTTTGCCCATAAACCCACGGGCGGAAAGGTAGAAGTGCTGCTCGTGCGTCCGATGCAAAAACCGAATGTCTGGGCCGTGCTCACGCGGGATTATAAAGAAGGCATTACCCTGGATTTCGGGGACGGCCTGCGCGCGAAAGCAACCGGCAAAACCGAAAACAACGAAGCCGTTTTGGAATTTAACCAAGAGGATATTTTACCGTTCTGCAACGCCCACGGGCTGATGCCCTTGCCGCAATATATTGAAAAGGCCCGCAAGCACGACGGCATGACCCCCAGCATTGCTACCGACAAAGAGCGCTATCAAACGGTTTACGCCAAGTATACCGGTTCCATTGCCGCGCCGACGGCCGGGTTTCACTTTACGCCGGAACTCTTGCAGAAGTTAAAAGACAAGGGCGTACGCATCTGCTACATTACCCTGCACGTGGGCTGGGGCACGTTTAAACCCTTGCGCGGCGAGCCGGAACAGCACCATATGCTGGCGGAATTGGGCGAGGTTTCCCCCGAAACGGCAGATACGCTAAACGCCGTTCGCGCAAACGGAAAACGCGTATTTTCCTGCGGCACCACCAGCACCCGCACCTTGGAAACCTTTACGGACGACAACCACATTACCCACCCCGGCAAAAAATGGACGGATTTATTTATTTACCCCGGCTATCAGTTTAAAGGCATAGACTGCCTGATTACGAACTTCCACTTCCCGGATTCCACGCCCTTGTGTATGACGTCTGCCTTTGCCGGGGAGGACTTCATCTACGAAGCGTACCTGCAAGCGGTGGAAAAGAAATACCGCTTCTACTCGTTTGGCGACAGTATGATGATTTTATAAACCACAAAACCCCCGGGCCTTCCGGGGTGCCAGAGCCCGGCACCCCACTCTAGGCCCGTTCATCTGATTGGTTTAGGCCACATTGTTTCTGTACTGTTGCACACTAACAAAACGGCAGGCGAGCCGCCTCTCCCCGCTCTATGCCCATTAACCCGATTCGTTTGCGCCACACTGTTTCCGCCCTCTCGCGCTCTAACAAAAAAACAACCCCTTCCGTTCCATAAGGAACTTCCCTTTTACGCCGTTGCCGTTTAGACCCTCTGTTAACAAAGGTTTTTCCTTTTGATGTTGTTGCCGTTTATCCGCCCCTTTGTCCTGCTTCTAAAAAGCCTTTCAAACGACAAGGCCCTTTTATTGTTTGAGCGAAGCGAGTTGTAAAAGGGCCCGTTTGAAAGTGATTTTTAGAGGACGCCGGGGCGGACGCTTTTTGGTACTTTTTCCCGTTGGAAAAAGTACCCCC
>CASFFZ010000011.1 GCA_949294095.1 uncultured bacterium
GTTGCTGGATCAGGCTTTCGCCCATTGTCCAAAATTCCCCACTGCTGCCTCCCGTAGGAGTAGGGCCCGTGTCTCAGTGCCCTTGTGGCCGGTCGCCCTTTCAGGCCGGCTATCCGTCGTCGCCTTGGTAGGCCGTTACCCCACCAACAAGCTGATAGAATATAAGACCGTCTCCAAGCGATAAATCTTTGATCTCTAAACGATGCCGCTTAAAGATGTTATGGGGTATTAGCAATCCTTTCGGACTGTTATTCCCCACTCGGAGGTGGGTTTCTTATACATTACTCACCCGTCTGCCACTAAACTTCACTCTGTATTGCTACAAAATGAAGTCCCGTTCGACTTGCATGTGTTATGCACGATGCCAGCGTTAACTCTGAGCCAGGATCAAACTCTCCATTAGAATTAATTACCTTTAAACCGCAAGCGGCTCAAAGGCGATCAATCGCTAACAGCGAGCTGTTGACTTTTGACTCTACTTTTTTGAATTAACTTGGTGTCATACTATAGTATATGACTTACTGTAATGAGCTCTGAACTGTCAAATCCGAAGATCTGTCCGTTTCAGATCGCCCATTCGCACATTGCTGTCAAATTTTCAGAGAACGAAACTTCCTCGTTGCTTTTTTCCTGCTTGAAAAAAGCAATAGGAAATTTATTTTTAACTTCTTTACCAGCTTTTCTCGCTGTAAAGATATTATAACAAAATTTATTTCTGTTTGTCAAGCTTTTTTTGAAATTTTATTTTCAACCGCCTGACTTTTCTTACTACTCTTTTATTAAAGCATATTTTTTAAAGTTTGTCAAGCTTTTTTTAAAACATCCAAACAAGCAGCCCGCTTTAGAGGCTCTTTTAAATACTGCAACAAGTCTTTTATGCACTTCTTGATTATTCAAGGAAGTCATGGCCGCTTGGGGCCGAAGGGATAAGACTTATTATTAAGTGTTTTTATAAGGTGTCCTGCAAAACTAACTTGATCAGCTCGGCTCAGTCCATCGGCTGCCTTTTCTAATATAAGGTGATGTTTCGCTGCCGAAAAGTTTTCTGTTTGCAAAACGGTTTATAAAAACGAGTAAGAAGTTTTGTTATTACATTTACAAAGATCAATTTCGACTACTCATATAGTCTAACAAAAAAAGACAGAAATGTCAAGACCCATTTTTCTAATTTTTTCAAAAACTGAAAAAGGGTTCTTGAAAACTTCCGCGGAAACAAACCTTTTTGTTTCCTGATAAATCTAGTATAGCTAATTTTGCGGGGATTGTCAACTCTTTATTTCTCCGTCGAGAAAAGTATTTTTCAATCCTTGCTCCGGCGTTTTTTTGTTGGCGGCCGGGCACAAACGCTATATGTTGATCTGTGTTTATATTAGCAAATTATTCCCCTCCCGACAACTTTTTCTTTCTGCCTTGCAGTTTATCGTACGCGCGCGCACGCGCGCTCATAAAAACAAAGAAGGATGCGCCGAAGCGCAACCCTTCTTCATTTTTTGTTGTACCCGTTTTTTTGTTTTTTCGTTGCCGCCTGTAGCGGCAAGAAATCCGTTCTAAAAAAATAACCCCGCTTTTTTATTCAGCGGGGTTTTAAATAAATAATAAAATGGAACTAACTGTCAAACGCCCGCGCCAACCGAAATCTCCTTTAGACCTTCCATCGGTTTAAAGGATTCGTGATTGGCGTTAATAATTACGTTTAACAATTTCATATTTATATTATGCGTTATTGCGCGGAGGTCTGTCAATTATTTTTACAAATTTGCTATTCTTATTATATGGACACGGAAACGCTTTTAAAAAACACCTCGCGCAGCCTTTATTTAAGCGTACAGGCGCTGCCGGCTTCCATGCGCCCGGCTTTTGGCATTGCGTATTTATTATGCCGCTACGCCGACACCATTGCCGACACCCCCATCCTCCCCGCCGACCGCCGCCTCTATTGGGTGGAATGTTTTCCTCATTTAATTCAAACGCAAGACCCGCGGGAAATTGCCCGGCTGACCGCTGAAATTTCCGGCGGATCGGAAAACCCCTACGAAGAAGCGCTGATAGAACACCTGCCGCAATGTTTGGCGTGTTTCAACGGGATTCCGCCCCGTTTGCAAGAGCTGATTATGGAGGTGGTGCAGGCCGTATGCGACGGAATGCAAACGGACTTACGTTTCTTTCCGAACGAAAACGAATCCCTGCCTAAAGCGTTTGACACGCCGGCCGACTTGGAGCACTATTGCCGGCTGATGGGCGGGAAACCGGGACTGTTTTGGAGCCGCCTGATTTGCCGCACGATGTCCGTTTCCCTGCCGGAAGAAAAATTTTTTGAATGGGGGCAGCATATCGGCGATGCGTTGCAAATCGTCAACATTCTGCGGGATTTGCCGAAAGATCTGCGCATCGGCCGGTGCTATTTCCCCCGTACGGACTTGCAGCAAGCCGGCCTTACCGCGCAAGACTTGCTAAACCCCGCCAACTCTCCCCGCTTTGAACCCGTCAAACGCAAATGGATTGCATGGGGAATTGCCAATTTAAAAAGCGCCCCGGCCTATTTGCAACAACTGCCCAAAACCCAACCCGGCCTGCGCGCGGCGGTGGCGTGGCCCATTTTGTGGACGGCGGACACTTTGTTTAAAGTATATCAGGAACCACAGCTGTTAAATCCGAAGCGGCGCGTCAAAATTTCCCGCGGGGTCATCTACCGCACGATGGCGGCCTCGCCGGTGTTTTTAGTCAGCAATGCAATGTTTGCCAAATGGCTTGACTTTAAATTACGCAAATTCCGCTAAATTCCCTTCGATAAAAAAGCTATACTATAAAATGTGTTTTTAAAAACTTCTCGTTTTGTGTTTGTACCCGACATACCCATACGAAGGAGTCCTCATGAGTGATATCTTAACGCAAGCCATCACCCTGCTCAACGACCGTTTTTTGGGCTACGTACTGATGGCGACCCTGCTCTTTGCAGGCCTCTATTTTACCATTGCTACCCGGTTCGTCCAGTTCGTGCGGCCCAAAGAAATGCTGCGGCTGATGCTGGGGCAGACGGGCAAGCCTAAAGAAAAGGGGCATATTTCTTCCTTTCAAGCCTTTTCCATCAGCACCGCTTCGCGCGTGGGGACGGGCAACATTGCCGGGGTAGCCATTGCCATTACGGTGGGCGGCCCGGGAGCCGTGTTTTGGATGTGGCTTATTGCCGTCATCGGGGCGGCGTCCGCCTTTGCCGAAAGCACGCTGGCGCAGGTGTATAAGGTAAAAAGCGGCGCGCATTTTCGCGGCGGGCCGGCCTATTATATGCAAAACGCCTTGGGCAGCCGCAAGCTGGGGCTTGCGTTTTCCATCATCATCACGCTGACGTTTGCGTTTGTGTTTAACTCGGTACAGTCCAACACGATCGCCCAGTCGTTGCAGGCCACTTTTTCCCTGGATCCTTTTTTAACGGGAATTATCCTGGCCGGGCTGACGGCCGTCATCATCTTTGGCGGCTTAAAACGCATTGCCAAGTTTTCGGCGGTTATCGTGCCTATTTTTGCTTTGGGCTACATCGCCATTACGGCCCTGGTGGTACTGCTTAACCTGGAAAAACTGCCGGGCGTGCTGGCGCTTATCGTGTCGGACGCGTTCAGTCTGCGCAACGTAGCCGGCGGGGCGCTGGGCGCCACCATTATGACGGGCGCCCGACGCGGGCTTTTTTCCAACGAAGCCGGCATGGGCAGCGCGCCTAACGCGGCCGCCACCGCCAACATTTCACACCCCGTCAAACAAGGCTACGTACAGGCGTTCAGCGTGTTTGTAGATACCTTGGTAATCTGCAGCTGCACGGCGTTTATCGTCATGCTGGCCGATTACCAGTCGTTCCCGGGGCTTGAAGGCATCGCCTTGACGCAAAAGGCCCTCACGCAGGAACTGGGGCCGGCGGGCAATTACTTTATATCCGCCAGCGTACTGCTTTTTGCGTTCACGTCCATTATCGGCAATTATTATTACGGGCAGGCCAACGTGGAATTTTTAACCCGCCGCCGCTGGGTGATGGCGTTTTTCCGAACGGGCGTAAGCGTGATGGTGCTGTTGGGGGCCGTTTTGCAGTTAAAATTGGTGTGGAATATGGCGGACTTATTTATGGCGGTAATGGCTCTGATGAACCTTTATGCCATTCTGCGCCTGCGCCGCCAGGTAATAGACGTACTGGCCGACTACCGCCGGCAAAAACAAGCCGGCAAAGACCCGCAGTTTGACCCGGCCAATGTTCCTTCCGTGCAACACGCCGAGGCGTGGGTAAAATAATGTTTTTCGGCAGCCGGCCGAGGCGGTTCCGTCGGGGATTCGCTTGTTTGCGGGCCCAGAAAAATTGGGCCTTGAAAAAAGGCACAATCCCACTATAGTAATAGTACTAAGTACTTGGGAACAGCCCGATCGTCCTTGGTTGCAGTTGTGAAAGCACGGCGTGTTTTCCTATTGCGTGAAGACCCGGATACGGAGCCTCCCTTGGAAAGAGGAACATAGGTCATGATAATGACATTAATGAGCTAAACCCCCGAAATAATACGCGGGGGTTTATTTTGGGCAAAAAGTGCGTTTTAGCCATTAAAAAAGCGGCCTTGAAAGCCGCTTTTAAAGTTTATTTCCCTTCCCGTTCCTTCTTTTTCATTTCTTTCCATAAGGCCAGCGCCTCTTCGGGGGTGGCGGCGCGGGCATGAGAGCCGAACACATGCGGGTGGCGGCGGTGGAGTTTGTCGTACAAGCCCTGGATGACGTCGTCAATCGTAAACTTGCCTTCTTCGGCGGCAATCTGGCTGTGCATGAGCACCTGCAGCAAGACGTCCCCCAGTTCTTCTTTCATATTTTCGTCATCTTTTTTTTCAATAGCGTCCACCAATTCCTGCGTTTCGCTGCGCAGACACTTAATTAAGGTTTCGTGCGTCTGTTTTTTGTCCCACGGGCAGCCGTTGGGGCCGCGCAGCACGGCAAACGTTTGAACCAAATCGTTAAAGTTATTTTTTGTCATTGTTCCCACCTGGTAAAAATGCTATACATTTATTATATGAAAAATAACATCTTCCGCCTGAGTTTATTAGCCGTTTTTTTATGTTTTTCCGCGCTGGCCGGCGCGCAGATAACCGTGGTGCGCGTAGACGGTTCCAGCATTTATTTAGACACTTCTTCCGCCGTCAAGGCCCCGCACAAAGGGCAGTCTTTTAAAGTAATTGTATCCACCGAAAAATTAACCAACCCGCAAACGGGCAAAGACCTGGGCGACATTTACCACTATTCTCCCGTCGGGAAAATTACCGAAGTCCAGCCGCTCTACGCCGTGGGCGAAATAGAAAATTCCGCCGGCATTGCCGTAGGCCAGCAAGCCGTGTTGGAAGAAACGACCGCACCCGCCCCGGCCGCCGCACCCCAGCCGCAGGCGCTGCAAATCCCGGGCGAAGTGCGCAAAAAAATTATTTACGCGCCCATCGCGCAGGAAATCATCAGCGTAACCGAGGCGGACGTCTCCGCCCCCGGCGCCCAAAACCTGGTTACCCTTTCTTCCGACCGGCAGGTTACCGTCTGGAGCCGCGGGGAAAACAATACGTTAAAAGAAGTCTTTTCCTATTTCCTTCCTTCGTCTGCCCAGCCCCTCACGATTTCGGCCGCGCCCGTCAAAGAAGGCAACGCCCAAATTTTTGTAACGGTCTATACGCCAGCCCGCAAAAAGGTGTCCGCTTTTGTACTGGAAAACCAAAACGGCGCGCTGGAAAAAACGGCTGAACTTCCCTTTTTCGTCAAAGAACAGGGCTGCGGTTCAGACAAAACCGTCTGGGCGCAAACGCCTTTTGTGTCGGAAGAATATCCCGGCAACGCCCGGCAAGTGGTGTATGAAGACGGCAAATTTAAGGCTTCCAAAAAATCGTTTGCCACGCTTCGCAATTGGCTGACGGGCGTGGCACGCTACGGAGTAGAAAAAGAAGGAGCGGACAACCTGATTTACACCTCTTCCACCGGCACCCTGCGGATGGTGTTGCAAAACGGCAAACGCACCGAAAGCAAGGATTTGTTCGCATCGTCTCCAAATCGTGTAAAATATAAGCAGGAGATTTTGGAATTTTATCCTTCCGTGCAAGTATTCGGCCCGCAGGGCAACGCTACAATAGCCGCTGTGGAAAATGACGCAAAAATCGGGCTGCTGGCCCAAATGTTCGGGCAATACCAAAGCGGGAAAATACATTTTCTGACGTATGACAACGGACAGCTGACCGTGCAGGATACCACCCCCTTGGACGGCGTCGTGTACGATACCGCCTGTGCCGACCGCTCCGTACTGGCGGCCGAAGTATTGCCCAACGGCAACAGCCGCATTGTAGAAATTTTTAAATAATTTAGGAGAGCATTGTGCCACAGTCTAACGAAAAAATCAACGTGCTGGACAAAGGCTTTGTACGCCTGGTAGATTTTATGGGAGGAGACGACCGCGCCGTACAATCGGCGCGCGTATCTTTCGGAGCGGTTTCCAAAGGGCCGGAGCAGGACAAACGCCTGATCAAATACTTAATGGAACACGCCCACCATACGCCGTTTGAACATTGTTATTTTCAGTTTCATATTTGCTGTCCGATTTATGTGGCGCGCCAATGGATGCGCCACCGCTGGGGCTCTTACAACGAAGTAAGCGCCCGCTACACGGAAGTGAAAGACGAATTTTACATCCCGTCCGAGTTCCGCAAACAGGACACCAAAAACAAACAAGGCTCTGTAGCTGACAGCACGCTGGACAACGCCGCCCTGCGCAAAATCTACGAAGACAGCGTGGAAGCTTCCTACGCGGCCTATCACAAATTGCTGGAGGCCGGCGTCGCGCGGGAAATGGCGCGCGGCGTACTGCCGGTTTGCCAATATACTCAATTTTACTGGAGCGTGAACGCACGCAGTCTGTTCAACTTTTTATGCCTGCGCACCGACAAGCACGCGCAAAAAGAAATCCGCGTCTATGCAGACGAGATCGCCAAAATCGTAGCGGAAAAAATGCCGTGGTCGTGGGAGGCGTTTGAAGCGCTGAACAAACAGCTGCCGTTAGGCTCCGAATAAAGTCTTATCTTAAGGGGACACATATGAGAATACTCGGCATGATTATGGCCGGGGGAAAAGGGGAACGTCTTTATCCGCTGACCAAAGACCGCTCCAAACCCTCCGTGCCGTTTGGAGGAAAATACAGAATCGTGGATTTTGTATTGTCCAACTTCGTCAACTCCGGCATTTTCTCTTCCTACGTTTTGGTGCAGTATCTTTCGCAAAGCTTAATTGAATACTTGCGCACCACCTGGCGTTCGGAAGGTATTATTTCGGATCATTTCTTAACCTGCGTGCCGCCGCAAATGCGCCTGGGGGAAATCTGGTACCGCGGCACGGCCGATTCGGTACGGCAAAACATCAACTTGGTAAAAGATTTCGCGCCGGACTTGGTAGCCATCTTCGGGGCGGATCATATTTACCGCATGGACGTTAGGCAAATGATTGATTTCCACCTTAAAAACAAGGCGGACGTTACCGTCGCCGCCAATACGGTGCCGCTGGCGGAGGCTTCCGCCTTTGGCGTTTTGGGGACGGACGAAACCGGCCGCATCATCCAATTTGACGAAAAACCCGCCCAGCCCAAATGCATTCCGGGCAACCCCAAAGCGGCGTACGCCTCCATGGGCAATTATATTTTTAATACAGACGTGCTGCTGCAAGTGCTGCAAAAACGGTTTTGCGATGTGCCGGCCCTGGATTTCGGCAAACACATTCTGCCCAAAATTTTGACCGACCACCGCACGTTTGCCTATAACTTTCAAAGCCAAACGCTCCCCGGCGCCAAGCCCTATGAGGAGCAAGGCTACTGGCGCGACGTGGGAACGATTGAATCCTTCTGGCAAACCAATATGGATCTTTTAGGCCCCAAGCCCAAACTGGATTTAAACAACCCCAAATGGCCCATCAGCACTACGCTCAACCGCGTTCCGCCCACCAAATATATGGGCGGCACGGTAACCAACTCCATCATCGGGGACGGGTGCATCATCCACCCGAAGGCCAAAATCAAAAACTGCGTCATCAGCGACAGCGTGATCATTGGCGAAGGCGCCGAACTGGAAGGCTGCGTGATTATGGATAACTGTGAAATTAAACCGGGCGCTAAACTCAAAAAAGTGATTATGGACCGTTTTAACACCATCGCCTCCAAGCAAACCATCGGGCATAATATGGAGGCCGACTCGCAGAAATACTACATTGACCCGTCGGGCATTGTGGTCATTCCGCGCGGCAAGAGCAAATTCTAACCCAAAGCGCGGCCCAAACGCCGCGCTTTTTTGGATATGATTAAAACGCTAAAACTAAAAAATCAGGAAGAAATTTTAATTGCGCTGGGCATTCAAGACCGCAAACTGCGCGCTTTGGAAAAAAATTTTAAAGTAACGGTCTTTGTAAAATACGATGAAGACGGCGACGGGGCGTTGCTGTCCGTTAAAGGCACCAACTCCCGCGTGGATAAGGCCTTGGCCAAATTGCAAAAAGACTTGGCCTTAAACGCCGAAAAACGCCCGCTGGATTTGGTAAAAGACACCGTTCCGTTTGCCAACAACGTCGTCTTCCGCCCGGAGCACGCCCGCCCCGTGGAAGCCCGCAGCGAAAACCAAAAAAAATATATTGAAGCCGTCTTTGCCAACGACTTGGTTATTTCGTCCGGCCCGGCGGGAACGGGCAAGACGTTTCTGGCCTGTGCGTGCGCGCTGCGCGCGCTGGAGCTGGGGCTGACGGAACGCATCGTGGTTACGCGCCCCATAGTGGAAGCCGGCGAAAAACTGGGGTTCCTGCCCGGCGATATAGAAGAAAAAGTGGATCCGTATCTGCGGCCGATTTACGACGCGTTTTACGCCATGCTGGGCATGGAGCGTTTTAATTCCCTCAAGTACAACAACATCCTGGAAATCGTGCCGCTGGCGTACATGCGCGGGCGCACGCTGGAAAAAGCTTTTATTATTTTGGACGAAGCGCAAAATACCCTGCCCGCACAAATGAAAATGTTTTTAACGCGTATGGGTATCGGCTCTAAAATGATCGTAAACGGCGACTTGTCCCAGATTGATTTGCCGAATAAAAAAGAAAGCGGCCTGTTGCAGGCCAGCGAAGTGTTAAGCAAATTAGACAACGTGGCTTTTATCCAATTTACCGGGGAAGACGTCGTGCGCCATCCGCTGGTAAAAGACATCGTGGCCGCCTACGCCAAATGGGAGAAAAAATATACGGGGAAAACCAAATGATTGCTCATATTTTTTATCAAACCGATGTCCCCAAGTACCTGCGCCGCACGGGTTTATTTAAAGCCGCCCTGCAAAAAGGGCTCAAGCATTTTGCCCGCCAAAACATTGAAGTGAATGTGATTTTTGTAGACGATAAAGAAATCCGCCGCGTGAATGTGGAATTTTTAGACCACCATTACGTAACCGACGTCATTTCTTTTAACAACGAAAAGCCCCCCTTTGACACGGGCGAACCATGGGGGTTTGGCGATATTTTCGTCTGCTATCCGGTCGCGCGCAAAAACGCCAAATTGTTCGGCCACACCATTTTGCAGGAAATGATGATGTACGTTACGCACGGGGCGCTGCATTTGTCCGGCATGGACGACCACTCCCCCCAAGACCGCGCGGAAATGGACAGGCAGGCGGAAAAAATCATCGCGTCCGTACTGAATTAACAAAGCTTCAGCTATAAAAAAGGAACGCCTGATGCGTTCCTTTTTTATTCAAATGATTCGTTGTCTTACTTATCTTCCGGCACGTCTATAATATGCGGGGCACCTTCTTCATCCACTCTTAAATACTGCAGTTTGCGGTGCATCCCCACATCTACCGGGATAATGTTGGCGGCCTTGTCCAAAATAATCCGGCTTACCTGCGTATGCCCCACCACCTGCACCAGCGGGCTTTTGGGATACGAAGAAGCCAAGTCTTCCAAATCTTCCCAAAAAATACCGCCAAACCGGTCGGCCCCTTTGCGGCTGATGCTGATGTTAAAAATGGGATGTTTGTAAAATTCGTGTTTAATGGATTCGCGGAAAATCAAATTAATCATCGCGGCGATGTTGGCGGCGTTGGGGTCGTCTAACTGCATTTGGAAAATTTTGTATAACTTGCGCGTAACGCCGGCGTGCGTAAACAAAATGCCTTTATAGGCATAGGCGGCTTTCAGCTCGCCGTTTAAAACTTGTCTTGTCAGCTTGTCGTGAATCAGTTTGGCTTCTTCCTTGCTAAAACCGGAAATGACAAAATTGGAAAGAAGCGGCTCCAGTTCGTGGTTTCCCACCAGACGGATTACTTCGCCTTGCGTCTTAGACGCCTGCTTTTGAATCCGGTCCAGCAAATCATCCACCTTGCGCGAAGCCGGCCCCCGGTCAAAAATATCCCCCATTTGTACTAACCGGTTATGCCCGCCGCTCCAATTTAACTGTTCATCCACCAACCCGGCATGGCGCAGCATTTTGACAAACGGGTCAAACTGTCCGTGCACATCTCCCATCACAAATACTTGCTTTGGAGTTTTTTGGGTTTCCATTGGTATAGCGCCTTCTACAAATAATATAATAATAGTATACAAAAAACGTACGCGGGCAACGCACCCGTTCTGCTTATGAAAATACCACCCACCGCGCTTAAACGGCTGCGGCAAATTGCCGGGGCCGAACATGTGTTCACGGATGAACTGTCCCTCTCGCTCTACGCGTACGACTGTTCCCTTTCGCGCACCCGGCCGGATGCGGTCGTCCACATTACCCGGGAAGAAATGGTTTCCCCCGTTTTAAAAACGCTGTATCAATATAAGATTCCGTTTGTCCCCCGCGCCAGCGCCACCAATCACGCCGGCAGCTGCACGGCTTTAAACGGCGGGGTCATTTTAAATTTAACGGCGCTCAAGCACATCCGGCAAATCAACACACAGGAAGGCTGGGCGTGGGTACAGCCGGGCGTAATTACCGGCGATTTGCAAGACCGTTTGGCGCCGCTGGGCTATTTTTACGCGCCCGATCCGGCCAGCGAACGCGTCTGCACGCTGGGCGGCAATTTGGCCCAAAACGCCAGCGGAGCGCGCTGTATGAAATACGGCGGTACGATTGACCATGTGCTGGCCGCGGAAGTGGTACTTGCAGACGGAACGCCCGTGTCGGTTTCCCGCCGCCAAGGCGGGCCGGACTGGATTGGCCTCTTGGCCGGGAGCGAAGGAACCTTGGGCGTCATTACCCGGTTAAAAGTGCGCATTTTGCCGACCGCCAAACACATTAAAACTTTTTTGGTTACGTTTCCCTCGCTGGCAGACAGCGTGCAAACCGTCAGCGATTTAGTGGCCCGGGGGATTATCCCGCGCTGCGTGGAAGCCATGGATCAGGTAACCACCCGCGCCGTAGAAGAATTCGCCCACGCCGGCTACCCGCTGGACGCGCAGGCCCTGCTTATTTTGGAGCTGGACGGCAAACCGGCGCAAATTGAAAAAGAAGAAAAAGAGCTGGAAGAAATTTGCCTGAAAAACAAAGCCCAGCATTTTATCCCCGCCCGCAGCGAGGCCGAACGCCAAAAACTATGGTTTGGCCGCCGGGCGGCTTACGCGGCGATGGCGCGGCTGGCGCCCAACGTGATGGTGGGAGACGGCACCGTCCCCCGCAGCGAGCTGCCGCGCGCCTTACAAAAAGTGCGGCAAATTCTAGACGACAACCACATTGTGGCCAGTTTGCTTTTCCACGCCGGAGACGGCAATTTTCACCCGCAAATCGTGTTTGACGAGCGCAATAAACCCGAAACCCTGCACGTAACCCGCGCACTGAAAGAAATCTTGCAGGCGTGCGTAGACTGCGGCGGCACCGTTTCGGGCGAGCATGGCGTGGGCGTAGAAAAACGGGCCGTGATGGCCTATCAGTACGACAAACCCACCCTGGATTTATTCCGCCACATCAAGCAGGCGCTGGATCCGCGCCAACTGGCAAACCCCCTCAAATTACTTCCGGTCAACTACGCCGAAAAAGCCCGCCCCGCGGCATCGCCCGACGCCCGCACCGCCGCGCTGGCTGATTCTGTTCTGCGCCGCAACGAGGTGCAGGCCCCCTGCATTCCAATCGGCCAAAATACCCGTTTGCAGACAACCGCCCAAAATACGCTTTGCACCCAAACGCTTGACCGCGTGATAGAAATTGATAAAACCAACTACACGGCTACCGCCGAGGCGGGCGTGCCGCTTTCCCAATTGGTAAAGGCTTTGCAGCAAGAACAAGTTTTTTGCGCGCTGCCCGCCGGCAAAGGCTCGCTGGGTGGGGCGTTTTGCTCCGGATGCATGCCGGATTTTTATTCCCACGTGTTGGGGCTGGAAGCCCTGCTGCCGGACGGATCCTGCGTGCGCTACGGCGGGAAACTCATGAAAAACGCCGCCGGCTATCATTTGACCCGTTTGTTTGCAGGCTCGCAGGGCACGCTGGGTATTGTTACTCGGCTTACTTTTAAAATTTTTGCCCAGCCGGTTGCCCCCGTGCCCGTACTTCCGTTTGTACAGGCACCTGCAAACGCACTGTGGCGGGCGATCAAAAAAGAACTGGATCCGAACGATTTGTTCCCCGCCTTAAAAGGAGAAGACAATGACTGATTTCCCCGTCCCGCAATTAGATCCGCACGCATCAAAAAAACATCTGTCTTCTCTGCCAACGCCCTTCGGCCAGCGCAGTGTGTACGACTCCGTTTCCTTTTGCAACCGCTGCGGCAGCTGCCAGCAGGCCTGCCCCACCTACCTGCTCAGCGCGCAGGAACCGCTTTCCCCCCGCGGGCGCAACCAAGCGGTACGCCTGCTGATGGAAGGCAAAATAAACCTGGCCCAAAACCGCCCCCTGCTGGAAAAGCTCGCCGCCAGCTGCCTGCTTTGCGGGCGCTGCACACAAGCCTGCGCCGGCAAAATCCCGACGGCTCAGCATATGCTGGAGCTGCGCCGCGCGCTGGGCGGCAGCCTGCTGCCCGCGGGATTGCAGTTTTTGCTTTCCTGCCGCGCACGCCGGCCCCAATTATTTGCGTTTCTCGTGCAAACAGCGCGCTTACTGCGGCGCATAGGTGCGGTGCGCCTAATGCGCATGAGCGGGCTTTTGTCGCTGCCGTCTCTGTCCTGGATTCGCCACGCGGATGATATTCTGCCCCGCGCCTTGCACGAAAAAGCGCGCAAACAGCTGCTTTGCCATACCCGGGCCGCCGTTCAAAAACCGACGCTTATTTACCTGCCTTCTTTGGAAGCCCAATGGCTGATGCCCGATTTGGGCGCCTCGGTGCTGACGCAAGCCGCCCAAAAGCATACGGTTTCGGTTTGGCACGACCCCAGCGGCCTGTTTGAATACGTCTATGCAGACCTGCGCCAAAGCCGCCGCCTGCTGCGCCGCCTAATCCGCCGCCACCAACACACTACAGGCGGCCGCCTGCCCGTGCTGACGGACAGTATTGACGTGTATCTGTTCCTGCGCAGCGCCCCGCAATTATTTGAACGCTGGCCCGCCCTGCAAAAACAAGCCCGCCGGTTTGCCTCGTGCGTGAGCTTTGTAACCGATATCTTAAAACCGCGCCCGCAAAAAGCGGAGCAAACAAATGTGCGGCTGGATTATTCCGCCTTATTTGCCCGAGAAGGAGAAGTTTTTGAGCGGGTGCAGAAAATATTAAAAACACAATTTAAGAAAAATTTTGTAGAGTGTTGGTATAAGGACGCGGACACGCCCGCGTTCGGTTATAGTTTCGTGCGGCATAATTTGGCGGCGCCTGTTTGCCTGCAGGCCGTGCGGAGCATCGCCCGAACACAGACAGGGACTGTGTTTACATTGTCAGGGCTGTCTGCCTTGGAGCTGAATTTTTATCTGAAACGTTTTTATCCACATGCCCGGGCAGACCACTTAGTTCGCTTAAACGGGTGAGGCTATGCAATCTTTCAAGCCGGAAAACAGCAAGCTTTCTGCAGAAGAAAAGCTGAACTTGCTGGTAGAGTTCGGAGCGCGGATTTCGTGTGAATTGCGCTTGGATAAATTGCTAGACATTATCGGCCAACAAATTACCAAGATGCTGGATGTCGGCCGGTGCACCATTTATTTAAAAGACGTAGAAAAAAACGAACTCTGGTCTAAAATTGCCCAAGGCCGCGGCTTGGAACATACCGAAATCCGCGTGCCGCTTAACGGCAACGGCGTGATCTCGCTGGTCGCCCGCACCGGCGAAACCATCAATCTCCCCAACGCCTACGAAGACCCCCGCTTTTCCATGGACGTGGATATGGTAACGGACTTTCGCACCCATTCCATGTTGGCCCTTCCGCTTAAAAATAATTCCGGCAAAGTGTTGGGCGTGTTCCAAGTGGCCAATAAATCAGACGGCACCGCCTTTGATAAAAAGGACGAAGGCATTTTGCTTTTGCTGGCGACATTTGCCGGAAGCGCGATTGAAATTGCCAAACTTTACCAAGACGTGCACGTCGCCCAGCTGGAAACGATTTACCGCTTGGCCGTTACAGCTGAATACCGCGACCAGCAGGACACCCGCGCCCATTTAAAAAACATCAGCATTATTTCCTACTTGCTGGCTCTGGCGCTGGGCATGAGCAAAAAAGATTCCGATCTGATCAAAAACGCCAGCCCGCTGCACGACATCGGCAAAGTGGCCTTGGCGGACAACATCCTGCTCAAACCGGGCAAACTGACGCCGGAAGAGTTTGAAATTATGAAATCCCACACCATTTACGGCGGGCGCATTTTGGAAGGGGCGCATTCTAAAGTATTAAAAATCGCGCACAAAATGGCCTGCTACCACCACGAAAAATGGAACGGATCCGGTTACCCCAAAGGCCTCAAAGGAGAAGAAATCCCGATAGAGGCGCGCATCATTACGGTGGCGGACGTATTTGACGCGTTGTGCGTCTTCCGCGTTTATAAAAAAGCCTGGCCCACGGATGAAGCCTACGCCTATATTTTGGGAGAATCCGGCAAATCGTTTGACCCGCGCGTCGTAGCGGCGTTTAAAAAGATTTATCCCTCCGTACGCAAGCTCTATGCTAACATTCCGGTCAATCAGCCTAAGCCGCAAACGGCCGATGTGCCCGCCGGCGAAAAAAAGAAACTGTTTTAAAGCCCCGCTTTGTCCGGCGGGGTTTTTTCTGCCGTTCCGCTCCGCCGCCGAAAATACTACAATATAGTGTCCTTTTGGCTTTCAACCTTAAGTACAATTTTCTTTTACGAGGTTTTTGATGGAAAAAGAGACGATACTCATCGGCCTTTCGGGCGGGGTGGATTCCGCCGCCGCGGCCGTGCTGCTAAAACAACAAGGCTACCGCGTCATCGGCGCGACCATGCTGATTTGGGATCCTTCCCTGCCGGTGCCCGCCGGCCCTTACCAAAAAAACGCCTGTCTGTCCCCCGAAAAGGAAGACATCAGCGAAATAGAAAATTTGGCCAAAAAGCTGGATATTGAATTTTTGGCGGTGGACTGCCGCCGGCAATACCGGCAGACGGTATTGGATAACTTCCGCCAGGAATATGCCTGCGGGCGTACCCCCAACCCGTGCGTACTGTGCAACAGTTTAATTAAATTCGGCGTATTGCCAAGCGCCGCCGAGGCACAGGGCATTGCGTTTGACAAATTTGCCACCGGCCATTACGCCCGGGTAGAAAAAGACCCGCAAAGCGGGAAATACCTGTTAAAAAAAGCAAAAGATTTGTCCCGCGACCAAAGCTATTTTTTGCACCGCCTGACGCAGGAACAACTTTCCCGCGTGCTTTTCCCGCTGGGCGAAAAAACAAAACCCGAAATTCGCGAAGTGGCCCGCCAAGCGGGGCTGGCCGTAGCCGAAAAAGAAGACAGTCAGGATTTTTATTGCGGCGATTACAATGATTTGCTTAATTTCCCCAACCAACCGGGCGACATTGTTACCCTGGACGGCAAAAAAGTAGCCCGCCACAACGGCATTTGGGGCTACACGATCGGCAAGCGAAAAGGATTGGGCGTAAGCGGATTTAAAACGCCCATGTATGCGGTGCGCATTGACGCCGCCAAAAACCAAGTGGTCATCGGCCCGAAAGAGGCGCTTTATTCCAACACCCTGCAAGCCGACCACGCCAGCTGGGTGGCGGGGGAAGCACCGGCGGAAAATTTTTCGTGCGAAATTAAAATCCGCAATTTGCATATGCCCGCCCCGGCGCAGGTGCATGTGCGGCCGGACGGCTCTTTTACGGCGCAATTTGCCGAGCCGCAGCTTTCGGTTACGGCGGGACAGTCGGCCGTTTTGTATGACGGGGACATCGTCCTAGGCGGCGGCATAATTAAATAAGCGGCCCGACCTCTTTGTTAAAAAGCCCGCCGGATATTCCGACGGGCTTTTTATTTTTTTCTTTTTATTGTTCTTCATTAAACATTCTGCAAAATTTATTGCCAATGTCGGTTGCTCCCTCACAATCCCGCCGGCCCGGATGGCTGGAATGATCCAGCCACACCCGGTACGAAAAGGCTCTTTTTTGCACACAATCTGCATAAGAAATGCCGTGGCAATACTTCAGATCCAAATACAAATTTTCCGGTTCGGTTACTACTCCTGATCCGCCCAAGACGTCCAGTAAAAAATCGCCGCACCACAATGTGTCCGTCCCCGTACAAGAGCCTTTATAGTCAAAATCCAATTTATCCGTATCGGCTTCGTAATATCCGTTGGCCATATAATAGATTTCTTCGGCTTTTTTTAAATTTTCTGCTACGGTGCGCATCGTGGCAAAACGGGATTTTAAAACCGCCAGTTCGTACTGCGGCAAGGCTACCGCCGCCAAAATGCCGATAATCAAAACGACCACTAACAGCTCAATGAGCGTAAATCCGTGCGGTTTGCTCACACGGCAGACAAAAGAGTGCATGTTGTTCATATTCAAAATTTATCAAAAAAATACCCTCAAGACAATCCTTTGCCCCGTTTGCTTACAGGCGTAAGAGCCGTATCCCGCCGCCCGGGGCTTATTGGTGTTTCGGGCAATTACAAAAAAGGCAAGCCAACGGCTTGCCTTTTTGTGTTGCCTGCTGAGGCTGTTATGAAAACAGTTCCTGAAAGAAACTTTTCTTTCCGCCCGTTTCTTTGGCCAACTCTTCCAAGAGTTCTTTCTGGCGGGGCGTCGGTTTTTTGGGAACTTCAATTTTAATGTTTACCAGCAAGTCCCCAAACCCTTTCTTTCCCAGGCGCGGCATGCCGTTCCCCTGCAGCTTAAGCGTGGAACCGAATTGCGTGCCTTTCGGAATCGTCAATTCCACTTCTTTTCCTTCAATGGTGGGCACCTTAATGCTGCCGCCGAGCACCGCCTGCGGGTAGGTGATTTGGGCGTCAATTGCTAAATCATCGCCCTGGCGCTTGAAAATTTTGTGCTCTTTGACGTGCACCTCTACATACAAATCGCCAAAACCGCCGCCGTTGGTGCCGATATCCCCCCCGTTGGAAACGCGCAGCGTAACGCCCGAGCGCACCCCGGAAGGAATTTTGACGGTTATTTTTTCTTTCACGCGTTTTGTACCGCTTCCGCGGCATTCGGGGCAGGGTTTTTCCACCACGGTGCCTTTGCCGCCGCAGTCGGGGCAGACTTGGCGCATGCTGAAAAATCCTTGAGAATACGTTACCGTACCCGTTCCGTTGCAGGAGCGGCAGGTTTTGCGCGCACTGCCGGGCGCGGCGCCGGTGCCGTCGCACGCGGAGCAATTGTCCATGCGGGTGTAGTCCACCGGCACTTCCTTGCCCATAAACGCTTCTTCCAGCGTAAGCGTAACGTCCAGCTTTAAATCTTCCCCGCGCTGCGGCCGGGGGCTTTGCCGTCTGGCGCCGCCGAAACCGCCGCCAAAAATATCGCCGAAAACGGAGCCGAAAATATCGTTGATGTCTCCAAATCCGCCGGCGTTAAACCCGCCAAATCCGCCCGCGCCCGAAACGCCTTCGTGCCCGTATTGGTCGTACATCCGTTTTTTCTGCGGGTCGGACAGTACGGAAAAAGCCTCGTTTACCTTTTTAAATTGTTCTTCGGCTTCTTTGTTGCCGGGGTTGCGGTCGGGGTGGTATTTCATCGCCTGGCGGCGGAAAGCGGATTTGATTTCCACCTCAGACGCCGTACGTTCTACACCAAGTATCTGATAATAATCTTCTTTCATTTTAGTAGGCATAATCCTGCAGCTTTGCTGTAAAATCTCTTTTTTATATTTTATTAAATTTACACTCTCCCTGCACGACTGCTCCTTTTGAGCGCGCTTCACTCCGGCCTTTCTGTTTTGATGCAGCCACAACGGGGCCAATTATGTTATAATATATATACAAATTAAGGGAGAGCAACCCTCTTCCGCCCGGCCCAAAAGGCAAGGGCGCGGGGTGTTGTCTCTTTATTTGGTATAATAAACTTATGTACGCAATTATTGAAACTGGTGGAAAACAGTACTGGGTAAAACCCGGTCAAGATCTGCAGGTTGAAAAACTGGACGCGAAAGCGGGCGAGAGCGTGGAACTCAAAGTGCTCTGGGCCGCCGACGAAGAAGGTACCTCGGCAGATGCCAAAGCCGGTAACACGGCCAAGGTCACCGCTCAAGTGGTCAAACATTTGAGAGGTCCGAAAATCCTTGTTTTTAAGAAAAGACCGAAAAAAGGTTACGAAAGAACCATCGGCCACAGACAGGATTTAACGCAAATTAAAATCACGGATATCCAGTTAGCATAAATTGGGAGACTAAACTATGGCACATACAAAAGCACAAGGTTCTTCCTCCAACGGAAGAGACAGCCACGGCCAGCGTTTAGGCATTAAACGCTACGGCTCCCAGTTTGTAAACGCTGGGGAAATCATCGTGCGCCAACGCGGTACCAAATTCTTGCCCGGTACCAACGTTTCCAGAAGCAGCGATGACAGCCTTTTTGCCCGCGTCGCCGGCATTGTAACCTTTGAATGGGTGAGAAGAGGCAAAAAGCAGATTTCCGTGTACCCGAAAGTTGCGGAAACCAAAGAAGCCAAGGCTCCTGCCAAAAAAGCAGCTGCCAAAACCGCCAAACCGGCTGCCAAAAAACCGGCCGCCAAAAAGGCGCCCGCCAAGGCCAAAAAGACCGAAGCGGACAAATAAGCTTCACAGTTTACAAAAGCGGCAGGAACCAATCCTGCCGCTTTTTTTATGGCAGCGCGGCGGGAAATTTCTATTGTTTGGTACAATTTATGAAGAAGGACGAATTACACGTAAGCCAAGACGAATGGGCTTACCCCTGCACCAAAACGCCGGCCCGCGCCAAAGTAAAACGCGCGCGCCAAAAAGCCAAGCGCACGTTATCCAAAAAGTTATTGGCGCAAGCGCTGGTGCAGAACGAAACCATTTAATTTTTATCCGCCGCAACAAATAAGCGCGGCGAAAGAGGAACTATGCAATCGGGAAGTTTTTTAGACCGTGTTAAAATCTACGTTACCGCCGGCAAAGGCGGCGACGGCTGTTTATCTTTCCGCCGCGAAAAATTTATTGAATTCGGCGGCCCCAACGGCGGCTGCGGCGGCAAGGGCGGCGACGTGATTCTGCGCGCTGAACCCAATTTAACCACGCTCCTGGAGCTGGCCTACAACCCGCACATTGAAGCCCAAAACGGCGAAAAGGGCGGCACCTACAACAAAACCGGCCGCGCCGGAGAAGACCGCATTGTGCTCGTCCCGTGCGGGACGATCGTCAAGCAAGACGGCCGCGTTTTAGCCGATTTGACCAAACCCGGCCAAGAATTTACCGTTGCCAAAGGCGGCATGGGCGGGCGCGGGAACCAATCGTTTAAAACGCGCAACAATACCGCCCCGCACATTGCCGAAAACGGACAGCCCGGCGAAGAAGTAACCCTTATTTTGGAATTAAAAGTTTTGGCGGACTTGGGGCTGGTCGGATTTCCCAACGCGGGCAAAAGCACTTTCTTAAGCCGCATTTCCGCCGCGCGCCCGCGCATTGCGGATTATCCGTTCACAACGCTGAATCCCAACTTGGGTATTACGCTTCACAAAAACGTCAGCTTCGCCACGGCCGACATTCCCGGCATTATTGAAGGCGCCAGCGAAGGAAAGGGGCTAGGATATCAATTTTTAAAACACATTGAGCGCACCCGCGTGCTGCTGCATTTGGTGGATCCGGAAGGGTTTGACGGAATGAATGCGGAGAAATCCGTCAAAGTCATTGAAAACGAACTGAAAACGTTTGACAAAAAATTGTTTGAAAAACCGCGCATTATCGTGGTAAACAAAATGGATTTGCCTTCCGCTCAAAAAGCGTATGAAACGCTGAAAAAGAAATTTAAAAAACACAAAGTAATGCTAATGTCCGCCGCGACGGGTGAAGGCGTCAACGCGGTGCTGGACGAGGTGGTAAAAATTTTAGCCTCTACCCCCGTGGAAATGCCGGCGGAACCGGAACAAACGGCCGTGGTGCACAAAGTAGAACCGATCTTTTCCATCTCCCGCGACGAAGAAAACATCATCCACATTACCGGCAAAAAAGTGGTGGAATTTATCGCCATGACCAATTTCAGCCAACCCGAAGCCGTGGCCCGGCTGCGCGGAATTTTTAAGAAAATCGGTTTGGAAAAAGCACTTCTTAAATTCGGCGTGCAAGACGGAGACACCTTGGTCGTAGGCGGACGCGAATTTGAATGGAACGGGGATTTTGACAACGAAGCCCCCACCGCGCCTGAACACGCCGGGTATAAACGGCGCGAAACCAAACAAGAACGCTTGGAAAAACGCCGTGCGCGGCGCCAAGCCAAGCTGAAATAAAAGCTATTAAAAAAGGCGCTTTTCAAAGCGCCTTTTTGATTTAACGGGTTGCGCGCGAGTGTTCATCCGCCCACTTGACGGCCTGCACCACGGAAGAAAAATCCCGCTGGGTTTTGTTCACAAACGAAGGGAAGGCGTCCTTCCAATCCAATTTATAATAATCGCTGCCCATGACGCTTTCCATAAAAGAAGCAATTTCCGCATTAAATACCGGGAACATAAAATACGCTTCCTTCCGCGCGGCTTTACTGCCCACCCCGCGGATAGAAGTTAAATTGGCCGATATAATGCCCATCAATTCCCCGGTGTTGCTCATCACACCCGACCCGCTCATCCCCTTGCGGATACCGAAATTATGCGTATAGGCAAATCCCAGTGCTTTGACGTAATACACCGGGTAAGGATCGGGCTTGATTTCCCGCTTTCCGCCAAAAATGGAAATGACCGACAAATCCCTGTCAATTACATAATTGCCGTCGTCAAACAGCACCAGGGGCGGGAACTCCGGGCTTGCAATGCGCCGGTATTGGCGCGAAGCCTGCAGGTTTTGCTGCAAAAATGCATTAAACTGCGCCCGGGTAAGCGCGATGTTATTTTTTTGCTTTCCGCCGGCGCGGCGGTAATAGGTAAGCGGCGCGCGGTCTAAATCCAGGCGGATGAGGGCAAAATCGTTTTTGACCATTTTTTGCGCGGAAAAGCCCGGATGTACAAACACGGCCGGTTTCTTGGCAGTGTGCGTCACGCGGGCCAGCGCCGAAACGGGCTGCTCCAATAAATCCATTTGAATCAGGCACCCGTTTTGGCAGGGCTGCTGTACGCAGTGGGCTGCCGTGGCAAACCAGCGGCGCCCGATACGGGTGGCCTGGCATTTGCTGAAAGAGGCCGCTTTTTCCCCCGTGGGCGTAATATAATACTCAAAAGTATGGTAAAAATCCTCTTTGCGGGTGTGTTTGTCCTCATCCGTAACCGAAATCACGCTCACCTGCCCCCAAACGGACGCAGTGCCCAGCAAACAGGTTAAAAGCACAATCGTTTTCCACATAGTCGTTCTTCTGTTATGATAGTAAATTAAAAGCTACTGCGATACCGGGAAAATAAGCCCCGCGTCAAACCCGCTTAATATGCGGTACGGGCTGGCGGGCGGCCAAGAGAGGATGACAGGATAGCGCAAATCCCCCTCCGCGCGGGCAAAGGGTTCCGTTTGCATCACGGCCCCAAAGGGCAGATCTTTGCCCAGCTCCCCCGCGAAAAATTGAAGCACAAACACCCGGGAAGAAGCCCGCGCCAGCGAGTACGGCGCCCGGTAATGCACGTGCATATTGCCGGTATAGATAAAAAACACCGCCTCCGGCTCCCGGCGGCGCACTTGCTCGATAATTTTGCGCCAATGGTCGTTGCGCTGTTTCATGCCGTACACCGACTCCACCTGCCGAAAAACAGGCGTAATGAGCCGCTGGTGGCTTCGGAAATAGCGTTCATCTTCCAACCCGATGACGTCTATGCCCCGTTTGACAAATTTCTCCAAAAAGCGGAAATCCGCACTGACCCGCCGGTATTTAAGCCCCAACAGCGACACCGGCTCCCCCGTTTTTTCAGACAGCGGAAGCGGCCTGTCAAACACAAATTCCGTAAACACGATAATTTTCCGCTCCGGATACATTTGCCGATACCCCAGCACCAGCTCTTCAAAAGCTTGGCGAAGCGGCGCAAAGCCGTGTTCTTCCCCTACGGCAATGTACTTGGCTTGGGGCGGAATCAGCGCGGCATACTGCACCGGCTGACGGGGCAAACGCACGTGCAGGGATTTTAAAATATCCGCTTTATAATGCTGCAAAAGCGCAATATCCCGCTCCGTTACCCCTTGCCACACGGCGGCCAACTGGTCGTTTATGTAATTAAAATAAGCATCCGCCTCGCTGGCGGGAAGAATGGCGGGCGAACTTGTAACGGCCATACTGCGCGCCGGCAAATAGAGATCCCCCCTTAAGGGAAGGGCGTTTTTCCACCGGGTATGGGCCAACAGCTGCGTTTGAAAAGTTCGTTCCAGTTTTGCGGCGGGCACAACGGCCGGTTGCCGGGCAGCCGCCGGCCCCAGCACACGCATCAGTTGTTTGCTCCACGCCGGGCCGCCGGGTTGGGCGGAAACGGCCGAGGCTACACTGAAGAGAAGAAAAAGAAACCGCCATTTGCGCATAGTTTTATTTTCCATTGTAACAAGAAGGCGGGCCGGCGGCAAGCGGATTTTTTGCCTCCCGGGGCAAACCGTACGCACCGGGGCGCTATACAACAAAAAACCCCGCCGGAAAGCGGGGTTTTTATGCAAAAGAGAACAACTATTTATGGGTAACGAATACACCCGGGCCCATGGTAGAGCTTAACGAAATGCTCTGTACATAGACGCCTTTCGAGGTGCTCGGTTTTACGCGAAGGATAGTGTCCATAACGGCTTTTGCGTTTTCCACCAATTTGGCGGCGTCAAAAGACGCTTTGCCAATAATGGCGTGCACGATACCATAAGCATCGGCTTTGAATTCAATGCGGCCGGCCTTCAAGGCTTTGATGGTGTTGGCCAGGTCAAACGTAACCGTACCGCTTTTCGGGTTCGGCATCAGTCCGCGCGGGCCCAAAATTTTGGCGGCTTTGGCCAGGTCTTTCATCGTATCCGGCGTAGCTACGAGCACGTCAAAATCAATTTTGCCTTTCAAGACTTCTTCCACAATGTCTTCACAGCCCACTCTGTCGGCGCCGGCGGCCTGCGCTTCCTGCGCATGTTCGCCTTTGGCGATTACCGCGATGCGTTTGGTTTTGCCCGTACCATGCGGCAAAGCCACCGTGGTGCGCACCTGTTGGTCGGCTTTTTTGGTATCAATGCCCAGTTTCACGTGGATTTCAACGGTTTCGTCGAATTTGGCTTTGGCGTTTTCTTTTACGATTTTGGCGCCTTCTTCCAACGTGTAAACTTTGGACTTATCGTAAGCTTTTTGAGCGGCTTGCATTCTTTTTCCCATCTGAAATACTCCTTAGGTAATAGCGGGCGTTGTCGCCCTCCCTCAGTTTAAATTTATTTTACTACGTCCACACCCATGCTGCGGCAGGTGCCTTTTACCATCTCGGCCGCCTGTTTGATGTCTTTCGTGTTCAAATCGGGCAGTTTCTGCGCGGCGATTTTTTCGCACTGGGCTTGGGTAATCTTGCCGACTTTATCTTTGTGCGGGGCACCCGATCCTTTGGACAGGCCCAGCTCTTTAATAATCAGCACGGCCATAGGCGGCATCTTGGTAATAAAGGTGAAAGAGCGGTCTTCGTAAACGGTAATGACGACCGGAATCTTGATCCCTTTTTCCATTTTCGCCGTCTTGGCGTTGAATTGCTTGCAGAATTCCATGATGTTTACACCATGCTGGCCCAAAGCCGGGCCCACAGGCGGGGCCGGGTTGGCGGCGCCAGCGGGAATCTGCAGCTTGATGTAACCTTTAATTTTTTTCTCTTTTGCCATTTTGTCGTTACTCCATATTTTTTACTGCTTTACTGCGGTAAAATCTAGTTCTTTTCCACTTGCAGGAAGTCCACTTCCACCGGGGTGGCACGGTCAAAAACCGTTACCATCACCTTCAGCTTGTTCTTCTGCTCGTTAACGTCTTCCACAACACCGATAAAATGTTTGAACGGGCCCTCGGTAATGCGCACGCTTTCGCCGCGTTCAAATTCCACCACGTGTTTGGGCTTGCCGGAGGTGTTGTCCGTCAATTCTACGATGCCGGCAATTTCTTCTTCCGGCAACGGCACCGGGTTGGGATCGCCCAAAAATCCGGTTACGCCCGTGATGCTTTTGATAAACCAATACGCTTCGCTGGTCATATTCATTTGCACCAGCACATAGCCAGGGAAAAACTTCCGTTTGCGCAAAATTTTCTTGTTTTGTTTGACTTCCACCACTTCTTCGGTGGGAACCAATACCTGAAAAACACGATCCCCGAAATTCTGGATTTCGATGTTAAGCAGAATTTTTTCTCTTACTTTATCCTCGTGCCCCGTTTGGGTATGCACGACGTACCAAGCTTTTTCTTCAGACATTAGCGGCCCCCGACTACAAATCCGAGCACTTTGGTCAGCCCAAAGTCAATGACGCTGACATACGCCGACACCAGCGCCACAACAATCGCTACCAAGATGGTGGACTGAACCACTTCCTGCCGGGAAAGCCACGTGGATTTCTTCAGCTCGCCGACAGATTGCTTCAGAAAATTAATTGCTTTATTCATAGAAATATCCGTTTTCCTTGGTATAAAACCTGGCAGGAGCGGAAGGACTCGAACCTTCAGTCCCGGTTTTGGAGACCGGTGGTTTACCAGTTAACCGACGCTCCCACAAAAATCTTAGGCTTTGCCTTCTTTGTGTTTGGTGCTCTTGCCGCATTTTTTGCAGAACTTGTTGAGCTCCAATTTGTATTCTTTCTTTTTGCCGCGCACTTGATAGTAGTTTTTGTTTTTGCATTCGGTGCAAATCAGCGCGATCGTTAATCTTTCACTTGCCATCTTTCGTATCCTTAAATGGAGGGAAATCCCTCAAAGTTCAGCTCGTTCACGATTATCTGCGGGGGCATTGGTGAAATGCCCCCGCCACAGTGAACTAAACAATTTTACTACTCAATAATTTTGGTTACTACGCCGGCGCCTACCGTATGGCCCCCTTCGCGGATAGCGAAGCGTAACCCTTCTTCCATGGCTACAGGCGTAATCAACTTCACTTCAATTTCGGCATTGTCGCCGGGCATAATCATGTCTTGTTTGAAAGACAGTTCCCCGGTCACGTCCGTCGTTCTCAAATAGAACTGCGGCTTATATCCCGGA
>CASFFZ010000012.1 GCA_949294095.1 uncultured bacterium
GAGTTCGGCTTGTTTGACCGTATCAATACCCAAGTCGGCCTCCATATCCAAGTCGATATCCAACATATCTTCGGGGTAGCCCGTTTTTTCCGCTACCATGCCGACCACTTCTTTCGTGACGGTCGCTTCGTCCAGCGCCACGGCTTTGGCCGCAGGCGCAGGCTGTGCAACCGCCGCCGGAGCTACCGGCGCAGCAGGCGCAACCGCCGCTTGAGCAACAGGCGCGGCCGCCGCAGGTTTGCCCGCGTTGGCTAATACAAATTTAATGCAGTGGCGGATGGTCGGATAGTCTTTAAGCTGGATGCCGTCCTGCTGGGCAATGCCGTAGTGCTCGCGCAACGCGGCAAAGAGTTCGGCTTGTTTGACCGTATCAATACCCAAGTCGGCCTCCATATCCAAGTCGATATCCAACATATCTTCGGGGTAGCCCGTTTTTTCCGCTACCATACCGACCACTTCTTTCGTGACGGTCGCTTCGTCCAAGGAAGCAGCTGCCGGCGCAGGAGCGGGCTGCGCCACAGGAACCGCCGCAGGAGCGGCAGCCGGGGCAGGTTGTGCCGCGGCCGGAGCACCGGCGTTGGACAACACAAATTTAATGCAGTGGCGAATCGTCGGATAGTCTTTAAGCTGGATGCCGTCCTGCTGAGCAATGCCGTAGTGTTCGCGCATCGCGGCAAAGAGTTCGGCTTGTTTGACCGTATCAATACCCAAGTCGGCCTCCATATCCAAGTCGATATCCAACATATCTTCGGGGTAACCCGTTTTTTCGCCTACCATTTTGACAACTTCTTTCGTTACCGTAGCTTCATCCAAGGCAGCGGCTTTCGGAGCGGCTACCGGCGCGGGAGCGGGCTGAGCCACAGGAGTGGCCACAGGGGCTACCGGCGCAGGAGCGGCTTTGGTATCGTGCGCGTGGATGGCGTTTACCTTATCCACAAACGCTTGAGAGCCTTCCATTACCAAGGCGGGTTTTACACCGTGCTGATAGTTGTCTTTAATGCGAAGGGTGTTCTGTACCACTTCCAACACCGGGGCTTGCTGACCGGAGATTTCCTTCAGCCAAGCTTGGTGTTTGGATTCATCGGCGATGCGAGGTTCGCCTTCCTGCCACATTTTTTCGAGTAAAGTCATACCTAATTGAGAGCCAAATCCCGCCGCTAAGCGCAAAGCGTATTTAAAGTTGTAATGTCCGCCTTTGCTAAGCGTAATGCCTTCCAGTTCGGGATCGGCTTCTTTGAAGTTGGCAATCGGCGGCACGAGGCCCGTGTTCAGGCAGCGTACGGCGATGGCGTCCTCCAGACCGGCGCCCATGGAGTGGCCGGTAAATCCTTTGGTGTTGCTGACAATGACACTGCTGACGTCTTTGCCAAAGGTGGATTTCAAAGCGTACGCTTCGGCGCTGGCGGAACCGCCGCGCGCGGGGGTGTACGTTTCATGCGAGATAAATACCAATTGTTTGGCAATGTCGGAACGGTTCAAACCGTATTCTTTTTCCGCGTGGGAAACCAAGCGGTTCATTACCTGCGCCACATGCGCCACATCCAAGCGGGTTACGTGGAAACCGCTGTTGGCAATTTCCGCAGCCAAGAGCTTGGCCAAGGGTTTCATGCCGCGTTTGGCGACTTCGGATTCTTCTTCCACCACCAGCGAAACCGCGCCCATGCCTACAATCATGCCGTTTCTGCGGCGGTCAAAGGGCAAGGCGGCCTTTGTTACATCGGCTTCCGTAGTGGCAGCACCAGAGGCCAAGAAGGCGGTTAAAATCCATTCGGATACATTGTCGTTGGTCGGATCGTCGGCCCCGATGACAATAACGCGTTTGCAGCGGCCCAGGGTAATCCAGTCCTGCGCCACGGCAATGGCTTGCGCCGTGGAAGCACAGGCCGCGCTCAGCGCCGTCGCCGGGCCGCGCGCGCGGATCCATTGGCAGAAATGCGAGTGGGCGATGATGATCGTCTTTAAAATAAATTCGGACGTAAACGCTTCCGGCTCGATTTCTTTGTCTTTGAAGTTGGCCTGATACCACGCTTCAATTTCGGCTTTTAAGGCCGGGTCGGAAATTTGAGAAATGAATTTATCGCAGAACGCGCGGACTTCTTTGGCGGTTTTGTTGTTGAGCAATCCCGCTACGCGTTTGGACAAATCGCCCATCATGCTGTTGGCCACCGGGAAAGCGGAGGTGAAAATCACGCCCGTTTCGTCAATCATATCGGCCGGCAGACCCCAGCGGTCGGGCAGGTAGCCGCCCGTAGAGGTGGGTTTATAGTAAAGCACCAGCGGAATGCCCGCGTCTTTCAGCGCCAGGATGCCCGCGGCAATCGCCAGCTGGAAGCTGCGATCCATCGAGCGCACCCATTTGGCGGGCAAACCAAATTCTTTTTCCAAATCAAACGCGCCGCCTTTGGCCGCCAATTTGATGGCCTGCATGGGCGAGGTTAAGCGTTCAATGCGGTGGTTGCCGTCGGGCGATTTGATGACGAATTCCACATGTTTGTCAATCTGTTTCTGCTGGATTTCCGAGCTGACGGGCTCAATCATATTGCGCCCGGAGAGGATTTCGTCCAGCACGCCTTCGCGGAAAATTTTATCCCAGCTGCCGGGGCCGCCCGCGGCGATGCCGCTGATGACGACGGATTTTTTACCGCCGTTTCCGTTCGCGGCCGCATTGCCCCCCGCTTTGCACGCGCAGACCGTATTTTCTTTTACGGTGCCGGCGGCTTTTTCCGTGGGGGTGGCATTGCCGGTTACCCAGTTTACAAACGCCGGGTTATAGGTGGAATTGTCGCCGTACATATCGGTTCCTTTCCAATCCAAGTGGATGCCGGAAGAAATCAAATTGGCGAACAAATCGTTAAATTCCACAATGCCGCCTTTTTTGGGGTGGTTGGAAGCCAACACTTTAATATCTTTCTTGTCGGACAGGGTGTTGGAAGCCAAGGCGGAAAGTACGCGTTTGGGGCCGCATTCCACAAACAGGCGCACGCCGGAATCGTAGGTGGTTTGCAGCTGTTTAATCCATTCCACGGAGTGGGAAATCTGCGTAACCATTAAATCTTTGATCTTTTCCGGATCGCTGGGATAGAATTCCGCCGTTACGTTGGTGGTAATCGGCATCTTGGGGGCGTGGAACGTCAGCGTATCCAAGAAAGCGCGGTACTGCGGCATGGCCGGGCGGACAATGGCCGAGTGAAACGCGTGCGACACGGGAATCTGCACCGCCTGAATGCCCATATCGGTAAACATTTTGATGGCGTCGTCTACGGATTTGCTGGCGCCGGCGATGACCGTCTGGGTCGGGCAGTTTTTGTTGGCTACCGCCACATACCCGTTGATGCGGGCCAGTTCCGGCTCCACGCGGTCTACCGGGGCCGCGATGGACGCCATTTTGCCGTTGTCTTCCACTTTAATTTCGGACATTACTTTCCCGCGCGTGCAAACGGCTTTCAAGCCGTTTTCAAAATCAAAAATACCGGCAGCCACGGCAGCCGCGTATTCGCCCAAGCTGTGCCCCATCACCACATCGGGCTTGATGCCGAAAGAAGACAGCAGGCGCATCATGGCGATATCCGCCGTCAGCACGGCGGGCTGGGTCATTTCGGTTTTCTTAATAGCGGCTTCGCGCACGGCGATTTGTTCTTTCGTTTCGCCGGGTTTGCTCCACAGGGTGTCGGTCAGGTTCTGGCCGATAATCTTTAAGAGCAGGCGGTCGGCTTCGTCAAACGTGTCCTGCACTACTTTATATTTGGAAGCCAAGTCCTTCATCATGTCCACATACTGCGAACCCTGGCCGGGGAACATAAAGCAGACTTTGGGTTTGATTTCAGAAGGCGTAAACGGATAAATCCCTTTCATGCGCAGGTAAAGGGATTCCTGTTCCCAGACGTCCTGCGTAGAGGCGGTTTTTTTGAAGAAAGCGATTTTTTCTTTCAGTTTTTCCGGCGATTCCACATTGATGGTTACCGCAAATTTGGCCGGTTTTTCAATATGGTTTTTATAAGAAATGCTCGGCAAATAGGTGGGATCGTATTCAATGGCTACAAGGGCCTTGTCCAACACGTTAAAAAGTTCCTGCTTGGTCGCAGCGGAGAAGGTTAATACATCGCTTTGGATTTTCTCCCCGGGAACGTGAAGGATATACGAATTACTGCTGGTCATAGTCGGTTTCTCCTGTACCGGTACGGAAACGGTTACTTGTTGTTTGGATTCTTCAGCCTTTTGAATCAGGCTGTCGTTCATTTCTTCCATAGCCACGTGGAAGTTCGTGCCGCCAAAACCAAAGGCGGAAACGTTGGCGCGGCGGATTTTGCCGCCCGGCCATTCTTCCGCTTTGGTAATCACGCGGAAGGGGCAGGTGCTCCAATCCACAATGGGGTTGGGCGTTTCAAAATTAACGGACGGCGGCAACACCTTATTATATAAGGCCAGCGAGGTTTTGATTAACGAAGCAATCCCCGCCGCCGCTTTGGCGTGGCCGATTTGGCTTTTTACGCTGCCCAGCCCAATGGAGCCGGGTTTAACG
Organism: uncultured bacterium; assembly: GCA_949294095.1. Classification (GTDB taxonomy): domain Bacteria; phylum Elusimicrobiota; class Elusimicrobia; order Elusimicrobiales; family Elusimicrobiaceae; genus Avelusimicrobium. Next base: position 4,520 of record CASFFZ010000012.1, read on the forward strand.
TACGGGCTAAACAGCTCGGTCAAGGCGCCCAGTTCCACCGCATCCCCTACGCGGGTGCCGGTGCCGTGCGCCTCAATTAAGCCTACGGCTTCGGGCGTGTAGTCCAATTGTTCAAAGGTTTTTTCTACCGCCAGTTTCTGGCCTTTGGGGTTGGGTGCGGTAATGCCTTTGCCTTTCCCGTCGGAAGAAGCCCCTACGGCGCGGATGACGGCGTAAATCCGGTCGCCGTCTTTGACCGCATCGCTGAGGCGTTTTAAAATTACCATCCCGGCGCCTTCGGCCATTACAAAGCCGTTGGCGCGGGCGTCAAACGGATAGGAACCCGTTTCGGACAAAGCGCCGATTTTGCAGAATTTGATGTAGGCAGAGGGAGACATCATCTGATCTACACCGCCTGCAATGGCCATATCAAAATTGCCCATGCGCAAGCCGTTTACGGCTTGGTCAATGGCAGCCAGCGAGGTGGCGCAGGCGGCGTCCACCGCGAAGTTGGTGCCGTGCAAGTCAAACACGTTGGCTACGCGGCCGGGAATGACGTTGGCCAGTTCGCCCGGCATGGAGTCTTCGTTAATCGGGGTAAATTTTTCGCGCACACCGGCATCCATTTCTTCCAGCATTTTTTGCGCATCGGACGGAGCCAGCGATTTAAAGGAAGGGGTATTTTTTAAAATTTCATACAAAAACGGGCGGTTGAGGCGCGTGTTGGACATTTCGTTTTTCATACCACCCATCGAGTTGCCGATAATGACCGCGGTGCGGTTGTGGTCAAACTCTTTTTTATCGTAACCGGAATCTTCCAACGCCATGCGCGTGGTTTCAATAGCCAGGTGCTGCACGGTGTCCATTTGTTTGGCAATTTGCGGAGGAATGCGGTATTTTAAGGAATTGAATTTGAAAGACTGGGGAATAAAACCGCCGATTTTGGAATAAAGTTTATCTTCGGCTTTATGGTCGGGGCTGTAGAAAAGTCTGTAGTCCCAGTACGACGCAGGAATTTCAGTAATGCAGTATTTGCCTTCTTTAATGTTGCTCCAGAATTCGTCTTTGTTTAACGCTCCGGGCATAATCGCACCGATACCAACAATGGCGATAGGTTCAAGGTTTTTATTTTTCATTTTGTCTCCTAACGTAAAATCCTCTTTCCTTGGCATACGTATATAGGTATATTTTATGAAATTTTGCAGAAGCAAAACAAATCCGCGCACGCTTTTTTTGCTTTAAGTATTGACAAAACCTAATTGCTTTTGTTAGATTTTTGACCGTTTTCTACACCAAAAGCTGTTCCCTCCGTCAAAGCAGGCCCGCAGAACTTATGAGCATTTTTTGCAAAAAAAGCACTTTTTTTGCATTTTAAAAATCAAAAAAGCAACACATTTTAAAATTATACAAGCGTATAAAACAGAAAACCGCCGCAAAATTTGCGGCGGTTTTAAAACATAAAAACCAAAAAACAAACTATTTTTGCGGCTTATCCTCTGCCACTTTCATATTTTCCAATTCTTCAATCAGGCTAATTAAAGTGGGCTGCAGCTTGGTTACATATTCCTGTTCAAAAGTACCTAGGCGCTGTTCCAAGCGGGAGAGTTGTTTGGAAATTTCCGCATTGGATTTGTCATGCGCCACTTTCAGTTCTTCCAACCGGTAGTGCAAATCTTTCACCTTTTCTTTCAAATCGGCCACTTCCAGCGAAGCAGACCCCTGCAGCGACTGCAAAATAGAAGCGCGCGGTTTAAAGGCCGGCGGCTGCGCAACGGTAACCACCGTCAAGTCTTCTACTGCCGGTTCAAAATCCGTTTCATGCGCCAAGGCGGCGCGGTACTTTGCCGTAAAGACAAATAACAAAATAAAGCAAACGGTAAACCCGATGAGTTGTAAAATGACAATGTTATCCATAGCTCATATCATATCATATTTTCGCTGGGAAGAATATGATAAAACCTCTCCTTATTATTTTTAACTCCCGCTTGAAAACGCTTTTTCCCCCGCCGACGGCGCACCCGCCCCGCGGCCGCTATTTGGGTTTGACCACCCAGAAACACGCACAAAACGCCGCCAGCAGAAACACGCCGTACACAATATAGCGCCATACCGGCTGGCTGATGGCAGGGCAGAGCCAATAGAACAGCCCGCACAAAATTACAAACGAAAGAATGCCAAAGGTATTAAATTTAAATACCGGTTTCATAACGCTCCTATTTAATAACCGTGCCCGTCTGGCCCGTTTGGTAGTGGACGATGCGGATTTCCACCCCTTTTTCTTTGGCTAAACGGACGGCATCCGGGTGCAGCACGCTGGCCCCGTTCAACGCCAGTTTGTACATTTCGTCAAAATCCAGCACCTCGTATTTTTGGGCTTTGAGGTCTTTATTAGGGTCTGCGGAGTAAACGCCGTCCACGTCTTTAATCATTTCCACGTGGTCGGCCCCCAGCTGGGCCGCCAAAAACACGGCGGAAACGTCGCTCCCCCCGCGTTTTAGTGTGGTAATTTCTTTATCCTGCCCAATTCCCTGGAACCCGGCCACCACCGGCACATGCCCCTTTTGAATTTCGTTTACCAGGCGGGTGCCCTTTAATTCCAAAATATCCGCCCCGGTGTGGGTGCAGGTAGTAATCAGCCCGATTTGCGAGCCGGTAAGCGAGACAGACGGCACGCCGATGGCGCGCAGCGCAATAGACAAAAGCGCCACGCTGACGCGTTCGCCGGTGGTTACCAGCATATCCAGTTCGCGTTTATCCGGCGTGGGGGTAATGCTAAAAGCGTGATCCAGCAGTACATCCGTTAAATTCCCGTTGGCGGAAGCCACCACCAGCGGAATAAAATTTTGATCGTAGCGGGACTTAATTAAATTAGCCGCCATCAGCAGTTTTTGTTTATTGGCCAGCGTGTTGCCGCCGAATTTCATAATGCAAACTTTTCTCATTGCCCCTCTCCTTGCAGCCACGGCGCCACCGTATAGGCGCTTACCATTTCTTCATACGAAGTGCGTTTGCGGACAACGGCAAACGCTTTGCCGTTTACCAGCACTTCCGGCACCAGCGGGCGGAAATTGTACATGGACGACATCGCCGCGCCGTACGCCCCTGCACACATTATAGCAAGTAGTCCGCCTGCCTGGACAGGCTCTATAATGCGCTCGTGGGCAAACACGTCGCCTGATTCGCAAATCGGGCCCACGATATCGGCAATCATCGGCGCAACGCCCGTTTTGTGCACCGGCAAAATGGTGTGCCACGCTTCATAAAGCGCCGGGCGGATTAAATCGTTCATTCCGGCATCCACAATGATAAAATTTTTTTCGCCGTTGGATTTGCATCCGATTACTTGCGTGACCAAAATCCCGGCGTTGCCCACGATAGAGCGCCCCGGCTCCACGATTAAATGTTTCTTTAACCCTCCCAATGTTTCCCGCACCACCTGGGCATACGCCTCACACGTAGGCGGCAGTTCCACATTGTAATTAATCCCCATTCCGCCGCCCAGATCAATGTTTTCAATACCAATTCCCTCCGCTTCCAGCGTCCGCACCATGGCGGCAATTTTGGTAAACGCCAGCCGAAAAGGTTCCAAATCCAATAGCTGCGAACCGATGTGCACGGCAATGCCCGCAATGCGTATCCCCGGCAGGCGGGCGGCTTTGACATATAACTCATGCGCTTCGGGCCATGGTACGCCAAATTTATTTTCTTTTTTCCCGGTAGTAATTTTGACGTGGGTCAACGCGTCCACATCCGGATTGACGCGCAGCGCCAGGTTGGCTTTTTTCCCCAGCGCCAAGGCAATTTCGTTTAGCGTTTCCACTTCGGCGGCGGACTCGGCATTAATCTGCAAAATCCCCAGTTTCACCGCCTCTTCCAATTCGGCCCGCGTTTTGCCTACGCCGGAAAAGACGATTTTGTCCGCCGCGATTCCCGCCCGCCGGGCTACAAACAGCTCCCCGCCCGACACGACGTCCGCCCCGCCGCCCAACCGCGCCACCGCCGACACCACACTTAGGTTCGGGTTGGCTTTCACGGAATAGCAGACCGTTGCGTTTAGATCCGAAAGGGCCTGCTGATAAGCGTTAAAATTGCGCGTCAGCTTATCGGTGCTATAGCAGTAAAAGGGCGTTCCCACCCGGCGCGCCAGGGCGGCCACGCCCACGCCTTCGGCATACAATTCTCCGTTTTGATAATAAAAGCACATATGTATTCTCCTTTTTAGCCATAAAAAACGCCCCCGCTTGCAATCAAGCGGAGGCGCAGCAAATGGATTTTAATTTAGGCCGTTATATATCCGCACAATTGCAAGCAAGCACGCAAGAGCTCTTTTTGCTCTTGTTCTGTTTGCTTACACGCTTGACGGATAAAATAATTGCCATAGAACAAGTATAGAAAAAAATCCCCCGCCATGCAACGCTTTGGCAAAACAAAACCCCGGAAGCGGTTCGTTCCGGGGTTTTTAAGAATCGTAAAATTGCTAATCCCAATTTTTGCGCAGTTTTTTGATGGCCTTTTTGACTTCCGGCTTAAGCGCGGGATCCACCAAATCAATAAACAGTTTCCCGTCCAAGTGATCCACTTCGTGCTGGAACGCTTTTGCCAGCAGGCCGCGGGCCCGCTTGACTTGTTCCTGGCCGTGTTCGTCGGTATATTTAATGGTTACGTCCGTAGCGCGTTTGACTTCGGCCCACAAACCGGGCAGCGACAGGCAGCCTTCTTCTTCCAGCTTTTCCCCCCGCATGGAAAGGATTTCCGGATTGATGATGACGTAACGCGTGAGCGGGGCGTTTTCTTCGGCCGACTGCGGAATTAAAATCACGGCCATGCGGTACTCCAGCCCGATTTGATTTGCCGCCAGCCCCACGCCGCGCACCGCCAGGCAGGTTTCTTCCATGTCCTTAAGCAGTTTGGGCAGCAGCGGCTCCAGCGTTTTAAAATCAACGGGTTTTAGTTTTTGGCGCAAGATGTTTTCGCCGTATTTCGTAACACGCAGGATAGCCATATTTTTATTTTACCATATTAAAAGCCCGCCGGTTAGCGGGTAAAACGGTAGGAGACCTCTCGGCCTTCCCATAAAATGCGCAGGGTAACGGGGTGTTTTAACTCGTGGTCTTTTACGGCGCCCCACGTCATTACCGCCCGTTCAATTTGCGGGTTGGCGCCGTGCCGGCCGGACACGCCCATCACCACCTCTTCCGCGTCCGCCACCGCGGCGGCTTGGGCAATGGCGTAGTAGGCGTCGTTGGAATGAACCAGCACCGGCGTAACGGGAAGACCGTATTTTTCCGCCAGGAAAATGACGGCCGTAAACACTTCCTGTTCATCCACCGCGGCCGAACGCATATCCTGACGGTAGAGCACGTTTTCCACCGGTTTGCAGTACAGCACAATCACGTCCGTTTCATCGGCATTGGCATTACTGAGGACTTCTTCCAAATGGTACAGGTTTTCCGGGTTTTTGACCGCCACCAAAATCCGGTGCGGGTGGTCTAATTCCGAAAAGGCTTCTTTTAAATCGTCCACCGTTTGGGCATTGATGCGCTCGCGGTAGCCTTCTTCAAACATCGTGTTGGCCCGTTTGGCGTTTAGCCGCTCCGAAAGCGAAAACACCGCAAATAAAAACGCCGTAAACCCCAACCCCGCCACCGTGGCCACTTGCTTGGTAAACAGGTTGACGCAGGCCACCGACACCAAAAATCCGCACAGCAAAATCAGCCCCACGGGGATATAATAATTTTCGTACTTGATATTCAGCGGGAACATAAAATCGCGCTTTTGGGCGGCTCTTTTCCAGCGCAGGCGGATAATGGCGGAAACCTCAAACACAAAGCACCACATCACCCCAAACGCGTACGCTTCCCCCAGCAGGTACACATTGCCGCGGGAAACCAAAATCACCGCCAGCTGCACGATGGCAATCACGTGGATAATATGGTAAGAAGTGCCGTAGCGGCGGTGGATTTTGCGGAACCAATCGGTTAAAATACCGTCTTCCGCAATGCGGTTCATCAGCGAATTGGAGCCGATCAGCGAAGTGTTTACCGCGCCCGAAAGCATCGCCACGCCGCACACCACAATCATGGCCTGCATCAACAGCTTTAAGATATTGGGCCCGGCCATGCTCATGGCCAGCCCAGCCAGCAGGTTGTCGTAGTATTTGGTGGCCACCAGTTCCGGCGGAATAATCACGGCGGACAAAAACGTCAGTCCGCCCGTAAACAACAGGGCAAAACCAAAAATCAGCCACGCGGCTTTTTTCAAATTTTGGGCTTTGGGGTATTCAATTTCGCGGTATACCTGCGAGAGCGTCTCAATCCCCGAAAGCGCCAGCACGCTGTGCCCGAAGGCCATCATCATGCCCACCAGGCCAATGGTTTGCATCCAGTCTATGCCGCCCGCCCAGCCCAGTGCCTCTTGAGAGAACGCCAGCTGCGTCGGCGGCAGATGCGCCCCGTGCAGGGCCATGGTAATAAACGACCAAATGGCCAGCAAAAAACAAACCGCCAGCGAAAACGCAATAATTTTGGCGCTTTTGGAGCTGGATTCTTCAATCCCTTTCACATTCTGCCGCCAAAAATACACCGTTACCAGCAGCCCGAAAAGCACCGAAATCACATTCTCGGGCAGTTCTATCGCGGCGCCGCCCCATTCCAAAAACGAATTGAACAGCCCGCACAGGTAGTGCCCGGCGGTAACCGCGCTGATGGGGCCCGTTAAAATAAAATCAAAAATCAAGGCGGAAGCCGCCAGCTTGGCCGCCGTATCCCCCATGCCTTCCCGCACGATTTTATAGGCGCCCCCGCGCACAAACAGCGAGCACGCTTCCAGCTCCAGCATCAGCAATAAGCCGGAGAACAGCATCACCGCCAAAATATACCACGGAAACGCCGGCCCGAAGGCGCGCATGGCAATGCCGCCGGCGTAGAACGCGCTGGAGCCAAAGTCGCACAGCACCACCGCCGCCGCTTTCCAGAAGGGAATAAAGGTAAGCATGGCCGTAGTCAGCACGACCACTTTTTTTACGCGGGAAGCTCCGGCCGAAGAGGAAGAAGGCTGTTTCATACTACACTACCGCGCCAAACGCAGGGCCACTTCTTCTGCGTTGGAAAGCGAAGCCAACTCTTCAATAAATTCCGGTTTAAATTTTTCGGCCAGGGCGGAAAGAATTTGCAAATGCTTTTGGAAAAAAGCCGGTTTGGCCGGAGACAGAAATAAAAACATTACCCGAATGGGCAGTTCGCTGCCGGAAGTTTCGCGCAAGGGCTTGCGCAGCACGGCTACCGCCGCGGCAAAATCCGTCAGTTCTTCCAGCCGCGCATGCGGAATGGAAAGGCCGGTATCCAGCGTGGTGCTGATTCCTTCTTCCCGTTTGAGTACTTGGGCCGCCACATCCGCCGGATCCAACTGCTTATAATCCCGGCAAACGGCCTGTACAAGCGCCGAAATCAGTTCTTTTTTGCTTGGGTAATCCTCCGCCAACAACACGCGGGCGGGGGTAATCAAACTGCCCAAGCTTATTTTACTTTGTTCGTTTGTTGACATACTCTTAAGTTTTTATGGTAGCAAATAACCCCCCGCACTGGCAAGCCGCCAAAGAACTTTTATTCTCCCTCTAAAAAAGATAAAATACTTTATAATGACAGACAACGAACTACAGGATTTATTCCAATTTCTTTCCGCAGGGCGCACCCCCGGCAAACAAGATTTTAACGCCTCTAAAATGTTCTCCCTGCTGGAAGATCCGTTTAGCATTTGGTGTTCCTTTCACGCCCCCAAAGAAGAGGCCGTGCCCGAACCCAACCGCTATGAAAGTTTAAAAATCCGCACCGACCGCAACGCCCGCGACCAATGGATTAAAGCGGAGTTCCCGGGCGTGGTGTTTGTGTCGGGCGAAGACGAAACCGCCCGCTTTAAAAACACCTTGTCTGCCATGGCCCGCGGCGAAAGCGCCATCGCAAATGCCCTGCTGTGGAACCTGCCGGAAAACACCTACGGCAGCCTGAACCTGCTCGTCCGTTCCGACGCGGCCCCCAGCTTGTTTGGGCCGTATCATTATCATATTTTCCAATTTAAGCGCGCCCACGACTTAAAAGAGCACTATGCCCTGCAAGTCAGCCTGCTGAACCATATGTTGGGCAAAACCCAACGCTATACCCCCGCCCAGATGCGCGTATTTTTAAAAGACCGCACGCTGGACGTATCGTACCAAGACCATCAGGAACGCTTGGAGCGGGAGCTGGCTTTTTGGCGCAGCATCCGCGACGGGTTGGCCAAGCCCGAAGCGCACAAGCCGCCCAAGGCCGCCAGCGCCCCGTGGCGCGTATACGCCAATAAAGTGGTGGCGCAAAGCAAGGATTTGCTGATGCTGCCCGGCTTAAACACCGAAATGCGCCAATGCCTGAAAATAAACGGCATCTTTAATACCGACGACGTGGCCCGCGCCGGCCTGGAAAAACTGCGCGGCATTTTGGAAGAACCCCACGCCACCGATTCCTATTACAATGCGCTGGCCTACCTGCACCGCAAACCCGTTTTGCGCGAGGAAGGGCACTTCCCGCCGCCGGCAAAAAAATACAATTTGTATTTTGACTTTGAAGCCACCGAAACATTTACCAAAGACAATGTTTCGTTCGTTTACCTCATTGGCATTTGGGACAAAGAGGCGGACAAATACGTCAGCTTTGTAGCCAAAACCCCGGAAGAAGAAATTAAAATTTTTGAACAATTTTACGATTACGTCCGCGATTTTTCCGACACCGCCCTGTACCACTGGACGGAATACGAAGTAAAAAAGATGAAAAATCTGGCGGCCAAAAACCCGCAGGACGCCGAGAAACTAAACGCGCTGTGCAACATCTGTTTTGATTTAAAAGTGGCGGTAAACAAACAGTTTTACCTGCCGGCGCCCAGTTTTTCGCTCAAAGCAGCCGCACCCGCCTTTGGGTTTAACTGGCGGCAGGACGACTGCGGCGCCATGGACAGCATGGTCTATTTTACCAACTGGCTGAAAACCGGCAACGACGAACTGCTAAACAAAGTGCTGATGTATAACGAGGACGACTGCAAAGCCATGTTGGATTTGGAAAACAAGTTAAAAGCGGCAGACGTGCTTCATTTTAAAAAATGAAAAAAGAATTTTCCGTTTTAAAACAATGCCTGCAAGCGGCGGCCCGCGCGGTGCGCAGCCGGTTTGGAAAAGTAGGCTACGAACTAAAAGGCAAAGCCAACCTGGTGACCACGGCCGACGTGGCCAGCCAAAAAACGATTCTTTCCATCCTGCGTAAAAATTTCCCCGACCACGACTACCTGGCCGAAGAAAACGGTGTTAAAAATACCGGGTCGGATTACGTATGGGTCATTGACCCCATTGACGGCACCACCAATTTTGCGCATACCTTTCCTCAGTGCGGGGTGTCCATTGCCCTGTTTTATAAAAATGAACCCGTATTGGGCGGCGTTACCAACCCGGCCACCGGGGAAACGTTTCTGGCCCAAAAAGGAAAAGGCGCCACGTTAAACGGTAAAAAAATTCACGTTTCCAAAACCGCCCGGCTGGAACAATCGCTGCTGGTTACCGGATTTCCCTACAACCGCTTTACGCGTATGCCGCAGCTATTGCGGCGGTTTGAAAAATTTTTAAACTCCTGCCACGACGTGCGCCGTTTGGGATCGGCCGCGTTGGACTTGTGCTGGCTGGCCGCCGGCAGAACCGACGGATACTGGGAAGACAACCTCAACCCCTGGGACGTAGCCGCCGGCGTGCTGATTTTGCAGGAAGCGGGCGGAAAAGTAACGGATTTTAACGGACGGAAATATAAAAAAATCCCCGATTACGGCCCCACCCTGCTGGCCAGCAACGGCAAAATACACGGCCAAATGCTTCAAATTATCCGCCAAACGGATATGCCTTCGCAGCCCTAAAATCCGCGACGGCAGTTTTTTACACGAAACACCTGTCGGTTGTGATATAATGCTAATAGGGGCTGTTGAGCGGCCCCAAGGGGTTTGAATGGCTATAAGTGTGGTAAAACAATACAGCGTTTTCCTGATTAATGAACCGGGAGCGCTGAAAAACTTTGCCGAGTTGTTCGTGCGGGAGAATGTGGACGTAATTGCCATTTCTCAAGACGTACGCTACGACGCGGCCGTCGTCCGGCTGGCCATTAAATACGAGCAGGAAATCAGCCACGCGCTGACCAAGGCCGGCTTTACCAGCGTGAAGACGGATGCCATCTGTTTGGACGCTCCCAACCGGGTGGGGCTTATCCGCGACATCGGCTCGGTGCTTTCAGGCCACGGCATCAACATTACCACGATTTACGGTACGGCCGGCGCCGGGACGGATTCCCGCTGGATTATTGTGGTAAACGACATCACAAAAGCGCTAAACGCGCTGGAAGCTTCGGGCTTGTTTAACTGATATTTTAAGAAGCACATGAAAAACCCCGCGGACGAATCTGCGGGGTTTTTTACAAAAAAGCGTTTAGCGCAACGCCTTTTCCGCCTTTTTCATTTGTTTCTTCCATTTCTTCTGGGCGGCTTTGTGTTTGCGTTCGGCTTCGCCGGAAAGCAGTTCCTCCACCCGGCGGGCTTTAATTTGGTCTATATTTTGCTCGTCCTGCTGGATCTTCTTTTCCCAATTATTCAAGTTTTCCCGTTCCGCCGCAATGCGCGCTTTTACATAGGCAAAACCCGCGTCCACGCTTTGGGAAACCACCTGCGAAAGCTGTTCTTTCAGGGCCGGTTTTTGCTCGTCGGAAGCTTTGCGGTATTGTTTCACGAGTTTTTTAATTAATTTGCGGCGCTGTTCAAAGGCTTTTTTCTCTTCGGCGGGCGTCTGCTTGGGGGCGGAAGATTTTTTAATCACGGTTTCTACGCCGGGCCTGCCTTTAGCTTCGTTCCGATCCGCCGCTTTGCCCGCCTCGGCCTGCGCCGCGCAGAACGCGCCACCGACTGCCAATAATCCCAAAACCAAAATAGTTTTTCTCATACGTTCTCCTTTAATGGGCAACCGTTTTGGAAAACAAATACATCACAGCCACCCCAACCACAATAAGGCTGATGCCCAGCACGGCGGCGAAATCCGGCCGTTCTTTAAACACGGCCATTCCCACCAGTACCGTCAGCACCGTTCCGGCGCCCGCCCAAATGGCGTAGGCCACGCCCAAAGACATTCCCTTTAGCGTCAGCCCCAACAGCCAAAACGACCCGGCATATGCCGCCGCCGTCAGCACCGCCCACGCGGGTACGGTAAACCCGCGCGACGCTTTCAGCGCGCTGGTGCCGGCAATTTCACACGCAATGGCACCCGCCAAAAACAGATAATACTTCCACATATCAGTCCAGCGACGTATCGTGCACGCCGGCTTCTTCAAATCCTTTGGCGCGCAGCTTGCAGGAATCGCAATGGCCGCACGGCTTTTTGCCGCCTGCATAGCAGCTCCACGTCAGCTCAAAGGGCACTTTTAAATTGGCCGCCAGCTTGACGATCTGCGCCTTGGAAAGCCGCATCAGCGGCGCCAACACTTCAATCCCTTCGCTGACCCCGGTTTTTGTTCCGCGGTTGAGCGCTTCGGCCGCCGCTTTAAAGAAAGCGGGCGTACAATCCGGATATCCGGAAAAATCCACCGCGTTCGGCCCGGCGATGATGGCGTCGGCTCCTACGGCATCCAACAAAGACCCCGCAATCGCCAAAAACATTAAGTTGCGCCCCGGTACATAGGTGGAGGGGATCCCCTCTTTGGGAATGTCTTCCAGTGCAACATCCGGCAGCTGTTTGTTTTTATCCACCAGCGAACAGCAGGAAAGCCAAGGCAAATCAAGCGTAATTAAATGATGTTTCACGCCCAACTTGCGCGCAATGGCCTGGGCTGACTGTACTTCCCGCTCGTGGCGCTGCCCGTAAGAAACCGTCAGTGCTTCGCACTCATACCCGTGCGCCAAGGCCCAATACAAACAGGTTGTGGAATCCAACCCGCCGGAAAACAGGACAATGGCTTTTTTGCGCTTTTTATTAGACAGTCCGGCCGCAGCTTCCCGCGAAAACGTTACTTCGCCGGCCGGCACCGCCGCTTGCACGGGGGACGGCTGGGGCGCAGCCGCCTGTTCGGGTACGGCAGGCGCTTCTGGCTCCGCCGGCCGGGCAGGGTGCTTTTCCTGCGGGGCAGGAGCCGGTTCGCTCTTTTTAAGTACTCGATCCAGCGGGTCTTCCAATTGATTTTGCGAAGCCGCTTTCGGAGCGTCCGTTTGTTTTTTAGCCCGGAACAAATCTCCTTCCAATTCGGCTTTTTCCTCTTTAACCGCTTGTAAAATGCCGCTAAAAAAGCCTTTCAGGCGCGTCGTGGCCTGATGGGCGGCCGCCTGCAAATTTTTCTCGGCGGTTTTTACTTCTTTGGGCGAGGCGTTTTCCGAAGCAGGCTGTTGCTGCGGCGTTTCTGCCGCCGGAGCGGGCGCTTCTTTCGGTGCAGGCGCAGCCGGAGCAGTCGGCTTCATGTCTGCCGCCGGAGCGGGCGCTTCTTCCGGTGCAGGCGCCGGCTGAGGGGCCGCTTCGGGCGCCGCGGCAGCGGGCTGTTTTCCCATCCATTCTTGGGGGGCCGGCTGGCCCAACACGTGGCACACGCCGTATCCGTCCGGCGAAAAACTGACTTGGGGCACCACGGCCATGCCGTTTACCTTAAAGGCCGTTTTAAGATCTTTTTCCGCCGTTTTGGATCCGCTGTGCAGAAATTCGCCAAAACGCATGGTGTTGTTAAACTCCACAATGGCGTCTTGCGGGTTGCCGATGCCTTGGATATAGTCCTTTAACGCCGACACGCACAGTCCGTCTTCCACGTCATCGGCCATATCAAACAGCGACCCGGACACCAGCAAAATATCTTTAGGCTGGGCCGCCAACGCTTCCGCCAGCGCATAAAAATTGCAAAACCCGCCCATCAGCACCAGCGAAGCCTGTTGTAAATGTTCCAGCGCTTTGGTGCCGGCCGCCGTAAGCACCAAGGCCGGTTTGCGGGCATTGGATTTAGCCGCCAAATAAGGGGAGTTTGCCTCGTGAGGAAGCGCAAAATCCACCTCGCTGTAGACTTCAAAATCCCCATGCGCCCGCACAAAAGCCGCCGCTTGGGCGGCATTGGCAAACGTCAACACCTCTTTTTTGCCGCGTTTTAACAACGCGCAAACCGTCGTGGAAGCGCAAAGCACATCCACCACCACGGCAACATCCGTCCACTGCTCGCATTCGGCAATGGTTCTAGCTATCAGAACGTTCATTTAAAATCCCCAATACTTTAAAATCTTCAATGGCTTTTTGGTCTTCTTCCGTCAACTGATCCACATATTTAATGGCATAAATAATCAGCGTTACGCGCGGATCGGTGGCACCGTCTTCGGCGCTGTTATACTGACCGATCAGCATTGCGTCGGCCCCTTTAGAGGCCACAAAACGGCGTCCTTTTTCCACGCCCATTTTCAGTACGTCGCGATCCGGCTTTAAATTTTTGATGCGCAGCAAACCCAAATTGCCGTAAGGGCGGGTAATTTCCCCTTTGCTGCCCAAAATTTCCACCTGTTTGGCTTTCGTGGGCGGAAAATCCGGCCCGATGGCAATCCAATCCAAATTGCTTTGCTCCAAGGTGGCGCAGCCGCCCAACAACAAAAGCACGGCGGCAATCCCTTTTAATTTGTTCATATCCCCTCCTATTTCTTTTGCGATGCCAACTGCCCGCAAGCGGCTAAAATGTCGTTGCCCATACTCTTGCGGATGGTAACGCCGATGCCCATCGCTTTAAGCCCGGCGGCAAAATCTTTTACTACGCGCTCGTCGGTTTTCTCGCCGCGGCCCAAATTGCACGCAATCAAATTCACGTGCAGCAGATAATTGTCTTTAATGCTGTAAATCCAGTCCGCCAGTTTGCGGATATGCTCCGGACGGCTGTTTACGTTTTCAATCACCGAGTATTCCAAAAATACCTGGCGGCCCGTCATGGCGATGTATTCTTCCAACGCTTTTTTCAAATCGTCCAAATCGTAGCGGCGGTTGACGGGCATCAGCTGGCTGCGTTCGGCGTTGTCCGCATTGTGCAGCGAAACGGCCAAATTGGCCTGCGGCAAATCCACCGCCAGTTTATGCAGCTTATCGGCTATGCCCGAAGTGGAAATGGAAATATGCCGCGCGCCGATATTCAAATAGTCCGGCTTGGACAAATCCTTTGCCGCTTTAACGACATTGAGATAATTCAACAGCGGCTCCCCCATCCCCATAAACACCACGCTGGAAATGCGTTCGCCCAGTTTTTCCCGGCGCACGTATTGGTACCACATCAGCACCTGGTCGGTAATTTCTTCTTCGGTCAAATCGCGCTTAAAGCCCATTTTGCCCGTACTGCAAAACGAACAGCGCAGCGCACACCCCACCTGGCTGGACACGCACACACTCCAGCTGTCCTGCGGTTTTAAAAGTACGGTTTCAATACGAAAGCCGTCTTTTAACGTCAAAAGCGCCTTGGCCACTTTGTCGTGTTTGGAGCAGGTAATGCTGGTTACCTCAAAACTAAGCAACGGAAAATCTTTTTTTAATTCTTCCCGCAGCTGGGCCGGCAGGCTGGTGGCTTCGTCCCACGAGGAAATGCCCTTTTTGAAAATAGCTTCCTGCACCTGGGCAATGCGAAAGTTGGGCAGGCCCGCTTTTTTAATATATTGTTTAACCGATTCAAAATTCATACCAATATCCTTGCAAACAGGTATATATATTTTATCATTTTACAAGCCGTTCTCTATTCTTTATTATATACGGCTCCCTGCGGGCGTGAAAAAACGGGTTTTTTTTAGTATAATACCAGCACGATGAGTGAAGATATCAAGTTTAGCACCGCCGGCTTCCGGGCCGTTACCGCAGACGGGCTTACCGCCCAGTCCGTACAACGTTTGGCATACGGGATTTCCGAACATATTTTGGAACATCCCTTTTACGGTTTTGAAGGTGAAGGATACCGCAAACACTGCGCGGCGCAAGGCAAAAAACCCAAAAAGCCCCTCGTTTTGGTGGGGTATGATACCCGTTTTTTCTCAAAACAATTTGCCTATATTGCCGCCAATGCGCTGGTGCAAAGCGGCATTACCGTAAAAGTGGCCGAACTCCCCCTTCCGACCCCCGTGGCGGAATGGGCCGTACTCAACGAATGCGCCGTGGGAGCCATTGTGGTCACCGGCAGCGAAGCGGAGTACTACGTAAACGGCGTAAAATGGATTTCTTACTACGGAGGAATTGCCAACAACGAAATCGTGCAGGATATTGAAAAACGCATTCCTTCCCCCAACGCCCAAATTTTAAAGGCGTCTTCCACGGAGTTTGGCTACCTCAACGCCGCGGCAACCGTTACCAAAGATTTGCGCAAGAGTTACCTGGCCCGCTTGGAAAAAATGATTGACGTCAAAGCGCTCAAAAAATCCAAGCTAAAAATCGCCGTGGATCCGTTGTTTGGCACGGCCAAGCACTATTTCCGCGATTTTTTGGAAAAATACGGCGTAACGGTGGAAGGCATCCACGAAGGGGATGACGTCCTTTTCGGCGGACACACGCCTAACGCCGGCCCGGTGAGCCTGACGGATTTAAAGAAGTTGGTTACGTCCAAAAAAATGCATCTGGGCATTGCCTGCAACCCGGACTGCGATAAATTCGGCATCATTGACGCCGACGGAAACTGGGTATCCCCCAACGAAATCGCTCCGATGATCCTAGAACACATGGTGCGCAACAAAAAGTTAAAAGGCCGCGTCTGCCGAAGCGTCATTACGTCTAACCTGATAGATCAGGTGGCCAAAATGCACGGCCTGATGCTGCGCGAAACGCCGGTCGGGTTTAAATACATCACCGAGCTTATGACGACGGGGCAGTATATCATGGGCATGGAGGAATCGGGCGGTATTGCCGTAGCCAACCATATTCCGGACAAGGACGGCCTGCTGGCGTGTCTGCTGGTGGTAGATATGCTGGCGGTGGAAGGCAAATCCTTCAAACAGCTTAAAAAGGATTTCTACAAAAAATACAAACAATTATTTGATCAAAAAGTCAGTATTCCCAAAACGGAAACGGAAATCAACCGTATTATGGAACGGCTGGATATCCGCCCGCCGCTTTCTATTAACAAAACGTCCGTGTGGCGCATTGACTCTACGGACGGATTTAAGTTTATCTTAAAAGGCGGCAGCTGGCTGGCCATTCGCCCGTCCAGCACCGAACGGCTGATCCGCATGTATGCGGAAGCGCAGGATGAAAAACTGCCGGCCGCTCTGATAAAAGAAGGCAAAAAAATTATAGACAGCATCGTCTAAACTGCGGCCGCCAAGCGGCCGGAGGGGGTTGTTTTATGGCTCGCATCAAAAAAATTACAGCAAGAGAAATTTTGGACTCGCGCGGGTATCCTACCGTGGCGGCGGACGTATTGCTAGACGACGGCAACACCGGCACCGCGGCCGTTCCCAGCGGCGCATCCACCGGGTCGCACGAAGCGCTGGAACTGCGCGACGGCGGGGAACGCTACAACGGAAAAGGCGTGTTAAATGCCGTAAAAAATGTGGAGCGCATTTCCCAGCAGCTGGCGGGAATGGATCCGTTTGACATCCGGCTGGTGGATGAAAGCATGATTGCACTGGACGGAACGGAAAACAAATCCCACCTGGGCGCCAATGCCATGCTGGCCGTGTCCATGGCTGTGCTGCGCGCCGGCTGCCACAGCGCCAAGCTGCCGCTTTATCAGCACATCCGCAACGTGTACGGCTTGCACGAAGATACGTACGTCATTCCGGCGCCGATGCTCAACATTGTAAACGGCGGCAAACACGCCGACTCGGGGCTGGACGTGCAGGAATTTATGATTGTGCCCACCGCACCCACAACATTCGCCGAAGCGTTGCGCGAAGCCAGCGAAACTTATCACGCGCTACGCAGCCTGCTTAAATCGGAAGGGATGGTGATTGCGGTAGGAGACGAAGGCGGCTTCGCCCCCAAAATTTCCAAGCATGAAGACGTGCTAAAAACCATCTTGGCCGCGGCTCAAAAAGCCGGACATCCGGAAATTTCCCTGGCGATGGATTGCGCCGCCAGCGAATTTTACCACGAAGGCGCCTACCGCTTTGAAGGGAAGATGTTCTCGGCCGAACTGATGACGGATATTTATGCCGACTGGTGCAAAAATTATCCGATCATTTCCATCGAAGACCCCTTGCAGGAAGACGACTGGGAAGGCTGGAAACTGATTACCAAAAAACTCGGCAAAAAAATTAACTTGGTGGGCGACGATTTATTCGTTACCAATTTAAAACGGCTGGAAAAAGGCATTGCCGAAAAAGCCGCCAATTCCATTTTGATTAAAGTAAACCAAATCGGCACCGTATCGGAAACGATTGACGTAATGGAACTGGCCAAGAAAAACGGCTATTCGCGCATTGTGTCGCACCGCTCCGGCGAAACGGAAGACACCTTCATCGCCGATCTGGCCGTAGCCACCAACGCGGGTGCCATCAAAACGGGCGCTCCGGCGCGGGCCGAACGGACGGCCAAATACAACCGCTTGCTGCAAATTGAAGCGGAACTGGGCGAAAAGGCCGTCTACGCCCAAAACGCGGCTTTTAAAAAATAATGACGCAAGACCTAAAAGCTACTTTGCTTCGCAACAAAAAACCACTGCTGCTGGCCTTTGGGCTGGCAGCGGTGGTTGTATTTTTTTTGGGGAGCAGTTTTTTAAGCTTGGTGCATAACAAACTGGAAATGCGCAAGCTGGCTAAGCAAAGCATAGAGCTTGACGAGCAACACCAAGAACTGCTGCGCAAAATGGAACGGCTGCAAAAGCAGGATTTAACGTATATTGAAGAAATCGCCCGCACGCAATACAATATGGTAAAACCGGGGGAAATCCAGTTCCGGTTTTCCGACTAAAGAGGATTTATGAATATAGACGCAATCAACCTGGGCCCGATGGACAACTGCACCTATTTGGTAACGCAAGGGCAAGACGCCCTGCTGATTGACCCGGCCTGGGATATGAATTTTTTGGAACATACGTTGGCCGAAAAAAAATTAAATTTGCGGGCCGTTTTCTTTACGCACGGCCATTTTGACCACGTCAAATTCGCGCAAGACCTGCTGGAAAAACACCATTTAAAAGCGTATATAGAGGAAAACGACGTCCCCCTGTGCGGCATCGCCCCGCAGTGGTTATCCGTCTACCGCGGCGCCCAAAAGCTGCATGTGGGGCCCTTTGAAGTGGAAATCATCCCCACCCCCGGCCACACGGCGGGCGGCGTGTGCATCAAAATCGGCAACGCCGTTTTTACCGGCGACACGCTGTTCCCCGGCGCCTGCGGGCGGGTGGATTTGCCTTCTTCCAATCCGCGCCATATGCGCCAAAGCCTGCTGAAGCTTTCCCAACTGCCCGAAGACACGCAAATTTTCGCCGGGCACAGCTACGGCGGCAAATGCAGTTCCACCATCGGCTGCGAGCGCCTTAAAAACCCTTTTATGCGAAACGCCATGCGCGATAAGGATTCTTTATAATGCACCCGGTACTTTTTCACATCGGCTCGTTTGAGCTGGCCAGCTACGGACTGATGACCGCTTTGGGATATGCGGCGGCCGCGCTGTATTTATTGCCCAAGCTCAAAAAAACGGGCATCGATAAAGACACGTTTTGGAATTTAATCTTCATCGCGTTTATCGGCGCGTTGGCCGGCAGCAAGCTGCTCTATATTGTGGTTTCCTGGCCCGAGCTGGGCAACACGCTGGCGGAAAAAATCACCAACATCGTGCGCGATTTTCGCTACGGGTTTGTCTTTTTTGGCGGGATGATTGTATCGGTCGGCGCGTTGGTGTGGTATATTAAAAAGAAAAAACTGCCGCTGTTAAAAACGGCCGATTTTTTGATTGTAGGGCTGCCGCTGGGCCACGCGTTTGGAAGAATAGGCTGTTTTTTGGCAGGCTGCTGCTACGGCCGCCCGACGGGTTTGCCCTGGGGCGTTACGTTTACCGATCCCCACTCGCTGGTAGCGCCGGAACTGCTGGGCGTGCCTTTGCATCCCACCCAGTTGTACGAAGCGGCCGGAAACCTGATTTTGTTTTTTCTGCTGCACCGCGCTTCCCAAAAACAGCACCCTGCCGGAAGCATTTTAATTGAATATGTGCTGGGATACAGCGTGATGCGTTTTATCATTGAATTTTTCCGCGGGGATTTTCGCGGGGAATACATTTTGGGGCTTTCCCCCTCGCAGGCCATTGCCTTGGCCGCGGCGGCGGGAGCATTTATTTTGTGGTACCGTGTAAGGAAGGTTCAACGAGATGGCTGAAAATAAAAAGATTGTGTTTGAGGGTTATTCCCGCCGGCTGGACGTGTTCGCCGCTGACGAACTGGCGGATTTTTCGCGCGCCATCGTGCAAAAAATGATTAAAGACGGCAAAATTACCGTCAACGGCAAAAAGGTAAAACCGTCTTGGCCGCTGACCCCCGGCGAAGTGGTGGAAATAGAAATGCCGCACCCCCAAGCCAAAACCGATCTGAACGATTTAATTATTCACGACGCCAAAGACTTTTTTGTACTCATTAAACCCGCCGGCATGCTGGTGCACCCGCAAAGCCCGGTGTGGGAAGAACACCCCGAAGCGGTGTTCTCGTCGGAAGAAACCTTGGTATCCGTCATTCTGGCCAATCCCCCCAAAGGATTTGACGTTTCCACCCCCCGCGCCGGGCTGGTACACCGCTTAGACCGCGAAACCAGCGGCGTCATGCTGGTGGCCAAAAACCCCGAATTTCAGGCCGAAATGGTGGCACTGTTTGCCAACCGTGAAGTGCACAAAACGTATCATTCCATTGCCTGCGGCGAAGTGCCCGACGACGAAGGCACAATAGACGTTCCCATCGGGCGCGTGGCGGGCGGCAAGATAAAAGCGTCCGACGTGGGGCGCGAAGCCGTAACCGATTACAAAGTGCTGGAGCGCAAAAACGGATTTACGTATATTGAGCTCTACCCCCGCACCGGCCGCACCAATCAGCTGCGCGTGCATTTAAGCTGGCTGGGATACCCCGTACTGGGGGACTGGCTCTACCGCGGGGCCACGGCAGAACGCCTGATGCTCCACGCCCGGCGGATTGAATTTAAACATCCGTTTACGGGCAAGGCACTTAAGTTTGAAGCGCCCGTCCCGCCGGATTTTAAGGCGGCCTGGAAACGCGTAACTACTCCCGCAAAATAAACCTTTCCTCAAGCGCGCACGAAACCCTCGTGCGCGTTTTTTTATCTTCAGCAACTAATTAATTTTTCGGCTTTTGTTTGCCCGCCAAATCGGTTAAGCTGTAAAAAAGCGGCACGCGGCCGCTTGATTTCCCCTTCTATTTTATCCGCCCGACTGCGAGAGGGGACTCGCCTTCGGGCTTATGCTAAAAGGCCCTGTTCCCGTGGGAAGGACAGGGCCTTTTGCCAAATAAAAAGCGCGTGACTGCGGGTCACGCGCCGGTTGGAAAGGGTGCTTGTGCCTACAGGCTTTTTTGATACAGCCGGTAGCGTTTGCTCGGGTGGCAGCCGCATTCCGTAATGCCGCGGATGATGCCTTCGTTATCCTCCAGCACCCACGACAGCTCCGCCTCGTTCCATACGGCTACCCCGTGGTCGATAATGTGTTTAATCAAAATTAAATCAATTCCCCGCTGCCGAAACTGCGGCGAAACGCCCAGCATAATCATCCGCGCGTCTTTAATTTTATGCCACGCCCACAGCGCCTTTACCACCCGCCACGGATTGACCAGCGAGCCTTTCAGCTCTTTTAACACGTGGTTCATATTGGGAATTAAAATATAAAACCCCGCCGGCACGCCGTCCACTTCCAGCACGCAAGTTCCCTCGGGACGGACGACCAGTTTTAGTTCTTTTACCACGTCCGCCATCTCCCGCGGGGACATCGGCACAAACCCCCAGTTTTGGGCCCAGGCTTCGTTATAAATTTTGCGGATAATTTCCGCCTCTTCCGTTATTTTTTTCAAGTTCAGCCGCCGCAGCGTAATGCCTTTTCCGCGGGCGCAGCGCGCACAAACTTTCAAAAACCGCTCGGAGAATTGGTCGTCTTTCGTGCGGTGAAAAGCCAGCAAGTCTTTTATTTTGGTAAACCCCGCCCCCTCAATCAGTTGGGCGTAGTAGGGGTAGTTGTAGGGCATCATAATGGCCGGCATACTGTCAAAGCCTTCTACCAATAGTCCGTAGACATGGTTGCTGGAAGGGTTGGCCGGGCCGCGCACCGCACTGACGCCCTTGCCGCGCAGCCATGTTTCGCCCGCCGCAAACAGCGCGTCAGCAGCCTCTTGGCTGTTGATGCAGTCAAAAAAACCAAAAAATCCGATGTTTTCCTTTTGGTATTCGTTATGCGCCCGGTTGACAAGCGCCATCAGCCGCCCGACGGGTTTGCCGTCTTGGAAGGCCATAAACAACGCCCGCTCGCCGTGCGTCCAAAACACGTTTTTCCGGCTGATTAAATGCGCCGTATCGGCTTTTAAATCGCCCACCCAATACGGGTCATTCTTATATAGTTGAAACGGAAAATCTACAAACCGGTCTAATTCCTGCTCGCTTAATTGCCGCACCGTAACTGCCATACACCAATCCTCCCCAAAGAAAAACCCCGCTCCGCAAAGGCCGGAGCGGGGTAATAAAACTATTTAATCACGCCGATGGAACGGCCCGCTTGGGCAAAGGCGTCAATAATCTTTGCCACGTGTTCATCGGTATGGGTGGCCATCAGCGTCAAACGCATCAGCGCGTGGCCGGGCGGCACCGCCGGGCTGACGACCGGGTTGGAGAAAATGCCCAACTCGTGCAGCGCGCGCCACATTTTAAAGCAGTTTTCGTTGCTGCCCACGTGCACCGGCAAAATAGGCGTAGTGCTGGTGCCCAAATCAAAGCCCAAGTCTTCCAAGCCTTTTTTGAGTTTCGCCGTCAGGCGGAACAGATTATCGCGGCGGGAAGTGTCGTTTTCAATCAGCTCCAGCGCTTTGGTAATGGAAGCCACGGAAGCCGGCGGCAGCGCCGCGGAGAAAATTTGGCTGCGGGCGTTGTGGCGGATATAATGGATGATGTCCGCATCCCCCACGACAAATCCGCCCACGGTGGCAAACGTTTTGGAGCAGGTGCCTACCACCAAATCCACTTCGCCGTTTTCCAGGCCGAAGTATTCACAGGTGCCGCGCCCCGTTTTGCCGATAATGCCCGTGGCGTGCGCGTCGTCCACCATAATGCGCGCTCCGTATTTGCGGGCAATTTTGACAATTTCCGGCAGCGGGCAAATGTCCCCTTCCATGCTAAAGACGCCGTCTACAATAATCAGTTTGCCGGATTCTTCGGGCAGTTTGGATAAAACGCGGTCTAAATCGGCCGGATCGTTGTGTTTAAAGCGCACCATTTCCCCGTCGGAAAGTTTCACGCCGTCCAAAATGCTGGCGTGATCCAATTTATCCACGATGGCATAGTCGCCTTTTTTGACCAAGCAAGACACGACGCCCAAGTTCATCTGATAT
The DNA here is from genome assembly GCA_949294095.1 of uncultured bacterium. Classification (GTDB taxonomy): domain Bacteria; phylum Elusimicrobiota; class Elusimicrobia; order Elusimicrobiales; family Elusimicrobiaceae; genus Avelusimicrobium. The sequence continues at coordinate 27,043 of CASFFZ010000012.1, forward strand.
CCGGTAGAGAAAATAAGCCCCGCTTCTTTGCGTTTGAACCGGGCCAAACGCGCTTCCAGTTCATCGGCGGCTTTGGTGTTCCCGTTTAAAAAGCGCGAGCCGGCGCAGCCGGTGCCGTATTTCAGGGCCGCTTCGCTGGCGGCTTTTTTCATTTCGGGATCGTCCGCCAACCCCAGGTAATTGTTGGAACCGGCCATAATATATTTTTTGCCGCCCAAAATTACTTCCGGCCCCTGCGCGGATTCAATCGGCTGGAAATAGCCGTAAATCCCCATGCGCATAGCCAGTTTGGCGTCCTTGTAATTTCTGCATTTCTCAAAAATATCAGACATGTTTTTATCCTCGTGGCGCAACAACCCGCGCCGCGGCGCCCCAAAGGAGGCCGCGTGGCGGTTATTTACTGACCTTTTTAATTATATTTGTAGTGGAACGCCCTTTTAACAACGGGAAACGTACCACTTTTTTTGCAAATTCGCGGCCGACGATTTCATCGGTCTTGTAATCGCCGCCCTTTACCAATACGTCCGGGCGGACGAGTTTAATCAGCTCATACGGCGTGTCTTGCTCAAAAATGCTCACGGCCGACACGCTCTCCAACCCGCCCAACACCAACGCGCGATCCGCCTGCGTGTTGACCGGACGGCTGGGCCCTTTTAACCGGCGCACGGAGGCATCGCTGTTCAGCCCCACCACCAGCACATCCCCTTTGGAGCGGGCAAACTCCAGCACGCTTACGTGTCCGGCGTGCAAAATATCAAAACATCCGTTGGTAAAAACGATTTTCCGGCCGTTTTTGCGGGCTTCTTCCACAAATTTTTTAAGCGCCCGCGGGCCCAAAATCTTATTTTTTGCTTTCACTTTCTTCCTTCTCTTTGGCCATCATCCGTTCAATCAGGCCCGTGTCCATATTGCCGCGGATAAAATCTTCGTTATTGACGATTTTTTGGTGGAAAGGAATCGTGGTCTTTACGCCGCCCACGATAAACTCGCCCAAGCAGCGCCGGCTGCGCGCCAGCAAATGCTCGCGGTCGGGCGCGGTAATAATCAGCTTGGCGATCAGGCTGTCGTAATAGCTGGGAATGGTGTAGCCCGTGTACATATGGCTGTCCACCCGCACCCCTAAGCCGCCGGCGGGAATCCATTCTTCAATCGTTCCGGGGCAGGGCGTAAAATTCTTTTCGCTGTCTTCGGCATTGATGCGGTGCTCAATGGCGTGGCATTTGATGACGGACGCTTCTTCCTGCGTCAGGTGCAGCGGTTCGCCCTGGGCAATTTGAATTTGCATTTTGACCAAGTCCTGCCCGCAGACCGACTCCGTTACCGGGTGTTCCACCTGCAGGCGGGTGTTTACTTCCATAAAGTAAAATTCTTTATTCTGCGCCATCAAAAATTCCACCGTGCCCACGCCGCGGTATTTGGCCGCTTTGACGAGCTTGCAGGCGGCTTCCTGCAATTTTTGACGGGTAACCGGATCCACAAACGGGGAAGGCGATTCCTCCACCAGTTTTTGGTGGCGGCGCTGCATGCTGCAGTCGCGCTCGGCAAAGGCTACCACGTTGCCGTAATTATCCCCCGCCACCTGCACTTCAATGTGGCGCGGATTTAAAACGAGTTTTTCAAAATAAACGCGGTCGTCGCCAAAGTTGGCCTTGGCTTCGCCTTGGGCCGTTTTCATCATCCGTTCCAAATCTTCTTCTTTCAGGCACGCGCGCATCCCTTTGCCGCCGCCGCCCAAAGAAGCTTTAATCATAATCGGAAACCCGATTTTGCGGGCCACTTCGCGGAAATTTTTGCCTACCACCCCGTCGGAACCGGGCGTAATCGGCACGCCGGCTTTGACGGCAATTTCACGCGCGGTGGATTTCACGCCCAGCATTTCAATGGCCTCTGCCGTCGGGCCGATAAACGTCATGCCGGCCTTGGTAACGGCAGCTGCAAAATCGGCATTTTCGGACAAGAACCCATACCCGGGATGCACGGCGTCGGCGCCGGTAATTTTGCCCGCGGTAACGATGGCGTCAATGTTTAAATAGCTGACAGGCGACGGCGCCGCCCCGATGCACACGGCTTCGTCCGCCATGCGCACATGCAGGCTGTTGCGGTCGGCCTCGGAATAAACGGCCACGGACTTAATCCCCATTTCTTTGAGCGTGCGGATCACGCGCAGGGCAATTTCGCCGCGGTTGGCAATTAAAACTTTTTTAAAAGGAGTAATGGTAACTTTTGCAGACATTTTCTACTCCTATTTCTCAATAAAGAAAAGCGGCAGGCCAAATTCCACCGGCGCCCCTTCCTGCGCCGTAACCACCCGCAATTTGCCGGATACGGGCGCGGTAATTTTATGTTTTTGGGAGAAGGTTTCCACCACTCCCAACACGTCGCCTTCCTGTACGGACTGGCCTTCTTTAAGCACTAAATTTTTGCCTTTGTCCGCCGCGTGGTAAATGCCGACCGCGGGGGCTTCCACCGCCGTGAGCGAGCAGGAAAAATGCGCCGGCTCCGGCAAGGCTTCGGCGGTTTTTACTTCAATGCTTTCTCCGTCTTTTGCGTAGCAGAATTCGGCCAAATCGGTGGTTTTAAGCCAATCGGTTACTTCCGTAATCAGTTTCGTATCCATAATATCCTCTAGACTAAAAGGTTAAAAAATACACTCTTGTTATTTTACCATTTTTAGCGCACGCGCAACATCTTTCCCCCGTTTTCTAACCTCTTTTTGGGGGTTTTCCGGCCGTTTGGAAAATGCTACCGTACTGCCATGAAATATATTCTGGAATTTTTTAAACTGCTGTTTTGGCTGCTGCTTTGCCAACTGCCCGGCCTGGCCGGAGCCGCCATGGTTCAGCCCAATTTGGGATGGTACCATTCGCTGCAGATGCCCCCTTTCATGCCGCCGGATGCCGCCTTCGGGATGGCGTGGGGTGTCTTATATATCGTGTTGGGCGTGGCGGGTTTTTTGGCGTTTCGCCAAGGACTCAAAGCCGCCCGCAAGCCGCTGATTTTATTTATCGTTCAGCTCGCGCTTAACGCCCTGTGGACGCCGGCTTTCTTCGGCAGTCATAACCCGGCGTTGGCCATGGTCATTTTGCTGGCGATATTGGCAGAAGGGGCGTGGCTGGCTTATGCGCTGTGGCCTAAACACCGGGCGGCCGCGTGGCTGCTATTGCCCTATGGCGTGTGGTTAATTTACGCCGGCTACTTAAATGCGGGCATGTGGCTGCTAAATGCCTAAACCCGGCTTATCTCCTGCACTTAAAAAGCCCTCTTTACTAGAGGGCTTTTTAAGTAAAAGTCGGGAGGATTATTTAGATCGGTAATGTTTAATCACGTCCATTCCCAGTTTCATCACTTTATAAAATGTAGAATCCAACAGGGTAGAAACATTGTCTATCAAATCAAATGCGCTTTTGGTTTTGTCCACATTCTCCGCCGTGGAAACCGCCAGATATTCCACCGCTTCGGCCGTGCGCGTAATTTGCAAAAACGCACGCACCGCAAACACCACAAATACGATAAAAGCGACTACCGCCGCCAACACACACCACTGATAAAAATCCATACGTCCCCCTTTCCAGCCTTTTTTCTTATTTTAGACACTTCCTCCTTGTCCGTCAAGCCCCGAAAGAGATTATTTTTCCTGTTTGGCGCTTCCAAATGCCGGCCGCCAGCCGCCGCAACGCAGCGGAAAAATAGGACTTTTTTCCCTTTTTATCTATTTTTTAAAGATAATTTTTATAGGTCTTTAAAATGTTTGACAACACCCCCTGTTATTAGTAATAATTACTATTAAGAAAAACGCCCGTTTCTTTTCGCAAACAAAGCAAAAAGGCGTTTTTCCCGACGGAAAACAAGTTTTTTTACGATTCTTTGAAATGAAAGTTTAGACGGGATTTGCAATTTTGGTTTGTTTATGCCAAAATTTTAGAAGTCGTTCGTTTGCAACGGCCAATTATTTCTACCAGGACAACAAATTATGGAAAACTCTGAAGTAATCACCCATATCGTCAAAAGAGACGGTACCACCCAACGTTTTGATTCTAAAAAAATCACGAAGGCTATTTCCAAAGCCGCCGAAGCAACCGGCGAATTTGATTCGGAAACCGCCAAAAAATTGACGATTCGCGCCATTAACATCATCCAACAACTTTATTCCGATACGGTTCCCAACGTGGAAAATGTGCAGGATATCGTAGAAGACGTACTGCTGACGTCCAACTACCACAAAACGGCCAAAGCCTACATCCTGTACCGCGACCAACACGCCCGTATGCGTGAAATTTCTTCTAAATTTAACGTGGATTTGGTAGACCAATACCTGCAGAAAATTGACTGGCAAGTCAACGAGAACAGCAATATGGGCTACTCGCTGCAGGGGCTGAACAACTATATTTCTTCCGAAATCAGCAAAGTGTATTGGCTGAACAAAATTTATCCGGAAAATGTCCGCCGGATGCACACGGAAGGCGATTTTCACCTGCACGATTTGGGCCTCTTGGGCGCTTACTGCGTGGGCTGGGATTTGCAGGACTTGCTGCTCAGCGGTTTTACGGGCGTGGTCGGCAAAGCGGAAAGCAAACCGGCCAAACACCTGCGTACCGCCTTGGGCCAAGTGGTCAACTTTTTCTATACCCTGCAAGGGGAAAGCGCCGGCGCGCAGGCGTTCTCTAACTTTGACACGCTGCTCGCCCCGTTTATCTATTACGACAAACTCTCTTACGACGAAGTCAAACAAGCCTTGCAGGAATTTTTATTCAACGTCAACGTGCCCACCCGCGTCGGCTTCCAAACGCCGTTTACCAACCTGACGCTGGACTTGACGGTGCCTTCTTATTATAAAGACCAGCCCGTCATCATCGGCGGCAAACTGCAGGACAAGACGTACGGCGAATTCCAGGAAGAAATGGATATGCTCAACCGCGCGTTCTGCGAGGTCATGCTCGCGGGCGATGCCAAGGGCCGCGTATTTACGTTCCCGATTCCGACGTACAACATTACCAAGGATTTTGACTGGAATAACCCGAAACTCACCCCGCTGTGGGAAATGACGGCCAAATACGGGATTCCGTACTTTGCCAACTTTATCAACTCGGATATGAACCCCGAAGACGCCCGCTCCATGTGCTGCCGCTTGCGCATTGACAACCGCGAACTGCGAAAACGCGGCGGCGGCCTGTTCGGCTCGGCTCCGCTGACGGGTTCCATCGGCGTGGTTACCATCAACCTGCCGCGCTTGGGGTATTTGTCCAAAAACGAGGATGAATTCTTTGCCAATTTGAAAGACCGCATGGAAGTAGCCAAGACCAGCTTGGAAATCAAGCGCAAAGTCATTGAACGCTTCACCAAAGGCAACCTCTATCCGTACATGAGCTTTTACCTGCGCTCCATCCGCCAGCGCTTTAACGAATACTGGAAAAACCACTTTTCCACCATCGGGCTGGTGGGGCTCAATGAATGCGCCGTCAACCTGATCGGCGAGGACATCGGCACCGAAAAAGGCCGCGCCTTTGCCGAAAAAGTGCTTACGTTTATGCGCGAAACGCTGGTAAAATTCCAGGAAGAAACCGGCAACAACTACAACCTGGAAGCTACGCCCGCCGAAGGCACTTCCTACCGCTTGGCCAAATTGGACAAGGAACGCTTCCCGGAAATTAAATGCGCCAACGAAGAGCTCTACAAACAAGGCCATCCGCCTTTCTACACCAACTCTTCGCAGCTGCCCGTCAACTATACCGACGACGTGTTTGAAATGCTGGACTTGCAAAGCACCATCCAGTCCAAATACACCGGCGGAACGGTACAGCATATTTTTACCGGCGAAAAAATCAAAGATTTGGAAGCGATGAAGAAATTCATCAAAACCGTGTGCGAGAAATACACCTTGCCGTACTTCTCTATCACGCCCACGTTCAGCATCTGCCCCAAATGCGGCTACATTGAAGGCGAACATTTTGAATGCCCCAAATGCAAAGCCGAACGGATGCAGGAACTGGAACACCAAGTAAAACTTTTGGAAGAACAGCTCTACAGCAAATAGTTCTTCACAAATTATCTTTTTTGGGTTAGTTTTTCGCAAAACATAACCCAAAAAAGCAGTTGAAACGGGTATGGCAAAGTGCCATAATAAAAGAAAGGGTTTCACGGGCCCGATCCCCGTTTTACACGGTTATTATCTAGGAGACATTACCATGACTGCACAGGAAAAAAAGATTGTTGAAAACAAAATTTCGGAACTCAAAAAAGAAATGAACGATGTTCATGGTTCCAAATGCGAAGTTTACTCCCGCGTGGTGGGCTATCTGCGCCCCGTCCAGAACTGGAACAAAGGCAAAAAAGAAGAATTTGCCATGAGAAAAACCATGCACATCGGCTGCGGCTGCGACTGCAACAGCGATAAATAAACTTTTTTCGCAGCGGGTTTCCGATGAAAATAGGCGGACTGATTAAATTTACGCTGATTGACTTTCCGGGCCGTCCGGCAGCAGTAATTTTTACGCAAGGATGCAACTTCCGTTGCCGCTACTGCCACAACCCGGAGTTGGTGTATCCGCATATGTTCACGGAACCCGTTGCCGAAGAAGAAATAGATGCTTTTTTAAAGCGGCGCCAAGGCACCTTGGAAGGGGTAGTGGTGTCGGGCGGGGAACCTACCCTGCACGACGATTTGCCCCAGTTTCTGGCCAAAATAAAAGCTATGGGCTACGCCGTAAAGTTGGACACCAACGGCACCCGGCCGGAAATGCTTAGGCAGCTGATTCAGGACAAACTGCTGGACTATATTGCCATGGATTTAAAAGCCCCGCTGGAAAAGTATTCCCTCATCACGGGAGTGGATTTCAATCCGGCGATTTTACGGGAATCCATGGCTTTAATTCAACAATCGGGTTTAGGTTACGAATTCCGCACCACCTACGACAAAGAAGTCTTGACCGATGCGGATATCGCTTCTCTTTCCCAAATGCTTAACGGCCAACACTACCGCGTGCAGGAATGCCTGCCGGTAGCCAAAGAAAAAGCCGCCTTAAAAGTATTGCATAAAGAAATTTAACGTCCTGTTTTACCTCACACCGGGCTTATGGCCCGGTTTTTTATTTGCCAAAGCAGAAGAAAAAAGTCTTTTGGTTCCAAACGCGGCTTGCCGGCACGGGCAACTCCTCCCTTTTTGCGTCTCCTCCGCCCTGCTTTCTCCCGCCATAGGGGGCTTACCTCCCATCTACGACAAACGCCGCACCCGATCGGCCGATGAAGCGCCGGAAACGGGCCGAATAACCAGCTGAAATATCCTGCAGGACACAAAAAAAGCGTCCGGCTGTGCGCCGGACGCTTGTGCAATTTGAAACCGAATTAGCGGGTATATTTCAGCAAGTTAGCTCTGAAAGCATTTAACTGGTCTTCAATCTGCCACAATTCACAGCTGTGATCTTTAATAAAGGTAGAGGTAACCACCTTACCTTCATACCAACCGGCAGACATCGGTTCCTGAATTTGCCGGGCCATGGCCGGAACTAAGGGAGAATTGGCCTGGACGTATTTATTAAATACATCCATAACGGGCATCATGCTTTGAAAAATCCAATTGGGATTAAGGTCTTTGGAATCTTTCACATACTCGCGGAAGGAGGCCAGCGTCTGTTTGAACTCGTTGGGCATCGTCACTTTTTGCAAATCCGATCTTAACGCTGCGCCGAAAGCGTCAAATTTTTCCTGTTCGGTATACCACAAATTGCAGGTTTCCATATTTAAATAGGAAGCCAAGCGGAGAGAGCTCTGCCCGTTGGCAACAGAAACCGGCTCATTAAGCTGAAGCGCCACGGACTGGGCGGCCGTTTCCGACAGGTTGCGCAGTTTCATATACGATTTACGCAAAGCGTCCATGGATTGAAACATCAAATCGTAATCATAATACTGATAGGAAAGCGCCGATTTTTGAAACGATGCGAAATCAGCCAGCGTTTGCGCGGTCAGTTTGCTCACCCGAGCCTCTTTCTGATTCTGAGCTGCTTTGGCGATCCGTTCAATGGCGGAGGTATTCACCGTCGTCTGGGCAAACACCGCGGAAGAAATAAGCGTCAAAAGCAACAACAATACTATTTTTTTCATTTCACTCTCCTTGTTAAAATGTCCTTACTTAGATCTTATGCTTTTGAAACGCACAAAACAAGGGACATAAGACCTATCGTCAGGTAGGCCTTATGTCCCAGAAAAAATACGTTAATAGCGAAACTGCCCCTTTTCGTAAATCACGTGTTTGGATCCGTCTTTTAAGCAAGCGGTAACCGTTTTATTTTCGGTATTGATTAAATCCCAATGCAAAGAGGAATCGTTAAATCCCAGTTTTTCCTTGGTTTTTTTGTCCAGTTTGCCAGGCGCGCCGGCGAAAGTGTCGGCATAGCTGGAACCGACGGCCACATGGCAGTTGCCGTATTTCCCGCCAAAGTTTTCGTCATACAGGATATCCGCCATGAATTTGGTAATTTTGGAGAAACGGCGGTCTGTCAGCGAGAATTCCCCAATTTGGGCGGCGCCTTTGTCCATGGCCAGCATTTTGCGCACGAATTCGGCGCCTTGCTGGGCATCGGCTTTGACGGCGCGGCCTTTTTCAAATTCCAAGCGAACGCCTTTTACGTAGTTGCCGCTGCGGTAAGAGGACAAATCGGCAAAATAGACGCCGCGCGTGCCGCGCCAGTCGGGCGAGGTAAAAATCTCAAAGGAAGGCACATTGCAGCCGCCGCCCGCAATAAATTTGCGTTTTTCTCCCAACAAAACTTCAAAATCCATATTTTGTGTTTCCACCCGCAGCGTTTTAATAGGCAAGGAAGACAGCCATTTCCCGATTTCGGTAATTTGGCGGGTTACTTCCTGCCATTTTTTAACGGGATCTTTTTCGTTTAAAAAGCACGCCCGCGCCACTTGGTTTGCGTATTCTTTCACGGAAAGGCCCGCGCGCTTGGCCAGTTCCTCCGTCGGGTAATTGCACAACGTCCACGAAAACAGGCCTTTTTGTTCGCGCACGTCCAAAATCTCGCGCAGGGGTTTGTGCGCCACCGCGCTTTTGGCAATGCGGGACGGATCAACTTGTTTCAGATGGGTTAAATCTTCCGGCGCGCGCACGGAAATCAGGCCGTTTATCCCGCTTTGGAATTCTTTTTCGCCGGGGGCGATAAAAGCCAGTTGTTTATCGTCTGCGTGCAGGTAAAAAGTTTTTGAAAAATCTTCCGGGGCGTTAAAGCGCATAATCACCTGGCAGCGCCGCGCCAGCAGCTTAGCATAAAGGGCGCGGGCCAGCGGCAGGGCGGACAAATCGCTCCGCAGCAACACCGTATCATACGGTTTAAATTTACCGTTTCGGCGGGCGGCTTCCAATGCCCAAATCATCACATCGGCATATTTTTCGTTTTGAACTTTGGTAAAAAACATTTTGGTTTCCCCCTTTGCATTATTAATGTTATAATACCAAATAAAGAATCCCGAGAGAAAAAAATGAAAAAATTATTTTTACTGGTGCTTTTTTCCTGCGTTTTTTCCCCGCTGTGGGCCAACGTGTCCCCCAAGCCGGAAATGGAATTTTCTTTTATTTATCAGACCGCCCAGCAGCCGGAAGTTGACCCTTTGCACAGCGAACAAATTCAATGTCAGGACAACCAATGCCTGGAAAGCAAACCCTTGGGCGTATATGGCCTGCAAAAACTGTACTGTGAAAAATCCGGCTGTTTTTCCATCGCCTATGCCTATACTCCTTATCAAAAATTAATTCTCTCTTTTGCCGACGGTTCCCGCAAAGAAAGCAATGTTTTTGCCGCCCCCGGCACGCTGCGCTCCCACTTTAACGTACATATAACCGAAACCGGCCTGACGGTAGAACCGGACGCCGCCCCCGCCGACCACCGCGCCTGGGCACGCAAAGATGCGTGGCTGTCGCTGGGGATTATTTTGGTATTGGAACTGTTGGCCGCGGCGGCCTATCTTTCCTACCGGGGAAAAAGTTTTACGGTTCTCTACAGCGTGGGGCTGGCAAATTTGATTACCACGGCTTTATCGTGGATGTTGCTTGTGCGATACGTAAACGAAACAGCCTGGCTGTGGGTGTTTTGTTTGGTGGCGGAGGCCCTCATCGTGCGCCTGATGAACCCGCGGAAAATATCGTTTAAAGACGCCTGTATGCTCAGTTTAACCGCTAACGTAACCAGCTATTCTGTAGGGATGATTCTTTCTTTTCTGCTGGCGCCTTACGTATTTTAACCCCTTTCGTTAAAAAAGCCGGGGCCCGTTACCGGGCTCCGGCTTTTTATATTTCCAAGCAGGTCTTTTAAAACAGCAACAGCGAAACCGCCATAATCATCATTCCGCCCACGACGCCCCAAATCACTTTATGTCCGTCTCCATATTCATGCGCCGTAGGCAGCAGTTCGTCCAACGCAATATATACCATAATCCCGGCAATGAGGCCAAACAGCACGCCAAAAGCCGTTTCCTGCAAGACCGATCGCAGCAGAAAAAACCCCAACACCGCCCCCACCGGCTCCGCCAGGCCCGACCCCGCACTATACCAAAAAGCCCGCTGGCGGCTGCCTGTTGCATGATAAATGGGCAACGCAACGGCCACCCCTTCGGGAATGTTGTGAATGGCCACCGCCACTGCAATGGAAACGCCCAGCGTAGCGTCCTGCATAGAGGCCATAAACGTGGCCAAGCCTTCCGGAAAGTTATGAATGGCCAACGCCAGCGCCGTAAAAACCCCCAAATGTTTGAGTTTGGCGGATTGATCCAAAGTATGCTGTTCCACGTGATGGGAAGGCAACAGCGTATCAATCAGCCATGCCAATACAATCCCCGCAAAAAAAAGCCCCGTTGCGGCCCAAGCGCCCGGTTTTTCACCGAATAACAGGCCCAAGGCTTGCATGGCCTGCGGGAGAATTTCCATAAATGACACATATATCATAACCCCGGCCGAAAATCCGAGTCCCAGCGATAAAACGGATAAATTTTCCCGTTTGATGACAAACGCCAACGCTCCGCCCACGGCCGTCGCCGCGCCGGCCAAAAAACTTAACGTAAAAGCCGTAATAATCATTGATTCCATAGTATTACTATACAAAAAACGAAGTCGTTAAAATATACCCCCGGCGCTAAATCCGCCGGGGGCAAAGATTCTAACAACGGGTTTTCCCGTTCTCTTTAAATACAAGTGTTATACCTATTGCCGCAAGCTTTTCCGATCGGGCATTCCCATGTTTTATTATTTTCCCGATATTCGCAAGTCATTTTGATAATATGCTGCCAGATATCTTCACGTACGCACTGCACGCAGGAAAAAGTGGTTTTGCCGTGTATCAAGTTGTCATTATCACAGGTAAGATCGGACAAATAGCGGATATCACCGCTTCCGCCGTCACAAGAAGCAGATCCGCTATAGCTAACGTTGCCAAACGCCCCGCTGGAGCAATCCCCCGGCCCGATAGCGGAGGCCATTTCCAACGAATCGCCTAAATCGCCCCAGTACTGGCGTCCCATGTCAAAAATCAATTGTTTATACGTCTGAGAGATTAATTCCGCCCCCAACGGGCCGCACGTATGGGTTTCCGGTACGGTTTCCAATTGTTTGGGGTTTCCACACACTAGGAACGTTTCTTCTTTATCTTTCATGGTTAATTTTTGCCAAGAAATTTTCGGCGCGCCCGCAACCCCCGTATCGGCGCAGCTGGGGAAATTATTGTTTACCCGATCCGGGAAAAGTTTCAGCGTATCCAAGTTCATTTGATTGGCTTGCAAGGTATATCCGTTATTCAACGTGCCAATACGTAAATTCCGGTTAAAATCAAGCGTGGCATCCCCCTGGCCGTCTCCCATCACCACGGAGGTGCTGGTAATAGCCGCCGCATTCAGTAGATTCAACCGCCCCTGTTTTAAATAGGCATCCGTTGCCATCAGCGGCCGTAGCCCCGCCTGGGAGCTTCCCGCGCTTCCCAATGTCATTTCGCATTTGCGGCCTACCCCGATATCCAGCAAATTGTGGATGGACAATTTGCTGTACGCCACATAAGGGACAGGAAAATAAGTAACCATGCTGATTTTATTTTCCGCAAACGCGAATAAGGGGAAAAATAAAAGTAAACCAATAGTAAAATATTTTTTCATACCCGTTTCACTCTCCGGCAGAACAGCCTATGCGTTTTTAACGACGGATTCCGCCCTGCATAAAATCTTCCAATTTAATGTATCATAAAAAAAGAACGCATGCAAGGCATTTCCGGGGGAATTGTTACGCCCTAAAGCCGCCGGGCCCCCAACGCCCGCACGCCGCGAATTGCTATAATGGAAGTATGCCTGCAGCCACACCCGACATTATTCTAACCGACGAATTTAAAGACGCGCTTGCCCTGCTGGAAGCCAAACCGCCCGTAAAACCGCTTATTTTTATTACGGGCCGGGCCGGAACGGGCAAAACCACGCTCCTGCGCTATTTTGCCGAACATACCGCCCAAAATACGGTGGTCTTGGCCACCACCGGGCTGGCGGCCATCAACGTGCGCGGGCAAACCGTCCATTCGTTCTTTCGTTTAAAGCCGGGCAATCTGCTTGATAAAAGCAATTTAAAACGCCTGCCGCGCAAAACGGTGGACGCTATAGACACGCTGATTATAGACGAAGCCTCCATGCTCCGGGCCGATTTGTTGGACGCCATTGATTACATTTTGCAGCTTTCCACCCACAGCGAAGAACCCTTCGGCGGCAAAAAGATCGTGTTGTTTGGCGACCTGTTCCAGCTGCCGCCGGTGGAGGAGCAAGCTTCCGGCGGTTTGTTTGACTATTTCCGCCAGCTGTATCCCAGCCCCTATTTTTTTGAAGCGCATGTGCTGCGCCGCCTGCCCACGGAAGTATTTGAACTGCGGCGCATCTTCCGCCAAAAGGCCGACCCGGACTTTGCCCGCTTGTTAAACCTCATACGCGAAGGACAGGTTACCCAGCCTCAGCTAGACAGCCTGCTCAACACCCGCAAAACATTTGACTTGCCGGAAAAATTTGAAAACAGCATCATTCTGGCCCCCACCAACCGCGAAGCATCTTGGCGCAACGTGCATTACCTGGCCCAGCTGCCCGGCGAAGAATTTACCTATACGGCCACGGCGGACGAATCGTTTCAGACCAAAACCCCGCCGGCAGACCCCGTGCTGCACCTCAAAAAGGGCGCCAAAATTATGATGCTGGTAAACGACGATAATTGGGTCAACGGCGATATCGGTACGGTGTATGATTTGGGGCCGGATTTCATTCAGGTGGAACTCAAAGGCTGCATTTACCAAGTGGAACCCCACGTATGGGAAGACGTGCGATACGAATTTAACCCGCTGTTGCAAAAGCTGCAGCCCAAAGTGAAGGGGTTTTTTAAACAATATCCCTTAAAACTGGCCTGGGCCATTACCATTCACAAATCCCAAGGCCTTACCTTTGACAGCATTTACCTGGACATCGGCCGCGGCGCCTTTGCCCCCGGGCAAACTTACGTGGCGCTTAGCCGCTGCCGCACGTTAAACGGGGTGCACTTAAAAAAAGAAATTTCCGTGCAAGACGTCCTGTGCGACGGGCGCGTGAAACAATTTATGGACTATGTCCGCGGCCCGCACACGCTTCGCCGCTAGCCTTTTTCCCCTGTCGTTCCGCCCGTTTTACACAAAAAAGCGCGTTCCCAAGAACGCGCTTAATGCAAAAAACACAAACGCTAGCAATGCTTGCCCGCCTGATAGGCTTCTTCAAACGCGGGCGTATTTTTAATTTCGCCTTTTTGCCAAGCGCCCGTACCGAAAATAACGCCTTTCTCGCGGGCATTGTCCAAGCAATCTTCCGTAAATCCGCGCAGGGCTTCCACCGTGCGGGCCAAATTTTTCTTCTCGGTGTCGGCCGAGGTCAGGATAAAGTAAAAGTCCTTATCGGTAATTTCCGTATAGCGCGGGACGGTGCGGTCTATAAACGTCTTTAGCTGGCCGTCCATGGAATAAAAATAGACCGGCGTCGCCAGGACAATCACATCTGCCTGTACCATTTTGTCCAGCAGGGCGGCCATATCGTCCTGCTGCACGCAGCGGTGGGTATTGTTGCACACGCCGCAGCCCGTGCAATAATTGATTTTATGCTCGAGCAAAGAAATTTTTTCGACTTGGTGCCCGGCTTCCGATGCCCCTTTTAAAAATTGGTCGCACAACAAGTCCGAATTGCCGCCCCGACGGGGGCTGGCGGAAATAATCAGTACCTTTTTTGCCATCCTCTTACCTCATTTCAACAGTTTTTTCTCACACGCTACAATGCGTTGTTCGTAAACGGAAATTTTATAATTCAGCCGCTTCAGCGTTTGCTGCATTTGCGCAATGCGTTCTTTTAAACGGTCGCGCTCCGTTATCAGCAGGTTTTTGCGCTGTTGCAAGGTGCGGTTCCCCTTGGCATACAGGGCAATATACTGCGTCAGCACCTCAATGGGAAGCCCCGCCTCGCGCATGCATTTAATAAACTCCACCCATCCGCAGTCCGTTTCCGTATAGTCGCGGATGCCGTTTTCTTTGCGGTTAACCGGCGGAATTAAACCGGCTTTTTCGTAGTAGCGAAGCGTATCTACGGAAAGGCCGTATTTTTTGCTCACTTCCGATATCGTCATCCCGTTGCCTCCGTAACACTTTTTTATATTGTAATACCTGGAGCCGACTCCAAGTCAAGCCTTTGGGCATAAAAAAGGAGCTTTTTTCAAAGCTCCTTATAAATTTCTTCAGCAATTTCTTAGCAAACGCCGTTATTGATTACCGCCGTATGCGGCGTATGCCCGTGAATAGCGGCCCAGCCGCACAGGCAGGAAGCCGCCGCGCAAATAACAAACGTGATCCCCGTAGACACCAGGATGTCTCCCATGCCCACCAGCGGCGATACAATGCTGCCAAACAAAAAGCTGGCCGCACCCAACAGGGCAGAAGCTGTGCCGGCTTGTTCTCGGGCGTTTTCCATTGCCAAGGTCGTGGCGGAAGTAAGCGTAAGCCCCAGCATAAACAACAATACAAACAGCAAGCCTTCAAAAAGCACGATAGACGCGCCCGAAACCAACGACACAAATAACAACACGCTGCACGTCATCATGCCTACGCAGCTGGTAATCACGGAGTTTTCCTGCCGTTTAAACTTGGCCGAAAGCCCCGCCCCGCCCATCAACGCCAGCGCGTTCAGCGCAAAGAACAAGCTAAAGGCAAGCGGGCTGAAGCCGTAATGCTCCTGAATGATAAACGGAGAGGACGCGATATAAGCAAACAAAATAGCCAGCGCAAAAGCCTGTTGCAGCACATACAGCATATAGGTGCGTTTTTGCATGACGATTTTGAACAACACAAACGTATGGGAAAGTTTTTCCTTGGAGCGTTTGCTGTGGGACAAGGATTCATTAAAATGAAAGCAGCCCGCCGTCAGCGCAAGGCCCACCGCAAACAGCACGGCAAAAATGCCCTGCCAATTGGTTACTTTCAAAACGGCCCCGCCAATGACCGGCGCCGATACGGGAGCAATCCCGTTGATGGCGCCGATGACGGCCAAGGCTTTTGCCAAATTGGCGCCTTTAAACTTGTCGGTCGCGATAGAACGGGAAATCACAATTCCGCCCGCGCCCGCCGCGCCTTGCACAAAACGCAGCGCGATAAACACTTCTATATTGGGGGCAAAAATGCACGCCAGCGTGGAAAACAAAAACAGCAGCATCGATACAATCAGCGGCGAGCGCCGGCCGTATTTATCGCTCAGCGGGCCGAATAAAATCTGGCCCGCGGCCAGCCCCAGCATAGAGGCCGTAAGTCCCAGCTGCACCATGGAGGTGCTGGTACCAAAGAACGAGGTCATCGTCGGAAGGCTGGGCAGGTACATATCCGTTACAAACGGCCCGAAAGCCGTCAGCATACCCAAAAATACAAATAAAAAAAAGGCCGTATTGCGCCTTTTTGTGGAGGTTCCCTTCCAGTTTTTTTTAGTCTGTTTCATTGGTAATATTATATCTTTTTGAGACGTAAATTTTCAAATTTACGTCTATTTTTTCGCATCTTCTTTGGCACCCGTTCTTGAACACCCGCCGCCCAAACAAGTACAATATAGATATGCATTCGTTACGTCGTTTTATACTGCTGCCTGCCGCGGTTGTATTATGCACCGCCGCGCCTTCCGTTCTCTGCGCACAAAAACAAGTCATTCCCTTTGTCCGCGCCCTGCAGCAAGAAACTTTACGTTTTGTTCCCCAAGCCCAAGGGCTCTGCGGCCCGCGCGGGCTTCTGTCCCCCCGCTATTGGCTGGGGCTCCAACCTGCCGCGGCCGTTTCCCCAGGCCTTCTGCAGAAAAAAGTGGCCGCCCAGCTGACCCGGATGCCAGCACCGGCCCAGCTCTTTCCCGGAAAAGCACGGATAGACGCCGTCATTTTTGATCTGGACGGCACCCTGTTAGATTCCCTTTCCGCTTGGGAGCATTCCGGCTCCAATTTTTTACGCACGCAAGGCATTGTGCCCCCGCCCGGGTTGGATGAAGAACTGGCCAAAATGTCTCTCTCGGACGGAGCACGCCTGCTAAAAAAACGTTTTCATTTGCCCCAGTCGCCCGAAGAAATTTTACGTCTGACGCTGGAGCCGATCCGCCGCCATTACTATGAGGACATCCCCCCCAAGCCCGGCGTTTTATCGCTGCTTCGGCGCCTGCAGGCGCGAGGCATTAAACTTTGCGTGGCCACCGCTTCCGACCGGGAACTGACGGAAGCCGCCCTCAAACGCACGGGCCTTTTGCCGTACTTTGATTTCATCCTTACCTGCGACGAAGCCGGCGCCGGCAAGCGAAATCCCGCCGTCTACCAGCTGGCCCGCCAAAAACTGGGCACGGCCTTAGAGCGGACACTGGTGGTGGAAGATGCACTCTACGCCCTGCAAACGGCCCGCAGCGCAGGTTTTTCCACAGCCGCCATTGCCGAGCCGCACGCCGCCAAAGACCAACCCGCTTTACAAGCAACCGCCGATTATTATTTCCGGTCGTTTCTCCAGTGCCAATTGGGGAAATAACCCCTTGCATTGCAATTTTTGAAATTTAAGCCGCTTTTCCAAGCGGCTTAAATTTTATTCTTCCCCGACTAAAAACTCTTCCGCGCTTTTGGCACAAAATGCCCATTTCCCAACCCTTTCCAATATGGTATAGTAAAGGAGAAGAAGTACCATATTAAGGAGGGGAATGTATGTGGGAAAAAGATATTAATATTAATGAAGTGCGCGAGATTCGCAGCCGCACGCTGGTGTATTTCGGCGTAGGCGCCATCAACAAAATCTCGGACATTTGCAAAGACTTAAAAGCCAAAGGAATTACCAAGTTGGTAGTGGTAACGGGCCACGGCGCTTATAAGAAAACCGGCGCGTGGGATCACGTCACCAAAGCGTTTGCCGAAAACGGCATTACGTATGTTCACTACGACAAAGTAACCCCGAACCCGAACACGCACCACGTCAACGAAGCGGCCAAAATGGCGGCCGATTTCGGTGCGCAGGCGATGCTCGCCATCGGCGGCGGTTCCGCCATTGACGCCGGCAAGAGCGTGGCCATTTTGATGAAGAACCCCGGACACACGGCGGAAGAATTGTATGAATTTAAATTTACGCCCACCGAAGCCGCGCCGATTATCGCCATCAACCTCACGCACGGCACCGGTTCCGAAGCCAACCGCTTTGCGGTGGTCAGCATTGAAGAAAAGAACTTCAAACCCGCCATCGCGTACGATTGCATCTACCCGCTCTACTCCATTGACGACCCGGCCCTGATGACCGGCTTGGCCGAAAACCAGACCCGCTACGTGTCTATCGACGCGGTCAACCACGTGGTAGAAGCTTCCACCACCAAAGTAACTTCGCCCTACGCCATTGACCTGGCGGTCGCGGTCGTGAAACTGGTGAACGAATACCTGCCCGTGGCGCTTAAAGATCCGACCAACCTCGAAGCCCGCTATTTCCTGGCCTATGCGGCCTTGATTGCCGGCATCAGCTTCGACAACGGCATGCTGCACTACACACACGCGCTGGAACACCCGCTTTCCGGCGTGAACCCGCACTTGACCCACGGCTTGGGGTTGGCTATGTTGCTGCCGGCCGTCATCAAGAGCATCTATCCCGCTAAACCGGCTACGCTGGCCGATGTGCTGGCCCCGATCGTGCCCGGTTTAACCGGCTGCGCCTGCGAAGCCGAAAAAGCGGCGCAAGGGGTGGAAAAATGGCTGTTCTCCGTCGGCTCTACGCATAAGCTGGAAGACGAAGGCTTCAAAGCCTCTGACGTAGACAAGCTGGTGGACTTGGCTTTCAACACGCCTTCTTTGGGCGGTTTGTTGGGCATCGCTCCGACCGAAGCCACCCAAGAAGCGGTTCGCACCATCTACACCGAATCGCTCAAGCCGTACACCAAATAACTTTGGTTCTGCCGCATACCCCGGCCCGCAAAAGGCCGGGGTATTTTTTTGCGTTCCCGCCTGCTTGCCATAAAAATAGGTCTTGACCTGGAGCAAACTCCAGACTGTATACTAATTTCAGGAGGGTTTATGAATTTAACACAAAAAACGCATTACAGGGCTGTTGGCCGCCGGCTTGGTGGGGACGTCCGGCCTGCAAGCCTACGACTGGAAACAAGCCCAGAAAAATCTGTCCCCCAAACAGCAGGCCATTGCCCAAACCGCGGCGCTAAGCGCCGTAGGCGATTTGGAAAAACTGCCCGCCGCTTTTTACCAAGCGCTAGACAGCGACCTTACGGTAAACGAACTGAAAGAAATCGTGCTTCAGCTGTATGCCTACACCGGGTTCCCCCGCTGCTTAAATGCGGCCGGCGTGCTGGAAAGCGTGGTCAAACAGCGCCGCGCCGCCGGGAAGGAAGACGTTACCGGCCTTTCCCCCCAGCCCATTCCCGCCGGAACGGATAAATACGAACTGGGCAAAAGAAACTTGGAAGTGTTAACCGCTTCCAAGCTGCCCAGCCACCCGCCGGTATTTATTCAAGGAACGGATACCTTTTTAAAAGAACATTTGTTTGCCGATATTTTTGAACGCGGCGTGCTGACGTACCCGGAGCGGGAAATCGCCACCGTATCGGCGCTGGCGGCGCTGGGCAATGTAGCCCCGCAGCTGCAAGCCCATATTTCCATGGCCATGAACGTGGGCGTAAGCGCCCCGCAAATAGAAGGCATTATGGCGGTAATTAAAAAAGCCGTCGGGCGCAAAACGGCCGTCCGCGGATTGTACGCTTTAGAAACCGTGCTTTCGGCCCCAAAACAACCTTAGGAGGAAATTATGTTTTCCAAAAAAGCACTTTTACTTTGTGCGGCGGCGGCCTTGCTGTTTACGGCGGCCATGTCGCCCAAACCCCAAAAACAGGAGACTCGAGCTATGAAAAAAGCACCCATTGATACGATTTTTAACCAAGGAGAACCCAACCCGTACGGTAAATTTTTTACGGGGCAAACTTATTTAAATATGTTAAGCCCCAAGGACGATGTTTTTAACGCGCCGATCGGCAACGTAACCTTTGAACCCGGCGCCCGCACCCATTGGCACAAACACGACGGCGGACAGATTTTGCTGGTACTTAACGGCGAAGGCCGCTATCAGGAAAAAGGAAAAGAAATCCAAATCCTGCACAAAGGCGATATCGTGCGCATTGCCCCCGGCGTAACGCATTGGCACGGCGCGGCGCCGGACAGCTGGTTTGTGCATATTTCGCTGGAAACCAACGCCCACCAAAACGGGCAAACCGAATGGTTGGATGCGGTAACGGACGAACAATATAAATAAGGAAACTCTATGAAAAAAATGACGCGTTTTTTTTATTCCGGTCTGGTTGTTCTGTCGGCGGCCGCCTGCAGTGCAGACACGCCGGACACGGGATCTTCTTCCGCCGGAGCGGTGCAAAATCCTTTTGCCGGCAAAAAAGTGCTGGTAGCGTACTATTCGCATTCCGGCAACACGCAGGCCGTGGCGCGCCAAATTGCGCAGGCCGTGCAAGGCGATTTGTTTGCCATTGAAACCGTACAACTATACCCCGCCGCTTACAACGACCTGACCGCCCAAGCCAAGCGGGAAATCAACGCCGGGTTTATGCCGGAGCTGAAAAACAAAGTGCCGCAAATGGAAACTTACGACGTAGTGTTCATCGGCTCGCCCAACTGGTGGGGCACCTACGCGCCGGCGGTAAAAACTTTCCTGTCGCAGTATGATTTCAGCGCCAAAACGCTGGTGCCGTTCTTTACGCACGGCGGCGGCGGAATGCAGCGCTGTGAACGCGATATGAAAGCCCAACTGCCGCAGGCCCGCTTTTTAAAAGCGGCCGCTTTCCCCGGCCGCTCTTCGGGCGCGGCGCCGGAGGCACTGCAAAATTGGTTGAATAAACTGGCGCAAGAAACGCTATAATAAATAAGAAAGGAGAACGGATATGACTGCAAAAATGCGCTTTAAATTAAGTGTGGATTTTGTGATGTCCGTTCTCTTTTTGCTGGCGCTGGGCTACCCGTTTACCGGCAATCTGCCGCACGAATGGTTAGGCACGGCTTTATTTGTGTTTTTCATCTTGCATAACGTGCTTAACGCCGGGTGGTACGCAGCCTTATGGAAAGGCAAATACACGCTTTTTCGCTGGGTACTGACGACCGTAAACCTGCTTTTGTTGGCCGCCATGATTGGCTTGTGCGTAACGGGCATTTTTCTTTCGCGGGATGTATTTTCCTTTTTACATTTAGGCGGCTCTTGGACGGCTAGGCGCCTGCACCCCGTATTTGCTTATTGGGGCTTTTTATTATCGGCTGTGCACCTGGGGTTAAACGGCGGCGTTTTTAAGCCGCTTCTCCAGCGCGCCCAACGCCGATTTTCCCGCTGGGCCTTGGGCACAGCGGCCGGCTTGGCGGCGGCGTACGGCCTATTTGCCGTTTTCTACTGGAAAGTGCCCGCCCAGCTGGGCCTTGCATTCACCCATATGCCCCGGGGA
This sequence comes from uncultured bacterium, assembly GCA_949294095.1. GTDB lineage: Bacteria > Elusimicrobiota > Elusimicrobia > Elusimicrobiales > Elusimicrobiaceae > Avelusimicrobium. Next base: position 48,034 of record CASFFZ010000012.1, read on the forward strand.
CGCTCCTTTGTTTCTTTCTTATCGGCGCACCTGGCCATTTTGTTTCTGGTGGCGGGCGTAACCTACTGGCTGGTAAGCAAAGCTTCCGCCCCAAAAATTCCTTCGGGAGGAAAACCCCATGCTTAAAACCATTTTACTGCTGGTGCTGGCTGCGGCCGTAATCGGCGGCGCCATCGGCGCCGTGCACTTGATGCGCGTGGCCCAGCGAAACAAAAAAGAAATGGCCCCTTTTCAGGGAGAAAAAATCGCCTATACCGCCCGGTTGGGCAAAACGTTGGTCGTTTATTACTCCCGCTCGGGCCATACGCAGGATATTGCCCGGCGGATCCAACAGCGCACCGGGGCCGATTTGTACCGCATTGAACTGCAGGAGCCGCTTTCTTCGGCGCCGTGGATGTATCTTACCCTCAAACGCCAGCTCTCCACCGGGCGCTACCCGGCCCTTCAACACCCCTTGCCCGACGTCTCGCAGTACGACGTGGTATTTGTCGGTTCTCCTATTTGGTGGTACACCGCCGCCACGCCGGTGCTTCAATTTTTGCGGGAAATGGATTTTAAAAACAAAAAAGTGGTGCCCTTTTCCACCCAAGGCAGCAATTACGGCACTTTTTTTGAAGACTTTGCCGCCCGCGCCAAAAACGCTCAACTTCTAAAAGGGGAGTCCTTTAATAACTTGGGCCCGCAATATAACGACGCCGTAGACAATAAAATCACTTCCTGGCTAAACGCCTTACAGTAGTTCTTCGCTCCCCGGTTGCCAAACCGGGGAGCACAGATTTTTCCATAAAAGCTACAATAATAAAAGTGTGATACTTTTCCTGCAGCAGCATAATATAAGTAGCATGACCTCATTTGAAGCATTATATAACCAATACTTTAAACCCGTTTATGCCTATGTCGTTACCCGCATAAACGACCCGGCCGCCGCAGAAGATATTTGCGCCAGCACGTGGAAAAAGTGTTACGAACACCTTGCTTCTTATGACGAGGCCAAGGGGACGTTTTCCCAATGGATTTTTACCATTGCCCGCAACGAAACCAATATGTACCGCAGGCTGTTTTGGGTAAAACATTTCTTTTCGCTCACCCAGACACCCGATGACCTGCTGCCGGGCAAAGAAAAATCCCCCTTGGAACAAATGGAGCAGGAGGCGCTGCAAAAACAACTGCGCACGGCCGTGGCCACCCTTTCTGAAAGAGAGCGGGATTTGGTCTCGCTTAAGTTTTTTTCCGGCCTGACCAACCGCGAAATTGCCGCCGTAACCCGCTTAAGCGAAACCAATGTGGGAACATTGCTATACCGCGCCGTACAAAAAATACGCCGCTATATGGATCCGATATGAGCACAGAAAAAGAGTTTTTGGAAAAAGTATCCGCCCTGGATTTTGACCCGGCCCAACAAGCCCAGCGCCGCGTATGGGCGCGCGTACTTCACCAAAGCGCGCCGCGCCGATCGCTCAAGCCGCTGGCCTGGGGCATTTGCGCCGGATTGTTGCTAATGCTGGGCGGACTGGCCGGCCGGCATTGGAGCCAGTCGCTGCAAGCGCCGAGCCAGCCCCATCCCGCTGCGTTTTTGCAAAGCGCCCAATGCAAAAACGCGGACGGGCGCGTGCTTTTTTCCACCCAACTGGAATGCCGCGGGACGGATTGTTCCTGCACCCAAACCATGACCGTCTGCGACGAGCACCCCGTTACGCACATTACCCGCAAACACTGCAAAACGCCGCCTTCCGATTTTGATCCGCAGGATCCCTGGAGCCTGTGGGACGAAGATTCGCAACAACAAACCAAAAACCTGGCTTTCTGCCAAAATCAATGTTAGGAGTTCAAACCATTATGCTACGACGTATGTTAAAATCCTTGTTACTTACCGCCGCCCTCTTTTTGGGCACCGGCGCCCCCGCTTGGGCGGCCCCGGTGCAGGCCGTGCTGTTCACCTCGCCTTATTGCCCGCACTGCCGGCATTTAAAAGAGGACGGTTTTCCCCAACAATTTAGAGAAAAATATAAGGGAAAAGCGGAACTGTTTGAATATGATTTAACCGAACAAGCCAATAACGTATTGTTCTTTCAAACGTTGCAGACCTACGGGCTGGACTCGGCCGGCATTCCCATGCTGGTCGTAGGCGAAACGGTGCTGCAAGGGTACCCCACCCAAATCGGTTCACAGGCGGACGAAGCCGTCCAAAAAGCGCATTCCAACCGCGAAAAAACGCGCGTGCCCGGCCTGCCGGAACCGAAAGAAGAGGAGGTCGCTCCTGTAAAGAAGGCCCAACCAGCCGCCCCCGCCAAAACCGAACCGGCCCCGGCTGAACCCGCCCCCGTACAAACGGCTCCGCAGCCCGTGCAGGCACCCGCCGCTTCAGGCGAACCAGCCCCCACAGCGCCCGCCCCGCAGGCCGCGCAAGAAGATGCCCAGCTGCAGGCCCACGAGGCGTTGTTTAGCCAAATTACGCTTTGGGCCATTATCGGCGCCGGATTGGCCGACGGCATCAACCCCTGCGCGTTTGCCGTTATTGTGTTTTTTGTATCGTTTCTGGCGGCGTATAAATACACCAAAAAAGAAATTATCGTAGTGGGAACGGCATATTGTACGTCAGTCTTCCTGGCGTATTTGCTGATGGGCTTGGGCGCGTTTCACTTTTTGTACGCGATGAAGGGCTTTCGCTACGTAACCCTGGCCGTACAATGGGGAACGATCGCACTGTGTGTGCTGTTTTTGGCGCTGAGCCTGTATGATTTCATTATTTACCAACGCACCAAAAAATCCGAAAAAATGCTTTTGCAGCTGCCCAAAAGCTACAAAGAATACATTCACAAGGTCATGCGTTTCTTTTTAAAAGACAAACACAGCTCCATGTGGCGGCTGCTCTTGGCGGCGTTTGCCGTGGGGTTTGTGGTGTCGGCGGTGGAAGCCGTGTGCACGGGGCAGGTGTACTTGCCTACTTGCGTAGTGATTTTAAAAGAAGCGGGCAGCCAGTCCTGGAAAGCGGCCGAATACCTGATTGTGTACAACCTGATGTTTGTCCTGCCGCTTGTGTTGGTGTTTGTGCTGACGCTGTGCGGCAAGGAATCGGCCACGTTTAACAACTGGCTTAAAAAACATTTGGGACTTTCCAAATTTTTGCTTTGCTGTGTGTTTTTAGGATTGTTATTGTTGATGCTGGCCAATATGTTTTAACAAAAATCCCCGGCGAAAGCCGGGGATTTTAATGCTAAACATATTGATAAATATCAATATATTTATTATAATTTAATCTGTTATGACGGAACTTCAACAAACCGCCCGGCTGTTTAAAACATTAAGCGACGAAAACCGGGTGCAAATCGTCCAATTGCTGGCCCGCCGCGGCGAAATGTGCGCGTGCCAATTATTGGAATTACTTCACATCGGCCAATCCACTCTGTCGCACCATATGAAAATTTTATGCGACGGCGGCATCGTATCGACCCGAAAAGAAGGCAAATGGATGCATTATTCCCTTCAGGCAAGCGGCCTGCAAAAACTGTTGCATTGCTTAAAGCAACTGTCCGCCCCCGCCCCTAAAAAGGCCTGTGCGGCATGCAAAAAATAATTTTTTTGGCTTACACATTGATATATTTAAATATATAGATAATAGGAGAAAAAGATATGTTTTCAATTTTCACAAAAATAGCCGACGCCCTGACGGCTTGGATGGGCCTCTCGCCCGAGACTCACTTGGGCAGCGCGGTACATTTTTTTATAGAGGACATTACCAAAATTTTTGTTCTTATTTACGTTTTAATTTTTATCATTTCGCTCTTTCGTTCCCAGCTCTCGCCGCAAAAAGTACGGGAATATCTGTCCGGCAAAAACCGATGGTATGGTTACTTTTTAGCGGTCTTTTTGGGTATTGTTACGCCTTTTTGCTCGTGTTCGTCCATTCCGCTGTTTATCGGATTTATCACCGCGGGCATTCCGTTCGGCATCACCATGGCTTTTCTTATCAGCTCTCCGCTGGTCAGCGAAATTGCCACTTTCATGTTGATTAGTATGAAAGGGGCCGGGGTGGGCGTAGCCGCGATATACGTGCTGTGCGGCTCGTTGATTGCCGTTTTGGGCGGCTGGCTGGCCGACCGGCTGCACTTGGAACGTTTGTGCACATATCAGGCCCCGCAGGCCGTGCAACCCGCTTGCTCTTGCAATTCCTCTAAAACGAGATCCCAACATATAAAAGAATTGACGGCTTATGCACACTTTTTTGCATGGGATACTTTAAAAAGCATCTGGCTTTACGTGCTGGCGGGGCTCTTGGTGGGAGCACTGATTCACGGATATGTGCCGGTAGCCTTTTTAAGCAAATATCTGGGGGCAGACAACCCCTGGGCCGTGCCGCTTGCGTCGGTCATCGGGGCGCCTATGTATGCCAATCACGTCAGTGTTATTCCCGTCATACAGGCTTTGTTATTAAAAGGCGTGCCGCTGGGAACGGCCTTGGTCATTTTAATGAGCATCACCGCTATTTCACTGCCGGAAATGATGATGCTTAAAAAAGTACTTTCCGTAAAAATGATTGCGTTGTTTACGTTGTATTTGATTGTGTCGTTTATCTGCGTAGGATATATTTTAAACCGGATATTATAGGAGGCTGTATGAAAATTCAAATACTGGGCATGGGCTGCAGCAAATGCCATATTTTATTTAACAATACCCAAGCGGCGCTGCAGGAACTGGGATTGCCTGCCGCGTTGGAAAAAGTGGAAGATTTTGACCGGATTGCCCAAGCCGGCGTACTGCAAACCCCGGCGCTGCGGGTGGACGGAAAAGTAATTTTGTCCGGCCAAACGGCAACGGTGGAACGGCTCAAAAGCCTGTTGGCGGATTGCCAAAGCGCAAGTTCTCCGTCGGGAAATGCGCAAGCCAAACATTAATTTGCTATAATAAATAGGTACTTAGTCCGCAACACCCTTTTGGAGAGGTGGCCGAGCGGTTTAAGGCACAGTCCTGGAAAGACTGCATACGGGAAACCGTATCGAGAGTTCGAATCTCTCCCTCTCCGCCATTTTATAAGCCCCGTAAAGGGGCTTTTTTAACGATTCTTTTGAGGTATCTTATGCGCAAACATTTTTTTGCTCTTTGCGCACTTTTTTGTGCGTTTCCGGCCTGTGCCCAACTGCAGGAAAACTTGCAGGTACTGGGTCTTCTACCGACGGAAAACATCACTTCGCTGGAAATCAAACCCCGCTTTAAAGCCAAACACGATTCGGCAAACGATATTTCTTCTACCATTGAAATCAAACCCTCTTTTAAATTAAACCGGCACTGGAAATTCGGCGCCGAAATTCCGATTGCCCGCGTGGGAAACGATACCTCCTCCGCCAAGGGGTTGGGCGATATTATGGTATCCGGCAGTTATGTGGAATATACGCCCAATAAAGTGTTTTCGTATGGATTGGCGATGGAACTGACGACTCCCACCGCCACCGACCGCAGCCTGGGAGACGGCAAATGGGTGGCCGAACCGGAAATTTTTACGGTGTGGAAACTCAATTCCTCGTTCTTTGTGGAAGCGGAATACCGCCATATTTTTTCGTTCGCGGGAAGCAGCGGCCGAGAAGACATCAACGAAAGCCGCTACCGAATGATTTTCGGCCTTATCGGGCCGGACGGTTGGTGGTTTGAATTTGACCCGCGCTACACCGTGGACTACCAAAACCCCGGCGAAGCAGAACTAATCGGAGAATTTGAACTGGGAACGATGGTCAATGTGGGCTCGTCTATGTACGTACGCGGCGGATGGCACTTGGCGGGCAATAAATACTCCTACGATTGGGAACTGATGTTGGGATTTAAAATTCTCTATCTGTAACAAAAAAAGCCCCGCCAAGGGGCTTTTTTGTTAAACGGTTTTTCTACCGCCGAAACGTTCGCACCTGCATGCCGAACAATCTCCCCAGCAGCATCAGCGGCAGCAAAATACAAATACTGAAAATCGCCACAAAAAGCGTTACGATAAACCCAAACGCCAGCACAAACACCCCGCCCAAAAGTCCGCCCGTATCGCCTTTGGGACGCGCGGAATCTTTCACGGGATCCTCGTGGATAGGGTTTCCGTTTTCATCTAAAATTTCGGGTTCTATTACTTCTTCCGATTGGATGATTTCTTTTTCTTGCATATGTATATTATGGCATAATCTGACTATTTTTCCCATATAGATAACATACTAGAAAGCTAGTTAAAAATTCCCTCTTGTTTTATGTTCACAAACCGCTACAATAAAAGAAAAAACCAAAAAGAGGGTTTCATGGAAAGAATTATTTTTTCACCGATGAAATACGTGCAAGGGCCGGGAGCTTGGAGCAAACTGGCCGATTATGCAGGCGGGCTGAGCACTACCGGAGCTTACGTTGTAGCTGGGCCGCATATCATCAAACACTACTGGAAGGGAATTGAAGAGTCTTTCGCTGCCAAAAATCTTCCGCTTTATTCTCACACTTTTTCCAGGGAATGCTCCATGGCGGAGATTAAACGCATTGTAAACGAAATCCACGAAAAGAATTGTGGGGTAATCATTGGTATTGGCGGCGGCAAAACGCTGGACACCGCCAAAGCAGCCGCTTATTATGCCAAATTGCCCGTGATTATTGCGCCCTCTATCGCCTCTACGGACGCCCCCTGCAGTGCACTCTCCGTCATCTATACGGAAGAAGGCGCGTTTGAGAGCTACCTGATTTTGCGCAATAACCCCGACGTAGTACTGGTAGACACCGCCATTATTGCCCAGTCCCCGGTGCGCATGTTGGTGGCCGGCATGGGCGACGCCTTGGCTACCTATTACGAAGCCCGTGCGTGCTTCGCCTCCGGCAAAGCCACCACGGCGGGAGGACGTTCTTCGCTTTCTGCACTGGCCATTGCCCGCGCCTGCCGCGACAGTCTATTTAAAAATGGTCTGCGCGCCAAGTTGGCGGCCGAGGCTAAGGCGGTTTCTTCCGCGCTGGACGATATCGTAGAAACTAACACCTATATGAGCGGGGTGGGCTTTGAAAGCGGCGGGTTGGCGGCGGCGCACGCCATTCACAACGGGCTGACCGTTTTGCCGCAAACGCACAGCGCCATGCACGGGGAAAAAGTGGCTTTTGGGCTGCTGGCCCAACTGGCGCTGGAAAATGCTCCACAGGAAGAATTTAACGAGGTTCTCTTTTTCTGCCGCGAAATCGGCCTGCCTACCAACTTGGCCGCACTGGGCCTGAAAGACGCGTCTGACGAAGAACTTAAAAAAGTGGCCGAGGCCAGCTGTGCAGAAGGCGAAACGATACACAATATGCCTTTTGCCGTTACGCCTCCAGCCGTGTTTGCCGCTATTAAAGTGGCCGACAAACTGGGTTCTTAACCCTTTTTTGCCTTGTGTTTCCCCCGCCCCGGCCGCAACCGGGGCGGCTGTTTTTCCCCCTCTTAAATTGGTAAAATGTAAATAAGCGCGTAACGTCACATTACGCGAAGAAACCAAGCAAAGAGGACTTACGAATTATGTTACCCAAAGCGTACGAACCGCAGGAAGTAGAACAAAAACTAGCAGACAAATGGCAAAAAGCCAAATTATTTGCCGCCCATGTAGACCCCGCCAAAAAACCTTTTGTAATCGTCATTCCGCCGCCCAACATTACGGGTGCGCTGCACATGGGGCACGCCTCCACCAACACGCTGCAGGACGTGCTGATCCGCGCCCACCGGATGTTTGGCGAAAACGCCTACTGGGTACCCGGCACCGACCACGGCGGTATCGCTACGCAAAACGTAATTGAAAAGAAACTCGCCAAAGAAGAACACAAATCCCGCCACGACTTGGGGCGTGAAGCCTTTGTCCAAACCGTGTGGGACTGGTACAACGAATGCGGAAACGCCATTTTCAACCAGTTCCGCAAAATGGGCTGGAGTTTGGATCTGTCCGACATCCGCTTTACCATGGACGAAAAACGCGCCAAAGCCGTATACGAATGCTTCCGCCAATGGTGGGATAAAAAATACATCTACCGCGGCAAACGCCTGATTAACTGGTGCGTGCGTTGCTCCACCGCGCTGTCCGACATTGAAGTGGAACACGAACAACACGCCGGCAAATTGTGGTACCTGCGCTATAAAGGCGAAGACGGTTCCGACGGTATTGTCATCGCCACCACCCGCCCCGAAACCATCTATGCCGACGCCGCCATCGCCGTCAATCCCAAAGACGAACGCTACAAAAATATGGTGGGCAAGAAAGTCATCATCCCGCTGGCCAACCGCGCCATCCCGATCATTGCCGACGAAGCCGTAGAACTGGGCTTCGGTACGGGCGCTTTAAAAATTACCCCGGCGCACGACGCGACCGACTACGAAGTCGGCCAGCGCCACAACCTGCCCATTATGACGGTAATTAACGACAAGGGCAAGATGATCAACTGCCCCGAAAAATACCTGGGCATGGACCGCGAACTCTGCCGCAAGGAAACCGTCAAAGATTTAGACGCCGCCGGCCTCTTGGTAAAAGAAGAAAAATACAACAACGCCGTTTCTACCTGCTACCGCTGCCACAGCGCCATTGAACCGTTTATGAGCGAGCAATGGTTCGTCAAAATGGACAAGCTGGCCCAGCCCGCCATTGAGGCCGCCGAATCCGGCGCCTTGCAGTTTCACCCGGCCAACTGGAAAAACCCTTTCTTAAACTGGCTGAAAAACATTCAGGACTGGTGCATCTCCCGCCAGATTTGGTGGGGGCACCGCATTCCGGTGTGGTACTGCCGCCACTGCAGCGAAAAAGGCCTTACCTTTGCCACCGATCAGCAAGGCCGCGAACAGTTGACCAAAGTATCGTTTGAAGACGGCGCCCAGCCAATCGTTTCTTACGACAAGCCCGAAAAATGCCCCGTTTGCGGCGGGCACGACTTGGTGCAAGACCCCGACGTGCTGGACACGTGGTTCTCTTCCGCGCTGTGGCCGATTTCCGTGTTCGGCTGGCCGGAAAAAACGCCGGAAATGGATTACTTTTACCCCACCAGCGTCATGGTAACCGGGTATGAAATTCTGTACCTGTGGGTCGCCCGTATGGTAATGACGGGGTTGGACTTTACGGGCAAACTGCCGTTTAAGGACGTTTATTTAAACGGCATCGTGCGCGACAAACACGGGCAAAAAATGTCCAAATCCAAAGGCAACGTCATTGACCCGTTGGATATGACCGCCAAATACGGCACGGACGCCGTGCGCTTTTCGCTTTTGATGCAGGCCGTCCCCAGCAAAGACATCCCGTATTCCGAAGACAGCATCACCGGTGCGCGCAACTTCTGCAACAAGCTCTATAACGCTTCGCGCTTTATCTTGATGAATATGGAAGGAATCCAAGGCCCGCTGGCTATGCCCAAAGAAGTAACCGAACTGGCGGACAAATGGATTTTAGACCGCTTTGCCCACGCCATTAAAACCGCCCGCGAAGGCATTGAAAAATACAACCTCGCGCTGACGGCAAACACCTTGTACCACTTCCTGTGGGGCGACTTCTGCGACTGGTACGTGGAGCTGGCCAAACAACGCTTCCAAACCCAAGAAAAAGAAAAAGTAATGGCGCTGTGCGTCAACATCCTCTACAACACCTTAAAAGCGCTCCACCCGTTAATTCCGTATATTACCGAAGAAATTGCCTCTTCGCTGCGCCCGTATGTGGCGGCCGAAGGCGGGGAATTCCTGCTGCAGCAGGCCTACCCGGAATTTGACCCGGCCCTGTGCGATAAAGAAGCCGTGCGCAAAATGGAAATTATCCAAGGCGTTACGCGCGAAATCCGCACCATCCGCGCCCAGTTTAACGTACCGCCCGCTTTAAAGATCAGCGCCGTTTTAACGGCCAAGGACGAAGCGGATTTGGCCGTCGTAAAAGAATACGAAGGCTACATTAAGCTTATGGCCAAAGTACAAAAGCTGGATATCGGCGTAAATTTGGCAAAGCCCAAACAAACCGCCACCGCCGTGTTTGAAAACATCGCCGTCTACGTACCGCTGACGGGCCTGATTGACTTTGAAAAAGAAAAGAAACGCCTGGAAAAAGACCTGGCCGCCGCCAAGGCTAACATCGCCTCGCGCGAAGCGCGCCTGGCGCAGGAAAATTTCATCAAACACGCGCCCAAAGAACAAATTGAAAAAACGAAGAACGAACTGGCCGCCGCCAAAGTGGCGCTGGCGCAGGTAACGGCTTCGCTGGAGGATTTGGCCTAATGAACAAATACGTGAAAACCGCCCTACTGGCCGCCGCTTGCTGCCTGCCGCTGGCGGCCGCCGCTCAGGAAATGGATTGGAAGTCCGTTACCCGCTACGATAAAGCCGAAGCCAAAAAACAACTGACCGAACGCTTTACCCAATACGTAACGTTTGACACCCAGTCCAGCGACCAAACGGACAAAGTGCCCAGCACCGAAGGGCAAACGAAATTTGCCAAAACGCTGGTCAAAGAGCTTAAGAAAAACGGCGCCAAAAACGTAAAAATGGACAAAAACGGCATTGTGACAGCCGACATTCCGGCCAATTCCGACCGCAATGCCCCGACCGTCGCTTTCTTGGCGCATATGGACACGGCGCTGGAAGTCTCCGGGAAAGACGTCATCCCGCAGGTACACGCCAACTACCAAGGGGGCGACATCGTCATCAACGCCCCGCGCAAGCTGGTGCTAAACGCAGCCAATTCTCCTCAACTTGCCCGCGCCCGCGGGCACGATATCGTGACCGCGTCGGGCGGGACGCTCTTAGGGGCGGACGACAAAACCGGCATTGCCGTTATCATGACCATGGTGCAATACCTCTACGACCATCCCGAAATGCAGCACGGCCCTCTTAAAATCGCTTTTACGCCCGACGAAGAAACCGGCGCCGGCGTGGCCCAGTTTGACGTAGCTTCCTTCGGGGCGGACTATGCCTATACGCTAGACGGCATGGACACGGGCGCCCTTACGAACGAAACCTTCAACGCCAAAGCGTTTACCGCCGTGTTTGAAGGCCTGCGCGCCGTACACCCCGGCGAAGCGATGAACTCCGCGTTTTCCGACAATGTGCTGATGGCTTCCGACTTTCACACCCTGCTTCCCCGCCACCGCCGCCCCGAAACCACTTCGGGCCGCCGCGGGTTTATTTTGGTGGACTCCATTACCACCCAAGGCGATAAAACCGAAGTAAAAGGGATTATCCGCGCCTTTACGGACGAAGAAATGCAAGACTTGGTAAACGAAGTAACCCGCGCGTTCAATACCGTAAAGGGGATGAACTACAAGGGCAAGGGATTCTCGCTTACGTTTACAGACCAATATAAAAATATGAAACAAGCCCTGCCCGAACAAGTGGTCTCCCTCGCGCAGCTGGCCATGCAAAACGAAGACATTACCCCCGTATTAACCGCCGCCCGCGGCGGGACGGACGGTTCCGCCCTGTCGTTTATGGGGCTGCCGACGCCAGATCTCTTTGCCGGGCAATTCAACGTCCACAGCGAATACGAATACGCCGACGTGGACGTGATGGAAGCTTCGCTGCGCACGGTGCTGCGGCTTATCTCGCTGTGGCACATGCAGCAGGGCCAACCGGCCCCGGCTGCCAACTAATTTTACGCCGTCCCCAAAACCCGCCCCTTTTACTGGGGCGGGTTTTTGTTTTGCTTGCCCCCCTGCCAAGAGGCCTAGTGGGGCCTGGGTCCTTTGGCCCTTGCGCATTTTGGTTGCAGATTCATACAATAAAAGAAAAGTCACACAAAGGAGCCCTTATGAATATGAAAAAGCTGTTTGCCGTATTATCCGTATTTATGTTTGGCGCCTCTTTTGCCAGCCAAGCATATGCTGCGGCCACTTTTCCGTCCACTCCGTACGAACGAACCTTTATCAAATCTTCCGCCCGGAAAAACATTGGCCAACAAAATGCCAAGCTGGCCGCCAAATACCGCGCCGCTATGCTGAACCGGTTTATGACCTATACTACCTACGACAGCCAAAGCAACGACGCCGTAGCCATTACTCCCGAACAGATTGAAACCGCTAAAAAATTGTATGCCGAAATCCAGAAGTTCGGTTTTAAAACAGAACTGACCAAAAACTATTACATCTATGTAGAAATCCCGTCCAATGTGGCCTGGAAAACCCCCACCCTGGGATTCAGCTGCCACTATGATACCACGCCGGATATTATAGGAAAAGGCATTAAAGCCCAAAAAATTGAAAAATACGACGGCAAACCGATTCAACTGAAAAACGGGCATATCCTCAGCACCGAAACGGACCCGTATTTAAAAAATATGATTGGCAAAACCATCGTTACTTCGGACGGGACCACCATGCTCTCTGCCGACGACAAAGCCGGGGTGTCCGTATTGGTTACTTTCATTCAAACCCTGGCGGAAAATCCGTCCAAAAAACACGGCAAAATTCAAATTGTTATTACGCCCAACGAAGATGTAGGCCGCTCGGCTGACTTTATTGAAGAAACCCCCTATAACCCGGACATCGCCTTTGATTTTGACGGCGGTGTAAACGGCGAAGTAGTAGTAGGCAACTTCAACGCGGAAAAAGTGATTTACAAAGTACACGGCGTCAACGGGCACCAGTCCATGGCCGCCGAAAACGGCTACCGCAACGCCTGGAAGCCCGCCTGCGAACTGGGCGCGGCCTGTGCACAGGAAAAATGGCTGCCTAACAACAGCACCGGCAAGCAGGGATATGTGGAATTGCACCATATGGATATGAGCGAAGGAAAAGCCAATGTGGCCGAACTGGATTTCCGCCTGCGCGACTTCAGCCAGAAGAACATTGATGCCTGGAAAGTTTATGCCGACAGCGTCGCAAACAAAATCAGCGATCAGTTTGGCGTAAAAATTGAACGTGAAGTGTACAAGCAATACGGCAATGTGGCCGAAAGCATTCACCCGCAGGCGCGCCAAGTGGTTACCAACGCCCTGCAAAATGCCGGCATAACTCCCAACTTTAAAGAAGAACGCGCCGGCACTACGGCCTCTATGTTAATGCTCAAGCTGGGCAACGGCGCTTATACCTTATTTACGGGGCAGAACAATCCGCACGCTTTTACCGAATGGCTCAGCGAAGAAGATATGTACAAGGCCTACCTGGTGGCGCTGAACCTAGCGGATGAAATTGTAATGATGAGGTAATTAATACCAACCGATGAAGATTTTAATTGCTACGGGCAATCCGCATAAATTTCAAGAGCTCGTTCATATTTTGCCCGCAAAATTAAAAAACGGGACGCCGATAGAATATGTAAGCCTGGCTGATTTTAAGGGGCTTACGCTTCCGCCGGAAACCGGAAACACGCTGGAAGACAACGCGGAAATTAAAGCCGTATACGCCGCGCGCGAAAGCGGGTTGCCGGCGGTGTCGGACGATACCGGCCTGGAAGTAAAGTTTTTACACGGCGCCCCGGGCGTTCATACGGCCCGTTATGCCGGCGAACACGCCGACGCAGATGACAATAACCGCAAACTTTTATCCGCCCTGGAGGGGCAGTTATTACCCGCCCGGGCGGCCAGTTTCCGCACCGTGGCCTGCTTGGCCACCCCGCAAGGGCGCGTGCAGCTGTTTGACGGCACGCTGGAGGGCTTTATCGGCTTTGGATACAAAGGCGAAAATGGATTTGGTTATGATCCTATTTTCCTGGTGGGAAATTCCCAAAAAACACTGGCGGAATTGACGGAACGGGAAAAAAATCAAATCAGCCACCGGGCCAAAGCATTTAAAAAGTTGGCGGATCATTTAGTTCTTCTTAAAAATAAAAAATAACAAAACCCCCGGTCAACACCGGGGGTTTATGCCAAAAGCTATTTAAAAATCCTCCGATATATGTATCGGAGGATTTTTCCTATTTTCATCTTCTTAAAACTCTATTACCAACATCGCCGGCGTAATCAGCCACAGCAAGTTGACCAAAGCCCCTAAACTTAAAAACGGGCCGAACGGTATGGCGTCGCCGCCTTTTTTCCCCTTAAAAATCATCAAAAACAGCGCATACACTAATCCGAAAAACGAAGCGAACACCACCGTGGTAATCACGCCTTCCCAACCGATCAACGCGCCTACGCCGCCCATCAGCTTCACGTCGCCTCCGCCCATGGCTTCCTTCTTAAACATCCACGTTCCTATCAAGGCAATGGCCAATACGCCAAACAAGCCTACGCCCGCCCCCAACAACGCGCTAAGCTCCTTCTGCCACCAAACGCCGGAAAAATTGGGGTTGGCCCACGCAAACGCAAGCCCCCACACAATCAGCCCCAATGAAAACCGATCCGGGATGATCATCAGTTCCAAATCAATTACAGAAAGGATAATCAGCGCATATACCGCCGCCACGGACGCAAACGTCCATACACTAAGGCCAAACCGCCACACGACTAACACCGTCAGCGCCCCCGTCAGCAGTTCCACCACCGGGTATTGCAGCGAAATAGGCTGCTTGCAGCTGCGGCATTTGCCCCGCAGCCATAAGTAACTCAGCACGGGGATATTGTCGTACCATTTAATCCGCGCGTTGCAGCCCGGGCACGAAGACGGCGGCCACACGATGGACTTTTCCCGCGGGATGCGGTAAATGCACACATTTAAAAAACTGCCAAACAACAAGCCGAAAATCCCGGCAAAACACAAAATCAGCGTATCCATAAATCCTCTTTGCAATAAACCATAAAAATCCCCCGCCCAAAAGCGGGGGCTTCAATCAGTGGGTGTTCCACGGTTTTCCGTAACTGTCCTCTTTATCCGTGTTTACAAAAAAATCCCCGTAGCGCGGGTCGGTCGGATCGTTTACATACGCCCAGCCGCCCGTCTTGGTGAAGCATTGTTCATAATTGCCGACGGACACATGGGAGGAAGGCGTGTAGCCCGGAATTGTGGCCTGTGGAATTTTTTCAATATAGGTAGGCACCAGGCTGGATAAATCATCCGTCGGATAAGTGCCCTGATGCTCCCCGTAATAGGCGGCGATGGCACTGCGCACTTTTACCAACTGATGCTTGGTGCTTCCCTCCTGCGCTTTATGCACCAGTACCAGAAACTTCGGTACGGTAAACCCCAGCAACAGGGCAAACACCACTACCGTAATGAGAATTTCCGTTACCGTAAATCCTTTTTTCATAAGCACCTCTACTTAAAGTTCAGCGAAATCAGCGCAAAAACTTTTGCATCGCCCAACGTGTTCTTAATGCTGGAATACTCGTTAGGCTGGTGCGCCATTTCATCTAATTTGGAGTATACGACCGCCGGGAACCCCGCGTTGCGCAAATAAGCGCCTACGGTTCCGCCGCCTACGCCCATGGTGCGGGGCGTGTTCTTATAAACACGTTTCACCGCGGCATGCGTCAGTTTTACGACCAACGCATTTTTATCCGTGGGTTTAGAGCCTTCGTTAATCAGGATCTCTGTTTTGATTTTTACTTTAAATTGTTTCTCAACGCCTTTGGCAATTTTGGCGATTTCTTTAAGCACGTCTTCATTGCTGTAGCACGGCAAAATGCGGCAGTCCAAATAAAACACATCCGTCCCCGGAATCGTATTGACGTTCGGAACGTTGGCTTCGCGTTTGGTCGGCTCAAAGGTGCTGGCGCTTTCCGGCGCGAACAGCTTGTCTTTTTTGTTAAATTTTTTGTACAGTTCGTCCAGTTTGGTTACAAAATAAGCCGATACCCGGTGGGCGTTAATACCGCTGTGCGGCGTGGAAGCATGGGTTTGTACCCCACAAACGGTAAATTTTACCCACAGCATATTTTTTTCGGCCACTTCCACCATAGTTCCCTGCGGGTTTCCGCCGTCCGGCACCAGAAAAACATCTTCTTTTCCAAACGTCTTGCCGTGTTTTTTAAGAATGGCGCTGATGCCATATACACTGCCGATTTCTTCGTCGGCATTGAGCAGCAAGGCATAATTGCACGGCGGGCGGATGCCGCAGTCCATCATGGCTTTTACGGCCAATACGCCCGATACAAGGCCTTGTTGGTTATCTTCCGAACCGCGGCCGTAAATTTTGTCTCCTTTAACCACTGCTTTAAACGGGTCGGTCTTCCACAGCGCCACATCTCCGGGCGGCACCACATCCATATGCGCCATTACCCAAAGCGTTTTCTTTTTGTTTTGCCCGTAGTATTTGGCTACAATGTTGGGGCGCACGCCGTCTTTGGCTTGGGGATCTTTGATGTTGATCATGTACAGTTCGTCAAACTTCATTTGTTTTAAGACGGACATCAAATACGCGGCTTTGGCGTTTTCCCCCTCGCCGCCGCTATGGGGCGAAACGGCCGGACAGGCAATCATATGGGTTTGCAAATCAATTACTGTTTGTTTGTAGGAGTCTATTTTTTTAAATAAGTCTTTTTCCATTGTTTCCTCCGTGCGCCGGATCAAATCGGGTTGGGCACGTCTATAAATTCGGTTTGTACGTCAAATCGTTTGGCCACGGTTTCCATTAAGGCCAATACGCCCGGTTTTTCGGAATTGTAATGCCCTAAGGCGATACAATTTATTTTTCCTTCCCGGCACCATTCCTGGGCGGGTTCGTCTAAGGCGCCGGTAATGTATAAATCCAACTTTTGGGCAATGGCCTGCGGAATCATACTGTATGCCCCGCCGCTCACTACGCCAACCGTCTCAATTTGTTTAGGCCCGTACGCCAGCACTTGGGCATGGGCCCCGCAGTAGGCTTCCAACATGCGGGCGATGTCTTCCGCCGGGCGCGGCTGCACATACCCGCAAAAACCGATCTGCACGCCGTGATACTCGCCAAACGGTTTTAACCGCTCGGCCCGCAGCGCATGCATCAGGCACGCGTTATGCCCCACAACGGGATGCATATCCAACGGCAGATGATAACCGGCTAAATTCAAATCGTTCTTGAGCAAAAACGCAATCCGTTCCCGAAACAGCCCCGTAATCGGCTGTTCCTGGCCCCATAAAAGCCCGTGGTGCACAACGATTAAATCCGCTCCTGCGGCTTTGGCTTTTCTAAACAGTTCCAACGAAGCGGACACGCCAAACACGATTTTCCCCACGCGCGGCGTTCCCGAAACCTGCAGGCCGTTGCGGCTGGCATCGGGGATTTGGGCGCTGTTTAGGTAAGTATCCAAAAAACGGATGACGTCTTCACAATTGACCATAGAATTATGTTATCATTTTATAAGGATGAAAAGAATACTTTTTTTGCTGCTTTTTCTCTTCTTATTTGAGCCCGCGGGACACCCCCAAAACATCCCTACCGCGCCCTACCTGCCCGCCCAGGGCCGCTCGTCCGCCGAAAACGCGCCCATTACGGTGCAATTCCCCTATGAAAAGATGACCGTTTCCCGGGGGGCCGCGCGCATTTTTTTATTTGGACAAATTCATTTGCCCGGCTCTGTACAGCTGGATATCAACGGGGAAAGCGTCCCCGTGCAGGAAAACGGCACTTTTATTGCCTTTCTGCCCGTTAAAAGCGGCGAATTTGAGTTTTTGCTTACTGCCTCCAACGGGCGGCAGACGGTGCAAGCCGTCCGGCGCATTGTGGTGCCGGGGGTGGACATTAAGGACTTTTCGGCCCGGGCGGAATTTGACCCGGAGGAAATTTTTCCGCAATCGCCCGCCGAATTATTGCCGGGCGATGTGGTGGGGCTGTACGTACGCGGCACGCCGGGGGCGGAAGTAACATTCACGCTTTCAGGCCTGAAAGACGCCAAAAACATTCCTATGAAAGAAGATGTTTCTTCGCCGGGGATGTACCGCGCCAAGTACTTAATCCGCGAAGACCAAAGACCCAAGACGGCAAAAATAACGTACAAAATGGAAAACGGCCCCGACGGCAGCAAGGCCAAAATCACGGCGCCCGCGCGCTTAAAAGTACTCAACGCCAAAGATCCCTTTACCCGCGCCCAAGTGCTTTCCGCCGGGGTAAAACTGCGCAAAATTCCCACGCCGCGCGAAAATTTGTACCCTTTCTACCGCGCCTACGGGGAAGTGTTGCTAAACGGCCGCATGAACGGGCAATACCGCATTGCTTTAAATGAAAACGAGTCTGCCTGGCTGGAAGAAAAAAATTTGAAAACTTTGCTCTTTTCCGGCTATACGCCCAACCGCATTACCGAGCTGACCACAACCGCCCTGCCGGATAAAACGCGTTTGTCCTTTTCCGGCAGCCGCATCATTCCCATCAGCATTCACGAATTTAACGACCGGATGGAACTGACGCTTTACTATACCGAAGGTTTTGACGAAAACTACAGTTTTGATACCACCAGCCCCATTATTGAAAGCATTTCCTGGTCGCAGCCGGCGCGGGATACCCTGCTGTTTAAAATTTATTTTAAAAAAGACTCCCCTCTTTGGGGCCACGCTTACGATTTTGAAGAAAATAACCTGATTATAGATTTAATGCACCGCCCGGGGTTGACCCCTACCGAAGAAAAACCGCTGCAAGGCGCACGCATTTTATTAGACGCCGGACACAGCCCCCGCCGCACCGTTCCGTACGACGGCGCCGTCGGGCCGAGCGGCTATTTGGAATACGAGGCCAACCTGGCCTTGGCCGAAGATTTAAAACCGCTCTTGGAAAAAGCCGGCGCCACCGTAATTATGACGCGCCGCGGCAACAACCGCATGAGCCTGCAAAACCGCTACCAGCTGGCGTTAAAGGAAAAAGCGCATATCTTTGTCAGCCTGCACTATAATGCCCTGCCGGAAACGGTCAACCCGCTGGCCCGTGCGCGGGGATTCTCGGTCTATTACAACTACCCCCACAGCTTTCAATTGGCGCAATCCGTTTACGATGCGTTCATCCGCCACGTTCCCCTGCCCGACAACGGCATGATCGCCAATGACGTGCTTTTTATTCCGCGCATTCCCCAATTGCCCAGCATCTTGGTGGAAAATGCCTACCTGATCCTGCCCGAACAAGAACAAATGGCCAAAACGGCAGACGGCCGCTCGGCTTTTGTACAAGCGCTGTATGAAGGAATTTTAGATTTTTACGGGGTGAAGCCCCGCCCCGAAAAGAAACCGCTCCGGCGCAATGCTTTTAAAAAACCGGGAAGGCGGATTTTTTAAAACATCCACCCGGTGCGCAAGTGCACCGCTGCTTCCCAACGGTGCGCCACATAAAAATAAGCACTGCGGGCGGACTGCAGCCGATAGAGGGCGCGCAGTTCTAAACCGGCAAACCAATTTTCCGCAAACGACGTTTCCACCCCCATTCCCAAGCTTACAAAGGGAACCGAAAATTTTTTCTCCCATAAATGAAAGTAAGAAATATCGTGTTGCTGCCAGCCCATTCCGGCTGTTATATACGACCGGGGACTGGCCCGCGGCGTAAGGGTAAATTTAACAAGCGCTTCCAACCGGTACGTGCGGTACCGATCCAACAGTTCCGTTTTCCGCAGCGGGCCCGAAACGCTGCCGGCCAGCCCGGCAGCTGCCCAATCGGCAAAAGCATAAAACGCCCGCATTTCCGCCCCCAATTCCCCTTGCACCAGGCGTTGGCCGGTAACATCGCGCATTTGCTCCGAAAAGGCGGCCGCTCCTACGGAAATTTCCCACCGCGGGGCCGTAAACCGGGCCGGTTCTTCCGGGGCGGTATAATCACGGGCACGATAAATTTGGGAAAAACAGGGAAGCGACAAACACAACCATACGCCTAGGCATACAAACCGTTTCATATCTTATATTGTAACAAGATCGTTTTTGCGCTTAAATAATGCAATACAGTTATATTCCCCCGCACAAAACACCGGCGGAAAAGAATTTTTATGCAAACAAAAAACCCTTTGACTTGCTTGTCAAAGGGTCTAACTTTTTAAAATCTTACCGGGGAAGGGACTTGAACCCTTAAGCCCGAAAGGGCAATGGTTTTTGAGACCATCCTGTATACCAATTCCAGCACCCCGGCATAACAACCGATAATTTATTTTAGCAAATTTTTATCTAAAATAAAATTTTTTTCATTTTTAACCGCCTGCAAAACCGTCTGCGCAGTTAAAATTTCAGCATGGAAACATATTCTTCCAACCGCTGGTCTACATCCTGTTTGGAAAGATTGGCCAAACGGTCTACGCTAAAGGACTCAATGGTAAACGAAGCCATCACGTTGCCAATCATCATGGCTCTTTTAATCGCCGTCAAGTTATTCCAGTCTTCCAAGCTGGCTAGATAGCCGGTAAATCCGCCACCAAAAGTATCCCCGGCGCCGGTCGTATCGTGCACATGCTCCAGCACAAAAGGCGGCAGCTGCACCAGGCCCTTGTTGCTTACCAGCATCGCCCCGTTGGAACCAAGCTTAATGACCACATACTTCACGCCCTGTTCCAGCAAAATCCGCCCGGCTTTAATCAGGTTGTACTCGCCGGTTAACTGGCGGGCTTCGCCTTCGTTTAAAAAGAACACGTCAATGCGTTTTACCACTTCCAGCAGGGTTTCTTTTTTAGACGAAATCCAATAGTTCATCGTATCGCAGGCCACCAGCGACGGATGCTTTACCTGGTTTAATACCGAAAGCTGCAGCTCGGGGTCGATGTTCGCCAAGAAAACGGCCTTGGCGTTTTTTTGCGTTTCGTTTAAAACGGGATTAAAATTTTGAAAAACATTCAAATCCGTAAACCGGGTAACGGCGGTGTTGAAATCTTTGTCATAACTGCCGCCCCAGTGGAAGGTTTTTCCGTCCCGCACTTCCAGCCCGTCCAAGTTTACCCCGCGCTTTACAAACGGGGCCCGGTCTTGCTGCGTAAAATCCGTCCCCACGACGGCCACCACGGCCGGGCTTGCAAAATAGCTGGCGCAAATGGAAGCATAGCTGGCCGCGCCGCCCAACACGCGCTGCACGCTGCCATTGGCGTTTTCAATGGTATCAAAAGCTACCGATCCGACTACTAACACTTCGTTATTCACGGCTTAGTCCTGTAAGAAAGTTCTGATTTCCACTTCACTGTTGAACTGGTCAAAAAAGCCCGTTTGAGCGGTTTGCATTTTGGTGTCCATCAACTGGGAAGCGAACTCGTTTTTATTCTCGTCAAAATTTTTCAAATTGCCGTGCTGTTTTTTGTATTCGTATTTAATTTCTTCGGGCGTCAATTTATAATAGGAATACAACACGCCGCGGAAGCGATCCGCCAGTTTGCCTTTGCGCAGCTGGTTTTCAAACTGAGCCGGCGTCATGCCGACGGAGCGTTTTAAGGCATATTCGTAAGCGGTTTTGTTAAACTGTCCGTTCTGAGAGAAGAAAGGAGAGGTTTGAATATCGTAGGCGATTTCATAGTCCGACACTTCCATCCCCGCCTGATGCGCCGCTTGGTTAAGCACTTCTTCGCTGATCAGCGCCGCCAAAAATTGCTGCTGCAGGAACTTCATCATATTCTCGTCCACATCCACGCCCTGGTTGCGCAGCGCGCGGGCGCGCTCTTCGGTAACGCGGTACAAATCGCGGTAGGTAATATCGGTAGATCCCACCTGCGCCGCCGTATTGCTAAAGTTGCCGCGGCGGTAGGCATCGGCCCCTAAATACACGATACTGCCCAAAAAGAAGGCCAGCGTGATGATAAGAATTATTTTTTTGTGTTTGATGAGGAACGAAATCATATTCCAAAACTCCCGTTGTTAGTTGTCTTTTTCCGTCTTGTCTTCTTTTTCGGAGGGCGCAGATTCTTCGCCGCCGCCAATCAGGCATTGGCCGTCAATGCGGCCGCCCTCTTCCACAATCATTTTTTTGGCGCGGATGTCGCCTTTAATGGAGGCCGCGGCCAACACTTCCAGCATATCGGCACAGACATTTCCTTCAATCACGCCGCCGCACACCACGATTTGGGCCGTTACGTCCCCCACAATTTTCCCGTCCGTTCCCACAATCACGTGGCGGGCATTATCCACCGAGCCCTCCAGCGTTCCGTCCACGCGCAAAGAGCCCTGCACGCTTAACGTTCCTTGAAAGTAACACTCCGCACTGACGACGGAAAAATGTTCGCCGGAAGAAAAATCCGAATCCTTCTTTAAAAATCCCATACCTTCCTCCTGAATTATTTAAAATAGTCCCTTGGATTGACGGCCTGTCCGTCCTTCCACACTTCGTAATGCAAATGCGTTCCGGTTGAGCGGCCGCTGGAACCCATGGTGGCAATCCGGTCGCCGCGTTTGACCACGTCCCCCGCCTTGACCCGAATTTGGGTGGTGTGAGCGTAGAGGGTGGAATACCCCAGCCCGTGGTCTACCAAAATGGCTTGCCCGTAGCTGGGCACCCAGCCGGCATGGCGCACCACGCCGTCTGCGGTAACGACAATGGGGCTGTCGGGCTTGCCGGCAAAATCAATGCCGTTGTGGCGTTTGGTGGTGCGGTGGCCAAACGGATCTAAGCGGTAGCCAAAGCCGGAACTGATGCGCGCCGTAGACGGGCGGATAGACGGAATGGAGTTTAGGCCTTCGCGGCGGTTGGCGTAGTACCAGGCAATTTCCTGAAAGCTGGCCAAACGCGTTTTGGCGCTGTCTTCAATGGAATCAATGTATTTTTCAAACTCTTCCGTATCCAAGTCTTTTAAATCTTTGCTCATGGCCTCGCTGAAGCGGGCGTCTTCTTTGGCCTTGGCTTCTTCCCAGCCTTTGGGCAAATTGATAAATTTTCCGCCGGGCATGCCCAACATTTGGCGCATCTGCGTATCGGTGGTGCGGGTTAAATCCAAATACTTGCGTCCGCGTTCCAACTCGTCGGCAATCAGCTTCATTTTAACGCGCATCAAATTGTTGTCGGCCTTGGTAATGTTGTAATCATACGCCCGGATAAAAAACAAAAATCCGCACAGGGTAATAATCAGCCATAACACAAACACCAGCACGAGCGTAAGCACGCGCACCTTGAACTTTTTGGAAGAACCCATGCGCGGCATAATCAAAATATCCACGCGTTCTGCCAGCAGGCGGCCTAAAGAATTGATTAATTTACCCATCTTTTGTATTCTATCATATACGGAGCCCGCAAGGGCGTTTTTCGCATGGAAAAGGAGAAAAAATGAAAAAATTACTCGTTTTAACTGTTGCCGCTCTTTTGGCGGCGGCTTGTATGAAACTGCCGGAACTCCCCACCATGGGCGTCGTGCAGATACCGATTGCCGGGGAAGAAGAAGCGCTGTGGACGTCCACCGATTACGAAGGCAAACCGGTGCTTATGATGTATATGGGGTCGTGGTGTCCGTATTGCAAAATGTCCATGCCCGCGCTGAACACCGTGGCGGAAAAATACGCCGGCAAAGCCGAAGTGGTGGGCGTGTTTTTGGATGCGGATCCGGAAACGGTGTTAAAAGTAGCCAAGGAACACGGCTTAAACACCAAAGTATTGTACAACGGCCAAGGCCCGGCGGAGGTCATGAAGGTAACGGGTTTGCCGCACGCCATTTTATTTGACCGCAAACACCGCGTGGTCAGAATTTGGGAAGGCTTCAGCCCCACGCTGGCGCAAGAGTTTGACGACCATTTGCAGCGCCTGACCAAGTAAGCCCTTTTCGGTTAACAAAAAGCCCCGCCAAAGCGGGGCTTTTTAGTGGATTAAGCGCGTTAAAACGACTGAACCAGCCGGGGGTCTTCCATACACAAATAGACGTGCGTATGCGGAAACGCTTTTCGCAAAAGCGGCAGCAGAAATTGATAGACCTCTTTTCGCTGCGAGTCCCCGTAGCGCATTTTCCCGTCAAAATCCAACAAAAATTCGCCGTCTAAAATCGTGTTTTGCGGGAAACGGTTTTCAATCATTTTTTTCAGCTCCCGGCTAAAGCGCAACGTCCCCACGCTGATCCAAGCCACCTTTTCTTTCGGCAACGTATCAGCCATTTGTTCCACGGTGCGGGCATAGTCCGCTTTCCACCCATCATAAATAACAACGGGGTCAAAATGAAATCCCAACCGGTATCCCGCGCGGGCTACTTCGCAGGCGGCCGCCAGCCGGGCGGAAAGGCCGGGCGTAAAATGTTCGGCCGTATCGGTAATTTTAGCGGAATTGACCGACCACGACACCACCACGTTTTCACATCCGCCCGCTTCCAATAATCCGCCGATGTTGACGCTTTTTGTTTTAAACTCAAACTGCAACTGCGGCCGCGCGCGGAAAAACGGCACCAGCTTTTGGGAGTAACGGGTCAGGTCGTCAAACACCAGCGAATCGGTAAACTCCCCACTGCCGATGCGCGGGCGGTCAAAAGGCCCTTTGCGAAAAGAGGCTCCGTCTATCTTGCTTAAAAACTCGTCCAAATTGGCGGGCAGCAGTACAGCGTGCAGATTTTGGTATTGCTGCAAAAAACAATACTCGCATTCAAACCGGCAGCCAAAACCCAAATTGATTAAATTATACCCACAGCACGCCGCCGCACAGCTGCAGGGGCACGGTTTTAGAAAGTCGTATTTTTCGCGGTGGATAAGCAGGGTGTCTAATCGGCGGGAAAAGTTGGGGCTGCCCACCTGGGTTTTGCCGTCCGTTTCTTTAAACTGGGCGTTGGGGAATGCGGCGCGCACGCGCGCGGCCAGTTCGCTGTCCTGCACCGACGTTTCAATATAGACGGTTTTGGGATAAAACGGCCGCGGCGTCAAATCGGCCTGCAGGGCGGGACTCAGTTCCAGTTTGGGCAAGTAAAAGCGGCCTTTGGCGGCGGTTTTAAAATTGACGGGATATCGGCGCGCCAACAATTGCTTTTTGGCGGACTCAAAATTCAAGTTTTTCTGCGCCGGCAGAATTTCCGAAAAAGGCGCCCCGTCCCGCTTGGCGATTTCATACACCAGCCGCACCAGTTCGCGCCGTTTGTTTACGCCTAATTTGGGCAACACGCCCAACACATATTCTTCAGCGGCCTGCACCGTCATTTTCCTTCCTCCAAAAATTTTAATTCCGCCGGACTGACGGCTATATCCGCCGCCGCGGCGTTTTGCAGGGCTTGCTGCGCCGTTCTGGCGCCCGTCAGCACGCAGGACACCTGCGGATGTGCCAATGCCCATGCCCCCGCCAGCGAAGCCGCCGAACAGCCCTTTTTCTGCGCCGTTTCTTTCACGCGCAACACCGTTTGAGATACGCTTGCAAACGCGTCGCCGCGGTAGCATTTGTAAAAATAGTTGCGGGCATCGGCGCGGCGCAGGTTGGGCTCTTTTTTATATTTGCCGCTTAAAATACCGCCGCACAGCGTGCCGTAGCCGATAAAGCCCAGGTGTAATTTCTCACAGGCCGAAAATACCGCCCGCCCTTTGTGCGGATGCAACAACGAAAATTCGTTTTGCACGCAAACCGCTTGCCCGGCCGCGGCGGAGATTTCTTGCCCCCCCGCATTGCATAAGCCGATATAGCGGATTTTGCCCTGTTCCCGCAACCGGATTAAAACGGCCAACGCTTCTTCCAGCGGCACGCGGGGATCGGGATAGTGAATTTGGTACAAATCAATGTAATCGGTTTGCAAACGCGAAAGGGATTGTTCCAGCTGGGAAAGAATTGTTTGGGGGCGCAGGTCGTGGTCTGTCCAGGAGCCGTTTTTAACAAGGCCGCATTTCGTGGCCAGTACCACTTGCGGGCGGCGGCCTTTTAAGGCGCGGCCCAAAAAAACTTCGCTTTCCCCGTAAATGGGGGCGGTGTCAAAAAGCGTAATGCCGGCGTCCAGCGCGGCAAAAATAGTGAGGCGGGCGTCCGTTTCCTCCGTCGCGCCCCAATCCGTTGCGCCGCCCAGGGCCCAGCCGCCCAGTCCCACCGCCGAAACGTGCAAATCGGTACGTCCCAAGCGGTTATATTTCATAGGTTACCACAGCCCGTTGTCGGCCATAAAGCAGGAGTCCACCGCTTCCATCCCGGCGTTTACCGCCTGCTCATGCGCCTGCGCAGACTGCGCCCCGGGCTGAAACCAAATTTCTTTTACCCCGGCGGCCGCACACTGCCGCACGGCCCCTTCCAGCGCGGCGGGCGGAATGACCATAATTGCCACGTCCGGATGGGCCGGCAGCAAAGCCAGCTCTTTAAACACGGTCTGCCCCGCCACTTGGCCGCCTTTGGGGTTAATGCCAAACACGCGAAACCCTTTATCCAGCAGGGTTTTAAAAATCTTATACCCGTATTTGGCGGGATCTGCCGACACGCCAAACACGGCAATCGTTTTGTTTTCGTACATATTAAGCTTGCGGCAGGCCGAAATTGCCCATGGTCTGGGCGGCCATGGTTTGGCTGTCGCGCACGGCTTTGTTGATAACGGCCTTTAAATCTTCGGCAATTTCCGCTTCTTTAAAATTTTTAATCAAGGCGTCCACCCGCACTTCTTTTACTTCCTGCGAGCCGGAAATGGTTACTTCAAACAAATGGCGCGGGCTGTCTACTTTGATGACCATATTGTCCAGCCGTTTTTTAATTTCTTCCATTTGGCTTTTGAGTTTCCACAAATCTTTTAATTGTCCCAATTTATCAAACATAAGTACCTCTTATTTTTTGAAATTTTTTATATTTTATCTTTTATAAGTCCGCCGCCGCAAACGTGCGCAAAAACACCGCCGATCCCCGTACCTTCCGCCCGGCAAACAATTTTTGCGCCGCCCGAACGTACGCCTCCAGCTGCGGGCGGTATTTTTCGTCCAGCACCGCTTTTTCCGCGCCGGGGCGGATTTGGTCGGTTTTATAATCCAACACCCACACCGTTCCCTCGGGCGTTTGCAACACGGCATCCATCACGCCGGAAACGATTTCCCCCTCCGGCTCCGCAAACGAAAAAGGCATTTCGCACGCCAACACGTTACACGCCGTCATTTGGCCAAACAACGCACTTTGCAAAAACGGCTCCAGCAACGCTTTTGCTTCCGGCGCGCGTTCCGGCGCGCCCGCTTGGGCCGCGGCCAGAGAAACGGCGGCCTGCAAATCGGTCTGCGGATGCGTCAGTATTTTTTCCAACGTGCGGTGGCAGACCGTCCCCAATTGGGCGGCCGCCTGCTGGGCGGGCGTTAAGGGGAGATCCTCCAACACCCGTTCGCTGGGGGTTTGGGCAAGCGCCGTTTGAAGCAAGCGCTCATATTGGGTTTTGCGCCGTTCATGCGCCGTGCGCCAGGCGGCAAGTTCCCGTTCGGTTTCGGCCGCCGCGGGGGCCGCGGCGTGGCGGTAGAGAAACGTTTCCGGGTTTTGATAAGGAGCATATACGACAGGCACCTGCAGGGCTTCTTCCTGCAGCACCGGCGGGCGCGTTTCCTCGTTTGGGAACAATCCGGCCGCCGCAAAAGCGGCCGCGGCTTTCAGGGCGCCTTTGCGGCCGTCGGCGGCTAAAATCAATTTTTCGCGGGCGCGCGTCAGCGCCACATACAGCACGCGCACCTCTTCACACTTGCCGTGCTTTTTTTGTTCTTCTTCCAAAAAAGCCAAATTCACGTCGCACGCTTTTCCGGCGCGCAGGCCGTGCATATTATACTGCCACGAAAAAATATGCCGCGCCGGCTGGGAAACCGCCGCCGAATCCTTTTTGGACAGATCCGCCAAAATCACAACCGGGAATTCCAACCCCTTGGATTTGTGCACCGTCATTACGGATACGGCGTTTAACGCTTCCTCCGGCAAAGGCGCTCCCAGCCGCTCGGGTTCTTCTTCCAACAGGGTTTGCACCTCTGCCAAAAACTGCTGCAGCGACGCCGCCCCGTCCGCCGCATACCCTTGGGCCAACGTAACCAAGCGGTTTAAATTGGCCAGCGTTTGCTCGCCCTCGTACGCGGCGGCGCAGGCTTCGGGCAAAAAGGTTTCGTCCAGCACCGCCTGCAGCAGTTCTTGAAGCGGCGTACGCCCGGCCCGGCGGCCGAATTGTTTTAATAACGCGTAACTTTGCGCCAAACGCGCATCGGCCGGGCGGGCCGAAAGCGTCAGTTCCCCCCGGCGTGCGATTTGATAAATTTCTTCATCCGTAAACCCAAACAGCGGGCTTCGCAAAATGCCCGCCAGCGCGGTGCGGTCTTGCACGTCCTGCGCCGCACGCAAAAAGTTTAAGAAATCGTTTATTTCCTGTTTGCGGTAGAAATTTTTATCGGTTTCCACATTAAACACAATGCCGCGGCGGCGCAGGGCATCGGTATACGGGCCGGCGGTGGTGGCGGCGCGCGTTAAAAGGGCGATGTCGCGGTACTGCAGTTTGCGGCCGTCCGAAAGGGTCATCCGCCCCACGTTGGCTTCTATCCAGTCCGCAATGCGCTCGGCCTGATTGTCGCGGAAATCATCCGCCCCCGCCGGGCCGTCCTGCACGGGCGTAACAAACAGCCACTGCACCGCGCCCGTACGGGCCGTTTTTGCGGTGTAAATGGGCTCATACGCGGGTTGGAAGGCCGTTTGCTGAATCATGGCGCGCGAGCATACGGCGTTGGCGGCGTCTATAATTTCCGCCTCGCTGCGGAAATTTTGCCGCAGGAAACATTTTACGCCGCCTTGTTTTAAAATCAAATCGGTAAACAGTTCATAAGCGGTAATATCCGCCCCGCGGAAGCGGTAAATGGATTGCTTGGGATCGCCCACCACAAACAGCTTGCCGGGCGCCAAGCGCACGTCCTGCCAGCGGCAAGCCGAGGAAGCTTTCTCTTCCGCCAAAAACAGCAGCAATTCCCCCTGCACCGGGTCGGTGTCCTGAAATTCGTCAATAAACAATACGTCAAATTTTTCTTTTAACAGCCGCCGCACATACAGGTTTTTTTCCAGCAGGTTGCGGGTTTTGACGATTAAGTCGTCAAAACTCAAAATCCCTTCCCGCGCGTAATCGGCGCGGACTTCCTCGGTTACGCGCTGCACCAACTCCAGCGCGGAGAGGAAAATTTGTTGTTTTTCCGGGGCGGTTTTTTCGGCAAATAAAACCAGCGAGCGGGCTTGTTCAAAATCGGCTTCGTCCCAATCTTTGTAAGCGGCCGCCGGAAAAGCGGGCGCCGTTTGCGCCGCGGGAGCGGGGACGGGTTGCCCTTTCAAAAAAGCCGCCGTGCGCCGCAAAGACTGCCCCGCCGCCGCCAGCGCAAGTTCCCCGTTGCGCGCTTTTTTGCCCGGGCGCGTCAACGCGGCCGCCAATTCCTCGGCCTGGCGGGCGCGCTCCACACAAACCGAGGCTAGCAAATCCCGGTGGGTATAGTAATCGTAGGTTTCTATTTTTCCGCTGCACAACTCTTGCGCAAAGGCTTTTAAATCCGGCAAGGAAATTTCCGCCAGCACCCGCTTCCACGCTTCGGCCCGCGGGGCGTTTACCCCCAATTCTTCGTCTAAAAACGTATTCCAGCGCGCATCAAACAAGCGGGCCGCCCGTTGGCCGGCGTCAATTTCGGCATGGGGCGAAAGCCCCGCTTCCAGCGGGAACGCTTTTAAAATGTCTGCACAGAAGCCGTGAATGGTGCCAATGGCGGCCCGATCCAGGCGGGACAAGGCGGCCTCGGCGCGGGACGCAATATCCGCATCCGAAACGGAAAAAGAATGTTGCAGCAGCTCCAGCGTGCGATCCGGCTCGTGTTCTTGTACGGCGCGAATCAGATGCTGGAGTTTATCCATAAAACGGGTTTTGATTTCCGCGGCGGCTTTTTCGGTAAACGTAAGCGCCACCAGTTTTTCCACTTGAATGCCGCGCGCCAAAACGGCCAGGCACAGCCGGTCAATCAGCAGGGTGGTTTTGCCGGTTCCCGCGCCGGCCTCCACAACCATATTTACGTCCAGCCGGGTTTGTACTTGGCTGCGGTCTTCCGTAATCATCGGCGGGCCTCCTCCAGCGTTTGGCTGGCGGCGCTTTTGCGCGCGCGCAGCAGGGATTTAAAACTGTCTCGCCGGCAAATGCCCGCATACGGGCAGTAGGCGCATAAATCGGACGGAGAAATAAAGAAGGTACCGGTTTGAATCATTTCCGCCAGCTGTTTTAAAAACCCGCACGCCCGCGGCTGCATCCGGCGGTAAGCGTCGGCGGATAAATCGCGCCGAACGTAGCCTTTATGAATGGAAAGCAGGCAGGAGCCGTCCGACTCATACGCTTCAAACGCCGCCAGCCGGCGGGCAATCCATACGTAAATAAAGGGCTGGAAAATAAGATGCGTAAAAAAATCCGAAGCCAAATCTTTGGTGCCTTTGCGGGACGATTTATAATCCGCCACCCGGAAGGTTTTATGCACGCCGTCCACGTCCACCCGGTCTATAATGCCGCGCAGCCGAAGGGGCAGTTCTTCCGACGGTTCGGACGACACCGGCATTTCAAACCACGCCGGCGTATACGGGCCCAGCTCGTGCAGATCTTCCAGCACAAAAGCGGACAGTTTTTCTTTCATTTCCTGCAAAATCAGTTCCCACACCACGGGATAAATGCCAAACAGCCGGTACCCGTCCGCCCGGCAATGTTTCTCAAACGCGCGCTCCAAATACTCCAAGGCGGCCGCGTCGGACACTTCGTGCGTAAGGCCGCGCTGGTACAGGTCTTCATAAAAATCTTTTAAAATTTCGTGATACGCCGTCCCCCTTCGGTCGGGCGAGAGTTCCTGGCGGCTAAGCGGCTCGTCGGGTTCTTGCAGATGAAGGCCCTTGTCCAAGAAATACTTCAGCGGGCATTGGCCCAGCTCCTGCAGGGCCGAGGGAGAAAACCCCGCCGCGTTTTCTTTGGCAAAGATTTCCGCCCCGCTTTGAACCACCCCGTCAAACGCGCCCAACGCGCCGCTTTGGCGCAAGGCGGCCGCGGCCGCAAGCGTATGTTCTTTTTCGCCGCTCCACAGCCCCGCGCGGCGGTATTGCGCGGCGGCGGTTTCCGGGTGCAAAATAAAAGAAAGAGAAAGTTCTTTGGGCGTTAAAAATTCACTTTCGGTTTGGTTAATCCGCTCGGACAGCCGCCCGCTTACGCGCGCCGCGTCCTGGGCGGCCAAATCCAGCCCGCACGCCCGCGCCAGTTCCGCCGCATACAGCGAACGCACGGCTTCTTTTCCGTCCTGCCCCGCGCGGGCATAGGTGGCGTAGAGTTTTTCCGTCCCCGCCGTAGCCGCGGCAAAAAACAGCAGGCGTTCTTCATCGGCGCGGTCTAAAGTTTGGTTGATCCAATAGCCCAGCACATCGCGCAGGACGTAGCGGTAATAATCCCGCAGGACGGGGTCTTCGGGCGTAATGAGCGGGAATACTTTGTCGTTAAGCCCCAGCAAAAACACAACTTTAAACTGCAGGCCGCGCGCACGCGAAACATCGGTAACCGTTACCCCGCCTCTAACGGCCTGCGTTTCGTGAAACGAAAGGCCCGTCAGCGCGTCGGTCAGCTCCCGCACCCATTCGCCGGGCTGCACCGTAGGGCGGATGGAAGCATAGAGCGAAAAACTTTTTATCTTTTCGCACACGGTTTGAAAAATTTCCGTTTCTTTCCCCTGCAGTTGGGAAACATCGGTGTTTTGCTCCAAAAACGCAAGCGCCAACGCCGCGCCGCCGGCCCAGTCGCGCACGCGGGCCAAAGCGTCCAGCCGGGCGTGCGTATCCTCCAGCCAGGCCAAAAACGAAGTATCGTCCTCCGGGCCGTGGGGCAGCAAATCGCGCCACTGGCTTAAATCCCGGCTGGCTAACGATTGCGCCGCCTGCCGGCGCCAGACGTTTTTTTGTGCAGGCTTAAAATACGGCGAAGATACCACCGCCAGCACGGTTTGGCGGTCAAAACCGTTGGTCAACAGCGAAAACAAATTTAAGCAAAAAACACCCAGCGGAAACTTGGAAAGCGGATAGGAAAACGAGCCGTTAAACGCAATGCAGTTTTCCGCAAATACGCGCTGGATTTCCGTCTGATACGGCGCCAGCGAACGCGCCAAAACGGCAATGTCCGAGAGGCGGTAGCCTTCTTTTTCGGTTAAACGCAAAATTTCTTTGGCCGCATAAAATACTTCGCCGCGCGCGTCCGCCGCGCTGACAATATGCACCCCGGACTGGGGCGCGCTGTCCGAAGAAGCAAACAAGAATTGACCGCTTTTTCCCAACGCGCCAAAACGCCCCCGGTCTACATTTTCCCCGCTGCCGGCGCCCAGCCAGTTGGTTTCAAAAAATTTCTGGGCAAAGCGGTAGGCCGGATGTTTGAGATACGGGGCAAAGACCGTCACCGCATACTGTGCGCGCAAGCGGTTAAACAGCTCCAGCTGGCGGCCGGTCATATCGTAAAAACCGTAGAAAATAATTTCATCAAACCCGCGTAAAAAATCGGAATTTTCCGCCTGCTGCAATGCCCGCTCAAAGGCTTGCTGATAGGGCCTGAACCCCGGCACGGCGGCGGCCGCCTCCAAATAACGGCGGTAGAGGCGGTTGAACCACTTCAGGCGCGGCCCGTCCTGCTCCAGCACGGCGTCCGGCGCGGTGCGCAGGTGTTCGTCCAACACATCCGGCTCGGCCAGGGCGTCTTCCAAGTCTCGCAGCGCGCTTTTGACGGCCTGCACAAACCCGCGCGACGCAGGATAGCGGTTTAAACCCGGTTCCGCCAGTAAATTTTTAATTAAAAAATCGCGCAGATTATCCTGCGGCAGCAACGCCGGCGGCTGGCCGGGGGCCTCGCGGTCCAGCTCGCTTATCAGCGCGCCCGCCGTTAAAAAATAAAAATTGGCCGCCGCCCCCAACTCCCGCGCCAAACGTTCCCGCAGGCGCTGCGCCAATAGCGAAGAAGAACACACCACCAGCCACCGCGACAAAACGCCCGAACGCCGCGTTTGCACGCGGCGCACAAAAGCGTCTTCCAGCGAAGGATAATGGGCGTAAAAGAGTTCCATAAATTTGTAGAATAAAGGTACTTATTTTTTTATTACATTTTTAAGCATTTAGTCAAACGATATGAAAACACTTCTTTTAATCCGCCACGCCCACGCATTGCCCGCGTATGAGGCCGGCGTGCCCAGCGACGCCCTGCGGCCCCTTTCCGAACCGGGCCGGCAAAAAGCCGCCCGCACCGCCAAAGCCCTTGCCGGCAAAGGCCTGCACCCGCAGATCGTTTTTTCAAGCCCGCTCCTGCGCGCCGTGCAAACCGCCGAAATCATCGCCCAAATGTTCCATGCGCCTCTTTCCAAAGAAACCGTATTGAACGGGCTATACGACGAAAAAGACGTGCGCGATTTTCTGACCGAACAATTCAACACCTACGACACGATTGCCGCCGTGGGGCACAATCCCAACGTGTCGTACCTGACGCACCTGCTGTGCGCCGAAGTGCATAGCTTTATGCCGGGTTCTTTTGCCTGGGTGGATATGACCGACCCGAAAACCCCGCGCTTAACTTATTTTGGAGAATAGAAATGACGATTTTGGACGCCGTTTTATTGGGACTTTTACAAGCATTGGGCGAATTTCTGCCTATTTCCAGCTCGGCCCATTTGGTGCTTTTGCCCTACTTTCGCGGAATGGAATACCAAGGACTGGCTTTTGACGTACTGCTCCACGCCGCTACGCTGCTGGCGGTAATTCTGTACTTTGCCAAAGACTGGTTTTACCTGTTAAAAGACGGGCTGACGCACCCCACCTCCGCACAGGGACGAATGCTGTGGTATTTGGCGGCGGCCACCGTGCCGGCGGGCCTGGCGGGGCTTTTGCTAAACGATTGGGCCGAAAGCACTTTTCGCAATCCGCTGATGATTGCCGGCTGTTTAATGGTGTTTGCCGCCCTTTTGTGGTGGGCCGACCGAAAAGGCGCCAAAAACGAAACCCAAGAAATTACGTTTAAAACGATTATGCTGATTGGATGCGCCCAGGCGTTGGCCATTATGCCGGGCGTCTCCCGAAGCGGCATTACGATTACCGCCGCCCTGCTGTTGGGGCTTTCGCGGCCGGCGGGGGCGCGGATATCGTTTTTGCTTTCCACTCCTATTATTGCGGGGGCGGCTTTGTTGGAAATGGGGCAGCTGTCGGCGGCGGATATCCAGGCGCCGCTTGTGTGGGGGTTTGTCAGCGCGTTTGCGGGGGCGCTGGCCGTCATCGGCTGGCTGATGAAATACATTAAAACCCACAGTTTTGACATCTTTGTCTATTACCGCTGGCTGTTGGGTGCGGCCATTATCGTATTTTATTTTTGTAAATAATTTAAACCGCCCACAAAAAACCGGAACAGAAAAGTCTGTTCCGGTTTTTTGATTTTTTAACGGGTTTATTTGCCGGCCGCTTCCTGGGCTTTTTGCACCGTGGCATCAACGGCGCTTTGCAACGCCTCTTTCAGCCCCGCCGCCTGCAAGGCCGCCATTCCCGCCGCCGTACAGCCGCCGGGAGTGGCTACTTTTTGCGCCAGCTGCGCCGGTGCAATCTTTTCCGCCTTTACCATTTGGGCCGCGCCCAATACGGTTTGCACCGCCAGTTCCGCCGCCTGCTTGGCTTCAAGCCCTTGGGCGGCTCCCGCCTGCGCCAGCGCGTCAATAAAAGCATACACAAACGCCGGGCCCGAGCCTGACACGGCCGTCCCTGCGTCAAACAACCTCTCCGCCAGTTCCACCGTTTGGCCTAGGCGGGCGAAAACGGCCTCTATGTCTTGCCGCTGGCGGGCACCCACCCATTTGCCAAAAGCAAACAGCGTTACCCCTTCCCCCAGCGCAAGCGGCGTGTTGGGCATAATGCGCACCACGGGCCAGCCGGGCAAAGCGGCCTGCAATTTTTCTAGCGTCCACCCCAAAGCCATACACACCACCGGTTTCGGAGGAAGCATTTGCATTTCCGCCAATACTTGCGGCACAACGCCGGGCTTAACGGCAAGCAGCACCACATCGGCCTGCTGAGCCGTTTGGCGGTTATCCGTGCCGGCGGCAAGGCCGTATTGTTCCCGCCAGCGCGCGGCCGAAGCCTGCGAAGAAACCGATACCAAAATATCGGCTTTCGGCCAGCCGCTTTTCAGTAATCCTCTAATCATAGCGCCGCCCATTTCGCCGGCGCCGATAAACCCCAGTTTCATTGTTTGCTCCCTATTTTTTTGTGCGTAAACGGCTTGGCGTTGGCACCCACGTAATCGGCCACGATTTGGCCGTTTCCGTACAGTTTATATTTATAAATCGTCAGCCCTTCCAGCCCCACCGGGCCGCGGGCGTGGGTTTTGCCCGTGCTGATGCCGACTTCCGCCCCGAAGCCGTAGCGGTAGCCGTCGGCAAAGCGGGTGGAGGCGTTGTGATAAACGCCGGCGGAATCTACCAAGTCCATAAAGATTTGCGCTTCTTCGTGTTCGGCTGTTAAAATACAGTCGGTATGGTGCGAGCCGAAACGGTTGATGTGCGAAATGGCTTCCAGCAAATTTTTAACCTGCTTGACGGAAAGCTTTTTCTCGCCGTATTCGGTATGCCAGTCCGTTACCGGGCCCGATACCCGGGCCAACGCCGCAATATCCGCACCGCCAAAAAGCGATACGCCGTTTTTCAATAAGGTTTCCAATAACGCTTTCTTATTTTTCTCCGGCCACCGCTCATCCAGCAAAAGCGTTTCCACCGCGTTGCAGGCCGAAGGATACTGCGTTTTGGCGTCCACGCAAATGCGGCAGGCCGTTTCCAAATCGGCCGACGCCGCGACATAAATATGGCATACGCCGTCCGCATGGCCCAACACGGGGATTTTGGTGTTTGCTTTTACATAGGCAATCAGCCCGTTGCCGCCGCGCGGAATGATTAAATCAAAGTATTGGTCTAAGGCCAGCATCTCGGCGGATTCTTCCCGCGTGTGGATAAGCTGCAGCGCCTGCGCCGGATAGCCGGGCACGGAGGAAAGCGCCGTTTGCAGCGTGCAGGCCAGGGCGTCGTTGGTATGGGCGGCCTCGCTGCCGCCTTTTAACATCACGGCATTGCCCGATTTTACCGCCAGCGCCGCAATTTGCGGCACCACGTCGGGGCGGGCTTCAAAAATAACGCCAATAAGGCCAATGGGGCAGGAGATTTTATAGAGGCTTAGGCCTTCGTCCAGTTCCGTGGCCGCCAGCACGCGCCCGACCGGGTCGGGCAATTCCACCAGTTCTTCCACGCCTTTGATGACGGTTTCTAATTTTTCCCGCGTCAATTTCAGCCGCTCATAAAGCGCAGGTTTCATGTGGCCCGCTTCCACGGCCAGCCGAGCTTGCTGCAAGTCCAGCCGGTTGGCGGCTAAAATTTCATCGGCATGCACGCGCAGGGCGCACGCCATGGCGTTTAACGCGCGGTCTTTGGTTTCGGGCGGCAGGGCAGCCAAGACGTAAGAAGCTTCTTTGGCGCGGGCCGCTTGTTGGGCTACGGTCATAATTTCCTCACAGTAAAACAATGTTATCGCGGTGGACGGCTTCGTCGTAGTTTTTATAGCCGATTTTTTTGGCGATGTCTTCCGAGCGGCAGCCCGCAATTTTGCGGCATTCCTTATCGGAATAGTTGGCCAGGCCGCGGGCAAACTCCACGCCGTGTTCGTCCAAAATGGAAATGGCGTCCCCCGCTTCAAATTCGCCGCCCACGGCCACAATGCCCGCCGGCAGCAGAGAAGATCCTTTTTGGCACAGCGCTTTTTTGGCGCCCACATTGACGGTTACTCCGCCCGCCACATTGGTGGCATACGCCAGCCATAATTTTTTGCCGGGCAAATCTTCCACCGGCAGAAAAAGCGTGCCCGCAAAATCCGGCCCGAACACGGCAGACACCGCCCCCGGCCGTTTGCCATAGGCAATCACCATGGCCGCGCCCGAGCGCGTAACCACTTTGGCGGCTTCCAGCTTGGTTTTCATTCCGCCGCGCCCGCGGGAAGAAGCACAAAACCCCAAGGACTCTATCTCGGGCGTAACGCCTTTGACTACCTCAATAAGTTTGGCGTTTTTGTCTTTGCGCGGGTCGCCGCTGTAGAGGCCGTCCACGTCGCTCATTACGCACAGCAAATCGGCGTCCATGCCGCTGGCCACCAAGGCGGAAAGTTTGTCGTTGTCGCCAAAGCAGACTTTAATTCCTTTTTCTTTGTAGCCGCGCAGTTCGTTGGTGGAGACGGTATCGTTTTGGTTAATGACGGGAATGCACCCCAGTTCCAGCAGGCGGTTTAACGTATCGCGCAGGCTTAAATAACGGCTGCGGTGGGAAAAGTCGTCCTCCGTCAAAAGCACTTGCGCCGCCACCAAACCTAATTGTTTAAAACCGTCTTCGTAAAATTTCATCAGGCTGATTTGCCCCACCGCCGCGCAGGCTTGCTTTAAAGCCAGCACGTCGGGGGCGCTTGTAAGCCCCAAACGCTTTTTCCCCACCCCCACCGCACCGGAAGTAACCACCAAAATTTCTTTCCCTTGGGCGTGCAGGGCGGCAATATCCTCTATAAAAGAATACAACCGCGACAATGCCAAATCGCCTTTATCGTTTGTTAAAGCGTTGGTGCCAAATTTAATGACAATCCGTTTGGCTTTTTTAATTAAGTCTTTCATAATATCCCCACAAAAAATAAACCCCGCCCCGAAAGGCGGGGCTCAAGCGTAAAAAACGTTATTCGGCTGTTTCCGGCTTTACGCACGAGTGCTCGCAGCGCGTTTGAAACGGGCAGGAGGCACAATGCTGCAAATTCGGTTCAAAGTCGTTTACTTCTATTTTTTTGCCGATGTCAATAAACGTATCCAAAATTTTGGTTTCGTCAAACGCTTCAAACGGGGCGCTCATTTTTTGGTTAAACGCCACAAAATAAAAGGTAGCCATCCCTTTTTGCATATTCCACGCGCGGCGCGCCCCCACGGCATAAATGCCCAGCTGCAGGGAGTCCGTTACCGGCAGGGACAAATCCACATCCGTTCCGGTTTTGTAGTCAATCACTTCCCAAGACCCGTCGGGATGCTTGTCAATGCGGTCAATTTTGCCGCGCAGCGTCCATTGCCCTTCCTGAAAAATAAATTCGCGCTCGGTGCTGTCTACCGTGGTTTTGCGTTCGTATTCGGCTTGGGCGTACGTTTCCAGCATTTTTTTGCCTTTTAAATACCACTCCATCTGCTCGCCGGCGCTGGCGTATCCGGCGCCCAGCCAGCAATCGTCATAATAAGACATCAGTTCCGAAGGGTCGTTGCTGTTGCGGTGGTATTCTTCCAGCGCGCGGTGAATGGACACCCCCAGCGAAGACGCCGGCACCAGCCCTTCGCGTTTGCCTTCTATATACTTAAGCTTATACAAGACCGGACATTCCAAATAGGTCTTGATTTTGGAATAGTTCAGTTCGTATACGTCGCTATACATGGCTGTCCTCTTTTAAGGGCTGCGCCGCACGCAGGAAATGCACCAGCGTGTCTCCGTATTTTTCCACGCGGTAGATTTCCAGCCCCTGCGGCACTTCAAATTCTTCGGTTTTGTGGGTTTGCAAGACGATAATCCCGTTGGGCGCCAACAGCCGCGCCGAAGCCACATTGGCCAAAGCCGGCTGGGAAAACGCCAGCATTTTGTTGTTGATGTCGCGGTAGGGCGGGCCCATAAAAATAATGTCGTAGCCTTCGTTGTCGCTGTAGGGCAGCAGCCAGTCCAGCGGTTTTAATACGTCGCCGCGGAGCACTTTGGCCCGGTCTGCAAAGCCCAGGTGCTCCAAGTTGCGGTGGATGTTTTTAATGCACGCGGGTTCCCGGTCTACCATCACGGTTTTTTGCGCCCCGCGCGACAAGGCTTCCAGCGACACGTTCCCCGTCCCGGCGAACAAATCCAGCATTATCGCCCCCGTAATGCGCGGGCGCAAAATATCAAACAGGGATTGTTTGATCCGGTCGGAAATGGGTTTTACGGGCAGATTTTTAGAAACGGAAAAGATCCGCCGCCCGCGGGCGGTTCCGGCAATAATACGCATACGAGTCCTTTTTATAACTGGGCAATGCCCTCTTTAATTGCATAGCGCACCAGCTCGGCCTGTTTATGAATGCCCAGCTTTTTCATGATGTTATTGCGGTGCACGTGAATGGTATTTAACGACAAATTAAACGATTTGGCAATTTGTTTGCTGCTGTAGCCCTCGGCAATCAGCTGCAGCACTTCTTTTTCCTTGGGGGTCAGGCCGGTAGCATCGCGCTTGCGGGAAGAAGTCTTGCCCAAAAAGCCCTGTACGATGTATTTGGATACTTTGCTGCACAGATAAAACCGGCCGGCCGCCACTTCTTCAATGGCGTCCACGATTTCGTCGGCGGTGGAAACTTTTACAATAAATCCTTTGGCCCCCGCCTTGAGGGATTTTTCCACCGATACGCGGTCGTCATACATGCTTAAAATGACCACTTTGGCCTGCGGGTCGTGCTTGACAATCCGCTCCGTGGCTTCAATGCCGTTTAAAAGCGGCATGGAAATGTCCACCACATATACGTCGGCTTTGTGTTTTTGGGCGTACTCCACCAAATCTTTCCCGTTGGAAATTTCGGCTACGATTTCCATGTCTTTGCCCAAATTTTCCAACACCGCCCGTACTCCGTTGCGAACGATGGCATGATCATCTGCTAATACAATTTTCTTCTTCATTCGTTTCCCCCATACACCACGCACGGGCACGCAACCTCAATACGGGTTCCCTTTCCCGGCGTACTTTTTATGGATATCGTTCCGCCCAACAGGCGTACACTGTCCTGCATGGCCAGAAGCCCTACTTTGCGGATGGAGCGCTGCTTTACCGGCTTAAACCCAACGCCGTCGTCCTCCACCACCAAGCGGATTTGATCGCCTTGCCGGGCCAGCAACACATAAATTTTGCTGGCGCGGGCGTGTTTAACAATGTTGTTTAGCGCTTCTTGCACGATGCGGTAGAGTAAAATTTTTACACTGTCGGAAATGCCGTTTTCCTTGGTGGCCGGATCATACTCAAATGTATAGGGAATATGCACATACCCGCTGATATTTTCCAACAGTTCCTGCACCGATCCCCCCAGCGCACCGTCATTTTCCAGGCTGGGCGGCCGAAGCGACACAATGATGTTTTTCACCCGGTCTACGCTGTTTTTAATCTGCGCGTCCAGCTTGGCAATATCGGCCAGCGCCTGTTTGCGGTTGCCCTCTTTTACGCTGGCTTTCACTAAGCTGAGCAAAGCCGTTAAAATGACTACGGCCGAGCCGATTTCATCATGCAGCGCTTTGGAAATTTCCTTTTTCTCCGTTTCCCGTGCGGCCAGCAGAATCTGGGAAAACGTCCGCGGGGCCGTTCCTTCCCGCAGTATTTCTCCGCCGCGGTATACGCCGCCCCAATAGGTTATATCACGCGTCAGGAAAAGAATCCGGTCAATTTGGTTATTCTCCCCGCTAAGCGGGATGAGCGTGGTTTGATAAAAACAATGTTTGCCGGCTTTTTCAAGCCCCCATTCATAATGCTGGATATGGCCTTCCAGCGCTTGTTTGAGCGGGCGGGAATAGGCCGTTAGATTATCGGTAATATCTGCGGGAGAAAGCCGGCCGGAAATGTTGCTAACCACCGTGGCCTGCCGGGTAAGGGCGTCCACCACCGCCACCACGTCGTAGCCTTCCACCCCGTGTTTTTGAATGGATTTTAAATCTTCGGGAGCCAGCGCCCCCAGCAGCCCCTGTGCCGCTTCTTGCGGGGCCGGCTGTGTTTTATGTTGAGGACAGGAGAAAACGCGACAACGTTCTCCCTTTGATTGGGAAATTCGTTTTTTAGTCATAAGCAGCCTCTAATACATCCTAATTGTTATTTTACAATAGTTTTACCCTTTTTTACTACCCGCCCGCCGCCCGGAACAACGGTTATCAGCGGGTATTTTTGATATAATTTAGTGTATGTATAAACGCTTTCAAAAACTGATAACGTCCAAACCTTTTATCTTCTCCGCGTTGGCGGGGCTGTTTGTACTGATTATTTTGTGCGCCGTTTTTATGCGCTATATCGTTTCGGGGCTGCCGCCGGTATACGAAATGGAAGAGTATACCCCTTCTCTCACGACCAAAGTGTTTGACCGAAACAACAAACTCATCCACGAATTTTCCATTGAAAAACGCAGCATGGTGCCGCTGGAAGACATTCCGGTGGATCTGCAAAACGCCGTGGTGGCGATGGAAGACCGCGATTTCTTCTCCCACCCGGGTTTTTCCGTAAAAGGCATTTTGCGCGCGTTGATGCACGATATCTTAACCGGGCAGGCCAAACAAGGCGCCTCCACCCTTACCCAGCAGCTTTCCCGCGGCGTGTTCCTCACGCAGGAAAAAAAGATTATCCGCAAAATACGCGAAATTATTTTGGCCATTCAAATTGAACATCAATTCAGCAAACGCGAAATTTTGCAAATGTATTTAAACCAAATTTACCTGGGAAGCGGCGCCTACGGGGTAAAAGCGGCGGCCAAGAAATACTTTGATAAAGAACTTTCCGAGCTGACCACCGGCGAAGCGGCCCTCATCGTGGGGCTGATTCCCGCTCCGGGCCGCTACAATCCGTTTGCCAACCCCGACTTGTCCCGCCAGCGCCGCAATTTGGTGCTGGACGTAATGTACCAGCAAAACTACATCACAAAAGAAGAATTGGACGCCGCCAAACAGGAGCCCCTGCCCGAAAAGCCGCCCGTGCCCGAAGACGCCCCCGGCCAATACTTTATTGAACACATCCGCCGCATTTTGGAGCCCAAATACGGCATGGACGTACTGTGGAAAGCGGGCCTGAACATCTACACCACCGTGGATATTGACCAGCAGGCCGCGGCCGAAAAAATCATGAACGAATACCTGCAGCAATATGACGAACAGGTAGCCAAAGGGCTGGGAATTGAAATAGACCCCAACGATACCGAGGCCGACACGGAAGAAACCGCCGCACAGGAGGAGGAACCCACCGACCCCAAGGCCGAATATCCGCGCCTGCAGGGCGCATTTATGGTGCGCGACGTCAAAACCGGCGCCGTGCGCGTGCTGGTGGGCGGACGCGGCTTTGACGAAAGCAAATTCAACCGTGCCACCCAAGCCAAACGCCAGCCGGGTTCTTCGTTTAAACCGTACGTCTGGATGGCCGCCTTGCAAAAAGGCTATACGCCGGCCACCTTGGTAAAAGACCTGCCCACCATGTTCTATTACGACGGGCGCAACTGGCGCACCTTTGATGAAAATTCGGATTTGTATTCCTTGGATTTGGCCAAACAATCCTTTATCGCCAGCAAAGATTTCAGCGTCTGGGTGCCGCAAAACTATGGCGGGCGCAACGAAGGCTGGATTACACTGCGCAAAGGGCTGGAAAAATCCAAAAACTTAGTGGCCGTCAACTTGATTGACGCCATTGGCGTGCCGGCCGTGGTACGCGTGGCGCGCAAAGCGGGCATCACGGCGGCGCTGCCGCGGGTGCCGGCCTTGGCGTTGGGCGTAAGCGTGGTGGCGATGGACGAACATCTGGCCGCATTGACCACTTTTGCCAACGGCGGCATCCACACCGACAACTATTATATTGAACGCGTGGAAGATGCCAACGGGCGCATTTTGGAACAGCATGTGCCGGTGGAAGAAGCGGCATTTTCGCCGCAGGATTCTTATTTGTTAATTAATATGATGAAGGGCGTCGTCCAGCGCGGAAGCGGCGCGTACGTATCCCGTTTGGGAAGAAATATCGCCGGCAAAACGGGCACTACGCAAAGCCACCGCGACATGTGGTTCGTCGGTATGACGCCGCACACCGCGGCCGCCGCGTGGATGGGGTATGACGACGACGCTTCCCACGAGAAAGGCGCCCGCTTTACCGGCAGCACCACCGCCCGCTGGTGGACGGCTATTATGCAGGAAATTTTAAAAGACGAACCCAACGACGATTTCGCCGTTCCGGAAGGCATTTCCTTTGCCTACATCAACCCGACCACGGGCAAGCTGGCCATGCCTACGGAGCGCAACAAATTTTTGGAAGCGTTTATCGCCGGCACCGAACCGCAAAGCTTTTAAGCCCTTTGGCGGCCGCGGATAAAAAGTTGGACGTATGACAGACAAGAAGCAGACGTTTCCCTCCCGTTACTACGGCCTGCCCAACGGCGCCGCAAAGGCGTACTTTGTCTGCCAAAAATACCTCAATCGCAACCAAAATGCCCTTTTTATTACCGCTTCGGATACCGACGATTTTGACAACGCCGCCCACGAATTTGCCCCCCGCGGCGCACAAGTGTTCCACCTGCCCGATACCGACACCGGCCGCATGGACGCCCTGTACGATTTGCTTTCCCCCGCGTCCGGCCCGCGCGTTTTAAGCGCCTCGTATGAAGCGCTTTCCCTGCCGCTTCCCAGCCCGCAGGAATTTAAAGCGCGTCTTTTTACCGTCCGCCGCGGCGATACGCTGCGCCGCCAGGAACTGCTGGATACCTTGCAAGCCGCCGGCTACACCCGCGAGGACTACGCCGAAACCCCCGGCCAATATGCCGCACGCGGCAGCGTGGTGGACATTTTTTGCCTAAACCGCCCGGAACCGCTGCGTCTGTATTTTGCCGGCAACCGCGTAGACGTCATCAGCGCGTTTGACCTGGACACCCAAAACACCAAAGAACACGTGGACGAAGCCGTCGTCATTCCGCTGGCGTTTAGCCAAACGCCCGCCACCTTGGCCGATTATACCCCGGGCTATACCTTTATATTTGACGAGCCGGACAAAGAGTTCCCGCTGGAGGACTATCCCGGCTGCGCCGTTACCGCCCTTTTGCCCTCGGCCGACGCTACCGACTGCGGGCTGAAATCCAACATCGCCTTCAACGCCAATATGGAACTGCTGGAGCACGAGGTGGCTTCCCTGCAGGAGCGCGCTATGACGGTAAGCATTTGCTGTTTAAACCGCGGGGAATTAGACCGCATGACCGAACTGACGGCCGATTACCCGCACCTGAAAAAAGCCGTTTTTAAAATTTCTCCGCTGACGCAGGGGTTCTACAGCCCCGAAGATCATTTTGCGCTGATTACGTCCAACGAAATCTTAGACCGCCGCTATAACACCTCGCGCGTGCTGAAACGTTTTGACGTGGAAGGCGCCAAGCGCGTGCGGTTTAAAGAATTGCAGGCGGGGGATTATGTCGTCCACCAAGAGCACGGCATCGGCCGTTATTTGGGGCTGGAAGTGTTGGACAAAGAAGAAAACCCCACCGACTGCCTGGTCATAGAATACCGGCGGGGCAGCCGCCTGTATGTGCCTATGTACGACTTTAAAAAAGTGCAAAAATATATCGGAGCCGGCGGCAAACGGCCGGCGCTGTCGGCTTTGG
The DNA here is from genome assembly GCA_949294095.1 of uncultured bacterium. Lineage (GTDB taxonomy): Bacteria > Elusimicrobiota > Elusimicrobia > Elusimicrobiales > Elusimicrobiaceae > Avelusimicrobium. The sequence continues at coordinate 92,046 of CASFFZ010000012.1, forward strand.
GCGGCGTGGCGTGGAAAGACGTCAAAAAACGGGTCAAAGAAGAAGCCCAAAAAGCCGCCAAAGAAATTTTGCATTTGGAGGCCCTCCGCCAAGCCACGCCGGCGCCCGAAGTGCCCGGAGACCCGCGCATCGAACAGGAATTTGCCGATTCGTTCCCTTACGTGCTGACCCCCGGGCAGGAGCAGGCCATCCGGGATACGCTGCACGATTTGGATCTGCCCAAACCCATGGACAGGGTGCTGGTGGGAGACGTGGGCTTTGGCAAAACGGAAGTAGCCATGCGGGCCGCTTTAAAAGTGGCGCTTTCCGGCAAACAAGTGATGGTGCTGGTGCCCACCACCATTCTGGCTGACCAGCATTATAAAACGTTTTCCAAACGCATGGCGGGTTTTCCCGTCAATGTGCGGATGCTGTGCCGGTTTCAAACGCCCAAAGAACAAAAAGCCGTCATTGCGGAACTTAAAAGCGGCGTGTGCGACATCATCATCGGCACCCACCGGCTGATGAGCAAAGACATTGAATTTCACGACTTAGGCCTGGTGATTATAGACGAAGAGCACCGCTTCGGCGTGAAACAGAAAGAAAAAATCCGCTCCAAGCTCACCGGCGTGCATTCCCTGCTCTTAAGCGCCACCCCCATTCCGCGCACGCTCAACCAGTCGCTCTCGTCCCTGCGCGATATTTCGCTCATTGACACGCCCCCCCGCGGCCGCACCCCCATTAAAACCGTCGTTACCGCTTGGAACAACGACCTCGCCTCCGCCGCCATCAACCAGGAACTGGCCCGCGGCGGGCAGGTGTACTATGTCTACAACAGCGTGCAGAGCATGCAGTCGCGCTATTTGTTTTTAAAGAAACTGGTTCCGCAGGCGCGCATTTGCATGGCGCACGGACAAATGGACGAAAAGGAACTGGAACAAACGCTGTGGGATTTTAATAACGGAAAATACGATATCCTGCTGGCCTCCACCATTATAGAATCCGGCATCGACATTACCAACGCCAACACCTTAATTGTGGAAAACGCCCAGAACTTCGGCCTGGCCCAGCTCTACCAACTGCGCGGGCGCATCGGCCGCGGCAGCACCAAAGCGTACTGCTATTTATTCCACCCGGATTGGCTGTTTAAAAACAAAGAAGAACCGCAGGACAATTTTGCCGATTTGGCCGCCGTGTACTGGAAACCCAAAGAAGAAAAAGACCCCACCGAAGAGGCCCGCAAACGCTTGGCCGCGCTCATGGAATTTGGCGAACTGGGCAGCGGCTTCCGCCTGGCGCTTCGCGATATGGAAATCCGCGGAGCGGGCGATTTGCTGGGCGTCAAACAGCACGGCTACGTAAACGAAGTGGGGCTGAGCCTGTACTGCGATTTGGTGGCCGCGGAAGTAAAAAAATTAAAAGGCGAGCGGGTGGAGCGCAACCTGCATGCCAAAGTCAATTTGCCGGTAGCGGCTTATATTCCGCCGGATTATATCCCGGACGACGCCGACCGCCTGCGCTATTACAAAGAACTCATGAGCGCAGACGAAACCAAAACGCAGGCGCTGCTGGCCAAATTAAAAGATTTAAGCGGCCCGCTGCCGCCGGAAGTCGTTCACTTGGCGGAACTGTTTCGGCTGTCGGCCCGGGCGGGCGCGTTGGAAATTTACCACATGGACTGGCTCGACGGCCAGTTGGAACTGTTGTTTACGCGCCGCTTTAAAATGCCGCCCACCCTGCCCGGCGAATTATTCAACCGCTTCGGGGCCGACCGGGTGGAATTTGTAAAATCCAAGAACGGAGACGGCCTGCGCCTTACGGCGCCCGCCGGCAAAGACCCGGTGGCTTTTGCCCGGGAAACTCTTTTATTTTTTGAACAAATTTTAAAACCGCAAAAATGATATAGTATATGCATATGAAAAGATGTTTGCTTATCGCCGTTTTATGCTTGGCAGCTTGGGGCTGCCAAAAAGCCGCCGAAACCATCCCGGACGATGCCGCCGCCCGCGTGGGGCGCGAAACCATCACGGAAGAGGACATCGCCGCCCGTACGGCGCTGCTTTCAGACGACGACCGCGCTTTCGCCCAAACGCCTATCGGCCGGCAGAATTTGCTGCAGATTATTACGCGCGAAAAACTGATTGCCGCCGCCGCCAAGGACGAACAGCTGGATCAATCCGACGTGTACCTTTCCATTATGGAAGACAAGCGCGCCCAACTGGCCGACATTTACCGCCAATTTGGCGAGCAAACGCTGGAGCAGCTGTGGTATGACGAGCTTAAAGAAAAAGGCGACACGGCCGTAACGGACGAAGAAATAGACGCCTACTACGACAAATATCCGTATGAAATGACCATTCAGCAAATCATCATCGACAACGCCCAAACCGCCGACCAAGTACTGCGGGCGCTCAAGTCCTCCCCCCGCCGCTGGAACGAATTGGAACGCCAATACAGCTGCGCGCCGGATGCGCTGCGCAAGATTTCGGTCATGCCGGGGGAATACCTGCCCGATATTGAGGTCATCGCCGCCAACTCCCCCACCAACAGCGTGCAAGGTTTTTTCAAAACGGCGCAGGGATTTCATATAATAAAGAAAACAGGCGAAAAACGCCTTTCGCGCAAAGCGGCCGAGCCGCGCATCCGCGAAGTGCTGGAAAATAAAAAGTTGGACAAAATTTTGGATGCTCTTAAAAACAAGTACGAGGTTGTGATATATGAAAAAAGCGAATAAACTGTTTTTAGCCGTCTTGCTGGCGGCGTTAGGGGTAAACGGGCAGGCCAAGGTAATGGAATCTTCCGTTGCTACGGTAAACGGACGCCCGATTCTTTCCTCTGAGTATGACACGTATCTGGACGGCGTCATCGAACAATATGAACTGGCTGCCCCGCAATTTTTGCAGCAGCCCTACGCCAAAGACATTTTAGGGCGGGAAGTGCTGAAAGAACTGATCTCCAAAGAACTTTTGTATCAGGCCGCGGAGGAAGAAAAAATCCAAGTAAAAGATTCCGAGGTGGACGCCGGCCTCAACGAAATCAAGAGCCGGTTTATCGTGGATGAAGCCACCGGCAAGCCCGATCCCAAAGGGGCCGACAAACGCTTTACCGAAGCTCTAAAAAAACAGGGCATGAGCCTGAAAACCTACACCAAAAAGCTTTCCAAAGATGTGGCGGTGCGCAAACTGATGGAAGAAAAGTTAAGAGCCACCGTCAAACCCGTGGAAGAGGCCGACGCCAAAGCCCTGTATGACGACGTGGAAGCCGTCATGAAAAATAAAACCAAAAAAATAAAAGAACTGGAAAAAGAAAATCCGACCCGTCTCAAAGAAGCCCAAGCAATCGCCGCCAAGCTCAAACAGCTGACGGGCGAACAAGTGCGCATCGGGCACATTTATCTGGCCGTTACCAGTGACATGAAACCCGCCGACGTGAAGAAAAAAGAAGAATTGGCCAAGCAAATCAAAAAAGAAATTGACAACGGGATGGATTTCTCGGAAGCGGTCAAAAAATATACCGAAGACAAAAACGCCCTGGCCAGCGGCGGAGATATGATTTTACTCAAAGGCGTAGCCCCCAAAGCTATTGACGACAAAGCGTTTTCGCTCGCCGTGGGCAAAGTCAGCGACCCGATTAAAAGCGATGTGGGATTTCACATTATTAAAATTAAAGAAAAACGCGCGGAAAGATCCATTTCCTACGAAGACATCGCCAAAGATTTGGCCCAATACTTGGCCCAGCAGCGCGTACAGCTGGCCATGGCCCAATATATTGAAGAGCTCTACAACAAGGCGGACGTCAAAGTAACCCTTGAATTTGAATCGGACGCCCTGCTGCAAGAACAAGCCGCCGACGCCAAAGCGGCCCCGGAGAAATCCGCCGCCAAAGACGCCAAAGCGGATGCTAAAACGGCTGAAAAAGACAGCAAAAAATAAAACGGAGTCTGTCCATTCGTTTCTAAACCTAAAAGGCAAAACGGTTCCTCACCTCCCTTTTGAGTTTAATTAGATTCGGACAATTCATGAAACCCGTTGTATTTATAACCGCGGGCGACCCGTTGGGGATCGGCCCGGAAGTAACCGTTAAAGCTTTAAAAAGCCCGTTAGTACAACACGCCTGCGCTCCGATTGTGATCGGAGAGCCGTGTTCGCTTTTCCGCGCCGGCTTTTCCGACCGGCTGGCGCGCCTGATCAGTATGGACACCTGCGAGTGCCTGCAGGACGCGCCCCACGGCCCCACCCAAGCCGGCGGAATCTCTTCCTTTAAATCCGTAGAACTTGCGTGCAAGCTGGCTCTTCGCACCCGTTGCCCGTTGGTAACGGCACCCATTTCCAAACAAAGCTGGTCGTTGGCGCATATTCCGTATGTGGGGCACACCGAACTGCTGCGCGAACGGGCGGGAAAAGAGGGACTGATGATGTTTGTCAGCGGGCCCATCCGCTGTGCGCTGGTCAGCGAGCATTTTGCCATTTCCGATTTGCCCCATATCCTCACGCGGGCGCGCGTTTCCCAAGCGGCCCGCCACTTTGCGCAGGCGCTGCACCGCTTGGGCGTTAAGCATCCGCACATTGCTTTTTGCGCGCTTAATCCGCACGCGGGCGACAACGGCAAATTCGGAGCCGAAGAACACTCCGTCATTGAACCCGTCATCCGGGCCATGCGCCGCAAAGGAATTTGCGCCGAAGGCCCCTTTCCCGTAGACAGCATTTGGGCGGCCCACGCCCACGGGAAATACGACGGGCTGCTGTGCATGTATCACGACCAGGCGCTTTTGGGCCTTAAACTGGCCGCACGCGAACCGATTGTGCACGTAACGGCCGGGCTGAAGTTTTTGCGCACCTCCCCTACGCACGGCACCGCGTTTGACATCGCCGGCAAAAACAAAGCCAATGCCCAAAGCATGACGGCAGCCATCTTGTTTGCCGCCGCGCGCGCCAAATGCCCGGAAATTTAAAGCACGGGCGATTTTTCCGAAAAGAAAGGCGGGAGAAAAGGATTCTTCCCGCTTTTTCTTTCATACCCTTCTTTTAAACTTTTTTCTTCTTTTTTGATGTCAGAAAAACCCGCCCGCTCCTCTTTTTATTTGTTACAATGGGGATATGAGCTCCAGCGTGCATTTTAAGGAAATAGATTCCACCAATAATTACCTCAAAGAACACTGCGCCCGACTGCCGCACGGATTTATGGTAACGGCAGACAAACAAACCGCCGGCCGCGGCCGTTTTAACCGCAAATGGGTATCGCAGGAAGGCGGGCTCTATTTCTCCGTATTAATCAAGCCCGAGCAAACCGATTTTTGGCCCAATTTTACGCAGCTGATGGGCCTTAGCCTCTGCCGCGCAATTGAAAAACGCTACCCTAAAACATATCTCAAATGGCCCAACGACGTGCTGGCCGACGGCAAAAAACTGTGCGGCATTTTAAGCGAAGGCGTGCTCTGCGGCGGGAAATTGGAAGGAATGATTATCGGCACGGGCGTAAACGTGGGGCAAAAAACCATGCCGGACGTGGGCCAGCCGGCCACCTCGCTCTATCTGCTGGGCGTGCAGGAGGACAAGCAAACCTTGCTGGGCGAGATTATGGACTATTTTTGGCAGGACTATCCGGCGGTGCAAGCCCGCGGATTTGCCGCCATTTGCGAGCCGTACCGGGAAAGATTTCCCTTCATCGGCAAAGAAATCACCGTTAAAAACGGCGAAAAACCCCTTTGTGGAACAGTGCGGGACGTATCTTCGCGCGGGACGCTTCTTTTGAATACCGCCGACGGCCCGGAAGAAATATACATAGGAGACCTGATTGTATGAGTGCAGATAATCTGATGATGCAATCCGTCAACATTACCATTATCGGAATGTTGGTCGTTTTCGTGTTTCTGATTATAATGATCGGAATCATGAAAGTGTTGGGCAAGCTGGTAGAGGCGATGGAAAAGTATTTTCCGCAAACCGTACCCGGCGCCGAAGACAACGCACTAATTGCAGTGGCCGTGGCCGCCGCCAGAAGATTTCAAGGAAAATAAACCGGGGGAACCAATATGAAAAAAATTAATTTTATGCTGACCGCGTTTCGCGACGGCTTCCAATCCGTCTACGGCGCGCGCGTACTGACCAAAGACTTTATGCCGGCGGTAGAAGCCGCCCGCCATGCGGGAATTAACCACATGGAATTTGGCGGCGGGGCCCGCTTCCAGGCGTTGTTTTTCTACTGCAACGAAAACGCTTTTGATATGATGGACACCTTCCGCAAAACCGCCGGGCCGGACGCCAACCTGCAAACCTTGGCCCGCGGCGTAAACGTGGTGGGGTTGGACAGCCAGCCCTCGGACGTGATCAAAGCCCACGCCCAACTGTTTAAAAAACACGGCACCACCACCATCCGCAACTTTGACGCGTTAAACGACGTAAACAACCTGATTTATTCCGGCCAGTGCATTCACGACGCCGGCCTCAAACACGAAGTGTGCGTGAGCATGATGTCCTTGGCGCCGGGCTGGGATCCCACGGGCAAAATCCACACCGAAGTTTTCTACGAAAAAATCCTGCGCCAAATTTTAGACTCCGGCGTTCCGTTTGACTCCGTCTGCTTTAAAGACGCTTCCGGCACTTCCACACCGGCCACCGTCGGCAAAACCATTGCCATGGCGCGCCGCCTGCTGCCCAAAGGCACCAAAATTGTGTTCCACACGCACGAAACGGCGGGCAACTCCATCGCCTGCTGTTTGGAAGCCATCCACGCCGGGGCCGATCAGCTGGATCTTTCCATGCAGCCCGTATCCGGCGGCACCTGCCAGCCCGACATTTTAACCATGTGGCACGCGCTGCGCGGCACGGAATACACCTTGGACATTGACCCCAAGAAAATCCAAGAAGCCGAAAACGTGTTTCAAGACTGCATGAGCAAATACTTCCTGCCGCCCGAGGCCACGGCGGTCAACCCGATTATTCCCTTCTCTCCGCTGCCCGGCGGCGCGCTGACGGCCAACACCCAAATGATGCGCGACAACGGCACCTTTGACAAATTCCCCGAAGTGGTAAAAGCCATGGGCGAATGCGTCAAACTCGGCGGATTCGGCACGTCCGTTACGCCGGTTTCCCAGTTCTACTTCCAGCAGGCCTACAGCAACGTGATGTTTGGCCCCTGGAAAAAAATTACCCCCGGCTACGGCAAAATGGTGTTGGGCTACTTTGGCAAAACGCCGGTGGAACCCGATCCGGAAGTGGTCAAAGAAGCCAGCCAGCAGCTGGGCTTGCCTCCCACCCAGAAAACGCCGCTTGAAATCAACGACGCCGACCCGAAGAAAGGCCTTAAAGTGGCCGAGGCCAAACTCAAAGAAGCCGGCCTGCCGGTAACGGAAGAAAACGTGTTTATCGTAGCCACCTGCGCCGACAAAGGCCTCTTGTACCTGAAAGGCGAGGCCAAAGTAAACGGCATCCGCTGGGCGGCCGACGCCAAGAAAGCGGCGGCGGCTTCGTCGGGTGCGGTAAAAGTAACCGTCAACGGGAAAGCCTACGAGGTCGTGTTTGACGGGGACAGCGCCGTCGTAAACGGAAAACGCTACAACGTGTCCACCGCCGCTTCGGACGCAAAAGCCGAAGCCAAACCCGCCGCCAACACGGGCGCGGACGGAACGGTAAAATCCCCCCTGCCGGGCGCCGTATTGCGCCTGAGCGCAAAAGACGGGGAACACGTCAGCGAAGGGCAGGAAATTATGGTATTGGAAGCCATGAAAATGGAAACAGCCGTTTCCGCCACGGCGTCCGGTACGGTGCATTTCCTGGCCAAACAGGGCGACCAAGTTCAAACCGGCGACGCGCTGGCCGAAATCAAATAAGGGGAGCCGCATATGGATATTTTAACTTCTCTTACGAAAATAGCGCACGCCACCTCGCTTTATGCGCTTACGTGGCAGCAGCTGGTGATGATTGTGGTATGCTGTTTCCTCTTGTGGCTGGGGATTAAAAAGCAATTTGAACCGCTGTTGCTGATTCCCATTGCCTTTGGCGGGCTGCTTTCCAACATTCCGCTGGCGGGCATTGCCGAAACGGGCGGATTCCTGCGCATCGTATACGATGCCGGTATTCAGACGGGGCTTTTCCCGCTGTTTATCTTTATGTCCGTAGGCGCCATGACGGACTTCGGCCCGCTGATCGCCAACCCCAAAACGGCCCTTTTGGGCGGGGCGGCGCAGTTTGGCATTTTCGCCACGCTGATTGGCGCTATTGCGCTTTCCTATGTGCACTTTGGGGACGCCCAGCCCTTTGCGTTTGGGCTTAAAGAAGCGGCCTCCATCGGCATCATCGGCGGGGCGGACGGCCCGACGGCCATCTTCTTAACCTCCCGCCTCGCGCCCCAGTTGTTGGGCGCCATTGCCGTGGCGGCGTACTCGTATATGGCGCTGGTGCCGATTATCCAGCCGCCCATTATGAAACTCTTAACCACAGATGCGGAACGCAAAATCAAAATGACGCAGCTGCGCCCCGTTTCCAAACGCGAGAAAATCTTGTTCCCGCTGGTGCTCCTGCTTTTGTGCGCGTTCCTGCTGCCCGACGCCGCCCCCTTAATCGGCGCGTTGACGTTTGGCAACCTGATTAAAGAGTCCGGCGTGGCGGAGCGTTTGTCCAAAACCCTGCAGAACGACTTCTGCAACATTACCACCATTCTGCTGGGGTTGTCGGTCGGTTCCAAACTGCAGGCCAGCCAGTTCTTAAAAACCGAAACGTTGGGCATTTTGCTCTTGGGCATTATTGCTTTCTCCATTGCCACGGCTTCGGGCGTGTTGCTGGCTAAGCTGATGAACTGCTTTAGCAAGACGAAAATCAACCCGCTTATCGGTTCCGCCGGCGTATCGGCCGTGCCGATGGCGGCGCGTGTTTCCAACAAAATCGGCTTGGAATACGACAAAAACAACTACCTGCTGATGCATGCCATGGGCCCCAATGTGGCGGGCGTCATCGGCAGTGCGGTGGCGGCGGGGGTGTTGCTGTCGCTGTTAGGAAAGTAGTATTTTCCGTCTGATTAAAAACGCCCCGTGTAAACGGGGCGTTTTTGTGCTACAATAACCCATATGGATTCTCATTTTATTCCTTCTTCTGCTCAAAAAAACACCGCCGTTGTGCTGGGCGCAACGGGCAACCTGACGTTTGCGCTGGGCGTGGTGCTAAAAGGCTTAAAACGCCATAGTGCAGCCCTGTTGGAACGGGCGGACGTCATCATCTATTATCAAAATATGGACGAAGCCTGCCGCCGGGCATTAAACCAAATAGTGCCTTGCCGATTTGTGGAGTACCACTTTCCGCATATGGAAGGCCTTCGGCCCCAAGCGTTGCGCGACTACGGCGAAATGACATTCGTGCGCTATGAATGTTTTCGCTTTTTAAAACAGTATGAATATGTGCTGTGGCTGGATGCGGATATTTTAATTCAAAAAGACATTGCCGATATCGTACAGCACATTCCGCACGGCATTGGCTTTCGGCGAGAGTATTACGATGAACGCGTACGCATGAATTTTACGCAGGATATCGCCGGTTTTAAAATGGATGCCCCCCACTACAACGCCGGGATTATGGCCATTAGCCGCCGCCTGCCCGCCCCTAATATGGACGAGCTTTCCGATTGGTGTTATCAAAAAACGGCCGAGCTTACCAAATGGCTGGTTTTCCCGGATCAGGGAATTTTGCTGCTGATGTGCCAGCACTTTGGCCTGACCATAGACGCTTTGCCGGAAGCCTATAACTGCGAAGCGCGCAGACAGGCGTCCGTCCTGAAACACGCGGCGATCGTACACGCGGTAGGGCACCGCAAATTCTGGAAGTATTATTATTTTAACGAGTGGTACCAAACCTACCGGGAATGGGTAAAAGAAACGGGTATCGCATGCCAAAACAATTTTCCCGCACTCCAGAAACTCGGCTTACTTCAATACCCGCTGTTTCAGGTGGCGCCCAATCCGGGCAAGCACCCGCTTAAATTGGCTACGTATTTGCTAAAAGCGCTGCTGCGCAGAAAATACTAAACGATCCCCAAAAAATCCCGCCGTTAGGCGGGATTTTTATGCCGATATTTTTACCCCTTTTCGCGGGCAAAACCCGGCCAGCGTACAGCGCGAACATTCCGGTTTGCGCGCATTGCACACTTGGCGGCCGTGCAAAATAAGTGCAATGCCAAACCACGCCCAATACTTGTAGGGAATCACTTTCATTAAATCCTGCTCCACTTTTACGGGGTCGGTTTGTTTGGTAAGCCCCAGCCGAAACGACAGCCGCTTAATGTGCGTATCCACCACAATGCCTTCGGGTTTCTTAAAATAATCGCCCAGCATTACATTGGCCGTTTTGCGCGCCACGCCGCGAAGGGTAAGCAGATCCTTCATATTTTGCGGCACTTCGCCGCCGTACACTTCGCAAATGCGTTTGGAACTTTCTATTAAAGACAAAGCCTTACTGTGGTAAAACCCCGCCGAGTGGATCAATTTTTCCACCTGTTTGATATCCGCCTGTGCCATAGCTTGAGGCGTAGGAAAGGCCTGAAATAAAGCGGGCGTAATTTGGTTCACGCGTTCGTCGGTGCACTGGGCCGATAAAATAACCGCGCACAACAGCTGCCAGGCATTTTGATGATGAAGCGGAATAATATGCTCGGGGTATAATTTTTTTAACGCTTTTAACAGCTCATTTACATCCGTTTTTTTAGCGGGCATTGGAATTTCCCCCCATCCGGGCCCAGCCGTACGCGCACGCCAGCACCAGCAAGTTGACCAAAATAATGGTTGCGCCCGACGGGATATTAAACACAAAAGACAAATACACCCCTGCCCACACACTGCCTACCCCAAAACAGGCCGCCAGCCACAGCACCTGCTTAAACGTGCGCGACACCAACAGCGCCGCCACGGGCGGAATAATAAGAAGCGCCGAAATGAGGAAAATGCCCACCACTTTAAAGGCCAGCACCACCGCCACCGAAGTAATGACCACCAGCCCCGTATTGACGGCCTGCACGGCAATGCCGCGCGTGCGGGCAAAGGGCTCGTCAAAACAGGCGGAAGTTAAATCCCGGTAGAAAAAGAACAGCCCCGCCAGCACCGCCGCCAGCAAGAGGGCGCACAGCACGGCTTCGTCTTTGGAAACGGTCAAAATACTGCCAAACAAATACCCCAACAAATCGGTATTAAATCCGCCCGCCAAGGCCGTAATCAACAACCCGACCGACAGCCCCGCCGCACTGACAATGCCGATCGCGGCGTCCCCGTAGATTTTAAATTTCTGCGTCAGTTTCATAATCCCCAAAGACGCCGCCGCCACCACCGGCACCGATACGTACACCGGATTGGCCGACAGCAACAACGCCGCCGCCACGCCCGTCAGGCATACGTGGCTCATCCCGTCCCCGATTAACGAAAGCCGCTTGAGCACCAAAAACGCCCCCAGCAGCGCGCACGAAGCCGCCACCAGCGTACCGGCCACCAGCCCGCGCTGCACAAACCCGTAGCTTAAAAATTCGGCAATCATTTGTTTGCCTCCCCGCACATTCCGCCCAGCGGGCATTGGCCGTGGTTGTGCAAATGGTCAATGGTATGCTGGGCAAAGGGGCCCAGTTTGGCGGCCACTTCGGGCGAGTGGCAAAATTCTTCTTTGGTGCCGTAAAAAACCAATGTTTTATCAATGTACATAAATTTAGAGATATATTTCCCCACTTCGCCGGTGTCGTGCGTAATAAGAAGAATGGTAACCCCCTGCCGCGCATTTAAATCTCCCAGCAAATTAAAAAACATCTCGCGCGATTCGGGATCCAGCGCCGTGGAAGGCTCGTCCAAAATCAACAACTGCGGATTGCTTACCAGCGCCCGCGCCAACAGCACGCGCTGCTGCTGCCCGATGGATAAATCGTGAAAAATCCGCCCCGCATAATCCCGCGTGCGGGTTTTTTGCATCGCTTCGTGCACTTGTTTGAGCTCTCCCACCGAAACGCCGCTTCCGCGGCGGGCAGAAAGCCCCATCAGCACCACTTCTTCGGCCGAAACCGGAAACCGGCTCTGCGCCACCGGGCTTTTTTGCGCCAAATACCCGATTTTGTACCACTCTTTAAACGCGTCCAGCGGCTGGCCGAACAGTTTAATTTGTCCTTTGCCTTTTTCCAGCCCCAGCAGTAATTTTAGAAGCGTCGTTTTTCCCCCGCCGTTGGGGCCGATAATACCCACATAATCGCCCGCCTGTACGGAAAAAGAAACTCCTTCCAACACCGGCACGCGCACATAGGCAAACTGCAGGTTTTCGGCTTCAATTACGCTTGGCATCCAAGCCCCCTTTGCAAGCTGTCCAAATTGCGCCGCATCAGCTCGCCATAGGTAACACCGCGGTCAAAATCGTCTTTGCTGACGTGTTCCACCGTATAGAGCGGCAGCACCTGCGCGCCCGTTTCTTCGGCTACCGCCGCCGATAAGCGCGGCGAAAGCGTCTCCTCGGTAAAAATGGCGCGGATTTGGTTGTCTTTAATAAACCCAATCAGCTCCGCCACGCGGCGCACGGAATTTTCCCCATCGTGGGAAGACCCCGCCAACGCCGAGAGCGACAAACCGTAGTTTTTCGTCAAATTGCCAAACGCCAAATGCCCCACATGCACCACCTGGCGGCTTTGGCAGGAGGCCAGCCCGGTTTGGTACGCGGCGTCCAGCTCCGCCAGTTCTTGCTCAAACGCTTTTAAATGGGCTTCGTATTCGGCGCGGTGGGAAGGGTCTTTCTGCACCAGGGCAAAAGAAATGGCACGCGCGATTTGTTTGGCGTTTTGAAAATCCATCCACACGTGCGGATCGTCGGAAGAAGCGGCGTATTTGGCGGCTTGCACCACGGCCGTTTGCTCCCCGGCCGAGGAAAGCACATCTTTGGCCCACGGTTCAATCCGGTCGGAAACGTAAATAAAAATATCGGCGTTTTTGACCGTTACCAACGCCCCGGGGGTGGGCTCAAACGAATGCGGCTCTGCATTGGCGGGAAGGAGCATCGTTACGTCCGCCAGCCCGCCCGAAAGCTGTTTGGCCAGCGTATACGGCACATAGCCGGAAGTAACCACGCGGGGTTTTGCCCCTTCGGCCACCGGCACTTGGTGGCGGCGCGGCGCCAGGGAAAGCCACCAAATCAAGGCGGCGGCTAATAAAAATAAAACGGCGGGCAAGTGTTTTTTCATACGGAAAAATCTCCTTAAAGACTATAGTATATTATACGATTTTACCCACTCCCCGCGGGAACGGAGCGGGAATTTACTATAATATATAAAAGGAGAATTAAAAATATGAGCTACATACTGGCCTTGTGTTTGGCACTTTGTTGGGGGACGGCTTTTTTGGCGTCCAAAAATATCGTGGAAAGTCTGCCGCCGTACTGGGGTACGTTTTACCGGGTGTTGGCGGGGTTGTGTTTCTTTATCGTTTTGTATGCCGTGCAACGAAAAAATTTGAAATGCCCGGTCAAACAACTTTGGCGGCCGTGGACGATCGGCCTGCTGCTGATTTTACTGCCGTTTGCCGCCATTTCTTGGGGCCAGCGCTTTGTCGCGCCGACGATCGGCGGTATTTTTAACGGTACGGTGCCGATCTGGTCGTTTATTGCAGGGGCCGTACTGCTCAAAGGCGAAGACCGCTTTACCTGGCGCCGTGCCGCCGGCGTAACGGTGGGGATGATCGGGCTTTTGATTATCATGCACCCGATGATTTCCGCCGCCAAACTAAACGCCAGCCCGATGGCTTTGTACGGCTGTTTTGCGTTCCTCATTATGGCGTGGTCGTACAGCTTGGGCAACGTGCTGACCAAAAAAATTATGGTAGACAGCAACGCCATGACCCATGAAGCCAACACCTTCCACCAGTATTTATTCTCAGCGGTGGTCTTGTTGATTATCTCGTTTTTGGCTGAACCGGTGCCCGCCGCGTCGGCTTTTACCACCAAAGTAGTGCTTTCCATTATCAGCGCGGGGGTGTTTTCCTCGGCGGTGGCCTTCTTATTAATGGTAGCGTTAATTAAACGCTGGGGCGCTACGCGCATGGCCTCGGTCACGTATTTCACCCCTGTGGTGGCCATGGCCAGCGATATGATTGCTTTTGGCCGCATGCCCACCGGAGCGGAACTGGGCGGACTATTACTGATTTTTGCCAGTTTGGTGATGATTCAGAAAAAAGTAGAGCCCGAAAGCAAATAACGTATGAAAAAAATCTTAAACCTCCAGTGCATCAACTGCGGCAAGGAACATAAAACCAGCGAAGCCAACTTCGTCTGCACGGCCTGCGGCGGCAATCTGGAAGTCAATTACGATTACAAGCTCATTTCCAAACGCTTCAGCATCGGCAAGCTAAAGGATAACCGCGAATTTGATATGTGGCGGTATATGGATTTGCTGCCCATTAACGACCACGACAAAGTCCCCCACGTGCACGTGGGCTGGACGCCGCTTTACCCCTGCAAAGACCTGGCCAAAGAGCTGCATATTTCCAATTTGTTTATCAAAGACGAAGGCCGCAACCCGACCGGTTCCATTAAAGACCGCGGCAGCGCCGTAGCCGTGGCGCGCGCGCTGGAGTTGGAGCAGGAAGTCATTGCCGACGCCTCCACCGGCAACGCCAGCGACTCTTTGGCCTGCCTCACGGCCAGTATGCCGATGAAAACCGTCATCTTTGCGCCCAAATCCGTGCCCGACCCCAAGCTGGTACAGCTGTTGGTATACGGGGCGGAAGTAATCGGCGTGGACGGCTCGTACGACGAAGCTTTTGAACTGTGCAAGCAATCGGTGCAAAAATACGGCTGGTATTCCCGCGCGGCGGGGTTCAACCCGTTTACCCGCGAGGGCAAAAAAACCTGCGCTTTTGAAATTTGTGAACAGCTGGACTGGGAAGCCCCCGATAAAGTGGTAGTAGCCGCCGGGGACGGAACCATTCTGGCCGGCCTGTGGAAAGGATTTACCGATTTTAACAAACTGGGCATTATTGAACGCATGCCGCAGATGATTGCCGTCCAAGCCGAGGGAAGCGCCGCCATTGCAGAGGCGTTTAATACCCACAGCGAAGTGAAATCCGTTTCGGCGCACACGGTGGCGGACAGTATCGTCGTCAACTATCCGCGCGACGCCGCCCTGGCCCTGCAGGCCCTGCAGGAATCCGACGGCATGGCCTTAACGGTAACGGACGAGGAAATCCTGCAGGCGATTCCGGAACTGGCGCGCAAAGCCAACATCTTTGCCGAACCCGCCGGCGCGGCTACGTATGCGGCCCTTAAAAAACTGGCGGCCCAAGGCAAAATAGAACGCGACGAAACGGTGGTGCTGGTTGTAGGCGGAAACGGATTAAAAGACATTGATTCCGCCATGCAGGTGCTTCCGAAAGTCTGCGTAATTCCCCCCACCATGGTGGCCGTGGAACAGGAACTCAAAGCCAAAGGCTTCATTAAATAGTTTTACGCCAAACAAAAATCCCCCGGCTTTCCGGGGGATTTTTGTTTTGTATCCTGCTATTTGTTCATTTGTTCAAAAGCGTCCAAACTGGCACTGTTTACCTGTGTGGGCACGCAGATATTACCCACCCTCCGCCCGTTGCACGGGGCTGGAGCCGGTTGTGCCGCCGGCGCGGATTTCTTTTGCAGGCCCATCTGAGCCGGTGCGGTTACCCCCGGCACGTTCAACACCCGGCGGGTTTGCCCGGCATATCGCTTCAGCACCAGGGACAGCAGCACCGCCATAATAATGACCGCAATCAGCAACCCCAATAACCCCATTCCTTTGTTGTTTTTCATACATTTCTCCTTCGCTTCTATTATACCACACCCGCTTGCCGCCCCCTGCGCGGGCGGGCTTAAAAATCCCCTTTTGGGCGTTATAAAATGCTAAAATAAAATGGGGGAGAAAATTCTCTTACAAACTAAAAGGGTGAGGTATTACATAACTATGACGCAAAATTTATCTTCGTCCGCCTTGGTCAAACCCTTGGCCAAAGACGTTCACGCCGAAGCGGACATTCCGTCCGGATACGGAAAAACGGAAAGCTTTCTGCTGCCCAAGGATCCCGCTTGGCTGTTTCTGTTTTGGGAAATTACCCCAAACACGCTGGACTGCATTAAAAGCCAGTACAGTGAAGACGTCCTGAAAAATGCCCGCACCGTCATTCGCCTGCACGACGTAACGGACGTACAATTTTTTGACGGGAACAACTCCGTTACGCACTACGATATGCCCGTCATTTTTGAAGCCCGCAGCTGGTACATCAACGCCCCGCAGGCCGGCCGCACCTATCTGGCCGATTTGGGCTACCTGACCGCGGACGGCAAATTCATTTTGGTCTCCCGCAGCAATTCCACGCTGCTGCCGCCGGGCAAAGTGTCCGACATTGTGGATGACAAATGGATGATTGTGGAAGGGGACTTCCAAAAACTTTTGAAACTGGCCGGCGCCGATTACATCGGCTTGGGCGCCAGCGAACTGATGCATGTGCTGGGCCAGCGCTGGAAACTGACGGAGCTGACTTCTTCCGGCGCGCCGAGTTCCTGGTCTTCTTTTGCCTTGCACTTGGATAAAGTGCAGCCCGAAGAAAATGAAGACATTTGGCTGCAGGCCGACTGCGAAATCATCATCTACGGTTCCGCCTCCAAAAACGCCATTGTGTCCATCAACGGGAAGGAAATTGAATTAAAAGAAGGCAAATTTTCCATCCGCCAGCACCTGCCCGCGGGCAGCGTGGTGGATCTTCCCATCAAAGCGCGCAACGCCAAAGGCGACAAAACGCGCCAGATAAACATCAAAGCCCTGCGCGAACAAGGAAACTGATATGGGTGAAGAAAAAGGTTATTTAGCACTGGTGCTGCATGCGCACCTGCCGTTTATCAAACACCCGGAATACCCGGACTTTCTGGAAGAAGACTGGTTCTACGAAGCCATGGTGGAAACGTACATCCCCCTGCTTAACGTATTTGAGAACCTGACCGAAGAAGGAACCGATTTCCGGCTGACCATGTCGCTTACGCCGCCTTTGTGCAATATGATGGAAGACCCGCTGCTGATCGGCCGCTTCCGCCATTATTTAAACCAGCGCGTAGAGCTTTCCCAAAAGGAACTCAACCGCACGCAAGGCACCGAATTTGAAGGCGTGGCGCGGATGTATTTCAACAAGTTCCGCCGCTATCAGGACTTGTTTGAAAACCGCTACCACGGGCATGTGCTGGAAGGATTTAAAAAATTCCAGGATATGGGCAAGCTGGAAATTATCACCTGCTGCGCCACCCACGGCTACCTGCCCTTAATGGTGCACAAGGAAAGCGTCAACGCCCAAATTAAAGTGGCTGCCAACGATTACAGAAGCCGCTTCGGCCGCAGCCCCAGAGGCATCTGGCTGGCCGAATGCGCCTATAATCCCGGCGACGACAAATTCCTGCGCGACGAAGGCATCCGCTTTTTCTTTACCGAATCGCACGGCCTTTTGCACGGCACGCCGCGGCCCAAATACGGGATTTATGCCCCCGTATACTGCCCGCAGACGGGCGTGGCCGCCTTTGCGCGCGATATGGAATCGGCCCAGCAAGTCTGGAGTGCCGAATCCGGCTACCCCGGCGATCCGCGCTACCGCGAATTCTACCGCGATCTGGGCTACGACTTGGATTACGATTACATTAAACCGTACCTCCATTCCGACGGCGTCCGCCGCAACATCGGCATGAAATACCATAAAATTACCGGCAAAGTAGCCCTGAACCAAAAACAGGCCTACAACCCGCACGAAGCGCGCGAAGTGGCCGCCATGCACGCCGGGAACTTTATGTTCAACCGCCAGAAGCAAATTGAATACTTAAGCACGCTCTTAGACCGCAAACCGCTGGTGGTATCCATGTATGACGCAGAGCTTTACGGGCACTGGTGGTACGAAGGAATTGATTTTCTGGAATACTTGTTCAAGAAAATCTATTACGACCAGAAAGACATCAAGCTCGTTACCCCCAGCGAATACCTGGAAATGTACCCCGAAAACCAAGTGGTGCAGCCGTCCATGTCTTCTTGGGGCGACAAAGGCTACCACGACGTATGGCTCAACAGCGGCAATGACTGGATTTACCGCCACTTGATTAAAGCCTCCGAACGGATGATGGAACTGGCCAACAAGTTCCCCCATGCCGACGGCCTCCTGCGCCGGGCGCTCAACCAACTGGCGCGGGAATTGATGCTGATGCAGTCTTCCGACTGGGCCTTCCTGATGACGACGGGAACCGCCAAGGAATACTCCACCAAACGCACCAAAGACCACGTCAAGCGTTTCAACGAGCTCTACGAGCAAATCCAGGGCAACCGTATTGACGAAGGCTTCGTCTACGACTTGGAGCAGAAAGACTCCATTTTCCAACAAATGGATTACAACGTCTATTCCAGCGCCGCCAAAGAAGCCGTCCTCAGAAAGTATTAATCCGAAACGAATCAAAAAAATCCCCGGAGAAATCTCCGGGGATTTTTAATATATCCTTCGTACTAAAAGACCCACCCTCTCCTAGGCCCAAAGGCCCTGGCGCCGCCTGTTTTTTCTTTCTATAGTATACGTATGAAAACAACTCCTTTTATACTGCCCGTTTGTCTGTGCTGTGTTTTCTTGTTGGCCAGCACCCCCAGCTGCGCCCAAAAAGGGAAAACGGCCAAGCAAATCGTTTCCGCCGCTACCCAAAAACAACTGTTGGCGCCGGCAGCGGAATCTACGCTGGCCCAAAAACTGACAATTCCCCCTTCTGCCGCTGCGGCCAGTGCGGCAACGGCTCTTGCCCCGGCCAAACCCCCCCGCAACGCGCCTTTTTCGGCCTTGGCGGATCAACAACTTTATATACAGCAAATTACCACCGTTATGGATTATTCCGTCCATAAAAAAGTTTTAAATTATTCTTTTGCCTTGGAACAGGAACGCGCAAACGCCCGCCGCTTGGTATCCACCTTGCAAAGCTACCGCACCCTCAATTTAAATAACGTGCAGGAAAATGCCTTGCTGGAAAAAATGAGCGGATTTTTGGTAAATAACAGTTTGCAAAAATACCTGCTGCAATCCATGGTAGACAAAAATTACATGCAGTTTTTGCGAGATTTGTCCAATTATTACAGTTTATCGGTACAATTTATGACCTCTTACGAACTGCGGTTTATCGCCGCCCAGGACACCCGTGAAATCTTTGCCCAAACCGCGTTGGACTATATGAAAGCCCATCCGCATAAGCTCAATTTGAAACTGCGGGAAATTATGAAATCTCCTTTTGTAGACGCCGAATTGAAAGCCTCCCTGCGCAGTTTCATTGCACTCAAGCAAATTCTGCCGCAGCACGAAAGCGCTTTTTTAGTACTGCTGCGCGAAGCTTACAAGCAACACAGCAATGGCCTGGCTTTTGCACGGGCCCAAGAAGAAGTGTCCTCTACGGTAGCCATTTACCGTTCTTCCGCCAAAGAGCTGGAATCGTTTACCAAGCGCTACAACCGCCTGCCCCGTTGGAATGCGCCTTTGCCGGAGCGGCGCCTCTACAACAAACTGCTGTTGCTGATTATGCACAACCAAGCCAATCATTTTAAGCAAGTAGCCCCTTATATTCAACACATCAACCAGCTGTTGTCTCAATTTCCGACCGTTCGTTTTTCGGCGCAGGAAACTTTGCTGCGGCTGCAAAAATTTATTGCGTCCAACCGCCGCCTGCCCCGCGCTTTTACCGACGCAGAAGACGGCTCCAAGATCCCGGCGGCGGAATTGGAATTATGCGAAAGCATATCCTACTGGGAAATGAAGGACAAAGCTTTCGCCAAAGAACTGCACAAACTGCAAAAAACGCTTCCCTGACAACAAACCGCCGGGCCGTATGCAGCCGGCCCGGCGGTTAGGTTATATTCCGTTTTGTTTTATTTATATTCCAATTTAACCAATTTATATTTTTTCGGCCCTTTGGGTAAAATAGCCTCAAACGTTTCCCCTTCTTTCTTGCCCAATACCCCGTTTGCCAGCGGAGACTTAACGGACAACAGCCCTTTCTCCGGGTTGGATTCCATAGAACCCACTAAAGTATAGGTAAATTCAATACCGGCGTCCACGTCTTGGATAGTTACCGTTGCGCCGATGCGCGCTTCGCTTTTGTCCACGGTCAAATCATCCGTAATTTGGGCATTTCTTAAGCGGATTTCCAATTCCTGAATGCGAATCAGCGTTTCCGTTTGTTTTTCTTTGGCGGCGTGATACTCGGCATTTTCCTTCAAATCGCCTTGAGCGGCGGCTTCGCCGATTTCATTGGAAAGTTCGGCCTTTAAATTTTTCAAATCTTTCAGTTCATTTACCAACGCTTCATATTTTTTGCGGCTTACGTAAAATGGTTCTCCCATAATGGCAACTCCTTAAATACCTACACCATAAGTGTACTATTTATCCACCGCTATTTCAACGGCTCCCCTAAAAAACAATTTATTGCTATAATCAAAATATGAGAATTTTAGGAGTTTTCCTGCTGCTTGCGGTGGGATGGTGTCTGCCCGCCGCGGCCCAGCACGATCACGTAATCATAGCCCAGCAGAACGCCGCGGCCGTGGTGGCGGTAAATGTAGTAAAAAATGACGGCTCTACCTTCACGGGAACCGGTTTTGTGCTCACGCCCGACGGCCTGTTGGCTACCAGCCGCCACGTGTCGGAAAATGCGTTGTACATCAACATTACGTTTAACAACGGCGCCGTATCGGGGGAAGCCACCCCGGTAGCGGCAGCCGGAAACGTGGATTTGGCCCTGCTTAAAATACAAGCCCGGGATCTCCCCCACGTTACGCTGGGCGATTCGGATACGGTTCGCCCCGGCCAAACCATTACCGTCATCGGCAACCCCCGCCGTTTGCAAAATACGGTTTCTTCCGGATTAATCAGCCAAGTCCGCAAGAAAGCGGACGGAGTCATTTGGCATCAAATCAGCGCGCCTATTTCCCCCAGCTCCAGCGGCAGCCCCGTATTTAATGACAAGGGAGAAGTGATTTCCGTTGCGTTTGCCAGTTATAAAGGCGAAGGCAACCAAAATTTAAATTTTTCCGTCCCGTCTAATTATTTAGCCGAATTGGCCGCCGCGGCCGGTTATGTGCTGCCGCGCGCGTCCGTCGGCGGCCCGCAGCCCGCTGCGGCCGAAACGGCCAATCCTTTTATCGCCCATGTGCAAAAATCATGGCAAATCCTCAAACGGCTGCTGCAAAAAATCATATAATCCGGGGCATAAATCCTCTTGAAAATTATGTATTAAACGGGTAGACTATTCCTATAATCCGGTTACAGGCGCGGCAAGCGCGGCCAGGGCCAGGAGATTTTTATTATTGTAAGGGAGTCGTTATGAAAAAAACCATCGGCAAATGGATCTTAATTGTTGTCTGTGTAGCCGTTATTATCTTTTTACTGCTGCCGTTTTTGGAAACCACTTCTCCTCAGCCCAACACGGCGGCGGCCCCCAAAGCCACCCCGCAGATTTTTACTTCCAATCCGCTGACGGAACTCGTCAACCGGATTGCCCGTTTTTTCGGAAAACGCCAGCCGCAAGCCCCTGCCGCCGCCCCTACCCTGACCGCCCAGCAAGCCAACGAACAATTCGGCGTGCCGCAGCAGCCCGCGCAGGCCTATGCAGACGCCCGCGCCGCCCAGAATTATATTTCCACCGAGCAAACCCCTTCTGCTACTCCGCAGCGCAAAAACAGCTTTGAAAACGCCGCCTTTCAAGATGAAGAAGGCGAATGGATGCTCATCCGGCAAAAAGCGCCCGAGCTGGGCACCTTGGGCATGCATGAAATTAATTCTAAAGACAACGCCTATGATACCTACGTCAAACAGGAGCGCGTCGCCCGCTTCACGCCGGTGGCGCAAGTCAAACAGAAAAAAGAAGTGCCGGATTCCAAATTTGCCCGTTTCTTTAACCCGATTAAACGTTTCTTCGGCTTTGGAAGCGTAGAAGAAAATCTGCCTGACACAACCCGTTGGCAAGAACAGGAAGCCGCGCTACTGGCCTCGTCCGACGGCGTAGGCCGCTCCCGCAACACCACGGGCAGCCGTTTCGCCCGCGGCGGAAACGTCAATATGGAGGGAATCCGCGGGGATTTACCGGCAGATGACTCAGCAAACGGCGCGCAAAAGCCGTTGTTGTCGTATTTGGATCCCGAACAAACGGTAGAGGATGTTTCTTCTTTCTTGGCCGATTCCAGATATCCAAATCCAACAACGAATGCAGAAAGACAGGAAAAAGAAAAATACCGCCAGCAACGCCGGGAACAAGCCCTCAATTATTTCAACGAGCGCGTGGAGGAACGCCTCAACCGGTTGGCAGCCGGGCAAGAGCCGCAGGACGAGCTTAAAAACATGTTAGAGCTGGCCTGCTCCAACTCGAAGATGCGCCCCGTAAAACAAAGCGTTTGCGGCTATCCCGCCCCGGCGCCCGCCACCCAAGATGAAATTCAGGCCGCCAAAGAGGAAAACCAAGCCTTATTTCTTCAAAAAATCAACACGCAAATGCCGCCTACAGCGGTAATGCCCATTATCGGCAAAGCCACGGAAATACCGCCGGTGCTGCTTTCGGACCAGACGTCGGAAAGTTATCTTCGCACGATGGAAATTTATAATTTTATGTTCAACAACAGCGACTGCGCCAGCCGCCCCTGCTATTGGGTAGCCAACGGCATACAAACCAATACAGAACTGGAGGACGCCACCTCCGCCGCCGCAAACGCCACGCTGAAAGGCGACCCATTGGACAAATACAGCACCATCCAGCAACAGTTTATTGAATACAAACAGGCCCAGAGCCAAGGCCAGCCGCAAGATCTGCAAACGCTTCAACAACAAACCGAAGACTTTGCGCCCGCTTATATTTTGTATACGGTAGACGAGCTGAAACAATTGCAGGCCCGCAACAAACAGGCGATGCTTAAGCAAGACCACAGCGCAGGCATTGCTATGTATGCCTTATCGGCCCCCATTGCCAAGCAATTAACCCAAGACTTGCAAAGCCCCACCTTCTTCTATGGCAGAAACGATGCGTTCATTGATGCCGACACCTACCCCACCTTTCAAGAACGCTCTACGGTCTTAACCAACGATCTGGCCGATCAAATTCAGTTCTTCAGGCAAGTTGCGCAAGAGCTGCGCCGCAACGCGGCCCGCGAAGTGGTGGAAGAAAACACCAAAGCTCGGGCTAAAGAAATCTTTAACCGGGCGAAAGAAGACCGAAAAGCCTTTGACAAAAGCAACGACTTGGGTCAAGCCGAAAGAGGCCAGTAACCCGCTGTTTTTCCAAAAACGCCTTCGCCCTTTGCGGCGAAGGCGTTTTTGTTTGGCGTTTTTCAAAATGCTTGACGCTCCCGCCACTGCGGGGATTTAGTGTTTCTTTTCCGGCCAAAAACGGGTATAATCTATAGTGGTTCTACGCGCGCCCGTACGTACGGGCTATTTCAAAACTAAGGAGTCCGGCTTTATGAAAAAGATGCTCGGCCTTTTGCTTATTTCTTCATTTATGTTGCTCATGGGATGCCAGACGCAAAAAGAAGAATCCCCTTACAACCGCACCAACCCCAAACAAGACTACGAACGCCTGCTGCGCACCCATGTTTTTGCGGCCTGCCAAAACCCGGGGAAGCCTTATGCGCTTTACTCGCTGGCCACCCTCAACAAACGCCCCTCGGATAACGACCCGCGCTATAAAGTAACTTTTTTTAACGGCCCCTGCGAAGGAGAAACCGTTTGGACGACCGATGTTTTATTAAAAACGGCCGCGGTAGGCGCCGAACCCCTGCCCAAGGGAACTATTCTGTTGCGCAATTTCTGGAACCCCAAAGATCCGTACGATGCCGAAAAAGCCGACCGCTGGCATATTGGCGTCGTCAGCAGTTCGCAGCGGCTGGACAAAGGCATCGTGGATATGGAATTCCCGCGCGACCGCAACGACTTTATGCCCGCACGCGAAGGCGTTTACCTGCACAACGTGCGCTATATTACAAAGCCGGAAGTAAAAGACGTACGCACCTTCCTGTAAGTTATAAGAAAAGAGGACTTTTATGAATATCAAAAAACTGATTGCATTAGTATGTTGTGCTTTTTATCCGCTTGCCCTGCAGGCCGCCCCGGGCGATCCCATCAGCCTGGAAACGATGATTATCGACGTTCCCACCGCCGAAACGTTTGACCGCTACCAAGCCTCCTTTTTAACCCGCGCCTACGACCACGGCACCTTGATGGAAAGCATTGATTTCGGCGTTTTTCCGCGCATCAACATTGGCGTCAGCATCGCCGCGCACGAACTGGTGGGCTCTTCTAACGACGTCCGCGTGCTGGATCCGGACTTTCAGGTCAAATGGAAGGTGTACGACGGCAACCTGTACCTGCCGGCCATCGCCATCGGCTACGACGGCCGCCGCTACGGCTACGGCTACAACGACCAACGCATCTATACCGATTCCAAGGACTATTTAGACGACCGCAAGGGCGGATACATTACGTTCTCGCGCGAAATTATCGTGCCGGGGTTAAACGCCACGGCCGGGTTGAATTTATCCGACTGGGAAGATTTGTACTGGTTTACCGGCATGTATTATACGCTGGCGGACAAAGTCAGCTTTTTGGCGGAGTGGGATAATATCCGCAACGTGCGCGACTCCCGTTTAAACATCGGCATGCGTTTTTACCTGCATCCGTCTTTAGCCTTAGACGGCGCCGTACGGCGCATCGGCCGGGGAGACGAAAGCGAACGGATTTTGCAAATCCGCTACGTAACCAATTTCTAAGAGGTTTTTATGAGCCAACCGCAATTGCAGCAACAGCCGCCGCAGTTTAAAAGACGGACGATTTTTATTAAAAAAAATCTCCAAATCCGCTATATGATGCTGATGATTATGAGCGTTTTGTGCGGACTGGCGATTATGACGTTTGAACTGACGGCCACCCTAAATGACCTGTTTGACACCTACCCCGTTTTGGTGCAGCCCATTTACGATGAATTTTTACCGATTGCCGCCGGATTTTTCTACAAAATTGCCATTTACCTGCTGTTTGTAGTCATTATCTCGGCCATTTTATCCCACAAAATGGCCGGCCCGGTATACCGCTTTGAACAAACCTGCAAAGCCATTGCCAAAGGGGATTTTTCCCAGCGCGTTCACCTGCGCAAAGGCGACCAGCTGATAGAACTGCAGGACGAATTTAACAAAATGATGGACCGCGTGGAAGCGGAAATCCATAAGAACAAACAACCGTAACGGGGGGCTCATGAAAAAACTAGGAGCGTTTTTGCTGGCAGCACTTTTTTTGGCGCCGGCCGCTTTTGCACAGAAAGAGTACGGACTCAAATTTTCCAGCTTGATGAACGACAACCTGACCTTGGAAAACGCCATCCGGCTGGGGCTGGAAAACAATTCCGATTTTCTTACCGCCAAGCAAGACATCATCATTGCGGAGCAAAAAGTAAGCGAGGCCAAATTCCGCTATTTGCCGCAATTTTCCTTGCAGGGCACGGCCACTTGGTACGACCTGGACTACCCGATGGTGCTGCCCGATTCGGTAGCCAACCGCTTTTTGCCCGGCAACGGCCTCTATGGCGACAAAGACCAGTTCTACGGCGTGGGCATTACCGCCACGCAATACCTGTACTCCGGGGGACGCATTAACGGCACGCTTAAAATGGCCCGAGCCAATTTAAAACAGGTGCAAAGCCGGTATGAAATCGTCAAAAACCAAGTAGTGCTCAACATTAAAAAAGCCTTCGCCCAACTTCTTTACGCCCAGTACAACGTCAAACTGACGCAGGAAATTTTGGATCTGGCCGAAACCTGGTACGCCCGCCCCTCCGGCGACTTATGGACGAAAGTGCGCATCCGCGCGCTATTGGCCGATTTAAAAAGCTCCCGCAACCAAGCCTCCAGCGAGCTTAAAAAAGCCCAGCTTAACATGCTGATCCAACTGAACAAGGAGCTCAACTCCCGCATTACCATTACCGGCGACTTTGAACCCGTCAAAACCGAGTGGGATCTGCCGCACATGAGCCTGTGGGCCATGGAGTTCCGCCCGGAATTAAAATCCGCCATTTACGCGTTGGAAGCAGATAACATCGCCATTGATTTGGCCTTGTCCAAACGCTACCCGGACGTAATTTTAAACGCGTCTTACGAACAGCTGGGCGTGAACGATTTAGACGACGTCAACAAACAGGTTTCGCTGGCGGTGCGCCTGCCGATTCCGTACAATTTTTCCGAACAAATCGCCGAGAAAAAAGCCAGCCAGCAAAAAAGCGCGCTGCGCCGCGCGGCCATTGAAGACAAAATCCGCGTACAGGT
The DNA here is from genome assembly GCA_949294095.1 of uncultured bacterium. GTDB lineage: Bacteria > Elusimicrobiota > Elusimicrobia > Elusimicrobiales > Elusimicrobiaceae > Avelusimicrobium. The sequence continues at coordinate 118,332 of CASFFZ010000012.1, forward strand.
GGCGGAAAGCTTTGAAAATATGCTTTTCTGGCAGAATGAAGTGCTCGACCGACAGCTTGCCTACAAAGAGCTGAACGATTTAATGGAGCAGGCCGCCAAAGATAAGCCCAAAACGGGCACCGCTCCCTTGGAAGCGTTGCAAGATTATCTGAAATCGGCCCAAGGCTATTTTCAAGCCGTACGCAACAACCATATGGCAAAAGCCGATTTGGAATGGGCCATTGGCCAGGATTTGGAATGAACATACAGCTGCGCCGGATAGGGGGAATGATTTTATTGGGGTTGCTCTTCGCCTGCCCGGCGGGGGCCCTTCCCATTCAAACAGACGACGAAATCCTGCGCGATTTTATGTGGAGCCGTTTTACCTCGCTTCCCCAGCAGCAGCGCCCCAAAATCGGGCTGGCGCTCTCGGCCGGCGGCGTGCGCGGCTTTGCCCACGTGGGCGTGCTGGAAGTGCTGGACAATGCCGGCGTGCCCATTGACATGTTGGCCGGCACCTCTATGGGGTCGGTGGTGGGTTCGCTGTATGCGGCCGGCCTGCCGACGGAAAAACTCTGGGAAATCAGCGACCATATGACGTTTGACCAAATCACGCCGGACTTTAACGTCATGGGCCTTTTCCGCTTTTTGTTCGCGCAAAAACTCCCGTCTTCGGCCAACCTCGTCAACTTTTTTCACGAACAAATAGGCGACATGCGGTTTGAAGATTTAAAAACCCCTTTTACCTGTTCCGCCATGGACATTAAAACCGGCGAACGCGTGGTGTTTAATTCCGGCCCGCTGGCCATTGCCGTGCGCGCCAGTATGAATATCCCCGGCGTGTTTGAGCCCGTGCAGTACCGCCACCGGGCGTTGGTGGACGGAGCGGTGGTGGATTATCTGCCGGTGGAATCGGTTAAATTAATGGGGGCGGACTACATCATCGCATCCGTTACCCCGCCGGATTTTGCCTCCACGACGCCGCAGTCGGTGGCGGCGTATTTATTGCGCGTGGGCGACGTGCGCGGCGCGGCGATGATTGAAGAATCTTCCCAAAAAGCCAATTTTGTACTGACAAACCGCGTCTTGGATACCGGCACCCTGGAACTGGATAAACTGCACAAAGCGGGCGAAGTGGGCATTAAAGAAGCCAACCGCCATTTAGGAGAATTGCAGGAAGACATCCTGCTTTTTACATTGCCTTATGTATTTAAACCGTAGCGTATTTCTTTTGGTAACGGGCCTTCTTTTCTTGGGCGGCTGTTCGGCCACCCAAACGGGCTTTTTGGGCTTGGCCCCGGCGGGAGACCGCAAAGAATACGTCCAAGCGCGCGATTTGTATTCCGCCGGCAACTATCCCGAGGCCATTAGGCACCTGTCGGATTATATTTATAAAACCAAAAACGTCAAACGCCGCGAAGCGCGCGCCTACCGCCTGCTGGGGATGAGCTACGAACAGCTGGGGCAATTAAGCAAAGCGCTGGAAGTGTATTTGGAAGCGTTGGAATTTCACCCGTCCAATGTACCGCTTTTATTGGCGGCGGCCAGCCTGTACCAGCGGACGGATTTAACCGACCGCTCTATTGAGCTTTATGAACAAGTCTTAGCGCTGGAGCCCAATAATTTGGAAGCCCTCAGCGGGCAAGGCGCCAATTACAGCAGAATGGGATTTTATTCCAAAGCCCGCTCGTTTTACGACAAGTTTTTTGAGCTGAACCCGTCGGCCGCGCCCATCTACCGCGCCCGCTACGCCGAAACTTTTCTGCGCCAGCGCAATTATAAAGACGCGTTTACTCACATTACCATGGCGCTGTCGGAAGATAATACCTCGGCCGATTTTTGGCTGCTCAGCGCCAAAGCGGCCCGCGGCTTAGGCCGCCCGCAAGAGGCGCTGGCCAACCTGGAGGCCGCGCTGCTGCTGGCCCCCCAACGCCGGGATTTGCTGGCCAACAAAGCCCTCTGGCTCTACGAAGCCGGCCAGTATGAGGCCTCCGCCCAAACGGCACAGCAAATTCTAAAAAAAGAACCGCGCAATCAGCTGGCGCTGCTGATATTATCGATGGACAATTATTATCTGGGGAATAAAAAAGAAAGCCGTCGCTTAATGGAACAAACCATTAAAGAAGAACCGGATACTTTCGCCGGACGCGTAGCACAAAAACTCGTTCAACAACTTCATTTTTAACGAGCCGCCCAACCGCCTCGCCGATCCAAGCAAGCAAGGCGGTTTTTGGAAACAACCTTTTAAGGTACAAAACACATCCCGTCGCTTAAATTGCTTTTACAAAGCGCTTTACAAAACTTCTCATCGGCAGGATTATTGTTCCCCACCTGACAATACATTCCTTTCCGCAAGGTGGTGTTTTCATCCACCGGTAAATCAGCTATAAACCAAATAACACTATATGAATAGTTACTCGATATCCGCGTAGCCATAGGGCCAAACCAACTCATCCCCAACTCAAAATTTTTGGTTCGGTAAAAGCCCTCTTGATCGGGTTGCAGCACATCTTCCCAAATCAGCGCCTGATCATCGGGGTTGATGAGATTAAACTGTTCTTTTCCCCCCAAACTATACATCGTTATGTTCTGCTCCGCCTTGCGCAAGAGAGCATATACTTCAGTCAAACGGCTTTTTTCCACGGCCAATTCGTACTTGGGCAGAGCCACTGCCGCCAAAATACCAATAATTAACACTACCACCAATAATTCTATCAACGTGAAACCCTTTTTCATAAAAAGCTCCTTTTTTTCCAATAAAGCCGGAGATACAATTATAATATAATAGAAAACGGATTTGAAGTCAATTCCTCCATCTATTCACCCCAAAAACCCTACCCCTGCCGGCGCAGATTGGATATTCTTTATCGCAGGCAGACGGACAGCCTTGTTTCGGAACTGACACTCTTTTACAACAATCCGTCAGCAGGTCATTCTTTTTCGGTTTGATCAGAAAAAAAGAAACAGCCCCACTTTCTAACAGGGCTGTCTCTTGAAATCTTGCGGCAGGCAACAAGCGCCGAATTAAGGCTTGTTAATAAAAGGCTTTTGATCGGGTTTCTTGTCGTCGGGCATCATTTCTACTTCATCTACCAGCAGGGAAGGCGTTATCACGGAATAATTCCTTGCTTCCGCATCCGAGGAGTGATACACTTCGGAATCGGAGCCGGCGGCCAAAATATCTCGCAGAGAACGAGTCGTCCGGTCTGAAATTTGGAAACCGAAAACAGGCTCTTTATGACCGTCTTTCGTATAGATGCGTTCCGCCATATTGATTGAAAGATTCGAATCTGAAGAAGCCGGAAAATCATGCAGAATATAACAATACTCCAAGTCTAATTCACGACAGCGCTGAAGCAGTTTCTGTTCCATTTCCGTTTCTGACAGCGGCTTAATGGGTTTTATCCATACGTTTGAAAGCGCTTCGCGGGGAAGCGTATAAGAAGACATACGGGCATGCCCGTTGCTTTGCCCACCTTTTTCCGCACTGCGTCGGGACAACGGAAGTTGCTGCAACCTTCCTTCGGATACCAACGTCAAATCCTGTGCTTTTACGCCCTCGTCATCCACCGGCATAAACCCCGCCAGCGGCAGGCCTTTATAGGTGCGCAGCGAAGGCTTGTCATACACCTCTACCACATTGCTCATAATCCGCATGCCTTGTTTATTGCGAAAGGAACCGGCCGTCGCGTCGTTTTCGCTGGATGAAGACAAAAGCGGCTCTATGTTGCGCAAATTGGCCACCAGCAATTCATTCAAAAAGTCCGCCGCTGCGGCCGGCATCAGCAGGACAGGCCCCAAATACGGTTCCGGCTTTTGGGCCGTATATACGCCTTCCGCATCCGCCAATACTTGCCGGGCCGCGTCCATCAAGGCGTTTTCCTGCCAAGAATGGTCGGCCGGCAAATAAATCTTGCGCGAAATTTTTTCTTTATACCCCTCCCGGTTGCGCAGGCTGGCATCAATGGTTACAAACGAGCCGGGCATCGCATATTGGTAGAAGCCGCCGTTGCTGTTTAAATAGTACAAATCCCGCTGGAGCAGACACAGCTGAACGGAAAAATCTTCCAGGTAGGGAACGTCTTTTCCTTGGGCGGATAATTTTTCCACCAACCGGGCCATTTGCTCGTGCGGTACGGCGGGAAAAGGCGGGATTTCCTCCGCAAACGAACCCTGCGGGGCGGAAGCAAAATCGGGCGTGGATTGGGAAATGTTTTTTTGCCGTTTGTACGCCTGTTTCTTTTCAAACCGATCTAATGCATTGACGTAGCCTCTGTCCGTCAATTCCCAAAACGCCCGGCGGATGCCCCAGTAGCTGTTGGGCACATCGTATGCTTGTTCGGGAGAATACGGAACAGACATCCTATTTACAAACCCCATGCTGTCGCTTTTGGATGTCCCGGCCGAAAGCACCGCCCCGGCCATTAAACTCCAATAAGGCTGCGTGTCGTTTTCCGTCAATTTGCCAAGCGAGGCGGCCGAACAAGCGTTAGACATATACCGCAGCCGATAGGCCAAATAATACGGTTTGGGGCTGCCTTTCACGCGCAGTTGGGAAAGGGAGCGCTTCATTTCATCCTGCATGGCGCGGAAATACATATTATCCGGCACGTCCGCCGCGGCGGCCGTGCAAAACCCGCCCCAGAAGAATACGAACAGAAAGACAAATTTTTTCATTTCTTTTTCCCCTTTTTCTCGGCCGAAGGCGGCACCAGCACCGGCGGCTTTAAATTGCTCTTGCCGGTTTTTTCAATTTCCAGCGATTCCAACAGCACGCTCGGAGCAATGGCCGACACCGGCACCCAGCCCGATTCCGCCCCGCAGGTGCCGTTGAACACGGCGTAATCATCCGCCGCCGCCAACACTTTATTAAAGCTGACCAGCGGCGTACCCACCATATCCGCCCCGCGCACCAGTTCTTTGCGCCCGTCGGGATAGATGCGGTATACCAGTGTGGGCTGCAATTTAAACGCCTGTGGCGAATAGGTGCCCGTCTGCGTAAACCCGCCGGACAAGTCTTCAATAATAAATCCGTATGGCTTGCCCTGCCGCTTGATTTCGCTTAACAGCTGTTTTTCCAGTTGTTCATACGAAACCGTCTGCCGGGCCATAACGCGCGTATTGCCCATTCGGGCCACCGGGCGGTAGCCGGTGGAACGGCGGCCGTGCCCGTTGGACACGGAAAACCCTTTAATGGGGCTGCTGTGCATGAGGAAATTTTTTAATATCCCGTCCTGCACAATATAGACCGGCTGGGATTTGACCCCTTCATCATCGTATTCATAAAATCCGCGCAGGGGAATGCCGTTAAAATAAGCCAGGGTCGGGTCGTCCACGATCGTAAGCAAGGGCGAAACCACCGGCTGGCCCACTTTGTCGGTAAACGTTTTGCCGAAGGAGTCGTCTTTTTGGCGGTGGCCTTCCACCCGGTGCCCCAGCACTTCGTGCACAAAAACGGCCATGGCGCGGTTTTTTAAAATGGCCGGCGCCGTCATCGGCTCGGCCTCCGGGGCGCGGCTCAGCGCCTCCAGCTCCGCAAGAGATTGTTGCAGCGCTTTCAAAAATGCCTCTTCATCGGGCAGTTCGCTTTCTTTTAATACATCGTAGCTTTGGCTGCGGTTTAATTGCAGGCCGTCGGCCGTTTTGCCGTAAATCGTATATCCCAGCCGGGCATATGCAAAAGGCGTTTTAAGGCGGGAACCCACGGAATCTACAAAATAACGGGTGCCTTCCTGCGTACTAAAATAAAAAGCGCTGTCCAACACAAAATCTTTTCCCTGCACCTGCTCAGACGCTTTCAGCAACAACGCCCGCAGGCGTTCCCCGTCAAACGAAAGAGGCTGTTCTTCCCGGCAATAGGTTTCTTTCGGCGGGAAAACGAAATCGTCGGAATCGTCGGTGCGTTGGGAAGAATTGATACTGTCTATTTGCACGCGGCTGAAATCTTTCTGGGCCTGCTCCGCCGCCTGTTGGGTGGCGCGCCAAACGGCGGTTTCAAACGCGCGGGGATCCCCCTGCCAATCCGGCAGCGCGGGGGCGGGGATGTAGAAATTGTCATAGTCCGACTTTAAGGTACGGGTATTGTCCATTTTCGGACTGCCGGCCCGGGCGGCAATTTGCAGCCGGCGGCTGGGGATTTCCCCCTCCCAAGACACGCCCCCTTCCGCCACTTCCAAGCTGTTTTTGGTTTCCTCCGTATAGGTATAGGAAAGGTAGTAAATAGGCGGTTTCTGTTTTTTAAACGTTTTGATGCCGCGGCGGAGCTCGGCCTCCAGCAATTGGATGGGGCGCTGGGCCTCTATGTCGCACTGCGGCTGCGCCAACAGGGCGCAGGCCGAGCAAAGAAATATCATGAGTAAAAAGAAATGTTTCATCCGTCCTCCTTTGTGTTTATTTTATCATAAAGCGCTTGGGAACTAAATGCAAAAAATGGTAAGATATATTAGCTTTGAATGCCGAGGTAGCTCAACTGGCAGAGCAACGGTTTTGTAAACCGTAGGTTGTGGGTTCGATTCCCATCCTCGGCTGGAATTTCCGCCCGCGGGCGGATTTTATTTGTCTGGCAGTTATTCCCTACTTAAGGAGCAAGAATGGAACCTGTAACTACCACCGTGTCCGTCCTCATGTGGATCGCCTTTTGGGTGATCGTGCTGGCGGCGTTGTTTGTGGATTTGGCGGTGCTTAACAAACACCACGGAAAAGTAAATATGAAAGAAGCGGCCCTAATGGTATGCGCCTGGGTGTCGCTGGCGTTGCTGTTTGGCGGCGCCATTTGGCTGGTGGAAGGGCCGCGCCACGCCTTGGAGTTCTATACGGGTTACGTGTTGGAATACTCTTTGTCCATTGATAACATGTTTGTGTTTATCATGATTTTCGGCTACTTTGCCATTCCGCACGAGTTGCAGCCCAAAGCGCTTTTGTGGGGTATTTTGGGCGCGGTGGTAATGCGCTTTATCTTTATTTTCCTGGGCGTTAAGCTGATTTCTATGTTCTCGTGGACGATTTACGTCTTCGGCGCATTGCTGATTTTTACCGCCGCCAAAATGCTTTTGCAAAAAGAAGACGAAAAATTTGACCCCAGCCAAGCCTTTGTACTCAAGGCGCTTAAAAAAGTGATGCCGCTGAAAACCGATTACCACGGCGAAAACTTTTTTGTATTGGAAAACGCCAAACGCTACGCCACGCCGCTGTTTGCGGCGGTGCTGGTAATTGAAATGTCGGACTTGATTTTCGCGGTGGACTCTATCCCCGCCGTGCTTTCCATCACGCAAGACACTTTTTTGGTGTACTCGTCCAACATTTTTGCCATCATCGGGCTGCGCTCCCTGTACTTTTTGCTTTCCGGGATGGCGGGCAAATTTCCGTATCTCAAATACGGTATTTCCGTCATTTTGTTCTTCGTAGGCGTAAAAATGCTGATTTCGCACCATTTCAAAATTCCGGTGCTGGCGTCTTTGGGCGTGATTGTGGCCATTTTGGCCGCTTCCATTTTGGCAAGCAAGTTTTTCCCGCCCAAGCCCGCGCAAGACTAGACAGAACGGACTTTTATTTACTAGAATATAGTAACCAAATTTAATTCAGTTACAAGGAAGGAAACTATGGCGTATAAATGTGCAGTGTGCGGCAAAGCCCCGGTGTCCGGCGGCTCCTACAGCCACTCTAACTTAAGAACGAAAAGAAGCTTTAAACCGAACCTCCAAAAACAAAAAGTAGTCTTGGACGGCAAAACCCAGACTGCCTATGTGTGCACCGGCTGCATCAAGAGCGGTTTGGCAAAAAGACCTACCAAATAAGTCAGTTTTTTGGACAGAACAGCCCGTGCTTATTCCTTAGTGCGGGCTTTTTTATTAAAACACAAGGGGGATCCTTTGCCCAAACGTTTTTTATTACTGGTTTTAACCGTTTTGCTGGCTTTTCCGTACGCGCGCGCGGAGGAAACGGCCCCGCAGGAAGTAGATCCCAACGGCCCGTGGATGATTTGCGACGTAGCCGTCAGCGGGCTGAAAAACATCCGCAAAAAAACGGTTACCAAAGCCTCCCATTCCAAAAAGGGCGAGCTCTACGACCGCTTTACCATTTCCGAAGACATTCACGATATCTCCGCCCTGGGCAATTTTGACCAGGTGGAAATAGACATCTCCCGCATGCCCGGCACCCGCACCGAAAAAGACGGGCAGGAAGCCTATCCCTGCCACCGCATTACGTATCTGGTGCAGGAAAAACCCATTTTTGACCGCCTGACCTACGAAGGGCGCAAACACCTGGGCAAGGGCGCCATTACCCAGGCGATGACGCTGAAGATTAAAGATCCGTTCAACGAAGCCAAGCTGGAAACCGATTTGGAGCGCATCAAAGCCAAATACGCCGAAAAAGGCTACATCAACGCCGACGTAACCTACGAACTGACCCGGGACGAAAAACTGGGCGTGGTGTACGTGAAGCTGATTATTAACGAGGGCGAACGCGTCCGCGTGGGGGCGGTGCATTTTAACGGCGAAGCGCCCGAACTGCCGGTGGAAAAAATCATCAAAAAAGCCTCCAACCGCCCGGGCAAAGTGTTCAAGCCCCAGAACCTGCAAAAAGACTGGGTGAAAATGACGCTCTACGGCCGCAACGAAGGGTATTCCGAGTTTACCCTCTCGGCGCCGCAGGTGGAGATGAACGAAGCCAAAACCGAAGCCTCCATCACCTACGACCTGACCGAAGGCGAAAAAGTGCATTTTGGCAGCGTGGCTTTTGAAGGCAACAACGTATTTACGCAGGAGGAGTTGGACAAGCAGGTCTTCTTCCGCGAAGGCAAACTGTACAACCAAAAAGATTTTGACGATACCATCGTTTCCATTCAGGAACAATACGCCAACAAAGGCTACCTGCAGGTGCGGGTAAACCCCGTCAAAAAGATTGAAAACGGCCGGCTGGACATTACGTTTGACATCGCGGAAGGGCATATTTTCTATATTGACAACATAGACGTTACCGGCTACGAAAAAACCAAAAAATACGTCTTTACGCGCGAGCTTTCCATCCATCCCGGCGATTTGTACGACAACGAAAAAATCCGCCGCAGCCAAACCAAAATTTTGAACTTGGGCTTTGTAAACGACGTACAGATAGACCTCCAGCCCACGGCCGACCCGCAAAAAGTGGACTTGGGCTTTAACATCGTAGAAGGCCGCCCCGGCATGTTTACGGCCGGTTTGGCCATGAGCTCCATGGACGGCTTGTACGGCGAAGTTTCCATCAACCATATGAACCTGTTCGGGCGGGCTCAGCGCCTGTCTTTGCGCACCTTGTTCGGGAAGGAAATTTTGGATTACACCGTCAGCTGGTCTACGCCGTGGATTTACGACAAACCCACCTCGCTGGGCATTGATTTGTTCAACACCCGCCGCTACCGCTCGTTCTACACCGAAAACCAGGCCTACACCGAAAAACGCCTGGGCGGCCGCATCAAAGTAGGCCCGCGCTTTAACGACGACATTTACCAGCTTTCGTTCGGCTATTCGTTTGAAAACATTGACATTTACGACATAGACGCCCAATTCCTGCCGCCCAACGCCGACCCCGGCGACCCCAACTACCTGCAAAAAGGGGACACGAATATGTCCACCTTCAGCGTAGACTTCGCCATCGATACGCGCGACAATATCTGGGATCCCACCCGCGGCTGGCGCAACTCCCTGGGCTTGGCCTTAGCCGGCGGCCCGATCGGGGGCGATTTGGATTTGTGGTACTTAAACGCGCGCTCCATTTTCAACCACACGGTGTGGAACGTGGGCGGAAACTACCCCATTGTGTTTGTCTTGTCCAACAAAATCGGCTCCGTGCAGGCGTACGGACGCACGGAAGAAGTGCCGCCGTATGAAAAGTTCTTCCTGGGCGGGGCGGACACGATCCGCGGGTACGAACGCGCGGGCGAAGTGGGGCCGCTTTACGGCGGGGACATGTACTACGTGATGAATGCGGAACTGCGCTTCCCGCTGGCGCGCGAAGGCCGGCGCAACATGGCGCAGCTGGCGTTCTTCTTTGACTTGGGCAACTCGTGGAACAAGTTTGACGATTTGGAATTTTCGCTGGGCCCGGATGTAAACCAGTTTAAAGCCGGCGTAGGCGTAGGCTTGCGGTTTACCACGCCGTCCTTGCCGATCCGTATTGACTGGGGGTACGGCCTGAACCACAAGTCCAACGAAGACCGTTCCCATTTCTACTTCAACATCTCTAACATGATGTAGGAGGCGTATGAAGAAAGTTTGGCTGTTTTTACTGGCACTTGGTTTAAGCGCACCGCTGGCCGCGCAGGAAGCTTCGGCAGATAAGCTCTCGCCCGAAGAAGCGGCGGCCGTGGCGTCCATTTTGGCCAAAACAGCCGCCCAGCAGGCCCCCGAGGAAGACGATAAAATCGTCCTGCCCGAGGAAACCAAAAAACAGGCGTTTGACGAGCTCAACCCGCCCAAGCCCGCCGAAACGTCGGCCGCGGCCGAAGCGCAAACGCCCGGCCAGACGGCGCAAACGAACGCCCCTGTCAGGCCGCTAGATCAGGAGGGATCTTCCTCGCCAGCCGATACGACGGCCGCCCCGCCGCAAACGCCGGGGGATCCGTCGGCCACGCCGGAACAGGAACCGCCCGCCAAGTGTTTGACGGTAGCGTATATTGATATAGACGAAGCGTTTAACGAACACCCGCGCACGATTGCGGTAAAAGAGCAAATCCGGCTGAAGATTTTGTCAAAAGAAGAAGAAGTCCGCGGGGCCAAAACGCTCATAGAGGCCTTGGAAACCGAAAACGCCCAACTGGCCCGGCAGGTGCGGGAATTAAAACCCTATTACGAGCGCATTGTGGTGGAGCCGCAGCCGCTGCTGCCCAAAATAGAAGAAAGCGCCGACGCGCTGCAGCTGGGCAACATTTTAAACCGGCTGACGTTTTCCGGTACGGAAATTTTATCCACCAGCCCGCTCAACACGCCGGCCGAGTTGGATGATTTAACGGCGCGGATAGCGTCTAACAAAAAAATTATTGCAGAGCGCAGTTTTTTTATTGATAATTATAAATATAACACCCGCGAAGAAATTTTGCAGCTGGAAAAGAAAGAAGTAAACGAGATTTTAAAAGACATTTACACAGAAATAAAATCGTTCGCCAAGAAAAGAAACGTCGGCGCGATCGTACGCAAAGACGAGGTCTTGTACGGGGAACGGCCGGTCAACGTAACCAAGGATTTTATAGACCGGCTGAAAAAATCCAAAAAATACCGCAAACGCGGCTGAAACAGAGGTTTCCTATGCTCAACCTATCCCTCAGTGAAGTAGCTAAAATCACCGGCGCCGAACCGGGCGCCAAGCAGGACGTAACCGTGCGCGAACTCTGCGCCTTGGAGGATGCCCGCGAAGGCGGCATTTGCTATTTAACTTCGCTGGAAAAAACCGATTTGTTAAAAGACTTAAAGGCTTCCGTCCTCATTGTGCCGCAGGAAGCCAAAGGCAAGGAACTCCCGTTCCCGGGGGCCCTGCTCTACGCCCAAAACCCGGAGTGGGCTTTTATTTTGCTGATGAAATATGCAGACGCCCAAAAACAAAAACATACGCCGGGCATCCACCCCACGGCCGTCATCAGCCCTTCGGCCAAGCTGGGGGCGGACGTTTGCGTAGGGGCCTACACCGTCATTGAAGACGGCGTTACCGTGGGCGACGGAACGGTCATCTTTCCGCAGTGCTATATCGGCAAGAACGTAACCATCGGCAAGAACTGCTATATTTACCCGCAGGTGGTCATCCGCGAAGAATGCGTGCTGAAAGATTATGTCATTTTGCAGGCGGGGGCCAAAATCGGCTCGGACGGATTCGGATTTACCTTTCACGAAGGCCGGCACCAAAAAATTCCGCAAATCGGCAACGTAGTGCTGGGAAACGACGTGGAAGTGCAGTCCAACACATGCATTGACCGCGCCAAAATTTCCAGCACGTATATCGGCGACAATACCAAGATAGACAACCTCGTCCAGGTGGGGCACAACGTAAAAGTGGGCATGAGCACCATTATGTGCGCCCAAGTGGGCGTAGCCGGCACGACGGACATCGGCAACGGCGTGATTTTGGCGGGGCAAGTGGGCCTTGCCGGCCATATGAAAATAGGCGACCGCGTGCAAATTGGCGCCCAGTCGGGGGTTATTTCGTCCATTCCGGCGGGGCAGGTGTACTTTGGCTACCCGGCCATGCCCCAGCGGGAAGCTTTTAAACAGCAGGCGATGCTTCGCAAACTGCCCGAGCTGTACAAAGAATTCCGCGCAATGAAAAAACAAGCCGACGAAGTGCAAAAATTATCGTTTTTTGGAAAACTGAAAAAATTATTAGGATTGTAATATGAGAAAAACGCTTTCTTCCCCAGCCGTGGTCAGCGGCGTAGGCCTGCACACGGGCGTACCCGCCACCATGACGTTTAAACCCGCCGACAACGGCATTACTTTTCTGCGTACGGATATCGCCGGCGCCAAACCGATTGCGGCGCACGTCAACAGCGTCAGCTCCACGCTGCGCGGCACCAACCTCAAAAACGAAACGGCCGAAGTCTGGACGGTGGAACACGCCCTTTCTGCCCTGCACGCTTTGGGCATTACGGACGCAGCGGTGGAAATGGACGGCCCCGAACCGCCCGTAACCGACGGCGCCAGCGACCTCTATATAGAAGCCCTTCAAAAAGCCGGTTTAAAGGAACTCCCGGCCGAGCAGCCTCTTTTAAACATCAAACAAAAAATCACCTACTCCAGCGGCAACATTTCCTACAGCGCCGAACCCGCCGATAAGCTGACGTTTACGTTTTTGTTCCTGCATAAGCATCCGCTCGTCAGCCGGCAGGAATTTACGCTGGAATTTACGCCGGAAAACTATATCAAAGAAATTTCCCGCGCGCGTACGTTCGGGTTTGAAGAAGAGCTTGCCTTTTTAAAGGCGCACGGGCTGGCCAAAGGCGGCAATTTGGAAAACGCCGTCATCGTAGGGAAGGACAAATTCATCAACGAACTGCGCTACCCGGACGAACTGGTGCGCCACAAAATTTTAGACCTGGTGGGCGATTTAAGCCTGACCGGGCGCAAGCTGCCGCCGCTTAAAATTACCTGTGCCTGCGGCGGACACAAACACAACATCATTTTTGCCAAAATCCTTTTGGCCAATTCGGAGGACAAATGAGTGCCAAATCTGCCAGTTTAAAAGATTTCCTGACCATGACCCCTGTCAAAATTTACGATCAGGAACATATTAAAAGCAATATCCCCCACCGCGAGCCGTTTTTGCTCGTAGATGAGGTGTGGGAGCTGGAACCCGACAAAAAATACTTGGGCATCCGGCACGTCCGCCCGGACGAATACTACTTTCAGGGCCACTTTCCCGGCCGGCCGGTAATGCCGGGCGTACTGGTGGTAGAAAGCATGTCCCAGGCGTTTGGCGGCGCCATCATGAGCCGCACCGTCGGCGAAAATAAAGGCATCCCGCTGTTTTTAAGTATCGACGAGGCCAAATTCCGCGGTATGGTGCAGCCCGGCGATACGCTGCAAATGCCCATTGAAGTGCTGCGTTTGGGCAAAATCGCCAAAATTTATGCGGAAGCTTACGTGAACGGCAAGTTGTGCGCGCAAGCCACCCTGAACTTCATCCTAGGAGAAACTTCCCATGTCTAACATTCACCCCACGGCCATCATTGATCCGGCCGCCCAAATAGATCCCTCCACCACCGTCGGCCCCTATACCATTATCGGAGCGGATGTGGTCATCGGCAAAAACAACAAAATCGGCCCTTACTGCGTGATTGAAAACACCACTATGGGTGACGGGAACGAACTGATTGCCAGCTCGTTCGTAGGCGTCAAGCCGCAGGATTTGTCGTATAACGACGAACCCACCCGCGTAACCATCGGAAACGGCAACAAAATCCGCGAATGCGTAACGATTCACCGCTCCACCAAGCTTGACAGCCCCACCTCCATCGGCAACAACTGCCTGCTGATGGCCAACTCCCACATTGCCCACGACTGCCATTTAGGCAACAACATCATTATTGCCAACAGCACCGGCGTGGCCGGGCACGTGGTCGTGGAAGACCGTGTCGTGATGTCCGGCATGGTGGGCATTCACCAATTTGTACGCGTGGGCACGATGGCAATGCTTTCGGGCGGGGCCATGCTGCCGCTGGACATCCCCCCCTACTGCATTGCCCAAGGGGAACGGGCACGCCTGGTGGGCCTGAACTTGGTGGGCATGCGCCGCGGCGGGCTTTCGCGCGAAACCATTTTGGAAATCAGACGCGCCTATAAGCACCTGTTCCGCAGCGGCAAACGCCTGCAGGACGCGATGGACGAACTGGAAGCCACGCACCCCTGCAAAGAAGTGCAGCATATGATTGACTTTTGCCGCGCCTCTTCCCGCGGGGTGGCCATGGCCAAACGCAAAGTAAACGAGAATGACGACTAAGAAAATCGGCCTCATCGCCGGCGAAGGGAAAATGCCCCTCTATATTGCCCAAAAGGCTGCCGCCCAAGGGTACGAGGTATACGTCGCCGGCGCCAAAGGCAACGCCAAAGAAGAAGATTTCAAAACCTGCGCCCGCGTGTTCCGTGCGTTTCGGCTGGGGCAGCTGGGCGCGGGCATTCGCTTCTTTAAAGAACACGGCGTTACGCGCGTGGTCATGGCGGGGCGCGTGCAGCACACGTCTATTTTCTCTAACCTCATGCCGGATTTGCGAGGCGCCAAGTTTTTGGCTTCGCTTAAAAATATGCAGGCCAAAAACATCCTCTCCCGCGTGATGGACGAATTTAAAAAAGACGGCATTGAATTTGAAAACTCCGCCTTATTCCTGGAAGATTTTATGCCCCAAAAAGGCGTTTTGTCCGTCCGCACCCCCACGCCGGAGGAAGAACAAGCCGCGGCCTTTGGCTACAAAATTGCCAAAGCGATTGCCGCGCTGGACATCGGCCTTACGTGCGTCGTCAGCCAGAACGCCGTCATTGCCGTAGAAGGGATGGAAGGCACCGACCGTTGCATCCTGCGCGCGGGCGAGCTGTATAAAAGCTCGGCCGAAAAAAAATCCGCCGTGGCGGTTGTAAAAGTGGCCCGCCCGGATCAGGACAGCCGTTTTGATCTGCCCGTCATCGGCAAAGGCACGGTGGAAAGCCTGCACCAAGCCGGGTTTGGCGTACTGGCGTTTGAAGCCGGCAAAACCTTGGTGCTGGATTTGGAAGAAGTCATCGCATTGGCCGATAAATACAAGGTGTGCCTAATGGCCGTCTAAAGGTTCTCTTGCGGGGGCGGTGTGTCTAATGCTACGGCAGGGTGTATCGGGCAGATTCCATACTATCGCCTTTTTTCTCCAAGGTTCCCTGCTCTATCTTTTCACAAAAAGCGCCGGGCTCAGCCGTGTAGGTGCCGTTGCGGGTTTCCATACATAACATAGGGGTATCTTTCGTCAGTGCTACACTAAACCCGGCACATTTATATTTTCCGGTGTTCCATGCAATCGCTACGCCGAAATGGTTTTGATATGTATTTAAAACCATCTCTTTATCATCATCTACTCGCCACGCTTGTGCAGAACCATCCGTCGCCAAGTTACACGTCCCCCTTGACCCGTCAGTTCCCGCCTTCCACGGAATATCCAAATCCAGCTGGTCAAACCGGGTAGCATATTGGCCATTCGCCATATAATACACTCTTTCCGCGTCAACCACACTGCGCAGCAAGCTTTTCATACCGGCGTTTCGGCTTTTCCAAACTGCTTTTTCGTACTGCGGCAGCGCCACCGCCGCCAAAATACCAATGATTAAAACGACCACTAACAGCTCTATTAGCGTAAATCCACGTCTTTTCTGCATAAAACACCTCCCCCCTGTGCACGGGGCAATATTCCCAATTTATCAAAAAAAAAAAACGAGTCAAGGCCTCCCCAAAAGGAACCAACGATGGGAACGGGTCCGCCTCTCAAGGCCGTATGTACAGCCCCACGTGCCTGGCTCCATTCAACCGCCATTCCCCCTTTCCTCCGGGTTTTAAGGACCCTTCCGCTTCTGTACATCGGGCCGTTATTTTCCTTATTTCAGGGCTTTTCATTTCGCTTTCTTTATGATAGTATGT
Source organism: uncultured bacterium (assembly GCA_949294095.1). GTDB lineage: Bacteria > Elusimicrobiota > Elusimicrobia > Elusimicrobiales > Elusimicrobiaceae > Avelusimicrobium. The sequence goes on from CASFFZ010000012.1 coordinate 134,427, forward strand.
TAATAGGAAGTCTCTCGCCTTAGGACGGGAGAGCGTTCTATGTACTTTTTATATAAAGAGGATTTAAAAATGACCAAAAGAACACCCATCATCGCCGGAAACTGGAAAATGCACAATACGCTGGCGGAATCCGCCGCGCTGATTACCGCGCTGACCAAAGCCGGCAACAAAAACCACGTAGAAATTATTGTAGCCCCGTCCTACACGTCGCTGGCCAAAGTGGCCGAACTGGCCAAAGGATCCGAAATTCAGGTCGCCGCGCAAGACGTACATTGGGAAGACAAAGGCGCTTTTACCAGCGCCGTTTCCCCCGTGCAGGCCAAAGACGCCGGTGCCACCCACACGTTAATCGGCCACAGCGAACGCAGAAGCGTGTTTGGCGACAGCGATGAAATTTTAAACAAAAAAGTAGCCGCCGCCCTGCGCCACGGTTTAACCGTCATCTTCTGCGTAGGGGAAACCCTGGAAGAACGCGAAGCCGGCAAAACGCTTTCCGTCATTGAAAGCCAGCTTAAAAACGGCTTGAAAGATTTTACCGAAGAACAATTAAAAGGCCTGATTATCGCCTATGAACCGGTATGGGCCATCGGCACCGGCAAAACCGCCACGCCCGACCAAGCCCAGGAAGTCCACGCCGCCATCCGCGCGTATCTGGCCAAAGCCTATTCACCGGCCTTTGCAGAAGCGACCCGCATCCTCTACGGCGGCAGCGTAAAAGACTCCAATGTAGACGAAATTATGGCCAAAGAAGACGTGGACGGCGCTTTAGTCGGCGGCCAGTCGTTGATCGCCGAAAAATTCGCCCGCATCATCAACTTTAACTAAACAAGGAGTTTCGTATGAACCCGGCAAAACTGATTGACCACACCCTCTTAAAACCCAATGCCGCCCGGGCGGATATTCACCGCCTGTGCGAAGAAGCCCGCCAGTACGGCTTCTTCAGCGTATGCATTAACCCGGTATGGGTGGCTTACGCCAAGGAACAGCTAAAAGGCTCGGACGTAAAAGTGTGCACGGTCATCGGTTTTCCGCTGGGGGCCAACACCACGGCCGTAAAAGTATACGAAACGCAAGACGCTTTACAAAACGGCGCCGACGAGGTGGATATGGTCATCAATATCGGCGCCCTTAAAGCGCAGGATTACGACGCGGTACTGCAAGACATTCAGGCCGTGCGCCAAGCCAGCTTGGGCCATGTGTTAAAGGTGATTATTGAAACGTCGCAGTTAACGGATGAAGAAAAAGTAAAAGCCTGTGAAATTTCCGCCCAGGCGAAAGCGGATTTTGTCAAAACCTCCACCGGGTTTACCGGCGGCGGGGCTACGGCGCCCGACGTGGCGCTGATGCGCAAATCCGTACCGCCTTCCGTGCAGGTAAAAGCATCCGGCGGGGTTCGCTCCCGTGCGGATTTTGATGCCATGGTAGCCGCCGGCGCCACCCGAATCGGGGCCAGCAGCGGCGTAAAAATTATTGAGGGAAAATGATTAAACAGTGGGATATTATCTCCCGGTTGGATCCGAAAGACCAAAGCCGCCGCTATACGCTTGTAACGGACGGAACGGAGCATGACGCGCGCCTGATTGCCAAAAAACTGGAAGGCTACGCACAAGCGCCGCAGCCGGCCGTAGCGCCGTTTGTGTATGCGTTTGAGCTGCCCGCGGATTTGGACGAAGACACGCTGGAAAAAATCCGCACCGCCGTGCGGGAAGGCGTGGAACAAACCAATAAAATCAACCAATTTGTGCCCGGCGGCATTTTGGGAGATCCCCTGTTTAATGCGGACGTCTCCAAAGAGGATAAATCCTTCCCCACTTTTGTTACCTTGGATCCTTCGGAAAGTTTCTTCCGCACGCCGCAGGATGCACCGGCGGTTCCGCCGCAGCCGCCGCAGGAGCAAAAGCCTGTGGCCGATTTTCAGCAGCAAAGCGTAAAACTCCACGCCGAGGACACCCAATCGTCTATCGGGCTGGAAAAGCAAACGGTGTCCGCCCCGCCCGACGGCAAAACACAATCCGGCGAAATTACCATCAGCGACAAAGACATGCTTATAAAAGACATGGAAGGAACGATGCTGGGGCAAATGCCGCTGGAAGATATTTTTTCCGCCGAAACCAAATACGATATGTTTTTGGATTTGGAAAACCAAAAACTGGTTAAAAATTCCCAAGTCCAGCGGGAACAAAAAATGAACAATTTGGCCGACGGGAAAGACAGTCTGGAAGAATCTTTCAACATTTTTGAGCAAAAAATCAAAGACCAAACCTGCATTATTGATTTGGACGATTTAAACGCCATTACCGACCGGCTGCCCAAAAAAGATATGGACTTTTTAAAACACACGGCGCACGGGGCGGCTTTGCAACAAACGCCCGCTGCGCCGGCGCCGCAACAGCCGACCGATCAGGTGGCGCCGCCGCAACAGCCCGCCGCGCCAGCCGCTTCTGAAAACGCGCCGGCCCAAGCGCCCGAAATTCCGGATTTGGCCCGGCCGGCAGACCATGAACCGGCCCCCGCTGTGGCCGAGATTACGCCCGAACCGGCGGAATCCGCCGGGGTGGAAGATCCTTTTGAACAAATTGAAAAGACCGCCCGCCTTAACACCCAAACGGGCCCGGCCGCCGGCCAAGCATCTCCGCAAAAGCCGCCGATGCCGACGGAAGCCGACGAAGAAATTTCCGCCCCGGCGCCCGCTGCAGCGGAAGAAGAGCCGCTGAATTTGGGCCCCTCGCCGCAAGAAGCCTCCGTGGCGACTTTCTCGGTTGGGAATTGCGCCCGCGGGGAAATCCCGGAAGAAGTGGCGCTCGTAAATACGGTTCCGCCCACGCAATATACCCGCAAAACGGTATCCCCGGAAGGGGGCGCGGAGGATCTGCCTGAAATTACGATCCGCGGGCAAAAAATAGAATCGTTGGACAAAACTTTTAATTTAGAAACTACGCTGAATACGGAAGTCATGAAGCACCAATATGAAAAATCGTTTCATGACCCTGCCGTTACGCCGGCCGTTAAACGCCCGGCCGCTCCTTCGCAGCCGTCTGCCGCTTGTGAAAAGCCGCAGCCGCCCGCGGAACCGAAAGAAAAAAATACGCCTGTTCCAGTGCCTACGGCCGATGAACACAAGCCGGCCCGACCGCCTGCCAAGCATCCTAAAATTTTAGAGCCTGTTGACCCGGGGGAATCCACTATGGAAGAAAACCAAGAACCAAAAACTACTTTTAGAATCAGAAGAAAAACGGATATTCCGCACGCCCCGGCGGCACCGGTTTCTCCGCCGCCTGCCGCACCGGCTGCGCCCCAACCGGCCGCTCCGGCGGCGCCGGCCGCTAAAGCACCGGCCCAACAGCCCACTCAGCCCAAGCAACCGGTTTCCAACCGCCCTGCGCCAAAGCCGGCCGCGGCCAATACCATTATTGAAAAAACCAAAACCATTGACCATTCCATTGAAATTCCGCTCTCGGAACTTAAGAAACACAACTGGCCGCTGGAAGTGCCGTTGGTGCCTACCTATACGCTGGAAACGATGGTCATGTCCGTCAACCGTTTTGCACACGCCACGGCCATCTCCGTCATAGAAAACCCGGGGAAATTATATAACCCCCTGGTGCTTCACGGAGCCACGGGCACCGGCAAAACGCATTTCTTAAATGCCATGGCGTACGCATTTTCCAAAAAATACGGCCAGGAAAATATCTTTATGACCAACGGCGTGCGGCTCTCGCGCGGCATTCAGCGCTACGTCATGGAAGGCAACATTGAAAAATTTGAAAAATTTATGGACACGGTAAAAGTTCTGCTGATAGACGACATCCACCTGCTGGCCATCAACGAGCAGAACCGTGTGTATATTTCCAAATTGCTTAATAATTTTTTGCAGGATCAAAAGCAAATTGTCATTACTTCCAAATACCCGCCCGAAAGTCTGGAAAAATTGGAAGAATTGATTAAGTTCCGCTTAGATTCCGGCTGGATTTCCGAATTAAAACCGGCCAGCGGCAGCACGCATTTTAAGATTGTCAAAAAAATGCTGTTAGACAACGGGGTGGACTTAAACGACACGCAAATTTCCGCGTTTTTCGGCGGTCCGCATATGACGCTGGGCACGGTAACGCGCAGCATCCGCCGCTTAAAAGTACTGGAAAATTTAATTTTCCCCCACTTGCCGGAATCGGAACGTTCCCAAGCCATGATTTTTGAAAAACTGCTGGCTACCGCCGGGGAAGACGAAACGAGCGAAGTGTTGACCCGCGACCCGGAAACGATTGCGTCTATCACCACCACCGGCAACGGGGAATGGGGACGGATTGGGTTTTTCTATCCGCAAAACAGCTCCCATATGATGAACTGGATGGTGTTTGCCCTGCAGCAGCGCGCCAAAGAGCTGGGCGTGGAAGGCGGCTTTGAAATTGCCGTACGCTCTTCTTACGCCACGGAAAACATCATCTCCTCCGCGTTTAAAATCGCCAACCTGTGCGACAATAAAAAGCTCAAGGGCGCCGTCATTTTAGGCCCCTCATTAACGGTGTGCGACCCGTCCGTGCGCGAGAATTTCTACGACATTCTTACGCATATGCTGGAGATTATGCTCATCCGCTGCGGCATTATTAATTACGAAGATGCCAAATCGCCCAGCACCTATGTAAAAGTCCTTTCGGAACTGTTGAGGTAATTATGAAAAAAATTCTGACCTTGGTGGCATTGCTCTGCTGCTTGGCGGGTTGCTCGGGCACGATGAAATCCGCCGTGAAAGACGGGGCGATTGCGCCTTCTTTTAATGATACACTCCTAGACAGCAACTATTTGTGGGTGCGCGGCTTTGGCGCGGCCAACCCGGCCCACACCTCCGACTCCCAACGCCGCATCATGAGCCGCGAGGCCGCCATCGCCCACGCGTATCAGCGGGCGACGGAAGTTTTGTTCGGCGCCAATTTGGAAGCGAATGTACAAGTGGTGGATGCGGTTTCTTCCGGCAGTACGATTGATACGTCCGCCCATGGCGTCATCAGCCAGATGGAGCTGGTGTCTACCGAATATATGGACGACGGCGGCTGTGCGGTCATTATGCGCTTAGACCGCAAACGCCTCCAAGCGGCAGGCATTAACCTGGAGGGTAAAAAATAATGAAAAAACTTTTTGTACTCGCTTTCGCGGCGGCGCTCACGCTTACGGCATGCAGTTCTTTTCGCATCGGCCCCAAAGGGGAAGGGGAATACGTGGAGGCGGAATCTTTGGTTCCCTATGATGAGAATAATTTAAAACAAATGAAAAAAGACGGAATCCTGGCCGCCCAGCGCGCCGCGGTAGAAAAGGTGGCCGGCATTTTTATTTCTTCGGCCACAACGGTAGACCAAGCCCAGCTGGTGGAGGACAAAATTGTCTCCAAAACGGCCGGTTTTATCCGCCGCAGCCATGTACAAAAATCTTACCGCAAAGGCGACGAGTACTATACCAAAATCAAAGCCATGGTGTTGGTAAAAGACATCGGGGACATCATCAAACAGTCCGAGGCGGACGCTTTTGCCAAAAAAACCAATATCTTAATCACGTCGCGCGAAATGACCGGGGACGATATCTCCCTGCGTCAGGACTGCAAACAGGCCATCTACCGCGCCCTGAAAGACCAGCCTTTTGCCTTAATCAACGGCGATAATTTAAGCCAAAACAATATCGAAAACCCCAACCCCACTATTGACCAAGCCCGCCAGGAAGGAGCCCGTTTTGTCATCGTGGCGGACGTACAGGCCAATCCGCTGGTGGCGCTTCCGGGCACGGTTTCCCCGTTTAAATCGTACCGGGCCCGCGCCAACATCCGCGCCTACGCCACCAACAACTATGCCGTGGTGGCGGAAGGAGCCGAACAGTTAAGCGGGCTGGATCCTATGGACGAAATCGCCTCGCAAAAAGCCATTTCCGCCGCGTGCGAAGCGGCCGCCAAACAGCTGGTGGAGCCGATTAATTCGGCCATTAATTCGGCCAAAGTGTTTGATGTAACCGTCAAAGACATCGGCAACATTGAACGCCTTAAACAAGTGCAGGACATTTTGCGCGACTTGCGCGAAATTGAAGATTTTAACTTAGTCCGCTACGCCAATTCCTCGGCGCAGTTTGAAATCTCGGCCAATATCGGCACGCCCGAAGAGTTGGCCGCCAAAATCATCCGCAAATACAACATCAATTTTACGGTGGTTTCCATTACACCCAACGTCCTCGTATTGAGTTTTAACTGATATGCTGGCCAATGTATGCACCGGCGCGATTAAAGGGATAGAAGGCTTTGCCGTTTCCGTAGAAGTAGACATCGCCGCAGGAATGCCTACATTGGCCGTTGTCGGCCTGCCGGACGCCGAAGTGCGCGAAAGCAAAGAACGCGTGGTGGCGGCCGTCCGAAACAGCGGTTTTGATTTTCCCGCCAAACGCATTACCGTAAACTTAAGCCCGGCCGAACTGCGCAAGAGCGGCACCCAGTTTGACGTGCCGATTGCCCTAGGCATTTTGGCGGCCAGCGGGCAGCTGTCCGAAGAAGCACGTGAAAAAATTTCCCGCTTTCTTGTGCTGGGGGAACTGGCGCTGGACGGCACCCTGCGCCCGTGTGCGGGCGTACTGCCTATGTTAATTTCCTGCAAAGCCTTGGGCAAAACGGCCGTCATTCCGCCGCAAAACGTGTTGGAAGGGCAAGTGTCCGGCGTGCCGTTTATCACGCCGCATACGCTAAGGGAACTGGCGGATTTTCTGGAAGGCAAGCTGGAAGAAAGCGCCGTAAAAATGGCCTATGTGCCCCAGCCTCCGCAAGAGCCCGAAAGCGAGTTGGATTTTTCGGAAGTAAAAGGGCAAGCCTTGGCCAAACGCGCCTTGGAAATTGCGGCCGCAGGCGGGCACAACATCTTGATGATCGGCCTGCCGGGCACCGGCAAGAGCATGCTGGCCAAACGCTTCCCCGGCATTTTGCCGCCGCTGACGCAAGAAGAATCTTTGGAAATTACCAAAATTTATTCCATCTGCAATTTAATGGGCAAAAGCAGGCTCTTAACCCGCCGCCCGTTTCGCGATCCGCACCACACCATTTCCGACGTGGCCCTGATCGGCGGGGGCTCCACGCCGCGCCCGGGCGAAGTGTCCTTGGCGCACAACGGCGTGCTGTTTTTGGATGAATTTGCCGAGTTTTCCCGCTCCGCATTGGAAGTATTGCGCGAACCGCTGGAAAACGGCCGCGTAACCATTTCCCGCGCCAAAGAAACGGTTTCCTACCCGGCGCGTTTTACGCTGGTGGCGGCCATGAACCCCTGCCCCTGCGGCCACTTGGGCGACCCGCACACCCCCTGCACCTGCTCGCCCATGCAAATCAGCCGCTACAAGGCGCGCCTGTCGGGCCCGCTGTTAGACCGCATTGATTTAACCGTTAATTTAAACCCCGTCAAATACACGGATTGGAACCAATCCAGCGAAGGCGAAACCTCCGCCCAAATCCGCGCGCGGGTGCTGCAGGCGCGCGAAATTCAGCACCGCCGGTTTGCAGGTTCTTCCACCCCGGCTAACGCTTTTATGACGCCGCGGGAAATCAAAATGTTTTGCCCGCTGCCCGCCGGGGCAGACCGTATTTTGGAAGCGGCCATGCGCAAGTTTGGCTTAAGCGCGCGCAGTTTGGATAAAATTTTAAAAACCGCCCGCACCATCGCCGATTTGGCCGGCAAAGAACAAATTGAAACCCAGCACCTGGTGGAAGTCATGCAATACCGCCCGCTGGACAGAAAAGGAGTGGCCGACCTCGGATGAACGCTTCCATCTCCGCCGCCGAACGGCTGGCACGCATTCAATTAAACGCTTTTCTGTATTTCCGGGCGGACTGGCTGGAACGGCTGATTGAAATTTTCGGCTCCGCCCAAGAAATCTTGCGCCAAGACGCGCAAACTTTGGCGCGGGAAGCCAATTTAAACCCCTCTACCGCCGCCCATCTGCTGCGGGATGCGTTTTCCATTCATCCGCAGGAAGAATGGGACAAAACCGCCGCCTTGGGCGGGCACATCTATATTCCCGAAGACGAAGAATACCCCCAATCGCTAAGAAATATCAAAGAGGCCCCCATTGCACTTTATGTTTTAGGCCGCCTGCCCGCGCCCGAACAAGCCTGCACCGCACTGGTGGGTACGCGCAAAATTACGCCCTACGGGCGGCGCGTGGCCGCCAAATTGGCGGGAGACTTGTCCGCCTGCGGCGTAACGGTCGTAAGCGGGCTGGCCCGCGGGGTGGACAGCGAATGCCACGCCGCCGCGGTGCGCCTGCAAAAACCGACGGTGGGCGTGATCGGCACGGGCGTGGGGCGCTGCTACCCGCCGGAAAACCGCGCCTTGGAAAAAGCCATTTTGCAGCACGGCGGGGCCATCGTCAGCGAGCTGCCGTTTAACAGCCCGCCCAATGCATTCCACTTTCCGCGCCGAAACCGCATCATTGCGGCGTTGTCGCAGCCGGTGGTGGTAATAGAAGGGGAAATCAAATCCGGCGCCCTGATCACCGCCAAGCTGGCCTTGGAAATGGGCAAAGACGTGCTGGCCGTCCCCGGGCCGATAGACAGCCCGCAGTCCGCCGGCCCCAATGCCCTCATCCGGGACGGGGCGGGGGTTGTAACCGCCGTGTCAGATATACTAGACTATATACCACAGCAACTGCGCTTTGGGCTGGATGCGCGCTTTTTTGAAAAGAAGGATGATTCCGCCCCCAAACCGCAAGAGGAACTGACCCCGCGCCAGCGCGAGGTGATGAACGCCGTGGGCGGCAGTCAGGCCAGTTTAGACCAAATTGCCGAGGCTCTCGGCGCGGATGTGCCGGAAACGGCCTCCCTGCTGTTTGAACTGGAAGTAAAAGGCTTCCTGGCCTGTGAAAACGGCCTCTACAGCAAAAGCAAATTTTAAATTGATAAGGAAGTGAATTATGGCCACCACCAATCCGAAAGGCAAAAAGCTGGTTATCGTAGAATCTCCTACCAAGCAGAAGACCATCAGCAAAATTTTGGGCAACGACTATATTGTGCGCAGCTCCTTCGGGCACGTGCGGGATTTGCCGTCCAAAGACATCGGCGTAGATATTGAGCACGGGTTTAAACCCACCTATGTCGCGGTAGACCGCGCCAAACGCCTCATTGCCGAGCTGACGGCCGCCGCCAAAAACGCCAGCGAAATTTACCTCGCTACCGACCCTGACCGCGAAGGGGAAGCCATTGCGTGGCACTTGGTGGAACTGTTAAAACTGCCCAAAGACCGCTACCAGCGCATTTACTTTCACGAAATTACCCCCGCGGCCATCAAGGAATCGTTTGCCCACGCCCGCAAGATTGACGACAACCTCGTCAACGCCCAGCAGGCGCGGCGCATTTTAGACCGCATTGTGGGCTACAAATTATCCCCCCTCTTGTGGAAAAAAATCACTTCCGGCCTTTCCGCCGGGCGGGTGCAGTCCGTAGCCGTGCGGCTGCTGGCGGAACGCGCCAAAGAAATTGCCGAATTTAAGGAACAGGAATACTGGACGATCGGCGCCCAGTTTGAAAAACCCGGCGCCGCGCCTTCCTTCTGGGCGCGCGTAACCAAATGGCAGGGCAAAAACGTGGAACAAACCACCACCTATAAATTGTTTGCCGAAGATTACAAAGTAAAGACAACCGTTTTTGACAAGCCGGAAAAACTGGCCCCGCTGTCGGAGTTGCTGCGCAAGGGGCCCAACACGGTTTTAAAGGTGGAAAAGAAAGAAGTAAAACAAAAGCCCAAACCGCCTTTTATTACCAGCTCCATGCAGCAGGACGCGTATAACAAGCTCGGTTTTCCTTCTCAAAAAACCATGATGACGGCCCAACACCTCTACGAAGGGATTGACGTGCAGGGCCAGACCGTCGGTTTAATTACGTATATGAGAACGGACTCGTTTAACGTATCCAAACTGCTGCAGGAACAAACCAAAAAATTCATCGGCGAAAAATACGGCCCCGCCTTCGTGCCGGCCAAACAGCCCGTATACAAAAGCAAAGTGATGGGCGCGCAGGAAGCGCACGAATCCATCCACCCGACCGACGTGCGCCGCACGCCGCAGGCCATGAAACCCTTTTTAACCGCCGACCAATACAAGCTCTACGAGCTCATCTGGCTGCGCTTTGTGGCCAGCCAAATGGCCGATGCGGTGTTTAACACGGTAGCCATTGATATCGCCTCCGGCAGCCAAGAGCAATGCGTCTTGCGCGCCAGCGGGCGGACGGTGAAATTCCCGGGCTACCTGTCCATTTACAAAGATCCCGAAGAAGACTCTTCGGAAGAAAAAGAAGACGGAAGCGCACTGCTGCCGATTTTGGCGGAAGGGGACGAGCTGAAGCTGTTGGACATTAAAACCAAAGACCACAAAACGACTCCTCCCCCCTGCTACAACGAAGCGAGCCTGATTAAAACGCTTGAAAAACACGGCATCGGCCGTCCGTCCACCTATGCGCCTACCATCAAAACGATTTTAGACCGCAAATACATCGCCCGCCAGCCCAAAACCAGCAAACTGGTAGCCACGGACTTGGGCATTACGGTAACGGACAGTTTAAAAGATTTCTTTAAAGAAATTATGGATCTTTCCTATACCGCCGGCGTGGAAGAGCAGTTAGACCAAGTGGCCGAAGGCAGCCAGCAATGGGTGAAGCTCCTGTCGGACTTTTATACCAACTTTAAAAAAGAATTGGACGAAGCCGAACAGGGCATGCAGCGCCCGGCCGCCAAAGAAACCGACGAAAAATGCCCCGTCTGCGGCAAAATGATGCTCAAGAAAAGAAGCCGCTTCGGGGAATACCTGGTGTGCAGCGACCCGCAGTGCAAAGGGAAAATCAATTTAACCAGCTCCGGCGAAAAAGTCCAGCCGGAAAAAACCGACGAAATCTGCGACAAATGCGGCGCTCCCATGGTAATCCGCACGGGGCGGCGCGGCAAATTTTTGGCCTGCTCGGCCTATCCCAAATGCAAAAACACCTATTCGCTGGACGCGGAAGGGCATAAAGTGGCCTCCACGGGCCCGATTATTACCGACCGCCTGTGCGAAAAATGCGGCAAGCCCATGGTGCTGCGCACTTCTAAGCGCGGGGAGTTTTTAGGCTGTTCCGGCTATCCCAAGTGCAAAACGATTGTTACCGTAACGCCGGAAGAAATTGCACAAATCAAAGCGGCCCATGCCGCCAAAACGGCCGCCGAAGCCCAAAAATAACCGGGCAGGGGGAAAGGTATGGAAAAATGGGTGGATGCTTTTTTGCTGCATTTGCAAAATAAAAATTTTTCGCCTTACACCCTGAAAAGTTACCGGGCGGACTTGCGGGAATTTTTGCTCTTTTTCAAACAGCGCCGCCAGGACGACCTGCGCTATTTCACGTCCGCCAACATCCGTTCGTTTTTGGCGGCCTTGCAAACGCAGCATCATCCGGCGCGCAATACGGTTTTGCGCAAAATCGCTTCGCTTCGCAGCTTTGCCGCGTATTTATTGGAGCAGGGCCAGCTGGAGCGAAACCCGTTTAAATTGCTGCCGGCCCCCAAGCGGGAAAAAATCCTGCCTAAGTTTTTATCCGTGCCGGAAACGCAGCGCCTGCTGGAAACCGCCGCCCACAGCAAACATTTTGCCGCGCGCGACAAGGCGCTTTTTGAGCTGATGTATTCCAGCGGTCTTCGCCGCAGCGAGGTAACGGGGCTGTGCGTAAAAGACGTGGATTTTTTTAACGGTATTGTAAAAGTATTCGGAAAAGGAGCCAAAGAGCGGCTGGTGCCGGTAACGGATGCCGCGCTGGACGCCATTAGAACCTATTTGGCCGCCCGGCCCCATCCGCAGCCGCAAGACCCGCTGTTTTTAAACAAAAACGGCAAACGCCTTACGGGAGACGGCCTGGCTTATATTTTCAGGAATACGGCCATTGCCTCTCATTTGGCGCGCAAAGTTACCCCGCACAGCCTGCGGCATTCGTTTGCCACGCACTTGCTCAACAACGGCTGCGACTTGCGCAGCCTGCAGGAGATGCTGGGCCACAAAAGTTTAGCCGCGACACAGGTGTATACGCACGTGTCGCTTGAAAAATTAAAAAGCGTGTATGACCACGCACATCCCAAAAGCAAGGAGTAGCATATGATCGGCGTAGGTGTAGACATTGGCGGAACATTTGTAAAACTGTTTGTGATGAACGAACACGGGGAAATTTTCCGCAAAGAAAAAATAGAAACCGATTATTCCAAAGGGGCCAAAGGATTTATTACGCAAATCGGCGATTATATTAACGCCATCCAAAAAGAATTTCCGGATCAGCAGGTGGCCGTAGCCGTAGGCGCCCCCGGCGACGTGGACAACCAAAAAGGCGTGCTGCGCTATAACCCCAATTTAAAATTTAAAGACATCGCCGACTGGCCCATCGCCCAACTGCTCTACAAGCACACCGGCGTCATGCCCTGCGTCGCCAACGACGCCACCCTGGCCGCCTGGGGCGTGTACGAAGCCGATTTAAAACACCAGGGCACCAACATTTTGGTGGTAACCTTGGGCACGGGCGTAGGCGGCGGACTGATTTTAAATAAAGAGCTTTACCAAGGCTCCAACGGCACCGCCGGCGAAATCGGGCATACCAAAATTGCCGATACCGCAACCGGCCCCTTGTGCGGCTGCGGGGCAAGGGGATGTTTGGAAGCGTTCGTGGGCACCATCGGCATCAAACGGCGGGTGCTGGACGCCGTAACCGATTACCCCGATTCCATTTTGGCCCAACTGGTGGCGGCGGAAAAAGATTTTAAGATAGAAATCGTCTCCCGCGCGGCCGAAAAAGGCTGCAAGACGGCCCTGAAAGTGTGGGAAGATACCGGCCACTACTTAGGCATCGGGCTGGCCAATTTTACCTTGGTGCTGGATATAGACACCATTGTGCTGACCGGCGGCGTGTCCGGCGCGGCGCCGTATTTTCTGCCCGCCGTCAAACGCGTGCTGGCGGCCCAGCAAATTCAGACGCCGTTTAAACGGCTTAAGATTTTAGTTTCCCAAAACCCGAATATCGGCGGAGTAGGCGCTGCCATGTACGCCATCTACCGCGCGAAAAAAGATACACTGAAATGAAATTCGCTTCCTTATTTTGCTCATGCGCTTGTTTGCTGTCCGCCGCGCCTGTTTGGGCGGCGGACAATGTACTCCCTGAACCCAATGAACCGGCCTTTGTTTTTTTTACGTCGGATAAAGCCACCGCAGAACCGGATAACAAAAAAGTAACGCTGGAAGGGAATGTGACCGTCGTTCAGCAAACTGCAGACGGGAAAACCCGCACCGTAACGGGCGAACACATCTCCGTAGACCAATTAAACACGCAAATTTCTTCCGTTGGGCCGATGACCGTCCGAGACAGCCAAGGCAACGAGCTGAAAGGAAACAACGTTTCCGTCAACTACACCACCAAAGATTTTACCGCCCAAGACATCAGCACCGAATATCCCCCCCTTCGGGTGCTTTCCGCCAAAGAGATTTCCTCCATTACCCAAAAGCAAACCCTTAAAGACGCCACCCTAACCTGCTGCGATCTGCCCGACCCGCATTATACGCTTTCCGTAGGCAAACTGACCGTTTCCCCCCAAAAGCGCGTGTTCGGCACCAATGCCGTGCTGCGGCTGGACGGTTTTCCGGTGTTTTACCTGCCGGTTTTCTGGCGCTCGCTGGCATCCCAAAAACCATGGACGACGTACGTGGATTTTACGCAAAGCAACAAAACCGGGTTCGGCATTTTAACGTCCACCGTGTTTCAGCCGGTGCTTAATCTGCGCCCAAAATTAAACTTGGACTACTACACCAAATCCGGCTTCGGCTTTGGCGGCGGGCTGACGGCGGTTACCTCCCCCACGCTGCGCGGCAGCGGCGAGTTTTACTTTATTCACGACTTGGCCGACAACGCAGATACCCGCCAACTCTCCGATCAAAACCGCTGGGGCGTGCAGGGCGGCTATTGGTGGGAAATGTACGACTCGTCCGACCACTTTAATAATCCGGAAGGCGCCCTCTATCAATTCCAAACCCAGTTCCGCATGGTTTCCGATCCGTACTTTTACGACACGTTCTTCCGCGGCAACCCCTACATCTTTATGCCGGATCAGGAAACCAATTTCTCCGTTTCGCGCCAGACCCGCCGCTCCACGCTGCGCGTCAGCTACCAGCAAAAAGATATTTACGCCTTAAACAAACAGGAATTTATGGCCGAGCAACGCACCTTGCCGGAAATTAAATTTATGCTCTTGCCGTTTAACGACCCCCTGTTCAAAACGGCCAACCGCTTGGAAGTGGATTTTGACAATACCTCCCGCATCCAATACCAAAACGGCCGCCCCAACGAAGAAGGCCCCTACCAGCGCCAGGCGCATGCCAAATGGACGACGGAAAAATCCTTCCGCCTCAGCCGCGCTTTTACCTTTACTCCCTCCGTCTTTTACGACCAGACGGTTACCTTCGCCGATTCCCAATATAAGAACGGGCAGGATGCCTGGGTAGCCCGCGTGGGAACGGATGTAAACCTGCAAACGCATTCTTTCTTGGGCACGACGGATTTCGGCTACCAGTTCACCAAACGCCTTTCTACGGGCACCTTATCCTCCGACCAACTGTCTGCCGACAAAGGCATTGAACTCAACCGCCTCTACATCAACAATTACTACCGCCCCACGTTTAATACCTATGTTCGTTTTGAAACCGGGTTTGATTTGGCCGACTACGCCTACAGCTTAAAAGACGGCTTCGGCTACGAACAGGGCTGGAAACACTTAAAATCCCGCATTGAACCGTTCCTGTTGGAATGGGGCTATAATTCGCCGGACGGAAAATTTAACTTCTTTGTACAAGATCAATATGACCTGGAAGAAAAAAATATCAGCTTCATCGCCCAATCCCACTTTTTCTACAAGGATCATATCATCGGCTTGGGTTTTAACAACTTTGCCGATTATACCGACCCCGGATCCCTCTACCGCACCTATTCCGATCAATACACCCTTACCACCACCTGGGGCATCCGCCCCGCCGGCGCCAAATGGTTTATGGATTTGGGGATTGATGCCGTGTTGGAACCGCACAGCTTAGTGGGGTTTAATAAAATGTTCCGCTTTTCTTACACTTTACACGACGCACAGGCCGAATTTACCATCCGCGACCGCAACGACAACCTTTCTTTTGCGTTCCGCATCAACATTCTGTGCGGCGGCAACAAGCGCCTGCAGGGGCAAATACCCGAAGACGCGTACTGGTACCCTTGGAGAAGCCAAGGCGATTTAAGAGATATGTAAAAGGAGCTTGTATGGCAAACCCGCTTATTTACCACAAACAAGGTTGGATAGAAGTCATCTGCGGATGTATGTTTTCGGGCAAAACCGAAGAACTCATCCGCCGCGTACGTACGGCGCTGATCGCCAAGCAGAAAGTGCAGCTGTTTAATTCCAAGATAGACACCCGCTACGGCATAGACAGCATCATCAGCCACAACCAAAACAAAGTAGCCGCCACCTGTGTGAAGAAATCGGATGAAATTTTACCGCTGGTAGAAAAAGACACGCAAGTCATCGCCATTGATGAAATTAACTTTTTTGACATGGGAATCGTATCCGTCTGCGAGAAGTTGGCCAACGCCGGCAAACGCGTCATCGTGGCCGGGCTGGATACGGACTACCGGGCTGAACCGTTTGAAGTAACCGCGGCGCTTTTGGCCAAAGCGGAATATGTAACCAAAAACTTGGCTGTATGCACCAAATGCGGCAATCCCGCCAGCTTTACACAGCGCACCAGCAAAGACAAAAAACGCATTGTGGTAGGCACTACCGATGCATACCAAGCCCGCTGCCGCCGCTGTTATAAAAAACCGCGCCAATAGCCTTTTGGCCTTTGGCCAATTAAATAAGGAGAAGATATGACTACAACACCGTATGCAGGTTTCTGGAGAAGAGCCATCGCTTTTGTGCTGGACTCCATTTTGGCAGCACTGCCCCCGGCGATTCTGTGCCTGCCGTTTTTATTCTGGCAAAGCAACAAAATCCAAACGCTAGACGAACATTTGCTCGCCGCCCTGCTGATTTACTTTGTCTGGCAGGTACTGGGCTTTTTATGCATGTGGCTCTACTTCGCCAGCTTGGAAAGCAGCGCCAAACAAGCCACTTGGGGCAAGCGGCTGATGAAAATTAAAGTCGTGGACAAGAACGGCCAGCGTATCCGTTTTGCCCGCGCTTCCGGCCGGTTTTTTGCCAAGATTTTATCTTCTATTACGTTTTACGTGGGTTTTATTATGGCAGGCCTGATGAACCGAAAACGCGCCCTGCACGACTATGTGGCAGAAACGTACGTCGTCCGGCAGGACTTCCAACCGGGAGACGACCTGCCCGACACTCCTTCCCACCCGGTGTGGCTGGGGGTAGTGATTGGGGTAATGGCGTTGTTCTTTCTCTTTGCGCTCTCCCTCTCCATCGCCGCCAACCACCCGGCAGCCCGGGCCAATCAAGTGGCTTTCCAACTGCAAACGCTGGCGGAAAACGGCACGATGCCGTATGGTTCGCTGGAAGCGGACGATGTGTCATTTTCCCGCTTAACGAGCGGATACCGGGCTGTATTTACGGCAAATAACGGAAAAGACTATTCGCTGTATTTGCCGCAGGGCGAAGAGACGGTATGCTGCGAAAGTTACCCCGGCGTAAACTGTGCAGACATTGGTTTTGCCGAATGTGAATAGCCTGCCGAGACTTACCTACTAAAACCCCCGGCCGCACGGCCGGGGGTTTATTTTACAGAAAATAAAAACGGGCGGATCCGCCGCCCGTTTGCATCTTTATTAAAAGCTCCAATGCGGGGTAAACGAATCGCCTTTTAAATCCGCCAGCAAATGCGGGGCGCTGCCGTCCATATCCATCATATACAGCTGGCGCTTGCCGTTGCGGGTGGTGGTAAAGGCGATAAATCTGCCGTCGGGCGACCAGGTGGGATCTTCGTTTGATCCGGCGTCCGTCGTCAACCGGCGGATTTGGGTGCCGGTTAAATCCACCAAGAAAATATCCATCGGATGATACGGCGATTCCCGGCCGGTAAACACAATCCATTCCCCGGTGGGCGACCACTGGGGGCTGTCCGACCAGTTGAATGTTTTCGTTAACGGGCGGGTGTCGCCGGTAGCCAGTTCCATGACGTAAATCTGCGGGTTTCCGGCGCGGTTGGACACAAAGGTAATGTACTTGCCGTCCGGCGAATACGAAGGAGATCCATCCACCGACGCTTTATTGGTAATGCGCCGTTTTTCGTGCGTTTCCAGATTGTAAATGTAAATGCTGGGGTTGGTGCCGCCGGAGCTGGTAAAAGCCAAGGCCTTGCCGTCCGGCGATACGCCGCCAATCAGCGACAAGCCGCCGCGGATAATGATGGGGGCAATTTTCCCCGCGCGCAGGTCAATGGCGAAAATATCCGGGTTTTTATATTTGTAAGTCGTATAGAAAATCCGCCCGTCTTTAGACCAGCGGGGCAAAATGGAAATGCTTTTGTCGTTGGTCAGTTTTTGCAAATTTTCGCCGTCATAATCCACCACATAAATTTCTTTATGGCGGGTAGCGTTATTGGCAAAGGCAATTTTCGTATCGGCAATGCCGCGCTTGCCGGTTAAGGCCGAGACGATTTGATCCGACGCAATATGCGCCAAGCGCCGCAGGCTGCTTTCCGTTCCTTTAAAAGCTTTGGCAAAAACCGCCGTACGCGTGGAAAGGTCATACACGTAAATTTTGATGGTATAGTAGGGCGCCGCGTACGAAATATCGCCGGCCAACAAATAGCTGGCGCGCAGCTGGGCCCATTGCGAAAGCGTCTGGCTGAGGTTTTGCGGGTCAAAAGCGGGGCCTTGTTCGGTAACGTCAAAATAGCGCGCAAACAGCAAATCCGCCCGCATCACGTCATGCACTTGCACGGCGGCGGCTTGGGCTTTATTGTCCGCAAAGCGGAAGGGCGGCATGGCAATGGCGGGCAACTTGCGGTCGCCCACCGACGTAATACCGATGTACACATCGGTTTGAGGCCGCGCGGCAAAAGCCGAAGCGCAAACCAGTACAACAGCCAATACGGCTAAAAAAGAGAAAATGTTTTTCATGAAACGCTCATTCCGCACGGCGGGCGGAGCCTGTTATTTGATTTTGGCCAGTTCCGCTTTGGCGGTTTGCGCTTCGGGCGAGGAAGGAAACTCCTGCACGACGGAAGACAAATAGCGCTTGGCCTCATCGTTTTTACCCAGCGGCACAATGCTAAGCGCGTATTTCACGCGTGCGGCAGGAATAAATTTGCTTTTGGGAAATTTTTGCAGCAAGGTGGCATAGGCAATGGCCCCCTGCTTGGTTTGCCCGGCGGCGATGTAAGCATCGCCCATATACATATAGGCCTGCTCTACATTTTCACTGTCGGGGTATTTGGAAACGTATAACTTAAATCCCATCGCGGCCGGTTCGTAGGCGCCTTTGTCCAAATGGCTTTTGGATTCGGCAAATAAGTCCGAAGGCAACAGAGCCGCCGGCTGGGCAGCCGCCGCGCCGTCGGAACCCGGGCGCACGGAGGCCGTTAAATCGTCCAGCTTGGCAGACAGTTTGAAAATTTGCGCGTCCACCTGCGAAAGGTTCTCGTTGGAGACGGACAAATTCCGGTTCAGTTCTTCCATCTTGCTGGCCAGTTCTGCCTGGTTGGCCTGCATCTGCACGATGGTGGTGTTTAACTCCTGCAGCTGCAGTTTAAGCGTGCTCATGTCGCGCTCGCTGGCAATGCAGCCGGACAAAAGAAAGCCCGAACCTGCCATAAAAAGAAGTTTGGTAACGTTTTTCATAGAGATTCGGGCTCCTTTTAGCAAAACATCAATTAGTTGACTTTCAGCAAGGTATCAGCTCTGCGGTTTTTGGCCCAGCAGGACTGAGTGGCTTCGTAGCAAACCGGTTTTTCTTCACCATAAGAAACGGTGGTGATGTTCGCAGCCGGAATGCCGAGGCGCACATAGTAAGCCTTTACTTCGTCAGCTCTTTTTTGGCCCAACGCAATGTTGTAGGCGATGGTGCCTCTATCGTCGCAGTTTCCTTCGACGGTAACTTTGTAAGAAGCGACAGCGCCGGCGGATTTAATGGCCTGTACGTTGGCTTCCACGATTTTGCGGGCTTCGGCGGACAGATTGTATTTGTCCAACGCAAAGTGCACCACGCCCAAAGAAACTTCCTGAGCAGGAACTTCTTCTACTACCGTGGTTTCTTCCAACACCATTTCCGTGCCGGTACCGGCGGTCAGGTCGGCGTTGGCGTCATCTTTTACGTTCTTTTTGCAGGCGGTCAAGCCGGCGGCCAAAGCCAAAACCAAAACTACTCTGAGTAAGTTTTTCATTTCTTTCTCCGTTATAGATTTTTACTTCTACACATAAATGATAGCAGACTTTGTGCCACCGGGTCAATGTATTGCCCTGCTGCCAAAAGGCTTAAATTTATGTGTATTTTATTGTAGCCTATTTTGAGCTTTTTGGGTACCTTTTATTTAAATTAGGAACCGCCCGCAAAAAAGCCGGCCCGCAGGCCGGCTTTTTAGGGCGTCTAAACGATTAGGACAGCAGCTTCGCAAGCAGCTGGCTGATGAGCCGCGGGTTGGCTTTGCCCTTGCTCATTTTCATAACCGCACCCACCAGCGGGCCTACGGCGGCCTTGTTGCCGGCCTTAAAGTCGGCCACGGCTTTGGGGTTGGCGGCAATGGCGGCTTGGGCCCAGGCTTCCAGCTGGCCTTCGTCGCTTACCTGCACCATGCCGCGTTTTTCCACCACGGCGGCCGGGGCTTCGCCTGTTTTCCAAATTTCGTCAAACACTTCCCGCGCCTGCTTGCGGTTAATTTTGCCGCTCTCGGCCATTTCCAACAGTTCTGCCAAGCGGGCCGCGGGGATGGGAGAGTCCTGAATTTCCTTTTTTTCCGCATGCAGCATGCCGAGCAAATCCGTCTGAATCCAGTTGGAAGCGGTTTTTAAAGATACTTTCCCGCTTTTGGTCACTTCTTCAAAATAGTCCGACAATTCGCGCGAACTCGTTAGCACGCCCGCATCATACGCCGAAAGGCCCGCCTTCATAAACCGCGCTTCTTTGGCGGCCGGCAGTTCCGGCATGCGGGATTTGACGCCTTCCAGCCACGATTTTTCCAACACCACCGGCGGCAGATCCGGCTCCGGGAAATAGCGGTAGTCCAGCGCGTCTTCTTTGGAGCGCATGGGCTTGGTAACCAGTTCTTCTTTGTCCCACAGGCGCGTTTCCTGTTTTACCTGTCCGCCCGCATTTAAAATTCCGGTCTGGCGGTTGATTTCATAGTTCAGCGCGTCGCGCACCGCTTTAAACGAGTTTAAGTTTTTGATTTCCGCGCGCGTGCCGAATTTTTCCTGCCCTTTGGGGCGCAGGGAAATGTTCACGTCCACGCGCAGTTCGCCTTTTTCCATATCGCAGTTGGACGCCCCCACCCAGCGCATCAGGCGTTTGATTTCGGTTAAATAGGCATAGGCTTCATCGGGGGAGCGCAAATCCGGCATGGACACGATTTCCAACAGCGGGCATCCGGCGCGGTTGAAATCAATCAGCGAATACGTCCCTTCGTGGGAAGATTTGCTGGCGTCTTCTTCCAAGTGGGCGTGATGAATGCCAATCCGCTTTTTTTGCAAATGCTCTTTGGGGCCGAAGGTAATTTCAATAAACCCGGCGCCGTTGATCGGTTCGTCATATTGGGTAATTTGGTAGCCTTTGGGCAAATCCGGGTAAAAATAGTGTTTGCGCGAGAAGGAGGAGTATTCATTGGTTTTGCAGTTCATACTCAGGCCCGCGCGCACGGCGAGCTCCAGGGCGCCTTCCGTCAGCACCGGCAGTACGCCGGGGTGTCCCGTGCAAACGGGGCAAATGGCCGTATTGGGTTTTGTATCCTCGCCCACGCCGTTGGGGCAGGAACAAAACAGTTTGGTTTTGCTGGCGAGCTGGACGTGTATCTCCAGCCCGATAACAGGTTCAAATTCAGTGTTCACGATATTCTTCTCCTAAATTATTATAATATCAAATATGGTTCATCTTTTTAAGCCCACCTCCTATACAGCCGGGGCCGCGCTGGCGGTAGGCGCCACCTTGGCGTGGAAGCTGGTGTCCTTTGCCAATGCGCTTTTAATCGCGCTTTATTTTGGCGCGGGACGCACGACGGACGTGTATTTTTACCTCCTGATGGTAATGGGCTTTGGCGTTACGTTTTTGCAGCGGATGAACGCCGCCGTGATTATTCCGGAAGCCATGGCGCAGGAAGCCCGCGCGCCCGGGGCCGGGCGGCCGCTGCTAAACAGCTTTTTATATTTTTATATTCTCCTCTTGCTGCTCCTGAGTGCGGCCGGGTTTCTGGCGCCGGTGGGGCTGGCCCGTTTATTTTCCCGCTTTGACGCCCCCCAGCTGGCGGCGAACCAATTGCTCATCACGCTTTGTTTTGTGTTGTTTGGCCTGCAGCTGCTGACGGCGTACTTGACGGCTGTGCTGGAAATGTACCGCCGGTTTGCTTCCGCCCTTTTAACGCCGCTAAACGCGCTGTTGCCGCTTGTTTTTTTAATCGGGTGCGGGCGGACGGCAGGGATTATCAGCATGGTATACGGCTTTTTGACGGCGAATTTGGTGCAGATAGCGGTGTTCGGGTGGATGATGAAAAAGGAACTGAAGTGGAGTTTCCGCCCGGCGCAAGTGCAGTGGCAAAAACACCTGACCAAAAATTTAGCCAGCAACCAACTTATTGAACTGGCCAATATCGTCAGCAGCGTACTGCCGCTGTATTTGCTAAGCGGCCTTTCGGCGGGGCTCGTCAGCGCGT
Source organism: uncultured bacterium (assembly GCA_949294095.1). Classification (GTDB taxonomy): domain Bacteria; phylum Elusimicrobiota; class Elusimicrobia; order Elusimicrobiales; family Elusimicrobiaceae; genus Avelusimicrobium. The sequence goes on from CASFFZ010000012.1 coordinate 156,276, forward strand.
TAAACTACGCCAAACAGCTCTCCGACTCGCCGACCGAGATCTTTACTTTCCGCGTGGCCAACGTTTCCAAAATCCAGCTGACCGAAGACGCTTCCGCCCGGGCGGAAGCGAAACTAAACGCGGATTTTCTTTCCACCCAGCATTTTTTGCTTTTTGTGCTGACGCCCCTGGCCGTATTTACCGCCTTCTTCGCGCCGGAAATTGTTACGCTGTTTTTTAAGCGGGGGAACTTTTCCGCCGCGGACGTGCAAAACGCCGCCGCATTTCTGCGGCCGCTAATGGGCGTGATGTGGTTTTTGGCGATTGTTTCCATGCAGAACAATGTGGTTGCCGCCGGCAGAAAAGTAAAAGAAAGCCTGCCGTATGCGCTTAGCTGCATTGGGCTGTTTATTCTGTTGGTTCCGTTTACGATGAACCGATGGGGCGCGTTTGCGTTCCCGTACACGCAGGTGGGGTGCAATGTGGTCAGCTTATGGATTAATTACCGTTTGTTTAAAACGCATTTTCCGCAAATACGGTATACGCAGTCGCTGCGGGATGCGGGGCGGGTGCTGGCGGTGAATTTGCTGGCCTTGCTGCCGGCGGCGCTGTGCGGTTTTTACCTGGCGGGAAGCGGCGTACTGGCAACATTGCTGGCAAGCGGAATCGTCTTTTTGGCGGGCGTATTTTTCTTATCGGCCAAGAGCGGCGACTGGCAGACCTTTGCAAAACATTTTGCAGGCCCCCTTTCTTAATGCGGCAAAATCCGCCGCAAGGCCGCCAATACCGCTTGCGCGGAAATGCGCTCCACGCACGGCGCAGGTTCGTGCCCCAGCGGGCAGCGCTTCATCCAATCCGGCGTAATCCACATACATCCGCCGCAGGGGCCGCAGGCCAGATTTTCATTTTTGGCATATCCCAAAAAATGGGCGGAAGACGGGCCGAACAACACCACGCTGCGCACCGGCAAGAACTGCGCCAAATGCACCAACCCGCTTTCCGTATCCAGGTGGGCCAGCGCACCGGCTAACAGAGAAGGCAGCTCCGCCACGGCGGTTTTACCCACTAGGCACACGTCCGCCTCTTCATACACCGGGCTGTTGCGGCCGCCCAGCTGCACTAGCTTAATTTGCGGAAATTCCTTTTTAAACAACCGAAAAAATTCACACCACCGCACCGCCGGCCATGCCCGCGTCGGGCGTACATGCGCCATGACCTGCGCTTCGCTGGTGCCGTCGTGAAACGTAATATATTTTACGCCTTCCAATCCCCATTTTCGGCGGGGCGCTGCGTCCGTTTGGAGCGGTTCCTGCGCGTCGTGCGGAAGTTCCACGCCGCCCGTATACGAAAGCAGTTCAAACCGCCGGCCGCCTTGTTCATACAGCCACCGCCCCAATACGCCTTCGGTTAAAAAGACATCATCCAATAAACTGCCCAGCGACTGCTGCGCCTCTTCAGCCCGCCGAACGACCGCCCCAAAACGCGGCGCCAGACGCTCCAACCGCTCCGGCGCAGCATGCAAAAATTTAACGGCCATACACGCCTGCAGGGCCAAGTCATAATCAAACGGCGAAAACTCGTCCTTTTCCAAAATGCGCGTGTTTTTATCCGCCCCAAACAGCATTTTCGCCACGCCGGGCAAAGGGGCATAAATGTCAAACCGGGCCTGCGGCAGAAAAAAACGGTAGGCCGTTACCAGCCGCTTGGCGCAGGCCGCATCCCCCAAGCCGCCGGGCAGCCAAAAAAGCACCCGCAACGCCTCCGCTTCCACGGGCGTTTTTTTACGGCGAAGACGCCACTTAAGCGTGTTTAAAATTTTCTTTTTCCAACTGCTCCACGCAAACGCGCCCCGCACCAGGCGGCTGTCCCGCCCGCGCCAATCCAGCAGCTGCTGCCATTCGGCAATGCGTTGTTGTACGTCCGGATCCTGCCAGTTCATTTTACGGCTTCCTTGCATAACGTTTCGTATGCATCTAAGTATTTATGAAGCGAAAAGCGTTTGGTAATTTCGCGGGCTTTCTCGCCAAATTGACGGCGAAGCGCCTCGTCTTTCATCAGTTCCGCCATTTTGGCGGCCAAGCGGTCGGTATAGTTTTGTTTGACCAAAAATCCGTCCACGCCGTCGCGCACGATGACGTCCGGCCCGGTGCAGTTAAAACTTACCACCGGCAGCCCGAAAGACATGGCTTCCAGCAGCACCATGGGAAACCCTTCCGCCCGGGAGGACATGGCATACAAATCCGCATGGCGGTACACCGCATTTAAATTTTTAACCGGCGCCACGAACTGGACGCTGTACTGCACATCCAGCGTATCGGCCAAGCCTTTCAGTTCGGCCTCTTCCGGCCCGGCGCCGATAATGCACAGCCGCCAATCGGGGAAATCTTCACAAATCCGGCGCCACGCTTCCAGCAGGCGGTCAAACCCTTTTTGTTTGGCCAGCCGTCCTACGGCCAGCACATATTTTTTGCCTTCTTGCAAGAAATCCGGCCGCGGCTCAAAACTTTTTTGCGGCGGCAGGGCGGGGTTGTAAATAACCGCCGGCTTCCAGCGCGGATGGTAGAGCGCAATGAATTTGCGGTCGCGCTCGGAAAGAACCGTTACGCGGAAGGCTTTGCCCAACAAAAAGTTGCGCAAAATTTTCCATTTTAAAGAATACGCCAGGTAACGCACGTCCAAGTGATCGGCATAGATATAGGGAATGCGCAACAGCCAGCAGGAGGCCAAGACGCTGACCGTCATAAAACTGATCAGCACTTCCGGCCGGGTGGCCCGCACGGCCCGCGTCAGCTTCCACAAGCGGGGAATCCCTCCCCAAAAACCGGCTTTTTTAAAGGTGGGCAAGTTTATTTTTACGCGCTTTACGCCGTCCGGCACCGGGTAAAAATCGGGGACGGCATCGTCCAGCGTCAGCAGCGTTACTTCGTGCCCGCGCGCGGCTAAGCCGCCGCACAGGTACGTCATCACGCGTTCCGCGCCGCCGCCGCCTAAAGTACCGATTACACACGTAATTCGCATCGCGTTTCCTTGCAAAATGCCCCGGCCGAACGCCGGGGCATCGTTTATTTTAAAAGTTCGGCAAACACCCGCACAAAATCTTCAAACGGATATCTGTCTTTGAGTTTGCTGGCCTCTACCGCCAAACCGACGCGCTTGCCCCAGTTGACCATTAAATCGTCCAAGGCGATGGTAAAAGGCTCTTCTTCGCCGGCATTGACAATCACCCCGTTAATGCCGTTGGCCACCAAATCGGTTACGGGTTCGCTTTCGCACGCCACGCACGGCAGTTTGCTGGCCATGGCGTCGAGCAAAATATCCGCGTTGGCGGGGTTTAAGGCAGGATACGCAAAAATGTCTGCATTGCGAAGCAGGCTGTATACATCCCCGTCGTCGGTAACGATTTCGGTACTGTCCTGCAAATTGTTTTTAGCCACAAACTTGGCCAACGCCGCTTTCCCCGTGCCGTCCCCCACAATCGTTAAGTGCCAGGTGGAGTGCGCAGGCGCCAGCCGGGCCCAGGTTTTAAGAAGCGTATCAAAGCCGCTTTCTTTGGAAAATTTGCCCACGGCCACGATGTTGTTTTCTTTCTTAAAGCAAGCGGGTTTGTTGTAGTTGTAGTGTTCCACCCAAACCGCCGGATTGGTAACTTCCTGCACTTTCAGGCCGGCATACGCTTTTTTATTAAGCGGTTTATCCGTCGTTTTAATCACAAACACCTGTTTGGCTTTTTTAAGGAGGGCTTTTTTATCTTTTACCGCTTTGTCTTCTTTAAACCCTTCGTTCTCCGCGTAGACAAAGGGAACCCCCGCTTCCAGCGCGGCTTGGCAGCCGGCCAAGTTCATAAGCGAAATCACAAAATCGGCTTGGCTTTTTTGAAGCGCCGACGCCAAGGTTTTGGGTTTGGCGGCGGCCGCATATTCCTGCAGGCTGACGGCCGAATCTTTTATTTTTACCTTTCCCTTTACAGCGCGCAGCGTTACTTCCGCCCCTTTGCGCGCCAGTTCTTCGCCCAGTTTTACCCCTAAGCGGGAGGCGGTAAACGTTTTGTTCCCCCCTACAAAAATAACTACTTTCATGCTTCCTCCTAACAAACGGCAAACCCTGTTTTGCGTTGCGTTTTTCTTAGTCTAGTCTATTGTACATAAAAAACCGCCGAAAAGAAACTAAGTTGTCGTCTAACTTGGTTATTTTGCCCCATAAAAAAACCGCCCTTAGGGGCGGTATATAATAAAAATCTTGCGGGGACTGGATTTGAACCAGTGATCTCAAGGTTATGGGCCTTGCGAGATACCAGGCTTCTCTACCCCGCAATATTATTATAACACTTTCCCCCGGCAAATGCAAACGCTTTCTTCATGCACTCCGCCGAAAAACACCCCCGCGCGCTTTTCAAATAACTCCCCACAAAAAACCCTCCGCTGCCGCGGAGGGTTTTAACAATTTGCTTACTGGCAGGTACAGCTGCGGCTGGTGTACGTTAGCGTACAAGAGTACGAAGCGGGCGTGCCGCCGCTGTCTGCGCTGGTAACCTTGCAATTAGAGAGATACGGATTGTTGTTGCACAGTGCCCCGCTGGAATCGCAAGTACCGCCCGTATTACAGGTTTGGGGAGGCGTCCAGCCTTCCGTACCAGCAATACTGAAGGAAGACGTAATATCCGACTGGCTGGAAATCTTTTCAAACACGTCTCCGGCCGTATAGTCAATGGATACCGTTTGCTGAACCTGTTGTCCGGATCCCCATGTGCAATTTGTGCCAGGGGTAGTTCCCCCGGAAGAAGGCATTCCGCAAACATATTCTGCATGCGAACCGTTTCCGGCAATTTTGCAATAACTGTTTTTCTCTGACAAGCTTACCGAACTCATGGGGTCACAGTTGCCGGAGGTGCCATCTGGGTAGAAACAACATACATTTACCGTTCCGCAGCAATACGCGGCATCAGTAAAGGTCTCCCCCGTTTCCGGAACATAAACAGAACTCCCTTTGCAGCACAAAGCGGTTTCTTCTCTTTCTTGCACTAAATCAAACGGGTGCGTAGAGCACGGATCCGTGCATTCCTCCACGGTTTTGCTGCAGGTTCCCCAAGCGGAAGGTTGCCACTCTCCATTAGCCGTATTACACGCAACGGTACGTGTTTGCGTGCCGCAGCCGTTGCAAGTTTGGGTAGAAGCCGGTTTCCCGTCCGCCGGGCAGGAACAAAACAGCGGCACGCTGCACGCCCCCCACGCACCCCACTGGCCCGTGGTGGTATTACAGACGCGCGATTGAGTGCCTTTGCCCAAGCAGCCGCAGGTTTGGGTGGAGGATCCCACGCACTGCACTACCGTAGGGCGATTGTCCCCCGCACATTCTGCGCCGCTTTGATAATCCGCCCGGGCAATCAGATCCGAACAAAGCGGATAATCTTTATTTAATTTCAGGCATTCTTCTTCATTTTCGCAGCACAAA
>CASFFZ010000013.1 GCA_949294095.1 uncultured bacterium
ATGTGGTTTTCAAATTGAGGCTATTGAGGAAGCAATGCCTCCGGCAGATATGATGGGTATGCCGGGAATGTGTAATGAAATGCGTAGACCTATGATGTTGTTGGTTAAGGTTAAAAAGGTTTAATAAACAACTTCCAGTTTATCGGGCAGATAACGCCTACTCAATAACAGAATACACCAACTGAGAGTAGCTATTTTCACACAGAAAGTGGCTGCTCTTTTCTTTTAGCCATAAGCAGAAAGAAGCGACCAACTATGACAAAACCGAGAGAGAAAACCCGTGAGGAGCTGCAAGCCGAGATTGAGGACGGAAAGAAGAAAATCCGGCAGTTTGAAAACCTGGAGAAAATCATCAAGCAGAAGCTATCCGTCGAGGAACGCAAGGCGAGGAACCACAGGCTTTGTAAGCGCGGCGGCTTCATGGAGAGCCTTGTGCCGGAGCTGATTGCCATGCCGGACGAGGACGCGATCATACTTGACCAACAATACTAACTCTCAGCAGTAGGAAGCCGCTTGATGTTATATTCTTAAACCTTCCAGTTTCAAGTTGGCGAAAATAATCAAACCATGTGTAACAAGAAATCAAACCTTGTGTTCTTTTACAGTAGTTTTTTGACCAGTTTGTCGGCCGTTATTCTTTTGCTTTCTGCCTGCCAAGCCAAGCAGGCAGAAAGCAACGCGCTTGACGCGAAACCGCAAAACGCCTTGACTATGAACATTCTGATTAACCAAAAATCTTTTCCCGTCATTTTGGCGGATAACCCCACCGCACGCGCCTTTGCCGAGAGGGCGCCGCTGACGGTTACCATGAACGATTTAAACGACAACGAAAAATATCATTATCTTTCCCGCCCGCTGCCGGCCCAACCCAAAACGGCCGGGCACATTAAAGCAGGGGATTTAATGCTGTTTGGAAACGATTGTTTAGTGCTTTTTTACAAAGATTTTCCTTCCAGCTACCGCTACACCCGCATCGGCACGGTGCAAAACCCGCAGCAATGGGTGCCGATGCTGGGCAACAATACGGTAACGGTTACGTTTTCCCGCTGAGATTTGCCCCTGTTTCTAACGGGCACCGCGCCAAATTGCCACGTGCATTTTTTGCTAAAGTACGTGGCAAAAAGACGTTTTTCTTGCTATCATACTAAACAGGAACCCCTATGAAAAAATATATGATAACCATCGCCCTGTGTATATGCGCTGCGCTGGCTTACGCCGGGCAAATTGCGGACGACTGCACCTATAACGGAATTCCCTTATACGGCCGGGTGCAGGTGGTGGACTTTATGGCCGACTTTACCGTCCAAAAAGTTTCCTTCCTGCCGGACTTGCGGGTAAAAGATACGCCTTCTTTCCCCAGCCAATGCGGGGAATGGCAATTTGTGGAATTTATGCCGGATTTCACGATTCAATATGTAGATTTTTTGCCGGATTTTACCATTCAAATGGTGGATTTTGCCCCCGGCCTTCCGTAAAACTACGCTTTACGCCCATAAAAAAGCTCCCCGGCCGGGGGAGCTTTTTTAACTGTACGGACAAGATTATTTTTCGCAGTAGTGGGAAAAATTGCTGTACGTAACGAATTTTTCTTCATACGCAATAAACGCTTCCTGCAAAATTTTAACGGCTGTTTTCTTGTCAAAAATTTTTTCCACTACTACGCTCTTATTTTCCAGCTTTTTATAATCTTCAAAAAAGCTCATCGTTTCCGAAACCAAATGTTCCGGCAGCTGGGAAATATCCGTGTAGTGGCTGACGTTCGGGTCGCCCTGTGCTACGCCGATGATTTTATCGTCGGCTTCGCCGTTGTCCAACATGCGCATCACGCCAATAATGCGCGCCGGCACAATGCACAGCGGCACCACTTCAGCCTGGGAAAGAATCAAAATGTCCAGCGGGTCTCTGTCCGCCCCGTAGGTGCGGGGGATAAAACCGTAGTTGGCGGGATAATATACGGAAGAATATAACACGCGGTCTAAACGCAAAAGGCCGCTTTCTTTGTCCAACTCGTATTTGGCACGGGTGCCTTTGGGAATTTCAATAACGCCGTTTACCACATCCGGCAGGGTTCTTTTGTCGCCGGGGGACACATGGTGCCAAGGATTAAAATTACTTGTAAACATCTCTACCTCTTTTCTCTTTAATTTACTTTTTAATTATAGCAATTATCTAGCCTGCCTTGCCTGCTGGCTCCGACATATTGATTTTCTCATTCAAAACCGCTCTCATAACGCTATATTAAACCGGAGGATTTTCCCATGAAAAAACTGCTTCTTACCCTATTTTGTGTATCTGTCTTTGCCCCTTTCGCACCGGCGGGAGATTGGGGGGCTGCCGTAAAGTTGGGTTACGGCGAAAATGACCCCAAAACGATGCAAGACCTGTTTGACTACGCTACGGCCTATAACCGCGAGTTGAGCAAGTCGGGCGGGATTTTTGCGTTGGAAGTCTTGCACGAATGGCCTTATTCCGGGGAAAACAAAATCGGCGTCAAGGCCGGCCTGGATTTTTACGGCGAAAATGAGCTAAAGTTACACGGCTTGGGAACCGCCACGGAAGAAACCTATGCCATCCCGGTAACCGTCTATTATAAATGGGACAACGGCCTGCAAAACTGGAGTTATTGGCTCGGCCTGGGGCTAAGCTACATCCATACGGAGCTCGATGACCTCAGCGACAGCAAATTTTTCCCGCACATTACCGGCGGGGTAGAGTACCGCTTTACGCAGGCCTTTGCCTTGGGATTGGATCTGAAATATAACTTTTCCGCCAAAATCACAAAAGACGGAGCCGTTATTTCTGACCGTTCCGGCTTGAGCGCAGCCTTGGCCGGCCGTTTTTATTTTTAATATCTTCAGCCCCGTTTTATAACGGGGCTTTTTTATGCTCTTTTTTATACTATTTTGCCCGTTCCATATTTGATAAAATAATATATATAGACTAAGGAGAATGGTATGGAACAAAATTTCGTGAATTTTAACAAAGTGGGAATTATCGGCTGCGGATTTGTAGGGGCGGCCTCGGCCTTTAGCTTAATGCAAAGCGGCCTGTTTACCGAAATGGTGCTGATTGACAGCGACCAAGCCCGCGCCGAAGGCGAAGCGCTGGACATCAGCCACGGCATTCCGTTTGCCAAACCGATGGAAATTTATGCCGGCAATTATGATGATTTAAAAGACGCAGGCCTTATCATTATTACCGCCGGCGCCAACCAGAAACCCGGCGAAACCCGGCTGGATCTGGTCAAAAAGAACATCGCTATCTTTAAATCCATTATTCCCGAAATTACCAAACGGGATTTTAAAGGCATTTTGCTCATTGTGGCCAACCCGGTGGATATTTTAACTTCCGTAGCCCTGAAACTCAGCGGTTACGCGCCCAACCGCGTGCTGGGATCCGGCACCGTGCTTGACACCGCCCGCTTAAAATACAATTTGGGCCAGCACTTAAACGTGGACAGCCGCAGCGTGCACGCCTTTATCATCGGCGAACACGGCGACAGCGAAATCGCCGCTTGGAGCTGCGCCAACGTGTCGGGCATTAAGCTGGACAAATTCTGCGAAATGCGCGGGCACTTTAACCACCAGGAAGCCACCCGCAAAATTGCCGAGGACGTCAAAAACAGCGCCTACGAAATCATCGCCCGCAAAAAAGCCACCTATTACGGGATTGCCATGTCCGTCAAACGCATTTGCGAGGCTATCGTGCGGGACGAAAAATCCATCCTGCCGATTTCTGCCCAAATGAACGGGGAATACGGCATCAGCGGCGTGGCGCTCAGCTTGCCGGCCATCGTCAACCGCCAAGGGGTGGAAACGCATGTGCCCCTGCAGTTAAACGAGGAAGAAGTGGCCGCGCTTAAAAAATCGGCCGATACGCTTAAAAAAATCTTGGAAGAAAATAAAATTTAAGTTTTCTTCGCCCGCAAATACCCGCCCGTTGGGCGGGTATTTTTTTTAAGACGGCTCTTTTCGGCGCTCCGCAACAGGCCCGCACAACACCCGCAAAATCAGCTGAAAAACGCTTGTGCTGGAGCCGGCTCCATATTCTATACTATAAATATCCCACTACACAGGAGAACGCCATGCCAAAACTCATCGGTTTATTGATCGGTTGTTTGCTGTTATGTGCCTGCAGCAGCACGCCGCAACGCACGCTTTCGCAGGAAGAACTGCTGGCCCTTGCCAAAGGGCATGATTTAGTGGCCGTCTTTCCGGACGGGCGCATTGAAACCTACAACGGCCGCGGCTTAGGCCCGCTGTTAAAACACCTGGAAACAGGCAATTTAAAAGGCGCCCAAATGTACGATAAAGTAACCGGCCGGGCCTCGGCCTTGCTGCTTGCCTACGGGGGAGCGGCCAGTTTGCACACGGGAATGCTTTCCAAAGAAGCGATTTCCATCTTAAAAAAGTACCACATCGCCTACACGGCCGACAAAGAGGTGGACTATATTTTAAATCGCTCTAAAACCGGCAGCTGCCCTATGGAAACGGCCGCCCGCCCCTTAGACGACGCCCAAGCGGCTTTCCCGATTTTAAAAGCGGGGTTTGAAAAGCTGACGGCTCAAAACTATACCGGGAAATAAACTTCCTCCGCGTCCTATTGAAAAGGCCTACTGCAAAGTAGGCCTTTTGACCCTTGTTTACGCCGAAAGGGATTGGTAAGATATTCGTATGAGAAAAACTTTCTTTTTCCTTTTTCTGTTAATGCTGGCTTTCCAGGGCGTTGCACACGCGCAAGGGAAATCCAAACTCATTACGTCTACTCTTAAAGCGGCTACGGAAAAATCCGTTTCCGGTTTTTCCAAAGGGTCGCTTGAAACTGTTCTTCCCAAAATGTCGCCGGCGGCCTCTCTTCCGGGCACGCTTCGCTCCAAATCGGCCGTACCCGCCATAACCGAAAACGCCATCTGGGAAAAACTGCAGGAACTGCAGCAGGAAGTAAATTCGCTGCGCAAAGCCAACATTGAACTCAAAGCCTCCGCCGTTACAAACGCCATTCCGTCGGATGCATATATTTTCCAAGCCCGCGAAACGGATGACATGAACCAGCACTCCAACCTCTTTTCCGGCGCGGTCTTTTCAATTGATTATCAAGGAAAGAAAGAAGTGTACGGCGTCATCGCCACGCATGCCATCGCCGGAGACACGATGGAAAAATACTCTCTGCACAAAACTTTCACGGCAATCATTTATAAAAACGGTTTGCAGAAATTAGTTCCGGTGGAAGTGGTGGCCGTTTCACCCCAAAGCATGCTGGATGTTGCCTTGGTTAAATTCCCCGCGGAGATAGAGCCGCTGTTGCTGCCCTACCGCTTGGGCACCATTACCGATGAAATCAGTTTAATTTCCAAGGGGTTTTCCGGCCCGGTGCCCACAGCCGTAAGCAACCGGGAAATCATCGCCTGTACGCCGCTTTCCATCCGCACCACGATGCCGCTGGAACGCATGGCGCGCCCCGGTTTATGCGGAAGCGCCGTATTAAATTCCAAAAACGAGTTGGTAGGCATTCACACCGGCAGCCTCTACAGCACCGCCGGAGAAACCGCCGACATTGCCTACGCCACGCCGGCCTATTACCTCAAAAATTTGGTGGAAGCTTACCACAACCCGGGCAAAGGCACCTTTCCGTTTATGTTAAACGGCCAAAAAATAGCCGATTTTGCCATAGAAGAATACATCACCCATCTTTCGCTTTTGGATGCCGAAAAACACATGCTTTGGCAGCTGCAAGTGCCTTTTAAATTGCCCTATTCTAAATTACAGGAAGCCTTGGAAAATTATCCGCAGGCCAAGTTTTTACAGCTTACCACCCGCCACGCTTCGTGGACGGAAGACGGCTATGCTTTTGTGGAAAACCGCACCAAGGCCGACCGCAACAAAAAGACCACCTACACCTATGACCTGCAGGAACAAAAATTGCTGACGGCTTTTCAGTCGGTCTATAACCCCACGCTCCGCCAGCGCAAAACAATTAAAATTTATCCGCAGTTATAAAATGCGCTTTTCATAAACCGAAACCGGCGGCCTAAACCGCCGGTTTTTTGGAGCCTTGGAAAAAGATAGAATAATAAAGATGAACCCGGTAGAAAAAGTAACTCAATATCTCGCACAGTTCTCGCTGGCAGACCGCCTGATTACGCTGGGCGCTTCCAGCGCAACCGTAGCGCTGGCGGCCCAAGCGCTGGGCTGTCCGCCGGCCCTGATTGCAAAGACACTCTCTTTTGTGTTAAAAGAGGGGGTTATTTTGCTGGTAACCGCCGGAGACGCAAAAGTAGACAACCCCAAGTATAAGGCCGTATTCGGCCAAAAACCCAAAATGCCCGCGGGGGACGAAGTGGAAGCTTTAACGGGTTTTGCCCCGGGGGGCGTATGCCCGTTTGCCGCCAAGGAGGGGGTAAAAGTATATTTGGACGTTTCGCTAAAACGTTTTAAAACGGTTTACCCCGCCGGGGGGAGCGGAAACACGGCCGTCAAACTGACGCCCGCCGAATTGGAAACGGCCTCCCGCGCCGAAAAATGGGTGGACGTCTGTAAAAACTGGCAGGACAGCGCCCCCGCACAGCCTGCCTCGTAAAAAGAGACGGATATACGAAAGCCGCAAAAAATTGTAAAATATAGCAGAAGTAAAAAATCTATGGAGGATGTAGCAACTATGATTAAAGTAGGTATTAACGGTTTTGGCCGCATCGGTCGCTTCGTGTTCCGCGCGGCGCAAGAACGCAATGACATTGAAATCGTCGGCATTAACGATTTGTGCCCCGTGGACTATTTGGCTTATATGCTCAAATACGATACGATGCACGGCAAATTTAACGGCACCGTGGAAGCTGATGTGGAAAACAACCAGCTGATCGTCAACGGCAAAAAAATCCGCGTAACCGCCGAAAAAGACCCGGCCAACTTGGCTTGGGACAAAGTGGGCGCCGAATACGTCGTTGAATCCACCGGTTTGTTCCTGACCCAGGAAAAAGCGCAAGCCCACATCAAAGCCGGCGCCAAATACGTGGTTATGTCTGCTCCGTCCAAAGACGCCACCCCGATGTTCGTAGTCGGCGTCAACGAAAAAACCTACGTCAAAGGCACCCAGTTCGTATCTAACGCTTCCTGCACCACGAACTGCTTGGCTCCTATCGCCAAAGTGCTCAACGACAAATGGGGTATCAAAGATGGTTTAATGACCACCGTGCACTCCACCACCGCCACCCAGAAAACCGTAGACGGCCCGTCTATGAAAGACTGGAGAGGCGGCCGCGCCGCTTCCGGCAACATCATTCCGTCTTCTACGGGTGCCGCCAAAGCGGTAGGCAAGGTAATTCCGGAACTCAACGGCAAACTGACCGGTATGTCTATGCGCGTGCCGACCTTGGACGTCTCCGTGGTGGACTTGACCGTCAACTTGGCTAAACCGGCCAAATACGAAGACATCTGCGCCGCGATGAAAGAAGCCGCCAACGGCGAACTCAAAGGCATTTTGGGTTACACCGATGAAGCGGTGGTATCTTCCGACTTCTTGGGCTGCCCGCTCACGTCTATCTTTGACGCCAAAGCCGGTATTGCCCTGACGGATACCTTCGTGAAAGTCGTGTCTTGGTACGATAACGAAATCGGCTACTCTCACAAAGTGCTGGATTTGATCGCCCACATGGCTTCCGTCAACAAATAACTCTAACCCGGTTAGAAAAGCGGGCTCCTTTCGGAGCCCGCTTTTTTGTTGGCTATTTTTGCCAAATAATTTATAATACGGGTACACCACAGGGAGGATATATTATGAAACGTCTTTACTTTTTGTTTGCACTCGTATGCATTGCATTTATTCCGGCGGCGGCTTTTGCCAAAACGCCGCAGCTGCACGTAACGGCCGAAGCCGAGGTGCGCGTTCCGCCCGATCGGGCCGCCATTACTTTTGGCCTTTTTGAAAAAACGGACAACCTGCGCCAAGGCGCCGAGCGGTTAAATACGGCTTCTTCCCAAATTTTGCAATACCTGCGCACGCGCGGCGTGGAAGAACGCTTTATCCAAGCGGACAACCTGCAAATTTTGCCGGTGTACGCAACGCCTTACGCCAATCGCCCCCGCCCCGAAAAACTGCAGTACGAAATTTCCCAAACGTTTACCGTTACCTTGGAAGATCCCTCCCAATATGAAGATGTTCTGTATGCCTTACTGGAGCGGGGGGTAAACCGCATTACCAATGTTTCGTTCTATTCCACCCAGCTGCGCCGCTACCGCGACCAAGCCCGCTCGCAGGCTATCGGCGCCGCACGCGAAAAAGCCCGGCTGATGGCCGAGGCGGCGGGCGTAAAAATAGGGAAATTGCTCTCCCTGCGCGAAGAGGCTGCCCCTTCTTTTGCCGCGCCCCGCTGGACAAGCAACAGCAGCCAAAACGTCCTTGCGCCCGATGCTCCCGCCCCGGCCGACAATGCCCCCGCAACCGGCATGATTTCCATCCGCGCGGCGGTAGCGATGACGTATCAAATTAAATGATATTCTTGTACAAAAGAGAAAAATTCGGTATAATCTTATTTATGATTTGCAAAAACTTTTTTTCCGCTTATAAGGAATCTTCTTGCGCCGCTCTTGCGCAAGGAGCCGTTTTTGCATCCGGACTGCTAAACAGCCGCTTCCTAAATAATGGAATTTTTTCCCGCTTGATTATTAATGTGATTATCATTATTAAACACGGTCGCGCGTCCGGGCTAATACAATCATTTTAAACGAATTATTGATTTTAAAACCCCGGATGTGTACATCCGGGGTTTTTTTATGTGTATTTCAAATTTATAAATTCAATGACAAAAGAGGAAAAATTATGAACTTATTGACTAAAGCCGTCTGGACGGGATTTGCATGCGTTTTTGCGGTAACAACCGTACAGGCGCAGGTTCCCGCCGGCAAAATACTGGCCCCGGCCCTTAAAACGATGAAACCCTATCCCAAAATTATCCGTCCGCTCATGCCCGAAAAAATCACCCGCTTGGCTTCCGCCTCGGTTGCGCCGGCGCCCGTCATATCCACGGGCTGGTATTACAACCGCCGCCGGCCGGGAAATACCCTTCCCAACCTCAAAATTTCCAAAGAACACCTGAACCGGGCTTTTTTAAAAAAACAAGCGGAAAAGCAAAAAAAAGACCGCCTTGTTTTCGTAGCGAACATTCTCATACACAAAGATGCTTTGCTGCGCGGTTATCATTTGCCGGAAGAGTATTTAGAAGGCTTTTTTATGAAACGCATTTTCCCGTATCAGTCCGCACCGCATTACACGGCCGATGAAGATTCCGACCAATTTTTGTTTCGCGGGATGCTCCTTACGCCGGAAGAATTGATTCAAATTTTAAACAAAGGTTTTTCGCCTAAAACCTCCGCCTGGAATGCCGGAACGGACGGGCGGGCGGCTGTCAGCCTGTCTTCTTCCATCACGGAAGCCAGCCACTATATTTTCCAAAACGGCAGCAAAGCAAACGGCATAGGCGTCGTGTTTGAAATCCGCCGTACGCCTGGTATGCAATTGGGCACCCATCCCCTTTTAAACAAAACGAAAACCATCTATTATTCGTACGAAAATATCGCCCCCGAAGCGATTGCCAACGTGTATATTTGGGGAGAATACGGACTGGAAAATTTAAAAAATGTATTAAATAACGCCAAAACGGGCCACATCCGGCCGCACCAACGCTGGACAGGGCAATTTGGAAGAATGCTCTTTTAGCATAAAAAACCCGCCTTTCGGCGGGTTTTTGTTTATTTGGAAATTTCGTCGGCCGCTTTAAACAAGTGGCTAAAGGAAAGCGACACCCCGATATACAGGTTTTCGCCCCGCTTGCCGAAATACTTGGCCTGCGCCGTGTAGAAACTTACGAAAGGAGCTAAATACAAGTTCTTATACAGCTGCACTTCCAGGCGGGCGTCGGCGGAAAATTCATAATCCAAATCCGTCTGGTTGTTTTGGGATTCGCTTAAATAATCGCGAAAGAAAACTTCATACTTGGCCACCACGCCTTCCCGCACGGGCTGTTCTATTTTAAGGCCCGCTTCCCACGCCAGCTTGTTGGAAGTGGGGGAATACGTATAATCCCGCTCGCCCACCACCGCGGCGAACAAGCTTTTTAAATACGTGCCTTCAAAAAGCTTTACACCCGCCGTGGCGCGAAGCACTTTCTTGCGGGCGGCGTCTTCCGGCTTGGTAAATTCGGTTTCATAGCCTAAATTGGCAAAGGGCCCCAGTTCAAAACCGCCTAAAAAATTAGGGATATTCCACAACCGCTGGGTATAGCCGGTGGTAAACAGGATTTGGTCGGCGCTTTCGTTGGTCAGCGTTTCGCCGTCCACCGGGCGGATTTTGGTGCGCCCGTAATCCAAAATCAGTTCGTTGCTCCACAAATAGCGGTGGGCATAATAATCGGCCGACGCATCCAAAAACCCGCGAATGGCCGTTTGGGAATCGGCATTCAGGCGCGCCTGCGGGAAATCTTTATATTCCGTGGCGTTTTTTACCTCGGTGGAATTAAAATCAAACGACAGCTTGGAAAGTTCCACTTCCCAGCCTCGTTTGACGCCTTCCGCCCCGGCCCTTGCGCCGGTCAACAACATCATACTGCAAAATAATACACAGCAAACCAAAGTTCGTTTCATTTTTTTATCCTTTTTATTTTTCTAATTTAAACCGCACGCGCAACCGTCCGTTTTGATAATCCCAGCTAAACAGGTTAAAATGCCCGATTTCGCGGGTATTCTGCACGTGTTTTCCAATGCAGGGGCACACGTCATATCCGCCCACCCGCACCAGCCGCACCGTAGAAATCTGCTCCGGCAGGGAAGACAAATCCACGCTTTTTTCCGCCACGTCGCGCGGCAGTTCTTCGGCCGTTACCGGCAGCTGGCCGGCAATCACGTCGTTTACCAGCGCTTCCACTTCGCGCATTTGTGCTTCGGTGGGGGCAGCCGGCAGGAAATAATCGCATTTGGATTTATCTTTCTCAATGTGATTGGTTTTGCTCCGGGCGCAGCCAAACACCCGTACCATCGTTTGGTTTAAAATGTGTTCCGCCGTGTGCATGGGGGCGTAATAATCTTTCTTGGGAGAGAGTTCGGGGTTGGTTTGCATGGGTATATTGTAGCGGATTTGGGGCGTCTTTTCAACGCAAAAAATAGACGGGCGCGCCACGTACCCGATGACAACGCTCTCTAAAAATAATAAAATATATATCAGAAGGGGAAGCTGTTTGGCCCCTTACTTTAGATGTGATGATTGAGGAAGAATAGATACATTATGCCTAAGAATACAGACTTTTGCAAAATCGTCGCGACCATTGGGCCCGACACCAGCAATGAAAAAGCAATTGAACAATTAGTTTTAGCCGGGGTATCCGTGTTCCGCTGCAACTGCAGCCACGGCTCTTTGCCGGAATACCAGGAAAGAGTAACCAACATCCGCAAAATGGAAAAGAAATACAACTGCACCCTGGGTATTTTATTTGACTTGCAAGGCCCGAAGCTTCGCATCGGCACCTTTAAAGATTACCGCATTACCTTGAAAGAAGGCGACAAATTCCGCCTGGATATGAACCCGGAACCGGGCGACCAGACCCGCGTCTGCCTGCCGCACAAAGAAATTTTTGCCGCGATGAAAGACGGCCTGGAGCTTTTGCTTAACGACGGCGTCGTCCGCCTGCGCGTAGACGCCCACACCGCCGACACGGCCGACTGCACCGTCATCGCCGGCGGCGAACTGTCCAACAAAAAAGGCGTCAACGTGCCCGGCGTAAAACTGCCGCTCTCCGCGCTGACCGCCAAAGACAAAGAAGATTTGAAAATTGCCGAAATGCTGGGCGCCGATTTTATCGGTCTGTCCTTCGTACAGGAGCCGGAAGACATCATTGAGCTGCGCAGCTTGATGAAATCCAAAGCCCACATCATCGCCAAGATCGAAAAACCCTCCGCCATTGAACACCTGCGCGAAATCATTGACTTGACCGACGTCATTATGGTTGCCCGCGGCGACTTGGGCGTGGAAACCAGCCCCGAACTGGTGCCGGTACTGCAAAAGAAAATCGTTTCCGGCTGCCGCAAAGCGGGCAAACCGGTCATCGTAGCTACGCAGATGTTGGAATCCATGATTCACAACATTATGCCCACCCGCGCCGAAGCTTCCGACGTGGCCACCGCCGTTTACGACGGTGTGGACGCGGTCATGCTCTCGGCCGAAACCGCCCAGGGAGACCACCCCTACGAAGCCGTGGCCACCATGCGCCGCATCATTGAAACGGTTGAAAAAGACCACCGCTACCGCAAAGGGCTTTCCACCTTGGAACGCAAAAACGATTCCACCAAAGAAGGCGCCATCACCTCGGCCGCCAGCCTGGTAGCCACCAATATGGATACCGCCAACGTGATCGTAACGTTCACGGACTCCGGCTCCACCACCCTGCGTGCTTCCCAACAGCGCGCCGGCGGGCTGCCGATCTTGGCCCTGACGCCTAACATTACCACGGCCCGCCAGTTGGCGGTTGTGTGGGGCGTTACGCCGATTGTGATTGAAAACCTGAAAAACTTTGACGATATGACCGCCGAAACCAAAAAAGCCGTTTTGGCGCAAAAACTCGCCAAAGAAGGCGACAACGTGGTGGTAACCGCCGGTATTCCGTTCGGAAAAGCCGGAACCACCAATATGCTTTACGTAATGAACATCTAACTTGCGTAAACTATTTGCAAATCCCCTGCCCCGGCAGGGGATTTTTTTTGCTACACTGTACAAAAGCTTATACCAGGAGGGTGCTATGCGCTTACGCAAAACGATGTTCCTTTGGGCGCTGCCGCTGGCCGTAGTGTGCTTTTGGCAGCCGCTCAGCGCGGAAAAGCTGGCCGTCTACCATACCAGCGATATACACGGCTACTATTTCTCCCGCGCCGATAAATCCGGGCAGCCTCACGGCGGGTTTGCCGTTTTAGAAAACGTCCTGCTGCAAGAAAAAGAACCTTTTGTGATACTGGACTCGGGCGATTTTTCAAGCGGCAATAAAGAAGCCAACTCCTCCGACGGCCGCTACTCCGTTGAACTGATGAACGCCGCCGGCAAAACCCCCAAAAACCTATCGGGCCAAGGCTACGCCGCGCTGACCATCGGCAACCACGACAGCGATTTCGGCGCCGAAACGCTGGGCCAAATGCTGGGCGGTTTTAACGGGGAAGTGCTTTCCGTCAATGTAGAAGGTTTGCAAATCCCCGGCAAACAGATTCATCCCTATAAAATTTTCAATTGGAACGGCAAAAAGGTGGCCGTCATCGGTTTTTCTATGGACGGCCCCGGCATGAGCGGCATGGAGCTCAAAAAACTTTCCGCCGCCGATTGGGAAAAACTGCTTCAAGAAATCCAGGCTGCGCAGCCCGACGCCGTACTGCTGCTGGCCCACGATTCCATTGCCGACCCGCGCAAACCTTCCCAATTAATGGATGTGCTCACGGCCGCGCCGTCCGCCGCCGAAACGATTGACGTATTTTTAGGCGGCCACGCCCACCTGCAGCACGCCCAGCATAAAATGGGCGACAACGGCCCGCTGTTTGTGGAAAGCGGATCCATGCTGGAAGGCGTCAGCCGCGTAGAATTGGATTTTGACGATAAAACCGGCCAATTAACCGGCGTTACGTCTTCTTATATCGCTTTAAATCCCGCAAAATGGGGGGAAAATAAGGCCGTTAAGGAAAAGCTGGATCAGATAGAGGACAAATCGCTAACGCGCGTTTTTGCCTCGGTTCCGGCCACTCTCTATAAATACCCGCAAGGGCCGGACGCCGCACCGGATGTGGCCAAAATGCTGGCCGATTATATGACAAAATGGCTGGAACCCCAGGAAAAAGTGGATTTTGCCCTGTTCCAGCTGCCGGGCATCCGCCGCGATTTAAACCCCGGCAACCTGACGGGGCGCGACTTGGCTGAACTGCTGCCGTATACGGAATACGTGTCCACCTTCAACATTACCGGCAAAAAATTTAAACAGGCCGTTGAGGACAGTTTAAAATGCAACCCGGACGGGAAAAATTATTCCATGTTTGCCTATTCGGACAATGTCTACATTGAATACAAATGCAAACCCGGCAACAAAAAACATCCCGTCAAAGTAACAAAACTGTTGCTTAACGGCAAAAAAATGTCCGGCCGGAAAACCTACCGCGCCGCCGCGATTGGGCATATTCCGGACGGGTATTTTGAAGGAGCTCCTTTCAAAATTACCAAAAATCCGCAGAAAAAAATCTACAAAAAAACAAGCGGCGAACTGCTGTTTGACATTGTAGAGCAACTGCCGGGCCAAACGCCTGCCGAAAAACAGTTTAAAGCGCCGCAAGATCTGCGCATCAAACAGGTAGAATAACCTAAATCGGGCGTTGTTTTACGCAAAAGCCGGGCGGTTTAATTCGCCCGGTTTTTATTTTCCGTCTGCATCAGCCAGCACGAATTGAAGCGGCGGCCGGTGCCTGTGCGCGGCGGCCGCGGGGCTTCTTCTGTCCCTCAACACCGCCGCCCTGCAAGCGGTGCTATCTATCGGATTTTTCAGCCGGCGCGCATTTGGGCCGCCGCCGCAAACCGCGGCCGCGCTCGTTGGGCCGTTCCTGCTTTCGTAACGCCTGCTGCGCGTGTTGCACGCGGCCGCCCTGTTGCTCCGCGGGCACGAAAACATTTCTTGTACACATAAAAAACCCCGCGTTTTGCGCGGGGTTTTGTAAAGGATTTTATAGCGTTATTTAGCGGCTGTGCTAATATCGCGGTTTTCTTTTTTCCAAGCCGTCATCACCAACAGTACGCCGATGACGCAGGCCACGATGCAGGAGTTAAATACACCCGCCCAGCCCCAGTGTTCCAAAATAAAGGAAGCACCGCTGCCGGCCAAGAACCCGCCTACGTAGCCGAATAATCCGCAGAAACCGCACGCGGCGGCCACGGATTCTTTGGTGGTCAGCAAGGAGATCTGCACGTTGATCAGGTTCTGCGGGCCGTCCACGAAGAAACCGAGCGCGGCGATGAAGAAACCCGTCAAGATCAGATGATCCGGGCCCGCAAACAGATAGAACCCGTAAGCGGAAATAGCCAACAACACAAAGTAAATCACGTTAGAAGGCGTGCAGCGGCCGCCAAATACCTTAGACGTCAAGATACCGGCCGTAATACCGCCCAAAGCGCCCACCAAGGGGTTCAGCGTGAAGATCAGCGGGATGCTGGCTTTGGAAAGTTCGCGCGTATCCAAGAAGATGGCCGCCCACGACAACGTTACATAACGTACAAAGTACACGCACAGGAACGCTACGGACAAAATCCAGATGTATTTGTTCGTAAGTACATATTTGCGAAGGAGCGTCCAGTAGCTTTCGCCTTCGTTGGCTTCTTTGGTTACCAACTGCTGGCAGCCGGTGTATTCTTCCACAGGCGGCAGACCGACGCTCGCCGGAGTATCGGTTACGCTGCGCAGGATGTAGAAAGAGGTAATCAACCCCAAAATACCGGACAGCACAAATACATACTGCCAGTGAATTAGAGGCGTTACATCCATCAGTTTCAAAATGACCGCAGCAATGATAGCCGCAATGGAAATACCCACCGTATGGGCGGAAGCCCACAACGTCCACTTGCTCGCTCTTTCTTTAGGAGAGAACCAATACGCGAAAATACGCGAAATCGGAGGAAATCCCATAGACTGGAACGCCTGGTTTAACGTCCAGAACAGAACCAAGAGGAAGAAAGAAGTCAAATAACCAAAGAACAGGTTAATGACAGAAGAGGCCATCAAACCAAAAGCCAAAAAAACGCGGATGTTGCTTTTGTCAGCCAACATACCGCTTACGAATTTGCCAATGCCGTACGCAATCAGCGAAATAGATACCATCAAACCGAATTGGTCGTTGGTGATACCCGTTTCTTCTTTAAACACGTGGGCAATCGGGTTCAGGTTCTGGCGGGTTACGTAGTACATGGCGTAACCGATATAGGCACTGATAAATAAGCGAAGTCTCCAGCGCTTATACTGCTTTGTAATTTCTTGAGGATCGGTTATTTTTTCCGCGGCATCGGGCAGCGGTTTAAACCAATCAATAAACTTCCGTAGCATTCAAGTCTCCTATTATATAATTAGTAATACGAACATCCTTACCACATTATTATAACACATTTCCGTCTGTTTTTCAGAAGAAAATTTCATTCTTTTTTCAGCTGTTTTAAAAGCCGTTTTTTTGCTTCTTTTTTGCTTATCTTTAAATCAAAAAACCCCGGCCTTTTCAAGACCGGGGTTTAAAGTTACCGTCCCTAGCTGGACTTATAATACGGCATTGGGGGGGAGGATAAAATTGACTCCTCTTGCTTTTGCCATAGCCTGGTATTTTTCCAGCACGTGATTGATGACTTCCTGCTTATCCGTATCAGCCGGCACTTTTTTGAGTTGCGCGGCAATTTCGGATTCCGCTTCTTTGGTCAGCTGTTTGCTGTAGATGTATTTCATCGTAGCAATGCGCACGCGGTCTAAGCGGGTTTTTTCCATCAAGCGGGCTTCAATCACGCGGACATCCGCACGGCCCACCGGATACTTGGCCATAATGCCCGTTAAGGAATCATTGATCAGCTTATTAATGCTGGCTTCCGAAGCGCCCGTGGCACGAGCCTTTACAATGCTGTTGTACAACGGTTCTACTTCGGCGCGGAACTGTTCATACGTCAACGGTTTGCCCGTAGCCAACTGGGTGTTTTCCGGCAGGCGGCTGTAAAGCTTGCGGGCCATTTCCAAGCGGTGCAGATCCAACGCCGCTTTATCATTCACGGAAATCATCGTTTGTTCCAGTTCTTTCAGATCCACGCGGTAGCGGCTCATCAGGCCATCTCCCAAGTTTTTAATTACTTCCCGGGAAGCATTGTCAATTTCCAAGGAAACCCCTAAGTTCGGGTTATTGGTAATGGCAGATTCCACTTCCGAGCGCAGAATCGGATAATTCAACACTTTCGGCTTTCTGGTCATCCACATTCTGAACTGATCTCTCAAATCTTTGGTGATCAGGTTTTTGTTCCACAACGTGGCCGCCAAAGTGGCCGCAACCGGCAAGGCCAACCCGTAGATAGCGCCTTCGGCCATCGTCATATGCGGCAGGGAGGCGATCGTATCGGACAGCATACCGTAGATAATCGTTCCCATACCCGTTAAGCGGGCCAACACATAAATCATGGATACGGCCGCTTTTTTATCCGCATTTTCCGGGCGGTTGAGCGCCATAGCCTGTTCCTGGTTAGCCAAGTTGGCAAAACCTAAGCCGGCCAAAGCCCACAAACCGCTGCGGGTATAGATGTCTAATCCCGGCAGGATAGACAGTGCGCCCGCACCTACCGCAACTAAGCTGGACAGGCCGATCAAGGCTTTGTCGGTAATCCACCCTTTGCCCATTGCTTTGGCACCTATTTTGCGTCCGGCAAATACGGTTAAATACACCGCCAAGAAAGACGCGAGCATCGCTTGTTCCGGTTTGGCAAATACTTCTTTCAGCACCGTGCCCGGGCCGGAGTTAAATACCATACCGCCGAAGTGATACAAGCCCACGCGGCCGGCCATCTGCACTAAGTACTGGTTCAAATAAGATTTGGCCTTCATCCACGTGGTCGGTTTAATGGTCTCCGGCGACACGCCTTTTTTGGCCGCTTTTTTATTGATCAACTGTTCCAATTCCTGCTTTTGCGTACCCGTAAAGGCGAATTTCAAGTTGTCTCCAACGCTTTGCAGGAACGTTTTGGGGGTACCGTCCTCGTTTTTCTCTGTGCTGGCTTCCTTGATATTGGCAATTTTAGAAGCTTTCATTAAACCGGAAGCTACTACAGGCGCACCGGCCGCCAAGCCAAACATAGCCGCCAAGGTGCCCAAACCGACTTCCGTTCCAAACAATAACGAAGTAGCCGCACCCACAACCGGCAGGAACAGGTAGCAGTAAATACCACCGGCAGAAGCCCAAGAGTTCAAGTCCGCCACGGTGGAAGAAGCGCTGACCGGATCGTTGGCAATCGCTTTGGCAATCGGGCTGTTGGTTTGTTTGATAATACCGTTGCCCGCAATACCGTTAATCAAAATACCGCCAACCATACCGGCAAACGCAGCCATCGGGCCAAAAACGCCCGTCGCGCCCAAGGCCAAGCTTGCGGCAGAAACACCCAACCCCGCGGCAGACAGCGCCTGCCCCAGATAAGCCGTATGTTTCAAGCCCATTTTGGACTGCAAACCGCTGATAAACGGCGCCAACGCGGGCCCAAACTGACCGGCGGAAGACGGCAGGTTCGTTAAGAAGGAAGAAATATTACCGAACACTTTCGTCGCGGCGGAAATAGCCTGCCCGAACGAGCTCAACCCTTCCGAGAAAGCCGTCAATTTCAACGCCCAATCGCCGGCGGGATCCGTAAAGAGTTTAAATTCAATCTGATTGGAATCCGGATTCTTAGCAGCCACCTCTTTTAAGTAAGCCGAAACAGCTTTGGCGGCGCCCATTACTTTACCGGTATTTCTAAAAGCAGCTTTTGCAGATTCTAAATCTTTCGCTACTAAGAATTGCTTCAGCTCCGGATTTAAATCCTGTACGTTGCTGGGCAAAATGGTGCGAAGCGGCACGCGCACTTCCGTCAGCAAGTCCATCACGGCATCTTCGCCTTTGGCCAGTTCCGCTTCAAAGCGGGGCGCCAGTCTGTGCGAAGAAAGCACGCGGAACACCTGCTTGGTGGCGGCGTTTCCGCCTTCAATCTGCACGCTCATCATACCTCTTACGGCACCGGACGGAGCACGCAGCAACAAAGACCCGTTAGAATCAATAACAAAGGTTTCCGAATCTAATTTATTTACGTTTAAGAACGCTTTTTTGGTAGCTTCGGAGTCAAATACAAATTTAACTTCATAATCCTGCGGGATAAAAGCACCCGGGGCGCTTTCCAAACTGGCAGGATACGTAACTTCTAACCCCTGAATGCTGGCTTCCATCGCGGCACGATTGGCCTTCGCGGCAGCGGCCCGATCGGCTCTGTCGTGGAAATATTGAGCCATTTTCTTAAAAATGGAAACTTTTTCAATCGGAGTGATTATATTATTCGGATCAAAGCTGGCTTCCAAGGTGGCGATGACATCATTTTGTACTTTGGTAGACAGTTTTCTGTTGCTAGAGGCCAGTTTTTCCAATTCCGGTCTTACCGATTCCACCCAGAGTTTTTGGAAGGCTTTATCGTCCAAAACCGGGGTCTTGCCGTATTCTTGAATATATTTGCGTTCCGCTTTTTCCAGCCCGTATTGCAAGGCTTGAGAAACGGGTTTGGTATACGAAACATTGGCATAGCGGCTGTTTACGCGCGCAATAATGCCGCCGGGGCCTTCACCCGTGGAGGGATCGCCCGGGACGGAAGGCATAATATCCGGCCCTTCTCCGGAGGAAGACGGAATGGGGGAAGAGCCCAGCGCAAGCGCATCGTGCAAACGCAGATGATCAAAGCTTACCTGCACCGGAGCCATAGCAAACGGACGCGCCGCGGCCGCCACTCCTTCTACCGGGGCGGTCGCCGCAACCGGGTCGGCAATGATTTTGCCTTTCTTTTCGTTTAAGGAAATCCACTTGGCCGTGGCTTCGGCAGACGGATCCAAATGTCTCGCGTTCAACCCGTTCCAAGAAGTCAACACTTCTTCCAATTTAGGATAGCTTTGGGTCGGAATTTCGGCAAACGCCGGCAGGTTTAAATGCAATCCTTCCTTTTTGGCGTAGGCATCCAATCCTTTCCAGAAGGGGCTGGATAACCGCACGTTGGAAGCGGCCTGGCCGGCCAACTGGCCCAACGCATCATATGCGCCCAAGTTCAACAGGGCGCGGCCCACTACCACTTCCGTAACCGGCTTGAATAAATCGGGCGAGTGTTCATATACGCTCAGCAACAGCGGCGCATCCGCCGCGGAACCGTAAAAGCCCAAGTTGCTGACGGCCGCCATCGCCTTAGACCAGGCGCCCAGCGCATCCATTTGCGTATTTCCGCTGAAATGAGCGAGGAATTCATCCAACTGCACCTCGGCTGCAGACGGAACCGCATAATTAATTTGTAAATCGGCCAACAATGTGCGGCGGTAAAAATCAGCCGCCAACGCAGCTTGTTTTGCGCTTACGGCAAAACCGCGTTCCACCGTAACGGCAGGGAACGTATTAAGCAGTAAAAATTCTTTTGCAGAGTTTGTCCGGGAAGGGACATTAAAAATTTGTTTGTAAATTTCTTTTGCATCGTTTAATGCAAAATCTTTCTGTTGCAATAATTTATTGATTTCCGCAAGCGTTTTAGGCGTGGTGGCCTGGTGCTCTTTGAGTTGCGCTTCAATTTCGTGTTCCACCCGCACGCTTAAATCGGGTATCTGCGGGACAGCAGCGGGGGTCGTTGCGCCCGCGGCTTCCGGCATACCCGCAATCCCACCCGTAACGGCGGGAGCGCCGGCCAAAACCGATTTTGCCGAGTTGGCCGCCGAAATGCCGGCTGTTTGTTCAACCGCTTTAGGAAGGGTTACTCCTCCAACCACTTCTTTCCCAGTAGTCTGCAGGGCTTTTTGAGCGCCTTTCATCAGCTTATTAGACTGGGCCAACGAAGGAGTAATACTTCCGAAGATAAGCGAAATGCTAAGCACTAACGCTATCAATTTATTCATATAATGTCGTCTCCAGAAAGTATAATTTTATACTGCTTATAACCTAATGCTAACACAAAATTGATAAAGCAACAAGGGCCAAAAGGCCCATTTTTTTGTTAGGACTTTTTGACCCTTTCTTGCAGTTTTGAAACGTCGGTAAAAAGGAAGTTTCCTTTTTTATTTTAACATAAAAAAACAAGGCCGGCTGAAAATCTTTTTGATCCGGTTTGCTGCCGCGGCCACAGGGGCGGTTGGTTTGTAAAGAAACGCCAAATAAAATAAAATTATAAATAGCGTTTGAACAAAAAAATTGATTTTGTGGATGAGTGCATGAAGCTTAAAACACCGCATATTGCGTATAAATGGCTGATTTTTTCCGTAACGGCTATCGGGGTGTTTATGTCTACCCTGGACGGCGGAATCGTCAACATTGCGCTGCCCGTCATGGCGCACGATTTAAACGCCGGGCTGGAACGCATTCAATGGGTCGTAAGCATCTACCTGCTGACGACCACCTGCTTTCTGCCGGTATTTGGCAAGCTCTCCGACATGTACAGCCGCAAATACCTGTATCTGACGGGTTTTCTCCTTTTTGGCGTGGGCTCTTTGCTGGCGGCATTTTCCAAAAGTTTAAGCTGGATGATTTTTTCCCGCATTGTGCAAGGCCTCGGCGCCAGTGCGATGATTTCCAACTGCCAGGCCATTATCGCCAAAGCGTTTCGCGGCAAAGACCGCGGCCGCGCCTTAGGCGGCATAGGCGCCATGGTGGCGGTGGGTTTTTTGGCGGGGCCCGCCGTGGGGGGATTTTTAATTCAGCACTGGGGCTGGCAGTCGGTGTTTTGGATCAATGTGCCCATCAGCGCGCTGGGGATCTGGCGCGGCATACAAATCATCCCGCTTTTTAAGTCCAACGCAAAGGTAAAAATGGACGTCTTGGGCGCCATTTGCTTTATTTTGTTCTGTTTCTGTTTTTTGTATGCTTTAGACGAGGGCGAAAGCCAACACTGGACGTCTTTTCTAATCATCGGTTCGTTTGTGATGTCCGTCCTGTTTTTTGGCATTTTTTATATGCGCGAACGCACCTCCAAAAATCCGTTTATCGGCCTTTCCTTATTTAAAATACAGGCCATTTCCTACGGGTGCATTGTTTCGCTTCTGGGGTTTATTGCGCTTAACTGCAACTCTATTTTATTTCCTTTTTATATGGCCGATATTTTGCACCGCTCTCCGCTGCAAATGAGCCTGCTGATGATGCCCTTCCCGGTGGCGCTGGCCATTGCCTCGCCCGTGTCGGGCTGGCTGTCGGAGCGGTATTCGGCGCGTTTAATCACGACGGTGGGGTTTGGCTTTATCATTATCGGGGCGTCTATGTTTGTAGGCATTGGCACGCACCCGTCCATCGCGTACATTATTGTGGCCCAATTGCTGATGGGCACCGGCTCGGGCACCTTCCAAGCCCCCAATAATAACACCATTATCGGCGGGGCGCCCAGCGACCGGCTGGGCATGGTGGTCAGCATCAGCGCGCTGGCGCGCAATATGGGGGCGGTGATGGGGATTGCGCTGTCGGTCTTGATTTTTTCATCGGTTAAACGTCATTACTTGGCAGCCGGCTTGGCGGAACAGACCGCCTTTATGCATGCCTATCAGGCGTCTATGGTGTTTTGCATTGTAATGGCGCTGGCGGCGGCGTACTTCTCGGCCGCGCGCGAAAAACGCAAGAAACGCAAGAAACAACCTACGGGTTTTTATGAGTCAACAACTGCTTAACCTGCCGCGCAAGTGGCTGATTTTTACCGTTACGGCAACGGGCACCTTTATGGGCACGCTGGACGGGGGCGTCGTCAACGTGGCGCTGCCGTCTATCGCCAATCAATTTAACGCCGACATTGAAAACATTCAGTTTATCGTTACGATTTATCTGTTGGCGGTAACGTGTTTTCTGCCGATATTCGGCAAACTTTCCGATCTGTACAGCCGCAAAAAATTATATTTGGGCGGTTTTTTTGTGTTTGGCGTCGGCAGTATTTTGTGCTCGCTGGCGGGCAGCCTGCCGATGATGATTTTCGCCCGCGCGGTACAGGGGCTGGGATCGTCGGCCATGATGGCCAACTCGCAGGCCATTATCGCAAAAGCCTTCTGCGGCAAAGACCGCGGGCGCGCGCTCGGCGGCATTGGGGCGGTGGTGGCCCTGGGCTCTTTGGCCGGGCCTGCCGTGGGCGGTTTTTTAATCCAACACTTTGGCTGGCCCAGCGTGTTTTGGGTCAATTTGCCCGTCTGCGCCATTGGCATTTGGCGCGGCTTGCAAATTATCCCGCGCTTTAACCCCAAAAGCAAAATGCGCATGGACATGTGGGGGGCGGCCTTCTTTTTGATTTCTTGTTTTTCCTTCTTATATGCGCTAAACGACGGCCCGTCCAAGCATTGGGACGCGCCCATTATCTTAGGCGCGTTTGCAACGGCGGCCGTGTTCTTTGGTCTGTTTTATTACCGCGAAAGAGTGTCCAAAACGCCCTTTATCGGGCTGTCTATTTTTAAGGTGCGCGCCATTTCCTACGGATATGCGGTGGCGGTGCTGGGGTTTATGGCGGTGTTTACCAACTCCGTCTTATTTCCGTTCTATGCCGCCGATATTTTGCACCTGGATCCGGTGCAAACCGGCCTGCTGATTTTGCCGTTTCCGGTGGCGCTGGCGGTTTCGTCGCCGATCAGCGGGCTGCTGTCCGAAAAGTATCCGGCCCGCCTGATTACGACCATCGGGCTGGGGTTGGTAATCACGGGCACGATGATGTTCTCGTTTATGGACGGGGAAACGTCTTTCTTCTACATTGCGCTGGCGCAGCTGATTGCGGGCTGCGGTTCGGGCACTTTCCAGGTGCCTAACAACAATACCGTCATCAGCGCGGCGCCCAAAAACAAGCTGGGCATCGTCTCCAGCGTAAATGCGCTGGCCCGAAACGCCGGAATGATTATGGGTATTGCCCTTTCCGTGGCGGTGTATGCAGCGGTGCAAAATGTATTTATCCAACGGGGAGCGGCCCCTTCCTCCGCCTTTTTGCACGGTTATCAGGCCGCCATGTGGTTTGGCGCGGCGGTGGCGCTGGCGGGGGGGATTTTATCCGTCAAGCGGGATTAAAACAGCCGATTTTTGTTTACAAAAAAACCCCGCCAAACGGCGGGGTTTTTTGCAAATCACAGGCATCCGGCAAATTAATAGTTTTCCGGGTGAATCATGAAATAAGCCTGCGGGTGGGCGCACACGGGGCACACTTCGGGGGCTTTTTCGCCGATGTGGATGTGGCCGCAGTTGGCGCATTCCCACATGACGATGCCGGCTTTTTTGAATACTTCCTGCGCTTCTACATTGTGCAGGAGTTTGCGGTAGCGTTCTTCGTGCATTTTTTCAATTTTGCCCACGGCTTCAAACAGATAGGCCAGTTTGTCAAAGCCTTCTTCTTTGGCTTCTTTGGCAAAAGTGGCATACATATCCGTCCATTCATAATTTTCGCCGTTGGCGGCATCCAACAGGTTTTCGGCCGTAGTCGGAATGTCGTTATCGTGCAAGGCTTTGAACCACAGTTTGGCGTGTTCGCGTTCGTTGCCGGCGGTTTGTTCAAAAATTTTGCTGATTTGCACAAAGCCTTCTTTTTTGGCTTTGGAAGCATAATAGGTGTATTTGTTGGTAGCTTGCGATTCACCCGCAAAAGCCGCCATTAAGTTTTTCTCGGTTTTAGATCCTTTGAGTTCCATAGTTTCTCCTGTTTTTTTCCTACCCACAAGCGCCTTACTTTTTAGCTTGGCACTTTTTACAAATTCCGCGAAGCTGCAAATTAACCTGCTTTACTTCGCCCATTTCCCGCGCCGCGCGAGGCAGCGGCAGGGGCGCGTCGCCCGTTTGCGGGAAGATATCGTACACTTCGCCGCAGCGGGTGCAGACAAAGTGGCAGTGGGGACGCAAATCCCCGTCAAAGCGGGCCTTGGACGAGAGCCCCACCCGCATCAGTAAATCCATATCCTCCAGCGAGGCCAACGTGCGGTACACCGTATCCAGCGACACATTGGGCATGGCTTTGCGCACGGACTGGAAAACTTTCTCCGCACTGGGGTGCTCGCACGACTGCGCTACGGTGCAAAAAATTTTCCGCCGCTGCTCGGTAACGCGCAGGCCTTTTGCCCGGCATTGCGTTTCAAAGCGGCTTAGCCGTTTCTGAAGTTCTTCTTTTTGTTCGTTTAGTTGGAGGTTCATATTATTAATAATAATTCTTAATAAAAGTATATCATATTTTGCGAACAAAAAAACCGGATTTTTTCAGATTTTATTTTTCGTTTCTTTATCATAGCATAAAACAAGCGACAAGACCGCTAAAAGGCGTCTTTTCAAAATGTTATAATAGCCGTAGTTGTACAATTGCAGGAGGGAATATGAAATTTGATTGCTATTTGCCAACTAAAATTTTATTTGGCGCCGGCCGCCTAAACGATTTGGCCACCGCCAAACTGCCGGGCAAAAAAGCCCTGATCGTGATTTCTGCCGGTACGTCCATGCGCAAGTACGGGTATTTGGAACGGGTTCAAAAATTATTGGCGCAGCAAGGCGTAGAAAGCGTGGTGTTTGACAAAATTCTGCCTAACCCCATTTTAGCCCACGTTACCGAAGGCGCCGAGCTGGCCCGCAAGGAAGGGTGTGATTTCGTAATCGGCCTGGGCGGAGGAAGCAGCATTGATTCCTCCAAATCCATTGCCGTGATGGCCAAAAACCCCGGCAATTATTGGGATTATATCAGCGCCGGCTCCGGCAAAGGCCAATTCCCCAAGGAAGGGGCTCTGCCCATTGTGGCCATTACCACCACGGCCGGCACCGGTACGGAAGCCGATCCGTGGACGGTAATTACCAACGGGCCCGAAAAAATCGGCACCGGATGGGACTTTACGTTTCCGACGCTTTCCATTGTAGACCCGGAACTGATGACCTCCGTCCCGCCGCATTTGACCGCTTATCAGGGGTTTGATACGCTGTTTCACTGCACGGAAGGGTATATTGCCAACATCGCTACGCCCGTTTCCGACGCGCTGGCCTTGAAAGCCATTGAACTCATTGCCACATACCTGCCGCGCGCCGTAAAAGACGGCAACGACCTGGAAGCGCGCGCCAATGTGGCGCTGGCCAACACGCTGGGCGGCATGGTGGAAACGTTTTCCTCCTGCACGAGCGAACACTCGCTGGAGCACGCCTTAAGCGCCTATTACCCCAAATTGCCGCACGGGGCGGGGCTGATTATGATCTCGCTGCCGTACTACAAGTTCTTCCTGGGCAAAGTGGCCGACGAACGCTACGCCAATATGGCGCAGGCGATGGGAGAGGACGTCCGCTCCCTGCCGGCTGAAAAACGCGCCCAAGCGTTTATTGCCGCGCTTGAAAAACTGCAAAAAGCCTGCGGCGTGGACAACCTGAAAATGAGCGACTACGGCGTAAAAGCCGACGAAATGGACAAACTGGCCACCACCGCCAAAGAAACGATGGGCGGGTTATTTACGCTGGATGTTCATTCGTTGACGCACGAAGAAGCCGCCCAAATTATGAAAGAAGCTTACAAATAGCTCCCTTCTTTGTTAAAAAGCCAGGCCTTGCGGGCCTGGCTTTTTTTATTGTCTGATCCAAAATCAATTCCACCAGGCAGAAACAGGTCTTTTTTGCTATTCTATATTTATGAACACCCCGCAAGACTTCAAAAACACGGTTTTTCATACCGCTATCATCGGGGCGGGCGCCTCGGGCCTGATGTGCGCGGGGTCGTTTGCCCAGTCCAAAATTTTAATTGAACACAACGCCAAATTCGGCGTAAAAGTGGGCGTGAGCGGCGGGGGAAACTGCAACTTCTCCAACCGTTTTGTATCCGCCGCCGATTACCTGAGCCAAAATAAACACTTCTGCAAAAACGCCTTGGCGGCCTTCACGCCGCAGGATTTTTTGGATTTGCTGCACGCGGAACATCTCCCTTTTGAAGAGCGCGCCGAAGGGCAGTTTTTTTCGTTTGGCGCCGTGCCAATTGTGCAAATGCTGGTGCGCCGCGCAAAAGCCGCCGGCACACAGTTTTTACCCAGCACCCAAGCCTTGGACGTACGCTTGGAAAACGGCCTGTTTACCGTTGTTACCTCGGCAGGCCCGGTTCGGGCCCAGCGCGTGGTGCTGGCCTGCGGGGGGCTGTCGTTCCCGTCGTTAGGAGCTTCCAACTTCGGGTTCAAAATGGCGCAAAAGTTTGGGCTCCCTGTGGTGGAAACACGCCCCGCGCTGGTAGGGCTTACGTTTCCTAAGCCGCTGCAAGCCCGGTTCCGTCAACTGGCAGGCAGCAGTCTGTCGGCGGCCGTCTCCTGCGGCAAGCACACATTTGAAGGGCAGCTGCTGTTTACGCACGAAGGCGTCAGCGGGCCGGCCGTGCTGCAAGCCTCGCTTTACTGGACGCCCGGCCAAAGCGTGCAAATTGACTTTTTGCCGCACGTCAATGCCCTGGAATACCTGCATGCGCAGAAAAACAACGCCCGTTCCTTTGCCGCAGCTTTGCACGGGAAATTACCCGCCAAAACTGCCAAAACGCTCTTAGCCCCGTGGGAGGGGGATTTGCCCAACGCCACCCGCCCGCAACTGCAAGCCGCCGCCCAAGCGTTAAACCATTTTACCTTTGTGCCCGCCGGCACCGCCGGCTACACCCGCGCCGAAGTAACCGCCGGCGGAGTGGATACCGGTGCGGTCAACCCCACAACATTTGAAGCCCGCCGCATACCGGGATTGTATATCATCGGGGAATTGTTGGACGTTACCGGCCGGCTGGGGGGATTTAATTTGCAATGGGCGTGGAGCAGCGGCTTTGCCGCCGCCAAGGCCCTTGAAAAACTTTTTTAATTTTCGCGCGCACGTACGCGCGTTTTGCTATAATGTTGGTGTGATAGGATAAAGGCTTCCAATGAACTTAAGAGAAAAACAAAACATTTTTCATTTGCTCGGGGAAGGGCTCCGCGTAGTAAACCGCGCCGGCACGGCGCTGTTTGGCTATATTGTCCTGATATTTTTATTAAATTCGTTGCCTTGGTGGCTGCCGAACTTCAATATCTCGCCTATCTTCATTAATCTGTTTATCTTCTGCGTTTTCTCCTTTTTGGTGGTGCTGCTGTGCCGTATATTGGCGGCAAAAGCCGATAATTTCGGCGAGTCTTTTTCCAACTCGTTCTCCGCTTCGCTGGTGCCGGGCTTTTATTTGTTGCTTTTTAACCTGTTGTGCACAGCGGCGTGTATCCTTGTCCTATTGGTGTGTTCTTTCGTGCTTAGCTTTTTTCGGTATGTCGGATTGGTCGCTTTTGCGTTGCTTGCGCTTTTTGTATGGGTTCGTCTTTGTTTTGTACTTCCCGCCATCGCCCTGCGCGCGCAGGGCCCCGTAAAAGCCATTATTTACAGCTGGGAAATGACACGGGGGATAAAAAACTTCTTTAAAACCCTGGGGGTAATGGCAATATGCAGTCTCTTGCCGGCGCTGTGTTCCGTAGGGATTCTGCGGGCCCTTTATGTAATTATTCCGCTTCATTTTGCGGACAGTTTTAACCTGGCCGCGCTTACGCCGGGCTGGTATGCGGTGGGGGCCGGGTGTTTCTTTATTATAATGGCCGTAGGCTGCTGGGCTTTTGCCACTTTTCTGCTCTTTTTCTTAAATTGCGACTACGGCGAAAACCGCGATTCTTTTACCCCCGAAGCCGAAACGCAAATTACTTCTCAAACGACCCAAGTGTTTGGGCAGCAGAACAATGTGCTTCCGCCCGGGCTGGGCAAAATTGTTACCCCGCAGGAAGCGGCCCAAATCCAGGTAACCAAAGCTTCGGTTAAAACCATCGCGGACGAAAACGAAATGCAACAACACTTGGAGCAGGTCTACCAGCCGCAGGCCAACGATGTGGTGCAGTATACGGAAGAAGACCGCATGCCCACGATTTTGTTTGATGACGAAATGGCAAAACAAATAGAAGAAAACAGAAAAATGTGGACGAAAAAAGAAGAAGAAAAAACGTCCAAAAACGAGGAAGGAAACGAAGGACAAAGCATTAAAATGTCCAAATAACTATGCCCCGATACGCTTACGACAGTTCTTGCATATGCCGTCCTTTGCAATCTTTTAAAAGTTGCAAAGAATCAAATTTTGCCGCATGTTACGGAGGGAACCCTGTGTTGGGGCTCTCTCTTTTTTTAAGTTCATTTACTAAGGAGAACCCCTTATGTCAACCCTGCTAAACACGCTTAACCTCTTAGGCGGCTTGGCTATTTTTCTGTTCGGTATGAAGATCATGAGCGACGGCCTGCAAAAAGTGTCCGGCGAAAAAATGCGCCAGCTTTTGGGCATCGCCACCACGAACCGCTTTGCGGCCACCGCCTGCGGCGCGTTGGTAACCAGCATTATTCAATCGTCCAGCGCCACCACGGTAATGGTGGTGGGCTTTGCCAGCGCCGGCCTGCTGACGCTGCACCAGTCGCTAGGCGTTATTTTCGGGGCCAACATCGGCACCACCATGACGGCGTGGATCGTCAGCTTGTTCGGGTTTAAAATGCAAATTTCGCTTTTTGCGCTGCCGGTCATTGCGGTGGGTTTTTTCGCCCAGTTTACTCCGCGGTTGATCGTCGTGCGCCGCATCGGCGAAACCATGGTAGGCTTCGGGCTCTTGTTTTTGGGATTGGATATTATGAAAAACGCCATCCCCGCCGACTTTGCCCAAAACCCTCAGGTCGTGGCGTGGATTTCCCGCTTTCAGCCCAATAATCTTTTTAACCTGTTGATCCTGATTTTCAGCGGTACGATTTTAACGGTTATTTTGCAGTCTTCCAGCGCGGTTATGGCCATGACGCTTACCTGCGCCGCCGCCGGGATTATTGATTTTCCTACTTCCTGCGCGCTGGTGCTGGGGGAAAATATCGGCACCACCGTTACCGCCAACCTGGCCGCCATCGGCGCCAGCAAAAACGCACGCCGCGCGGCGCTGGGGCATTTCCTGTTCAACGTCATTGGCGTGTTTTGGGTCGTGTGTATTTTTAAACACTTTGTACACTTTGTAGACTGGCTGGTGCCCGGCTCGCCTTATACCAAGGAAACCGAAGTGCTTACCGCCGTGCTGCCGTATCACATTTCCGCCTTCCACACCACGTTTAACGTGTTAAACACGATGCTGATGCTGCCGCTGATTAACCAGCTGGCCAAGCTGACGTATCTGATTATTCCCAAATCCAAACGGGAAGACAAAAAAGAACACGAACTGATTTACCTTTCCACCCGCTTTACGCAAACGCCGGAACTGGCGCTGATTGCGGTACGCAAAGAAGTGGAACGGATGATGAGCTTTGTAACCAAAATGACCGATAAACTCATCCACGCCGTAAAAGTGGACGACGAAAAAATGTTCCAACGCCTGATTGACGACGTAAAAGAAGCCGAAAAAACGACCGACGTGCTGGAACACAAAATCAACCTCTATTTAACTTCGCTTTCGCACGGCAACCTGTCGCGCCATGCGGTGGCGCAGGCGTTTTCGCTTTTTGACGTGCTTAACAGCATCGAGCGCATGGGCGACTGCGGCGAAAAAATCGCCCGCATTCTGGAAAAATTCCACACCAAACAGCCCTTTGCCCAAGCGGACGTAAACGACTTGGAAACGATTGCCAAGCTGACGAAAGAAATTACCAAACGCACCCGCCGCGTGCTGGTGGACTTCCAACAGCCCACCCGCCAGTGGCAGGATCAGGCCGAACGCACCTTTGCCGAAGCCATCCACGACGAGGAGCAATTAAATTCTCTGCGCAAGCGCCTGCTGCGCGACCGCCGCGAACGCATCAACGCCGGGCAGGAAGCCTCGCCCGATTCCATTACCGCTTACGCCGATATTTTAAACAATTTTGAAAGAATCGGCGATTATGCCATGCGCGTAAACGAAAACATCTTGGGTATGCGCGCCGAAGAACGGGTGTATCACAACCCGATGGTGGAACAACAGGAACCTGCCCTTCCGCCGCAGGCATAAGGAGTTTTGCATGAAGTTCAGCCCGACAACGGTATTTCAGGACGTGGCCAGTTTCTTCCCCATGCTGTGGGCCATTGCGCGGGGCCGCTGGAAAATGCCCTGGAATACCTTGTTTTGGGCGGTGCTGTGCGGGGTGTATTTGCTTTCTCCCATAGACGTATTGCCAGACGTAATGCCAATAATAGGCATTACGGACGACGGGGCATTTATCCTGCTGGTGCTTACCTTGCTGCATAAAGATCTTTCCGCTTTCCGCGCGGCGCGCGCCGAAACAAAAAAAGTGTTGGAGGCGCAGGTTCTCCCGCCTGCCCCTGCCGACAAAAAATAACGCCCTCTTTGGCTTGCCACCTGGGGCGCAAAAAACTACAATATACCTATGAAAAAATTCCTGAAACTCTGTTTCAAAATCGCGCTTGTGCTCGTGATTTTGGGGGTGGCGGCATTGGTTGCCCTGCGGCTGATGTTCCCGCCCGAGAAACTCAAGTCTATGGCGCTTGAGTACGCAAAAAACAATTTGCAGCGGGAAATCTCGTTTGACGGCATTTCTCTGAACTTGGTGGGGGTAACGCTGGACAATTTTGCCATTTCGGAAAATACCACCTTCCAAAACGGCACCTTTGCCAAGGCCGATAAACTGGTGGTTAAAATTGCGTTAAAACCCTTATTTAAAAAACGCGTAGAAATCGCCACCGTACAGCTGGACGGGTTGGATGTCAACGTTATTAAAAAGCAAGACGGCTCGTTTAACTTTGATACGCTCGTCCCCGCGTCCGACCCGGCGGCGTCCGCCTCTGCGGAGCAACCGGCCCAACCGGCCGCTTCTTCGGCGTTTGTACTGCTGGCCGATAAAATTGCCGCCAACGACTGCAGTTTTTCGTACCAAGACCTGCAAACCGGGATGAAAGCTTCCGTAGACAAGCTGAACCTGGAAATCAACCAGCTGGATTTGGCCGAACCGTTTGACGTTAAAATCAATTTTAATACGTTCTATCAGCAAAAGAGCGGCCCGGCCGTGGCGGTACCGGTCAACATCGCATTGCGCGTATTTTTGTCCAATTTGGATATGAAAAACGCCTATGTAACGGTAAACGATATCTCGGCTTCCTACAAAACGGTTAAATTCCAACTGAAAGGCGGCGTGCGCGATTTTACCGCGCCGCAGGCCGATTTAACCGGCACCTTAAGCGGCATCAGCAACACGATTTTCGCCGATTTCCTGCCCAACCTGCCGGATTTCTCGCTGCCGGTCATCAATATGAACCTGAAGGCCGCGGCGGACTTGGAAAAATCTTCCGCCACCATTTCGCAGGCCAAACTTTCGGTGATGGACAGCGCCCTCTCGACCTACGGCACCGTAGGCTGGAACGGCCCCGCGCCCACGTATTCCGTCAATGCCGATTTGACCACCAACCTAGCCCAAATCGTCCAGATGACCAGCACCGTAGCCGGCTTTAATCCGGGCGGCGTCATCAGCGGGTCTTTTAAAGCCACGGATAAAAACGAAGGAAAAGACATCAGCGGCTCGGTTACGTTTAAAGACATTAGCGCCATGTATGAACCGTTTACCGTTTCGCAGTTAAACGGCACGGTCAATATCGCTTCGCTGGATAACATTTCCTCCAATTCGCTGACGGGACTGCTAAACGGGGAAAAATTCACGTCTTCTTTCTCGTACCAAAACATCAAAGACGTGATGAACGTGGTGCTGAACCTGGATTTAGCCAAGTTTACGCTAAAAGAACTGCCCGCGGCCGCTGCGGAAACGACCGCCGAAGCGGCCCCGCAAACCGCGGCGGAGGACTCCGCTTCTCAAGAAGCCCAGCCGACCGCCCAAACGACTGCGGCTTCTTCCGGCAACCTGCTTTTAAACCTGAAAGCCAACATAAAAGTAGGCCCCATTGAAGTGCCTTATTTCCGGGCGGACGGGTTTTCGTTAACGGCCGATCTGACCGATATTACCGACGCCATGACCCAGGCCAACGGCCAAGTGTCCTTTAACCTGCAGCCGGGCGCCATTACGAATTTGGATTCGTTTGTAAAAGAAAACAAAATCGTGAAAATTCTGCTCCTGCCTATCAGCATTGTGCGCAAGGTAGCGGGCGCGCTGAATGTGGAGCTGTTCCCCGCGCAGGAAAATGCCCAAAAAGGCGAAATTACCTTTACCAGCGGCGAAGGCGTTTACACGTTTGTAAACGGCGTGATGCGCGTAGACAAGACGACCTTCAACTCGCAGGTAACCGACATTTCCGGCTCCGGCACGATTAACTTCCCCACGCAGGCGTTGGATATGAAAGTGTCCGCCACGGTGCTTACCTCGCAAACGCCGGTCGTCATCAAAATCGGCGGCACGATGGACAACCCCAGCGGCAAGCTGGACGTCGTCAGCACAGTAGGTTCCCTGGTGGGGGGGATTCTGAATTATAAAACGCCCGGAAAAGTCGTCAGCGGGACGGCCAACGCCGCCGGCAATGTCGCCTCGGGCGCGGTAAAAACGACGGGCAAAGTGGCCGCCACCGCCGCTAACGCCGCAGCGGATACCGTCAAAGGCACGGTAAACGCGGCAAAAGATGCGTTAAAAGGGCTGGGGGGACTTTTCAAAAAATCCGACTCATCCGAAGAAACGAAATAACTGCCTGTTCAATCAAAATCCCCGGAGTAATCCGGGGATTTTAATTTTCTTTCGGCTTCGTTGCCCTGCTTTCAAAGCCCCCTGCGCCGCCGTAAGCGGCGGCCTCGTTTGCCATCGCGGCCGTTTTTCTTCTTTCAGCTTTTGCTCAGGCCGTTTATAACCGGCGCGCCTGCACCCGAACGAAATAAAAAAAGGAGCAAAGAAAAATCTTTGCTCCCTGAAAACGAAAACTAAAATTATTTTCGGCAATAGCAAACCGGCGACGTCGGCCCATTGCTAAAGTCCATATGGGACGTGGATATCGCACAGCTGCTGGTTGCATTGCCACAGCCACGATATCTATAAAACGTATAATATCCGGCTAAATTCATTTTACCGCCGGTTGCCGCACTGGCTTCGCTGGCAGTATAGTATTGGCAGGCTCTGGTCGGAATCGTAGAAACTAAACAGTGCGCATTTGACGGCCCTTGTTTTCCATCACACCGCCCGGACGTAACCCCCGGATCAATCGTGCACAAGTTAGACGAAGAAGCCGGAGGCGGACACGAATGGGGATTATAAGCAGAAGACTCAGACAGCGTGTATATATCCCCCGCACATTTAGACCAACAGCTTGTAAACTCGGAAGAAGACATCTGGCCCGAGCGGTTGCTCCAAATCCAGTTGCAGCATTCATCATTTACTTGGAAATTGGTTTCGCAAGTATTGCCGGAAGAACCCTCTTCCGTACAGTTTTGCAGCGCCAAAAGCCAGACCTCTTTGGCGGGGTTTCCGCTTGTTTTTCTTTTTTCCCATACCATTTTGCAATTGCTTAACGATTTGCCGGTATTAGTATGTGCACCGGTCGGCTCCGGGATGTCATTCCCAAGCAAATGGAAACCATAGGTATCATCATTATCGTACAAGGACACCGTGCTTCCGCCGTTGCCGGTAACAGAAAGCGTGCCGGCGTTCAGCCTGCCTGCTTTTTGGCGTAAGATATTTACGGCATCCAAGGTGCGAATGTAGGAATCATACAGATAAGTTTGCTGGCCTCCGTTTACGACAACGGAAGGAAGAAGGTAGAGAGGGATGCCGACGCTCGCGGCCGAATAAGATGCATACGTAGTGGCCCCGGCCCCGTGAAAGACTGTATTGGGCATCGAAATCGCGGCGCCTGATGCTCCAAAAATGCCGGGGATGTCATACTGGCGGCGGTTGTTGTCCATATAGGCGGACACCGTCCCCGCCGTAGTGATGTTTAACACAGGGGTCTGCAAGCCGCCCTGCAGGTTGGCTTCTTCCGCCACTTTTAAATAGCGGTATTCTCCCATGCGGGAAGGGTTGTAACTTACCGCAGAAACCACTTCTCCCTGTCCGCAGACGGGCACCCCCAATACAAACAAAAAGAAAAGAATTTTTTTCACAAGGCCTCCCTGTTTGCCATTATACGAATTGTAAGATATTTTTCAGTGTTTTACAATTACCCATTTTAGGATATTTCATTATATATTGGACAAGATTGTCAATTTTTATTTTTCTACATGCACTTACGGACTGTTTTTCCGCTGACGTATGCGCGGAAATATCATATAATAAACAATATATGGGACATTGTTTGCTTTTCCTTACGAATCTGATTTTCCCGTTTGCCGCTTTGGGCGTAGTGGCGGGTTTTTTGATCTCGCCCCGAAGAGGCCTGCTCAAACACCTGCTTCAGGAACTCAAAGAACGTTTCGGGCTGGAAAAAGAGGAAGACCTCGTGCAAAACGCCATTTGGATTCACTGCGCCAGCGTAGGGGAAGTAATGTCTATGAAAGAAGTTATTTCCCGCCTGAAAGATTTTTACAAACGCGATATTCTGGTTACCACCACCACCGAGGCCGGCAAAGAAACCGCTTTAAAAAACCCGAACATTTCCAAGGCTTTGCTTGCCCCGCTGGATTTTTATCCTTCCTGCAAACGCTTTATCGCGCTGGCAAAACCTTACCGCTTGTTTATCGTAGAACGGGAAATATGGCCTAATATGCTCCAAGCCGCCCATCAGGCAGGCGTGCCGGCGGCCCTGATTAACGGGCGGATTTCCGCAAAATCCACCCGCGCTTACAAATGCGTGCGCCCCTTGTTTAAACAAGTACTGGGCACGCTGGCCTTTGCGGCCCTGCAAACCCAGCAGGCCGCCCAGCGCTACGAAGAACTGGGCGTGAAAAAAGACCACATTTTTGTATGCGGAAACGTTAAATACGACACATTAAACGACCGCCCCGCCAAAACGGCGGAAGTAAATAAAATCCTTACCGCCTTGGGCTGGAACGGAAAGCAAATTCTCGTCTGCGGCAGCACCCACCCGCTGGAAGAAACCATGCTCCTGCGCGCCGCGCCGGAATTGGTCAAAAAGGGCATCAAAATCATTTTTGCTCCGCGCCATTTGGAGCGCAAGCCCGAAATTGAAATGGCCCTGCGCCAAAGCGGGCTGCGCTATGCGTTTGTAAGCCAACAAAATTTTAACAAAGAAACCGATATTTTATGCGCCGACGTGATGGGGCTGCTGCAGTCGCTCTACGCCTGTGCCACGCTGGCTTTTGTGGGGGGATCTGTCGAGCGGCGCGGCGCGCATAATTTGCTGGAGCCGGCGATTTTATCCAAAACGGTTTTATTCGGAAAATACTTTTACAACGCCCCGCTTACCGCCCAAGCCCTCTTGGAAACCGGCGGGGGGGTGTTGGTAGACGAAGCCAATTTTAAAGAAACGGTACTGCGCCTGCTGGCCGACCCGGCCCAGCTGGAGAATATGTCCGACAAAGCGCGCAAAGCGGCGCTTAGCTTTAAAG
The DNA here is from genome assembly GCA_949294095.1 of uncultured bacterium. Classification (GTDB taxonomy): domain Bacteria; phylum Elusimicrobiota; class Elusimicrobia; order Elusimicrobiales; family Elusimicrobiaceae; genus Avelusimicrobium. Next base: position 36,137 of record CASFFZ010000013.1, read on the forward strand.
GAGCAACCGACAAAATAATGGAAGTGGTAAAAAACTATGAACGAAAATGAACCTAAAATTTTGGTCGTACGCCTTTCTTCGCTGGGGGATATTGTGCTGTCTTCTCCCGTGTACAAAAACCTCAAAGCCAAATGGCCCCGCGCGCACATTACGCTACTGGTAAAGCCCCAGTTTGCCCAAGTGTTGGCCGGACACCCGGACATTGACGAAATTATGGTGGCCAAAAAGGGCCTCTGGGCCAATATCCGCCAAATCCGCGCGGGCCACTACACGCATTATTTGGATTTGCACTCCACGCTAAAAAGCATTTTGATGGGCTTTTTCAGCCGTATTCCCAACCGCATCCGCTACGATAAAAACTCCGTGGCCCGCCGCATGCTGGTTAAATTTCACAAAAACTCCCCAGTCTTGGAAAAACACACGCTGGACAAATACTTGGAAGCGCTAAAAGCGTGGGATATTGACATTAAATACAAAGCCCCCAAACTGGGCGACTGGGCCTACCGGCACGCCAATATGACGGGCAAAAAAGTAAACAAAATAGGTATTTTCCAAACCTCGTTTATCGGCGACAGCGTGCTGACTACGCCCCTAATCCAAAAAACGGCCAAACTGTTCCCGGAGACCAAAATCGTCGTCATTACCCGCCCGCAGACGGAAGACATTTTCCGCCCGATGAAGGAAGTCTCCGAAATCATTTTAAACGACAAAAGAGGCTGGAACAAAATTTTTGGCGTATGGAAAACCGCCAAAGCCATTAAAAATTCCGGCATTGATATTTTGCTCGTGCCGCACCGCAGCTTCAGAAGCGCGCTGATTGCCTGGCTTTCGCACGTGCCGGTGCGCATCGGGTTTACGTCCAGCGAAGGGTGGTTCTTCTATACCAAGACGGTTCCGTTCTCGTGGATGATTCACGATGCGGAGCGGAATTTGTCGCTCCTGCAGGGAATTGTAAAAGAAAAGTTTACCGCCGAAAAACTCAGCATGCGCTATGCGCCGTCCGCCGAAGAAAATGTAGCCCGCCTGATGAAAGATTTCAATTTGGAAGGGCAAACCTTAGTCGGCATTCACGCGGGCAGCGCCTGGCCCACCAAATGCTGGCCCATGGAGTATTTTGTGCAGCTCATCAGCCGCCTGCAAACGGAACTGGGCGTGAAGGCCGTGCTCGTGGGCGGCGGCGCCAAAGACGCCGACCTGGGTGAAAAGATCTGCCAGCTCTCCAAAGGCCACGCCGCCAATTTGTGCGGCAAAACGAGCTTGGCCGATTTAATGGCGCTGATGAAACACTTTAAACTGTTTATCACCAATGACTCCGGCCCCATGCACATCGCCACCGCGTTTGACGTGCCCACTTTGGCTATTTTCGGCCCCACTACGCGGGAGTTGGGATTTTTCCCGTACGGGGAAGGGCACCGCGTAATGGAAGTGAAAGACCTGCCCTGCCGCCCGTGTGCGCTGCACGGGGGGAGAAAATGCCCCTTGGGCCATTTTAAATGTATGAAAGACATCCTGCCCGACCGGGTTTTCCAAAACGCCAAGGAAATGCTGGAAGAGAACCACACCCTTCCCGCACAGCCGCAGAAAAAACCCGATCCGGCGGCCGTGAAATAAGTTTACTGCCATAAAAAAACCCCGGGATATCCGGGGTTTTTTATTTTATCCTTGGCTGGCCGTGAATGCCTTTCGTCAAAAAATCTCTTCGGGTTTTTCGTCCAGCGCTTCTTTCGTTTGCAAAAACAGCTGTTTGATTTGCGGCAATTTTTCAAGCGGAATCCAAATTCCTTTTTTGGTAAGCCCGCAATCTTCCTGCCATTGGTGCAAATCCAGCCCGCGCCGGCCTTTAAACGAACCGACCGCCGCCACCACGCAAATGCCCGGCCGTTTGGCAAATTTGCCCAGCGGGCCGTTGGAAACGGCCTTGGGGTCATCGGGCAGGGCGGCCAGCAACGGCTCCAGCGCGCGTACGATTTCGGGCGTCATCGTGATGCCGTCGCGCGTCGCGCCGGAAAAACTGTCCGACGCCACATAACGCCGCACCGATACGTAGCGGTACCCCCGGTAGGCGTCAATCGTAAAGCGGATTTCTTCCCCGTTTTCCAGCGGGCAAGAGCCGATATCCCTCAGCAAAGTAAAGCTGCTTTCACTCATTTTTTTCCCGCCTGTCCAAAAGAAGGCGGCCCCCTGTTGCTTATCTTCTAAAATATGGTATGATAGCTTTAGTTATATTCTAGTGATTGCCTAGGATAAAATCAAGCAGTTTTTGTATAATAGATTAAAAGTTTTCTACTTTTTAGTTAAGGACGATTATGACTGAAAACCCTTCTTTGGTAGGAAAAGAAATCTCCGGATGCGAAATTTTGAACAAAGTGGCCGAAGGCGGCATGGGCGCCGTCTATAAAGCACGCCATAAAGCGTTGAACAGAATTGTGTGCGTCAAAATTTTAAGCCCCGCCTTGGCCAACGATAAAAAAGCCGTGGAACTTTTCCTGACCGAAGCCCGCGCCATTGCCGAGTTGGATCACCCCAACATTGTAAACGTATACAATGTAGGCAAAGAAAAAGGGTATTATTTTATCGTCATGTCTTTTATCGAAGGGCAGACGCTTTCCATGCTCCTTAAGCGCAACAAAGTGCTGCCCATCGGATTGGTGCTGGATTTATTTGAAGGCGTACTCTTGGGCTTGGAGGCCGCCCACGCCAAAGGCATCATTCACCGGGATATCAAGCCGTCCAACATTTTAATCAACCCGCAAGGCCAGCCCAAGCTGGTGGATTTCGGCATTGCCAAAAAAGTAGATAAAGAAAAAGGATCCACCAAAACCACCGAACTGGCCGGTACGGCGTATTTCATCGCGCCGGAGCAGGCGTTGGGTAAAGACCTGGACACCCGAGCCGATTTGTACTCCGTCGGGGCCAGCTTGTATTACGTACTCACGGGGCAGTTCCCGTACAACGGCAAAAACACCATTGACATCATCCAAAAACACATCAACGATCCCGTCCCCAATCCGGCCAAACTGCGCACCGATATGCCGGGGTGGCTGTCGCTGGCGGTGCAAAAACTGATGAGCAAAAACCCGGACGACCGCTTTCAAACCGCCAAAGAAACATATCTTTATTTCAAAAAAATGCGCGCCGAAGACCAGCTTCGCGTGAAAATGGGCAACTCCGGCCGCGCCATCGATTTGGGGGAAGAAGGCCCGCTTCGTATCGTCAAGGAAGAAAAAAAGACGACCGAAACCATCCGCAAACAACGCGCCGAACAGGCCGCGGTGCGCCGGCCGACCACCTCTTCCGCCCATCTGCCGCTGATGCCGCAGGTGGACACCTCGGTGCCCAAAGAAGACCCTCAACGCGGCCGCCAGGCCGCCCCGCAGCCCAGCGTACGCATGCTGGATGCGGAGGCCGTAAAGCCCGTGGACGTATTTGTACCGTCCAGAAAGCGAAAAGAAAAAAGTTCGCTGGTAAACCAAGTGGGAGAAAAAACGCGTTTACTGTTAAAAGCAGCCTTATTTATCCCGCTGTTTATGTTGCTGGCCGGAGGGGTGGCCTATGTGTTTTACCTGTTGGGCAAAATTTGCTCGGTGCACGTGATCGCGCAAGAGGGGTTGATTTCCAACTTAATTACCCCGTTCTTTGCCGCCACATACGAGCCTAACCAACTGCTCATGACGGCCATCGCCGTCGGGGCGCTGGCATTGATTTTTGCTTCTTCCGCCATTCACGCTTTTTCGCGTTCCACCTCCTGGCTGCTGATCTTGGCGCTTGTATCGTATATGGCGGGGTTGTTTACGCCGCAGGTTCCTTTTATGGAGCTGGCCAACGTAAGCCAGTTTGTGTTTACGCCCGAGTATTATCTGTGTTATTTGGTGTTCATTGTGGCGTGGATTGTAGGGTTATGCTGGCAGATCAACCGCACATGGGGGCAAGGCATTTTAGCGGCCTCTTTAACGGTGCTGGCAATGGTGTTGGTGTATTTATCGGCCCATTTGACCATTGCGCCGGATGCACAGTCTTTGGCGGTTAAGCTCGTCTTCTATGCGGGGTTGTTTTGTGCGGTGTTATGCGTCTACTACCTGGCCGCCCGCAGCGAAAAAGACCGCATTTTGCTTCCCTGCTTTCTGTTAGCCGCCGGCGTGTTGGGAATTTGGGCTTATTCCGTCTCCGGATTAGCCGGAAACATCAACCAAACGCTGGATACGCTGACGAAAAGTATCGTCGTACAGGAAACCAATTCCGTCAAATCCGTTAAAAAAACCGAACAACTGATTGGGTTTGATTCGCGCCGCCAAGTGTTTGCTTCTTTAAATAAAACCAATGAACTAACCAATATGCCCGATGACGAAGCCTATACGTTTTTGGAACATAAAATAGATCAAGAAGCTCCGGGCGTATTTAAGGAAGACACCAAACCGCTTTTCATCTATTTCCTGCTGAATTATTACCGGGGCGGTGAAAATAAGATGAAATTTTACGTGTGGGATTACGCCATGAGCTACCCTGTAAAAAATTTTAACAGCAATGCACAGCGCAATAACGCATATTTTTTCTTGCTGTCCCTGTTATATGTTTTTGGGATTATTTCCTGTGCGGGAACCATCTTTTTCAGTGAGGAATTATGAGCAGCTTTGATATTGAGTTTGCCGCCGTAACCGATATCGGAAAAATCCGTGAAAAAAACGAAGATAACGTGCTTATTTCTTCCGACTTGGGGCTTGGCGTCGTAGCGGACGGGATGGGCGGCCACAGCGCCGGAGAAATTGCCAGCAACATTGCCGTTTCCGTATTGGCGGAAACCATCCGCAAGGTAAATAACCAGCAATTAAAAATTCCGGATAATTTCCTGCCCAAGTTAGACCCGGTGGAAAGAAAACTCTTAATGGCCGCCAATTTGGCCAATGCCGCCATTTATTCTACGGCCCAATCTTCCGACATCTACCGGATGATGGGCACCACCCTGACGGGCGTTTTGTTTGACAAGGACTGCGCCACCGCCGTACACGTGGGGGATTCCCGCTTATATTTATTCCGCGATAATAAAATCGTTCAAATTACCACCGACCATTCCCTGGCCATGGAACATGTGCGCCGCGGCCTGCTGACCCGCGCGGAAGCGGATCATTCCAAAATTCAAAATGTCTTAACCCGCGCCATGGGAATAAAGAAAAACATTGAATTTGATTTGCTTAAATTCCCGGTAAAAGTGGGGGATATGCTGCTTTTATGCTCGGACGGGCTGTACAAAGGCCTGCGCGAAAGCGATATGGCCGCGCTGCTGGCGCAAGGACGGCAAACCCCCATTGTTAAACTCTGCAAGCACTTGGTGCGCATTTCCAATGAAAACGACGGCCAGGATAATATCTCGGCTGTTTTAATCAAGATTTTGCCTGCCCAAAAAATCTCCTTTAAACAACGCTTGCGGCGTTTCTTTTCCAAAGCCTAAAGCCTGTTTGCACCGTCTTAAAACACAACCCCTTTTTTAGCACTCTAAGAAAGGGGTTGACAATTTTCATCAGATATGCTAAATTAGCATTAAGCTTAAGCGAGTGCTAATAACACCGCAGGCGATTTGAAACATATTTTCGCAAAGGAGTGAAAGGAATATGGCAGAAGTGAAAATTAAACCGTTGGGCGACCGTGTGATCGTAAAGCCCATCGAAAGAGAAACCATGAAGGGGGGAATCATCATTCCGGACACCGCTAAAGAAAAACCGATGGAAGGCGAAGTGTTAGCCGTCGGGCCGGGCAAATTAAACGACAAAGGCGAACGGGCGCCCATGGATGTGAAAAAAGGCGACCGCGTGCTGTACGGCAAATACTCCGGCACGGAAATCAAGCTGGACGATGAGACGTATTTAATCATTCACCAAGACGAAATCTTGGGCATTTTGGGGTAAGAGAGAGGAAGTGAAACATTATGGCTAAACAAATTATTTACGGCGATGAAGCCCGCGCCAAAATGAAATCGGGCATTGAAAAAGTTGCAAACGCAGTAAAAGTAACGCTGGGCCCCAAGGGCAGAAGCGTAGTATTGGAAAAGAAGTTTGGCTCTCCCTTAATTATTGACGACGGCGTAACCATCGCCAAAGACATTGAACTGGAAGACAAATTTGAAAATATGGGCGCGCAGCTCATCCGCGAAGTAGCTTCTAAAACCAACGATGTCGCGGGCGACGGCACCACCACCGCCACGGTATTGGCCAACGCCATGCTGACCGAAGGCATTAAAAACATTACCGCCGGCGCCAACCCGACCTTGGTAAAAAAAGGCATTGAAATGGCCGTAGAAGCCACCAAAGAAGAACTGAACAAAATGCACAAACCGGTCAAAACCAAAGAAGAAAAAGCGCAAATTGCCACCATTTCTTCCAACGACCGCGAAATCGGCAATATGATTGCCGAAGCCATTGAAAAAGTAGGCGCCGAAGGCGTCATCACGGTAGAAGAAGGCAAAACCGCCACGACCCAGCTGGACATCGTGGAAGGGATGCAGTTTGACCGCGGGTATATTTCGCCTTACTTTGTAACCGATTCCGAAAGAATGGAATGCGTGCTGGAAAACCCCTACATCATTGTAACGGATAAAAAGATCTCGTCTATGAACGAACTCTTGCCGGTACTGGAAAAAATCGTACAAAGCGGCAAACAGTTCCTCATCATTGCCGAAGATGTGGACGGCGAAGCGCTGGCTACGTTGGTAGTCAACAAGCTGCGCGGCACCTTGAAAGGCTGTGCGGTAAAAGCCCCGGGCTTCGGCGACAGACGCAAAGAAATGCTGGAAGATATCGCCATTTTGACCGGCGGCGAAGTGTTAAGCGAAGAACGCGGCATTAAGCTGGACAAAGCCGAACTGGCCATGCTGGGCCAATGCGCCCGCGTGGTAGTGGACAAAGAAAACACCACCATCGTCAGCGGCAAAGGCAGCAAAGAAGCCATCGCCGCCCGCGCGGAACAGATCCGCAAACAGATTGAAAACTCCAAGAGCGAGTACGACAAAGAAAAACTCCAGGAACGCTTGGCCAAGCTCTCCGGCGGCGTAGCCGTCATCAGCGTAGGCGCAGCCACGGAAACGGAACTGAAAGCCAAAAAAGCCAAAGTGGAAGACGCCAAAAACGCCACCAAAGCCGGTGTGGAAGAAGGCCTTGTACCCGGCGGCGGAGTGGCCTTGGCGCGCTGCCAAAAAGCGTTGGACGCGTTAAAAGCCGATAACGAAGATATCCGCACGGGTATCAACATTGTCCGCAAAGCCTTGACGGCTCCTTTGAAACAAATCGCCGTCAACGCCGGGTTGGACGGAGCCGTAGTGGTAGACAACGTGCTCAAGATGACCGGCGCGGCCGACGGATACGATGCGGAAAAGAACCAATACTGCGACCTCTTAAAAGCGGGCGTAGTAGATCCGGCCAAAGTGGTTCGCACCGCCTTGGAAAATGCGGCGTCCATTACGGGGACGGTTCTCCTGACCGAAACCTTGGTGGCGGACGCTCCCGAAAAAGAAGGCGCTCACGCTCCTGCCATGCCCGGCATGGGGGGAATGGGCGGCATGATGTAATTTAAATGCCACACAAAAAGCCGGCCTGAAAAAGGCCGGCTTTTTTATGCAAGGCAAGTCCCAAAAAACTATAGGTACAAATTAAATTTTTTCTAGGCCTTTTAGCCTATGTATTTTTTCTCTAAAAACGTTAAAATTAGATAGAGGTAAGAAGTCAAAAGGAGATACTTATGAAAAAAATTTTTGTTTCGCTTGCCGCAGTTATCTTTTCACTGACCGCCGCATCTTTTTCCCACGCGGAAGAAACTTTACAGCAACGCTTAGTCAATAAAATCGGCCAAGCCGTCAAATCGGCCAGCCGGCAGGCCGTGCCTGCCCCGCTGCGAACGACGGTTCTCTTGAAATGGTGGGAACAAGGCACTTTGATTCACAGAAACCCCACCTACGGCGAAAAAGGCACTTTTCAAACCAATCATTCCTGCCAGGCCATCCTCTGCAATTATAAAAACGAGGGCAACGCCATGGTGGTAACGGTTGCTTTTGACGAACGCTGCTTCCAAGAGTTTGACCAACGCTCTACCGCGCCGTTCTTTGTATTCTCGGTATATTTGGGCAAATACGGCGTATATACAAGCGGCGAAAGAGAAGGCGAACCGTACACGTTTGAAATGGAATTTGACAAAGATTCCCAAAAAAGAAAAGAGACGGTGCAATACAAAAAAACCTCGGATGGGAATATTTATACCGTCAATATACCGGTACGCACGGCTGGTTTAAAAGCCACCCTCAAAGAAATTTTTGCCAAGGAAGGAACGGTTTCGTTGAAGAAGGCCGCCCGCGTATTAACCAATGGGCCTAAACCTTCTACCCATTCCACGTTCTTAGGCGATTAACCTTTTATCCAAAGCCGGCGCGTAAAGGTTCGGCGTTGGATATGATATAATTACAAAAAATACAGTTTTATATTTTCTCACGAAACAAAGGGTTAGAAACGTATTTTGAATTCAGAAAATATCTGTTTAGATATCATACAAAAAGGAAAATTTTTATGCAGAGGCGATTATTTTTTATATATGCGATCCTGTTTGCAACTTTCCCTTTGTCGGCACAGGAAAAAACACATAATGAAACCAAGAATCTAGGGGCTACTATAAATGAAAAAGTAACGGAATCAATGGCAAAAGCTCAAAAGTCGTGGCGCGATGCTCTCTGGTTTCATTTTGAAGAGATCGCCTCCGTTGATCGTCTTACTCCGCAACAAGTCGCCGAAATTGATCCAAATCCCCAATATACCCGAATCGGATTAGTGGGAGCCAATTTTCTTGGATCAGACGTCAATCCTAAACGCCCTTATAAAACATTTAGATCGTGTACGGCTTATGCGTTGGATAATCATTGGCTGATTCTTCCTAGAAAGGGATGCTTGCAGGAAGATTCAAATCTCGTATTTGACGAAGATAACAACCAGTACTATCAATACTCGGAAAAAACAATAATTTCTGATTTTCACTTTTTAGGTCATTCGCTTTATTCTATTTCACCCAAAAATTATGCAATTAATAAAAATTTAATGCTTGTATGGACGGGAGATGTCTTTGCGGTTAACTTTCTGAGATCTCTACAAAAAGTGAATCTACTGGCCGTCAGCACACCGGAGCACTTAAGATATCTTGGACAAGGAAATCCAATTTTGCTGGCAGAATACAATGATGCCACTCTCAAAGCAAAAGCCTATTCAAGACCTTTTCCCAAAGAGTCCAATCTGCTAAACCCAGCCCACAAAAACAATTTAGGAGCAACCGCTCTGTGGAACGAGAAAGTATTGCAGCAAAAGTTGAATTATAATACTTTTCAATTCAACGATGCCGATATAGATGATAAGGCTGGGCTTACCTTATTCTTACGTACTCCGTCAGGCTTCGAATTTCTGGTCGGATATAGCAATTCCATAAAAGGCTTTTCGTTATCTAGGAAAAAGGATGATTCTTTATCTATCTTTAGTCACACCTACCCCCAAGGATATTTTACTCTAGCGTTAGAAGACTTGGAATTTATCAAAAAAACCGTTCTGGAAAAACGCCCCAAAGACTGGGAACGCATTAAAAACCGTCTGTTCTTTGACCAAACGGAAACACCATACTTTAAATAAAGTGTTCTGCACACAACGAAACCGGCCTTTTTTAAAAAGGCCGGTTTCGTGTATAGAGTGCCGCTAAATTTCATATAATAAAATTAAATTCAAAAAAAGGGGGAAATATGAACAATCCGATGTTAAACGAAGCCGCGTTTAAACGCGCGCAGGAACGCGCCGCCGCCGGCGGTGTGATGACGCTGCAAGGAACGATTAATAAAACGTTTTTATTATTGTTTCTTTGCGTAATCGGCGGGATGATTACTTGGACTAACTACCAAAGCTGGGCCGGCGCTACGTGGCTGATTGCCATTCTTGGTTTTGCAGTAGCGTTAATTACGTCTTTCAAACCGGCGGCGGCGCCTGTTACCGCACCGATTTATGCATTTTTGGAAGGCTTGTTTTTGGGCGTTATTTCCGCCATGTACAATGCGCAGTTTCAAGGCATTGTATTTAATGCCGTAGCCGTTACGGTGCTGGTATTTTTTGTGATGTTGTTTGTCTACCGAACCGGCATTATCCGCGTTACGCGCGGGCTGGCGGTAGGCATTTTTTCGGCCACCGCGGCGATTGCCCTTTTGTACATCGGGTCGTTTGTGTTGTCGCTCTTTGGCGTAAGCACGGCCTATTTAACTTCCAACTCGCCGCTGGCCATCGGCATCAGCGTGGTCATTTGTGCGGTGGCGGCGTTTAATTTCTTGTTGGATTTTAATTTTATTGACGCCATGACCTCCCACTACCAAGCGCCGAAACATATGGAATGGTATGCCGGATTTGGGCTGTTGGTTACGCTGGTGTGGCTGTATATTGAAATTTTGCAGCTTTTGGCCAAAATGCAACGCAAATAAACGCGTGCCGGAGCCGTACAAATTTTGTAAAATTTAAGAAGTGAAAGGCGCGGCCTAAAGCCGGGCCGGAATTCAAAAAGGAGTCAAGGAAACTATGAATTTTGACAGCATTAAAAAAATTCAGGATGTTGACCTGAAAAACAAAAAAGTCTTGGTGCGTGTGGATTACAATGTACCGCTGAAAGACGGAAAAGTAGACAATAACAAACGCATCGTTGCAACCGAAAAAACCATCAAACACTTGCTGGACAATAACTGCCGCGTGGTGCTGATCGCCCACTTGGGCCGCCCGAAAGGCAAAGTTTGCCCGGAATTCAGCCTGGCTCCCGTGGCGGCTGAAGTGGAAAAACTGTTTGGCGTGCCGGTGCACTTTGCCAAAGACTGCGTAGGCCCGGAAGCCGATAAAGTGGTAGCCGAGACCAAGAACGGCGAAATCGCCTTGTTGGAAAACCTCCGCTTCCACCCGGAAGAAGAAAAGAACGATCCCGAATTTGCCAAACAACTGGCCAAACACGGTGAAGTGTTTGTGCAGGAAGCGTTCGGCACGGTACACCGCGCGCATGCTTCCACCAGCGCCATTGCGGATTTCTTGCCCGGCTGTGCGGGTTACCTCGTGCAGAAAGAAGTAGAATTTTTGGGCAAAGCCTTGGAAAACCCGGCCAGACCGTTTGCCGCGGTAGTAGGCGGGGCCAAAGTGTCCGACAAAATTATGTTGCTTAACAATTTGATGGACAAAGTAAACGTCCTGGTCATCGGCGGCGGTATGGCGTACACGTTCCTCAAAGTACAGGGCCACGAAATCGGCAAATCTTTGTTTGACGCCGAAAAAGAAGGCGAAGCCAAAGCCGTATTGGCCAAAGCGCAGGAAAAAGGCGTTAAGATTCTGTTGCCGGTAGACCACATTTGCGGCAAAGAATTTGCCGAAACGGCCGAACCCGTAACGGTGGAAGACATCAACATCCCGGCCGATTTGATGGGGATGGATATCGGCCCGAAAACGATGGCGATGTTCCGCGAAGAACTCTTGAAATGCAAAACGATCTTCTGGAACGGCCCGATGGGCGTGTTTGAATTCCCGAACTTTGCCAAAGGCAGCTTTGCCATTGCCCAAGCGATGATTGACGCTACGAAAGCCGGCGCCACCACGATTATCGGCGGCGGGGACAGCGTCAACGTGCTGAAAAAAGGCAAATTCAACCAAAAGGAACTCTCCCACGTTTCCACCGGCGGCGGCGCCAGCATGGAATTTGTGGAAGGGAAAGAATTGCCCGGCTTAGTGGCGCTAGCCAAATAAGACGGCAATTCTAAATAAGTTTTTAGCTGACACAAACCGGGCCCGTTGTTTAGGCCCGGTCTATTTTTTAAAGCAAGAATTGCCCGGCTTAGTGGCGCTAGCCAAATAAGACGGCAATTCTAAATAAGTTTTTAACTGACACAAACCGGGCCCGTTGTTTAGGCCCGGTCTATTTTTTAAAGCAAGAATTGCCCGGCTTAGTGGCGTTAGCCAAATAAGACGGCAATTCTAAATAAGTTTTTAGCTGACACAAACCGGGCCTGCTGTTTAGGCCCGGTCTATTTTTTAAAGCGAGAATTGCCCGGCTTAGTGGCGCTAGCCAAATAAGACGGCAATTCTTATCAGCAGTCTTTTTACTTACACAAACCAGGCCTGCTGTTTAGGCCCGGTTTCTTGTAAGTGAACCCGAAAAATCGGAGGGGAAAAGCAATTTAATGCGGCAGTAAGTATTCCCGTCCCATGGTGCTGGTTGTTTTGTACACGCCACCCAAGATTTCGCAAACTTCAGAACTGAACTCTTTTTCCGTTCCCGTGGTGTGTCCGTCGCAATACCACCGATCCAGCATATGCGAAATAGAATACTGGCACTGATGAGAATCTTTTTTAGGGATCATTCGGATGCGAGGCAGCTGCTCCCAATTTTTAGGCATTGCCGTACATCCCGTATAACATGAAGCGGAACCACAGCTAAAGGTATAATACTTGGAAACCGGCGCCGTAATATCCAAATCTTGCAGATCCAAGGTATATTTGCCCGTGGCCATAAAAAAACGTTCTTGGGCTTGCATAATTTGCACCAGTTGGCTGATGGCAGTAGACGTTTTGGTTTTGGCCACCGCTTTTTGATACTGCGGAACAACAATCGCCGCCAAAATGCCGATAATCAGCACGACAACCAATAATTCAACAAGCGTAAACCCCTCAAATTTGCGTTTAGAGCGGATTTGCGCGTCGGAAGGGATATTTTGATTAATTTTTTTAATAAGCCAAATTTAACAAAAAAAAAAACGAGTCAAGGCGAAAAGAAACCCCTTTCAAATGACATATACACCACTGCCAAAAATTTGTATAATGATATTGTTATTTTTATAGGAGAATTGCCTAACATGTATACCTTAGTTTTGATTTTGCACTTTATCGTCTGCGTATTGCTGATTTTACTGGTCTTGTTACAGAGCGGCAAAGGTTCTGCCGCCGGTATTTTTGGCGCCTCGGGGGCGGACAATTTGTTCGCCAGCCCCACCGCGTTTAATGCCGTCAATAAATTCACCGCTATTTTGGCCGCCGTGCTGATGTGCACTTCCATTATTCTGACGATTGCTTCCAACAAAAAGTCTTCCGAGTCGGTGTTGGATTCCGTCAAAATTCCGGCTCCGGCCGCCCCGGCTCAAGCGGGCAAATAATTTTCAAACTCCCTCGTAAAAACGGGGGAGTGTTTTCTTGCGCGGGATATATTTTTTTGCTAGAATATATACGCAGCAGGCAGTTCTTTAAAAATCCCTCTTAGTACAATTTTTCGCGCAGGTGGCGGAATTGGTATACGCGTGCGTTTGAGGGGCGCATGCCGCAAGGCTTGAGGGTTCGAGTCCCTCTCTGCGCATGATTTTAACCCGGGTGCAAACCCGGGTTTTTTGTTGCGCCAGAGAGCAGGCCAACTGCTTGGCCTGCGTAGGGACGAGAAAGGCGCAGCGTTGCACGAGTTTGAGCGCAGCGAAAGGCGAGTGCCGCGAGCCCGGACTGCAGGCATTTTCCGTCAGGAAAATGACCGGAAGGAGAGTCCCTCTCTGCGCATGATTTTAACCCGGGTGCAAACCCGGTTTTTTTGTTGCGCCAGAGAGCAGGCCAACTGCTTGGCCTGCGTAGGGACGAGAAAGGCGCAGCGTTGCACGAGTTTGAGCGCAGCGAAAGGCGAGTGCCGCGA